>CAVPSB010000013.1:0-707563 GCA_963708025.1 uncultured Candidatus Rokubacteria bacterium | reverse complement strand
TGTCACAAAAGTTAGAGCGTTCTGAAGGTACCATGCCAGCATCGGGACATGGTGACCCAGACGTCCGATGCCCGCGAACGGCGATTCCGCGAGTATCTCGACCGGTTGGCGCGTGCCCTCGGGCACGAGGATCGGCGCGAGCCGCTGCGCGCCTATCTGACGGGACTGTGTCTGCCGGGCGACCGGAAGAGCATCGAGCCGATGGCCGCACGGATCGACCCACGGCACGTGCGGGCCCGGCACCAGTCGATGCATCACTTGGTGGCCAACGCCCCGTGGGCGGATACGGCGGTGCTCCGGCTCGCCCGCGAGCTGGTCCTGGCGGAGATGGAGCGTCATGGGCCGGTGGCGGCGTGGCTCGTGGATGACACGGCGTTTCCCAAGAAGGGCCAGCACTCGGTGGGCGTCGCCCATCAGTACTGCGGCGCCTTGGGCAAGCAAGCGAACTGTCAGGTGGCGGTGACCGTCACGCTGGCGAACGAGGCCGTGAGCGTGCCGGCGGCCTACCAGTTGTACCTGCCGGAGAGCTGGGCGCGGGACCGGACGCGACGCCGGACCGTCGGGGTCCCGACCACGGTGGCGTTCCGCCCCAAGTGGCAGATCGCGTTGGAGCAGATCCGCGCCCTGTACAGCGAGGGCGTGTCCCTCGCCCCGGTGGTTGCCGATGCGGCCTACGGCGTCATCCTCGAGTTCCGCGCCGCCCTCACGGCCCTGCAGATCCCGTATGTCCTTGGCGTCCGCGAAGACACCCAGGTGTGGCCCCCGGGCTACACTCCGCCGCGCCCACGGCGTGGTCGCCCGCCGAGGCATCGGCGCGGTCCCGCCCGCCAGCCCTCGATCCGGCTCGCGACGCTGGTGGGCCGCTTGCCGTCCTCGGCCTGGTCCACCGTGACCTGGCGCGAGGGGACCCGGGGCAGTATGCGCGCCCACTTCGTGGCCCTCCGAATCCGGCCCGCTCCCGCTCGGGCCCGGGCCGAGCCCCGCCCCGTCGAGTGGCTCCTGAGCGAGTGGCCGCTGAACGAACCGGCCCCGACGAAGTACTACCTGTCGACCCTGCCGGCCTCGACGTCCCTCGCCGATCTCGTCCGCCTGGCGCATCTGCGCTGGCGCATCGAGCGGGACTATCAAGAACTCAAGGACGAGTTCGGCCTCGACCACTTCGAAGGGCGCGGCTGGCGCGGCTTCCATCACCATGGCTCGTTAGGCATTGCGGCCTATGCCTTCCTGGCGGCCGAACGCGCGCGGCTATCCCCCCCTGAGCCTCTGTCCTTCCTCCGGTCCGCTCGCGTACCCAAGGGTTTCACGCCGCGGGGCGCTCCCGGTGCGGCCTGAACGCCATGTCCCCACGTCCATCGCGACGCTGTATCGGCTCCACGGCCGCGCCCTCCTGGTGGACACGCCGTGCCTGTCCTGCGGTCACGAACCTGAGGCCGTCGGACGTTTGTGACACAGTAGTGCTAACCCCGATCCGAAATTCCCGTTGCCGCCGTTCCGGAAATCAGCCCGTCAGTAGCGGCAAGGCTCCAGACTGCTCGCATTCCCCATCCGCCACGATTAGTGGCGGCTAATGGCTGCCGAGCGACGCATTGCCCAACCTGACGGCGTGCCGCTGGGGCGAGGTTCCATACGTGAGCTTGTTTCGGATCGGGGCTAAGTCGCCGGTCCATACTAAGCGAAAACGGGTTCCCCTGTCGACCGAGATGCGCCTCGCTCAGGTGCGAACAGCCGCGAGGCGGCGGCGCCTTTGTTGAGTGGAATATGACGGGCGTCTCCATAGGGAGACGTTACGACCCGCTGGTAAGAACGACAGTCAACTCGGCGAGCGGGTTGTCCTTCGCCCAAGACCGCGCACGGAGACCAGTGGGCGGTTTGTTCCGAAGGTAGGTCCAGTCGCCTCCTCCGGCCAGCGGTTTGTCCTGATCCCCTCCCGCCGAGCCTTTACACCAGCTAAGCCTCTCTTGCCGATCTCGTCGCATCGCTCGAAGGTCCTTTTCAACGTTGGGAACTCGGTCCACCGGTAGGTTCCATGCCTCCGCAAAAGAGCCAGCGTGAGATCTTAGCAGGTCACCGTGGCCGTCGCCGGGCCGCCGGCGACTGAGGACTCGCGAGCGGTCGCTCTATGAGAAGGAATCTATCTACAGACGGATTGACTTGTCGGCCATCGGGCGCTACCTAGGTGTACTACGTGGTCGTTGAAGGGGTGGCCTTGGGGGAGGGCAGGCGCCGATATCGTTTGTCCCGGCGAGGGAGTTCTACTGCAGCCCCTCCTGCCCGACCTCTTCCCACCCATCGATCGTTGCGACACGCTCGGCTTTTCGGCCCGCTCGACCGTCGGGGCGTAGCGGGTAGGTACCGCTGAGCGCATCGGATCCGGATCGGTGGCAGTCCCGCCCCGATGAAGCGGGACGACAAGGAAACGCTCGACTCAATGAGGGTCCCTTCCGTGGCGATTCCCTTACGAACATGCGTGATTCTCAGGTCGCCACACGTACGCGACAGCCTTGGAACACGGTGCTCTGGGGGGAGCCACCGAGAGGAAAGTGTAACTGGTAGAATGACACAGAGTGAAGGGCCCCGCAAGGCGAAGCTGGCGTCGCGACTGCGATTGGCGCACTCTTCGCCTGGTCTTGGTCGCGGAGATGGGGCGCTCGACTCGGTGGAAACTGCACCGCAGGGCGCGGAAGGAGGAAGCTATGCAACTGAAGGGACAGTACCTCGCGATCTGGATCTCGGACGATGTGGCAAGACAGTTTCTCCAACCAAGTCCAGAGGTCGATTCGACTGGTGACTGGGTAGCCTACGGGAAAGTGGTCGGGGAGACCCCCGGCATTGGTATCTGGCTTCTCTTTGATGCGCTGTATCGACCCGATGGTGACATGATCGCCTTCAGCATGAAGGAACCTAGGTTCATTTATCTTGTGCGCTGGGAGTGGATGAGAGGGGCACGAGTGTTTCGGAGGATGAAGAGGGCGCCGGAGCCGAAGGACTTCGGGTTCGTGAAGTCTGCGGGGTAGTGTGTCGGAGTCGGGTCCGGTGACCCGGGGCCGTCCGCCGACGAGCTGCCGGGCGAAGCGCCCGTGATGGGCGATCACCTCAGGCTCAGCCGCGCGGTGTCGCTGCAGGCCCGGCACCCGCAGCCGTCGTCGTCGGCCAGTCGGTCCCGCTCCTCCCTGAAGGCCGCGAACGCGCTCTCCATCAGGGTCGGCAGCGCGCTCCCGTCGGGGATCGTCCGATCGGGCCCGAGGGCGAACACGGCATCGCCCTCGAGCTCCTGGATCTCGAGCGGGGGTGACAGCCGGTCCATCACGGTCTCCAGCAGGGCGCCGGTGACCTGCGCCCCGTGCTCCAGCTCGGTGGCGGTGACGAACGCGGTGAACCCCGAGATGTCCGCCAGGACCAGGAAGCCCTCTTCGGTCAGGATGTCGTCCGGCATGGTCCCCTCGCTTCCTGAGACCCCGGCCGGGTGCCCGCGTGAGACCCGGGGGCAGCATCCGACCCGCCCCGGGGAGCCGGGCGGGCGGCTGGCTCAGGCGACCCGGCGCGCCCCCTCGGCCAGGGCCCGGAGCTTGGCGAAGGCGACCGGGCGCGGGAGGTACTTCATCCCGCAGTCGGGCGCGGCGACGAGCCGCTCGGCCGGCAGGTGGCGGAGCGCGGCCTCGAGCCGCCGGGCGACGAGGTCCGGCGTCTCCGGCGTGGGATCGCCCAGGTCGAGCAGCCCGAGCACGATGGTCTTCGACGGCAGCGACTCGAGCACCGCCAGGTCGAGCCTCGGCTGGGCCGCCTCGATCGACACCTGGCCGGCCGCGCAGCGCTCGAGCTCGGGCAGGAACGAGTAGCCGCTGGGCTTGGTCGTCCCGGCCAGCGCGTGGGACTGCGCGTAGCCGAAGCAGAGGTGGACGCAGGTGGGCTTGACGAGCCCGGCCAGGGCGCGGTCGATGGCCGGGATCGCGTAGGCGCGGGCCCGGTCGGGCTGGGCCTGGAGGTACGGCTCGTCGAGCTGGAGGACGTCCACCAGGGGCTCCAGCTCGCGCAGCTCCTCGTTCACCGCCGCCGCGTAGGCGAGGGCCAGGCCCGCCTCGTCCCGGTAGTGCTCGTCCTGGGCGAGCCGGGCGAGGGTGAAGGGCCCGGGCACGGTCACCTTGATCCGGCGGTCGGTCGCCGCCCGCAGGAAGGCCGCGTCGCGCGAGGAGCACCGGCCGGGCGCGGCGGATGGGGCCGACCACGCGCGGCACCGGGGTGGGCTGGCCGAGCCGGCTGATCGCCGTCCCCGGCCGCTCGAGGTCGAGCCCCTCCAGCGCGGTGGCGAACTGGTTGAAGTAGGACTCGCGCCGCTGCTCGCCGTCGGTCACGACGTCGATGCCGGCCCGGACTCCATGTCGTGGACGGCGAGGCGCACGGCGTCGTCCTGGGCCTCCGCCAGCCAGGGGTCGGCGACCCGCCAGACCTCCCGCAGGCGGACGCGGGGCACGCCGGTGGCCTGGAGCCGCTCCTTGTCCACGAGCCAGTCGGGCTGGGGGTAGCTGCCGACGACGGTGGTGAGGACTCCGCCCATGGCCGCTCATTATAGAGCGGCGCGGCGTGCTAGGATGCGGGCACTCGAAGCTGGACTCCACACGAGGGAGGTGCCCATGTCGACCCTGCGATCGCTCCTCGCGGCCTTCGCCCTCGGGCTGGTGCTCGCCACGACCGCGGCAGCGGCCGACGTGTACCCGAGCAAGCCGGTGCGGCTCGTCATCCCGTTCCCCCCGGGCGGGAGCAACGACATCGTCGGGCGCACGATCGGGGCGCAGCTCGCCGAGCGGCTGGGCAAGCAGGTGATCGTGGACAACCGGGGCGGCGCCGGTGGCGTCCTCGGCACCGAGGTCGCCGCGAAGTCGCCGCCCGACGGCTACACGCTGCTGCTCATCTCGTCCGCCTATGCCATCAACCCGTCCCTCTACAAGCTGCCGTACGACCCGGCCAAGGCCATCGTCCCGGTGGCGATCCTGGCGACCGGGCCGAACGCGCTCTGCGTGTACCCGGGGCTTCCGATCAAGTCGGCCAAGGAGCTGATCGCGCTCGCCAAGGAGAAGCCCGGCCAGCTCAACTACGCGGCGGCCGGCGTCGGCAGCTTCCAGCATCTCGGGAGCGAGCTCTTCCGCATCATGGCCGGGGTGGACATCGTCGGCGTGCAGTTCAAGGGCGGGGGCCCCGCCATGATCGACGTGGTCGGGGGCCACACCCAGGTCCTGATCGGCTCGCTCATCCAGGCGCTGCCCCACATCCGCTCCGGCAAGCTCCGGGTGCTGGGCGTCGGCGGATCGAAGCGGAGCCCCGTCCTGCCCGAGGTGCCGACGATCGCGGAGTCCGGCGTGCCCGGGTACGAGGCGAACAACTGGTGGGGCATCGCCGCCCCGGCCGGCACGCCCCCGGCGATCGTCGAGCGCCTGCACAAGGAGCTCTCGGGGATCCTGGCCTCCGCGGAGACCCAGAAGCGGTTCCTCGACGAGGGCGCGGAGGTCGTCCACATGAGCCCGGCCGAGTTCGGCGCCTTCATCGCGGCCGAGACGACCAAGTGGACGCGGGTCGTGAAGGAGGCCGGCATCAAGGCGGAGTAGGGCGGCGGACGGGCGACGTGGAGGCGCGGAGCCGCCAGGATCTCTGGGCCGGCCTGCTGCTGCTCGGGACCGGGGCCGCCGCGCTCGTCCTCGCCCGGGAGTACCCGTTCGGCACCGTGCTGCGCATGGGCCCCGGCTTCCTCCCGCGCGTCCTCGGCGGGATCCTGGTCCTCTTCGGCCTCCACATCGCGATCCGCGGGCTGCGGGGCGGCGGCCAGGCGATCGCGGGGGGCTGGTCGCCGCGGGCCCTCGTCCTCCTGCCGCTCGCCATGGTCCTGTTCGGGCTCCTCGTGGAGCGGGCCGGCTTCGTCCCGGCGCTGGCGGCGCTCGTCCTCGGGTCGGCGGCCGCCGGCCGGGAGTTCCGGCTCGGCGAGGTCCTCCTCCTGACCGTGGCGCTGACCGCCCTCTCGGCGGCCGTGTTCGTCTGGGCCCTCGGCCTGCCCTACCCCCTGATCCGGGGCTTCTGACGCGGCCGGCATGGAGCTGTTCGGCCACCTGGTCTTCGGCTTCGCGGTCGCCTTCTCGCTCCAGAACCTGCTCTACTGCTTCATCGGCGTGCTGGTGGGCACCCTGATCGGCGTGCTGCCCGGCATCGGGCCGCTGGCGACCATCGCGATGCTGCTGCCGCTCACCTTCAACGTCTCGCCGGTCGCGGCGCTGATCATGCTGGCCGGCATCTACTACGGCGCCCAGTACGGCGGCTCGACCACCGCCATCCTGGTCAACCTCCCCGGCGAGACCTCGGCGGTGGTCACCTGCCTCGACGGCTACCAGATGGCGCGCCAGGGCCGGGCGGGGCCGGCGCTGGCGATCGCGGCCATCGGCTCGTTCTTCGCGGGCAGCGTGTGCACGCTGCTGATCGCGCTCTTCGGCCCGCCGCTGGCCGAGCTGGCGCTGAAGTTCGCCGCCGCCGACTACTTCTCGCTGATGCTGATGGGCCTGGTGGCGGCGGCGGTGCTCGCCCAGGGCGACATGGTCAAGTCGCTGGCGATGGTGGCCCTCGGGCTGCTGCTCGGGATCGTGGGGACCGACGTCAACACCGGGCTCAAGCGCTTCACCTTCGGCGTCACCGAGTTGACCGACGGCATCGGCTTCGTGGTGGTCGCGGTGGGCGTGTTCGCGGTCGGCGAGATCGTGGCCAACCTCGGCGAGCCGGGCGAGCGCCAGGTCTTCACCTCGCGGGTGACCAGCCTCTTCCCCACCCGGGAGGACCTGCGGCGGTCGATCGGCCCCATCCTGCGGGGCACCGGCATCGGGGCGTTCTTCGGCGTGCTCCCCGGCACCGGGCCGGCCATCGCCTCGTTCGCGTCCTACGTCGTCGAGAAGAGGATCGCCCGCGACCCCTCGCGGTTCGGCCGGGGCGCGATCGAGGGGGTGGCGGGACCGGAGTCCGCCAACAACGCGGACGCCCAGTGCAAGTTCATCCCGATGCTCACGCTGGGGCTGCCGGCCAGCGGGGTGATGGCGCTGATGCTCGGCGCGCTGACCATCCACGGCATCGCGCCGGGCCCCCAGGTCATGACCCAGAAGCCGGATCTCTTCTGGGGGCTCATCGCCAGCATGTGGATCGGCAACCTCATGCTGGTGGTGCTGAACCTGCCGCTGATCGGCCTCTGGGTCAGCCTGCTCCGGGTGCCGTACCGGCTGCTGTTCCCGGCCATCATGGTGTTCTCGGTCATCGGGGTCTACAGCCTGAACAACAGCGCGTTCGAGGTGTACCTGGCGGCGTTCTTCGGCGTCGTCGGCTTCGTGTGGCTGAAGCTCGGCTGCCCGCCGGCGCCGCTGCTGCTCGGGTTCGTGCTGGGGCCGATGATGGAGGAGAACCTGCGGCGGGCGATGCTGGTGTCGCGGGGCGACCCCTCGGTGTTCGTCACCCGGCCGATCAGCCTGGGGTTCATCGTCGCCACCGTCCTCATCCTGCTCGTGGTGGCGGTGCCGGCCGCCCGCCGGCGGCGGGAAGCGCTCGGCGGCTGAGGCGGGGATGGCCGGGGACCCCGACGCGTTCTACGTGCCCGATGCCGACCGCTTTGCCGCGACGGAGCTCACCCGCGGGCCCTGGAGCGCGGCCCACCAGCACGGCGGCCCGCCGTCGGCCCTCCTGGCCCGTGCCGTCGAGCGGGCGGTCGCGGACGATCCCGCCTTCCAGGTCGCACGGCTCACCGTCGAGCTGATGGCGCCGGTGCCGATCGCCACCCTGGAGGTCGGGACCAGCACCCTGAAGGCCGGCCGCAAGGTGCGCCGGATCGACGCGACGCTGGCCGCCGAGGGCCGCCTGCTGGCCCGGGCCACGGGCCTCGCCATCCGCACCGAGTCGCTCGAGCTCCCGCCGGTCGCGCTCGACCCCCACGAGCCGCCGCGGCCCCCCGAGGAGGGCGTGCCGTACCGCCTCCCGGTGTTCCACGCCGGCGTCGGCTACGGGACCGCCGTCAACGCGCGCGGCGTGCGCGGGGGCTACGGGGTGAACCCGACGTCGGTCTGGATCCGGACGCGGGTCGCGCTGGTCGCCGGCGAGGCGCCGAGCCCGCTCCAGCGCGTGATGATCGCCGCCGACTCGGGGAACGGCGTGGCGGTGGTGCTCGACCCCCGGCGCTTCACCTTCGTGAACGCGGACCTGACCGTGTACCTCCACCGCCTGCCGCAGGACGAGTGGGTGTGCCTGGAGTCGGTCACCGCCCCCGAGCCCACCGGCGTCGGCCTCACGGCGAGCCGGCTCTTCGACCGGCGCGGGCCGATCGGCTGGAGCCTGCAGGGGCTGGTGGTGCAGCTGCGAGAGCCGTGAACGGCCGCGCTACCGCCCGGCCCAGTAGGCCCGCGCCGCCGGGAAGACCGTCCGGCACCGGATTGCTTCCGTCGGCCCGTCCAGCGTATCGGCGGCGGCGCGCCAGACCTCGTAGTGCGGCATCGCGCGGTGCTTCTCGAGGGCGGCCTGGTCCTCGTACACCTCGTAGAAGTAGTAGACGTTCGCGTCCTGCTCGTCCTGGAGCACGTTGAACCGGTAGCACCCCGGCTCGTCGCGCTCGGAGCCCAGCGCGTCGGCCTCGATCGCGTCCAGGAAGCGCTGCCGCTCCGCCGCCTTCACGCGCACCTTCACCCACACCGCCAGCATGCTGACCTCCTCATCGTCAGGGAGACTTACTGTGGAGCTACGTGGATGAGCTCTTCCCCAGCCAGCCGCATGGTAGTGTAACGGGCCGGTATCCGAAAGATCACCCGCCGGGCGGCTTCGCCGGCCTACCCTGGAGCCCGGACGCGGTCAGCGGGAACGCTCGTAGATCTCCCGGATGAGGGGGTCTTGCTGGAGGCCCGCGCGCAGCTCCGCGTGCTGAAGTCGGGCGACGACGCCGTCGACCACGCCCCGGGCCGACTGATACGCGCGCCGGGCGGCGTCGAGGTCCTTCCGCGCCTCGCGCAGGCGCCCGACCGCGGCGTGGGTCTGCCAGAGCTCCCGGGGGTTGCCGAGCGGCTCGGCCAGCGCGAGGGCCTCTCGAAGCGCGCGCTCCGCCGAGTCCCAGTCCCGGCGGAGGCGCGCCGCGTCGCCCTTGAGCCGCCACGCCCGCACCATGTACTTGCGCGAGCCGGTCTGCGTCGCGCTCTCGAGCGAGCGGTCGGCGAACGTCTCGGCCCGGGCCGGGTCGCCACAAGCCAGCCAGAGCTCGCCTTCGCTCACGAAGCAGTGGATCGCGGACCGCCAGCGCATCCAGTCGTAGACGGCGTCGTCCTTGACCAGGTCGTGCGCTTCGGCCAGCAGCTCCCGGGCGGAGTCAACGTCCCCCCGGGCCAGGAACGCGTCGGCCCGGTTGATCTCGGTGAACACCGTCTGCTCGACCCCCGTCGCGTGGCGCCGGCGGCGCGCGCGCTCGACGCCCAGGCGACTCACCTCCAGAGACCGGTCGAGGTCGTGGCACTCGAGGCGGAGCCAGCCGAGCGTGTTGAGGTAGCGGGGAATGTACGCTTCGTCACCGATCTTCTCGGACAGCGCGAGCCCCTCCTCGAGCAGCGCGCAGGCCCGGTCGTAGTCGCCGACGCCCGCCAGGGCGACCGCCTGCGTCCACTGGTTCCGGATCAGGGGGATGACGAGGCCGTGTTCCCGGGCGATGCGGGCGCCGTCGGTCGCGAGATCGTGGGACTCGCGGTAGGCGCCCTGCCAGTTCCGCATGTTGGCCTGGAAATACCGCACGACCGACTGCCGGGCCACCTCCCCGGTCGGGCGGGCGATCGCCAGCGATCGGGCAAATTGTCGCTCCGCCTGCTCGAGCCGACCCGTCACCGCCGAGATGGACCCGAGCACCTCCAGACCGAAGCCGACGGCGGACGCGGCGTGTCCTTGCTCGCCGGTCGCGATGGCCTGGTTGGCGTAGGCGACGGCGTCGGCGAAATCCTCGGCCGCCCAGAAGGTCGCCCACCCCATCTGGGCCAGCGCCCATCCCTCCATCGCCCGGTCGCCCAGCCGGCGAGCGAGATCGAGGACGCGCTCGGCCTCGCGGCGCGATTCCTCCCAGTCCGCCACGGCCCAGTGGAGCTGCGACTTCGCCCGGTGGATGGCGACGAGACGCGGGGCGGGCACCTCCTCCCCGAGGTGATGCGCCGCCTCGAGGGCCTGGCCGTAGAAGGCGAGCGCCTCGCGAAATGCGGACGCGCGGCTCGCCTTCTCGGCGGCCCGGACGAGATAATCGAGTGCCTTCGACCACTCTTCGGCCCGTGTGAAGTGGTGCGCCAGGACCTCGTAGTGCTCGGCGAGCCGATCGGCGTACAGCTCCTCGATGGCGAGCCCGACCAGGCGGTGCAGCTCCTTCCGGCGGTGCACGAGCAAGGAGCCGTAGGCCACCTCGTGGGTGAGCGCGTGCTTGAACATGTACGCGAGCTCGGGAAAGAGCGTCTTCTCGTAGATCAGCTCGATCGCCTTCAGCTCCTGGAGCCATCCCTCCGTCCGGCTCCGGACGTCGGCGATTCGCTCGAGCAGCCGACCGGTGAATTCCCGGCCGATGACCGACGCCAGCTGAAGCGTCCGCTTGGGCTCTTCGGCCAACCGGTCGATCCGGGCCATGATCACGTCCTGGATGGTGTCCGGCACCAGGATCTGGTCCGGAGGCCTGGTCAGCACGTACTGGTCACCGGCCCGCCGGATGACCCCGAGCTCCACGAGCGACTTGACCACCTCCTCGACGAAGAACGGATTCCCCTCCGCCTTCCGTGCGATCAGCGCCTGCACGTCGTGGGGCACGGACTCCGCGGCGAGCATCGCCCGCGTCATCTCGACGCTGGACTCCGTCGAACAGGCTGGTCAGCGCCACTCGCGTGTGATATGTCCGATCGCCGAAGGGCGGGGTATAGCCCGGCCGGTAGGTGAGGATCATCAGGACGCGGCTGGCCGCGATGCTGTCGGCCATCCGCGCGACGTACCCCTCCGTCGCCTGGTCCATCCAGTGGACGTCCTCGAAGACCACGACCTGCGGGCGCACCTCGGCCGCCCGGTGCATGAGACGCCGGACGGCGCCGAACACCTCGGCCCGACGGAGGTTGGCGTCCATGCCCGCGACGGCCGGGTCACCCGGGTCCACCGCCAGCAGATACCGGAGGTAGGGCACGGTCGGACGGAGATCGTCACCGAGGCGCAGCACACTGCGCTCGATCTTTGCCCCGATCGCATCGGCGGAATCGGTCTCTTCGATCCGGAACGTGCGCCGCAGGAGGTCGATCAGCGGATGGAACGCGATCGATCGCCCGAGCGACATCGAGCGCCCTTCCACCCAGGTGGCCTCCGTCCCGAGCGCCGCGACGAAACTCGATGAGCAGGCGAGACTTGCCGATCCCCGGCTCCCCGACCAGGAACACGACCTGGCCCTGGCCGGCCCGGGCCCTCTGGAAGCACTCGGCCAGGAGTCGCGTCTCGCGCTCGCGCCCGACGAAGCGCGTCAGCCCGCGCTCGCTCTCGACGTCGAGGCGACTGCGCGCCGCGCGCGCGGAGATGACCTCCCAGGCCCGGACGGGCTCGGCCTTGCCCTTGAGGGGCAGCTCGCCGAGCGATCGCGTGTCGAAGTAGCCCGAGACCAGGCGGTAGACCGCGTCCGAGATCACCACCCGGCCAGGGTCGGCCGCCTGCTGGAGGCGCGCGGCCACGTTCGTGGTGTCGCCGACCGCGGTGTAGTCCATCCGGAGATTCGAGCCGATGGTCCCGACGACGACCAGGCCGGTGTTGAGCCCTTGACGGACCTGGAACCCGACCCCGCGCGTGCGGTGGAGCTCGTCCTGGTAGCCTTCCAGGGCGCGCCGGATGCCGAGTGCCGCGTGAACGGCCCGTTGGGCGTGGTCCTCGTGGGCGATCGGCGCGCCGAAGAGGGCCATGATGCCGTCACCGAGGAACTGGTTGACCGTTCCTTCGTGGCGATGCACCTCGGCCAGCATCAGCTCGAAGGCGCGGGTCATGATGCGATGCACGTCTTCGGGATCGAGCTGCTCGGACAGCCGAGTGAAGCCGGAGACGTCTACGAACAGCACGGTCACCTGCTTGCGCTCGCCCTCGAGGACGCTCCGCGAGGTCAGGATCTTCTCGGCGAGGTGCTTGGGCGTGTAGGACAGGGGGGCCGGGCTGTCCCGATCGGCTGCGCCGGGCGAGGGCTCGAGACCGTGGCCGCAGCCGCCGCAGAAGCGATCCCGGGGATCGTTGGCGAAGGCACAGCGGGGACAGGGCACCGGGAGCGCCTGCCCGCACGCCGAGCAGAACCTCCGGCCCTCTCGGTTCTCGACGTCGCATCCGGGACACTGCATCTCGGCTCTCCCGGCAGCCTGGTGCGTCAACGTCCGCCGACCGGGGGGACGGTCCCTCGGTCAGGATCCGCGGCGAGCGCCGACGACCTACGGGCGCGGGCCTTCGAACCAGTCCTTGACCAGGGCGAACTGGCCGCCCTGGACGCGGTACAGGCGCACCTTCCGGGAGCCGGCGTGGTTCGTCGCGGTGATCGTCGTCGGCGCCATCGTCCCCTCGCCGGTGAAGTCCTTGATCGACTCCATGCCCTTCTTGAAGTCCTCACCGGTCGGCGGCTTGCCGCCGGTCGCCTTCAGCGCGTGCCTGGCGGCTTCGGCGAGGAGGGCGCCGTTCATGATGCCGCGCACGTAGTAGATCGAGCTCATCTCCCGGGGCGGGTCCTGGCCCTGTTTCCTGTACATGTCGACGATCTCCCTGTGGACCGGGCGCTTCGCCAGGTCGTCCGGCATCACGACGAAGTTCACGCCCATGTAGCCCTCGGCCGCCGGCCCGTTGACGTTGACCTCGTCCTCGCTGAAGCCCCACACGAGGCTGATCAGCGTGGCCTTCAGCCCGAGCTTCGCCTTCTCGGCGACGCTCAGCGCCGGGGCCTTGCCGGCCAGGTGCGAGATGACGAAGTCCGGGTTCAGGCGCTGGATCTGCAGCATCTGCGAGCTGATCTCGGCGCAGGGGAGCGGGCAGGCCACTTCGCCGACGAGCTGCATGCCGAGCTTCTTCGGCAGGTCGCGGACGTAGTCGAGTGGGTCGCGGCCGGCCGGGTTGTCCAGGAAGAGGTAGACGATCTTCGCCCTCCGGCTTTCCTTCCACACCTCCTGGATGTACCGGTAGACGGCGGCGACCTGGGCCTTGTAGGCGGCGACGCCGACGAACACGTACGGGAACCTCGTCGCGTCCTCGACGTCGGAGAGGCCGAAGCCGGGGGTCAGGAGGCTGATCTTGTCGCGGTTGGCAAAGGTCTTCAGCGCGTCGGTGATCGGCGTGCCGTAGGACACCAGGGCCAGATAGCCCTGAGACTTGAACTTGTTGTAGCCCTCGACGGCCCTCGGCACCGCGTAGCCGTGCTCGCTCTCCTCGTGCTCGATCTTGTAGCCCTCGATGCCGCCCCGAGAGTTGACCAGCTCCATGTAGTCGTGGAAGCCGCCACAGTACTTGACCCCGATGGTCTGGGTCACCCCCAGCCGATCGCAGAAGGTGCCGATCTTCAGCACCTTCGCCTGAGCGAGGCACGACCCCAGCAGCGCCATCACGGCAACGCTCACGCAAGAGGCGAGCAGCCCTTGTTTCATGATGGGCGTGTCACACCCACATCGCCAGCATGTGACCTCCCCTGTCGAGCGGGAGACACCGACCGGACCGGCTACGACGCGCGGCGGTCGGCCAGCCGGACGTTACCGGTCGAGCCAGACGTTCCAGAAGTGCATGTAGGGGCTGGGGCGGAAGCCCTGCAGCTCCTTTCGCCGCGCGTCCACGCGGAAGTAGTCGCCGAGGCGGATGCGGGCGGCGTCCTCGTAGAAGATGGCCTGGACGCGCTCCCAGAGCGCGTACCGCTTCTTGACGTCCAGCTCGCGGCCCATGGCCTGGAGGAGCTGCTCCTTCTCGGGGTGGCACCACCACCCGGGCCACGAGCACAGGACGATCGGCGACGTGGTCGGCTCGGGCTCGATGACGAACGCCGTGCTGAAGATGTCCCACAGCTCCGGCTTGTTCCGCCGCTGGACCACCGTGGCCCAGTCCGAGACCTGGAGGTCGATCTTGAAGCCCACTTCCTCGAGCTGGGCCTTCCCGACCAGGGCGGGCTTGTAGTGGTGCTCGTACTCGGTCGTCACGATCCAGCGGACCGGCTGGCCCTGGTAGCCCGCCTCCTTGAGGAGACGGCGCGCCCGCTCCTTGTCCCGCTGGTTGTAGAGCTCGGCCCCCGCCCTGGAGTGCCAGGCCTGCTCCTGGAAGAAGAGGCCGGGGTCGAGGCGGTAGAAGTCCTTGTTGCCCATCGCGGCCAGCATCGGGGGCTCGACGTCGACGGCGGCCTGGATCGCCTGGCGCAGGCGCTTGTCGGTCATCAGGCCCTGCTTCATGTTGAGGACCCACGTCGACCCAGCCGTAGGGCCGGATCGCCAGCGGCTCGACGCCCGGCATCGCCCGGAGCCGCTCGTACTGGTCGGCCTTCATCTGCTGGGCGTAGTGGTACTCCCCCGTCTGGACGCCGGCCTGGCGGGTGCCGTAGTCGGGCACCGGGAGGAAGTGCAGCTCGTCCACGTGGGCGACCCGCTGGCCGCCCAGGCCATTCGCCGGCTCCGAGCGACTGGCGTAGCCGTCGAACCGCGCCAGCTTGACGTGGCGGTCCGGGCGGTGCTCGACGAACCGGAACGGCCCGGTGCCGATGTACTCCTTGACGGCGTCGTCCCCGGCGGCGTCGACGACCTCCTTGGGATAGATCGCCGCCGCGGTGGCGAGCTGGGCCAGGGCGACCAGGAGCGTCGCCGACGGCTCCCGAAGCCGGATCTCGACCGTCGAGGGCCCGCTTGCCTCGATCGCCTCCACCGTCCGGAAGACCGCCTTGCCGGGGCCGGTCACCTTGCCCCAGCGTCCGAGCGAGGCGACCACGTCGGCCGAGGTCAGCTCCTTGCCGTTGTGGAACCGGACTCCCTTGCGGAGCCGGATCACGTGACGCTTGGCGCCGTCCAGGGCCTCGTGGCCCTCGGCGAGGAGCGGCACCGGCTGGTACTTCGCGTCCAGCGTGAAGAGGGTCTCGACCACGTTGAGCATGATCTCGCGGGTGATCACCGCCGTGGTCATGTGCATGTCCAGGGTGGGCGGCTCGCCGATCAGCGCGATCTTCAGCACGCCGCCCTTCCGCGGCGCGGGCTGGGCGGTCGCCGGCGGGACGAGGCCGCCGATCAGGCCGGTCAGGACCAGGGCGGCGCAGGACAGACGGAATCCGCTGGCTCGTCTCATCGCGGCTCCTCCTCTTGGCGGTGGGGCACGTTCGACATACCGGCGCTCGCGGGGCTGGCCGGAGTCTATGTCGGCCCCCGGGAGGGTGTCAACGGCCCGGCGGGGCCCGGCGGGGCCCGGCCCGGCGGTCCGGGGGCACCGAGCGCGGGGGCTTGACGCGCGTCTGCGGCCGGTGGTACGGAGGGCACGGAGTCCGCTCCGCGCGGGAGACGGCGACCCATGAAGACCTACATCGCCCGGCGCCTCCTGGCCCTGGTGCCCGTCATGCTCGTGGTGGCGACGGTGGCGTTCGTCCTGATGCACCTCGCCCCCGGCGACCCGGCCAGCGTGATGGCCGGTCCCGTACGCCTCGCCGGCCGACGTGGAGCGGCTCCGCGCGCGGCTCGGGCTGGACCAGCCGCTCCTCGTCCAGCTCGGGCGCTGGTACTGGCGGCTCCTCCAGGGCGACCTCGGGAGCTCGATCTTCCTGCGCCGCCCGGTCGTGGAGGCGATCCTCGACCGGGCCGAGCCGACCCTGCTGCTGACGACCGGGGCGACCCTGGTGGCGGTGCTGCTCGGCGTTCCCGCCGGCATCGTGTCGGCGCGCCGTCACGGGCGGCTGGCCGATCAGGCGCTGATGGTCTTCGCCGTGCTCGGGGCCTCGGTGCCGAACTTCCTCCTGGGCCTCCTGATGATCCTGGTCTTCGCGGTGTGGCTCGGCTGGTTCCCGGTCGCCGGCTACGTGCCGCTCGACGCCGGGCCCTGGCGGACGCTCCGGTCCCTGGTGATGCCCGCGGTCGCGCTCGGCCTGGTCCAGTCGGCGCTGATCGCCCGGATCACCCGGTCGGCGATGCTCGACGTGCTGCGCGAGCAGTTCATCACGACCGGCCGGGCCAAGGGGCTCGGGGAGGGGACCGTCGTCTACAAGCACGCGCTCAAGAACGCGTTCGTGCCGACCCTCACCGTCATCGGGATCTCGTTCGCCGTGCTGCTGGGCGGCGCGGTGGTCGTCGAGCAGGTGTTCAACATCCCCGGCGTCGGGCGGCTCATCATCTCCGCCGTCCTGCGGCGGGACTACCCGGTGATCCAGGGGGTCATCCTGATCGTGGGCGCGGTCTACGTCGTCGTCAACCTGCTGGTCAACCTCGCGTACCTCCTGCTGGATCCCCGGATCCGCTACCAATGAGCGACCGGGCTGCCGGCGACCCCGGCGCGATCGCCGTGGCCGGGCCCGCCCGGGTCGAGCCGCTCCCCCGGGCGCCGTCGCGGCCGGCGTGGCTCCGGGGGCTCACCGGCCGCCGCGTCACCGTGGTCGGCGCGACGCTGATCGGCCTGGTGGCCCTGGTGGCGGCCCTGGCGCCTGCGCTGGCGCCGCGGGATCCGCTGGCGCTCGACGTGAAGGGCCGGCTGGCGCGGCCGGGCGCGCGGCACTGGCTCGGGACGGACGACGTGGGGCGGGACGTGCTGAGCCGGGTCCTCTACGGCGCGCGTATCTCGGTGATGGTGGGAGGGACCGTCGTCGTCCTGTCCGTCGCGGCCGGGCTCGCCGTCGGCCTCGCCGCCGGGTACTACCGGGCGCTCGACAACGGCCTCATGCGGGTCATGGACGGGCTGATGGCCTTCCCCGCCATCATCCTGGCCATCGCGCTGATGGCCTCGCTCGGTCCCAGCCTGCGCAACGTGGTCCTCGCCCTCGCCGTCGTGTACACGCCGCGGATCGCGCGCATCGTCCGCGGCTCCGTCCTGGTGGTGCGGGAGCTGCCGTACGTCGAGGCGGCGCGGAGTCTCGGGGCCGGCGACCCGGCGATCCTGCGCCGCCACGTCCTGCCGAACTGCCTCTCGCCCGTGATCGTGCAGGCGACCTTCATCTTCGCGCTGGCCGTGCTCGGGGAGGCGGCGCTGTCGTTTCTCGGGGTGGGGGCGCCGCCCGCCACGCCCTCGTGGGGGAACATCCTGGCCGAGGGGCGCCTCTACATCCAGGAGGCGCCGTGGCTCACGCTCGCTCCCGGGGCGGCGATCATGGCCACCATCGTGGGGCTGAACCTCTTCGGGGACGGCCTCCGCGACGCGCTCGACCCGAGGCTCCGCGGCCTCGCCGGCGGAGTCCGGGGCGTCCTGTCCGAGCCCGGTAGCCGCTGACCCCGCGGCCCGGTCAGCGACGGAAGGATTTGGAGAGCCTCTGCGCCTGCTCGGGATCGAGACCCTTCAGCGCCTCGTAGTACTCCTCGGCGCGTGAACGCTGGCCCAGGTCGAGATACGTCTCGGCCAGCATTCTGTGGGCGGCGACGCTGTCGGGGTTGAGACGGATCGCCGCCTCGAGCTCGGCCACCGCGTCAACGTAGCGGTGGAGGAGGCCGTAGGAGAACGCGAGCCAGTTGCGAGCTTCGGCGAGGTCCGGGTTGAGGCGAACCGCCTCGCGAGCGCTGGACAGCTCGCGCTCGGCTCTCTGCTCCCTCGAGCTCCGCGGCGGTGTCCGGTCGAGATCCAGGAGCGCGTGGCTCGCCGCCAGCATCGGCTTCGCCGCGTTGACGGGGACGGCCAGCACCCGGTCGATGACCGAGACCACGACGCCGATGACCTCGCCTCGGCGGTCGAGCACGGGGCCGCCGCTGTTCCCGGCGAGCCGGTACGGGCGGGGGACGGTCAGCAGCAGGATCGAGCTCGTGTGAGGCCAGGGCTGCACCGCCGTGATGGTCCCGCGGGTCAGCGTCTGCTCGACGTTCCGCGGGCTCCCGAGGATCCAGACCGGATCTCCGACCCGCGCGGTGTCCGAATCGCCGAGCGGCGCGACCGGGAGGCCGCGGCCGCCGAACTGGAGAAGGGCGAGGTCCTTGTCGGGCTCGGTGGCCAGGAGGGCGGTCGCGTCGAGGTAGGGGAAGCCCGTGGCGTCCTCGGGCAGCCGGGCTTCGGCTCGCCGGACGCCGTCGGCCAGGTGCCAGGCCGTCAGCACCGCGCCGTCGGCGCCGACGACGATGCCCGTTCCCTGGCCTTGCCCGTGCGAGGTCTTGACGCTCAGCGTGACCACGGCGGCGCGGGCGCGGGCGACGAGCGCTTCGTCCTCCGGTGGCTGGGCCTGTCCGAGCGTGGCGAGGGCAAGACAGAGCCACAGACATCCGAGGGAGACGATGGCCCACGGGTACGCCGGCGGCGGACGACAGGGGGCGAACCTGCCGGCGGAGCAGCCCGTGCGGCTCGAGGCGGTCACGACGTTCGGGACGGCGAGGGCCCCTGGCATCGGGGAGTCAGGATAGCCCAGCCGGCGACCGGTTGCCAGGGGAGGTCCGACATCACGCCGGACTCCCCGCCATTCCGGGGGCCGTGCCTTGACGAAGCCCGCTCCATCCCCTATGGTGCGGTCTCGACGGAGAAGGCGTCCCTCGAATCGCTCGGAGGAGGGAACGTGAAGCTGCCGCGCGACCGCTTCGACTATTCGGCCATCGTGGACCGGCCGCCGCTCAGGCTCCCCCGGGGCGCGCGGGTGGCGGTCTGGACCATCGTGAACGTGGAGGAGTGGGACATCCAGGGCCCCATGCCGCGCACGGTGTTGCCCCCGCCGGCCGGCGGCGCGGGGGTGCCCGACGTCCCGAACTGGGCCTGGCACGACTACGGGATGCGGGTCGGCTTCTGGCGGCTCAAGGCCGCGCTCGACCGCTACCGGATCAAGGCCACCCTCGCGATCAACGCCTCGGTCTGCCTCTCCTACCCGCGCGTGGCCGAGGCGGCGCGGGACGCCGGCTGGGAGTTCATGGGGCACAGCTTCGTGCAGAAGTCGCTCCACTCGGTGCCCGACCAGCGGGAGGTGATCCGGAAGTCCGTCGAGACCCTCCGGAAGTTCACGGGCCGGCCGCCGCGCGGCTGGCTCGGTCCCGGCCTCACCGAGACCTGGGAGACGCCGGACCTCCTGGCCGAGGAGGGGATCGAGTACCTCTGCGACTGGGTCAACGACGACCAGCCGTACGAGATCAAGACCACGACCCGACCGCTGGTGATGGTGCCCTACACGCTGGAGGTCAACGACATCCCGATGATGCTGATTCAGCACCGGGAGGCACACGAGCTGTTCGACCGGGCCCGGGACCAGTTCGACCGGCTCTACGAGGAGGGCCGGCGCACCGCGCGGGTGATGGCCATCGCGGTGCACCCTTACATCAGCGGGGTCCCCCACCGGATCAAGTACTTCGAGAAGATCTACGCGTACATGAAGAAGCGCGCGGGCGTGCTCTTCTGCAAGGGGGAGGACATCCTGGACTGGTACCGCTCCCCCGCCGGCCGGCGCTAGCGGGCGGGGCCGATGAGCGTCGCAATATCCATCTCGGCCGGGACGCGCTCGGCCTGCGTCGATCGGACGGCCTTCGGCCTGGGGGCGTCCGTCCCGACCTCTGGTCGTCGTTCGGACGGCCTTCGGCCTGTGGGCGCTGCTCGCTCCTCGACCCCGCCCCCAAGAACTTGACTCATCTGTCATGACCTTGACGTCCCAAGGACTCTAGAGGGCCCCGATGGCAGCCGAGCCCGTCGTCGACATCCACGCCCACTTCTTTCCCGAGGAGTTCCTGCGGCTGATCGAGTCGGATGGCCCCGCCCACGGCCTGAGTCTTCGCCGAGGCCCGGAGGGGCCCACCATCATGATCGGCCCGGTGCCGATCGGACCGATCGCCCGCGGCTACTACGATCTGGACGCCCGGCTCCGGGCCATGGACGCGCAGGGCGTGACGGTCCACGCGCTGTCCCTGACGGCGCCGATGGTCTACTGGGCCGACGCCGACCTCGGGGTCCGGCTCGCGCGCGCGGTCAACGACGCGATGGCGGCCGCGGCCCGCGCCCATCCCGGCCGGTTCGTCGGGCTGGCGACCCTCCCCCTGCAGGCGCCGGAGGCGGCGGCCGCCGAGGTTGACCGGGCCGTGACGAAGCTGGGCCTCCCGGGCGTCTACCTGGGCACCAACGTGCGCGGCGTCGACCTCGACGACCCCTCGCTCACCCCCGTCTTCGCCCGGATCGCGGCCCACGGCGTCCCGGTCTTCCTCCACCCGCTGAACGTGCTCGGCGGCCCCCGCGTCGGCGCCTACTACCTCCACAACCTGCTCGGCAACCCCTTCGACAACGCGGTGGCGGCGGCCCGGCTCGTCTTCGGCGGCGTCCTCGACCGCTTCCCCGCGCTGCGCGTCTGCGTTCCCCACGCGGGCGGCGCGTTCCCGTACCTGCTCGGCCGGCTGGATCGCGGGTACCGCGTCCGCCCCGAGTGCCGGCATCTCCCGCGGCCGCCGTCGGCCTACCTGGACCGCTTCTTCTTCGACACGATCAGCCACGCCCCGGATGCCCTGCGCTACCTGATCGGGCTGGTCGGGGCCGACCGGGTGATGCTCGGCAGCGACTACTGCTTCGACATGGGCTACGAGGACCCGGTGGGGTTCCTGAAGGGGGTCGACCTGGACCCCGGGGACCGGGCGCGGATCCTGGGCGGAAACGCGCGCCGGCTCCTCGGCCTCGGGTAGGGCGCGCGATGCCGCCGGCGATCTTCGTCACCCAGCCGATCGCCGACGGCGCCCTCGCCCGGCTCCGGGCGGTGGGGGCGGTCGAGCTGAACCCGGATCCCCTCCACATCATCACGAAGCCCGAGCTGCTGGCCGCCCTCCCGCGGACCGAGTACCTGGTCTGCCTCCTCCACGACCGGATCGACGCGGAGGTGATCGCCGCCGGCCCGCGGCTCAAGCTGATCGCCTCCATGGCCATCATCCCGGCCGGCGTGGACGTGGCGGCGGCCACCGCCCGCCGGATCCCGCTGACCACCATCCCGCCGCTGGTCACCGAGGCGACCGCCGACCTCCACTGGGCCCTCCTCCTGGCGGTGGCCCGGCGCGTCGTCGAGGCCGACCACGGGCTCCGCGCGGGTGTGTTCCCGGGCGGCCAGTCGGTCCACTTCGTGGGGGCGGACGTGCACGGCCAGACCCTGGGGATCGTCGGCTATGGGCGGATCGGCGAGGCGGTGGCCCGGCGCGCTCGGGGCTTCGGGATGCGCATCCTCTACACCAAGCGCCACCGGCTGGAGGCGAGCGCGGAGGCCGCGCTCGGCCTGACCTACGCGGGGCTCGACGACCTCCTCCAGGCGTCCGACTTCGTCTCCGTGCACGCGGCCCTGTCGCCGGAGACCGTCCACCTGATCGGCGCCCGCGAGCTGTCGCTGATGCGGCCGACGGCGTTCCTGGTCAACACCGCCCGCGGCCCCATCGTGGACGAGAAGGCGCTGGTGGACGCCCTCCGGAGCGGGACGATCGCGGGCGCCGGGCTCGACGTCTTCGAGCAGGAGCCCCGGGTCGAGCCCGGGCTCCTCGGGCTCCCCAACGTGGTGCTGACGCCCCACCTCGGGAGCGCCGCCTGCGGGACCCGGGAGCGGATCGCGGCCATCGTGGTCGACAACGTGGTCGCGGTGATCGAGGGCCGGCGACCGCCCAACGTCTACAACCCCGAGGTCTACGCCCGGGAAGGGTGAGCAAAGCCGCCGCTTCCGAGCCCCCCTCCCCCGGTGGGTGGGGAGGGGGGTTGGGGGGTGGCGGGAGGTGCTGAACATTTGGAATTCTGGATCACGCAAGCGTTCAACGGGGTCTCCTACGGCGCGCTGCTCTTCCTCCTCGCCGGGGGGCTGTCCCTGATCTTCGGCCTGATGCGGATCGTCAACATGACCCACGGCTCCTACTACCTGCTCGGCGGCTACGTGGGGCTCACCGTGATCCGCCTGGGCTGGCCCTTCGCCCTCGCCATCCTGGCGGGAGCCCTGGTCATCGCGTTGGTGGGCATGGGGGAGTGGAACGCCTTCCTCAAGCGGCTCTCGGGCCAGGAGCTGGGGCAGGTCCTCACCACCATGGGGTTCGCGCTCATCTTCCAGGACCTCGGCCTCGTCATCTGGGGCGGTGACCCCTACACGATCCCGGTGCCGGCCGCGCTCTCCGGGGCCTACCGGCTCGGGACGCTCTACTTCCCCGTCTACCGCATCTTCATCGTCGGGGTGGCGGCGGCGGTGGCCATCGTGCTCTGGCTCGTCCTCGAGCGGACGCGGGTGGGGGCGATGATCCGGGCCACGGTGGACGACCCCGAGATGGCGCGCGGGGTGGGGATCAACGTGCACCGGATCTCGGTCGGCGTCTTCGCGCTCGGGGCCAGCCTGGCCGCGGTGGCCGGCGTCGTGGCCGGCGGCTTCGTGGGCGTCTACCCGGGCGCCGACTTCGAGATCCTGCCCTACGCCTTCGTGGTCGTCATCGTGGGAGGCATGGGGAGCCTCAAGGGCGCGCTGATCGGGAGCCTGATGGTCGGCCTCCTCGACAACTTCGGCAAGGCGCTCTTCCCCGAGCTGTCCTACTTCACCCTCTTCGCGCCGATGGCCGCCATCCTGGCGATCCGGCCGACCGGCCTCTTCGGCCGGGCCTGAGCGACCCGGGCCGCGATACCGTACCGGGATCCCGACGACCGTGGACTTCGGCATCTTCCTCGAGGAGCGGCGCCCCGGGAGCAGCGAGGCCGAGGCGTTCCGCGAGACGCTCGAGCTCGCGGACGCGGCCGAGGCCTGGGGGCTCGACGCCGTCTGGCTCGGCGAGATCCACTTCAACCCGGCGCGCTCGGTGCAGTCGGCGCCGATCGCGCTGGCCAGCTTCATCGTCGCCCGCACGCGGCGCGTCCGGGTGGGCACGGCCGTGTCGGTCCTTCCGCTGGGGAACCCGCTGCGCATCGCCGAGGAGGTCGCGACGGTCGACCATCTCAGCCAGGGGCGCTTCGACTTCGGGATCGGCCGGAGCGGCGCCGCGCGCACCTACGATCAGCTCGGGATTCCCTACGGCGAGAGCCAGGGGCGCTTCCAGGAGGCGCTGGAGATCATCCGCGAGGCGTGGAAGGGCGAGCCGTTCAGCTACCAGGGGAGGTTCTTCCGGTTCCAGGACGTCACGGTCGTGCCCCGTCCGTACCAGGTCCCGCATCCGCCGATGCGGATGGCCGCGAACTCCGACGAGACCTTCCCCGTCGTCGGTCGCCTGGGACTGCCGATCTTCGTCGGGCTCCGCGACCTGGATCTTCCCGAGCTGCGCGTCCACCTCCAGGCGTATCGCCAGGCCTGGCGTGACGCCGGTCACCCCGGGCCCGGCGACGTCTGCCTGCGGATCCCCGTCTACGCCGGGCCCACGGAGCAGGCGGCCCTCGACGAGCCCCGGGAGAACATCACGGGCTTCTTCCGCCGTCACGTCGAGCAGCTGCGCTCGGGCCTGGCGCGGGGCGACGCCGGGCCCGTCGACCGGCGCCGGGGGAAGGTCGAGAAGCTCGCCGAGACGTCCTACGAGGAGATGCTGGAGACGCGCGTCGTGTTCGGCACCGCCGCCGGGCTGGTCGACCGCATCGGGCGGCTACGGGACGAGCTCGGCCTCCGGGGCGTCGTCGCCGAGCTGAACCCCGGCGGGCTGTTTCCCAGGGACCGGGTTCTGCGGACCCTCCGGGTCCTCACCCACGAGGTGATGCCGGCGTTTCGCTGAGGGAGGAGTCGATGACGAACCGCCCCGCCGTCACGCCGGCCCTGCTCGAGGAGTACTGCACCCGGTTCCGGAACTGGGGGCGATGGGGTCCCGAGGACGAGATCGGCACCCTCAACTTCATCACGCCCGAGGTGATCCGGCGCGCCGGCGCGCTCGTGCGGCAGGGCAAGGTCATCTCCTGCGCGCTCAATTTCGACACGAACGGCCCCCAGACCGGGGCCTTCGGCCGGGTGAACCCGATCCACAGCATGGTCGCCACCGGGACGGACCACGCGACCGGGCGCCAGACGCCGCCGGGCCTGGACACGGCGCCGTTCGGCTGGGGCTTCGCGGACGATCAGATCACGATGTTCCTCCAGTGCGGGACCCAGTGGGACGGGCTCGGCCACATCTTCCAGCACGGGAAGATGTACGGCGGCCGGGACGCCAGCCTGGTGTCCTCCGCCGGCGCCGCGCGGAACGGCATCGAGCACTGCAAGG
The DNA here is from genome assembly GCA_963708025.1 of uncultured Candidatus Rokubacteria bacterium. GTDB lineage: Bacteria > Methylomirabilota > Methylomirabilia > Rokubacteriales > DASRDR01 > CAVPSB01. The sequence goes on along the minus strand of CAVPSB010000013.1, from coordinate 683,288 downwards.
ACAAGATCGTGAGCCGTGGCGTCCTCCTCGACATCGCGCGCCACAAGGGGGTGGACGCCTTGCGGCCGGGGGAGGCGATCCACGTCGAGGACCTGGAGGGCTGCGCGGCCCGGCAGCGGGTGAGCGTCCAGTCCGGGGACATCGTCCTGGTCCGGACGGGCGACGTGGGGCGGAGGCTCCGGGAGCGGAGCTGGGGGACCTTCTCGGCCGGCGACGCGCCGGGGCTCTCGTTCCTGACCGCTCCCTGGCTCTACGAGCGGTGCCTCGCGGGCATCGCCACCGACACCTGGGGCGCCGAGGTCCGACCCAACGAGCTGCCGGGGGCGTTCCAGCCGCTGCACCTCGTGATGGTGGTCAACATGGGCCTCCTGGTGGGCGAGATCTTCCACCTCGAGGCGCTGGCGGACGACTGCGCGGCGGACGGGGTCTACGAGTTCATGTTCGTGGCCCCGCCGCTGCCCATCACGCGAGCGGTGGGCTCGCCGATCAACCCCCAGGCGATCAAGTAGCCGGGGGCGAGGGTCAGCGGGAGCGGAGCACGAACTTCTGCGCGCGCTTCCCGGTGTCCACCTCGGTGGTATAGATGTTGCCTTTCGAGTCCACGGCCAGGTTGTGGACCCAGTGGAACTGGCCGGGGGAGCGGCCGCTGCGCCCGAAGGTGCCGAGGACGCGGCCGCTGTCGCGGAGGAGCATCCACACGTGGTTGTTCTCGCCGTCGGCGTTGTAGAGGTACGTCTGCGGCGGGTCGGGCGAGAGGTCCACGTCCCAGGTGGACCCGTTGCCGCGCGTGTCGGGCGCCACGAAGAACTCCTTCACGAACGTCCCGTCCTTGCGGAAGACCTGGATGCGGTTGTGCTTGCGGTCGCAGACGTAGAGCAGCCCATCGCGGGCCAGACGCACGCAGTGGACGGGGCTCCCGAAGGGCTTGACGCTCGGGTCGCCGGGCGGCCGCCCGTGGGCGCCCCAGTGGCGCTTGTAGGCGCCGGTGTCGGCGTCGAAGACGATGACGCGGTGGTTCCCGTAGCCGTCGGCCACGAAGAGCTCGTTCGTGGCCGGATCCACCACCATGTTGGCGGGGCGGTTGAGGTGGCGCGTGTCGTCGTCGTCGCCCACGACGCCCGGATCCCCGATCTTCATCAGGAGCTTGCCGTCGCGGGTGAACTTGAGGACCTGACCGTCCCTCGGGCCGTTGCCGGCGATCCAGACCCGATCCCGGTGGTCCACGTAGATCCCGTGCTCGCTGTCGGGCCAGGGGTGGCCGGCGCCACCCCCCCAGGCCTGGACCAGCCCGCCGTCGGCGTCGAATTCCATGACCGGCGGCGCCGGCACGCAGCAGTGCGAGCGAGGGGGCGTGAGCGCGGCGCCCCGCTCGTCGTCGGTGAGCGTCCGGGGGCGCTGGATCACCCAGACGTGGTCGCGCCGGTCCACGGCGACGCCGGCCGCCTGGCCCATGAGCCAGCGGTTGGGCAGGGGCTTGGGCCAGGCGGGGTCCACCTCGAAGCGCGGCGCGGCCTCCTCGGCCCCGGCGCCGAAGAAGCCCCGAGCCAGGGCGGCCACGGTCAGAGCCGCTCCGAACACGAGGACGCGATGTCGCATCACGCGAGGCTCCTGTCCGGACGCGCCGCCCGGGCGAGCGGCGGGTCCACCAAAGGATAACCCCTTCCGGGACCCAGCATATGCCCACCAGCATATGCCCGCGTGGCAGCGTGGCGCGGCGCGTGCTAGGCTGACAGGCAGGGCTCATCTCGACCTGCCGGCGGACGATCTTCATCCAGCGAGCAGACGTGGCCGGAGACGTCGGCCTTGAGGCCACTCATCCGCGCTTCGAGAAGGGGGTCCGGAGGTGACCGGAGCTCAGCTCTTGATCCGTTGCCTCGAGCGCGAAGGCGTCCAGTACGTCTTCGGAGTGCCGGGCGAGGAGACCCTCGATCTCAACGACGCCCTGCTGGACTCCTCGATTCGCTTCATCGCGGTCCGCCACGAGCAGGCGGCCGCGTTCATGGCCGACGTCTGGGGGCGCCTGACCGGGAGCGCCGGCGTGTGCCTGGCGACGCTGGGCCCCGGCGCCACCAACCTCGCGACCGGGCTGGCGGACGCCGACCTCGACCGGGCGCCGGTCGTCGCCATCACCGGCCAGCTCTCGCGCGACCTCCTCCACAAGGAGTCGCACCAGTACGTGGACATCGTGGAGGCCTTCCGGCCCTTCACCAAGTGGAACACCCGCATCGAGATGGGCGTGGTGATCCCCGAGGTGGTCCGCAAGGCGTTCAAGCTGGCGCAGGAAGAGAAGCCGGGGACGTGTCACCTCGAGCTGCCGGAGGACGTGGCGCAGGAGCCCGCGGAGGGCGAGCCGCTGCGGGTGGACCGGCCGCGGCGCCCGTCCCCGGACCGACCGTCGCTGGCGCGCGCCGCCGACGTCATCAACCGGGCGGAGCGCCCGCTCATCCTGGCCGGCAACGGCGTGATCCGGGGACGCGCCTCGAAGGAGCTCCGTCTCCTCGCCGAGCGGGCCGGCATCCCCGTCGTCACGACCTTCATGGCGAAGGGCGCGATCCCGGCGGACCACCCCCTCTCGGTCATGACCGTCGGGCTCGCCTCGGGCGACTACGAGCGGGCCGGCTTCGCGAAGGCCGACGTGGTCATCGCCGCCGGCTACGACCCGGTCGAGTACGCCCCGTCCCGCTGGAACCGGGGCGGGCACGCCCAGATCGTCCACGTGGACTTCACCGCGGCGGAGGTGGACGCCTTCTACCAGCCGGCGGTCGAGGTCATCGCCGACGTGCGGGAGGCCCTGGAGCTGCTGGCGCCGCTGGTCGCGGTGCGCAACGATCGCCAGCCGCCGCCGCGCCCGGGTCCCGACCCCCGGGCCACCGCGGACCGGTGTCCGCTGGCGCCCCAGCGGATCCTCGCCGACCTGCAGGCGGCGCTGGCGCCCGAGGACCTGGTGATCTCGGACGTGGGGGCGCACAAGCTCTGGGTGGCCAAGTGCTACGGGGCGCGCGTCCCCAACACGGTGATCATCTCGAACGGGTTCGCGGCGATGGGGATCGGCCTCCCCGGCGCCATCGCGGCCCGGCTGGCCCTGCCCGACCGGCGGGTCGTCACCGTCACCGGGGACGCCGGCCTGCTCATGAACATCCAGGAGCTGGAGACGGCGCGCCGTCTCGGGCTCGCCTTCGTGGTGCTGATCTTCCGGGACGACGGCTACGGCGTGATCCGCTGGAAGCAGGAGCGGCGGTTCCACCGCACCGCCGGCGTCGAGTTCGGCAACCCCGACTTCGTGGCGCTGGCCGAGGCCTTCGGCTGCCGCGGCCTGCGCATCGAGTCGGCGAGCGCGCTGCGGCCGGCGCTGGATGCCGCCCTGCGCGCCCCGGTCCCGGTGCTGATCGACTGCCCGGTCGACTACTCCGAGAACGATCGCCTCGTGGAGCCCTGACCGCCGGGCAGAGGGAAGGGGATGGGGCACGCGGTCACGTTGATCCCCGGCGATGGCATCGGGCCCGAGGTCACCGGCGCCGCCGTCGCGGTCATCCAGGCCGCCGGCGTCCCCGTCGAGTGGGAGTCCTTCGCGGCCGGCGCCGAGGCGCTGGCCCGTCACGGCGACCCGCTGCCCCGGGACCTTCTCGACGCGATCCGGCGCACCAGGGTGGCCTTCAAGGGCCCGCTCACCACCCCGATCGGGACCGGGTTCGCCAGCGTCAACGTGCGATTGCGCAAGGAGCTCGACCTGTACGCCAACCTGCGGCCGATCAAGTCGCTGCGCGGCGTGCCCTCGCGCTACGAGAACGTCGACCTGGTCGTCGTGCGCGAGAACACCGAAGACCTCTACTCGGGCCTCGAGCACGAAGTGGTCCCGGGCGTGGTGGAGAGCCTCAAGATCATCAGCGACCGGGCGTCGCGCCGGATCGCCCGGTTCGCTCTGGAGTACGCCCGCCGGGAAGGGCGGCGGAAGGTCACGGCCGTCCACAAGGCGAACATCATGAAGATGTCGGACGGGCTCTTCCTGCGCTGCTTCCAGGAGGTCGCGCGCGAGTACCCGGAGATCGAGGCCACCGATCTGATCGTGGACAACACCTGCATGCAGCTCGTGATGGATCCTGGCCAGTTCGACGTCCTGCTGCTCGAGAACCTCTACGGGGACATCGTCTCCGACCTCGGCGCCGGGCTGGTGGGCGGTCTCGGCGTGGTGCCGGGCGCGAACCTCGGCGAGCACGTCGCCGTCTTCGAGGCCGTGCACGGGGCCGCCCCGGACATCGCCGGCCGGAACCTGGCGAACCCGACGGCGATGATCCAGACCGCCGTCCTCATGCTCGCGCACCTCGGCGAGCGGGGCGCCGCCGCCCGCATCCAGGCCGCGCTGGAGCGGGTCCTCGCCGACGGCCGCGTCCGGACGCGCGATCTCGGGGGGGCCGCCACCACGACTGAGTTCACGGAGGCGGTCATCCGGGGGCTGGCGTCGGCCTGACGGGAGGCGGCCCGCGCCTTGACGAAGCCGCGCCGGTCGCCCATGAGCGTGACGCGTCGCTGAGCCAGCACCATCCTGCCACTGACGAGATGCGGCGAAGACGCTACTTCGAAGTGTTCCGAGCCTACGCGCGCTGGCTCACCATGCTGATGATCGATCGAGGGCCCGAGGCGGATCGTCGGCGCGAGCGAGCCGCGCGCGCCCGGGAGCTCGATCCCACCATCGGCGGGTTCAACCGGATTCGGGCCTACGGCGCCGACGGCCTCGTCGCCGATGACGCGGCCCGTCGCCACTTCTTCGGTGAGGACCTGGCAGGCTGAAACCTCCTCGGATCAGAAATGGTGCCCCTCGACATGGCCGGGTCCGTCAGGGTAACGTGCCGTCTACCGTGAAGCGTGACGCCGTCGCGACCGCTCCGGCGCCGCGAGGGCCCGGGCCCCGCACGTCCCGACCGGGTGGCTCCGGGGCCCCCGGGCTGTCCGCATCCGGCCGAGCATGAGCGGCCCGGGGTCGGCGCTCGCGTCCGGCCGCACGCTCGGGCTGGCCCTCGTCGTGGCCCTGCTCACGCTGGCCCCGCCGCTCCTCTCCTCGTACCACCTGACGCTCGTCACCCAGGCGCTCATCTACGCCATCCTGGCCATGAGCCTGAACCTCCTGCTCGGGTACCTGGGGCTCTCCTCGCTGGGGCACGCCGCTTACCTGGGGCTCGGGGCCTACAGCGTGGGGGTGCTGACCACGCGCTACGGGGCGGGCTTCTGGCTCACCGTGGCCGTCGGGGTCGGGCTGGCCCTGGTAGTCGCCGGCGTCTTCGGCCTGGTGGCCCTCCGCGCCACCGGCGTCTACTTCCTCATGATCACGCTGGCTCTGGGGATGACCGTCTGGGGTCTCGCCCACCGCTGGGTGACCCTGACCCAGGGAGACAACGGCATCTCGGGCGTGCCCCGGCCCGATCTGTTCGGGGCGTGGGGCCCGCCGTGGTCGCTGACCCGCCCGCTCCCCTTCTACTATTTCGTGCTGGTCGGCTTCGCGATCGCCTTCATGCTGCTCCGGGTGATCGTGCGCTCGCCGTTCGGGCAGAGCCTGGTCGGCATCCGGGAGAGCGAGTCCCGGATGCGGACGCTCGGGTACCACGTGTGGCTGCACAAGTACATCGGCTTCGTCATCGCGGGCGGGATCGGCGGCTTCGCCGGCGTGCTCTGGGCCTACTACAACGGCTTCGTGAGCCCGGCCGACGTGGAGCTGGCCACCTCGGTCGAGGTCCTGCTCATGGTCGCCCTGGGGGGGCGCGGGACCCTGGTCGGGCCGGCGCTGGGCGCCTTCGTGATCGTCCTCCTCAAGAACCTCGTCAGCGTCTACACGCACCGCTGGCTCCTGATCCTGGGCGCGGTCTACATCGGCACCATCGTCTACGCCCCCGAGGGGATCACGGGGGCGGTCCGGCAGCTCACGCAACGCGGGAGGTCCGTCATGGGCAAGAGACTCGGCGCGCTGACAGTGGCAGTGCTGGTCGTGGTGACCGCAGGGGGGGCGGGGTCCGTCTGGGCCCAGAAGCCGCCGATCAAGGTCGGCTTCCTGGCGCCGATGACCGGCGGCGCCGCCGCCGTCGGCAAGGACATGACCAACGGCTTCGCGATGTACCTGGACGAGATCGGCAACCAGATCGCCGGTCGCAAGGTCGAGGTGATCGTCGAGGACACCCAGGGCCAGCCGGCGATCGCGCTCACCAAGCTCCGGAAGCTCGTGGAGAGCGACCGGGTCCACGTCCTGGCCGGCCTGCTCTTCGCCCACGTCGGCTATGCCCTGGCGCCGAAGGTGGACGAGTACCGGGTCCCCATGCTCTACCCGGTCGTCTCCGCCGACGACCTCACCCAGCGGAAGCCCTCCCCGTGGGTGATCCGGACCGGGTGGACCTCGAGCCAGCCCAACCAGCCGTTCGGGGAGTGGGTGGTCAAGACCCTCGGCTACAAGAAGGTCGTGACCGTCGGCATGGACTACGCGTTCGGCTGGGAGCAGGTCTCGGGCTTCCAGCGCACCTTCGAGGAGTCGGGCGGGCAGGTGATCCAGAAGCTGTGGCCGCCGCTCGGCACCACCGACTTCGCGCCGTACCTGGCCCAGATCCGCCGGGACGCCGACGCCGTCTTCGCCGTCATGGTCGCGGCGTCGTCCCTCCGCTTCCCCAAGCAGTACCAGGACGCCGGGCTCAAGGAGCGGCTCCCGCTCATCGGGGGCGGCACGTCGTTCGACGAGTTCGTCCTGCCGTCCCTGGGGGACGAGGCGATCGGCGGGATCAGCCCGCTCATCTACAGCGCAGCGCTGGACACCCCGGTGAACCGGAAGTTCGTCAAGGAGTTCCGGGCCAAGTTCGGGAAGGTCCCCGGCTACTACGCGGAGACGTGCTACACGGCCGCCCGGTGGATCAACGAGGGCGCCAAGGCCGTCGGCGGCAACGTCGAGGATCGCGACCGCTTCCTGACCGCTCTCAAGAAGGTGGAGATCCCCGACGCCCCCCGGGGCCCGATCAAGCTCGACGCCCACGGCAACCCGGTCCAGAACATCTACGTCCGGAAGGTCGAGAAGAAGGACGGCGAGCTGTGGAACACCGTGATCCAGACGTTCCCGGCCGTCTCCCAGTTCTGGAAGTACCCGCCGGACGCGTTCCTGAAGGAGCCCGTGTACAGCCGCGACTACCCGCCGTGCAAACACTGCTGAGGAAGTCGGGGGGCCTCGGAACCCTCTCCGAGGCCTCCCCTCGATAGCCGGGACGTGTCAGCCTGGGCCTACGAGTTTTCCTGCGGACGGTCGCTCTCCGAGATGGAGGCGATCCTCGACCGCTCGGGGCCGTGGCGCTGGGGGATCCGGGACTGCGCGTGGTACCCGGACTTCCTCCAGTGCCGGCCCGACGACCACGCGAGGATCTGCCTCTACGAGCGGAAGCCGCCAGAGGGACCGGGGTATCGCTGCCTGGTCGAGATCGCCTCGGGGTCCCGCCAGCACCGATCGTCGATCGACCCGGTCCTCGTGGGGTTGCTCGGCACGCTGCCGGTGGCGGACCTCGTCGAGGTCGAGCCGGGGGAGTGGCCGTTCGATTGAGCATTGACCCGGCGCTGACGCTGGCCGGCGTGTCGCGGGCCTTCGGCGGGCTGCGCGCGGTGGACGGCGTCAGCCTGGAGGTGCGGGCCGGCGAGCGCCGGGCCCTCATCGGCCCCAACGGCGCCGGGAAGACCACGCTCTTCAACCTGATCAGCGGAGAGCTGCCGCCGAGCGAAGGCCGGATCACGCTCTTCGGCCGGGACGTCACCCGCCTCGCGCCGCACCGCCGGGCCGCCCTCGGGCTCGGGCGCACCTACCAGATCACGAACCTCTTCCCGCGCCTCACCGTCCTGGAAAACAGCGTGCTGGCGACCCAGGCCCTCTCGCCGTCGAAGTTCCACCTCCACCGCGCTCTGGCTCGCTACCCCGCGCTCTTCGAGCGGGCGCGGGCGGTGCTGGCCGCGGTGGGGCTCGAGGGCAAGGAGGCGGAGATCGTCCGCAACCTCTCCCACGGCGAGCAGCGTCAGCTCGAGATCGCCCTGGCGCTGGCCGGCACCCCGAAGCTCCTGTTGCTCGACGAGCCGACCGCCGGCCTGTCGCCGGCCGAGTCGCACCTGATGACCGCGCTCCTGAAGCGGCTCGACCCGGCCATGACCATCATGATCATCGAGCACGACATGGACGTCGCCTTCGAGCTGACCGACCGGATCACCGTCCTCCACTTCGGGAAGGTGGTCGCCGACGGGGTGGGCCAGGCGGTCAAGGCCGACCCCCTGGTCCAGGAGATCTACCTGGGGACCGGGACGGGGTAGGGACTCCGGAGTCGCGCACACGCGGGATGCCGGGGAGGTAGCGCGCCGCCTCACGGCCGGAGGCGCATGAGGAGCAGCATGGGCCAGCCGAGGTACTTGGCGGCTCGCGGCGAGCGGGCCACCAGGTCCGCCTCGACGGCGTGCTCGCTCAGGTGCTCCAACGCGAGCCCGGCGCGGAGGGCGCCCATGACGCAGTCGGCGATCCGGTTGGGGTGGCTCCGGGGGTAGACGCGCCGGCCGGTGGCGGGATCGGTGAAACGCGCCTGGAGCCCGAGCAGCATCATGGCCGGGTGCATGGCCGAGACCAGGACGAAGCCATCGGGACGGCAGATCCGCCGGCACTCGCCGAAGAAGGCGTCGAGATCGGCGAGGTGCTCCAGGACGAGGCAGCTCAGGACCCGGTCGAAGGACCGGTCGGGCAGCGGAAGGGGCCGGGCGAGATCGTGGGAGATGAAGCGGACCTGCTCCCAGCCCGGCTTGGCGCGCGCCCGGGCCACCATCTCGTCGGCGAAGTCCAGCGCGGTCACGCGGGCTCCCGCCCGCGCCAGCGGCACCGCGTGCCGCCCCGTCCCGCAGCCGAGGTCGGCCACGTCCAGCCCGCGCGTGTCGCCCAGCAGCTCGCTGACGAGCGGCTCCTCTAGGACGATGAGCGGGTTGTCCTCGTCATCGTAGATCGTGGCCCAGCGGTCGTAGCCCTCGCGGGTGGGCAGGCGCTCGGCCTCGGGCTCGCGGGCGGACGCATCCATGGGCGACCTCCGGGCCGGGAGTGTCAGGCGAGAGCCCGGGCGGCACCCCGGCCCGATTGCTCCGGCGTCAGAGCCATACTACGAGCAAATGCAAGAGTGGTCCGCTCCAACGTGCCGCGGGGCATCATGGTGCGAACTCCGCTCGGAACTCATCACGGGTCATAAGGCGGGTCCCGAAGGCTTGTTCGAGTTGCTCGCGCCGTCCGCCTCGGACGAAACCTCGCTCGTCGTTGGTGACGAAAATGTGCCTGCCTGCTCGCACATGGGCGCAGAAGATCATGGCATCTCGAAGTTGCCGGCGCTGGCCGTCCGTCAGACTCGCTCGTTGATTTGGCGGCGGGAAGCTCCCAGCTCCAACAATCAACAGAACCCTTTCCAGGCGGTCGCTGTCGGCCGAGTTGCCCCAGACCGCATTGCCCCATGGTGATTCCCCCCAGACGCTGGTCTCGGGAACTCGGCCCATGGACGACGGGGCCGCTAGCTGAGGGGAGGCATCGGCTTCGCGATCTGTCACCGACACCACGGAAAACTCGAACTCACCCGAGCGCACAGCCGCGACAAGATCGTCGGCGGGAAGGATGTTGGTATCGATCGTCACAAGAATCACATGCGCTCCCGTGATCCGCCAACGCGTTCGTTGGGCGGCGCGGTGGCGCGCGAGTTGGAACGAATGGTCAGTCCCTCAGGGCTTGTGGGCCACGGCCTTGAAGAAGGTGTAGCAGAACGTCCCGTCGGCCTCCGCCGTCCGGTACAGATCCCGGATCCCCTGCTTCCACGTCGCCTCGTCGATCAATCCACCCTCGATGGCACGCTGGCCGACCCCCTCGACCATCGCCGTGAACGTCTTCCTGGTGAATCCCTCGACGAGCTGCGGTCGGCTGGCATCGACGTAGACCATTCGGGGCGACACCTCGACGCTCGAGAGTCCTGCCCGCGTCAGGAGCGGGTACAGCGAGCGTCCGATGAGCGAGTCGCCGCCCGCGCGGGCCTGGAGCTCGATCAGGCACTGGATGGTCCTCCGGGCGTGTCGACTCTCGGGGTGGAAGTATGCCGAGCCGTGATCCCCTTCGATGACGGTGATGGTGCCCCCTGGCGTCAGCACCCTCAGCAGGCCGGCGATCGCCTGCTGGGGCCGGGCGAGGTGTTCGAGCACGAAACACACGAACACGTGGTCGAAGCTCGCGGCCCGGAACGGCAGGGCGTAGAGGTCGGCCTGCTCGAACACGACGTTCGTGATCCCGGCCGATCTCACCCTTTCCCGTGCCGCGGCCAGCGAGTCGGCCGAGATGTCCACCGAAAGGATGGTGGCCCCGGAGCTGCGCGTCGCCAGCGTGACGGTCTGGGCACCGACGCCACACCCCGCCTCGAGAATGAGACTTCCCGACGGGTAGCACGTGTCGGAGTGCAGGAGCTCCGTCAGCGTGCTCGCCTGATCGACGAGCCGAGTCTGCTCGGCGCCGGAGTATCCGTGTACGTACTCGTGCCTGGTGGTCACCGGGCGCGATCCCTCGAAATGCCGGGGCACGACCGGGCACTCATCCGCGGCGCCGCCTGGCCACTGGAAGCTGAGCTGGAAGGCTCATGCGTCGGCCGCGCACGCCCGGAGCCAGATGGCTTTCGCCGTGTCGTAGCATGCGCCGCAAAGAAGCTGGACGGACACAAACGACAGCACCTCGTCCGTCCATTCACCACCACCGTCCACACGGGCCCGTTCGCATTCCGAGTACCAGGCATCCGGACGCGGCTCGTCGGCGGAAGCGGGCCAGTGGAAGCCGCCTCCCGCGTGTAGAGGCTGTCCACGATGTGCCGGCAAACGAACGTCTCGGCTTGCCGCCCGTGCTCCCGGCAATCAACGGACCGGTTCATGTCTGGCAAGTAGGCGTAGGATAGCCGAACCGTCGGACCTCGGGCAACGTGGCGTGGCGAGCGCCCGGGCGGCGCTCCGGGCTCGATTGCCCCGGTGCCGGGTCCGTACTACGCTCGGCGCATGAGCGAGGGGAGGGCGGACCGATGAGAGCCATGGTGCTCCGGGAGCGTGGGGGCCCGCTGCGCCTCGAGGAGGTGCCGGTCCCGAAGATCGGCCCGAACGACGCGCTGCTCCGGGTGCGGGCCACGGGGGTCGGCCTCACCGTGGTCATCATGACCGCCGCGCCCGGCCGGGTCACCGCGTTCCCGCGGATCCCCGGCCACGAGGTGGCCGGGGAGGTGGTCGAGGTGGGCGCCGAGGTCACCACCGTCAAGGCCGGCGACCGGGTGACCTGCCACTTCTACCTCACCTGCAAGGTCTGCCCCTACTGTCGCAGCGGCCGGGAGACGCTCTGCCCGGCCTTCCGCGGCAACGTCGGGATGGCGTGCGACGGCGGCTACGCCGAGTACATGGCGATCCCGGCCGTGAACCTGTGCCCCATCCCGCCGGGGGTCTCGGACCTCGAGGCGGCCATCGGCGCCGACGCGATCTGCACGCCGCTGCACGCCTGCCGCGAGGAGGCCCGGATCGGGCCGGGCGACCGGGTCCTGATCGTGGGGGCGGGCGGCGGGGTGGGGATCCACGCGGTCCAGATGGCCCGGCTCTGCGGCGGGTGGGTCCTGGCCGCCGACCTCACCGACCCGAAGCTCGAGATGGCCCGGGCAGTAGGGGCGGACGCGCTGATCGACGGCCGGCGCGGGGACCTGGCGAGCCAGGTGCTCGCCCTCACCGATGGCCGGGGGGTGGACGCCGTCATCGACACGGTCGCCTCCCGGGAGACGCTCGAGGCGGGCGTCCGCGCCCTGGCCCGCAGCGGCCGGCTGGTCATCATCGGCCACCGCCCGACCGAGGTGTTCGGGGCGGACCCGACCTTCCAGGTCGATCCCCGGTGGATGCTCGAGCGGGCGCTCGAGATCCACGGCTCGCGCTACGTCTCGCTGGCCGAGATCGCCCAGACCCTGGAGCTGCTCCGCCAGCGGCGGATCCGGGCGATCGTGACGCGCGAGTTCCCGCTCGAGGGCGCCGAAGAGGCCCACCGGCTCCTCCGCGAGAACGCCCTGGTCGGCCGGGCCGCGCTGCTCCAGCCCTAGCCGTCGATGGAGCTCAATTCGGGACCTCCCGCCCACCCGATCCTTCGACGGCCTTCGGCCTTTGGCCCCCCTCCCCCACTGTCGGACGGCCTTCGGCCTTTGGCTGGGGGAAGGGGGGAGTCGGATGACCCCATTACTTCACACGCTCTCAGAAGAGCCAGAGGACGAGCGGGACGGCGGCCACGAGGACGAGCGCGCCACGCAGGATCAGGCGCCACATCCGGAGCTGGGCGTGGACGGGGGCGGTGGCGAGGGTGAGGCCGCGGGAGAGCAGCCAGTCCCGGACCTCGACGAAGCCGACGGTTCCGGCGCCGCGCCGCTCGCAGTCGGTGAGGAAGTCCTCGAACAGCGCATAGCGGAGCCTGGCGCGAAAGTACCGATGAACGAATCCCGGCAGGCGAATGCGGCGGACCGTCGTCGGGACCACGCGCTCGATGACCTGCTCGTAGCGGCTCCGCAGCTCGTGGACCGGCAGGGTGGGGAGCGTCTCCTCGAAGCGGCTGCTCGGGAGCTGGGGCAGCCAGAGGCGCAGATCGGCTTCGAAGGCCGTGAGAGCCCCGGCGGCGGCGGTGACGAACCCGGCCAGGGCCCCGCCCACGAGTCCGATCGTCACGTAGAGTCCGACCAGCGACCAGCCGGCCACGGTTGACCAGACGCTCCCCCCGCTGACCGAGCGCGCGTAGAGCGACGCGGCCAGGGCGAGGATCGCCGACCAGAGCAGGGCCTGGGCGGGGACGGAGACCAGCGCCGACCGGGCGAAGCTCTTGACCAGGCGCGCCGGCCTGACGGCGGCGATCGGCTCCATGCGTCGTATCATACCGGTCGGCGGGGCGCCGGCCAAAAACCGGGGTGGCCCCCGAGCCATCCTCTCCTGGGACGGTCCACGGGCGGTGGCGAGAGCCCGACGGAGGCGTGCACATGGCGGGCAACGCGAAAGTGGTCCTGACCGACTACGTCTGGGAGTCGCTGGCCGTCGAGAAGAACATCCTCGACGGCCTCGCCACCCTCGTGCCGCTCCAGACCCGGACGGCCGAGGAGTTCCTCCCCGAGGCGGAGGACTGCGACGCCCTGCTCAACACCTACGCCGGGCCCATCACCGCCGCGGCGATGGCCCGGATGCCCCGGTGCCGGATCATCGCCCGGTACGGGATCGGCGTGGACACCATCGACCTCGTGGCGGCGACCGAGGCCGGCATCATCGTCACCAACAATCCGACCTACTGCATCGAGGAGGTCGCCGAGCACACGATGAGTCTCCTCCTCGCATGCGCGCGCAAGGTCGCGTTCTATGACCGGCTCGTGCGAAAGGGCCGCTGGGAGGTCCCGCCGGCCAAGCCCATGTTCCGTGTGGCGGGACGCACGCTCGGGCTGGTGGGCTTCGGGAACATCGCCCGGGCGGTGGCGGTGCGGGCGGCCGGGTTCGGGATGCGCGTCCTGTACTACGATCCGTTCGTCTCGGCGGGGCAGTTCCAGGCGCCGGGCGAGAAGAAGGAGTTCCTCGAGATGCTGCGGGCGTCGGACTTCGTCTCCCTTCATCCGCCGCTCGCCCCCGAGACGCGAGGGATGATGAACGACGCGGCCCTCTCCCAGATGAAGCCGACCGCCTTTCTCATCAACTGCTCCCGCGGTCCCATCGTTCGACACCGCGGCGCTCGTCCGGGCGCTCGATGCCGGCCGGATCGCGGGGTGTGCGCTCGACACGACGGACCCCGAGCCCCTCCCCGACCCCCACCCGCTGCGCGGCCGGGAGAACGTCACCATCACGCCCCACGCGGCCTGGTACAGCGAGCAGGCGCTGGTGGGGTTGCAGGCGGGGGCGCCCAACGAGGTGCGCCGCGTGCTGACGGGGGAGTGGCCGGTCAACGTGGTCAACCGGGCGGTGAAGGGAAAGAGCCGGGCCGGCCTCTAGCACGGCCTTGCCGCCGCCGGACTGACGCCGGCGATTGACCGGGAAGGAAGCGGAGTGCTACTGTTCCGCGACGCGAGAGCGGTGGCTCGCGCGGAGGGTGACGTGGCGGGAATCACGCTGGAGCAGGCGACGACCGTGGTGGAGGCGGCGCTCCGGAAGGCGCGGGAGCTGGGCTGCGCCCCGCTGGCGGTGGCCGTCCTCGACGACGGCGGGCACCTGAAGGCGTTCGCCCGGGAGGACGGGGCGGGGATCGTTCGCCCCCAGATCGCCACGGGCAAGGCCTGGGGCGCGCTCGGGATGGGCGTGGGCTCCCGGGCGCTGGCCCGCCGGGTCGCCGAGCCGGGTCAGCAGCAGGCGTTCTTCGCCGCGCTCAACGCCATGTCCGGGGGACGGGTGGTGCCGGCCGCGGGCGGCGTGCTGATCCGCGACGCCGGCGGACTGGTGATCGGCGCCGTCGGGATCTCCGGCGACACCTCGGATCAGGACGAAGCCTGTGCGCTGGCCGGCATCGCGGCCGCCGGGCTCGCCGCCGACACCGGCTGAGACCCCCCCGAAGGGCTTAGCGGACCTCGTCCAGGAAGGTCAGCCGGAGCATCCCCACTTCGATCGTGTCGCCGCTCTTGAGCGCGGCCCGTGACGTCGGCTCCCCGTTGACGCGCATCCGGTACCATCGCGACAGGTTTCGAATCTCGAAGCCGCTCGGGCCGCGCAGGACCACGAGGTGCTGGGGCGGCCCTCCGGCCGGTACCCGGAGATCGCACAGGGCCGACCGGCCCACGATCGCCCCACCGCCTTCGACGTAGTACGTGCCCCGCTGGTCTTTCACCTTCCACTGGAGCTGGGCCCGCCGCTTGAGCGCCGCCGCCTGCTGGAGGCGCACGAGGTCCTCGGCCCGCAACTGGAACGTGCGATCCTCCTCGGGACTCGCGGGCGGGACCGGCACGCCCCTCGGGCTCGGCTCGGTGAACGTGCGCTCGAAGAAGAGGGAGTACTTCCCGAACGAGATCTCGTCCCCCGGCCGCAGCGGCTGGGGCTCGGCGAGCCGCTGGCCGTTCAGCAGGGTGCCGTTCTCGGACCCGAGATCGGCCACCTTCCACGCCCCGCCATCCTGCCAGATCTCGGCCTGCCGGCGAGAGACCGAGACGTTGTCGATCACGATCTCCAGGCCCGCCGACCGTCCGA
The DNA here is from genome assembly GCA_963708025.1 of uncultured Candidatus Rokubacteria bacterium. Lineage (GTDB taxonomy): Bacteria > Methylomirabilota > Methylomirabilia > Rokubacteriales > DASRDR01 > CAVPSB01. The sequence goes on along the minus strand of CAVPSB010000013.1, from coordinate 668,087 downwards.
TCCGGATCACGTCCCGGTCGAGGTCGTAAACCTGCAGCTGCTTGCGCTCCAGGAACAGCGTGAGCTTCGGCATGCGTGCCTCCCTACGGCCCGTCCGACGTGCGGGCTGGAGCCGTGGGGTCATCGCCGGTCTCCCGGTCCTCCCGGCGACCCTCGAGTGCCGCTCTCACGGCACTCGAGGTCGTTCCCCGCAGTCGGCCTGGCCTACTTGACGGCGTCGGCACCGGCCTTGGCGGCCACCCCGTCCTGATCGCTGGTGCCGCCCGACAGGCCGATGGCGCCGACGATCTTGCCGTCCATGACCAGCGGGAGGCCGCCCTCGACCGGCACCGCGCCTTCCAGGCCGAGGATGCGGAGCCCGGCGCCGCCCCCGGCCACCGCGTCCTGGAAGACCTTGCTCGGTCGCTTGAACATGGCCGCCGAGCGGGCCTTGCCGATCGCCACGCTGATGCTGCCGGTCTGGGTGCCGTCCATCTTCTCCAAGTAGATCAGGTCGCCGCCGCCGTCGGTGATGGCCACCGCCATGGTCCAGTTGTTCTTGCGGGCTTCCGCGACCGCGCCGGCGGCGGCCTTCTTCGCGCTCTCCAGGCCGATCGGGGCGCCATAGGGGTTGGGCATCTGCGCCAGGGCGCCCGATGCGGTGAGTCCGAGCAACAGGGCACACGAGACCGTCAGGGTGGACCGCAGCGTCATGATGGCTCCTCCTTGGCTGTGGGAATGCGGCTCGCGGTCGGCGGCGGGGCGGTGCCAGGCCTCCCGTGAGCCAGGTGTCCCTGTGCTGTCCATCGGCACGGATCCCGGGACCGCCCTCTTCCCGGGGCCCCGGCGGAGCCGGCAGGCCTCCGCGGGGGTCAGGGCTTCGTCGCAGAGTACCATCACGGTGCCAGGACGAGAATCCCCCCGGGTGGCGCCCCGGGCGAGGGCCAGGCTCGCGCCGGGATCGCCATCCATGAGCTAGCGCCGCTTCGGCCCCGCTTCCCCGGCGACCACCTCGTGGCGCTGGGCGCCGAGCCCGGTGATGCCCAGCTCCACGACGTCGCCTCGCTGGAGGTAGCGCGGCGGCTTGTGCCCGTGGCCCACACCGGCCGGCGTGCCGGTGGAGATGACGTCGCCGGCCCGGAGCGACATGAACTGCGTCACGTACGCGACGAGGAAGGGGACCGTGAAGAGCATGTTCGCCGTGTTGCCGTCCTGCCGCGTCTCGCCGTTCACGGTCGTCCAGAGGCGGAGGGCCTGGGGATCGCGGACCTCGTCCGCGGTCACCAGCCACGGGCCGACCGGCCCGAAGCTGTCGGCGCTCTTCCCCTTGGTCGTCGTGCCGCCCCGCTCCATCTGGAACGCGCGCTCCGAGACGTCGTTGACGACGCAGTACCCGGCGACGTGGCTCATCGCCTCCTTCTCGTCGAGATAGCGGGCGTCGCGGCCGATGACCACCCCCAGCTCCACCTCGTAGTCGAGCTTGGTCGCGCCGCGGGGGGCGACGATGGGGTCGTCAGGGCCGCAGACGGCGCTCGGCGCCTTGATGAAGAAGAGCGGCTCCGCCGGCAGCGGGAGGTTGACCTCCCGGGCGTGATCCGTGTAGTTCAGCCCGATGCACACCAGCTTGCCGATGCGAGCCACCGGGCACCCCAGGCGGGGACGGCCGCGGACGACGGGCAGCCTGGCCGGGTTCAGCCGCGCGCAGGCGCTTGACGGCGGCCGGCGTGAGGGCGTCCGGCGTGACGTCCTCGATCGCCCGGCTGAGATCGCGGATCCGGCCGTCGGCGTCGAGGAGACCGGGCTGCTCACGACCGGGCCGGCCATAGCGGACGAGCTTCATGTCAGCCTCCTTGGTCTATTGGGGTCTCACCGGGTCTCGACTCCGCGTCAGGGCCAGGTGCTCATCGGCGGTCGGGCAGGATGGTAGGCCAAAGGGCTCGCCGGCGGCAAGGCCGGCCGGGCGCCCGGCGGTCGCGGCGATCTTGCCGCTCGGGAACGCACTGCGCTACGGTCCGGCTCGTGGGGGGCATCGGGGTCTTCCGAGACTCCCCGAGGGTCTCAGGCCGGGAGGGGCAGGGGGATCGGCTGGTTCCGCTCGGCCGAGAGGTCGGCGGCCAGCGTCACCTCCATGACCTGCCGGGCCTGCTCGGGCGTCACCAGGACGGGGCGGCCCAGGGCCACCACCTCCAGGAAGTGGATCGTCTCGGCCTGCATCGGGCCCTGGTAGACGTGGGCCACCTGCTCCCCGGGCATCGTGGACAGGGGGAGCACCATGCCCTTCTGCATCGTGTTCAGCACGATGTCGCGGTGGCTGTCGTCGATGAGGAGCGCGCCCTCGGTGGCGACGAACTCGATCGTCGCCGACGAGAAGTGGGGATAGCCGGGGGGCAGCGCCCAGCCGGCGCCGATGGTGAAGACGGTGCCGTCCTCCATGGTGACCACGATCCACGTGCAGTCGGGCACGCCGTGGGCCTGCTCCATGATCCGGTACACGGACTGGGCGTAGACGCGGGTCGGCCGGAGCCCCTCCAGGCACCACAGGATGAAGTCGAGGTCGTGCGTCGCCTCCATGACCGCCGGCGACAGCCGGATGCGCCCGCCGATCTTGTTCCCGATGCTGCGGGAGACGTTGCGGCTGACCAGCGCGGTGACCGGCCGGCCGAGGGTGCCGTCGGCGACGCACTGCTTCACGTAGGCGTACTTGGGGTTGAAGCGCTGGGTGTAGCCGATCGTGAGCTTCACGTCGCCCTCGCGGGCCAGGGCCATCATCTCGTCGGCTTCCTTCAGCTCGAGCCCCATCGGCTTCTCGAGGAAGGTGTGCTTCCGCGCCAGCAGGCAGTCGCGGGTGATGGGGTAGTGGGTCGTCTCGGGGGTGGTGGAGACGAAGACCGCGTCCACGTCCTTCCGGGCGAGGAGCTCGTGGTAGTCCTGCGTCGCCGACCGGGCGCCGGTGGCCCGCGCGACCCGCTCGAGCCGGGCCGGGTCGATCTCGGCCAGGTGCAGGCTCTCCACCAGCGGGTGCTCCGCGCAGACCCGGGCGCGGATCTCGCCGATCCACCCGGTGCCGATCACTCCCACCCCGATGCGTCGCATGGCCACGGTCGAGCCTCCTGTCTCACTCGATGAGCTGGTCCGCGCGGAACTGCAGCGACGGCGGGACCGTCAGCCCGAGCGCCTTGGCGGTCTTGAGGTTGAGACCGGGTCGGCCCCGTCGACCATGACGATCGGAATCGTCCGCGTCGCCTTCCTGGTCGCGTGGGTCGCGGTCGTCCCGTACGCCATGATCAGGTCAACCTTGAGCCGGACCAGCTCGGCGGCGACGTCGGCAAGGCGGCTGTACTGCTCGACCTTGGTGCGATCGTCGAAGGCGATGCTCTGACCTTCGACGTAGCCCAGCTCGCGGAGGTTCTGCCGGAAGGCCTCGAAGAGCGGCGACGCCTCGGCCGAACCGACCCCCAGGAGCCCGACGCGGGGCACCTTCGCCGGCTGCGCGCCGGCGATCGGCACGGGGAGGAGGCTCAGGGCCAGTGTCGCGAGGAGAAGGGCCCGCAGCCGGGCGTTCACAGCGGCTGGCCGTTCAGGAGCGTGGTGCCCGCGATCGGGACCGGCTCGAGGAGCCCCTGCATGACGAAGCAGCCCCGCTCGGCGTTACGGACGAGGCGGGCGACCCGGTCAACCGGCTCCGGGGAGTCGAGCTCGAGCCGGGTCTCGACGCCGACCATCCGGGCCTGGATGGTGTCGTTCAGCACCGAGCCGTCGACCCGGTACCGGGCGGTGACGTGCATGCGCATCCGGTCCACCCGCATCTTCAGCATGTGCCCGTACCGGGACACCTGGGTCATGAGTCAGAAGGCGATGGCGGCGCTGAAGTAGGCCAGGGGCGGCGGCGCCGACCCGAGGCCCCCGAGGAGGGGGCCCTCGTCGGACACGAAGGTGTAAGAGTCCTCGCCGTTGCGGCAGGCGGTGGCGACCTTCAGGAACGGGGTCACCCCCTCCACGGTCACGGTGAAGACGACCTCGCGCTTGGTGATCGTGGGGTCCAGGCCGCGCCGCGTAGGATCGCTCGTCATGGCGGCCCTCCCCGCGCAGCCGCTCAGCGCGTCTCGTCGTCGGGCGTGATCGGGAGCGGGATCGGGCGCCTCAGCCGGGCCGAGAGGTCCATTGCCTTGGTCAGCATCAGGCGGTCGTGGGCCTCGGCGGCCGTCGCGTGCGGCGTCGCGTGGCCCAGGGCCACGCGCCCGAGCCAGGCCTGGGTCTCCTCCCGCATCGGCCCCCACAGCTCGCCCAGCGCCACGTTGCCGGGCGGGTAGCTGGTGAGGAAGTCAACGTGGCGAGTGGACTCCGGGGTGTATCCTGCGGCCTGGGGTCGGGTGGTGGCCAGAATCACGTCGCGGTGGGTGTCGTCGATCGTGAGGACCCCGTCCGTCCCGACGATCCCGATCTCCAGGCTGTACACCGAGCCCGGCCACACGGTGGGCAGCGCCCAGGAGATGTTGAGGTGATAGAGGGTCCCGTCGGTCATGGTGATCAGGCCGGCGGTGGCGTCGATGCCCCGCACCGACGGCCCGAGCACGCGGTCCACGGAGCGGGCGTAGACCTCGGCCGGGGTCTTGCCGTCGAGGAGCCACATCACCAGGTCGAGCGCGTGCGTGCCCGAGATGACCATGGGCGAGATCGTCTCGGGCCGGTCGGTCCGCCGGTAGTTGTCGAGCGCCACCAGCCGGTTCATGAAGGCCCGCGAGGTGACCAGGGTCACGTCGCCGAGCTGGCCGGTCCGCAGCTTCTCCTTGGCGGCCAGGAAGCGGCGGCGGAACCGCTGGGTGTAGCCCACGACGGCGTCGACGCCGGAGGCCCGGATCGCCTCCAGCACGCGGGCCGACTCCCGGAGGGTGGTGGCGAGCGGCTTCTCGATGAGGAGGGGCAGCCCTCGCTCCGCCGCGGCGAGGACGGGATCGACGTGGAGGTGCTCGTCGGTGGCGATGACGGCCGCCGTCACCTCGGGCCGCGCCAGCAGCTCGCGGTGGTCGGTCGTCACGAAATCGGCGCCGATCCGCTCGGCGACCTCCTTGGCCCGGTCGGCCCGGGATTCGGCGAGGCCGATCCACCCGACGCTCGGATGCCGGGCCGCGATCTCCCCCCGGATGAGGCCGATCCGGCCTCCCCCCACGATGGCCAACCCGATCTGCGCGGCCGTTCGTCCCGATGGCATGGGTCCCCTCCTTGTGCCAGGTTGTCCCGGTTGTACAACAAAATTCGGCAGCGATCAAACGCCCGGGCCGCGGAAGTCGAGTGTCGTCGCCCGGACGCCGTGGAGTTCTCGTACGGACAAAAGCCGTGCGGTCCCGGGGGCTTTGGCGGCGTCAGTGTAAACACTGAGACGGCCCGAGACGTCGCCGGCATCTCAGGAATGAGAAATGCACTCCCGAAAAACGACACGCGAAGAGTGCGGTCGGGTTCGAGGTTCAACCCGAAGGCTTCAGAAAGGGAGGGCGTTCGTGAACCGTACGGCGAGATGGCTCTTTACTCTCACCGCGCTGCTGCTGACGCTGGCCGTCGGCGTCCCCGACGGGGCGGCCACCTTCTTCCAGTCGGGCGACGTCATCCGCACCTGGAATCAGGTGCGCGTTCGGACGGCTCGTACCAAGAACCTGAGCGACGCGAAGGCCGCCCGGACGTACGCCATGGTCAACGTGGCCATGTACGACGCGGTCAACGGCATCGTGCTCGAAGCTCACCCTGATCGACCGCCAGCACGCGCTGGTGCCGCCGACCGGGGCCCCGGCGCTCGGTCATCCGGTCGCGGCGGCCGCCGCGGCGGCCCACACCGTCCTGTGCGGCCTGTTCCCTCCCGACCCCAGCCGAACCTCGTCCTGAGTTCGACGACGAGCCCAGCTCGCCCCGACCTGGCGCTCGGCTCCGGGCCGCGGGTCACGGCCGGGAAGACTGGGGTGAGCACGTCGGGCTCGAGGTGCTCATGGCGCGCGTGGATGACGGGATCAGCGGCGCGCGAGACGCAGCCGGCTGGCTCGTCGGCCAGACCCGACGGGGATCTTCCGGACGAGCCGGTCGGGTGTTCAGCCCCGCTACCTGGCGCCCTTCGCCATCGCGAATCCGCTCGTCTGAACCTCGCCCGGATAGTGGAGTATTCAACCGAGTCGCCTACGTCAGCTCGGGGCCGCCGCCGCTCGCGAGCCTCGACTACGCCGCTACGTTCGCCGAGGAGAAGCTGCTGGGCAACGCCGCCATCCCCGACGCGGCCAAGCTCGCGACGTTCAATTTCTGGGCCTGGGCGGAGACACGAACCAGCCGGCCGGGGGCGTGGCTCCAGGTCACGACCGCGGTGTCCGACGGAGGCGGACCTCCACCTGGCGGACACCGCGCGGCTGTTCGCGCTGGTGAGCATGGCCATGGCCGACACCGTGGCCCCGACCTACCAGACGAAGTTCACTTACGCTTCTGGCGGCCGTTCACTGCCATCCGGGAGGCCGACACCGACGGCAATGACAACACCATTGCTGACCCGGATTGGGCTGGACGCGCACTCCCTGCTGGCATCGGCACCTCGCCGGAGCACTGGTCCGGTCACAGCTCCTTCAGCGCCGCTGCCGCCCGGGTCCTTGGCCGGCGTCTTCTGCAATGACGCGGTCGAGGTCAAACTGGCTTCGATCCCAGCCTCAGGTGTGCCCTTTGCCCAGCGGACGTATCCCAGCTTCTCGGCGGCCGCGGAAGAGGCCGGGATCTCGCGGGTGGTCGGCGGGATCCACTTCAATCTCAGCGGAAACCAAGCCGGGCTGGCGGCCGGGCGCGCCGTCGCCGACGAGGTCCTGGCCAACAAGCTGCTGCTCAAGCACGGGCCGACCCACTTCGGCCAGTGCCCGCTCTAAGCCTTCGCCATCTGACCCCGATTCCTCCTGCCCTCTCCCCACCGGGGAGAGGGCAGGGAAGGAAGGGACGCAGTCGGAGCCTCCCTCCGCTCTCTCCTCCCGCCCCGTTGAGTTTTCCGGGGGCCGATAGTACGGTACCGGCACCCGGACCCTCGCCCGACGACCGAATGGCGCGCCGAGTCAACCCGAGGAGGCCCATCATGCGCAGCTCCCTGCGATCCCTGCTCGTCCTGGCCGTGGCTCGCCGGACTCCTCGCCCCGGGGCTCGCGGCCCGGGCCCAGGAGTTTCCGAGCAAGCCCATCGAGCTCGTGATCCCGTTCGGCCCCGGGGGGTCACACGACCTGACGGCCCGGGCGATCGTGAGCGTCGCCCAGCCCTACCTCGGGCAGCCGCTCGTGGTGGTGCTCAAGCCGGGGGGCGGCGGCGCGGTCGGCTCCCAGTACGTGAGCCGGGCCAAGCCCGACGGCCACACCCTGCTGCTGGGCGGGACGGGGCCGAACACGATCTTCGCCCTGGTCCAGAAGGCCCCCACCGGCCCCGACCAGTTCACGCCGGTCGCCCGCATCAACTACAGCCCGACGATCTTCGCGGTCCGGGCGGACGCGCCCTGGAAGAGCCTCCGCGAGGTCATCGCGTTCGCCAAGCAGAACCCGGGGAAGCTCAGCTTCGCCAACACCGGGCCGTGGGGCGCGGCGGACTTCCCGATGCGGCTGATCGCGCGGGCCGGGGGGATCGAGTACAACAACATCCCCTTCGACGGGGGTGGCCCCTCCATGCTGGCAGTCCTCGGTGGACACGCCGACGGGACCTTCTCGTTCGCGGCCCAGCTCATGCCCCAGCTCGGCGCCGGCAAGCTCCGGGCCCTGGCGGTCACCGACTCGAGCCGGCTGGCGGCGCTGCCCAACGTCCCGACGGTCCGTGAGGAAGGCGTCAACATGACCTTCACGATGTGGCGCTCCGTGCTGGCGCCGAAGGGGACGCCCCAGCCGATCGTGGACAAGCTGGAGGCGGCGTTCAAGCGGATCACCGAGGACAAGTCGTTCCAGGCGCTCGTGAAGCAGCTCGGCGACGACATCCAGTTCCTCGGGGGCAAGGAGTTCGAGACGGCCTGGCGCCAGGAGTCGGAGGAGTTCGCCAAGGTCGCCGCCGGCGTCCCGAAGTAGCGCGGCCGGTGCGCAAGCCCGACGCGGTGGCGGCGATCGCCGGCCTCGCGTTCGCCGCCATCGCGCTGTCAGAGGCCAGCCGGCTGCCGTTCGGGACGGCGCGGAATCCCGGCCCGGGGTTCGTCCCGTGGTGGACGAGCCTGACGCTGGGAGGCCTGGCCCTCGGTCTCCTCGCCCAGGCCCTGCGGGCGCGCCCCGCGACGGGGCCGGCGCGGGGGCGGGGGCTGAAGGTGGTGGCCCTCCTGGCCGTCCTGGCGGCCTACGTCCTCGTGCTGGAGCCGCTCGGGTATCCCCTCTCGACGTTCCTGCTCGCGCTGTTCATGCTGCGGGTCGTGGAGCCGCACCGCTGGGCGGTGGCCCTCGGCGTGGCCGTGACCGCCGCGGCCGGCTCGTACCTCGTCTTCGCGCTGTGGCTGAAGGTCCCCCTGCCGCCGGGACCACTGCTCCGCTGAGAGAGGGCGGCGCCGATGAGCGTCGCATCGCGTCGTCCTCGGTCGTCGCCCATCCTCGGCGTATGCGGCATACGCCTGCGGTGGGCGACTCCCTGCGTCCTAGCGCTGCTCGCTCCTCGGCCCCGCCTCAAGAACGTGATGGCACTGCCATGATTTCGATGATTCAGGGAATCTAGTGGAGATCCTAAGCAACCTCGCTGCCGGCTTCGCCGTGGCGCTGACGCCGGCGAACCTGCTCTACTGCGTCCTCGGCTCGCTGATCGGGACCGCCATCGGGGTCTTGCCCGGCCTGGGGCCGCCGGCGACCATCGCGCTCCTGCTGCCGGTCACCTACGGCATCCCGGCCACCTCGGCGGTCATCATGCTGGCCGGCATCTTCTACGGCGCCATGTATGGCGGCTCCACGACCTCCATCCTGCTGAACATCCCGGGGGAGGCCGCCTCCGTCGTCACCTGCCTCGACGGCTACCAGATGGCGCGGCGCGGCCGGGCCGGGGCGGCGCTGGCCGTCGCGGCCTTCGGCTCCTTCATCGCCGGGACGCTGGGCCTGGTCGGGCTCATGTGCCTGGCGCCGCCGCTGGCCGCGTTCGCGCTCCGGTTCGGTCCCCCGGAGTACGCGGCGCTCCTGGTGCTCGGCCTGGTGATGGTCGGCTACCTGTCGGGCGCGTCCATGACCAAGGGCCTCATGATGGCCGCCCTCGGACTCCTGCTCGGGACCGTGGGCCTGGACCCGATCATGGGCAGCCCCCGGTTCACCTATGGGGTCTTCCAGCTCGGCGAGGGGCTGCCGTTCATCCTGGCGGCGATGGGCCTCTTCGGGATCGGCGAGGTGCTGGCCAACGCGGAGCAGGCGATCAAGGTCAACGTCCTGAAGACGCGGATCGGGAGCCTCCTGCCCAGCCGCGAGGAGTGGCGTCAGGCCGCGCCGGCTGTCGCGCGGGGGTCGCTGCTGGGGTTCCTCGTGGGCGTGCTGCCGGGAGGCGGCGCCATCATCTCGTCGTTCCTCTCGTACGCCGTCGAGAAGCGGTGGAGTCGCTATCCCGAGCGCTTCGGCCAGGGCGCCGTCGAAGGCGTGGCGGGGCCGGAGTCCGCCAACAACGGGGCGGCCACCGGCTCGTTCATCCCGCTCCTGACCCTGGGGGTCCCCGGCAACGCCTCAATGGCCATGATCTTCGCCGCGCTCCTGATCCACGGCGTGCGGCCCGGCCCGCTGCTGGTCAGCGAGCACCCGGACATCTTCTGGGGCCTCATCGCCTCCATGTACCTGGGCAACGTGGTGCTCCTGGCCCTGAACCTCCCGCTGATCTGGATCTGGGTGAGGCTCCTGCAGGTGCCGTACGGGATCCTGGCGCCCCTGATCCTAGTGTTCGTCCTGGTGGGCGCCTACAGCGTGAACAACAGCGTCTTCGACCTCGGGACCACCGTGGTCTTCGGGGGCCTCGGCTACCTGGTGCGCCGGCTGGACTTCGAGCCGGCGCCGCTGGTGCTGGCCATGATCCTCGGCCCCCAGCTCGAGGCCGCGCTGCGACGCTCGCTCATCGCCTCGCGGGGCGACTTGCTCGTCTTCTTCGAGCGCCCGATCTCGGCCACCCTGCTCGTCCTGGCGCTCGCGATGCTGGCCTCGCCCGGTCTGCGGCGGGTCCTCGGCCGGCGGTTCGGGCAGGCCGTCGGACCGGCGCCCGGCTGACGCGCGTGGAGCGATCGCCGAGGATGCGCGAGGGCCCGGCCCGACCAAGGGGTTGTGTGGTAGATTCCCGGACGCGGGGAAGGGAGGAGTGGCGATGAGACGGCTCGCGCTCGTGCTGGCGGTGGCGACCACGCTGGGCCTCGGGCTCCTGCCCGCGGGCGCTCAAGCGCCGGGCAAGTGGGTCAAGCTGGCGCCCTTCCCGGAGCCCGCCGAGGAGCTGTACGGCGTGGCCGCGGGGGGCAGGCTCTACGTGTTCGGCGGCCTCGCCCCGGGCTGGATCCCGCGCGGCCTCGTCTTCGAGTACAGCCCCGGCACCAACGCGTGGACGCGCAAGAACCCGATGCCCCTGGCGACGCACCACGTCGCCGTCACCGAGCTGGGCGGGAAGATCTACGCGTTCGGCGGCTTCGTCCCGCCCGCGGCGGGCGCGCCGGCCTGGGTCCCCATCGGCAACGCCTGGGAGTACGACCCGGCGGCGGACAGCTGGAGGCTGCTGGCGCCCATGCCCACCCGGCGGGGCTCGCCGGTGGCGGCGGCGGTCGGGGGCAAGATCTACGTCATCGGCGGCGCCTCCACCCACCCGGGCTCGGCGGAGCCCGCCGTCCATCCGGCGCGGCCTCATCGCGCCCTGGGCACCGTGGAGGAGTACGATCCCGCCACCGACAGCTGGCGGGCGCGCTCGCCGATGCCCACCGCGCGGAACCACGCGGCGGTCGGCGTCGTCGGCGGGAAGATCTACGTCCTCGGCGGGCGGCTCGGCGCCGCCTTCATCAGCGTCGCGAGCAACACCGACGTCGTCGAGGAGTACGACCCCGCCACCGACCAGTGGGGCGCGATCAAGGCCCGGATGCCCACGCCGCGGAGCGCGGTGGCCTGGGGCGTGTACCGCGGGCGGATCTACGTGGCGGGGGGCGAGGGCCAGGACGACCGGTTCATGGCCGCCTTCCGGGCCGTGGAGGGCTACGATCCCGCCACCAACGCCTGGGCCGCCCTGCTTCGGATGCCGGTCCCGCGCCACGGACTGGCCGGCGCCGTCATCGGCAACCGGCTCCACCTGGTGAGCGGCGACGTGCAGTCGGCCGGGATCCCCGGCATGCACCTCCACTCGGATTCCCACGACGCCTTCGAGTTCGTCGACCAGTGAGACGGCGTGCGCCTGTCCGGGGGAGCCGCGCGGAGAGCCGATGGATCCCGAGCTGAGAGCCTACCTGGAGGAGAACCGCCGGCACTTCGATGTCGTCGCCGAGCGGATGACCGCGCAGGTCCAGCTCGCCACCGAGGGCGTGACGGCCCTCGCGGAGCGGCTCGACCGGGTCGAGCGCAACCTGCGGGAGGAGATCCTGGGCGCCCAGCACGAGCTGAGCGACCGCGACGGCTTCGAGCTCACGGATCCGTGAGACGGCTCGGTCATCCTGGGTGGGGTAGCGGACGAGGACGTCGGTTTCGAGGCCTGTCATCGGCGCCGGCGGAAGTGCCGGGCGATGGCGGCCTCCATGGTCTCGAGGCTGACGGGGCGCCGCCCCGGACGGCTCAGGAGGCCCTTCAGCGTCTGGACGTCCGTGCCGGCGGACCGGACGACGACCGTGCCGTTGGCGTCGATGCCGAAATCGATCCGGTCTCCGGGCTTGATCCGGAGGAACTGCCGGATTCGCTTCGGGATGGTGACCCGACCCTTGCTGGTCACGGTCGTGCTCGGCATGGAGGCCCACCTCCTTACCATGAGTGAGGATACCCGAGCTGTGCGTGAGGCTGAAGACTTCGTGACGACGTAGCGGACCAAGGCGCCACACAGGAGGAACGGAATGGCCAACTTCGGAACGGTCGGGGTCGACTGGCAGCAGCGCGTCAACTGGGACCGGCTGCGCAAGTACCGGCTCGAGCGCGCCCGGGAGCGGATGAAGGCGCACGGGCTCGGCGCGCTGCTGCTCATGTACGACGAGAACGTCCGCTACGTCACCAGCACGCTGACCCCCGGCTGGAACCGCCTGAAGCCGGGCCTGCGCTACGCGCTCCTGTGCGGCGAGGGGCAGCCGGTCCTCTTCGAGCAGGGGGACATCGGCTTCCAGATCCAGCGCCACGCCCCCTGGATCCCCGAGGAGAACATCCGCTGGTCCTACGCCTGGATCAAGGGCGCGGCCGGCCCCGCCTCCAAGCAGCAGGTCAAGAAGTTCACGGCCGCCGTCATCAAGGAGATGAAGCGGTTCGACGTGGCCGGCAAGACCCTGGGCGTGGACTTCATCGACATCAACATGCTGCAGGCGTTCGGCGACACCAAGATCAAGTGGGCCGACGGCATGACGCCGATGATGGAGGCCCGCGCCATCAAGAACGAGGACGAGCAGGAGTGCCTCCGCATCGTGGGCGCCATCGGGGACGCCGCCCACTGGGAGACCATGCGCTTCCTCAGGCCGGGCGTGACCGAGAACCAGGTGACGGCCCACATCATGGAGTACCTCTACTCGGTCCCGGGCATGGAGGACGTGGAAGACGTCATCGTCTCCTCCGGCCCCAACACCTGGCCCAACTGGCGCAACTTCTCGGATCGCATCATCCAGCCGGGCGAGATCGTCTTCATGGACCTGGCCGCGCTCACCTGGAACGGCTACAAGTCGTGCTACTACCGCACCTACTGCGTGGGCAAGCCGCCGACCCAGGCGATGAAGGACTACTACGCGATGGCGCTCAAGTGGCTCTACGACTCGATCAAGGCGGTGAAGCCGGGCGCCACCACCCGGGACATCGCGCTCAAGTGGCCGTCGGCCAAGGAGGCCTGGGGCTACAAGGAGGAGGACCAGGCGGCCGCGAACCTCTGGGGCCACGGCCTGGGTCTCGCCCAGTACGACCAGCCGGTGATCTCGCGCATCTGGTCGCTCGACCACCCGCTGAAGATCCAGCCGGGCATGGTCTTCGCGCTCGAGACCCAGCACGGCAAGAAGTTCGAGTTCGGCGTGCGGATCGAGGAGATGCTCATCGTCAACGACAAGGGGATCGAGATCATCTCCAACTTCCCGGTCGAGCAGATCACCTACGTGGGGTAGCCGTGGTCGCCGATTGGGACTGACGAGGAGGAAAGGACGATGCGAACCCAGTGGCCGGGATCGGGTCGCGCGAGCGGCGTGAGCCTGGTCGTGATCGGGCTGGCGCTCGGGCTGGTCCTGCTGCCGGCGGGCCCGGGCGCGGCGCAAGGGATGCCGACGCTGCCAACGCTGCCAACGCTGCCAACGCTGGACGTCGTCATCGGTAACAACTTCGGGCACCTGCCGATGTTCGTGGGCGTGGACAAGGGGTTCTTCAAGACGCACGGCGTGGACGTGCGACTCAAGGTCGTCAGCACCGGGTCCGACATGGTCGCCGCGATGCAGAAGCGCGAGGTCCAGATCGGGGACATGAGCGTGACGACGTTCATCAAGGCGCGTCACCGGGGCGATCCCCTGAAGGTGATCGCCATCATCATGAACGACGCGACCACGCGGAGCTTCGATGAGCCCCTGGCCATCGTCGCCCGCAAGGCGTCCGGCATTAGGCCGGGCATGCTCGAGGATCTCCGGGGCAAGCGGGTGGGGCTCGCCCGCGAGCAGACCTCGGACGAGTTCTTCAAGATGGCCCTGAGCCGGCGGGGCATCCGCTACGACGAGGTGACGATCGAGAACATCATGGCCCCGCCCGCCCTGGTCCCGGCGCTGGCCGACGGCGAGGTGGACGCCATCGTCTCGTGGGAGCCGTTCAACACGATGGTGCTGGAGCGCGTCCCGGAGTCCTACGTGGTCCTGCGGGGCGGCGGACACCTCGCCTACATTATGGTGGCCACCGCGCACGAGCCGACGCTCCAGGAGAGCCCGCAGGTGGTCAAGAGCTTCATCGCCGGGCTGGCCGCGGCGTCCCAGTACACCCGGCAGCACCGGGAAGAGGCGGTGGAGATCTTCTCCCGGTGGGTGCCCAACGTGGACCTGACCGTCGCCAAGAAGGCCATCGCGCACATCCGCTACGACCCGCGGATCTCCCGGTACAGCATGCGGGCGTTCGAGGAGGCGCAGGACGATATCCTGCGGCTCACCCTCACCAGTGCGCCGGCGCGCCTGCCCATCCCGGAGCAGTTCAACCCGTCGTTCCTGGAGGAGGTCCAGCGCGCCTATCCGCAGTACTTCAACGACCTGGCGCCGCTCCCCGCCGACGCCCGCTGACGCGGGGCGACGAGGAGCATCCGGTGACCGGATGGGGCCTGCCGCTCGACGCCGCCGACGCCGAGGCTGAGCGGGTCGGCCCGAAGGCGGCCGCGCTGGGCCAGCTCCGCCGGGCCGGCCTGCCGGTGCCGGACGGCGTGGTCCTGCCGGCGGAGGTCTACCGCGCCGCGCTCGCCGCGGCCGGGGTGGCCGACGCGGCCGCGCGCGTCGCGACCGCGGACGAGCCGGCGGCGCGGCGGCTCGCGCTTGCGGTGCGCCTGGGGCTCATGCGAGCTCCGCTCGAGCTGCCCCCGCCCCCCGGGCCGGTGGCGGTGCGCTCGTCGGCGCTGCTGGAAGACTCACCCCGGGCCTCGGCCGCCGGGCAGTTCGAGACGTTCCTCGGCATCGCTGGCCAGCAGGACCTCGAGACGGCGGTCCGCGCGTGCTGGGCGTCGCTCTGGTCCACCCGGGTGCTCCGCTACCTCGGCGAGCGGGGCCTCGACCCGGCCGGCACGGCGATGGCCGTCCTGGTCCAGCGCCTGGTCCCGGCCCGTGCCGCGGGGGGTGCGTTGAGCCGGACGCCGGAGGGCGGCATGCTGCTCACCGGGGCGTGGGGGCTCGGCGCGACCGTCGCCCACGGGGAGGTCGTGCCCGATCGCTTCCACCTCGCCGGGGACGGGTCGCTGGTGAGGGTCGAGCCGGGCGTCAAGGATCAGCTCCTGGCGTGCGCGGGCGATGCCGGACCGCGGGTCCGATCGGTCGCGACCGCCCTGGTCGAGGCGCCGTGCCTCGAGCCGGCCCAGGCGGAGGAGCTGGGGCGCCTGGTGCGCGCGGCGGAATCGCTCCTCGGTCTCCCGGTCGAGGTCGAGTGGGCACTCGGCGACGAGGGCCTCTGCCTGCTGCAGGCGCGGCCGCTGCGGGTCGAGCCGCTCCCGCTCCCCGACGGCGCCCTCTGGCGCCGGCACCCGGGGTTGACCGGGCACCCGTCGGGGCTCGGCCGGGCGGCGGGTCGGGCCTGCGTGGTGCGGAGCGAGCGGGACCTGGATCGGGTCGGGCTCGGCGACGTCCTGGTCACCGGCGTTGCGGGACCGGCCCTGGCGGCGGTGCTGCCGCGCGTGGTCGGGGTGGTGGCGGAGCGCGGCGGCAGCACGTCGCACCTCGCGGCGCTGGCCCGGGAGCGCGGCATCCCGGCCGTGCTGGGCGTGCCCGGGGCGACCCGGCGCATCCCCGACGGCGCCGAGGTCGCGGTCGACGGGATCACCGGCATCGTCCGCTGGACGCGGCGCGGCCGCCGGCGGCCCGACACCATCGGCCGGGCGATTGCCGTGACGGCCGGCGGTGGCGGCCGATCGCGCCGGTGAAATGATCCGGGCGGCCTGGCCGCCGCCCCCGCGGTCATGAGCTGCGGTTGACCCGGGTCGCCCGCCCGTGCCTCAGACTTGCCTCGTCAACCTGATCGAGCTCGACCCGCCCCGCAATGGCGGGGCCAGCCGGATCGCGCTCGAGGTGACCCGGCTCCTGCTCGACCACGCCCGGCGCGGTGAGCTGACCGTGGTCGTCGCCGTCGGGCGGCGGTTCGCGTCGAGCTTCGGCGCCTGGGCGGGGGACGAGACGGCGACGGTGCTGCCCTGCCTCGGCGACCCGGGGCCGGTGCTGCAGGCGCTCCGGCCCGACGTCATCGTCAGCCCCCTCTTCGGCCCGGGCCCCCTTGACCGGGTGGACGCCTTTCGATCGACGCCGCACGTCGTCTCGATGCCCGACGCCTACGCGCTCGACTGGCCGGATGCCTTGCCGGCGGCGGAGACGCGGCGCCGCCGCACCCTCTACCAGTCGCTCACGGGTGTCACCCGCGTGGTCACGATCTCGGAGTACTCGAAGCGGCGCCTCCTTCACCATCTCCCGCTCGATCCCGAAGCGGTCGCCGTGGTCGCGCCCGGGGTCGACCCACTCCCGGCGTCGGCGGCGGCGCCTCCTGTCGAAGGCCGCTTCCTCCTCTACCCGGCCCGGGACTGGGCGCACAAGCGGCACGCCTTCCTGCTCGCGGTCATGGAGGAAGTCTGGCGCTCGAGCCCGGACCTGACCCTGGTGTTGACCGGCTGGCACTGGGGGTCACCGGCCACCGAGGGGTGTGCCGAGCGCCATCGGGGCCGGGTCGTGCACCTGGGCTATGTCGCCGACGACGCGCTCCGCGCCCTGTACGAGCGCGCCGAGGCGCTCGTGTTCCCCTCTTCGTTCGAGGGCTTCGGGCTGCCGGTCCTGGAGGCGATGGCGGCCGGCTGCCCGGTCGTCTGCTCGGACCTCGAGGTCCTTCGCGAGCTGGTCGCCGACGCTGCCCTCCTGCCGGCAGCCGATTCGGCGCCGACATGGGCCCGGACGATCCTCGACGAGTTGCCGTCGAGGCGGGCGGAGCTGGCTCGGGCCGGCCGGGCCCGGGCGGCAGCCTTCTCGCTCGCGCGGATGCGCAGCGGGTGGGGCGAGCAGCTACGGGCCAGCGGTCTGAGCCTCGACGGGTCGAGCGCGTGGTCATCCCCGGCGGTGCCGCTGGGTGACGTCCAGGCGGAGCTCGTGCTGTGGGCCGACCTGGCCCGTCACGCCGACGAGCGCCTGGAGGTCATCGCCGGCCTGGAGGAGGCCCTGGCGCGTCGACCGCCCGTCCCTCGGGAGCGGGCCCATCCGCTGAAGGCCCTCGTGCGGAGCGCTCTCGCGCGGCTTCGCCGCGCCTGAGGCCGGCGCCCGGGTGGCGCGCCGGTGACCCCCGGCTCGCGGTGCTATGATCTCGATCCATGGAGATCCGGACGATCCGCGTGGGCTTCGTGGGCGCCGGCAAGAACACCCGCCTTCACCACATCCCGAAGCTCCGGGCCCAGCCCGGCGTGGAGCTGGCGGCGGTCGCCAACCGGACGCGGGAGTCGGGTGAGCGCGTCGCGCGCGAGTTCGGGATCCCGCGCGTCCACGACGACTGGCGGGAGGTCGTGGCCGCCCCCGACGTTGACGCCGTGTGCATCGGCACCTGGCCGTACCTGCACCGCGAGGTCACCGAGGCCGCGCTCCAGCACGGCAAGCACGTCCTCTGCGAGGCGCGCATGGCGATGAACGCTGCCGAGGCGCGGCAGATGCTGGACGCCGCCCGGCGGGCGCCGCACCTCGTCGCCCAGCTCGTGCCCGCGCCCCACACGCTCGAGGTTGACGGGACGCTCCAGGCGCTCGTCGCCGAGGGCTACCCGGGGGAGGTGCTGGCGGTCGAGCTCAACGCGGCCCAGGGGAGCTTCGTGGACCGGGAGGCCGCGCTCCACTGGCGGCAGGACATCGCGCTCAGCGGGCTCAACGTCCTCAACATGGGGATCTGGTACGAGGCGATGATGCGCTGGCTGGGCCCGGCCCGCCGGGTGATGGCGATGACGAAGGTCAGCGTGCCGCGCCGCCGGGACGCCGCCGGCGCCTGGCACGACGTCAGCGTGCCGGACCACGTTGACGTCCTCGCCACGCTCGAGAGCGGCGCCGTCGCCCATCTCCGGTTCAGCGCGGTCACGGCGCTGGCCCCGCCGAGCGAGGTGTGGATCTTCGGGAGCGAGGGCACGCTGCGGCTCGAGGCCGACCGGGGCCGCCTGTCGGGCGGGCGGCGGGGCGAGCGCGAGCTGCGCGAGATCGCGATCCCCGCCGAGCGCCGGATCGGGTGGCGGGTGGAGGAGGAGTTCGTCAACGCCATCCGCGGCCGGGAGAAGGTCGCGCGCACGACGTTCGAGGACGGCGTGCGCTACATGGAGTTCACCGAGGCCGTAGCCCGGAGCGCCGCCGAGGGCCGGGCGGTGGACGTCGCCGGGCTCTGAAGCCGGGGGAACCTGCTAGCGACCGCCAGGTGCTGGAGCAGGATCTCCCGGGGCTCGCCCGGGTGGTCCGGCCCCGCAGGACCGAGGACTTGACCGCCGGCCTCGCCCTGTGTATTCATTGTATATCCGGCAGGAGGTCTCATGCAGACGAAGATTCAGAAGTGGGGTAACAGCCTCGGATTGCGAATTCCGCGCTCGTTTGCCGCCGAGGCTCAGGTGGGCGAGGGGGCTACCGTAGATCTGTCGGTTGAGAACGGGCAGCTCTTGGTCCGCCCCCTTCGAGTTCGCAGGTATTCCCTGAACGTGCTTCTCCGGAAAGTGAGCCGGCGGAACCTACACGGTGAGGTTTCGACCGGTAGAGCGGTCGGCCGCGAGGCTTGGTAGTGGCCGCCTACGTGCCGGCGCGCGGGGACCTGATCTGGCTTCAGTTCAGCCCGCAAGCGGGCCACGAGCAGGCGGGCCATCGCCCCGCCGTGGTCATCTCCCCGAGCGTGTACAACCGCCGGGTGGGGCTGGCCCTCTGCTGTCCCGTCACCTCCCAAGTGAAGGGATATCCCTTCGAGGTGCTGCTCCCGCAGGGGCTTGGTGTCGAGGGGGCGATACTCTCAGATCAGATCAAGAGCCTTGACTGGCGCGTGCGGAAGGCGAGGCGCATCGGCAATCTGCCGGCCGACGTGCTCCAGGAAACAGTCGGCAAGATCCTCGCCCTCGTGGACCGAGACGAGGCTCGCTAACTGACACGCAGCCGCGGGTCCAGCAGGTCCCGCATGCCCTCGCCGAGCAGGTTGGCGCCGATCACCGCCAGCAGGATGGCCAGGCCGGGAAAGGTGGCGATCCACCAGTAGCCGAAGATGAACTCGCGCCCCTGGCTGAGCATGGCCCCCCACTCCGGGCTGGGCGGCTGGGCCCCCAGGCCGAGAAAGCTCAGGGTGGCCGCGACGAGCAGGGCATTGCCGAGTCCGACCGTGGTGAGGACGATCACCGGCGCCAGGATGTTGGGCAGCAGGTGGCGCGCGATCACGCGCAGGTCCACGGCGCCGGACGCCCGCACCGCCTCGATGAACGCGCGCGTCTTCACGTCGAGCACCGAGCCGTTCACCACGCGGATGTACGCGGGCGCGGACGAGATGCCCACGGCCACGATGACGTTCTCCAGGCTCGGGCCGGTGGCGGCGACGATCGTCAGGGCCAGCAGGATGCCCGGCAGGGCGAGGAGGACGTCCGTCAGCCGGAGCACGATCGACCCCGCCCAGCCCTCGTAGTAGCCGGCCACGAGACCGAGGAGGGTGCCCAGGCCGGCGCCGACCGCCACCGCCAGCAGGCCCACCCGCAGCGACGCCCGCCCACCCCAGATCACGCGGCTCAGGATGTCCCGGCCGAACACGTCGGTGCCCAGGGGGTGCGGCCGCCCCGGCGCCTGGAGCGAGGCGCGCTGGTCCTGGGCGATGGGGTCGTAGGGCGCGAGGCGGGGCGCCAGCGCCGCGCCCAGCCCGATCACCAGGAGGAGGACGCCGCCGGCCACGGCGCCCCTGTGCGCGAGGAAGCGGCGCAGCTCCGGGACCGCGGCCGCCATGCTACGGCGTGTCGTAGCGGATACGCGGGTTGACGAGGGCGTAGGAGAGGTCCACGGCGAGGTTCACCACGCTGTAGGTCGCCGCCACCAGCAGGCACCAGCCCTGGACGATGGGGATGTCCCGGGCGAACACGGCGGCCACGACGACCTGCCCCAGCCCTTGACGGGAGAAGAGCGACTCCACCACGACGCTCCCGCCCAGGAGCAGGCCGAACTGCAGGCCCACGAAGGTGATGACCGTGATGAGGGCGTTGCGCAGCGCGTGGCGGAAGATCACCGTGCGCTCGGGCAGGCCCTTGGCCCGGGCCGAGCGGAGGTAGTCCTCGCGCAGCACCTCCAGCATGCTGGACCGGGTCAGCCGGGCGATCATGGCCGAGGCCGGCAGGGCGAGCGTGAGGGCGGGCAGCACGATGCCGCGCCAGCTCTGGTCCCCGAGGGCCGGCAGCCACCGGAGCTGGACGGCGAAGAGCAGCATCAGCATCAGGCCCAGCCAGAAGCCGGGCATCGAGATGCCGAGCAGGGACACCAGCATGGTGAGGAAGTCGGCCCAGCTCCCCCGGCGCACCGCCGCCGCCACGCCGACGAGCACCCCGAGGACCGTCGCCAGCGCCACCGCCAGGAGGGCCAGCCGCACGGTGGGCGCCGTGTTCTCCAGCAGGATCCGGGTCACGGGGCGGTTCTGCTGGAACGACTTTCCCAGGTCGCCCTGGACCGCGCCCCCGATGAAGCGGCCGAACCGGACGAGGAACGGGTCGTTCAGGCCGAGCTGCTCCCGGAGGATCTCGATGTCGCGGGCCGACGCCCCGAAGTGCGACACGAGCATCGTCGCCGGATCGCCGGGCAGCGTGTTCATCAGGGTGAACACGACGGCGGCGACCCCGAGCAGCACGAACAGCATCCCGGCCAGACGGCGGACCAGATAGCGGCCCACGGACCGCCCGTCTACCGGTCAGGCGCCCGCGTCGATCCGGCTCCTATTTCTTCCACCACATCTCGACGAAGTAGGCGTCGTAGCCCCGGCGGTTGAACTGGACGCCTTGCACCGGGGCCTTGTAGACGTGGATGGTCTCCCGGACGAACGCCGGCAGGAACAGGGCGTTCTCCATGGCCAGCACCTGGAACCGCCCGTAGATCTCCGCCCGCTTCTTCACGTCCAGCTCCACCTCGCCGCGGTCCAGGAGGTCGTCGATCTCCTTGATGCTGTGGAAGGTCCAGTTGAAGCCCTTCCCCTGGTTCCGGGAGTGGAAGAGCGTGGTCATCAGCTCGGGGTCGAGCGAGGCGAAGGGGAGCGGGGCCAGGTTGTTCTTGACCCCCTCGGTGGCCACCTGGTTGACCGTGCCGACTTCCTGGAGGCTGATGTTCGACTTGATGCCGACCTGCTTCCACTCGGCCTGGACGAACTCCGCCTCGGCGGTCGAGTAGAAGACGTAGTGCTCGATCACCAGGGGCTTGCCGTCCTTGGTCCGGATGCCGTCCGGGCCCTTCTTCCAGCCGGCCTCCTCCAGGAGCGCCTCCGCCTTGCGGGGATCGTGGGGGTACATCTTCTCGACCGCCGGGTTGTAGCCGAAGGTCACGGGCGTGAGGGGGCCGAAGGCCGGCTTGTAGGCGCCCTGGTGGACGTTCTTCACCAGGGCCGCCCGGTTGACCGCGTAGATCATCGCCTGGCGGACCACCAGCT
Source organism: uncultured Candidatus Rokubacteria bacterium (assembly GCA_963708025.1). Taxonomy (GTDB): domain Bacteria; phylum Methylomirabilota; class Methylomirabilia; order Rokubacteriales; family DASRDR01; genus CAVPSB01. The sequence continues at coordinate 646,683 of CAVPSB010000013.1, read as the reverse complement.
CGTCGGTGGGGCCCCGCTTGTTGTTCATCGGCCAGCCCCACGGCATGCCGGGCTGGGGCGCGCTCTTGACCTGGAAGCGGGGGTCGGCGCGGAGCCGCTCGAGCTGGTGGGTCGGCGGCACGTCCACCGCGTCCACCTGGCCCGACTCGAGCGCGGCCAGCCGCGCGCCGGGGTCCGGGATCTGGCGGAAGGTGAGGGTGGCGAGGTAGGCCGAGCCCTTGTGGAGGAACGGCGGGCCCCAGGTGTAGTCGGGGTTCCGCACGAGCTTCACGTGCTGGTTCTGCACCCACTCCACGAACTTGAAGGGCCCGGTGCCCACCGGCTTGCGCCCGAACTCGGTGCCGAGCTCCTTGACCGCCTTCGGCGACACGGGGGCGAAGAAGGCCTGGCTGATGACGGTGAGGAAGGACGCCTTGGGCTTCTTGAGGACGATCCGCACGGTGGCGGCGTCCACCACCTCGGTGCGGTCGTAGAAGCCGCGCAGGGCGACCCCGGCCTGGCGGGACTTGGTCTCCGGATCGACCATCCGGTCGAAGCTGAACTTCACGGCCTCGCCGTTGAACGGGCTCCCGTCGTGGAAGGTGACGCCGCGCTTCAGCTTGAAGGTCCAGACGAGGCCGTCGGCGCTGGAGGACCAGGACTCGGCCAGGCCCGGCGCGAACTCGCCGCTGGTCCGCAGGTAGACCAGCGGGTCGAAGATGTTCATCATGATGAAGTGGCTGACCGACTGGGAGGTCACGTGGGGGTCGAGGATGTCGACGAAGCTCGAGGAGTACCCGAAGGTGAAGTCGCCGCCCGCCACCGGCTGGGCGGCGACGCGGCTCGCCGTCACCCCCAGGCCCAGGAAGGCGGCGACGACCAGCCAGGCACGGTACCCGGGGACGCGATCACGGATGCTCATGATGCTCCTTCCTTCCTGTCCGACTCGCCAGGTCACGGGGTTGCGTCGTCTGCGATCGACCGGATAGCAGCGTAGCCAAGCCTCGACCGCGTGGGTAGCGGAAGCTGAGCGCCGTGAGCATCGTGAAGAGGATGCGGCGGCGGTGGGCGAGGTCGCCGGGGGTCACTGTATCACTTCATCCGCCCGCGCCAGCACGGAGGGCGGGATCGTCAAGTCGAGGGCCTTGGCCGTCTTCAGATTGATGACGAACTGAATCTTTGTCGTCGCCTCTACAGGCACATCCTGCGCCTTGGCGCCGCGTAAGATCTTCGCCACGAGTCGTGCCGCCTGAACACCCTCCCCTTCATAATCCGAGCCGTAGGACGCCAGGCCCCCGAGGCCTCTCTCAGGAGAACCCGGCGTAATGGCGCGCACCCAGTAGGCCGAAGGGTAGATCACGGGAAGCCGAGCCGACAACGATGCAACTAACATCAAACCGGGCACGTCGAAATAAGGGTTGAACGGTGCGAAGAGCCCGTCTCCCGCCGGAATCGCCTTGAGCGTCTCGATGAGTTCCGAGGGCGTCCGCACCGGACGCACCGTGACCGAAAGTCCTAGGGACGGCCCCACCTCCTGCGCCCTCCGGGCTGCCGTATCGCTCATCGCATCGTCCGCGTGGTACACGGCCCAGACACGGCGAAGCGTCGGGACCAGCGCCTTGAACATCTCCAGTCGCTTAGGTGCCAACTCCGTCGTCAAGCCCGAGATACCCGTCACGTTGCCGCCCGGATGCGCGATGCTTGTCACGATCCGGGCGGCCACCGGATCGCCGACACCGACGAAGACAATCGGTATGTGATGGCTCGCGTTCATTGCAGCCCTGGTCGCCTCCTCACCGAGCGCGAGGATGACAGCCGCTCCTCCCCCAATGAGTCTCTTCACCCCCTCAGAGAGGGATTGAGGCTCGCCCCGCATGATCTGCACGTCATAGACAACCTCCCGTCCCTCTTCGAGGCCCTCTGCCTTCAGCCCGGCCTTGAGCCCCTGCACGACCGGGGTCAGGACCGTGAAGCCCAACACGAGCACGCCGACCCGATACGGCCGCTTTGCCGGCTGCTGACTGTACGCTGACAACGGCGTGGCAAGGCAGTAGAGGGTGAGGAGGGCGACAGCCGAGCGCCTCATGCGCCACCTCCCGATGGCCGGGATGCTACGCCGGGATGGGGGACGGGTCAACATCGTAGCGAGGCTACGGGCCCGTAGCGCGCCTCGACCCCGGGATCATGGCCACAGGCGACTCACCGACAGCATGCGCCCGACGATACCACGCCGGGCACTCGCCTGAGGGCGCGGCTCTCGTTGTGTACGATGGGCCTAGACGCACGAACAGCCCCGAGGTTGCCCCCGAGGCCGTCGTGAAGCCCTGCGGAGCAGCGCCCGCTATGGGGTGGCGACCACCTCGACCGACGACGGCAGCGGGTCTACCGTCAGCGTGGTCCGACTGCAGGTCCGGGAGGGCGGCGCAGCCCCCTTCACGTTCATCTCAGCGCGCGAGCACGCGCCCGGGCCGGGCTCCGGTGTGGTCGCCGGCGGCGATCACCGGCCGGCCGTTGACCAGCACCCAGGCGATGCCGCGCGGGTAGCGGTGGGGGTCCGCGAAGGTCGCGGTGTCGGCGATCGTCGCGGGATCGAAGACCACGACGTCGGCGAAGGCGCCGCGGGCGAGCCGGCCCCGGTCCTTCAGCCCCAGCTTCGCGGCGGGCAGGCTGGTCATCCGGCGGACCGCCTCCTCCAGCGGCACCAGCCGCTGGTCCCGGACGTAGTGGCCGAGGAAGCGCGGGCAGGTGCCGTAGTTCCGCGGGTGCGGCTTGCCGGCGGCGTAGGGGCCCCGCGCGGCCCGCCCCTCGCCGTCGGAGCCGATCATGACCCAGGGCAGCGCGAGACCCCGCGCGACGTTGTCCTCGCTCATCATGAAGAGGACCATGTCGGCGTCGCCCCCCGACTGCCGCAGGATCTCGATCGCCGCCTCGCCGGCCGGCACGCCCAGCTCGGCGGCGATGTCGGCGATGGTCCGGCCCTCGTAGCCTCGCCGGGCCGGGCAGCCCGCGATCACGATGCCGTCCCAGCCGGCGTCGCGGGCGAGGCCGCCGGCGTCGAGCGCCGCCCGGATGCGCGCGCGGTCGGCGGGATCGGCGAGCCGGGCGAGGAGCGGCTTGCGGCCGCCCACGTGGACCCACGCCGGCAGGAGGGCGGTCAGGCCGGTGCTGCCGGCCGGGTAGGGGTACATGTCGGCCGTCACGTCGAGGCCGTCGGCGCGCGCGGCCTCGATCAGCTCGATCGCCTGGCCCATCTTCGTCCAGTTCGCCTGCCCCGCGGCCTTGAGATGGCTGATCTGCACCGGCAGCCCCGCCCGGCGCCCGACCTCGATCGCCTCGGCGATGGCCGGCAGGAGCGTGTCGCTCTCGCCCCGGATGTGGCTGGCGTAGATGCCGCCGGCCTCGGCGGCGACCCGCGCCAGGTCGACGATCTCGTCGGTGTCCGCGAACAGGCCGGGGGCGTAGATCAACCCCGTGGACAGCCCCAGGGCGCCTTCCGCCATCGCCCGCCGCACCTCCGCCTGCATGGCCCGGAGCTGGTCGGCGGTGGGACGGGCGTCGCTCGCCCCCATCGCCAGGATCCGGACCGTCCCGTGTCCCACCAGGGGCGCGACGTTGATCGAGAGGCCCTCCCGGCTCAGGCCGTCGAGGTAGCTGCGGAAGGTGGTCCAGTCCCAGCGGAGGGGTGGGACGGTGAGGGCGGTGTCGATGACGTCCTGGCGCCGGGCCGGCGTCAGCGGGGCCGGGCTCGCCCCGCAGTTGCCGACGACCTCCAGCGTGAAGCCCTGGTGCACCTTGCTGTCGGCGGTCGGGAGGCCGGGGAGGACGAAGTCGGCGTGCGAGTGCATGTCGACGAATCCGGGCGCGACGACGTGGCCCGTCGCGTCGATCACCTGCGCCGCCTCCGCCCGCGGCAGCGGTTCGACGGCCTCGATCCGGTCGGCCACGATGGCGACGTCGGCGCGGCGGGCGGACCCGCCGCTCCCGTCGACCACGCTGCCACCCCGGATCACGACGTCGAGCATCGCGCGGCCATGGTACTCCGTCCGGGCCACCCTTGACACGCCTTCGTCCGCGATGCTAGAGCCGAGTAACAGGATTCGCGTGCAACCCGTGCGATGAGAGGGACCGAGCACCCCGGAGGTGAGGGATGAGACGGCGTGGGAGACGGCTCGTGGCTGGTTCGGCGGCAATCTTCGCGGGGGTGCTCCTCGTCCTGGCCGTGGGGCAGGCCCAGGATCAGCCGCGCCGCGGCGGGACCCTGACGGTCATCACCCCCTCGGACATGCAGACCTTCGACCCCCACGCCGCGGTGGGCTTCTCCGTGCGCATCTTCGCGAACGTCTACGAGCCGCTCTTCCGGAAGGACGAGAAGGGCGTGCTCCACGGGCACCTGGCCCAGTCCTGGCGCTTCCTCGACCCCACGCGCCTGGAGGTGACGCTGCGGAAGGGCGTCAAGTTCCACAGCGGGAACGAGCTGACCGCCGAGGACGTGAAGTTCACCTACGAGCGCCAGCTCAACCCCGCCGACCTCGCCCGGGACGCCGCCGTCATCAAGATGCTCAAGATCCCCATCAAGGTCGTGGATCGCTACACGCTGGTGCTGGAGACCCAGACCCCGAACGCGGCGCTGGTGGACACCCTGGCCCAGTCGCTGGCGACCCTCATCCCCGACTCGGCCGAGGTCAAGAAGTGGGGCAAGGACTACGGGCTGCACCCCTCGGGGACCGGCCCCTTCAAGTACGTCGAGTGGGTCCGCGGCCAGCACATCAAGCTCGCCCGGAACCCCGACTACTGGGGCGGGGCGCCGTACGTCGACACCCTGATCTTCAAGGTGATCCCGGAGGAGGGGACCCGGGTCCTGGCCCTGGAGAGCGGGGAGGCGGACGTGCTCTTCGAGACCCCGCCGAGCGCGATCCAGACGCTCAAGGCCAACCCGAAGCTCCGCGTGGCCAAGGTCCCGACCTACCGGGACGTCAACGTCCACTTCAACGCCCGCAAGCCGCCGACGGACGACATCCGGCTCCGGCGGGCGCTGGGGCAGGCGATCAACGTGAAGAGCATCGTGGAAGAGGTCGTCACCCCGGACATCGGCCAGGTCGCGACCGGCCTCTTCAATCCCTCCGTGTTCGGCGCCTGCGACGTCGGCTTCCCGGTCTACGACCAGGCCAAGGCCAAGGCGGGGCTGGCGGAGCTAGGGTACCGCCCCGGCAAGGACGGCATCCTCGAGAAGGATGGCCGGCCGCTCGCGCTGACCCTCGTCAACAACCCCCAGCGGGACCCGCGCAACGGCGAGGTGGCCGAGGCCATCCAGGCCCAGCTCCGCGCGGTCGGCGTGGACCTGGCGCTCCGGCTGTTCGAGTTCCCGGCCTACATGAAGGTCCTGCAGAGCGCGGAAGGCGACTACAACCTGATCTTCCACGGCTACGGGGTGGCCACCGCCGACGCGGACCTGAAGGCGGTGTTCTTCCTGGGCGCGAACATCCCCCCGGCCGGCCAGAACACCCCGCGGTTCACCAGCCCCGAGCTGGACCAGGTCATCCTGACCGCCCAGCGGGAGATGAACAAGGACAAGCGCCGGGAGCTCTACTGCAAGCTCGGGCAGATCTACCGGGACCAGGCCCTCGGCGTGCCCCTCTACGCGTCCTTCCGGAACACCAGCATGCACACCTACGTCAACGGCATGGTCCTGCACCCCGACGAGTGGTACACCCAGGCGTATACGCGAGTCTGGCTCGCTCCGAAGAAGTAGGCGGCCCACTCGCCGGATAGGACGGTGGAAGCGGTCGCGTGAGCGGGCTGGGCGGGTACGTCGTCAGGCGGCTCCTGGCGATGGTCCTGCTGCTCTTCGGGGTGACGTTCGTCGTCTTCGGCATGATGTACCTCGCCCCCGGCGACGTCACGGCGATGCTGGCGGCGAACGCGCCGTCCGCCGAGCAGGTCAAGGCGCTGCGTCACGAGTTCGGCCTCGACCTGCCGCTGCCGGTCCAGTACGGCCGGTTCCTGGCCGGGGTGCTCCGGGGTGACCTGGGCGACTCCTGGGTGGACCGCCGCCCCGTCATGCCGCAGGTGCTCGACGCCCTGTCGTACACGCTGCGGCTCGCCGCCGCCGCCCTGTGCCTCTCGATCGCCGTCGGCCTGGCCGGCGGGATCGTGGCGGCGGTGCGGCGCCGGTCGGTGCTGGACGAGGCGGTCCTGACCACGACCCTGGTGGGGATCTCGGTGCCGATCTTCGTCACCGGCCTGCTGCTGATCTACGCGTTCGCCTTCCGGCTCCGCTGGTTCCCGACCTCGGGCGCCGGCTCGTGGCGCCACCTCGTGCTGCCCGCCGTCACGCTGGCCAGCTTCCTGGTGGCCTACAACGTCCGGATGGTGCGGGCCTGCATGCTCGAGGTGCTGCGGCAGGACTACGTGCGGACCGCGCGGGCCAAGGGGCTCCGCGAGGCGATCGTGGTCGGCCGGCACGCGCTCCGGAACGCCCTGGTCCCCGTCGTGACGGTGGTCGGCCTCCAGGTGGGCCTCCTCATCGGCGGCTCGGTCATCACGGAGACCGTGTTCGCCTATCCGGGGGTGGGGCAGCTCGTCGTCTCGGCGATCTCCGCCCGCGACACCCCGCTGGTCCAGGGCTGCGTGCTGGTGACGGCGAGCGGGTTCATCCTGGTGAACCTCCTCGTCGACGTCAGCTACGTGCTCATCGACCCGCGGATCCGCCTCCAGTGAGAGTCCGCCGGCTCGGCGGCCCCCGCCCGGTGATCGGGATCTTATTGTTCGTCCTCCTGCTGGCGGGCGGCGGGGGCGCCCCCTGGCTGGCGCCGCACGACCCGATCAAGTCCGACCTGCGGCTCCGGCTGCAGGCGCCCGGCGGGGAATACCCGCTGGGGACCGACTGGATCGGCCGGGACCTGCTGAGCCGGCTCCTGCACGGGCTCCGGCTCACGCTGGCGGTGGGCCTGGTGACCGTGGCCGCCGGCGCCGCCGTCGGCGTCGGGCTCGGCCTGGTGGCCGGCTACTACGGCGGGCTGCTGGAGACGGTGATCATGCGGGCAACCGACCTGTTGCTCGCGTTCCCCTACTTCCTGCTGACCATCGTGCTGGTGGCGGTGCTGGGACCGAGCCTCGTGAACGCGATGATCGCCATCGCGGTGTGGACCGTGCCCCAGTACATCCGCCTGGTGCGCTCCGTGGTCCTGGCCACCAAGAGCCGCGAGTTCGTGGAGGCGGCCCGGGCCCTCGGGCGCGCCGAGCGCGGGATCCTCCTCCGTCACGTGTTCCCGAGCTGCGTCCCGGCACTGACGGTTCAGTCGGCCGTCTTCTGCGCGCAGAACATGCTGATGGGCGCGAGCCTGAGCTTCCTGGGGCTGGGGGCCCAGCCGCCGTCGCCGGAGCTGGGCGCCATGCTGGGCGCCGGGCGCGCCTACCTCCGGGCGGCGCCCCAGGTGGTGGCGGTCCCGGCGGCGGGCATCTTCCTCGCCGTGGTGGCGTTCAACTTCGTCGGCGACGCCCTGCGCGATCGCCTGGATCCTAGCGTGAGTCACGGAGGCTGAGAGCGATGGGAACCTTGCCGACGATCTACACGGCGCGGTCGGATGTACCGCCCGAGCACCGGGCGCGGGTGGACGACTGGTACATCCGCCGCCACGCGCCCGACCTCCTCCGGGCCGGCTTCTACAGCGCCCAGGTATACCAGTCCGAGGTGGGCTCGCCGCTCGTGTGCAACCTCTACGAGATCCCCGGCCACGATCTGTTCAGGACCCAGGCGTACCGCGACGTGGCGGCGAAGGACACCGAGGGACCGGCCCTCATCGCGCTGCTGACCAGCCGGTCGAACACGGCCTACGACCAGCTGGCGACGGTCGGGGTCCCCGGGTCGATCGGCGACTGGAGCCGGGGCGACCGGACGGGGGGCGTCGAGGCGCCCTGTCTCACCACGGCGCGCTTCGACCTGCCCGAGGGGGACGACGGCGCGTTGCTCGAGTGGTACGAGAGCCGCGAGGGGCCGCGCCTCCGGAGCCGGCCGGGCTTCCGGGCCGGCCGCGTGTGCCGGCGCGGGCCGCCGCACCCGGTGGCGGCGTCACGGGATCCCCGGTGGTTCGTGATCGACGAGTGGGACGACCTGCGGGCCGCGCTGGACGATGGCCCGGCCGACGTCGCCGGGGCCCGGTACGCGGCCGCCTTTCCGGGTCGGCTGTCGAGCTTCCTCTACAACGTGGGCCGCCGCGTCCTTCGCCTGCCGTGACCGGCTATCGGGAAAGGACCCAGATATGAAGCTCGGGATGATGCTGCCGGTGGGGTCGGGCGCGCTGGGCGGGAACCGACCGCCCCGCTGGCGCGAGCTTCGCGAGCTCGTGAAGCTGGCCGAGGCGGTCGGCTTCGACACGCTGATGGTCCCGGACCACCTGCTCTTCCGCCGGTCGCCGCCGGGCAACGTGCCGGCCATGGACCTGCCCGCCGGGAAGACGCGGGGGATCTGGGAGGCGTGGTCGATCCTGAGCGCGGCGGCCGAGGCCACCAGCCGCATTCACCTCGGGCCGCTGATGGCCTGCGCCAGCTTCCGGAACCCGGCGCTGCTCGCGAAGATGGCGTCCACGCTCGACGAGATCAGCGACGGCCGTCTGATCCTCGGGCTCGGCGCCGGCTGGCACCAGCCGGAGTACGAGGCATACGGCTTCCCGTTCGCCGACCGGGTCAGCCGCTTCGAGGAAGCGCTCCGGATCATCGTGCCGCTGCTCCGGGAGGGTCGCGTGGACTTCCAGGGGAAGTACTACCAGGCGCGGGACTGCGAGCTCCAGCCCCGGGGACCGCGGCCGGCTGGCCCGCCCATCATGATCGGCGCCCAGGGACCCCGGATGCTGCGGCTGGCCGCCCGGTACGCCGACACCTACGACACCGACTACCAGTTCACCGCCGACGCCCTCGCCCAGCGGTACGCGGCGCTGGACGCCGCCTGCGCCGAGGTGGGCCGGGACCCGAAATCGATCGCGCGCTCGGCGGGAACCCGGGTCGCGCTGGCGACCGGGGACCCCGTGGATCCGGCCTGGCAGGTCGGGCCCCCGCGGAACGGCGTCGCCGAGTACGCCCTGGACGCCGCGCGGTTCCCCGCCCGGCACGGCACCCCGGACGAGATCCTGGCCCACCTGCGGTCGCTCGAGGCGGCCGGCGCCGGGCACGTCACGGTCAACGTCGTCGATCCGCCGGGCGCGCGCGGGATCGAGCAGCTTCGCCCCGCTGATCGCGGCGCTCCGGCGCTGATCGGCCGAGGTCGAGCTCGCCGCGATCGCCGCCGGCGGCGGCCGGTCACGGGCACGGAGCGCCGCCCTTGATCCAGACGGCGAATCGCTGAACGAACTGCGCGTGGGTCCCGGGCGCGCGCTCCCGACCGTCCCCGGGCTCCCAGGCCCACCGGACCAGCGGATCCGTCGTCACGTGGACGAAGAGGTCCGGATCGGCTCGCGGCTGGCCCCGGCGGTCTCCGCTCTCGAAGCGATTCTTCCGCGCATCCTTCCACGTCGCGCAGAGCTCGCGGGGCGACGTCGCTCGCGTGATGGCCTTGTCGGCGTCCTCGGGCATGGTCCAGTGGGGCGCGCCCGGGGGCATGTTCCGTCCCGGCAGGTTGCGCTCCTGATGGCAGGTGGCGCACGGCGTGCCGAGCGCCTGGATCCCGCGCGAGATGTTCATGTCGTGGGGCCGGCTCCCGCGCGTCCGATCGCCGTTCAGCGGTCGGTCGGACGGGGAGTGGCAGTTCGTGCACCGGGGGTGCGTGGCGACCCGATGGAGGTGGGAAAAGGCGGCGAGGGCCGCTTCGCGCGGCGTCTGGGCGGAGACCCCGGCCGCGGGAGCGCTCGCACCCACCACGATGCCGACGACGATCCCGTACCGGCGCCACCGATGCATCCGCTGTCCCTCCCCCGCCATTCGGGACGATGGTAATCGAAGGGGGGACCGGAGGACAGGCGCATTCTTGATAGACTGGATCGCCGCGCCCGGATGCGCGTGAGAGGGAGGAGCCATGCTGCAGCTCGTCGTGAACGGCCAGAGCCGGACGGTCGACGTCGACGGCGCCACGCCGCTGCTCTGGGTGCTGCGCGATGCCCTCGGCCTGACCGGGACGAAGTTCGGCTGCGGGATGGCCCTGTGCGGCGTCGTGCACCGTCCACCTCGACGGGCAGCCGGTCCGGTCCTGCGTGACCCCGGTCTCGCTCGCCGCCGGCAAGGCCGTGACGACCATCGAAGGCCTGTCCGAGAGCCGGAGCCATCCCCTCCAGAAGGCGTGGATCGCCGAGGAGGTGCCCCAGTGCGGCTACTGCCAGCCGGGGCAGATCATGTCGGCGGCCGCGCTCCTGGCCGCCAAGCCGGACCCGAGCGATGCCGACATCGACGCCGTGATGTCCGGGAACCTCTGCCGCTGTGGGACCTACGTGCGGATCCGCCGGGCCATCCACCGGGCGGCGGCGATGGCGCGCGGAGCCAGCCGATGAGCGGCCGCCGGCTGAGCCGCCGGGCGCTCCTCGAGGGCGGCCTCGCCCTCGGCGCCGGGCTGGTGGTCGGCGTGGAGCTGCCGCTCGGCCGCCCGGCGGGCGGCGCCGAGACGGACGCCGTGTTCGCCCCCAACGCCTGGGTGCGGATCGACGCCCAGGGCGCCGTCACGATCGTCGTGGCGAAGTCGGAGATGGGGCAGGGCTCCCTGACCTCGATGGCGGTGCTGGTGGCGGACGAGCTGGAAGCCGAGTGGTCCACGGTCCGGATCCAGTCGGCGCCCGTCGATCCCGCCTACCGGGACGCGATCGAAGGGGTCCAGGCCACGACCGGCGACACGAGCGTGCGCGGCTCCTGGCTTCCGCTCCGCCAGGCGGGCGCCGCCGCCCGGGAGATGCTGGTGGCGGCCGCGGCCCGGGAGTGGGGCGTACCGCCGGAGAGCTGCCGCGCCGAGCAGGGGGTCGTGTGGCACCGGGCGACCGGCCGCCGCCTGTCCTATGGCGAGCTGGCCGAGAAGGCGGCGACGCTGCCCGTTCCCGCAGAACCCACGGCTCAAGGAGCCCGGGCGAGTTCCGGCTGATCGGGCGACCGGTGCCACGGCTCGACATCCCGGCCAAGGTCGACGGGAGCGCCGTCTTCGGTCTCGACGTCCGCCTGCCCGGGCTGCTGTTCGCGACGGTGGCCCGCTGCCCGGTCTTCGGCGGCACCCTGGCGAGCCTGGACGCGAGCCGGGCGAAAGCGGTCAAGGGGGTCCGGGTCGTCGTCCAGGTCCCCTCGGGCGTGGCCGTCGTCGCCGACGCCTTCTGGCCGGCCAAGCTCGGGCGCGAGGCGCTCGTGGTCAAGTGGAGCGAGGGCCCGAACCGGACCGTCTCCAGCGCCGCCATCACCCGCGCCCTGCGCGCCGCGGCCGCCCGGCCGGGCGCCGTCGCCCGGCGGGAGGGCGATCCGGCCCGGGCGCTGGCGGGCGCGGCCCGCCGGCTCGAGGCCACCTACGAGGTCCCGTTCCTGGCCCACGCGACCATGGAGCCCCAGACCTGCACGGTCCACGTCCGCGCCGATGGCTGCGACGTGTGGGCGCCCACGCAGCACCAGGAGGCGACGCGCGACGTCGTGGCCACGATCACCGGGCTGCCGCCCGCCGCCGTCCGCGTCCACACGACCTTCCTCGGCGGCGGGTTCGGCCGCCGCTCGGAGGTGGACTTCGTCGAGGAGGCGGCACACGTCGCCAAGGCGACCGGCGCACCGGTCCAGGTCGTGTGGACCCGGGAGGACGACATCCGTCACGATCTCTACCGCGCGGCGACCCTCGGCGTGCTGCGAGCCGGGCTCGACCGCGAGCGGCGGCCGGTGGCGTGGACCCAGCACGTCGTGGGGCCGTCGATCCTCGGCCGCCTCGCCCCGGAGCAGCTCGAGAAGGGGATCGACGTCACCTCCCTGATGGGCGCGACCAGCCTGCCCTACGCGATCCCGAACCTGGAGGTGCAGTACACGCGGAAGGAGACCGGCGTCCCCGTCGGGTACTGGCGCTCGGTCGGCGAGTCCTACAACCCCTTCATGACGGAGTGCTTCCTCGACGAGGTCGCGGCGGCCTCCGGGCGCGACCCGGTCGAGCTGCGCCGCGAGCTGCTCGTCGGCCAGCCCCGATACCGGGGCGTGCTCGATCTGGCCGCGGCCCGGGCCGGCTGGGGCACGCCGCTCGGCGCGGGCCGGGGCCGCGGCATCGCGCTCCACGGGGGGTCGTTCGGCTCGTACCTGGCCCAGGTGGCCGAGGTGGCGGTCGCGAAGGACGGGAGCGTGCGCGTCGAGCGCGTGGTCTGCGCGATCGACTGCGGCATCGTGGTGAACCCCGACACGGTGACGGCCCAGATGGAAGGCGGGATCGTCTTCGGCCTGAGCGCGGTGCTCAAGGGCGCCATCACGATCGAGCGAGGGCGCGTCCAGCAGTCGAACTTCCACGACTACCCGCTGCTCCGCATGCACGAGGTGCCGGTGATCGAGGTCCACATCGTGCCGAGCCCCGAGCCCCCGGGGGGCGTCGGGGAGTCCGGGGTGGCGCCGGTCGCCCCCGCGGTCGGCAACGCCATCTTCGCGGCCACCGGCCGGCGGGTGCGCCAGCTTCCGATCCGTCCCGAGGCGCTTCGCCGCGCCTGACGGCTGCACGCACGGGCGTGGTATCATCCGGCCACTTCACCGAGGCCACCGGGGGATCTGCCCATGACGACTGAGCGCATCCCGGGGTTCTGCGCGCTGTGCCGGTCGCGCTGCGGCTGCATCTCCGTCGTCGACGACGGCCGGCTGGTCGCGGTCGAGCCCGATCCCCGCCACCCGACCGGCCAGAGCCTGTGCGTCAAGGGGCGGGCCGCGCCCGACCTGGTCCACGCGGCCGACCGGCTCCTCCACCCGCTGCGGCGCACGCGCCCCAAGGGGGATCCGGACCCCGGCTGGGTGCGGATCACCTGGGACGAGGCGCTCGACTGGACCGCGGCCCGGATGCGGGAGGCGGTCGCCCGGGAGGGTCCCGAGGCCGTCGCCTTCGCGGTGACCACGCCGGCCGGCACCGCGGTGTCGGACGCCTTCCCCTGGATCGACCGGCTCATCCGGCTCTTCGGCAGCCCGAACACGATCTGGGGCGAGGAGCTGTGCGCCTGGCATCGCGACTACGCGACCGCGTACACCTTCGGCGCCGACATCGGCGTCCCCGGACTTCGCCCGCACGGAGATGCCTGCTCCTCTGGGGACACAACCCCTCGACCTCCTTCCTGGCCCAGGCCACGGCCGCCGCCGACGCCGAGGCCCGTGGCGCGGCGCTGATCGTCGTCGATCCTCGCCGGGCGGGGCTGGCCGGCCGGGCGGACCAGTGGCTCCGCGTGCGGCCCGGCACCGACGGCGCGCTGGCGCTCGGCCTGGCCGGCGTGATGATCGCCGAGGGCTGGTACGATCGGGACTTCATCCGCGACTGGAGCACGGGCCCGTTCCTCGTGCGTGACGACACCGACCGCTTCCTCACCGCGGCCGACCTCGCGGCGCCCGGCGCGGCCGCGCCCTACGTGGCCTGGGACGGCGCCGGCGCCCGGCCGGTCGGGTACGATCCGGGGACCGCCCGGTTCGCGGCGCCCGTCGACGAGCCCCTGCTGCTCGGATCGGCGACCTGCGCGACGCCGGCGGGACCCGTCGCCTGCCGCCCGGCCTTCGAGCGCTACGCCGCGCTCTGCCGGGAGTACCCGCCGGCGCGCGTCGAGCAGGTCACCGGGGTGCCCGCCCGGCAGGTCGTCGAGACGGCGCGCCTGCTCTGGGAGCGCCGCCCGGTGGCGTACTTCCACTGGACGGGGCTCGAGCAGCACACCAACGCCACGCCAGACGGTCCGGGCGATCTCGCTGCTTTACGCGCTGACCGGCAGCCTCGACGCGCCGGGCGGGAACGTCCGGCCGAGCCGCCCCGCCGTCAACGACCTGGGTGGCCGCGGGCTCGTCCCCGAGTCGGCGTGGGCGAAGACCCTCGGGTTCGCCGAGCGCCCGCTGGGCCCGGGGCGCCACGGCTGGGTGACGGCCCGCGACGTCTACCGGGCGATCCTGTCCGGCCAGCCGTACCCGGTGCGGGGGCTGGTCGGCTTCGGCGCGAACCCGCTCCTCTCCCAGCCCGACGCCGAGCTGGGACGTGCGGCGCTGTCGCGGCTGGAGTTCCTGGTCTACGCCGACCTGTTCATGACGCCGACCGCGGCGCTGGCCGACGTGGTGCTCCCGGTCGCCTCGGCCTGGGAGCGCGAAGGGCTGCGGGCCGGGTTCGGCCCGACCCTGGACGGGGAGGCGCACATCCAGCTCCGCGCGCCGGTCGTCGCGCCCCGGGGCGAGTCCCGCTCGGACACCTGGATCGTCTGCGAGCTGGCCCGGCGCCTGGGGCTGGCCGAGCAGTTCTTCGGCGGGGACCCGGATGCCGGCCACCGCTGGGTGCTGGCGCCCTCAGGGGTCACGCTCGAGGAGCTGCGGGCGAATCCGGGGGGCGTGCGGGTGCCCCTCGAGACCCGCTACCGGAAGTACGCGGAGCCGACCGCCGGCGGCGGCCGGACGGGGTTCGCGACGCCGAGCCGGCGCGTCGAGATCTACGCCCAGCGCTTCCTGGACCATGGCCAGGCGGCGCTGCCGCGCTACGTCGAGCCGGCGGCGAGCCCGGTCAGCCGGCCCGATCTCGCCGCCCGCTACCCGCTGGTCCTGACCTCGGCCAAGGTCGTCCAGTTCTGCCACAGCCAGCACCGGAGCCTCCCCCGGCTCCGCCGGCACAGCCCCGATCCCCTCGTCGAGCTGCATCCGGCCGCGGCGGGACCCCGGGGCATCGCCGCCGACGACTGGGTGCTCGTCGAGACGCCCCGGGCCACCATGCGAGGGCGCGCTCGCTTCAACGGCAGCCTGGCCCATGACGTGGTGTGCGCCCAGTTCGGCTGGTGGCAGGCGTGCGAGCCGCTGGGGCTGCCCGGCTACGCCGTCGACGGCCCCGGCAGCGCGAACTACAACGCGCTGATCGACACCGACGTGGCCGATCCGATCAGCGGCACCGTGCCCCTGCGCTCCTATCTCTGCGAGGTGCGCAAGGCGAGCCCGTGACGGAGTGATGACGTCCCGCGTCTGGCCGCTCAGATCGACCGATCCTCAAGGGCGCCCAGCCCAGCGAGCTCCCCGTCGAGCAGCCTACGAAGTTCGAGCTGGTGGTGAATTTGAAGACCGCGAAGGCGCTCGGCCTCACGATCCCACAATCGCTCCTGGCGCGGGCGGACGAGGTCATCCAGTGAATGCTCGGAAAGGGGACACGATGATGAGGAAGCTGTCGAGCGTGATCGTCGGGATCGTGGTCGCTGCCCTCCTCGGGTCGGCCGCGGCCCAGCAGCCAGCGGTGCTGACGGCGGCGGTGGGCAACAACATGAACCACGTCCCGAGCTTCGTCGGCGTGGAGAAGGGCATCTTCCTCAAGCACGGCATCGACCTGAAGCTCAAGGTGCTCGGCACGGGCCAGGAGATGGCCAAGGCCCTCCAGGCCGGCGAGGTCGAGATCATCGGCTCCGCCTACTCGAACTTCCCGCTGGCCGTCCAGGCGGGCATGGCCGCCCGCGGCGTGGTGGGGATGATGGGGGACCGCAGCGGCCGGTACTGGGACCAGTCGGTCACGATCTGGACGCGCAAGGGCACCGGCATCACGAAGATCGAGGACCTGGCGGGGCGGAAGCTCGGCACGCCGGTCGGCGGGACCGCCGACGAGTACCTGGGCGTGGTGCTGAAGAAGAAGGGCGTGCCGCGCGAGAAGCTGCAGGTGCTCAACGTGCCGCCCGGGAACATCCTGTCGGCGCTCCAGGGCGGCAGCGTCGAGGCGGTCGCCTGCTGGGAGCCGTTCGGCTCCCAGATCGAGGCCAAGGTCCCGGACGCGGTGCTGCTGAGTCGCGGCGGCGGCTACATCGGCTACTACATCAACATGGCGGTGCGGGACGAGGTGATCGAGAAGAGCCCGGACCTCGTGGAGCGCTACGTCCTCGGGACGGCCGAGGCGACCTGGTACACGCGGAAGAACCCCGACGAGGCCGCCGAGATCTCGACCCGCTGGATCCCGGGCCTGGAAGTCGCCGTCGCGAAGAAGGCGCTGGCCCAGATGGTCTTCGATGCCAGGATCACGTCCCACACCGTCGCGGCGTGGGACGAGAACGTCCAGATCCTGCTGGAGCAGAAAAAGCTCCGGGCGCCGGTGCCGTCGGCGAAGGGGCTCGAGCTCCGCTTCATCGAGAAGGTGATGAAGAGCCACCCCCAGTTCTTCGCCGACCTGAAGCCCGCCTCCTGACCCGGCGGGGCGGACCGCCGCCGATGGGGGCCAAGATCGCGGTCCGGGGGCTCTACCACGAGTACGTCAACCGCTTCACCCGGGAATGCGTGGTGGCGCTGGACGGCGTGGACCTGGAGGTGCCCGAGGGCGAGTTCCTGACCGTCGTTGGTCCCAGCGGGTGCGGCAAGAGCACGCTGCTGGGCATCCTGGCCGGGCTCGTTCAGCCCAGCCGGGGCGAGGTCTTGCTGGACGGCCGGCCGGTGGCCGGGCCCGGCCCGGACCGCGGCGTCGTGTTCCAGGAGCTGGCCATCCTGCCCTGGCGGACCACGGAGCGGAACATCGCCCACGGGCTCGAGATCCGGGGCATGCCGAAGGCCGAGCGCGCGGCGAGGGTGCGCCACTTCGTGGAGCTGGTCGGCCTGACCGGCTTCGAGAAGAAGTATCCCCACGAGCTGTCGGGCGGCATGAAGCAGCGCGTGGCGGTGGCGCGGACGCTGGCCGCCGACCCGCAGGTGATGCTGATGGACGAGCCGTTCGCGGCGGTCGACGCCCAGACGCGGATGACGCTCCAGGAGGAGCTGAACGCCATCGCCCGGGCCACCGGGAAGACGATCCTCTTCGTGACCCACAACGTCGAGGAGGCGGTCTTCCTCGGCGATCGCTGCTGCGTGCTCTCCCGCCGGCCCGGTCGCGTGAAGGCGCTGGTGCCGGTGCCGGTCCCGCGGGCGGAGCGCACCTGGAAGCGTGTCGCGGGCGATCCGGCCTTCGACGCGACCCGGGAGCGCGTCCTCACGCTCGTCCGCGCCGAGGTAAGTGGCGAAGCGCCGACCTGAGAGCCGATACCGCCTCCAGGCTGCAGCCACGTTCCTGGGTGCCGTGGTACCCTCGGGGAATCATCAAGGCATGGCATGAACACTGCGGCTGGCATCGAGCCTCGCGTGAAGGCCGTCTCGGTAACGGACGACCTCGTAACGTTCGAACTGGTCGACGGCCGAACCGTCAGCGTGCCACTCGCCTGGTCATGGAGGCTCTCAGAGGCGACCCCGGAGCAGCGTCTGCGCTACGAGATCGTCGGCGATGGCCAGGGCGTGCATTGGCCGGACATCGACGAGGATCTGAGCGCGCAAGGCATGCTCACTGGCATCCCTGCCCGTCGTCCGAAGAAGTAGCGCCGACCTGCCAGCCTGAGCCCGCACTCGTGTTCGTCCTCGGCCGAGCGGCGAGCGAGCACCAGAACCGTTTCCTCGATACCCTTGAAGCCCAGCCCGAACGAGTCCGCGCGGGGAGGCATGCTGAGGTCAGGGGAGGAGGCGCGCTGACGTGACTCGAGCGGAAGCTGCGGTCACGTGGGGGCTCCTGCTGGCCGGCTTCTTCGCCGCCTGGAGCCTGGTGGCGGCGACGCTGCCGGTGCCGCCGTACGTCCTGCCGCCCCCGACCGCGGTGCTGGGGGCGGCCGGCGAGCTCCTGACCAAGGGGATGCTCCCCTTCTACGTGGCCGAGAGCCTGCGCCGGATCGTGACGGCCGCCCTCGTCGCCGCCCTGGTGGGCGTCCCGCTCGGCCTGGTCCTCGGCGTGAGCCGGCGGGTGGCCGACTTCGCCTATCCCATCCTGAACTTCTTCCAGTCGGTGTCGGGTATCGCCTGGCTCCCGCTGATGCTGGTCTGGTTCGGCTTCGGCGAGCGGACGATCCTGGTGGCCGTGAACTACACCGTCCTCTTCCCGGTGATCTTCAACGCCCTGCTGGGGGTGCGCAGCGTGCCTCGGATCTACGGCGACGGCCTGCGGACGCTCGGGGCCTCCCGCTGGCGCATCGTGCGCGACGTGATGCTGCCCGGGGCGCTGCCGAGCATCGCCACCGGCCTGCGCCTCGGCCTGGCCTACGGCTGGCGCGCCCTGATCGCGGCGGAGATGCTGGTCGGCGCCCACGGCCTCGGGTCCATGATCTTCACCGCCCAATCGTTCCACCTCACCGCCCGGATCATGCTCGGGATGGCGGTGATCGGGCTCCTGTGGCTCGTGCTGGACTACTTCGTCCTGCGCCCGCTGGAGGAGGGGACCATCGGCCGCTGGGGCCTGGTGCAGCGATGAGGAGCCGACTGGCGGTGACGGCCCGGGGTGCCGTGCCCTTCGCCGTGCTGCTCGCCGCCTGGGCGGCCGTGAGCCGGGCCGGCGTGCTGCCGGCCATCTTCCTGCCGGGGCCCGGCGAGGTGGCGCGCGTCGGCTGGGAGATGGCGGCGGACGGCTCGCTGTGGGTGAACATCGGGGCCAGCCTGGGCCGGCTGCTCGTCGCGATCGTCGTCAGCGTGCCGGTGGCCGTCGGGGCCGGCGTCCTGGTGGGGCTGAACCGCCGGCTGGCACCCGTGCTGGAGCCCATCGCAGGCTTCTTCAACGCGCTGTCGGGCATCGCCTGGCTGCCGCTCGCCATCACCTGGTTCGGGCTCGGCTGGGGCAGCGTCACCTTCATCCTGTTCAACACGATCTTCTTCCTGGTCTTCTTCAACACGCTGGTCGGCGTGCGGGCGGTGCCCCGCATCTTCGAGCAGGCCGTGCGCACGCTGGGCGGGTCGCGCCGCCACCTCATCTGGCAGGTGCTGATCCCCGGCGCCATGCCCAGCATCGTCACCGGCATCCGGATGAGCATCGGCTTCGGCTGGCGCGCCCTCATCGCCGCCGAGATGATCGCCACCTCGACCGGCCTCGGCTTCCTGATCTTCAACGCCCACAACTTCCACCAGACGGACGCCATCCTGGTCGGGATCATCACCATCGGCCTCCTGTGGCTTCTGACCGACCGGCTGCTGCTCCAGCCCCTGGAGCGGTGGACGATCGAGCGCTGGGGCTTGGTGACCTCGTGAGGCTGCTCCGCCACCGCACCGTCCGGTTCCTGCTCGTGGTGGCGGCGCTGGGCGTCGCCTGGCAGACGTACGTCGCGGCCAGCGCGCCCGGACGCCTCGACGCGCGGCTTGGCGCCGCGCTCGACCGGGAGCCGCTGGTCAACGTGGCGGTGACGCTGGGCTTCGCCCCCGAGGACTTCCACGTCCGCCTCTTCCAGGGCTACGGGGTCGTGAGCGGGGTGCGCGGCCCGACCGTGCTCCTCAACCGCGTGCGGCCCGACGACGTGCGCCGGATCGCCCGCTACTACTGGGTGCGGCGGATCACACTCCAGTAGGGAAGCTCGCCCCTACGCCCCGAAGTACGCCCGCACCCGGGGACGCCTGAGGAACCAGATCGCGAGTGCGAGGAGTGCGAGCGAGGTCACGCCGTACAGCGCCCAGCCCAGGTCCTCGACCCGGTAGCCCACCCGGTCCTCGATCGCCGCCAGGAGGAGGCCCGGCACGCTCACGACGAGCGCCGCCTGGGCGCAGACGGCCACGATCGGGGCCCACCTCCGGCGCGTGAGGACGAGGACGCCGGCCAGGACGGCGGTCACGAACGTGAGCCAGCAGGCGAAGTAGAGGGGCAGGAGGACGATGCCGCCCATGGACGCGTTCTCGACGTGGCGGAGGGCGGGCCGGGGGCCGAAGAGCGCTCCGTAGAGTCCCACCGCCAGCAGGAGCAGGCCGTACACGGTCAGGAGCACCGGCGTCACGATCCGGGCGAGCGTCTCCCTGAGGGGGCTGACCAGGGCCACGCCAATCACGAGAACCGCGAGGATGAGCGCGGTCCGGTAGGGGACGAGCGGGATCAGGAACCCCAGGCGCCCGATCTCGATGACGTCCCGGGGATCTCGGACGGTGGGGGCGACCCGCTCGATTCGCACGCCGAGGGCGTCGCGGCCCCCGCTGCCGCTGAAGGGCGCGCGCCGGAAATCGCCGATCTTCATCCCGTAGAGCCGCAGCTCGAGCCGGTGGTCCTTGCCGTAGTTGACGGAAGACGGCCTCAGCTCGCTGGGCAGGACGCGGGTCTCGAGTCCCCACAGGAAGCCGGCCACCAGAAGGACGATCGCCGCGACGGCGACACACTCGCTCACGGCGGCGTCCTCGGAACGCCTACGCCAGCACGAACGCCCGGACCGGGAACGTGGTGAAGGCTTTCACCTTGGCCGGGACGGCGAAGAACCGGCCCCCGCGCTCGGGCACGGCATCGAGACCCCGGAGGTGCTCGACGATGGGGACGTCGTGGCGCAGCAGGGTGGAGTGGACCGGCCGCTCGTTCGTGGCGGTGCCGTCGATGTTGAGCGAGTCGATCCCCACCAGGGCGGCGCCGGCGCGGACGAGCCACTCGGCCAGCCGCCCGGTGAGGTGGGGGTGGCCGGAGAAGTACCGCTCGGTCCCCCAGTGGCGGTCCCAGCCGGTCTGGACCAGGACGGCGCGGCCCCGGACGTCGGCTTCCGTGAGCGGGAGGCGATCGATGGCGGGCTCGCCGCCGGACGGCGGCCGCGCCACGACGCAGTCGAGGTTCGCCAGCGACTCCAGCGGGAGCGCGGCCAGGTCCTTCCCGTCGGCGTAGCGGTGAAAGGGGCTGTCCAAGTAGGTGCCGGTGTTCCCCACCAGCTCGATCTTGCCGATCAGGAACTCGGTGCCGGGCGCGTAGTGCGCCCGCGAGGCCTCCCGGCTCAGGTGGTCGGAGATCACCGGGGCCGGCAGGCCCGGGTAGGTGACCGCGCCGTGCTCGACCGTGTGGCTCACGTCGATGAGCCGGCCGCTGCCCATCGCCGTCCCTACGCGCCCAGGAAGTCGCGGACCAGCCGCGCGACGGGCTCGGGGTGCTCCTGGTGGGGCGCGTGTCCGGCCTGGTCGACGATCTCGACCCGGGCCCCCGGGATGCGCCGGGTGAACTCGTCGGCGTAGGCCGGCGGGACCAGGCGGTCCGCCTTGCCCCAGACGAGCAGCGTGGGCGCCTTCAGGCGGTGGAGGCGCTTCTTCAGGCCCTTGTCGGGGAGGGGCCAGAGGAACTTCCCGGTGGCGCCCATGGCCCACGTCAGCCGGACGCGGGTCATGACCCGGGCCTCCGCGTCCGCCGAGTCCGCCGCGGGCGCGAACATCCGCTGCGCGCCCTCGCCCTCGGGATCGTGGAAGACGTGACCCGGCAGCTCCCCCGGCGTCATGAGCATCCAGTTCGCGACGGGCGCGTCGTCCCGCCAGAAGCCGAGCGGGGCCACGAGCGCCAGGCGACCGACACGCCCCGGGTAGGCGGCCGCGACCTCGCAGGCCACCATGCCGCCGAAGGAGTGGCCGACGAAGGCCGCCCGGTCGAGCCCGAGCCCGCTCAGCAGCTCGTCGTAGCAGAGGACCAGGTCCCACAGGCCGTCGAGCTGGTAGATGTCGTCGGGCCGTCCGGGGCTGGTGCCGGGATGCTCCGGGGCGTAGACGGTGAAGGACCGGGCCAGCTCGTCCAGGAACGGATCCCAGGTCAGGCCCCAGGGGCCGTGGAAGAAGACCAGGGCCGGCCCGCGGCCCCTGGACAGGACCCGCATGCGGATCCGGTCCTGCCAGACGGCGACTGTCTGCTCCGCGGGGGCGATCGCGGTCTCGGGGCTCACAGGCGGGCGTGGGACTCCACGGGCGGCGCCGGTGCCTCGCGCAGCGCCCGGGGCCACCAGTGGTTCACCCAGCCCTCGTCGTCCCAGATCCCCCGCAGGTGCGGCAGGACCTCCCGGGCCAGGAGCGTGATGTTCTTCAGGGTCAGCTCGTGGGGCATCGAGCCGATCTGCACGAGCAGCATCAGGTTCCCCACCCGGAGGCCGCCGATGACCTCGTCCCGCAGCCGGTCGCGCACGGTGGCCGGGCTGCCGGCGATGACGTAGCCCTTCTCCACGAAGTCCCGGTACCGGAGCTCCTTCGGGTTCACCGGCCGGCGCACCGGGTTGTGCATGCTGGCCACCAGGCTCTTGTAGTCCTGGTTCCCCGGCGGGGAGAACCACGGGGCCGGCACGTGGAGGCACTTGTGATAGAAGTACTCGACGTGCCGGGCGTACTCCTCCTCGGCGCGGGCGTCCGTCTCGGAGACGGCCACGAGCTGGAGGAACCCGGCGCGGTAGGGGTTGAGATCGCGCCCTTTCGCGGCCGCCACCTCCCAGTACCCGTCCATCATGGTCTTGGCCGACCGGGCCCCCGAGTAGCTGAGGAAGCAGTAGCAGACGTCGTTCTCGACGGCGAAGTCGAAGGTGCTGATGCTCCCCGAGCCGGGGACCCACACCGGCGGGTGGGGCTCCTGGATGGGGCGCGGCCACAGGTTCACGTTGGCGAGCTGGGTGTAGCGCCCGTTCCAGGCGAAGATCTCGCGGGCCTGCCAGGCCTTCAGCGTCAGCGCGAAGGCCTCGCGATAGCGCTCCCGCTGCTCGATGGGCGTGATGCCGTAGCAGAGGTTGACGTCCATCGGACTGCCCAGCGGCAAGCCGGCCACCAGCCGGCCGCCGCTGATGCAGTCCAGCATGGCGTACTCCTCAGCGACGCGGATGGGTGGGTTCGACGTGGGGAGGGTGGAGCCCATCTGCACGATGGCCACGTCCATGCCGCGAGTGAGCCGGGCCAGCACGCTCCCCATGAGGTTGGGGCTGGGCATGAAGCCGTAGGCGTTCTGGTGGTGCTCGTTGGTGCAGACGCCGTCGAAGCCGGACCGGGCGGCGTGCAGCAGCTCGTCCAGCGTCCAGTTGTAGTACTGCCCCACCCGGCGCGCGTCCGCCAGCTCCCACCACGGCGGGGTCACCCAGACGGAGGGGTACCGCTGCTCGAAGTCCGGCGGCAGCTCGCGGTGCGGCATCAAGTGGAACGCGCTGATCTTCATCGGCTCTCCCCCGTGACCCCGTGCCGGGCGTTTGCAGGCTTCAAAGTACGTCCGGCCTCTCGACCGTGTCAATCCCGGGACCGATCCTCGCTCGTGCACAGCGGTCGCGCGACACGCTTCGACGCGGCCACGGCCGCAAGGCCGTGGCCGCGAGGAGCCGGCTGGGGCTTCAGGAGGATGGGGGCCGGGGCCGCGCCGCCAGGACGCGCAACGCCTCGCGGGCCACGCGCGCCACCTCCGGGTCGTGGTCCCGGCTCAGCGCGACCAGCGTCGGCTCGAGGCGGGGGTCGCCGATGTCGGCGAGGATCTGGGTGACGAGCGGGAGGCTCCGGCGCGCCGCGACCGCTTCGAGAAGGAGCGGCTCCGCCCTCGGTCCGGCTCGGACGAGGAGCATTCCGGCGATCGTCCGGACGTTCGGATCCGGGCTCTCCAGGGCGCGGACGACCGCGCGCCCGGCCGGGCGCCATCCCGTCGCCCGCCACACCAGGCTCTGAAGCCACACGCGGGCGACGGCGTCGAGTCGCATGGCCGAGCTTGCCCCGGATAGATCAGATCATGTCCGGGACGTCGTGCGCCTTCCACACGGCCGGGTCGTGCGTGGCGAAGTGGTCGAACCAGAGGTCGAGCACGTTCTCCTCGATCCGGGAGTCCTGGAAGCGCTGGCCGCCTCCGTCCACGAGGATCACCAAGTCGAGGTGGACGCGGACCGAGACCGCCCGACGCACCCGGCTGAAGTCGGGGAAGTACTTGCCGGGATGCACGGGGCAGCTCAGCATCACCAGCTCGCCGACCTGGAGCCCGGCCTGGCTGGCCAGCATGGCCACGCTGCCGCCGTGGCTGTGAGTGAAGAGATCGAGGCCCGCGAGCTGGTGGTCGCTCACCCAGGTCCGGAGCCTGGCCGCGCCGTCGGCGCGGGCCCAATCGCTCCAGCCGCCGGACCACTCGAAGCGGTCGGCAGCGGCGTACAGGTCGGGGCGGACCTCGGCCAGGACGTAGCTGTGAAAGTCGCCGCCAGGCTGCCACCACGTGCTGCCGAGTGCCCACGTGCCGTGGACCAGAAGCGTCGTGTGCGCCGGCTGTCCCGGGTACGACGCCGGCCGGCGCTCGAGGAGCGGACGCAGGCGAGGGTCGTCCGGGGCGAAGTCGGCAAGCGCCGTCGCCGCCATGTCCCTGACGAGCGGATCGGTGCTTCCGACGCCCTCGCCGAGCACGTCGAGGGCGCGCTCCGGTGTCGCCGAGAGATGGACGTGGGCGGCGGCCGCAGCCACCCGCGGCAGCTCGTTCGGGTGGGCGAGGCACGCATCGAGGAGCTGCCCCGCGCTCATCACCGTCGGACGCCGCATGAACCGTCGGGCCAGGTCCGCGAGGACATCCGAGGCCACCCCCGGTGTCCGGGCCTGAACGGCGGCTGCCGTCGCCGGCCCGTACCGCTTCGCGAGCGCGCTCTGGAGCTCCTCGAGGCGGACACGGCGGCGGGGACCGGCGATCCGGGGGACGCCCAGCGCGGCGAGGTCGCGCGCCGGGGCGAGATCGACCCGGCGCTTCCCCGTCCATCCGGCGGCTCGCGCCCGTAACACGCCGGCGGTGCCGCGGAGGTCGGCCCCGATGAGCAGCAGCGACGCCGCCTGGGAGAGCAGGGCCGCGCGGTCGTCGCGGCCGAAGGCCCTGCGCGCCGGGACGGGCTGCTCGCCGGGGGCGGTCGTCATGTCAGGAGGCTAGACGCGCGCCGCGGGGTCGTCAAGGCCTCCTGATGGCAGGCCTCCTGGTAGCAGGCTCCCGGCCAGGATCCGGCGCCGTTGCGGGCCGCTCGCCCCTGTTCTATCCTGCCCGGCGTAACCGAGGCCGCCCTGCGGAATCGAGTCCTCCGGCCCCGCTCCCCCCTGGGTGAGGGGGTCGGGGCGGGAGGTCCCGAACTGAGCGCGCTTGATGGCAGCATCCGGCGGGTCGGGCGACGCGCCATCGTGATCGGCGGGTCGATGTCCGGCCTGTTCACCGCCGCCTTCCTGCGCCGGGCCGGCTGGGACGCCGACGTCTTCGAGCGCTCCGGCGTCGAGCTGGTGGGCCGGGGGGCCGGCATCACCGCCCACCCGGAGCTGCTGGACGCCCTCGAGCTGAGCGGCGCCGGGACCCGCGACCTGGGCGTCGAGGTCGAGAAGCGCATCCTGATCGACGCCACCGGGCGCGTCATCGGGGAGCGGTCCCTGCGCCAGATCCTGACCTCCTGGGACCGGCTCCAGCGCATGCTGCGCGGTCTGGTGCCCGACGCGCACTACCATCTGGGGCACACGTTCGAGCGGGTCGAGCAGGACGCCGCCGGCGTCACGGTGCGGTTCGCGGAGGGCCGCTCCGAGCGGGCCGACCTCCTGGTCGGCGCCGACGGGTTCCGCTCGAGCGTCCGGGGTCAGCTGGCGCCCGAGGTCCAGCCGATCTACGCGGGGTACGTGGTGTGGCGGGGCGCGCCCGCCGAGGCCTCGCTGGCCGCCGAGACGCGCCGGTCGATCTTTCCGTACTTCACCTTCTACCTGCCCGCGCGCCAGCAGGTTCTCGGCTACCCCATCGCCGGGCTCGACAACGAGACGCGGCCCGGCCTCCGGCGCTACAACTTCATCTGGTATCGGGTCATCGACGACGAGGGACTCCGGGAGATGTGCACCGACGCCGAGGGCCGGCACCACGCGTTCTCGATCGCCCCGCCGCTCATCCGCGAGGAGGTCATCGCCGCCATGCGGCGCGACGCGGAGGCGGTGATGGCCCCCCCGTTCCTCGACGTGCTGCGCCGGATCGAGCGCCCGTTCTTCACGCCGATCTACGACCACGCCTCGCCCCGGATGGTCTTCGGCCGCGTCGCCCTGATCGGCGATGCCGCGTCGGTCGGACGGCCCCACATGGGGTACGGCGTCTCGAAGGCGGCCGAGGACGCGCGGGCGCTCGCGGACGCGCTGGCACCGCCCGGCGTCGACGTCGAGGCGGGGCTCGCGCGCTTCGAGACCGTGCGGCAGCCGATCGGCGAGCGCGTCATGCGGCACGGGCGCAAGCTCGGCACGCATCTGGGGGTGAACCTCGAGACCGACGACGACCGGGCGACGTGGAAGCTGCTGCAGGATCCGCACGCGATGCTGCGCTACATCGCCATGCCGCATTTCCTCGTGGATGGCCTGGGGCGGACCGGATGACGGCCGTCATGTGACGACAACCCGACCGCGGACCGCGGTGGCGGTCCGCGTGACCCGGCCAACCGGGAAGGAGGCGCCCGATGGAGCGCTATCGGCTGGTCCGTCCTGGTGGGGGATCCGACGGCAAGCATCCGGGCGACGTGCCGGTCGCCGTGAAGGTGCTGGTCGGTGAGGATCTCACCCCAAACGTGCGCGTGAAGCTGACGAGCACGCCGGTGGGGGTGCCCTCCGGAGGAGGCCACAAGCACGAGCGATGCGAGCACGTCGCCTACATCGTGGCCGGCCGGGCGCAGATCTTCCTGGACGGGGACCCGCCGTTCCTGCTCCAGGCCGGCGATACGCTGTACATCCGACCGGGCGTCTTTCACGACGTCGTTCCCGTGGGCGAGGAGCCCCTCGTGACCCTGATGATCGACGTCCCCCCGGAGGACTGATGCCATGCTGTTTTTTCGATGACGACCGAGAGCCTTCCGGCACCGGACCACGCCCGCAACATGCGGCTCCTCGGCTGGTCCGATCAGGGCGGCCGGCCGGACGGCGTGCAGGTCATGGTCCATCAACCCGATCAGCATCGCGACCCTGCCGACGCCGGCCGAGGCCGACTACGTCGCCCGGGGAGGCCACTTCGGCCCGCACAACATCCACGAGAACCGGCCGGGCAGCCTGGTCAGCTCGGAGCTGATCTTCGCCACCTACCAGAACGCCGGCGTGCGGGTGTTCGACATCCGCGACCCGCACCGTCCGGTGGAGGTGGCGGCCCTGGTCCCCCCGGCCCCGGCCCGTCTCGTGGATCACCGGCCCAACCGGCCCCGCGTGATCCAGTCCGCCGACGTCTTCGTCGACGCGAGCGGCATCGTGTACTGCACCGACTACAACGCCGGGCTCTACATCATGGAGTACGGAGGCTGAGTCGGCACCCTCACGGGGGCGTGGAGGTCGACGGCAGGCCGGCCATGTAGTGGGCGAGTTGCGTGTGGGGCACTCGTTAACGTCAGGCTCACGGCTCCACAGTTGACCTGCTCACCTTCGGGCGGGGCGACCAGGCTCGACCCGGCATGGCTCTGGCGCCGCGGACCGACCCGTGGTCATGCGCGCGGGGCACGATCTAGGGTATCGTTGGCGCGTCCTGGGGGCGTACCGCCGGCCGGCTCGGCGTCTCCGGCAGGGCAACGCTCCGCGATCCCTCCTCACGGCGAACCAGGAAAGTGGAGGCCTAGGCGAGTGTCGAGGCGCGATGGCGTGACGCGGGCCCTGTGGTTCGCCGCTCCCCGTCGGGCGGAGCTTCGCGAGGAGCCCGTCGCCGACCCGGCTGACGATCAGGTGCTCGTCCGAGGGATCACGTCGCTCATCAGCGCCGGGACGGAGATGCGGGTGTACCGCGGGGAGGTCGGCCCCGACGGGAACCTGGGCCTGGAGACGTTCGCGGGCAGCCTCCGGTTTCCGGTCAAGTACTCCTACCAGATCGTGGGCGTGGTCGAGCGCGCGGGCGCGCAGTCCGGCTACGAGCCCGGGCAGCGCGTCTTCGCGCGTCACCCGCACCAGGAAGTCTTCACGATCCGGAACAAGCCCTTCCTCCTCTACCGGCTGCCGCCCGACCTCCCGCCGAAGCGCGCCGCGTTCGCCAACCTGCTCGACGTCGCCGTGACCTGCATGCTCGACGTGCCGGTTCGCATCGGCGACGCGGTCGTCGTGTACGGACAGGGGGTGGTGGGCAGCTTCTGCGCGCAGCTCGCCCGGCGCACGGCGGGCGCCCTCCTGGTCGTGGACCCGATCGAGCGGCGGCGCCGGATCGCGCTCGACTGGGGGGCGGACGCCGCCGTCGCGCCGGCGGAGGCGCCCGCCGCGATCGAGGAGCTGACGCAGGGGCGGGGGGCGGACGTCAGCATCGAGGCGAGCGGCGCGCCGGCGGCGCTCCAGCAGGCCGTCCAGACGACTGGACAGGAGGGCACCATCGCCGTCGTCTCGTTCTTCGGGGCGAAGAGCGTGCCCCTGGTGCTGGCGCCGGAGTTCCACTTCCGGCGGCAGCACATCACGAGCTCGCAGGTCCGCCACATCGGCGCCGGCCTCCAGCCCCGGTGGACCCTGGAGCGTCGCATGCAGACCGTCTTCCGCTTGCTGGCCGACGAAGCCCTCGTCACCCCGGTGACCCACGTGCTGCCGTTCTCGCGCGCTCCGGAGGCGTACGCCCTCCTGGACTCTCACCCGGAGGAGACGATGGGAATCCTGCTCTCGTACGAGGATTGACCGCCGGGACACCCCGCACTTTCCGGATCCAGGAGACACCATGGCGACTCTCGAAGAGCGGTTCCGGGCGAGCCAGCCCGTCCTCGCGCGACTCGGGCGGGTGGATGCCGACGGCGTCCCCGTCCCGAACGTCACCATGGTGGACATCTCGCCGGACCAGTGGCGCATCGTCCGCGAGGCCTGCTTCGGCAGCTTGTGGGCGCGGCCGGGGCTCTCCATCGAGCAGCGCAGCCTGGCGACGATCTCCGTCATCACCGTGTTGCGCCGGGACGACAACCTGAAGGGGCACATCCACAGCGGGCTGGACGTCGGGTTCACCGCGGCCCAGATCGTCGAGGCGCTGCTCCAGCTGATCTTCTACGTCGGCGCGCCGATCGCCAACACGGCGCTCGAGATCGCTTACGTCGTGTTCAAGGAGCGGGGGATCCCGGTGCATCCCTACCGGGTCTACGACCCCGGCGAGGACCCGGAGGCGCTGTATCGCCGCGGAGTGGCCACGCGGCGTCAGGTGATGGGCGACGCCCCCGACGGCGACTTCGCGGCGGGGGACGAGGTCAACCGGGACTGGGAGAGATACCTGCTCGAGTACCTGTGGGGCTCCATCTGGACCCGACCGGGGCTGGACGTGCAGAGCCGGTGCCTGTGCACCCTGACCGCGCTGACGGTCGTCGGCACCGACCGGGCGATCGGCAGCTACGTCCGCGCGGCGCGCCGCCTCGGGCTCACCGAAGCGAGCATCAAGGAGCTCTTCTTCCACCTGAGCTTCTACGCCGGCGACTCCCTGGCCCGACGCGGCGCCGTCATCGCCCGACAGGTCTTCGACCGCTAGTGCCGTTCCAACTGCATGAGCCAAAATGGGCAAGCGATTCTTGAAGCACGGACTTGTCGCATCCCTCGAAAGCACTAGCTGGAGCAAGTTGGAACGGCACTAGCCGACCACCGACCCGGTCCAGCCCGGTGCCATCCGGGCGCGAACGAGGGGACGCCATGGAGTTCGGACTGACCGCGCGGCAGCGCGCGATCCAGGAGATGGCCCGGGACTTCCGGGAGCGGTTCGTCGACGCACTCGACAAGACCGCGGAATACACGGTGACGGATCCCCGGCAGCGGTACCCCTGGCACCTCGTCCGGGAGGGCTCGCGGGTCGGCCTGCGGACGCTGGCGGTCCCCGAGGCCGACGGCGGCGGCGGCGCCGACCCGGTGGCCCTGTGCCTGGCGGGCGAGGAGCTGGCCCGGGGCGACCTGGGGATCGCCATCCTCTTCTCCCAGACCTGGCTGTACAGCCGGCTTTTGGCAGAGGCCCTCGACGAGGCGCAGCGGGCGCGCTTCTACCAGCCGTTCCTCCGGGATCCCGAGCACGTCCTCGCCGGCGGGATCACCGAGGACCTGTACGGCTCGGACAACCTGATCCCGTACCACCACCCCGACTGCGGCCTGCGGGCCAGCGCCGTGATGGAGGGCGACTCCTGGCGGATCAACGCGCGCAAGCAGTTCGTCACCCACGGCGCCGAGGCCCGCGTGATGTTCGTCTACTGCCGCACCGACCCGACCAGGGGCCTCCTGGAGGGGACCACCTGCATCCTGGTCCCGCTCGATGCGCCGGGCGTCTCGGTGGAGACGATCCACGACAAGATCGGCCAGCGCTTCGTGAACAACTCGGCGGTCGTGTTCCGGGATGTCCGGGTGCCCACCGCCAACACGGTGGGGGAGATCAACCGGGCCTCGGCCACGATCGGCTTCATCACGCGGGAGAGCCACGCCTACGTCGAGGGCGCGGCGGCGGTGGGCCTGGCCCGGGCCGCCCTGGAGGCGGCCACGGAGCACGCCCGGACGCGGGTCCAGGGCGGCCGGCCGCTTCTCGAGCAGCAGGCGGTGGGGGTCGAGCTGGCCGAGATGAGGATCCAGGTCGAGGCCGCCCGCTCGATGATCCATCGGGCCGGCTGGGTCGCCCGCTACGAGAAGGGCGCCGACCCCACCGTCACCACCATGTGCAAGGTGTTCGCCACCGACATGGCGGTGCGGGTCACCCAGAAGGCGATGGAGCTGTTCGGCGGCTACGGGATCATGCGGGGACATCCGGTGGAGAAGTACCATCGCGACGCCCTCACGCTGCTCAGCTCGGGCGGCCCGGCGATCGCCAACCGGATCAAGGTCTGGAACTACATCCGGGGGACGGGCTTCTCGACACCGTAGTCGACGGCGGCGGTGGGATTGACGGGGGAATTTGCCGGGCCATACAATCGGCCCCGGCGGCGATACGGCTGGCACGAGGCGGCACCCGGCGATCGGGCTGGACCCTGGATTGGCGACCGTTCCCGAACAGGAGGACCACATGCGCAAGCACGCTACGGGTCATTGGGGTCGCGGCGCTCGTGCTGCACGCGAGCATGGGGGTGGCGCTCGCGCAAGCGCAGTTCAACCTCCGGTTCGCCAGCTACGCCCCCGAAGGGGACGTCTTCGACCGGGCCGCGCATCGCTTCGCGGACGAGACGGCCCGCCTGACCGACGGCCGGGTCAAGGTGACCGTCTTCCGCAGCAACTCGCTCGGGTCGAACCGTGAAGCGCTCGAGATGGCCAAGGTCGGCAGCGTCAACTTCGTCATCGCCGGCTCGACCCACGTGAGCCGCTACGCGCCGGTCCTGGTCTCGGTCTCCTTCCCCTACATGTGGAAGGACGCCGACACCATGTTCCGCCTCCTCGACGGCGACGTCGGGAAGCGGCTGCAGGAGCTGGTGGGCCGTCAAGGCCTCCGGATCCTCGGCTGGTGGGAGAACGGCTTCCGGCACGTCTCGAACAGCCGCCGGCCGATCGTCAAGCCCGAGGACATCCGGGGTCTCAAGCTGCGCACGCTGCCCTCGCCGGTGCACGTCGCCTTCTTCCGGAAGCTCGGCGCGATCCCGACCCCCATGGACTGGGCCGAGGTCATGCCGGCTCTCCAAGGGGGGGTCATCGACGGCCAGGAAAACCCGCCGGCGGTCATGTACCCCTACCGGGTCTTCGAATTCCAGAAGTTCTACTCCCTGACCGGGCACTCGAACGATCCGACCATGTTCGTGATGAGCGGGGCGACCCTGGCCAAGCTGCCCAAGGACGTCCAGGACGCGATCATGAAGGCCGCTGCCGCGGCGACCGTCTTCGAGCGGAAGACCGCCGACGACTACAACCGGGACATCATGGGGAAGCTCGGCGAGGTGATGAAGATCAACCAGGTTCCCGGGGAGACCCTGGCGCACTTCCGCTCGACCGCGCAGTCCGTCTATCGGGAAGCCTACGGAGAGCTCGGCGACGATGGGCGCGCCATCGTCAACGAGATCGTGAAGGCCTCGAACTGACCGACCGGCTGGCCCGGCGGCCGCCCGAGGGCGGTCGCCGGGGCTGCCATCCCGCCCACGCGCGGCGGGCGCCCCGGCCACCCGCGGCGCGCGTCCCACCGAGGTTCGGATCGCGGTGAAGCGTGCTCCAGGGGGGTGAGACGTGCGGATCCTGATCCGGGCGCTCGAATACGTGG
Organism: uncultured Candidatus Rokubacteria bacterium; assembly: GCA_963708025.1. Taxonomy (GTDB): domain Bacteria; phylum Methylomirabilota; class Methylomirabilia; order Rokubacteriales; family DASRDR01; genus CAVPSB01. The sequence goes on along the minus strand of CAVPSB010000013.1, from coordinate 614,786 downwards.
TCACCGCCCTCATGGGCACGATCACGCTGCTGGTGATCGTGGAGATCGCCCTCCGGAACCTGGCCGGCACCTCGCTGATCATCACCAACGAGCTGAGCCGCTACCTGATGGTCTGGACCGCGATGCTCACCGCCACCCTGCTGGTGTACGAGGACGGGCACCTCCGGCTCACCTTCCTGACGGACGCGCTGCCGCCGCTCGCGGCCCGCGCCGTCTACCTCGTCTCCGAGCTCGTGGTCCTGTGCTTCCTGGCCCTGCTCGTCGTCGCGTCGCTGATGATGATGCCGTCGGTGCGGGAGCAGAGCACGGTCACGCTGGGCGTCTCGATGGTGTGGTTCTACGCCGCGCTGCCGATCGGCGGCGCGCTCATGTTCGTCCTCACCCTGAGGTCCACCATCCTTCGGCTCACGGCGCGCGGGAAGTCCGGGTAGCCCCGGCGGTCGATCGTGTCCATCACCTTCCTGGTCTTCTTCCTGGCGATCACCATCGGCGTCCCCATCGCCTTCGCCCTCGGCTTCGCGGGAGCGGCCCACATCGTGATCTCCGGCCAGGCGAACCTGAACGTCCTGCCGACGATCATGTTCGGGGCCATGGACTCGTTCACGCTGCTCGCCATCCCGTTTTTCATCCTGGCCGGCGACCTCATGGGGCGCTCCGGGATGCTCGCCCGGCTGATCGACTTCGTGAAGGCCCTGGTGGGCCCCCTGCGGGGCGGGCTGGCTCACGTGACCATCGCCGCCGCCATGGCGTTCGGCGGGATCAGCGGCGTCTCCCTGGCGGACTGCGCCGCCATCGGGAAGGCGCTCATTCCGGGCCTGGTGAAGGAAGGCTACCCGCGCGGCGTCGCGGCGGCGATCACCGCCGGGTCCTGCGTGATGGGTGCCATCATCCCCCCGAGCGTGGGCATGCTCATCATCGCCTACCTCTACGGCGGGAAGCTCTCGATCGGGCGGCTCTTCCTGTCGGGGGCGATCCCGGGAGTCCTGATCGGGCTCACCCAGATGGCGACCGTGGCCTTGATGGCGAAGCGGCGGAACTTCCCGGTGAGCGAGCGGTCCTGGTCGATGCGCGCAGTCGTCCGGACGTTCCCGCCGGCCTTCCTCGGCCTGGGGACGGCCGTCATCGTCATCGGCGGGATCGTGAGTGGCTTCTTCACGCCGACCGAGGCCGGCGCGGTCGCCGTGGCCTACGCGCTCGTGTTCGGCTCGTTCGGCGGGCTGCGGCTGGGCTGGCGGGACATCACCCGGGCGCTGCTCGACAGCGCGAAGCTGAGCGGCATGGTGTTCCTCATGGTGGCCGCGTCGCAGGTGCTGTCGTGGCTACTGATCATCAACATGATCCCCCAGCAGCTCGGCCCCATGCTCCAGCCGTTCATCCGCTCGCCCGAGACGTTCCTGCTGGCGGTGATGGCGATCATCATCCTGCTCGGCTTTCCCCTCGAGGGCGTCCCGATCATGATCATGCTCGTCCCGGTGGCGGCGCCGCTGGCCCCGCTGTTCGGGGTCGAGCCCCATCACCTGGCGCTGGTCATCCTCATGTCGGCGCAGTTCGCCATCCTCACGCCGCCGGTCGCGCTGGCCGTCTTCATGGTCGCCCCGATCGCGGGCTGCAGCCTCTCGGAGGCGACCATCGAGATGATCCCGTACGCGGGCTGCATCCTGCTGGTGACGCTGGCGGTCATCTTCGTGCCCGCGCTCTCGCAGTGGCTGCCCCGCCTGGTGGGCTACTGACGCCGGCCGCGATAGACGCGACTCAGGGGAGGCCGACGTGAAGCGCAGCGAGACTCGCATTCTCACGACGCATGCCGGCAGCCTGCCCCGGCCCGCCGAGCTGACCCGGCTCTACGCCCTTCGCGTGCGGGGCCAGCCGGTCGACCCGGCCGAGCTGGAGGCCGCCGGCCGGGAGGCGGTGCGCGGGATCGTGCCCCGGCAGATCGAGGCCGGCATCGACGTCGTCAACAACGGCGAGCAGCAGCGCGAGTCGTTCGTGCTGTACCTGCGCCGTCGTCTCGGCGGCCTGGGCGGCTCGGGAGAGCGTCTGGTGCCGGCGGATCTCGACCGCTATCCGGCATTCAAGCGCGCGCAGCTGGAGCAGGCCGCCCAGCGATTCTCCGTCAGCAACCGCGACTACCTCCCGAAGGCGATCGGCGAGGTCCGCTACCTCGACGCCTCGCTGGTGGACGCCGAGTGCGCCGACTTCGTGGCCGCGCTGGCCGGCAGCGAAGGCCGGTTCGTCGAGGCGTTCGTCACCGCGCCTTCGCCCGGGATCGTCGCGACGATCATCCACAACGAGCACTACGACAGCCTGGAATCCTATCTGGCCGCGCTGGGCGCCGCGCTGCAGATCGAGTACGAGGCGATCGTCCGGCACGGCTTCGTGTTGCAGCTCGACTGCCCGGATCTGGCGATGGAGCGGCACATCGCCTACCGTCATCGCCCGCTGTCCGAGTTCCTGGGATTCGTCGAGATGGTGGTCGAGGCGATCAACCGGGCGCTCGAGAACGTGCCACGCGACCGGGTGCGCTTGCATCTCTGCTGGGGCAATTACGAAGGGCCGCACGACCAGGACGTGCCCCTCGCCGACGTGTTGCCGATCGTGCGGCGGGCGAACGTCGGCGGCTTCGTGCTCCCCTTCGGCAACGCCCGCCACGCCCACGAGTTCCGCTGCTTCGAGCGCCTGCCGCTCGACGAGGACCAGGTCCTGGTGGCGGGGGTCATCGACACCCTCACCAACGTCGTGGAGCACCCCGAGGTCATCGCCGACCGCCTCGAGCGGGTGGCGGCCGTCATCGGGGATTCTCGCCGGGTGCTGGCCGGCACCGACTGCGGCCTGGAGACCTCCGCCGGCAACAGTCGGGTCGCGGAAGACGTCGCCTGGGGCAAGCTGGCCGCGCTGGGCGAAGGGGCCCGGATCGCCTCCCGGCGGCTGTTCGGCGTCTGAGCGGTCGCCGATCGGGAGAGGGGGGCATGCCGCCGCTGCACGTCCGATTCGGGGGATATCAGCCGCCGGCCTCGGTCCACAGCCAGGCGGCCGCGGTGCTGGGCCGGGCGCTGGCGGCGCGGCTCGGCGACGCGGTCCGGTTCGATCTCGACGGCGACATCGTCGCCGCGGGCCGGCCGGCGACGGACCTGCTCGCCCTGGTCGAGGGCGGCCAGCTCACGATGTGCTACTTCTCGACGAGTTACCTGGCGGCCCGGGTGCCGGAGCTCGCGCTGCTCGACCTCCCGTTCGTCTTCGACCGCCGGGAGCGGGCCTACGCGCTCCTCGACGGCGCGCTGGGGTCCTTCCTCGCCGACCGGCTGGAGGCCTCGACCGGCTACCGGCTGCTCGGGTACTGGGACAACGGGTTCCGGCACCTCACCAACCGCGTGCGGCCCATCCGGGCGCCGGCCGACTGTCGCGGGCTCCGCATGCGCACGATGCCGAGCGAGCTGCACCAGGCCGTCTTCAGGCACCTCGGGTTCGAGCCGGTGGCGCTCGACGTCAAGGACCTGCTCGCCGCCGTGCGCGCGGGCACGATCGACGCCCAGGACAACTCGCTGACCAATGTCTACAACTTCGAGATCTACCGCCACCATCGCCACGTCACGCTCTCGAGCCACTTCTTCGCGGTGGCCGGTCTCCTCTGCCACGCCGCGACCTACCACGCCTGGCCGGGGGAGGTCCGGCGGGCGGTCGAGGCGGCCGCCCGGGAGGCCGGGACCGCCCAGCGTGCGCTGGCGGCGGCGGAGGACGGCGAGGTGCTGGCGAAGCTGGAGCCGGATGGCGTCGCGGTGGTCCGGCTGACCGGGGCCGAGCGGGCCGCCTTCGCCGACGCGGTGGCGCCCGCGGTCGCCGGGCTGCGCGACCGGCTCGGTGCCCGGCTCTTCGACTACCTGGCGTAGGGGCAGGTCGTCCGCCCGCCAACCCGCCGGACGTGCCAGGCGCACGTCGTCGGCTCGCCGGATGCGGTGGTCGCGCCCGGATTGTGTCGCGGCATTGATGCTGGTACGGTTCGAGCGTGGCCACGCGGAAGCTGACCGTTCGCATCGACGCGGACCTCCTGCGGCGGGCGCGTGAGCGCACCGGCGAAGGCGTGACGGCCACCATCCGACACGGACTGGAGCTGGTGGCGGCGAGCGAGGCCTACGATCGGCTTCGCTCCCTCCGCGGCAAGGTCAAGTTCACGCCCGCCCTCGAAGCCCTCCGCGAAGACCGGCGGTAATCGGCCCTCGATAGCGGGTTGGGAGCGGAGCCGGGCCCCGCCGTTGCGGGCGGCCCGGCCGTGTTCTATTCTGCCCCTGGCGAAGGGGGGCCTGCCTGCTCGAGATCGAGGACATCCACACCTACTACGGCGAGAGCTACGTCCTCCAGGGGGTCTCCCTGCGGGTGGACCGGAGCCAGGTGGTCGGCATCCTCGGCCGGAACGGCATGGGGAAGACCACGCTGATCCGCTCCATCATCGGGTTCACGCCGCCCCGGGCCGGCCGGGTGCGCTTCAAGGGCCAGGACATCACCGGCTGGGCGTCCCACCGCGCGGTCGGGCTGGGAATGGGCCTCGTCCCCCAGGGCCGGCGGGTCTTTCCCTCGCTCACCGTGGGCGAGAACCTGGCGGTGGCGGCCCGGGGGAACGGCGGCCCGTGGACCGTCCCGACCGTGATGGACCTCTTCCCGCGGCTCGCCGAGCGGGCCGAGAGTCGGGCCGGCAAGCTCTCCGGCGGCGAGCAGCAGATGCTGGCGATCGGCCGCGCCCTCATGGGCAACCCCGACCTCCTGCTCATGGACGAGCCGACCGAGGGTCTGGCGCCGCTCCTGGTGCGCGAGGTCGGGCGCGTAATCGCCGACCTCAAGGCGCGCGGCCTGTCGATCCTGCTGGTCGAGCAGAACATCCCCCTGGCGCTCCGCGTGACCGACCACGTCCACGTCCTCTCGCGTGGCCGGATCGTGCATTCCTGCGCCCCCCAGGCGCTCTGGGCGAACGAGGAGATCAAGGCCCGCTATCTCGGGCTCTAGGAGGGAAGCCATGGATCGACGGACGTTCGTGGCCGGGCTGGGTGGGGCGACGGCGGGTCTTCTCCTCGGCGGGCGCGCGGCGCGCGGGGCCGAGCCCGTGCGGCTGGGCTACCAGGTGAACATCTGGGGGAGCCTGTCGGTGGTCGCGCTGAAGTCGGGGCTGTTCGAGAAGATGGGCCTGGCGGTGGAGGGGATCCAGGCGCCGGTGGGGCGGCAGACGCGGGACGCGATGGTGGCGGGGCGGATCGACTTCGGGACGTTCGCCGTCCCCACGTTCGTCCTCGGGGCGGAGAAGGGCGACCTCGTCGCGATCGCCCTCGCCGGCAACGCCGGCAAGACCGTCCACGTGCTGGTCCGCCCCGACTCGCCGTACAAGAGCGTCGGCGACCTCCGGGGCAAGAAGGTCGCCACCGGGATCGGGAGCAGCACGGACGCGGTCTTCGTTTCCCGGGTGGCGCCGAAGTTCGGGCTCGCCCCGGGGAGCTACGAGCCGGTCAACACGCTCGAGCCCGACAAGGTGAGCGCGCTCATCGCCAAGCAGGTGGAGGCCAGCGTCAGCACCGAGCCCTTCATCTCGGTCGCGGAGGAGCAGGGCCTGGCCCGGTCGCTCCTGAGCTTCGAGACGTACGACCCCATCCCGGTCGTCCTGGCGGCGGGCCCCGGCGTCGCCGACAAGCGCCGCGACGCCACCGTGCAGTTCCTCCGGGTCTGGATCGCCACCGCGCGCATCTTCCAGGAGGAGCCGCAGCGGGCCGGCGACATCATGACCGAGGTCCTCAAGGAGCGCGGCTACACCGTCACCCCGTCGGTCGTGCGGAAGGCCCTCGGCCGCTTCGAGGTCAAGGTGGAGATGGGCCCGGAGTTCCGCGCCTACACGATCGCCGAGGCCGAGAGCCTGCTCAAGGGCGGACGGATCAAGGCGATGCCCGATTGGGATCGGACCCTGCGTCGTGATCTGTTCGACCAGGCCATGAAGGGATGAGGGAAAAGGGGGGTCGGTGAAGCGCCGCTCCGCTGGATCGGCCCTGGCGCTCGCCCTGTTGGTTCTCGGCGTGTCCATCGGTGTCGATGCGCAGCCGCCGGCGCGGGTCGCGCGAATCGGAATCCTCACGCACGCGATGGGGAACCCCAACATCGAGGGTTTCCGGCAAGGACTCCGCGACCTCGGTTGGATCGAGGGACAGAACCTCGTCATCGAGCGCCCCTCGACGGGTGGCGTGGTCGAGCGCCTGCCCGCCCTCGCCGCCGAGCTGGTCCGGCTCAAGGTCGACGTGATCGTGGCGACCGCGCTCGCGGTCCCGGCCGCGAAGAACGCGACGAAGACGATCCCGATCGTCTTCACCACCACCGAGGATCCCGTGGCGGTGGGGCTCGTCGCCAGCCTCGGGCGCCCCGGCGGCAACCTGACGGGGCTGTCGACCATGAACGTGGAGCTCGACGCCAAGCGCATCACCCTGCTGAAGGAGACGATCCCGGGCCTGACGCGGATGGCCGTGCTGGTCAATCGGACCGACCCCAGCGCCGGGGCCATGCTCGCCGCCACCGAGCGTGCCGCGCGCTCGCTGGGCGTGCAGGTTCAGGTCGTCGAGGTCCGGGGCTCGACCGAGCTGGACGGCGCCGTCGCCGCCGTGACCCGAGGGAAGGCTGACGCCCTCGCGGTTCCCGGCTCGCCGTTCTTCTTCAGCCACAGCCCGGAGCTGGCGGCGAAGGTGCGGCTGCCCGCCATCGCCCCATGGCGACAGTTTGCGGAGGCGGGCGGGCTCATGAGCTACGGGGCCGACGTTCCCGAGGTGTTCCGGCGCGCGGCCGTCTACGTCGACAAGATCCTGAAAGGCGCCAAACCCGGCGACTTGCCCGTGGAGCAGCCGACGAAGTTCGAGCTGATCGTCAACCTCCGGGCCGCGAAGGCGTTCGGCCTGACGATCCCCCAGTCGGTCCTGGTCCGGGCGGACGAGACCCTCCAGTGAAATCCTCCAGTGAGCTATCGATGAGGTGGCCGCGGCTCCTCCTGGCCCTGTGCCTCCTGGCCCCGTGGAGCGCCGGGGCTCAGTCGCCGGGCGCGGTGCCCCGGATCGGGCTCCTGGACACCGGCTCCTTCGCCGCCCGCGCTTCGTCTGGGAGGCGTTCCGTCAGGGCGATGCGCGAGCTCGGGTACGTCGAGGGCCGGACCGTGAGCTTCGAGGCCCGGGGCGCTGACGGGAAGGACGGAGCGGCTGCCGGCGCTCGCAGCCGAGCTGGTCCGGCTCAAGGTCGACGTGATCGTGACGGCCGGCAACCCCGCCCTACGGGCCGCGTACCAGGCGACGAAGACGATCCCGATCGTCACGGCGAGCGGGGATCCGCTCGACGATCGGGATCGTCACGAGCCTCGCGCGGCCGGGCGGGAACGTGACCGGCCTGACGACCCAGAGCGTGGAGCTCAGCGCGAAGCGGGTCGAGCTGGCGCGGGAGCTGGTCCCGGGGGCGTCTCGCCTCGCGTTCCTGGGCACCCGTGGTCGTCTCCCGCGACTCGTTACCTCCAGGAGACCGAGGCGGCAGCCCGGACGCTCGGGATGCGCCTCCACGTGGTCCGCGTCCGGAGCGCGGCGGAGCTCGACGATGCCTTCTCGACGATCGCGCGCGAGCGTCCCGGCGCCCTCATCGTCGAGTCCAAGCGCCCTGATGTTGGGAGCGCGCCGGCGCGTGGCCGAGCTGGCCGTGACAGCATGGGCTTCCCACCGTGTACGCCTCACGGGAGAACGTCGAGGCCGGCGGCCTGATCGCCTACGGGGCCAAGCTCCCGGAGCTGTTCCGTCGCGCGGCCGTGTACGTCGACAAGATCCTGAAGGGTGCGCACCCCGCCGACTTGCCGATCGAGCAGGCGAGGGAGTTCGAGCTCGTCGTAAACCTCGAGACCGCGGGCAAGCTGGGGCTCACGGTCCCCCAGTCGATCCTGCTCCGGGCGGACGCGAAGATCCCGTGAGCCGCGAAGCCGGAGCAGTCGCCGCTCCGTCGGCTCGGCCGGTGACCGGCGAGCGAGCCAGCGCTGGGCGCCTCCGCGCCGCCGGGGAGTTCCTGCTGCCCTTCGCGGTGGCGGCCGTCGCCTGGGAGCTGTTCGCCGCGCTGGGGCCGCTGCCGCCGAAGCTCTTCCCGAGCCTCGGGACCGTGGCCCGGACCTTCGGCGGCCTGCTGGCCTCCGGCATCCTCCTGACCCACGCCCAGGGGACGATCGTCCGGCTGGTCCTCGGCTTCGCCCTGGCCGCTGTCCTGGGGGTGGCGGTCGGGATCGCGATGGGGCGCTACCGCTGGGCCGAGGAGACGCTGCTCCCGCTGGTGAGCATCGGGAGCCCGATCCCCGGGCTGGCCTACGCGCCGCTCTTCATCCTGTGGTTCGGCCTCGGCAACCTGCCCGCCGTGCTCCTGGTCGCGCTGGCCGCTGCCTTCCCGGCGGCGGTCAACACCTGGACCGGCGTGAAGGCCGTGAAGGAGATCTGGATCCGGGCAGCCGAGGGCATGGGGGCGCCGGAGCACCAGCTCTTCCGCAAGGTGATCCTGCCCGGTGCCCTGCCGTACATCCTGACCGGGCTGCGGCTGGCCCTGGCCCGGGCCTGGCGGGTCCTGGTGGCGGCGGAGATGCTGACCTCGGTGCCTCGCGGTCTCGGCTGGCTGATCTTCGGCGCGCGCGAGTTCCTCAACACCGACGTCATGCTGGCGGGGATCGCGGTGATCGGGCTCATCGGCGTCCTTCTGGAGCGGCTCGTCTTCGCGCGGCTGGAGCGGTGGACGGTGGTCCGCTGGGGGATGCTCCAGGGATGAGGAGGCTCGGGCCGATACCTGTCGCATCCCGTCGTCCTCGGTCGTCGCCGATCCTCGGCGTACTCGGAGTACGCCTGCGGTCGGCGACTCCCTGCGTCCTAGGGCTGCTCGGGTCTCGGCCCGGCACCACGGTCAGCGTGCCGGACGTCTCTCGCGCCAGGCAAGACCAATGAATTGGCGGCAGCTCGCGCGAGGGACGGCCGGCGTGGTCGTCCTGGCCCTGGGGTGGGAGGCCTTCGCCCGGAGCCGCCTGTTCGCCCCCGCCCTCACCCCCACCGTGGAGGCGATCGCGGGCGCCCTCCTCCGGATGGTCCTGGACGGGTCGCTCTTCGGCCACGCGCTCTTCACGCTCTACCGGGTGCTGGCGGGGCTCGTTCTGGCGGCGCTCTGCGGCATCCCGCTCGGGATGCTGATGGGACGCTGGCGCCCGGTCGAGCGGTTCTTCCTGCCGCTGATCAGCGTCCTCATGCCGATCCCCTCGCTCGCCTGGGTGCCGCTGTTCATCCTCTGGTTCGGGCTCGGGAACACCGCGACCATCATGCTGGTCTTCTACGCGGCCACCTTCCCCCTGATGTACAACACCTGGACCGGGGTGAGGTCGGTCAACCGGCTGTGGCTCCGGGCGGCCTCGGCGATGGGGGCCGACGAGCGGGTCCTGTTCCGGAAGGTGGTCCTGCCCGGCGCGCTCCCGTTCGTGATCACGGGACTCCGGCAGGCCTTCGCCCGGTCCTGGATCGCGGTGGTGGGCGGCGAGATGATCGCCGCCAGCGCCTGGGGGCTCGGCTGGGTCCTCTTCGACGCCAAGGAGTTCCTGAACACCGACGTGATGATGGGGGTCCTGGTCGTGATCGGCGCCCTCGGGCTCCTCTTCGAGCGGGTGGTGTTCCAGGCCCTCGAGGCCAGAACCGTCGCCCGCTGGGGGATGGTCCGGGCGGTGAAGGCCTAGCGGGCGAGGCCGACGAGCGTCGCGATGTTCATCGCGGCCGGGACGCGCTCGGCCTGCGGCCTCGCGTCCGTCCCGACCTACGGTCGTCGTTCGGACGGCCTTCGGGGCGACGCAGCGACACCGGTCTTGGATGGCACCCGTGGCCAGCCGGTGGTCATTCGGTGGTCCGCGCCCTGTTTCACATCCCTACGCATTTTCGCTGCTGAGGCCCTCCACCCCCATCGCCTCATGTGTCAGTATTCTTATGATCGTGTGACGATTCGGTGACGGGCGTGGAGGAGCTCATGACCTTCGACTGGCTGACCTGGTCGAATCCGATTGCGATCTGGTGGAGTTTCCTGCTCATCGTCAGCGCCACGAACATCGCATTGTGGCTCTGGCTCCGTGGCTGTTTCCGGAAGAGAACGCCCGATCCCCGGCGTGGCACGTCCCGCGTCGAATGGCTGCTGCTGCTGTGCGCCGCCTACGTCTTCGTCTGCGCCTTTCGGTCCGTGCTGCCGCGGGCCGATGTCCAGCGAATCTGTCTGTTCGACACCTGGCTGTCGAGCGTCCTCGTCGGGCGATCGGTCGCAACGGTTGCGGAGATCTGCTTCGCGGTCCAGTGGGCCATCGTGCTGCGCGAGCTCGCGCGCCTGGCGGATTCGGATGCGGCCCGGAACATCTCGACCGCCATCGTTCCGCTGATCCTGGCCGCGGAGTGCTGGTCCTGGTATGCGGTGATCACGACGAGCTATCTGGGCAACGCGCTGGAAAACTCGCTCTGGACGGTGACCTTCCTGCTCATCGCGGCGGCGCTGCTGCGACTGCTCAAGGAGTTCGGCGGCGCCGTCCAGCTTGCGATCGGATCGGCCCTCGTCGGCATCGCCGGCTATGTGTTCTTCATGCTCACGGTCGACGTGCCGATGTATTTCGGTCGATGGCAGGCGGACGTCACGAACGGAAAGGAGCTGCTCGGAGTTCTTGCCGGCCTGCACGACGTGACCACGCGCTGGGCGGTCACGCACGACATCGCCCAGTGGAAGGATGAAATCGGCTGGATGTCGCTGTACTTCAGCGTGGCCGTGTGGTCGAGCCTGGCGCTGTGCGCCTTCGGCCTCGTGCAGGACCGCGTGCCGCACTACCGCACGAGATCGGCACGCTCGAATCCGGCGAGCCGCTCCCCCCGGGAGGTGGCGGCCGAGAACAGGACATCGTGTTGACAACCCTGCGCCTGGCGCCGGACGGACGGCGGACGCCGGGCTACGGGCGCGCGCGGCTGCCGAGAAGCCGGGCGAGGTCCTGCGGCTTCATGCTGGCGAGCAGGCCGGCGGCCACCGCCAGCGCGATCACGATGAGGAACGTCGACAGCGCCGCGATCACCGGGTCCTGCTGGCGCTGGAGGTAGTAGAACATCGCCACCGGCAGGGTCATGTTCCCCGTCTTGACCAGGAAGAGCGAGGTCTCCACCTGGTCCCACGAGATGATGAACGCGAAGAACCCGCTCACCAGCAAGCCCGTGCGGATCTGGGGGATCGTGACCCGGATGAACGCCTGCACGGGGGTGGCGCCGAGGTCCATGGCGGCCTCCTCCAGCACCCGCTCGGCCCCCACCAGGCTCGCGGACAGGATCGAGATGGCGAAGGGCAAGGTCAGCATCAGGTGTGCCGCGATCAGGCTGTCCAGGCCCCCGAAGCGCCGGAGCACGACGGCGTAGATCAGCATGCCCACGCCGAACGCGATGCGCGGCACGATCAGGGGCGCGAGGAACGCCGCCCGCAGCGTCTCCCGGCCGGGAAACCGGTAGCGCACGAGGGCCAGCGCCGCCAGTGTGCCGGCCAGGAGGCTGGCCAGCGTCGCCACCACCGCGATGACCAGCGAGTTCAACGCGGCCCGGAGGAGGTCGGCCTGCTGGAAGAGCTTCACGAACCAGCGGGTCGAGAAGCCGGGCGGCGGAAAGACCGCGTAGGACACGCTGCTGAACGCGTACACGAAGACGAAGAGGATCGGCGCCGCCATGTAGAGGAGCACCAGGACCAGGTAGACGTGGAGCGCGACGGTGACCGCGTCCCGCCTCACGTGCGGAGGACCTCCGCCCGCGCGTACGCCCCCCGGCTCAGCAGGTTGCTCAGCAGCAAGATGGCCACCGCCAGCCCCAGCAGGACGAAGGCCACCACCGAGGCGAAGGCGAGGTTCACCGCCTCCATGTCCCGGTAGATCAGGCCGCTCAGGATCTGCACCTTGCCGCCCCCCATCAGGAAGGGCGTGACGAAGGCGCTGATCGTCAGGGTGAAGACGATCTGACACCCGCTCACGATCCCGGGCAGGGTGAGGGGCAGGGTCACCCGGGCCAGGGTCTGCCAGCGGTTCGCGCCGAGGTCCGCCGCCGCTTCCCGGAGGTCGGCCGGGAGCTGGGTGATCACGCTGAGCAGCGGGAAGATCATGAAGGGCAGCAGGATGTGGACCATGGCGACGACGATGCCGGTGGTGTTGAAGATGAGCGGGACCGGCCCCGCCACCAGCCCCGCCTGCAGGAGCACGTAGTTGACGAAGCCCGTCTTCGACAGGAGCAGGAGCCAGCCGTAGGTGCGGACGACCACGCTCACCAGGATCGGGGAGAACAGGACGACGTAGACGAGGACGAGGAGCCCGGGCCGGCGGATCTTCGACATCGCGTAGGCGGCCGGGTAGCCCAGCAGCAGGGCCAGTGCCGTCACCCAGAGGCCGAGCTCGAGCGTCGTGCGGACGACGGACCAGTAGAAGCGGTCTCCCAGGAAGTGCGTCCAGGCCTCCAGGGTGAGCCGGGGCGTCCCGGCGGCGACGAACGGGTAGACGCTCATGACGAGCAGGATGGCCATGGCCACCCAGAAGACGATCAGGGTGAGGAGGACGGCCGGCGCCAGGAGCGGGAGGGAGCCGAGGCGGACACGTCTCGGCCCGGGCTGGCTCACGCGCTACCCCTCGAGGACCACGGCGTACTCCCGGCCCCAGCCGACCTGGACCGCGGCGTCCGGGTGGAGCGCCCCGGCCGCGTCGTTGTGACACTCGGTGGTCACCACGACACCCTCGGCCAGCCGGACCCGGCAGCGGACGATCGATCCCATGAAGACGGTGTCCTGGACCCGGCCGGGAAAGCCGTTGGCCAGCCCGGCGGCGGGCGGGCCGAGCTTGATGTGTTCCGGGCGGATCGAGAGCGTCACCGGCGAGCCCGGCGCGACCCGGTCCGCCGCCGTGGCCAGGATGGAGAGCGGGCCGGCCTCGACCCGGACGGCCCCGTCCGGGCCCGGCTCGACCACGCGGCCCTCGAGGAGGTTCGCCTCCCCGATGAACGTGGCGACGAACCGCGTCCGCGGCTTCGCGTAGATCTCGTAGCTGGAGCCGACCTGCTCGAGCCGGCCGTCCCGCATGACGCCGATGCGGTCGGACATCGTCAGCGCCTCGCCCTGGTCGTGGGTCACGTAGACGAACGTCGTCCCGACCCGGTGCTGGAGCGCCTTCAGCTCGGCCTGCATGGCGAGCCGGAGCTTGAGGTCGAGCGCCCCCAGCGGCTCGTCGAGGAGCAGGACGGCCGGCTCGTTCACCAGGGCGCGGGCGATCGCCACCCGCTGCTTCTGACCCCCCGAGAGCTGGTAGATCTGGCGGTGGTGCAGGCCGCCGAGGTCCACGAGCGCGAGCGCCGCCTCCACCCGGCGCCGCACCTCGCTGGCGGGAAGGCGCCGGAGGCGGAGGCCGAACCCCACGTTGTCGAAGACCGAGAGGTGGGGGAAGAGGGCGAGCTGCTGGAAGACCATGTTCGTCGCCCGCCGGTAGGGCGGGACGTCGTTGACGAGCCGGCCCCGGAGCCAGACCTCGCCGCGGGTCGGGAACTCGAAGCCGCCGATGATGCGGAGGGTAGTGGTCTTCCCGCAGCCCGAGGGGCCGAGCAGCGAGAAGAACTCCCCGCGACGGATCTCCAGCGAGACGCCGTCCACGGCGCGGACGTCGCCGTACAGCTTGACCAGATCGCGCAGGACGACGTCAGCGCCGTCGGAGCCGGCTGGGCCCGGCGGGCCGGAGCCCGGCGACCCGGCCGGCGCGCCGTCGGCGGAGCTCAAGATTTCATGCGGGCCACGACCTCCTTGTCCCACCGCTCGCGCCACCCCTTCTCGTTCGCGGTGATGGTGGCCCAGTCGAACTGTACGGCGCGGGCGATCTCCGCGTTGTCGTACATCTTGAGGCTGCGGAGGGCCGGCGACACGACGCTGGTGGTCGTGGTCGGCACGTAGAAGGTCAGCTCGGCCCAGCGGGCGAGCCACCGGTCGGTGAGGATCATGTTGATGACGCTCTCGGCGATCTTCTTCTGCGCCGGTGTCACACCCTTGGCCACCATCATGAACAGCGGAAAGGCGATCAGCCCTTCCTTGGGGATGACGAAGTCGACCGGGGCGCCCTCGCGCTTCCACTGCTCGACGTTGCCGCCGAACATCGGCACCATCCAGGCGTCGCCCCGGACGACCAGGTCGCGGCAGTCCACGTTGCTGTTGGCGAAGGCCACGAACTGATCGCCGTGCTCCGACCAGAGCTTGAACCCGGGGTCGATGTTCTTCTCGCTCCCCCCGTTCATGCGGGCGGCGATGACCAGGCCGTTCATGTACCAGGCGTAGCGGAGGGTGGTGAGCTTGCCCTTGAAGCGCGGGCTCCACATGTCGGCCCACGAGGTCGGGGCCGGATTGACCAGCTTGGTGTTGTACATGAGGCCGACCGGGGCGATCGAGAAGCCGATGCCGCGGTTCGCCGGCCGGTGGTAGGCGGGGACGATGTTCTTGATGTTGGGGACGTTGGCGGGATCGATCGTCTCCCACATGTCGTCGATGTCGCCCTGGTGGGCGAACTGGGTGTTGCTGTAGCCCAGATGGACGAGGGGCTGGTCCGGGGTGAGCTTGCGGGTGGCGGCCATCTTCGGGTAGACCTCGAAGTTCTGCCCCTCCAGGACCTCGATGGTCACGCCGGGGTTGGCGTCCATGTAGGCCTTGGCGACCTCCTTGGCGGTGACCGGGAGGTTGAGGCCCGAGAACACGAAGAGGGTCAGCTTCTCGGCGGCGTGGGCCCGGCCGACGCCGATCTGGACGCCGCCGACCTGGGCCAGGGCCAGGAGGCCCATCCCCTTGGCGGTCGTCGTCAGGAGCTCTCGCCGAGTGAATTGCGTGGGCATGCGGCTCATCCTGGTTCCCTCCACGGCGTCTCGCCGACGGCGTCGCCTCTGGCAGCGGTGGGACAGCTCGGGTGCCGCCGCGGATCCGATCGTCCGGGCGACGGACCAATTGTAGTCAAGCGGACCCGGCGCGTCCATCGGCCCGCCGACCCGACCCGGCGCTCCGGACCACCGCGGGGCGCCACGCCCGGCAGCTACCGAGGGCCCCGACGATCGTCTACTATGTGGGCGGCGATGAGCTGGGAGGACCAGGCCGGGAACTGGCTGGCGTGGGCCCGCGCGCCTGGCCACGACGCCTACTGGTCCTATCGCGACGCGTTCTTCCCGCTGCTGCCGCCGCCCGGCCGGCGGACGCTGGAGGTCGGCTGCGGCGAGGGCCGGGTCGCGCGCGACCTGACGGCGCGTGGCCACCGCGTCGTGGGCCTGGACCGCTCGCCGACGCTCCTCCGCCACGCGGCGGCGGCCGACGCCGGCGGCCGGTACGTCCGAGCGGATGCGGCGGCACTGCCGTTCCGGGACGGCGAGTTCGACCTGGTCGTGGCCTACAACTCGCTGATGGACGTGGAGGACATGCCCGGATCGGTGAGGGAGGCGGGGCGCGTGCTGGAAGCGGGAGGGCATCTCGGCTTCTGCGTGACGCACCCGTTCATGGACGCCGGACGGTTCGCGAGCCGTGAGGCCGACGCTGCCTTCGTCGTGCCCGGCTCCTACCTCGGTGCCCGCCGGCCCTACGAGGGGACGTTCGCCCGGGCCGGCCTCGCGATCACATTTCGCGGCTGGTGCTACCCGCTGGAGGCGTACGCGCGCGCATTCGAGGCCGCCGGCCTCCTCGTCGAGGCTCTCCGCGAGCCGGCCGACCCGCGAAGCGGCGCGCGGCAGGGCTGCCGCATTCCATGGTTCCTCATGGGCCGCTGCGTCAAGCCGCGATGAGCCGGATCGACGTCCGCCACGTCACCCACGAGTACGACGCCGGCGACCGGCGCGTCACGGCGCTCCAGGACGTGAGCTTCAGCGTGGGCGCCTCGGAGTTCGTCTGCGTGCTCGGCCAGTCGGGCTGCGGCAAGACGACCCTCCTGAACCTCCTGGCCGGCTTCCTCAGCCCCACCCGGGGGGAGATCCTGCTGGGCGGCCAGGCGGTGGCCGGAAAGGGGGGCGACCGGGGGATCGTCTTCCAGGATTTCGCCCAGCTCTTTCCCTGGCGGACGGCGCAGCGGAACGTGGAGTTCGGCCTCGAGATGCGGAGCGTCCCCGCCGTCGAGCGGCGGGAAACGGCCCGGCGCTACCTGGGGCTGGTGAAGCTCGAGGCGTTCGCCGACGCCTATCCCCACCAGCTCTCGGGCGGGATGCAGCAGCGGGTGGCGATCGCACGGGCGCTGGCCTACAACCCGTCGGTCCTGCTGATGGACGAGCCGTTCGCGGCGCTCGACGCGATGACCCGGGAGGAGATGCAGCGGCTGCTGGTGGAGGTGTGGCAGGAGACGAAGAAGACCGTGGTCTACGTCACCCACAACGTGGCGGAGGCGGTCTACCTGGCCGACCGGATCGTCATCGTCAGCCCCCACCCGGGGACGGTGAAGACGGAGCTCCCGATCCGCCTGCCGCGGCTGCGCGACCCCCTGCGGGTCGAGTTCCTCGACTACCAGCGCGAGGTGATCGCCCACCTCACGGGACCGGCCGAGCGCCGCTGATGGCTCCCGGCCGTTTGGTCGCGCCCGGTGATCGACCCGACGGCCCGGTGCGCGGTTAGCGAGTGATGCCAGGCCCTGGACTCTCATGAGGAACCGCCAGCGATGGGCGATCTCCTAGACGAGTTGTACTACAACGGTCCGAGGCGGTTCCGTCCTACTCGCATCGCGCTCGAAGAGGATCTGTTCGCCGTGCGGGCCGCGCTGGCGTACACCCCGACCTCTAGTATCCCGGAGGCGTGGATCGGTAGTGGCCTCCTCGATGTCTGGTTGCCGCTTGCGGTTCCGACTCTCCAAGAGTTCGTCGATTGCCGCTCGCGGCAGTCTGTTCGCCTCTGGGTCGATCTGCTGCAACGGGCAACGGGCAAGATTAGATGGCTGCCCAATCTCCCGGCCCGGGTGCATGTCATCCGCTTCGACTCCTCGGAGTACGCCGAGGACAACCTGTGTGTCAAGCCGCTGGTTGACGCTTTGAAGGCCTCGACTCTAGGACGGCGCGATCGCCGCCTGCTCTACTACTTCGGCGCCATCAGAGACGACGGCAAGCGTGATCTTGCCGAGCTCCGTATAACGCAAAAGCTCGTGGATTCCCCGGCCAAGGCTGGCACTCGGGTCGTTGTCGAAGCGGTCCAAGGGCTAAGAGCAAGCCCCGCCTGCCGTCGGAGCGGACGGCGAGCCGCTGCCCAACGCCGACGCTAGGTCCCGACGTGAACCAGTCGCCTCGGTACCAGGCTTTCGAGAGTTCTGAGCAGAGCGGGAATCAGGGGTCGTAGCGATTCAATCCGGTTTGTCGGCGCCATGAGAACCACCACGGCAACCGGGAGGGAGTCAGGGTTCTGCTGATGCTCGAGATTCTGATCCGCCGTCAGGAAGACATCGAAGCCACTCGCTGCCAGCTTCAGCAGTTCGCTGTTTCGAATGCCTGTCCAGCCCATCGCCGCCACGGTCCGGACATCGTGCTCAGGCAGGAGCCGAGCGAGCGGCCGTGGCAAGGACTCATCGAGGAGGATGCGCACCGGCGGTCAGCAGGTCTCTGGCGAGTTCGAGGGCGGCAACCGCCTGTTCACGGCTCACGCTGGGGAAATCGTCGAGAAACTGATCCAAGGTGTCCCCGGCAGCCAGGTAGTCGATGAGGTTCTTCATGGGCACCCGGGTCCCGCGGAACACTGGCGTGCCCCCTAGAATCTCGGGGTCACAGTGGACGACAGAGTCTGCCCTCGCCATGAGGCTCATGGTACACCCGAACCCGCACAGTTCCGAGGACGGCGTGGCCCACAACTTCGAGGACGGTGGTTCACGGATGCTTGACCACGCGCGCGGTCGTCTGGCGGGGAACCGACCGTCGTCAATCGAAGGAGGGACCCCATGGGCGGCGCGGCGACGTCGGCCTTGACGGTCGAGCAGCTGTACGGCACCTGGCGACTGGTCAGCTGGTCGCGCCAGCTCCTGGACACGGGGGAGACGGTCGAGGCGTTTGGCAAGGCGCCGCGCGGATTCCTGAGCTACGGCCGTGACGGCCGGGTGTCCTTCATCATGGCCAAGGAGAACCGTGCGAAGCCGGCTGACCTGGCGAGGTTGACCGACCCGGAGCGGGCCGAGCTGTACGACACGATGATCGCCTACGCGGGCTCGTTCACGTTCGACGGCAAGGCGGCCACGCATCACGTGGAGATCGCGTGGAACGAGGTCTGGACGGGCACGGCTCAGATCCGGAACCTGAGGCTCGATGGCCATCGGCTGATCATGAGCACCAATCGGCAGCCAGGGGCCGACGGAAAGCGGTCGTCGGCGTCTTCACGTGGGAGAAGCTGGTGTCATGAGCCCCGTCGTCCACTCCGTGAGGCTCGTCGAGTCGGAGGTAGGATGAGGATATCGAGTGCGATTGCTCAGCTTCGGACCACGGACCTGGCCGAGTCGATTCGCTTCTACACCACGAAGGTGGGATTGACGCTCGAGTTCCAGTACGAGGACTTCTACGCGGGCATC
This sequence comes from uncultured Candidatus Rokubacteria bacterium, assembly GCA_963708025.1. Taxonomy (GTDB): domain Bacteria; phylum Methylomirabilota; class Methylomirabilia; order Rokubacteriales; family DASRDR01; genus CAVPSB01. The sequence continues at coordinate 596,215 of CAVPSB010000013.1, read as the reverse complement.
CGGGCGGGCAGCCAGCTCTTTCACCTGAAGCTCGTCAACGAGAAGGACCCCTCCATCGAGTTCGTGGACCGGGGCGGACACTTCCATCTCTATCTCGAGACGGACGATGCCGCGGCCGCCGCCGACGCATTGAAGAGGAACGGCGTCCGCCTCGTGCAGGACGTGCACGCGACCCCCTGGGGAACGAGAGAGTTCGTCGTCAAGGACGACCAGGGACACACCCTGTACTTCGGTGAGCATCGATAGGTCGCGGCGCCGATGGAGCTGCGGCTCGAGTTCCTGATGAGGCTGGCGGTCAACGTCGGCGAGCTCGTGTCGATGGGCCACGCGCCGCTCGGCGAGCGGCGCGTGGTCAACATCGTGGGCGGCACGTTCGAAGGGCCCCGGATGCGCGGCGAGGTGCTGCCGGGGGGCGCCGACTGGCAGATCGCGCGCCGGGACGGGGTGCTCGACCTCGACGCGCGCTACGCGCTGAAGGAGCAGGGCGGGGGTCTCGTCCGCGTGGTGAGCCAGGGGTACCGCCGCGGACCGAGCGAGGTTCTGGCGGCGCTGGCGCGCGGCGAGGACGTGGACCCGGCGACGTATTTCTTCCGCACGACGATGCGCTTCGAGACGGGTGCGCCGCAACTGGCGTGGCTGAACGGGACGATCGCCGTGGCCACGGCGGAGAGAAAGACGCGCCGGGTGCTGATCGACGCGTACAGCCTGCTGTGAGAAGGAAAAGTGAGTCACGGCTGGGTCCCGCATCCGAGGCCTTCAGATCGCTGTTGTCGGGCGGCGAAGGGCGCGGCATGGACGTGACGGCGCTACCGTTCAATCGCTTCCTCGGGTTGGAGAAAGGGGCCGCCGAGAGCGGGCTCCTGGTGTCCCTGCCGGCATCCGCTCGGTACGCGAATCACCTGGGTACCGTCCATGCCAGTGCCCTGTTAGCGGTTGCCGAGGCCGGCAGCGGTGAGTTCCTGCTGCGGCACTTCGGGGGGGTGGCCGGGTATGTTCCGGTGGTCCGTCGGCTGGAGGCGAAGTTCCGAAAACCGGCGCGAGGCCGCGTCTCGGCGCGGGCATCGGTCGAGGAAGACGCGTTGAACCGGTTGTCGGTGGAGCTGCAGGCCAAGGGTCGTGCGCTGATCGGAGTGAGTGTCGAGGTCGTGGATGAGGGTGGGATGGTGGTTCTATCGGGCGTGGTGGAGTGGTTCATCGCCCGAGCCGCGGAGGCCGGCTAACTTTCAGCGCGCGGTCAATGAGGTGATCAACGCAGCCGGGGGTCAAGGGCGTCGCGGAGGCCGTCGCCCAGGAGGTTGAAGGCGAGCACGGCCAGCATGATGGCGAGGCCCGGGAACACGGCGACCCAGGGTGAGAACTCGATGAGCCGCTGCCCCGTGTTGATCATGGTCCCCCAGGAGGCGGCCGGCGGCTGGGTGCCGAGCCCGAGGAAGCTCAGGCTGGCCTCGGCGAGGATCGCGTGGGACAGGCTGAGGCTGGTCTGGACGATCAGCGGGGCGGTGATGTTCGGGAGGAGGTGACGGCCGACCAGCCGGAGGTCGCTGGCGCCGCAGCCGCGCGCCGCCTCGACGTAGTCCCGCTCCTTCGCCGCCAGCACGGTCGCGCGCGCCAGGCGGCCGAACACCGGCGTGTACACCACCCCGATGGCGATGACGACGTTCCGGACGCTCGGCCCCAGCAGGCCCACGATGCCGAGGGCCAGGAGCACCCCCGGAAAGGCGAACACCACCTCCAGCACTCGCGAGATCAGGTCGTCGACCGGCCGGCCGTAGAGACCCGCTACGATCCCCAGCGTCGCGCCGAGGACCAGGGCCAGGGCGACCGAGCTGGCGCTGACGTAGAGCGAGATGCGGGCGCCCCAGATGACGCGGCTCAGGATGTCCCGGCCGAACTCGTCCGTCCCCAGCGGGTGGTCCCGGCTGGGGTTCTCGAGCAGCCGCTGCGGGTTCATCTCGAGAGGGTCGTGGACGCCGAGCACGGGGGCGAGCGTCGCGGAGAGCGCCACCAGCGCGAGGATCAGCGCGCCGACCACGGTCAGCGGGTTGCGCCACCGCCGCCCCGGGATCCGGCCGCCGCGGTCGCGATCGGCCGGCGAGGCGTCGAGGTCCGGCGCGGGGCCGGCGTCAGTCATAGCGGACCCGCGGATCGAGATAGCTGTACAGGAGGTCGATGACGAGGTTCACGATCGGGAACGCGAAGGCGATGAAGAGCATCGCGGCCTGGAGGAGCGGGTAGTCGCGCTGGGTGATGGCGTTCAGCACCAGCGTCCCGACGCCGGGCAGGGCGAAGATCTGCTCGATGATGATCGCGCCGCCGAGCAGGTAGCCGACCTGGACGCCGGCCACCGTGACCACCGGGATCAGGGCGTTCCGGAGCGCGTGGCGGTAGATGACCCGCTTCTCGCCGACGCCCTTGGCGCGGGCCGTGGTGATGTAGTCCTGGCGCAGCACCTCCAGCAGGCTGGAGCGCGTCATCCGCATCAGGATGGCCATGTTGGCGACCCCGAGGGCGAGGGCGGGGAGGAGCACCGACCGGAAGCTGCCCACCAGGTCCTGGCTCGGGTACACGTAGCCGGAGGTCGGCAGGATGCGCCAGTACAGCGACACGAAGAGGACCAGCATGGCCGCCAGCCAGAAGTTCGGCATCGAGAGCCCGACGAGGCCCGCGACCCGGACCACCGAGTCAAGGGCGGTGTGCCGCCGGACGGCCGAGATGACGCCGAACGGCAGCCCGAGGAGGAGCGAGATGACCATGGCGGTGCCTGTGAGCTGGATCGTCACCGGCAGGCGCGCCAGTACGTCGGGGAGGATGGGCCGGCCGGTCCGTAGCGACGTCCCGAGGTCCCCGACCAGCATGCGACCGACCCAGTCGGCGTACTGGGCGTAGAAGGGCCGATCGAGCCCGAACAGCCGGCGCAGCTCGGCCAGCCGCTGGGGGCTGGCCACCCCTTCGGTGCCCAGCAGGACGTCCACCACGTCGCCGGGGACCAGCCGGATCATCAGGAAGACCGCCACCGACACCCCGAAGAGGACCGGCAGGACGGTCAGCACCCGGCGCGCGACGCGGACCACGCTACTTGTCCAGCCAGGTCTCCTTCAGGGCCAGCCGGTAGCCGGACGCCATCGGCGTGTAGCCCTTCACGTGTTGCCGGGCCGGCTCGTAGTTCTTGATCACGTACAGGAAGAGGTAGGGCACCTCGGTGGCGAAGAGGCGCTGGACGTCGGCGTAGATCCGCTTGCGCTCGGCGAGGTCCGTGGTGACGCGCCCGCGCTCGAGCAGGTCGTCCATCTTCGGGTTCGCGTACGAGCCCCAGTTCGCGCTGAACTTGCTGTGGGCCACCGACAGGTAGATGTCCGGGTCCGGGCGGTTGGTGTTGAACGTGAGGTTCAGGTCGAAGTTGCGATCCCGCTGGGCCTTCAGCACCGCCGCCCACTCCATCTGCGTGACCTCGAGGTCGATGCCCACCCGCTTGAGCTGGCTCTGCAGCACCTGGGCGGTCGGGAGGTCGGGGGCGTAGGCGGGCGCCGCCTGGATGGTGAGCTTGAGGCTGCTCACGCCGGCCTCCTTCAGGAGGGCCCGGCTCTTGGCGAGATCCGGGTAGTAGGTCGGGAAGTTCTCCCGGTTGACCGGGATCGCCCACTCCGCCTCGCCCGGCGGCAGGGGCCCCGTGATCACGCCTTCGCCGAACAGGACGGTGTTGATGATCTCCTGCCGGTCGATGGCGTAGCTGATCGCCTGGCGCACCCGGACGTCGTTGAGCGGCGGGCGGGCGAGGTTGAACGGGCTCGCCGACCGCCAGAAGCTGGGCACGTCGTTCAGGACGATGTTCTTGTCGTTCCGGAGGAGCCGCGCGTTCTTGGGATCCTTCAGCACCGTCATGTCAACGTCCCCGGCCCGGATGGCGGCGAGGCGCGAGGACTCGTCCGGGATGATGCGGAACTCGACCTGGTCCAGGTGGGGCTTGTCCTTCTCCCAGTAGTCGGCGTGGCGCTCCAGGACCACCCGGACGTCCGGCGTGTACTCGACCAGCTTGAAGGGGCCGCTGCCGCCGTCCCAGTTGGCCAGGCTGCCGTTCTTCTCGACGACGTCCCGGTCGACGATCGCGCACGGGCGGCGGTCGGCGAGGACGCTGACCAGCGGGGCGTAGACGTCCTTCATCGCGATCCGCACCGTGTACTTGTCCACGGGCTGGACGCGATCGACCGGGCCCAGATAGCTCCGCAGCGGGACGGCGACCTTGGGGTCCAGCAGCCGCTCGATGGTGTACTTGACGTCTTCCGCCGTCACCTCGCGGCCGCCGTGGAACCGGACGCCCGGGCGCAGCTTGAACTCGTAGGTCCGGGGGTCGACGGTCCGCCAGCTCTGGGCCAGGTCCGGGACGATCCGGTTCGTCTGGTACTCCAGGGTGCCGAGGCTCATGTACATCTGCTCGTAGATGGCGACCGAGGCGAAGGCGGTGGTCAGGGCGGGGTCCAGGCCGACGGGGTTGACGTCGGCCCCGATCACCAGCCGGCCCCCGCGCTTCGGCGTGGCGGCGAACACGACGGCGGGCCGGATCAGCAGGCCCGCGCCGGCGCCGAGGGCCAGGGTGGAGAGGAAGCCCCGGCGGCTCAGGTGGTCACGGGCGAATGCGCGAGCGCTCATAGGTGCCTCCCTGTCTCTCCGCGGTTGCGGATGGCGCGGGTTGTCGATGCGGGCGCCCTCCTCGAGGGCCAGGCTTGACGAGAGTCTAGGCGGGGTCGCCAGGGCGGTCAACCGCCAAGCGGGCACCACCAAGCGGGCATCGGCTAACGCGCGGGCGGCGACGGGCGACCGGTGCTTCGGTCTCTCAGTAGGAGGCGGGAGCGACGGTGGCCAGACCCAGCGAACCCCGAGCGCGCCTTCCCGGAGCCAGGCTACCCGGTGAAGCGCAATACGGGCGGGGCCGGCGGATTGGCCGCGGGGTGCAGGACCCCGATCGCCCAGTGGAGGTCCAGCCGCTCCCCGAGCCAGCTCGGGCACCCCGTCCGCGGGCCGATCGCCAGGCCGTCCGCCCGGTTGGTCGCGACAATGGCCTGCATCGGATCGGGCGGCACTGCCGGCGGCGGCGGGACCTCGGGAATCGGCCAGCCGTGTCGGGGTGCGGAAGTGCAGCGTGCCCTCGGCGTCGCGCTCGACCTGATAGCCCTCCTCGTGCACGGCCCGGTGATGGAACCCGCACACCAGCGCGAGGTTGTCCAGCCGGGTCGGGCCCCCGTTCGCCCAGTGGTGGAGGTGGTGCCCCTGGGCGTGGCGCACCCCGCAGCCCGGGAACCGGCACCCCCGGTCCCGCGCCTGCAGCGCTCGCCGCAGCGCCGGCGGAATCGTCCGCGTCCGCCGCCCCACGTCGAGCACCTGCCCGTCGCCCGCGTGGCGGAGGATGACCCGGGTCGCGTCACAGGCCAGGCGCCGCGACGTCTCCGCGGAAACGTTCACGCCGTCCTCGAGCGCCGACTGCCCCGGCTGCTCGGGGTCGGCCAGCGCGGCGGCGTCCACGTGGACGACGACCTGGTACCGCTCGCTCCCCGAGCCCGGATCGAGCCCCTGCGCGAGGGCCGTCTCCGCCACCAGCGCCAGGGCGTCGGCCTGCTGCTGGCCCTGGGCTCGGTGGGTCCATCTCGGCGCCCCCCACCGCGGCGGCCCGCCTCTTCGCGTACAGCGCCTCGCGCGCCGCCTCCAGCGCCCGGATCAGCACCGCCCCCACCTCCGGCTCCAGCCGCCCCCGCACCACCAGCATCCCGTCCGTGTCCGGGTACACCTGGAGCGACCGCCCCCGGTGCCGCGCCGCCGCCTCCTGCGCCTCCACCTGCCGGTCCACCCGCCGCCACCCCCGCACGATCCGCTCCACGTGCGCCGCCGTCCCCGCCCGTCCCACCGCCAGCAGCCGCGCCTCGGTCTCCGGGGTGGCGACGCGCGTGAGGGCCCGCACCTTGGCGTAGGACAGCTCTCCCCGGGCCAGGGCCGCCGCGAGCTGGGGCAGCCCGCCCAGCGCCCGCGCCACCCGCACCCGCTCCCGCGCCGCCCCCGGGTCGAGCCCCACCCGCCAGCTCAGCCACGCCGCGCAGGAGCGGAAGCCGTTCCCCCAGCCGCCCCGCGCGTCGAACTCGCGGATCAGCGCCAGCAGCCGGGCGGTGGCGGCGTCGAGGTGGGCCGACAGCGTGGCGATCTCGTCGCCGAGGCGGTCGAGGTCGGCCGTCGCAGATCGTGGGCGCGAGCGTCGTGGCGAGGTGCATGGCGAGCCTCCTGGCTCGCACCCTACCACGCGATTTTCGACCGCCCTGGGAGGCCGCCCGGCCGCGGATCTATTGGACGGGAATGATTTTCGGCTCGCCGCCGGCGGCGCGCGGTGCCGCGGGCCGGCGCGGCCCGCTGGGCGCGACTGAAGGTCGAGGCCGCGACCACCGCGCGCGCCCGCTCACAAACCCTGTCAAGCGGAAAATGCGGCATCTGGAGAGCGCGAAGGATTCCCGACGCGACGGCACGAAGGAATCATCGACCTGGGCCGCCGTCCGCTTGCCGGGTCCGGACGGATGGCCTATCATCATGAGCCGCCGGAGGGGAGGGCAGGCATGGTTACCCTTGAGTCGGCCGGCCCCCTGCCAGCCCTCTCGTCAGGGCAAGGGCGGGGCGCCGGATGATCCGGGTTCTCGTGAGCGCGTGTCTGCTGGGTGAGAAGGTCCGCTACAACGGCGCCGATTCGGCGTCGAGCCATTCGTTGCTGGATACGTGGCGAGCCGAGGGGCGGATCGTTCCCTTCTGTCCCGAGGTGGCCGGGGGGCTCGGCGTGCCGCGCCCGGCGGCCGAGATCCGGGGCGCCAGTGGTCGCGCGGTCCTCGAGGGCGCCGGCCACGTCATGACCGGCGCCGGTCAAGACGTCACCGCTTCCTTCCTCCGTGGCGCGCAGCTGACCCTGGCGGCCGCGTCGGCCACCGGGGTCCAGCTGGCCGTCCTGAAGGACGGGAGCCCCTCTTGTGGCAGCGGCTACATCTACGACGGCACCTTCAGTCGCCGGCGAATCACCGGCCAGGGCGTCACCGCCACCCTCCTCGCGCAGCACGGCATCCGGGTGTTCAGCGAGCAGGAGCTCGACGCGGCCGCCGCCTATCTCGGCTCACTCGGGGAGAGCCAGCCTCGGCATGCGGAGGAGCCGGTATGATCGGAGAGTAGAGGTGGAACGAGCACCGGGCCGGCGCCGACGGCGTGACGCTGTATGCCGATCGCCTCGCCTGGTGGTCGGCGAACTGGGCCACCCCGTTCGCCGAGTGAGGCGGCTGCGACCAGGCCCTCGAAGAGAGCCTCGGGCTGGTGAAGCAGGCGGGCGACACCGAGGCGATGGCGGCGGCGCTCGGCAACCTCGGAATCATCGCTCGGGACCAGGGCGACGCGGACGCGGCCGAGACCCACCTGGAGCAGAGCCTGGCCCTGTGGCGGCAGCTCGGGCGACCGGGTCGGGATCGGCTGGGCACTGACCGGCCTCGCCATGGTCGCCCGGGCGCAAGGCAAGCTCGACGTGGCGTGGGCGCGCACCGACGAGAGCCTGGCGATCTCGGCGAGCTCGGTGACCGGCAGAACACGGCCAACGTGCTGAGCACGGCCGCACGCCTGGCGCGCGATCAGGGCGAGTACGCCGTGGCCCGGGCGCGCCTCGCGGAGAGCCTGCAGATCTTCAGGGACCTGGGGGACCGCCGGGGCATCGCGTTCGTCTTCGAGGGCCTGGCGGGCCTGGCGGCCGACGAGGCCCAGCCGCTTCGCGCCCAGAGCCTGGCCGCCAGCGCGGCCGCGCTCCGCCGGATCATCGGCGCCGGTCCGCCGCCGGCCTGGCAGGCTGATCTCGAGCGCAGCCTGGAGGCGGCGAGTCGCGGCGTGGGTCGCGCCGCTCTCGAGGAGGCGAGGGGTCGCGGGCATTCGATGACGCTGCCCGAAGCCATCGCGTTTGCTCTGGAGGAGCCCGGGCGGCCAGGCGCGGACGGGCCGTGAGCGGTGCGAGGCCGACATGAACGACGACACGCGGCGAGATGCCGGTGGAGCGTTCGGATTCACGTGTGCCGCGTGCGGTGACTTCCACGTCGGCATGCCGAGCTTCGGGTGGGATTGGCCGGTCCAGTACCTCATGGTGGCGGAAGCGGAGCGGGACCGGCGGGTGGAGCTCGACCCGGACTACTGCGTGATCGACCAGCGGTGGTTCTTCGTCCGCGGCTGCCTGGACATCCACGTTCACGGCCACGAGGAGCCGTTCAGCTGGGGAGCCTGGGTGTCGCTCAGCGAAAGGAGCTTCCAACGGTACGTTGAGCAACACGACGACCGGGCTCGCCGGCCGGGCGATCGGTTCTTCGGCTGGCTCTGCAGCGTGATTCCCGGCTACCCGGACACGCAGAACCTCAAGACGGCGCTTCACATCCGGCCCTGGCCCGATCGCCCGTTCATCGAGCTCGAGCCGACGGACCACCCGCTGGCGCTGGAGCAGCAGGCGGGCATCACCGTGGATCGGGTGCAGGAGATCGCGCAGCTCGTGATGCACCCTCCGGAGGACCGAGGCCGGCCGGCCTGACTCTGCGCCCGGCGGGATCGAGCCCGCCCAAGACCTCACGACTCGCGGAGGCGGGGGTCGAGCACGTCGCGCAGGCCGTCGCCGAAGACGTTGGCCGCGATGACGACGAGCATGATCGTGAGCCCGGGGAACGTCGTGAGCCAGGGCGCCTCCACCAGGTACTTCCGTCCGTCGGCGACCATGAGCCCCCACTCGGGGGTGGGGGGCTGCGCCCCCAGCCCGATGAACCCCAGCGAGGCCGCGGTCAGGATCACCAGCCCGAAGTCGAGGGTGGCGACGACGAGGATCGACGACAAGGAGTTGGGCATGATGTGGCGCAGGACCACCCGGCGGCCGGTGGCGCCGGTGGCGTGGGCCGCCTGCACGAACAGGCTCTCCCGCAGCGCCAGCGCCTCGCTCCGCGCCACCCGCGTGTACTTGGGGATGTGGACGAACGCGATGGCGAGCATGGCGTTGTCGAGGTCGGGCCCGAGGAAGGTGGCGACGGCCATCGCCAGGATCAGGCCGGGGAAGGCCAGGATGATGTCGATCAGGCGCATCGTCACGTCGTCGAAGCGGCCCCGGAGGTAGCCGGCGGTCGCGCCCAGGGCGAAGCCGATGGTGCCGGCGATGCCCACCACGATGAGGCCGATCTCGAGCGACACCCGGGCGCCCCAGATCACGCGAGAGAGGACGTCCCGCCCCAGCTCGTCGGTACCGAACGGGAACTGCGCGCTCGGCGGCCGGAGGCGCGTCGCCAGGTTCATCCGCGCGGGGTCGCCAGGGGCGAGGAGCGGCGCGAAGATGCCGGTCAGCACCAGGGCGACGATGACGACCAGCCCGCCGAGGGTCAGCGGGTTGCGCCACAGCCGACTGACGCGGGCCAGCCGTCCCCGCGCGCGGCCGGCGACGGGCCGCCCCGAGCCCACCGCCGCTCCCCGCTCCTCCACCCGCGAGACGCTGCTCACCGCGTGCCCCGGCCCCGCTACTGGATTTGCGGGTTTAGCCAGGAGTACAGGAGATCGACGGCCAGGTTCACGCTCATGTAGACGACCGCGATCATCAGGGTGAAGCCCATGATGACCGGGTAGTCGAGGAAGAGCGCGGCGTCGACCACGTACCGGCCGACGCCCGGCCAGGAGAAGATCGTCTCGGTGAGCACGGCCCCGCCCAGGAGCGCCGCGAAGGCGAGCCCGGCCAGGGTGGTGACGGGCAGGAGGGCGTTGCGCAGCGCGTGTCCGAGCACGATCCGGCGCTCGTCCAGCCCCTTGGCCCGCGCGGTGCGGACGTAGTCCTGCGTCAGCACCTCGAGCATGCTGGAGCGGATCAGCCGCGTCAGCGTCGCCATGTAGGCGTAGCCGAGGATGAAGGCCGGCATCACGAGGTACTGCAGGCTCTCCACGAAGAGCGGCCAGTTCCCGGTGAGGAGGCTGTCCAGCGTGTACATGCCGGTGAGGGCGCGGGGCGGGGTCGTGTACACGCCGAGACGGCCCGCCCCCGGGAGCCACTCCAGCTTCACGTACATGAGCCAGATCAGCAGGAGGCCGGACCAGAACACCGGCATCGAGACGCCGCCGACGCCGAGGACCCGCACCACGTGGTCGATCGGCCGGTTCCGCCGCACCGCCGACAGGACGCCGAGCGGGACCGCGCCGGCGATGGCGAAGACGAGGCTGGCCAGGGTCAGCTCCAGCGTCGCCGGGAGCCGCTCCAGCAGGCTCTCGAGGACCGGACGCTTCGTGGAATAGGAGAGGCCGAGGTTCCCCCGGGCCAGGTTCCCCAGGTACGCCGCGAACCGCACCGGCAGCGGCCGGTCGAGCTGGAACTCGCGCCGGAGCTGGTCGAGGACCTGCTTGTCGGCGGTGTCCCCGGCCATCATCCGGGCCGGGTCACCCTTGATCGACTGGGACAGGAAGAAGATCAGGACGATGACCCCGAGCAGGGTCGGGGCCATCGAGAGCACCCGGTAGACGACGTACGTCGAGCGCTTCATCGGGCCGCCGGCGCCCGGGGCCGTCGAGGCCCTCCGGGGCGCCTACCGCTTCGAGAACCGCTCGTAGGTCATGTACTGGGAGCCGCCGGGCTTGACCTCGAACCCGTCCACGGTGTCGCGGAGCGCCATGATCTGGTTCGCCTGGTAGAAGAGGAGGTACGGCGCCTCGTCGACGATGATCCGCTGGGCTTCCTGGTACATCGCGATGCGCTTCGCACCGTCGAGGATCGTCGGGGCCTTGCTCACCAGCTCGTCGACGCGGGGGTTCGAGTAGAAGGCCCGGTTCGCGTTGATGCCCTGCAGGCTCGAGTGGATCCAGCGGTAGATGGTCTGAGGCGGGAGCGGGCTCGTGGTCCACCCGCCCACGCTCCACTGGAAGTCGCCCTTGTCGATCCGCTCGCGCCGGGTCGGCTCGGCCACCTTCTCGATCTTCACCCGGATGCCCACCTCGGCGAGGTTGGCCTGGGCGGCCAGCGCGACGTCGTCGGCGCCGGGTGCCCCTTGCGAGGCGTAGGTCAGGGTGAGCTCGAGGCCCCGCGGGAAGCCCGCCTCCGCCAGGAGCTGCTTGGCCCTGGCCGGGTCGTAGTCGTAGCCCTTCAGGTTCGGGTCGTAGCCTTCCATCCCGTAGGCGATCGGGCCCCGGAGCCGCCGGCCCTTCCCCTGGATCAGCTCCTTGATGATCTGGTCGTAGTTGATGGCGTAGCTCATCGCCTGGCGGACCTTGACGTTGTCCAGGGGCGGCTTCTTGTTGTTGAGGTAGGCGAGGATGAGCAGCAGGCTCGGCACCTCGAGCACCCGGACGCCGGGCTTGCCCTGGAGGCTCAGCATCTCGGGGATGCTGATGGGCGCCATGGTGTCGATGTCGCCTTTCTCGAGCTGGAGCTTCTGGTTGATCGACTCCGGGACGATCTTCACGATCACCCGCTTGATCGACGGCTCCTTGCCGTACCAGTGCGGGTTGTAGTCGAGCGTGACCTGCTGGCCGCGCCGCCACTCCGTCAGCACGTAGGGCCCGCTGCCCATCGCGTTGTTGGCCAGCCAGGCCTGGCCCCGGTCGCCGTCCTTCTCGTGGTCCATGATCTTCGGGTTCACGACGGCCGCGGCGGTGTTGCCGGCGATGGTGGGCAGGAAGTACGCGTACGGCTCGCTCAGCGTCATCTGGACGGTGGTGGCGTCGAGCGCCTCGGTGGAGCGGAGCTGCCGGAGCTGGGCGGCGGCGCCCTTGTTGATCGCCATCATCCGGTCGAACGACCACTTCACCGCCTTGGCGTCGAGCGTCGAGCCGTCGGCGAACTTGAGGCCCTTGCGGAGCCGGAAGGTGTAGCGGAGGCCGTCGTCGCTGACGCGCCACGACTCCGCCAGGTCCGGCCGGACGTCGAGCGGGGTCCCGGGCTTCGGCTCGCCGGGCGTCAGCTCCAGGAGCTTGTCGTAGCAGCGGTGCATCGCGACGGTGGCGAGCCCGTCCGTGGTCGAGTGGGGGTCGAGGTTCGTCGGGTCCGCGCCCATGGCGTAGACGAACGTCTGCTTGGGGCCGACCGGGGTGGCGGCCCGGACGCCCGTCCGTGACCACGCCACCGACGCGGTCAGCCCGGCCAGGCCCAGGAAGCGGCGGCGGGTCAGCCAGCGATCACGCGTTGCGCTCATCGGACGATCCTCCTTTTTTCGGGACCTCCCGCCCACCCCCCCAGCCCCCCTCCCCCACCCACCGGGGAGGGGGGAGCCGGAGGCACCCGATTGCTTCACGCGCTCTTGGATCAGCGGAGGTGCCAGCACCTGTCCGGCCAAGGACGCCGGTGTGGGCGCCGGCGTCGACGGCGAGCCGGCCGTTGACCAGCACGAACGGGACGCCGTCGGCGTACTGGTGCGGGTCCTCGAAGGTGGCCCGGTCGCGCACCGTCGCCGGGTCGAAGACGACGACGTCGGCGGCCTGGCCGACCCGGAGTCGCCCCCGGTCCCGGAGCCCGAGCCGGTCGGCCACCTGGCCGCTCATCTTGTGGACGGCCTCGCTCAGGCTCAGCACTCGCTCGTCGCGCGCGTAGCGCCCCAGCACGCGGGCGGCCGCGCCGTACGAGCGGGGATGGGGCTTCCCCTCGCCGAGCAGCCCCTCGCGGGCGAGGGCGGAGCCGTCGGAGCCCATCATGGCCATCGGGTGCCGGAGGAACGCCCGCATGTCCTCCTCGGTCCGGTAGTAGAAGATGATCCGCACGTGCCCCTCGTCCCGGTCCATCAGGGTGAGGGCGGCGTCGATCGCCTCGCACCCCAGGGCGTCCGCCACCTGCTGGATCGTCTTCCCCTCGTAGCGCTTGAGCGCCTCGCCGGCCACCCCGCAGACCTGCAGCCGGTCCCACAGCCACGGCCAGCCGCGGAAGAGCCCCTCCTGGAGCATGTCGGCCCGGATCCGGGCGCGCGCCGCCGGGTCCCGGAGGCGCGCGACCAGCGCCGCCCGGCCCCCGGACTGCGCCCAGGTCGGCATGCACTGGGAGAAGCCGGAGCTGCTCGCCGCGTAGGGATAGACGTCGAAGGTCACGTCCCGCCCCTCGGCGGCGCCGCGCTCGCAGACGGCGATGACCCGGTCCGCCTCGCCCCAGTGCTTGGGCTCGTTGACCGCCATGTGGGAGACGTTGACCGGCACCCCGGCGCGCCGGCCGATCTCCACCGCCTCGACGACCGCGCCGATGTGCTGGCCCGCCCAGCACCGGATGTGGCTGGTGTAGAAGCGCCCCGGGTACGCGGTCATGGCGGAGGCCAGGGCGACGACCTCGTCGGTGTCGCCGTACGCGCTCGGCGGCAGGGTCAGGCCCGTCGAGAGGCCGAAGGCCCCCTGGTCCATCGCCGCGGCGACGAGGCGCTGCATCGCGCGCAGCTCGTCCGGCGTCGCCGGCCGCTCGTCGAAGCCGACCACCGCGCCGCGGATGGCGCTGTGGCCGACGAGGGGGGCGACGTTGGGGCCGATGCCCTGCCGGGTCAGGGCCTCCCGGTAGCCGGCCAGGTCGGTCCACGTCAGCTCGACGTGGTCCCCGTAGCTCGAGACCAGGTCCCGCAGGAGGCGGGCCCGGTCGGGGACGACCGGGTACGGCGTGTACCCGCAGTTCCCGGTCACCTCGGTCGTCACGCCCTGGCGGATCTTGCTCAGGCCGCGGCCGTCCACCAGGAGGGGCACGTCGGAGTGGGTGTGGAGGTCGATGAAGCCCGGCGCGACGGCGAGCCCGGTCGCGTCGATGGTCCGCCGGGCCGCGGCGCCGGGCAGGGGACCCACGGCCACGATCCGGTCGCCCTCGATCCCGACGTCGGCGCGCACGGACGGTCCGCCGCCGCCATCGATCACGACCCCGTTGGCGATCAGGACATCGAGCACGGCTCTCGCTCCCGCGGTGCGCCCACTGGTGGCTCCCGGGTTCAGTCGAGCACAGTGGGTCCCGCACGGTCAATAGCGTTGCCGGTCGGGGTGGTTCTGTCAGTCCTGGATACAGTCAACGCCTGGATACCTTGACGCGATTCCCGGGCTGGCGTAGGTTCGCGACGCACACGGCCGAGACTGGAGGGAAGCGTGTCCGATCACTCGCCCGCTCCCCGGGGCGTCCGCCGTACGGATTCTCGGGCGCACGAGACCGCGCCCACCCCCCCTGTGACCCTACGGGCTCATCCGCGTGCAGTCCGCCCCGCGTTCCGGACCACGGCCCGGTTCATCACCAGAAGGAGGCACGAGATGGGACATCGCCATGCCTCGATCGCGTGGAGCCTGGTTCTGGCACTGCTCGCCGTCCTGGCGTCACCGGGGCTGGCCGCCAGCGCCGGCCCGGCCCCGATCTACCTCTCCCTCGGCACGTCGCTCTCGATCGGCACCCAGCCGGACGAAACCGGGCAGGACGAGCCCACGGATCAGGGCTATGCCGACCAGTTCCACCGGCTCCTCCGTCTCAAGAACCCGAAGCTCCAGCTCGTGAAGCTCGGCTGCTACGCGGAGACGAGCACCGCCATGATCACCGGGGTCGGGAGCACCTGTACGTACACGCATGGCTCTCAGCTCAACGAGGCCGTGGTGTTCCTCCAGGCGAACCGGCACGCCGTCTCGCTCGTCACCATCGACATCGGCGCCAACGACCTGCTGAACTGCTCCCTCGACGACGTGCAGTGCATCGGTACCGCGTTCGCGACGGTCCAGACGAACCTTCCCTACATCCTGACCGCGCTCCGGACGGCAGCCCCCCGCGTGCCCATCGTGGCGATGAACTACTACAACCCCCTGCTGGCGCTCTGGCTCCAGGGGCCGGCGGGTCAGGAACTGGCCCAGGACTCGGCCTTCGTGACGTCGCAGTTCAACGACCTGCTCGAGGCCGTCTACGGCTTCTTCCGGGTGCCCGTCGCCGACGTCGCCCGCGCGTTCCACGCCGACGACTTCCGGCTGATTCCCGGCATCGGCCTGCCGGTCAACGTGGTTCTGGTCTGCCAGTGGACGTGGGCGTGCACGCCGCCACCCCAGGGCCCCGACCCTCATGCCAACCGGATCGGCTATTTCGTGATCGCCCTGACCCTGGCCGCCGCCCTCCGCTAGGGCCCAGCGCCCTCCTGCCGAGATGGGTAACGCTAACCCCAATTCGAAACTCCTGACACCACGCAGACGTGACGATCGTGGCCTCTATCCGCTCCCTCTCCCCCCCTCGGGAGGGAGAGGGTTGAGGTGAGGGAGGGGCTGATGCCTCTTCCCCCTCTCCCCCAGAGGGGGGTAAGAGGGGGTCGGATTCGCTGAAATCCCTGCTGTCGCCTTCGACGACCCAACCGGCGAGGTAAGCGGGACGTCGGTGGTCGGCTGGAAGGGAGATCCGCGGGGACGCTGGCTGACATGGCCTCAGGCAGGATGGGGTGGAAACCCTCGACCTTTCTGAAGGCATTTCAACGGACGCCGACAAGGTGGAGCGAGCTCGCCGTGCCTTCGCGGAGTAAGTCCACATGGCGAGCCTCATGGACGCGCCTCAGTCGGACGCGGCCTCATTGTCGAACGCGATCCTCTGGCCTAGCCTCTCGGTCGAGCGGACGGTTGGCTCGCATTCGCTTGCCGCGCAGCTCACTGGCGTCGTTAGGCGTCTTCACGCATCTCTCCGCAGTTGATGTGACGACGCGTACCAGCCGTCATCCGCAGGGCTCGACCCCTGGACCATCACCGCGAGCGACTCGAGCTCGTTGCCGTTGCACCCGCGCGGCGCGCCCCGACCGGACGTGGCCGGTGACGGCTTCCGCGGCCCGACGTGCTCAGGTACGGGAGTTCTGGCGGTAGTACGGATCCCGGGTGCGCTCGTCGAGCCAGCCGTCGTAAAAGCGCCTGACGTGGGGGAACACGGCGCGGGCGACGCGACGACGGTGCTCCTCGTCGGGCCGGAGCGGTGCGCGGAGCGCCGCGGCCAGCTCTTCGAGCAGCGCGGCCTTGTCCACTCGCGTGAGCCGGCCGTCTCGCAGGATCACCTCCCCGTTCACCATGACGATCGTCACGCCGGTCGCGCGCCCCCGGTGCACCACGGCGTCGAGCACCGGCGTCTCCGGATCGAGGTACGGATGGGCGATGTGCCGCCAGTCGAGCAGCACCAGATCCGCCGCTTTCCCTGGCTCCAGGGTCCCGATCCGGCCGGCGAAGGGCGTCGTGGCCGCGCCGTGCTCGGTGGCCATCCGGAAGACCTCGGCCGCGGTGGGGACCGTGTCGTCCATGCCCGGCACGCGGTGGAGCCGGAGGACCAGGCGCATCTCCTGGAGCATGTCCCGGTCGTCGTTGATCCCCGCCTCGTCCAGCCCCAGGGCGACCCGGACGCCACGGGCCGTCCAGCGATTGAGGGGCGCGATGCCGCTCCGGAGCCGGAGGTTCGAGCTGGCGTTGTGGCAGATCATGGTCCCGCTCTCGGCGACGCGGTCGAGGTCGTCGTCGGTGAGCCAGACGCCATGGCCGAGCGTGAGGTCCGGGCCCAGCAGCCCCAGCTCCGCGAGATGCCGCGACCGCGCTAGTGCCGGTCCGCCGGCGCGCGTACTCCTTCTGGTACGCGGTCTCGAGGAGGTGCATGTGCATCCCGACCCGGTGGCGGCGGGCGAGGTCCCGTACCGCCTCCAGGGCCCGGTCCGAGCACCAGTGGAGGTTGGCCGGGGCGAGCTGGATGCGCGCCCGCTCCCGGGTATTCTGCCCGAGGTGCTCCCAGAGATCGACGAACAGGCCGAGCTGCTCCTCGAGCGGGATGGTCTGGCTCCGGAACCAGGCGGCGATGTCGCCGGCGAGGTCCGCCGGCAGCCGCCGGAGGAAGTCCTCGTCCGCCTCGTACACGAGCCGGTTCTGATCGCGCAGCGAGTACGAGTACGACACCCGCATGCCGATGTCGTCGTGGGCGCGGAGAATGCGCTCAGCGATGGCCCGCACCCGGGAAGCGGGAGCCACCCGCCAGCCGTGGAGGTGCTGGACCGTCGTGACGCCCGACTCCACCATCTCGAAGGCCGAGTAGAGCGTGTCCAGGTAGGGATCGACGTCCCGCGCGGCCATCCGGCTGGCGAACCAGAGCTCGAGCGGATGGTCGGGCGACCCGTGCTGGAACGGGGTGAGGCCGACGTGGTGGTGGCTGTTGACCAGGCCGGGCAGGACCACGTGCTCACTCGAGCCGATCACCTCGTCGGGCTGGTATTTCCGGGCCAGCGTCCGGTACGGCCCGACCTCGACGATCGTGCCGTCGCGCTGGAAGACGGCGCCGTCGTTGACGATCTCCGCCTCCGTCCGGCTCCGGACCCGGCAGATCACGTGCCGCCCCCGAACGAGTGACGAGGCCATCGACTCCCTCCTCGGGGCGTACGGTATCGCGCCCCGGGATTGCTGTTCGACTGTCGCCCGCGGCAGAATGCCGGCGAGCGGGGGAGGTGAGCGCCGTGCGAGTCCTCGTGGCGAATCCCAACTCGACCGGGGCGATCACGGAGGCGTGCGTGACGCTCGCCCGGGCGGTGGCCGCTCCCGGCACCGAGGTGGTGGGCTGGACCAACCGGGAGGGCCCGCCGGTGGTCGACGGGTTCGTCACCGACGCCGTCGCCGGACGGGCGCTGGTGGCCGGGCTGGCCGGCGTGCGGCCGGTGCCGGACGCGGTGGTGCTGGCGGGATTCGGGAACTACGGCACCGCGGCCGTCAAGGACGCGCTCGCGGTCCCGGTCGTCTCCATGGCCGAGGCGGCGCTGGCGCTCGCGACGCTGCTCTGCCACCGGTTCGTCATCGTCACCACGACGCCGACGATGATCCCGTACACCGAGGACCTGGTGCGGCTCCTGGGCTTCGAACCCCGCTGCGCCGGCGTCCGCGCGGTGAGTCTCCCGCCGCTGAGCGAGGCCTCGCCGAGGCCCGAGGCCGTGGTCGGCGCCCTGGCGGAGCAGATCGCGCGGGCCGACGCCGAGCTCGGCGCGGACCTCGTGATCCTGGGCGGCGCGCGGCTCTCGCCCTACGCGGCGGACCTGCGCCGGACGACGCGGATGCCCGTCCTGGAGCCGGTCGCGTGCGCCCTGCCGGCGGCCGAGACGCTCGTCCGCCTGGGCCTCCGCCGGAGCAAGGCCGGGAAGCTCGGGCCCTCGCCGGAGTCGTGATCAGCCGCGGAGGATGGCCGGGGTCGGGTTAGCCAGCGACCCGGTGGATCTGGCCCGGTCGCGCATCCGGGATCGACCGGAGGATGCTCGGTACAAGCGGCAACAGGTCCTCCAGCGCGTTGCTGGGCGCCGCCAGGACGATCACGCGAAGGGGGGACCGGACAAGATTCTGCTGGAACTCGAGGTTCTGGTCGGCGGTCAAGAAGACCTCGAACCCTTCACCCGCGGCGCGTCGTAACAACTCCCCGTTCCCAAGTCCGGCCCAGCCTTGCTGCGGGACCGTGCGAACTTCATGGCCAAGGAGTTCTTGCGCCAGCTGTCTCGGCAGCTGCTCATCGAGCAGAACGCGCACGGATGGTCAATGCCTCGTGGGCCGCTTCGAGCGCAGCCACTGCCTGCTGGCGTGAAACCGAAGGGAACGCGTCGAGAAACTCGTCAAGGCTGTGGCCCCTTTCGAGGTAGTCGATCAGATTCCGAAGGGGCACGCGAGTTCCGACGAAGACCGGCGTCCCACCCAGGATCTCGGGATCGCTATGTACGACGGGCGCTTGATCTTTCATCCCATGCTCCTCCAGGTACGAGCGTAGCACGGTGGCCGCCATCCCTCCCCAGCCAGTCCTCGTCCTCCGGGGCGGATGACGGCTTCGGGCCCGCCGCCGGCGCGTGGACAGCATCGCGCCGATGCCTGTAGAATCCCGCTTCGAGAGGACTCGAGGTGGGCTATCCGCAGCGCTTTGCCGAGGGGCTCGTCGACGCGATCCACCGGGGGCTCGACTGCCGGGCTCTGCGCCTCGCCCTGGCGCCGGCGATCGACGGCCTCCTCGCCGACCCCCGGGCCCGGGAGCGTGGGCGGCTGCTGCTGGCCGGCTCGGGCGACAGCCTCTTCGCGGCGACGTCGGTGCTCCCCGCGCTCCGGCGCTGGTCGGGACGGCCGGTCCAGGTGCTGACGTCGCTCGACCTGGCCCGCTACGAGAGTCCTCTCCTCTCGGCGGACGACGTCGTCGTCGGGGTCTCGAACTCGGGCAACTCGTCGCGGACGCGCGAGGGCATGGTCCTGGCGCGCGGGCGGGGCGTGCTGACGGTGGGCGTGACCGGGAGCGGGCTAGGCCCCCTGGCCGGGCTGGTGGACCATGTCCTCCACCGGCCGGTGCGTCCGCTCGACGGCGTCGATGCCGCCTACGCCCGCGTGTACCTCAACATGGTCGAGTACCTCGCGACCCTGGTCGCCCTCTACATCCTCGGGCTCGCGCTCGGCCGGCGCGCGGGGCGCGTGTCGGCCGAGGAGGAGACGGCCTGGCTCGCGCGGCTCGAGGCGGCCGTGGGTGGAATCGGGGCGGCGGCGCGGGCCGTCGAGCCGGGCGTCGAGGCCCTCGCCGAGGAGCTTCGCGGCGGCGACACCCTGTGGGTGATCGGCGCGGGCCCGAACCGGGGCACGGCCGACTACGCCGCCGCCAAGTTCCACGAGCAGCTCCCGTGGAACGGCGTCGCCCAGGATCTCGAGGAGTGGGCCCATCTCCAGTACTTCCTCACGCTGGCCTGGAAGGCGCGGTCGGTCGTCCTCGTCCTGGCGCCGCCCGGCAACGCCCTGGATCGCGCCGAGGAGCTGGTCGAAGGGATCGCCGGGGCCGGGGGGCGGGCGGTCGTCGTCGGGCATCCCGCCCACGGCCGGTTCCCCAAGGCCCACGCGCGGCTCGACCTGCCGGGAGAGCTGGCGGAGGTCCTCACGCCCGTGACCTACCACGTGCCCGCGCAGCTCCTGGTGCTCCATCTCGCCCGGCTGGCCGGGGTGCCGGTCACGCCGCTCCGCCGGCAGGACGACTACTGGCTCATCCGCAAGGGCGTCGTGCGCGAGACGCCCGGCGGGCTCACCTGAAAGGGGGCAGGGAACCATGGCCGGGATCATGACTCGCAGAGGCTTTCACAAGACGGTGCTCGGCGCCGGCGCCTCCGCCCTGGTGGCGGGCGCCCCCGCGCCCGGCCGGGCCCAGGAGCGGGAGCTGATCATCATCAGCTACGGCGGGAAGCTCCAGGAGCCCCACCGCTGGCTGGCCGACCGGATGGAGAAGCGGCACCCCGGCCTCAAGATCCGCCTGGTGCCGAGCGAGTCGCAGGACATCGTGGCGCAGATCAAGGCCGCCCAGGGATACAGTCCCTACGACGCCATGCCCAACGGCGAGCCGCCCCACCTCATCGGGATCAAGGAGGAGTACATCCAGAAGGTGGAGCCCGAGAAGATCCCGAACTACAAGAACGTGTACCCCGAGTTCGTCCGGAAGAGCCAGGGCTACGGGGTGCCGGCCACTTACTCCTTGATCGGGCTCGCCTACAACACCCAGCTCGTGAAGACCCCGCCCGCCGGCTGGGCCGATCTGTGGCGCCCGGAGTACAAGGGGCTCGTCGGCATCCCGCGCGCGTCGTCGAACCTCGGCCTCGGCTACCTCGCCATCGTCGCCAAGATCTTCGGGGGCGGCGAGGACCGGCTCGATCCCGCCTTCGCCAAGACCAAGGAGCTGAAGCCGGTGGTGGGGCGGACGCCGACCGCGCTCGCGCAGCTCATGGAGCGGGCCGAGATCGGCGTGGCGCCGCTCTGGAACAACGACGCCGCCGCGCTGGCCGAGAAGGGGATGCCGATCCGGTTCGTGAAGCCCGCCCCCGGTCCGGTCGCCATCATCTCCTTCTTCTCGGCGATCAGCCGGACGCGCCATCCGGAGCTGGTCAACGAGTGGCTGGACGGGATCCTGAGCACCGAGTACCAGGCGTTCGCCGCCGACCGACCTTACTACTTCGGCCCTACCGTCAAGGGCGTGGCCGTTCCCGACGCCGCCAAGCCCTACACGCCGTCCACGCCGGAGGAGGTCCTGCGGCTCGAGACCGTCGACTGGACCAAGATCGTCCCCGTCCGCGGCCAGATCGTGGACCGCTTCGACCGGGAGCTCGGCGCCTGACGGAGGTTAGAACCTTCGTGTTTGGGGCGCTCACCACTGGCCGACTTTGACCCGTCCACGACTTCAGGTGTCCACCGAGGGTCAAATCGCGGAGCCGCTTCTGTATCTCGGGGTCGATTCTGAAGCCCGTTCTCACGGCGGTGGTCGTCAGGTAATCCTGAGGGATCTCAACGACTTCCCGAACGGCAAAGCATAACGGCCCGCCGACTACTTGACGGATGGAGAGCCAGCGCCTTACCATGGCCGTGTTAATTATCATGGCCGTGGTTGTCATCATGGCCATGGGAAAGGCAACGAGAGCTCATGGGACCGCCCTCGGGCAGGCGTTTGCTTCGCGAGTCATCACTCAAGCGCGCCGTCGTTGACGCGTTCCGTCGCGCCGGCTGGCACGTCGCCCCCCAGCGACGCATCGTCGAGTTCAGTCCGGACTTCCTTGTCCATCAAGGTAGTCGCCAGTACGTCGTCGAGATCAAGAGTTCGCCTGAGGCTCGCCGCGATCGATTGATCCCCCTTCTTTCGCAGGCCATCCTTCAAGCCAAAGCTGCCGCCTCGAAGGCTGACGTCTCACCGAGCCCCCTGCCCCTGGCCATCATCGGTGCTCCCCGGCTATCGCAATCGCTTATCGATGACATTCGGGCCTTTGCCGCCCAAGTGGCCCCCGATGTCGCCATTGGAATCATGGATCTAGAGGGATCACGGATCTTTGTCGGCCACGAACTGGAATCACTGAACTCCTCCGCTGCCCGCCCGAAGCAGTCCGTCCTTCAGCCGCACCTTGCGCCCCAGCTACATCTCTTCTCCGACCTGAACCAGTGGATGCTGAAGATATTGCTGGCTTCACGGATCCCCGAGAACCTCCTACAAGCCCCCCGCCAACAACTTGAGAGCGTCTCGGACCTCGCAAAAGCAGCACGTGTGTCTCTCATGAGCGCGTTCCGCCTGGTCAGCCTGCTCAGGGCAGAAGGATTCCTTCACGAGCAGTCCGGTGTCCTGCGCCTCGTCAACGTCGAGGCACTCTTCGAACGCTGGCGAGCCGCAAGTCTCAGGCCCGCCCGGGAGCTGTCGATGCGCTGGGTAATCCCTGGGGACCAAGAAAGGCAGCTCTCGGATGCCGTTCGAGCCTACCTGAAGAAGTGGGAATTGGCTGTGTCCCGGGACCGCCGAGCAAACCGAGCGGTGCCGCGCCCCCGCATCTGTCTGGGGCTCTTCGCCGCCGCTGACGTTCTCGGGTTCGGTTTCGTTCGTGGGGTCGCCCCTCATCTCTATCTGGAGAGGCTAGATCCGCCCGCTCTGGAGTCACTGGGACTTGCCCCCGCCCGTGCCGGCCAACGCGCCGATGTGTTCGTTCGTGTTCCACCCTTTCGCGAATCTGTCTTCCGCGCGACCGTGGTCCGGAACGAGCTTCCGGTCTGCGATGTCATTCAAGTCTGGCTTGACGTCGCTAATCATCCGTCCCGTGGAGCTAGTCAGGCGAAGGAGATCTGGCGGCGGGCACTCGCCTCGCTGTTGAAGCAAGCACCCGCATGAGCCCGGCCGATGAGTCTGCCGCGTTCGCACGCCTGGTCAACGCGTTGCGACCCTATCGCGGTGAGCTGGTGCTGATAATGTCCTCTATCTTCACGATACACTCGTCACCTTCGGAAGGGCGCTGGAAGACCTGCAGAGGATCTGGACTGAAAACATCTCTGGAGTGCTTCATGCGAACGCCAGGCGGGCGCTTCGCGCTACGGTCAGACAAGTCTCCTCACCGGCTTTTGACGCCGTGCGGGCAGCCGCTCGCGTAGCGGAGAGAGCCGGTCGGCCCATATCTCCGCAAGAGATCGCGGAGGTCTGTCGTGCAGGTCTGGCCGCCGCATTTGGCTAATGCGATACCTTCCCGGGAGAACCGCGCCGTCCGTGGTCGTGGACACCAGCGAGGTCTTCGCGGCGCGGGACCGCGGGGGCCTCCTCGTGCTGGCCGCCCGCATGGACCTGTTCGCGCCCAGCCGCGAGGAGACCCGCGTCCTCCTCCCGGCCTTCGATGACGACGCCGCGGACGACCCGGCGCTCCTGGCCCTGGCGAGCGAGGTCGCGGCGCGGGCCGTCGCCGGGGGGGGCCGGCGGGGCTCGGCCTGGCGTGGGGGGCGCCGACCGGCCGACTGGCCGGGGTGGAGGCGCCGGGGCCGCGGGAGCCGCGATGAGCGAAGCCGACCCGGCTGTTCCCCGCGTCCAGCTCCGGGGCGTCGACAAGGCCTTCGGGACGCTGCCCGTCCTGCGGGGCTGCGCGCTCGACGTCCGGCAGGGCGAGGTGATGACGCTGCTCGGGCCGTCGGGCTGCGGCAAGACGACGCTCCTGCGGGTGATCGCGGGCCTGGTGAGCCCCGACGCCGGCTCGGTCTCGATCGGCGGCCGGGACGTGACGTGGGTGCCGGCCAACCGCCGGCAGGTCGGGATGGTCTTCCAGCACTACGCGCTCTTCCCGCACATGACCGTGTTCGGCAACGTGGCCTACGGGCTCCGCGTGCGCCGGGCCCGGCGGGAGGAGATCGGCCGGCGCGTCCGCGCGGCCCTCGCCCTGGTCGAGCTCGAGGCGCTGGCCGAGCGGTGGCCAGGCCAGCTCTCCGGAGGTCAGCAGCAGCGCGTGGCGCTGGCCCGGGCGCTGGTCCTCGAGCCGCAGGTCCTGCTCCTCGACGAGCCCTTCGGGGCTCTCGACGCCAAGCTCCGGGAGGCGATGCAGGTCGACCTCAAGAAGCTCGTCCAGCGCCTCGGCATCACCACGGTCTTCGTCACCCACGACCAGGACGAGGCGCTCACGCTCTCCGACCGGATCGCGGTGATGCAGGCGGGGCTGATCACGCAGGTGGGGAGTCCGCTCGAGATCTATGACCGGCCGGCCAGCGCCTACGTCGCCGACTTCGTCGGGCGCTCGAACCTGATCGAGGGCGTCGCGACCGGTGGCCGGGTCGAGCTGGGCCCCGCGATCGCGCTGCCCACCGTGAAGACCGGGCCGGTGACCGTGGCTATCCGGCCCGAGCACCTGGCGGTCAGCGCGGAGCCCGGCCGCCCCGGGTGGCCGGGAACCCTGGCCTTCGTCAAGCACGCGGGCGCGACCACCGAGTACGAGGTCGACGTGGGGCGCGATCACCCGCTCAGGGTCGTCGCGATGCGCGAGGCCGGCGCCGCCCGGCTCGCGGTGGGCACCCGCGTGGTCGTCGAGCTGAAGAACCCGGCTGGCTGCGTGGTCTTGCCCGGGCGGGCCGGCGCCTGAGGCGGTTCGCCCCCGCGGCCGCCGCCGGCATGGACCTGGCGCTCGTCACGGCCAACCCGTGACCGCGCCGCCGCCGGCGGCAGTCACGGGGTCTCCTCCAGCCACCGGGCGGCCGCCGCCCCGAACGCCGACAGGTCGGCCAGGCCGTTCCGCAGGGCCTGAACGAGCCGCTCCAGGTCGACGCTCACGTAGTCGTGGACCAGGACGTTGCGCAGACCGGCCGCCAGCCCCAGCCGGGCCGCCAGGTCGGCGTCGAGCAGGCCATGGGCGGCGAGCGCCGCGAAGGCCTCCCGGGCGGTGTCAGGTGGCGTCCAGCCGCGGTCGGCGATGACATGGTAGGCGACGTCGATGCACGCCTCGATCGCGACCTGAAGCCAGCGTTCCAGGGCGGCCCGGCGCTCCGGGGCGCTCGCCAGCGAGCGGGCGTCGCCGGGCGGTCGCTCGCGGATGTGACGGAGCGACTCGTCGAGGATCAGAAGCCGCCGGGCGACCGCGTCACGGTCGACCAGGGGCTTCGGCTCCCAGCCGACGTGCGGCTCGGATGGCCGCCCGTCGGGTGAGCTCCCGGCGCGGCGCGTCCTCGTCGTAGCGCCGCGCGGTGCGGGCGACGAGCCGCACCCGCTCGGCCCGATCGCGCTCGAACACACACTGTCCGTCGCGGATCGCCCGGAAGGCGACGCCGCTGCCGGCCCGGCCGAGGTTGACGACGTCGGTGCGTTCGCCCACCGTCCCGAGCGCATCGGTCAGGGCGGCGACGATGTCCAGCTCGACGCGCAACCGCGCGCCGGCGTCCAGGCTCGGGTCGAACAGCACCGCGAGGTCGAGATCGCTGTCGGCCCGCGGCCGGCCGGCCACGCGCGAGCCGAAGAGATACCCGACGCGGATGCCATGAACGCCGGCCAGCGCGCGCCGGACGCGCTCCACCAGCGTGTCGGTCGCAGGCTCCATGCCCGGAGTCTAGCACGCGCCACCCCGCCACATACGGCGCGGCCGTGATGTCTGTGCAATCCGTGGAGGGCATTCGCCAGCGCCCGCGGGGGCCGTGGCGACTGGTCGTTCAGCCAGATGGCGCAGCCGATCGCGCCGTGGGTGACCGTCGCGGCGGGCGCGGCGGCGAGCCACTCGGCCAGTGCGCCGCACTCGTCGGCCTCGACGTGACTGAAGGCGATCCAGCGCAGCTGGCGCACGTCCATCACGCGGCCCACCGCCTGAGAGACCGACGAGAACAGCGCGCGCTGGCCGCAGTGGAACAGCAGCGGCTCCTCGGCATCCACCAGGAACTGGTTGAACGTGAACCCGCTCGGGCCGCCCGCGGGGAGAAATGTCGAGAGCCGGTAGATCCCCTCGGCGATCTCGTCGACGCGCGTCTGCATGGGTGTGCCTCCAATCCGACTGGGCCCCGCGGCCTTACGCCACCGGGACCTGGGCGACGGTGGGCGCGTCGCCGGCCACCGTCGTCCGCCGCATGTCGCGCGACTGGGTGTCATCGTGGCGGCACACGCGGTGCATCATCTGATCATCCCCCATTCCTCTGTTCAGTGGAAGATGAGGTTGGTGGTGACGAGGCGTATTCGCCGCCGCAGCGTCTCCCGGAAGAACTGGTCAGCCTCGGCGTGGTGCTCGTCGCGCCGGTTCCGCAGGGCGATCCAGGCGCCGCTATCGACGAACAGGCGGCCGCGATCGCCGGCGTCGCGCCCGGTAGGAGGCGGAGGGTTCGGCAACGTACGTCTCGTTCACATAGCGGTCGAAGTTCACGCTGAGATCCTCGGGGAGCCCCTCGAGGTCGCCGCTCAGCTCGAGGAGGGGATCCTCGACCGGCCGACGGGTCAGAGCTCGGATCGCCACCCGGACGGCCTGAGACTTCGTCCACCCGCGCTCGCGCGCCCAGGCGTCGAGTTGCTGGAGATCCTGATCGTCGAGATAGACTTGAAGGGGGCGTGCCATGAGCCAGAAGGTACATCACTCGTGATGCCCGTATCAATGGACTCATGACGAGAAGGCCCGGCTCTTCACTCGAGCCCCGCCTTGCGCGCGGCGCTGAGGAACCGGTCCAGGTCGGCCGGCCGCCGGTACGGGAGGCGCTGCCGGAGCACGGCCATCGAGGCGCCGGGACTGAGCCGGGACGCCGCCGCCCACGCCGCGCGTGCCTTTCCGTCGCGCCCCGGCTCGCTGACCGCGGCGAGGTAGGCGTGGGCCGGCACGAAGTTGGGATTCTGCTGCACGATCTTCCTGAATGTGTCCAGGGCTTCCTGGTTGCGCCCCGCCCGTAGTAGGCATGCCGAGCGTCTCGGATAGGCTGTCGCCCTCCACATCGGCGCTCAGGAGGTCGACGAGCTTGCGGTCCATGGACTGGGCGTCCACGACGTCGAATTCTACCCGCACCGGCCACCGGCCGCGTGCGACCGGCCGGGCCACGGCCATGATATCGTGCGGCATGCCTGGTGTGGCCCGGCCGCCCCAAGGGGTGATGGCGCCGGCCACGGCCTCGGCCCGGAGTCCGGCGGTCTGGCGGCGGCGGATCATCGACGGCCGAGGCGTCTGGCCGGCCCTGCCGGCCGTGATCTATCTGGTCGTCGCGCTCGTCCTGCCGCTCTGCGTCCTCTTCGCCTTCGGATTCCTCACGATCGAGCGCGGCCGCGTCGTCCCGGGGTCGTTCACCCTGGCCCACTACCGGCGGATCCTGACCGACCCCCTGTCGGGGCTCCTCTTCTGGCGGTCGTTCTGGCTCGGCAGCGCCACCACCGTCCTCTGCCTGGTCCTCGGCTACCCGGTCGCCTACCTCTACGGCGCGCTCGGGAGCTTCGGCCGGAAGTGCCTCCTGGTGGCGGTCATCTCGCCGCTGCTCACCAGCGCGCTGGTCCGGACCTACGCGTGGCTCGTGATCCTGGGCGGGCGGCGCGGCCTCCTCAACACCGTGCTGCTGTCGCTCGGCATCGTGGACACCCCGGTCCGCATCCTCAACACCGACTGGGCGGTCCTGATCGGCCTGACCCAGGTGCACCTCCCGTTCATGATCCTGCCGCTGATGGCGGCGCTCGCCTCGCGCGATCGCTCGCTGGAGGAGGCGTCGCTCAATCTCGGCGCCAGCCGGGCCGGGACGTTCGTCCGGGTCGTGGTGCCGCTGAGCCTGCCGGGGATCGCGGCCGGCACCGCCCTGGTCTTCGCGCTCTCCTACACCAACTTCATCATCCCCCAGCTCCTCGGCGGCGGGAACTACTCGACGGTGGCGGTCAAGGTCTACGAGCAGACGATCGTGATCCTGGACTGGGCCACCGGGGCCGTCCTGGCCGCGCTCCTCCTGGGCTCGTGTTTCGTCTTCGTCCTCCTCATCAGCTGGGC
The DNA here is from genome assembly GCA_963708025.1 of uncultured Candidatus Rokubacteria bacterium. Classification (GTDB taxonomy): domain Bacteria; phylum Methylomirabilota; class Methylomirabilia; order Rokubacteriales; family DASRDR01; genus CAVPSB01. Next base: position 568,559 of record CAVPSB010000013.1, on the reverse strand, counting down.
GGCCAACCGGGCCATGGCCTGGCTGCGACCGACGCGATGAGGCGTCCCTCGGTCGAGGCGCGACGGCGCCAGGCCTGGTCACCCGGGGACGTGGCGGGGGCGGCGGCCCTGATCGCGCTGGCCGCGCTGGCGGTGGCCGTCCTGGTGGCGCCGCTGCTCGTCGTCGTGCTGATCTCGTTCGACGCCCGGGAATACATCGGCTTCCCCCCCGGGGGCCTCTCGCTCCGCTGGTACCAGGCGCTTTGGCGGCACGCCCAGATCCTCGACGCGGCCGTCGTGAGCCTGCGGGCGGCTCTCGACGTGACGCTGGCGTGCCTGGCCCTCGGGGTTCCGGCCGCCTACGCGCTGGTGCGGGGGAGATTCCCGGGGCGGACGGCGGTCGGGGCGTTCCTGGTCGCGCCCCAGATGATGCCGGGCCTCGTCATCGGCGTGGCGGTCCTCTTCTTCGGCGCCTACTTCGCCTTCCGCGCCTCCCACCTGATGCTCGTCCTGAGCCTGACCGTCTTCTGCCTGCCCTTCGTGGTGCGGGTCGTGATGGCCCGCCTGGCCGGGCTCGATCCGGCCCTGGAGGAGGCGTCGGCCACGCTGGGGGCGGGGCGGCTCCAGACCTTTCTCCGGGTGACGCTCGCCCAGAGCCTCGGGGCCATCCTCGGCGCGGCGGCCGTGGTGTTCATCGAGGCGTTCGACAACGTGACCGTCGCCCTGTTCACGGCCTCGCCCCGGGCCCGCCCCGTGTCCGTCGAGCTCTACTACCTCGTCCAGTACGACTCGAGCCCCCTGGTGGCGGCGGTGTCGGCGTGCGAGATCTTCCTGGCCTTCATCGTGGTCGTCGTCGCCTCCCGGACGATCGGCCTCGAGAAGCTCGGGCGGTAGCAATGGGCGAGAGTGCGTAGCCCCTCAGTTCGGGTCCTCCCGCCCACCCCCCCAACCCCCCTCCCCCACCCACCGGGGGGGAGGGGGGAGCCGGAGCACCCCATTCCTTCACACGCTCTCAGAGGAGGCTCACATGAAGATCGAGGCGAAGCTGGCGAACCTGGGACTGGACGTGCCGGACCTGGAGGACCTCTATCGCACGAACGCGTCCGGCGCCCACTACATCTCCCACTTTCCGGTGCAGAACCTGCTCTACCTGTCCGGCACCACGCCGCGAAAGGGTGGGCAGGGGTACCTGCCCGGCGTGGTCGGCAAGGATCTCACGATCGAGCAGGGCTACGAGGCGGCGCGCTACGCCGTGATCACGACGCTGGCGGCCGTCAAGTACGCGCTCGGCGACCTCGACCGGGTGCAGCAGATCGTCCACCTGCTGGGCTTCGTGAACTCGGCGCCCGGCTTCGGCGACCAGCCCCGCGTGATCAACGGCGCCGCCGACCTCCTCGTCGAGCTCTACGGCGAGCGCGGCAAGCCCACGCGCGCGGCCATCGGCTGCCAGGGGCTGGGCGGCAACGCGTCGGTCGAGATCATCGTGACGCTGCTCTTCTCCGGCGGCGATGTGCGGCCGCCGCTCGCCCGGGACCACTTCGTGAAGTAGGCGCCGGGCCGTCAGGAGAAGGCCGCCGTCACCGCCCCCAGCGAGGAGAAGCGAGCCTCCCACCGCTCGCCCGGGTGGATCGGCGCCGGCGGGTTGAACGACCCGGTGATCACCTGCTGGCCGGCCTCCAGGGCCCGATCGTGGTGCGCCAGCTGGTTGGCGAGCCAGGCGAGCGACTGGAGCTGATCGTCGATGACCTCGGCCCCGAGCAGGCGCGACACCGTCCTGCCGTCGGTCAGGATCTCGACGGTCACCTGCCCGAGCACCAGGTCACGCGGGTAGGGCTGGACGGTCGGGCCGGTGACGAAGGCCCACTGGCTCACGTTGTCGGCGATCCCCAGCGGGAGATCGGCAGCCATGTCGCCCCTCAGCGAGACGATCTCGAAGGCCGGCGCCACGGCGGCGACGGCGTCGAGCACCTGCTCCCGGGTGACGCCGGGCCCGCGCAGGGTCTCGCCGAGGGTGAAGCACAGCTCGCACTCGATGGCCGGGTTGACGATGTCTCCGGCCCGGAAGCTCACGCCATTCCGAAAACCCCGGCTCTCGAGCAGGTAGCCGAACACCGGCGTGTCGACACCGAAGCGGCGGCGGATGGCGTCAGCCGACAGGCCGATCTTCCAGCCCGCCTGCCGGTCCCGCGCCGCCACCGCCCGCGCCAGGACGCCGAGCTGGACCCGGTAGCCATCGGTCAGCGTGAGCTGGCCTCTGAGTGCCTCGGGGTAGTGGACGCCCCGCTGCAGGGCGTCCCACAGGATGTCCACGGCCTTCTCGAGCTGCATGGCGGTCACTCCTGGTCGAAGAACTTGAGCGCCATCGCTCCGTGGCCTGCGGCGCCTCCGGCTCGCAACGCCGCCGCGAGGAGCGCGGACTCGACGACCTCCGCGCGGGTCGCTCCGGCAGCCTTGGCGTGCTTGGCGTGGGCCTCGATACAGTAGGGACACTGGGTCGTGCACGCGACGGCCAGCGCGATCAGCTCCCGGTACTTCCTGGGGATCGTCCCGTCCGTCCGCGCGACGATGCTGTTGAGGCCGAGCCACGCGTCGAAGTCGGCCGGCGCCAGCGTGCGCATGTCCTTGATGAGACGAAGGTCCGTCGGGTCGTGATAATGTTCGCTCACTCCCGTACCCTCCATGCCGGCTCGATGGCCAGACTTGCGGGGGTCACCGGGGTCATCCGAGGAACGCGACGATGGCCGGGACGACCTGGCCGGTGGCCTCCTCCATCAGCCAGTGACCGGAGCTCTTCACCACGGTCCCGGACACATTGGTCGCGACCAGTCTCGCCTGGTCGATGAGGAACGTGCCGGAGGCCTTCTCGCCCGTGAGGACGAGGAACGGCATGTCCAGCCTGGTGGTCGCGAATGCCGCGAAGTCCTTCGCGTCCTGCTCGAAGCTCTTGAAGTACTGGAAGCCGGCTCGCATGCCGCCTGCTCGCGCGTAGGCCGCAGCGTAGATGCGCCGATCCGCCTCGGGCACCGACTTGGTCCTGTCGGCGGCGAAGTCGTTCCAGAAGTGCTCGAAGTAGACGCGCTCCCTCCCCTTGACCAGCGCGAGAGCCGTGTCGCCATGGAAGTGGAAGTGCCAGAGGTCGCGCAGCAGCCAGACGTTCGTCCAGTCGCCGACACCGGGCAGGAACGCGTCCATCAGGACGACCTTGCCGACCTCGCTCGGGTACTGGGCCGCGTAGGCGTATGCCACCATCAGGCCGATGTCGTGCCCGACGACCTTCACCTGCTCGTGGCCGAGATGACGCACGAGCGCCCGGACGTCTTGCGCCAGGGTCTTCTTGTCGTACCCGGCCGGCGTGCGCTCCGAGCCACCGGCGCCGCGCAGGTCGGGCGCGATCACGGTGTGGGACGGCGCCAGCAGCGGCATCAGCGGCCTCCACATGTGGCTCGTCTGGGCGTAGCCGTGGAGCAGGACGACGGCCGGGCCGTGGCCGCCGATCTTGTAGGCGATCCTCACCCCGTTCACCCTGGCGCTCTTTTCCACGAACCCCCTGGGCAGGCGAGCGGCCGATGCGACCTTGGCCGTGCGTTTCTTCGACATTGTCTTTGTCCTTCCGCCCCTCGCGGGCGGCTCGAGGAATCCTCGTTGCGCTCCATTCTCCGCCGGCACTCGCAGGGAGCGTGTCGATGCAGCCCTTTCGCTGCTTCACCTCGCGTACAACTAGCCCCAATCGGCGATTATCCGGCTCGAGCTGTACCTTCCTTTCCCTCTCCCCCTCTGGGGGAGAGGGTTAGGGTGAGGGGGAAGCCATGCCCTCCAATCGACCGTCACCGCAACCCTCTCCCTGGAAGGGAGAGGGAGCGGAGCAGGAGCAGCGTCGGAAGCCGCGATCAGGGTGCAGTATTCGCCGCTCAGGGCTAGCGTACAACCGATCGGGGTGATGGCGCCGGGTGACAGGAACCTCTGCGGCCCCTGCGACGGAGCGCGACGCTGTGGCCCACCCTATCCCGCCACCGAGCGCAGGAAGCGCTCGACCTCGGCCTCGTCGTTGTAGTAGTGGACGCTGGCCCGGACGAGGGCGTCGAGGCCGCGCGCGGGCAGGTCGAGGCGCGAGGAGCGGGCCTGGGTGTGGGTGACGTTGATGTTCATGGCCCGGAGCCGCTGGCGGGTCGCCTCCGGCGCCTCGCCCTCCTTCAGGAAGGTGACGATCCCGCACTTCTCCGACCCCGAGGTCGTGGACGGTCACGCCCGGCCGCTTCGCCAGCTCGCTCCGCAGCCTCGCCGCCAGCGCCTTGACCCGCGCCTCGATGGCCTCGATGCCCACGCCCATCGCGTAGCGGACGGCGACCCCCAGCCCGATCTGGCCGGCCACGGACCGCTCCCAGTTCTCGAAGCGGCGGGCATCCGCGCGGAGCGCGTAGGTGTCGGCGTCGATCCAGGAGGCGGCCTCCAGGTCGATGAAGGGCGGCTCGAGGGCCCCGATCGTGTCGTGCCGCACGTAGAGGAAGCCCGTGCCCCGCGGGCCGCGCAGGTACTTGCGTCCGGTGGCCGAGAGCATGTGGCAGCCGATCCGGCCGACGTCGATGGCGAGCTGGCCGACCGACTGGCAGGCGTCGAGGAGATAGAGGATGCCGTGCCGGGCGGCGACCCGACCCACCTCGGCGGCCGGATTGACGAGCCCGCCCTGGGTGGGCACGTGCGTGATGGCGATGAGCCGCGTTCGCGGCCGGATCGCCCGCTCGAGGGCGGCCACGTCCACCTGGCCCGCGGCGTCGTCGTCCACCACGTCGATCTCGATGCCCACGCGCCGCTTCAGCTGGAGGAAGGCGAGGTAGTTCGAGGCGTACTCCGCCCGCGCGGTGACGACCCGGTCGCCGGGGCGGAAGGGGATGGCGTAGAACGCCATGTCCCAGGCCCGGGTGGCGTTCTCCACGAACGCGATCTCCTCCCGGGCCGCGCCGATGAGGGCGGCGACCGCGTCGTAGACGTCGGCCATCCGGTCCGCCGCCTCGGCGGCCGCCTCGTAGCCCCCGATGGTGGCCTCGCGCTGGAGATGGCCCGTCACCGCCTCGACGACGGGCCGCGGCGGCAGGGCCGCCCCCGCGTTGTTGAAGTGGAGGACGTGGGCGACGCCGGGCGTGTCCGCCCGCAGGCGGGGAACGTCAAGCATCGGACGCGCCGGATCCGGTCGGCGGGCGGCTCACTGGATGACGTCGTCCGCGCGGACCAGGATCGCCTGGGGGATCGTGAGGCCGAGGGCCTTGGCGGTCTTCCGGTTGACCACGAGGTCGAACCTCGTCGGCTGGGCGATGGGGAGGTCGCCGGGCCGCGCGCCCTTCAGGATCTTGTCAACGTAGTCGGCGGCCGCCCGGAAGTTGTCGGTCAGGCTCGGGCCGTAGCTGAGGAGCCCGCCGTCGTCCGCCATCTCCCGGAACGGGTACATGGCGGGCAGCCGGCTATTGGCGGCGAAGTCGAGGATCGGCTTCCGGTGGGCGAGGCTGACGGTATCGGAGAGCACCAGGAGGCCGTCGGCCCGCTGCCGGGTGATCGCCTCGAACGCCCTCGGCAGATCCGCCGGCCCCGGCACGTCGACGAGCTGGAGGGCGACCTTCAGCGTGGCGGCGGCCGCCTGGGTGGCCGCGAGGACCCTCGGGTGGAGCCGGTTCCCCGAGTTCCAGAGCACGGCGACCCGCGAGGCGGCCGGCACCGCCTCTTTCAAGAGCTGCAGTCCCTTCCCGCTCAGCTCGACGTTGAGCAACGAAACGCCGGTGATGTTCCCGCCCGGGCGCGCCAGGCTGGGAACGATGCCGCTCCCGACGGGGTCGCCGACGCCGGCGAGGACGATCGGGACGGTCCGGGTCGCGCTCTTCGCGGCCAGCCCGCCCTGGGTGGAGGCCGCCACCAGGACGTCCGGCCGCCGGCCGACCAGCTCCGTGGCCAGGGCGGGCAGGCGGTTGACCGGCGCCCCCGCGGCGGAGCGGAAGTCGATCACCAGGTTCCGTCCCTCGACGTAGCCCAGCTCGGCCAGGCGCTCCTCCAGGGCGCGGGGCGGGGGGTCCGAGCGCGCCACGGCCCCCGTGAGCACGGCGACCCGCCAGACCTTGCCCGGCGCCTGGGCCTCGGCCGCCGGCCAGGCGATGACGCCGAAAGCGAGGGCGAAGAGCAGCACGGCCTGCCGACGCGTGGCCGGCGCTCCGCCCCGAGTGCGGGGCAGACGTGGGGCGCGTGGGTGGTGTCCCCGCACGGCTCGCGGCATCGAGATCTCCACCTGAAGGGGGCCCGCCCGGAGAGCTCCGCATCCGGGCCACGCCGACGATACCCCAGCCGGAAGCACGGCGCCAGGGGTCGGACGGATCGCGCGGCCCGGCCGGCCGCAGGGGGTGCTATCCTTCGGGCGACAGGCACCCCGGAGGGAAGGGACCGTGAAGGGCTCGCGCGTGACGCTCGTGCTCGCTGGCCTGACCGCGCTGGTGCTGATTCTCTCGGTGCCGTCCGCGCTGCGCGAGGCGTACGAGCGCGGCGGACTCTACCTCTTCTCGTGGGCCTTCCTCGCGGACATCCCCAAGCGCCTCACCGGGCCGGGGCGGTTCCGGTTCGTGATGCAGCCGGCGGTGGCGACCCTGCTGGGCATCCGCGACGGGCGGAAGGACGCGCGCGCCGGCCTGCCCCCCTACCTGCTCGGCCTCCTCGCCCGCGGCGAGCACCGGCGCCAGCTCGCGCGCAGCGGGTTCCGGTCCGTGGTGAACCTGCTGCTCATGGGCATCCTGCTCGACTCCATCTTCCAGTGGGTCCTCCTCGGCGCCTCGTACCCGGGGGCCGCGCTGGTCGTCGGTCCGGTGCTGATCACGACGCCCTACGCCCTGGCCCGGGCGCTGGCGAACCGCGCCGCCCGGCTCGGGACCGGCCCGCGCCACCCGGCGCCGTAGGGCCGCAGCCGGCCCGCCCGTCCGTGCCGGGGTGGCAGCTGGTTGTCACCCACCACCGGTTCGGAGGACGCTGACCTCCGGGGTCGGTCCAGGCGATCCGGGCGCCGGCGCCCCCTCCGGGCGCATCAGCGAGAATTGTTGTCGTTGGCCTCCACATCCCTAGCGTCCTGGACGAGCTGACGGGCCGGAAGCCGGAGCGGTTACTTGCGGGTCTACGTGAGACTCTTCTGTCACTGCTCATGGCACAGACCCAAGGGCGCAATCGCGGTAATCGACGACTCGCAGATGCGAGTCTGGCGGCTTCGGCTACGCGGCGCGGATCGCGGGGAGAACGACGAGGGCGAGGCTGGCGACCGAGAGCGCCATGCCGATCGCCATCACCACCGGGAGCCCGACCATGACATCCGGGCTGACCAGCGCCGGCGCGAACGAGCCCAGGGCAGCGGTCGCCATGGCGAGGCCCCCATAGGCGGACGACGCCGTGCCGGCCTTCTCCGGAAACGGCCTGATCGCGCAGGTGATGGCCGTCGGAAACAGGAAACCCTGGCCGAAGGTGTAGACGAGCATGGCCGTAACGATCGCTGTGAATGCCGGTGCGCCTGACGGGACCACCGTCGAGAAGAAACAGATCCCCAAGGCGCTGACCGCGGCCCCGACGACGAGCAGAGTCCGCTCGCTCCATCGGCCGGCGAGGCGGGCGCAGATCATGCTGCCGACCATGAAGGCGCCAACCACGGCGAGCATGTGGCCGCCATAGGTGGATGGGGAATGGCCGAGCCGCGCGATGACCAGCTCCGGCGAGGCCGCGAAGTAGGCATAGTAGGGCGCCACGCCGAGCGCCCCCCGCCGCGGTGATCCCGAGGAACAGGCGGTTGCCAAGAACCGCCGCGTAGCTGGCGGCCAGCGAGCGCGTGTCGATGCGCTGAAGCTTGTGGCGGTTCGTCTCTTCCAGTCCGAGATAGGCAGCGATGAGCAGCCCGACGCCGCCCAGGCCGACGAGATGGAACGTCCAGGTCCAACCTCCCCACTCCACGAGCAGCCCGCCGAGGAAAGGGGCCAGCGCCGGCGAGATGCCCTGGCTCGTGCTCAGATAGGCATTCGTGCGGGTCTGGGCTTCGCCCTCCATGGCGTCGCGGACGATCGCGCGCGCCAGCACGACGCCCGCCGCGGCGCCGAAGGCCTGCACGATGCGCCACGCGAGCATGACCTCGATACTCGGCGCGAGCGCGCAGCCGAAGCTCGCCAGGGAGTACAACGTCGTCCCGGCGAGAAGAACCGGCCTCCGTCCGAAGCGGTCGGAGAGCGGACCGTGGACGAGCATCGAGGCCGCGTAGGCGATCAAGTAGACGGACAGCGTCGCCTTGGCGGCATCGCCGCTCGCGCCGAGCGCCGCCGCCATGGCGGGCATCGCCGGGAGAACGATGCTGATCGCGAACTGGTTCAGCGAGGTCAGGCAGAACAGCAGCGCCACGAAGCCGAACGTGGCGGCCTGCGGTACTGCGACTCTGGTCTCGCCCCCGGTCTGACGGGCGCTCACCCCGCCGGCCTGCCGCTCACTTGACCTTCAGGCGCCCCGCTCAGTCGACGATCGCCTGATAGACGAGCTGCCGGAAGAGCGTGCGATGGTACAGGCGCAGGGCGCAGCCCGACTGCACCATGAAGACGGCCACCAGCTGTTCCTTCCGATCGACCCAGAAGAAGGTGCCGGCATAGCACAGCGGGTGAAGGCGCATGAGACGAGCCGCGCGGGCGCGCCGGTCGACGAGGGCGGCTCGGCCCGGGCTCAGGTGCCGACAACGCCCCCCGCCTCCGGCGTCGTGAGCCCGACAACGTTGAAGGCGGGCACCGGCTTGGAGAAGCCCTTGAGCGCGAGCTCGCCGACGGGCTCCGCCTCCGCCAGGGCCTCGACGGCCCCCAGCAGGCGCTGGGAGACCAGGATCTGGCCGGGCTTGGCCTCGCCGCACAGGCGCGCGGCCAGGTTGGTGACCGTCCCGACGGCGCCGTAGTCCAGGCGCCCCTCGAAGCCGATGGCGCCGATGGTGGCGAAGCCCTGCGCGATGCCGATCCCGACGTCGAGCTCGTGGCCGCGCTTGCGCCACCGGGCGCCCAGCTCGCCCACCCGGTCCCGCATCGCCAGCGGCCATCCGGACCGCCCGCTCCGGCGGCGTCCGGGACCGGCACCGGGTCGTTGAAGAACACCATCATGCCGTCCCCGGCGAAGCGCTCCAGGGTGCCCTCGTGGGCGAGGATCAGGGCGCCCATCGCGGCGTGGTACTCGCGGAGGACGCCCATGACCTCCTCCGGCTCGGCGGTCTCGGCGAACGCCGTGAAGCCGCGCAGGTCCAGGAAGACGACGGTCACCTCCCGCCGGTGCGTCTGGAGGGGGTCCCCGGCGCCCCCGTCCACGATCAGCTCGGCGAGCTGCGGGGAGAAGAAGCGCTTGAGTCGCGCGAGCCGGTCGAGCTGGGCCACCTGGGCCTCGACGCGCTGCTCGAGCGTCCGGTTCCACTCGGCGCGCTGCGCGGCCATCGCCTCCACCGAGTCGTGGAGCTCCTTGATCCGCAGCATCGACTTGACCCGGGCGACCAGCGCGGTCTGGTCCACGGGCTTCGTCAGGTACTCGTCCCCGCCCGCCTCGAGGCCCGCCACGACGTCCTTCGGGTCCGCCTTCGCGGTGACCATGATGATCGGCGTGAACGGGAAGGACGGGTCCGATCGGAGCCGCCGGCAGACCTCGAGCCCGTCCACCTTGGGCATCATGACGTCCAGGAGGATCAGGTCCGGCTGCGTCTCCCGGGCCGCGGCCAGCGCCGCCTCGCCGTCGGTCGCGGTCAGGACCTCGTAGCCCTGGGCGGCCAGCCGGAGCTCGAGGATGTGCACGTTGGCCGGCATGTCGTCCACGACGAGGATCCGCGGCGGCGTTCGCACGGGGCGCGCCTCGAGCGTCCCTTACGGCAGGTACTCGCGGATCTTGGCCAGGAGCTGGCGGGGGACGAAGGGCTTGGTCACGTAGGCGTCGCAGCCGGCCTCGAAGGCCTTCACGTCGTCGCCGCTCAGCGCGTACGAGGTCACCACGATGAGCGGGATGGGGCGGAGCGCCGGGTTCGCCTTGATCCGGCGGGTCGCCTCGTAGCCGTCGATGCCGGGGAGCTGGATGTCCATGAGGATCAGGTCCGGGCGCTCGGTCTCGGCGAGCCGCACGCCGTCCTCCCCGGTCTCCGCCTCGATCAGCTCGAAGCCGGCGCTCGTGAGGAGGACGCGCAGGATGCGCCGGTTCTCCTCGTGGTCCTCGACCACCAGGATCCGCCGGCTCATGTCGCGTCCACCTGGCGCTCGACGCGCACCGGCACGGTGAACCGGAAGGTCGAGCCCTGGCCGAGGCTGCGACTCCACCCAGATCCGGCCTCCGTGCAGCTCGACGATCCGCTTGGCGATCGCCAGCCCGAGGCCGGTCCCGCCCTTCTTCCGGGTGGTGGAGCTGTCGGCCTGCTGGAACTCCTCGAAGATCTTCGCCTGATCGGCCTCGGAGATCCCCGGGCCCGTGTCGGCCACCGACACCACGAAGGCGCCGTCCGAGACGGTCACCTCCACCCGGACCTCGCCGACCTCGGTGAACTTGATGGCGTTGCCGACCAGGTTCAGGAGCACCTGGGTGAGCCGCCGCTAGTCGCCCCGGCCGGGCGGCAGGTCGGGCGGCACGGTCACGCGCAGCGCGAGCTTCCTGTCGGCGACCAGCGATTCCACGGCCGTCACGACGGCGTGCACGACCTCCTCCATGGAGTAGTCGGCGAGGGACAGGGTGAGCTGGCCGGCCTCGATCTTGGAGAGGTCGAGGACGTCGTTGATGAGGCCGAGCAGGTGCTGGCCGCTGTTCCGGGCACGCTCCAGGCTGTCCCGGATCGTCTCGGGCACCTCGCCGAAGATGTTGTCGAGGATCAGCTCCGTGTAGCCGAGGACGGCGTTCAGGGGGGTCCGCAGCTCGTGGCTCATGTTGGCCAGGAACTGGGACTTGTGCCGGCTGGCCACCTCGAGCTGGCGGCCCTTCTCCTCGATCTCGCGGAAGAGCCGGGCGTTCTGGATGGCCAGCGCCGACTGGGTGGCGAACGTCTTCAGGAGCTCCACGACCTCGGGGGGGAACTCCCCGGGGACGCGCCGGTTCACCACGAGCGCGCCGATGACCTGGTCCTCTCGCATCAGCGGCACCGACAGCAGCGCCCGGTAGCCCATTCGCAGCACGATGTCTCGCAGGTGACTCTGGTAGGCACCCTCCGCGGCGATGTCGGGAACCTGCATCGGCTCCCGTCGCTCGGCGGCGCGCCCCGTGAGCCCCTGGCCCATCCGGATCGGCGTGGCCCGGTAGCTCTCGACCAGCTCCGGGGGGTAGTTGTGGGTCGCGCGCATCGGGAACTCCCGGGTGGCCTCGTCGTACTCGTGGATCGAGGCGCCGTCCGCCCCCGCGAGCTGGGCGGCCCGCGACACGATCGTGTTCAGCACCGTCTCCAGGTCCAGCGTCGAGCTGACCGCCCCGCTGACCTCTCCGAGCGCCCTCAGCTCGTCCACCGAGCGGGTGAGCTGGGCCGTCCGGGCCTCCAGCTCCTGGAACAGCCGCACGTTCTCGATGGCGATCACCGCCTGCGCGGCGAAGGTCTCCAGGAGCGTGACCTGCTTGTCGGTGAACGGCCGGCGCTCCATCCGGGAGACGCTGATCGCGCCGATCGGCTGACCGTCCCGGAGCATCGGCACGGTGAGTGCGGTCCGGAACCCGGCCTCCACGATGGGCGTGGCGGAGTATTCGGGATCCTGGGCGAGGTCGGCGATGTGGACTAGCGTCCGGGTGAGGATCGCGCGCGCCACCGAGGTGCCGCGACCCGGTGGGATGGGGAACACCCGCCGTACGGCTCCAGCCACTCCGGCGTCCAGTGTGATGCGCCACCAGGTGGATCAGGCCCTCGGTGTAGCGGAACACACCGGTGTTGGTCGCCTCGCACAGGGCCGTCGCGCTCTGGGCGATGGCATCGAAGACCGGCTGGACGTCCGTCGGCGAGCTCGAGATCACCCCGAGGATCGCCCCGGTGGCCGTCTGCTGCTCGAGGGCCTCGGTCAGCTCGCGATTCCGAGCCCCGAGCTCCTGGAACAGCCGGACGTTCTCGATGGCGATTACCGCCTGGTCGGCGAAGGTCTGGAGCAGCTCGACATGCTTCTGGGTGAACGGTCCGGGCTCGGCCCGGCCGACGGCAATGGCGCCAATCGGGTTTCCGTCCCGGAACATGGGGACTGTCAGAAGGCCCCGAGTGCCCACGACCCGGGCCAGGGCCGGATCGTATTCCGGCTCGAGCTCGACATCGGGAATGTGGGAGATGGCTCGATCGAGGATCGCCCGACAAGTGGCGAGCTGGCGGGTGAGCGGCGCCGGAAAGACACGCCGGGCGACCTCCAGGGCCTCCGGCGTGAAGTTGTGCTGGGCCACCAGGTGAACCAGCTCTCCGTCGAAGCGATACAGGCTGCTGAACAACCCGTCGCACAGCCGCATCGCGCTGCGCACGATGGCGTCGAAGACCGGCTGCACGTTCGTCGGGGATCGGCTGATGACCCGCAGGATCTCGGCGGTCGCCGTCTGCTGCTCCAGGGCCTCGGTCAGCTCGCGGTTCCGAGCCCCCAGCTCCTGGAACAGCCGCACGTTCTCGATGGCGATGACCGCCTGGTCGGCGAAGGTCTGGAGCAGCGCGACCTGCTTGTCTGCGAACGCGACCGGCTCGCGCCGCGCCGCCATGATCACCCCGACGGCCTGAGCGTCACGAACCATCGGCACGATGAGCAGGCTTCGGATGCCCAGCATCTGCATGCGCGCCCGCTGCGCCTCGGGGAGCGACGGCTCGGGATCCGTATCCGCGAAATTCACGACGAGCCCCTCGCGCGCCACCCGCGTCGCCAGGGTGTTGTCATCGAGGGGAATCGGATATGAGCGGATGAAGGCGTCGTTTCGTCCGCCACCCGGAATGTGGATCGAAGCGAGGTGCAACATGCCGTCCGCCACGAGGAACGTGCCCCCGAAGACCGCGCTCGTGAGACGGGCCGCACTCTCGGCGATCGCCTCGAACACCGGCTGCACGTCCGTCGGCGAGCCCGAGATCACCCGGAGGATCTCGCCGGTCGCCGTCTGCTGCTCGAGCGCTTCCCTCGTCTCGTTGAGCAGCCGCACGTTCTCGATGGCGATGACCGCCTGGTCGGCGAAGGTCTGGAGCAGCGCGACCCGCTTCGGGGAGAACGGTCCGGGCGCGGCCCGGCCGACGGAGATGGAACCGACAGGATGTCCTTCCCGGAACATGGGCACCGTCAGCACGCTTCGGGCGCCAACGACCCGGCAAAGGCCGGATCGTATTCCGGCTCGAGCTCGACATCGGGAATGTGAGAGACGGCTCGATCGAGGATCGCCCGGGCCGCTCCGAGCTGGCGGGTCAGCGGCGCCGGGAAGGTCTGCCGTGCGACCTCGAGGGCTTCCGGCGTGTAGTTGTGCTGCGCCACCAGGTGAACGAGCTCTCCGTCGAAGCGAAAGAGGCCGCTGAACACACCGTCGCACAACCGTGCCGCGCTGCGGACGATGGCGTCGAACACCGGCTGCACGTCGGTCGGGGAGCGGCTGATGACCCGCAGGATCTCCGCCGTGGCGGTCTGCTGCTCCAGGGCCTCCGTCAGCTCGCGGTTCCGGGCCTCCAGCTCCTGGAACAGCCGCACGTTCTCGATGGCGATCACGGCCTGGTGGGCGAAGGTCTCCAGGAGCTCGATCTGCTTCGCCGAGAAGGGCCGGACCTCCGCCCGGCGGATCAGGATGGCGCCCACCGGGACCCCCTCCCGCAGGAGCGGCGTGGCCAGGAGCGTCCGGCCTCCCGTGTACCCGATGCGTCTCTGGCGTGCTCGCGTTCCCGGGAACTCCGTCTCTGGCAGCGCCCGCAGGTCTTCGACGTGGATCGTCCGTCGCTCCGACACCGCCCGGCCAGACACCGTGTCGCGCGTGACAGCGAGGGGTTCCCCGACGCCCAGGGCGCTCGGCAGCGCCCCGTGCCTGGCCACCACTCGCAAGACGCTCCCCGTCCAGGCGGAAGATGTGCGAATCGGTGGCGCCGCAGACCCGCGCGGCGTTCTCGGCCACCGTGTCCATGACCGGCTGGAGGTCGGTCGGCGAGCTGGAGATCACCCGCAGGATCTCGGCCGTCGCCGTCTGCTGCTCGAGGGCCTCGGTCAGCTCGCGGTTGCGGGCCCCGAGCTCCTGGAACAGGCGGACGTTCTCGATGGCGATCACCGCCTGGTCGGCGAAGGTCTGGAGGAGCGCGATCTGCGTGTCGGAGAAGGGCCGGCCCTCCTCTCGGGTGACGCTGATCGCCCCGATCGGATTGCCGTCTCGCAGCATGGGCACGGACAGGACGGTACGGAAGCCCGCCTGAACGATGACGCCGTGCTCGTACTCGGGGTCGTCGGCGATATCGACGTGGACGACGGCACGCGTCAGGATCGCGCGAGCCGTGATGCTGCCGCGACCCGGTGGGCGGGGGAACACGCGGTTTCTGGCTTCAGCGCATTTCCGCCGACATGCCATGCTGGGCCACCAGGTGGATCAGGCTTCCGTCGAATCGAGAGACCGAGCCGTTGACCGCCTCACACAGCCGCACGGCGCTCTGGACGATCGCCTCGAAGACCGGCTGGACATCGGTCGGCGAGCTGGAGATCACCCGCAGGATCTCCGCGGTCGCGGTCTGCTGCTCGAGGGCCTCGGTCAGCTCGCGGTTCCGGGCCTGCAGCTCCTGCAGGAGGCGGACGTTCTCGATGGCGATCACGGCCTGGTCGGCGAAGGTCTCCACGCAGCCCGATCTGCTTGTCCGTGAAGGGCTCGACCCGAGTCCGCCACATGGCGATCACGCCGAGGACCACGCCTTCCCTGAGCATGGGGACGCACAGCAGCGTGCGGAACCCGCCGATCCGCTGGGCTTCGAGCAACTCGTACCCGGGCTCGGCCAGGACATCGGGGATGTGCACGGTCCGGCGCTCGAGCGTGGCTCTCCCTGCCGCGGACCCGGGCGCGAGGCGGACCTCGTTCTGCCGCCAGTACTCCTTGAACTCCGCCGAGGCCGCGTAGTCGGCCTCCATCCGGAGGACGCCGCCCTCGAGCCGGTAGATGAATCCACTCTCCGCCCCGCACAGCCGCGTCGCGTTCTCGATCAGCGTGTCGAGGACCGGCTGGAGGTCGAACGTCGAGCGACTGATGACCTTCAGGACCTCGCTCGTCGCCGTCTGCTGCTCCAGGGATTCGGTCAACTCACGGTTCCGAGCCCGAGCTCCGTGAACAGCCGCACGTTCTCGATGGCGATCACCGCCTGGTCGGCGAAGGTCTGGAGAAGGGCGATGTGCGTGTCGGAGAAGGGCCGGCCCTCCTCGCGAGTGACGGTGATCGCACCGATCGGATCGCCGTCCCGCAGCATGGGCACGGAGAGGACGGTGCGGAAGCCCGCCTGCACGAGAACACTCTCCCTGTATTCCGGGTCCCGGGCGATGTCAACGTGAACGACGGCACGCGCCAGGATCGCGCGACCCGACGTCGTTCCCTGGCTCGGAGGTTGGGGCCACGCGCGCTCGGTGGCGGCGGCCTCCTCCGAAGTCATGCCGTGCAGGGCGACCCGGTGGATCGAGGCTCCCGTCGAATCGAAAGACCCCGCCGTTGACCGCGTCACACAATCGCACGGCGCTCTGGATGATCGTATCGAAGACCGGCTGGACGTCGGTCGGCGAGCTGGAGATCACGCGCAGGATCTCGCTGGTCGCCGTCTGTTGCTCCAGGGTTTCCGTCAGCTCGCGGTTGCGGGCCTGGAGCTCCTGGAACAGCCGCACGTTCTCGATGGCGATCACCGCCTGGTCGGCGAAGGTCCTCAGGAGCGCGATCTGGCGATCGGAGAAGGCCCCGGGCTCCGTCCGGGCGACGGCAATCGTGCCGACGACGTCGCTCCCGCGAAGCATGGGGACGGTCACGAAGCTCCGGAAGCCACGCTCCCGGCCGAGCTCACGGTAGCGGGACACGTCCGTGTCCGGGAGGTGGACGATCACCCGCTCCCGGATCGCCTGACCCGACGGAAAATGTGCGTCTCGGGGGTTCACGGACCGGCGCTGGAGCGATGCGAGCGCTTCTCCCGCGAACCCGTGCGAGGCGCGCAGGTGGACGAAGTCTCCATCGACCTCGGTCACGTTGCTGAAGAGCGCCCCGCACAGCTTCACCGCGCTCCGCGCGATCGTGTCGAAGATCGGCTGCACGTCGGTTGGGGACGCGCTGATCGCCGCCAGGATCTCCGAGGTCGCCGTCTGCTGCTCCAGCGCATCGGTCAGCTCGCGGTTGCGGGCCCCGAGCTCCTGGAAGAGGCGGACGTTCTCGAGGGCGATGACCGCCTGGTCGGCGAACGTGCACAGGAGCTGGATCTGGCTCTCCGTGAACGCCTGGACTTCGCGGCGCCAGATCGTGATGACCCCGATCGGCGCTCCCTGCTTGAGCATCGGCACGCCGAGTATGGTGCGGCCGCCCAGGAGGTCCACCGTCTGGACCCGGATGGGCTCGCCCTCGACGTAGGCGCGGTCGGCCATCATGTCCACGATCTGGACGGGCTGGCGCTCGGCGACCGCTCGGGCCAGCACGGTGTGCGGGCCATATCGCTGCGGCGGTTGCCGCGCCTCGACGAAGGCGGCGGGCGCGCCCCGGTGGGCGACCAGCCGGAACGCCTCGCCGTCGTACAGGAAGAGGAACCCAAGCGGGGAAGCGCAGAGCCCCAGGGCGCTGTCGAGGATGGCGTCGAAGACCGGCTCGACCGTCGTCGGCGAGCCAGCGATGACCCGGAGGATGCCGCCGGTCGCCTGCTCACGCTCCAGGGCCTGGGTGACCTCCTGGAACAGCCGAGCGTGCCCGATGGCGATGGCCGCCTGGTCGGCGAAGCTCTCGAGGGCGGCGATCTGCGCGGCCGTGAACGCGCGCACCACCGCGCGGCGAATGGTGATCACGCCGAGGACCCGCTCCTCGCTCACGAGGGGCACCGAGAGCTGCGTTCGGAAGCCGGTTTGGCGGCTCAGCTCGAAGCTCGTCGGATACTCGGCCGCCGCCGACCCGATGTCGGGAACGTGGACGGTTCGTCGCTCCAGCGCCGCCCGGCCGGACGCAGAGTCGCGCGCGAGCGGGATGGTGCCGCCCGATTCGATCGAGGTTGGGATTGGCCCATGATGGGCGACCCAGCGCAGGCGGTCGCCGTCGATTCGATTGATGAGGCAGTCGGTCGCGCCGCAGACCCGCGCCGCCTGCTCGGCGACCGCGTCGAGCACGGCCTGGAGGTTGCCGGGAGCGCTCGCCAGCGCGCGCAGGATCCGGGTGGTGGCGGCGAGCTGCTCGCGGAGTCCCGCCGGACCCCGGGCCGCCGGGGTTCGGGGTTTCCGGGAGAGAGGGGATGTGGGTTTCCGGCGCGACGCCATGCACGTTTCTCCGGCAGGCGACTGGTGCGGCGATTCTATCACTTCGCGAAGGCGGACAGGCGCGCGGAGAAAAGCCCCGACTGCGGCCCCCCGCGGCGATCGAGGTGTCATATAGTTCTGTGTCGTGGTCGCCATCGCCTCGCGGACGATCGGCCTCGAGGAGCTCGGGCGGTAGCGCCGGGTGGCGGACCTCCTGGTCCTGGGGCAGGTGACCGTGGACCACGTCGTGCCCGCCACGCCCGGCCCCTGGCGGGCGGCGGTTGGCGGCAACGCGCTGTACGCCGCCGCAGGGGCGCGACTCTGGTACGACCCGGCTCGGATCGGCGTCGTGACCCGGGTCGGACGGGGGCTGCCCGTGGACGTGGCGGCGCTGCTCGAGGGAGCCGGGCTGGCCGTGGACGGGCTCGTTCCCGTCGAATCGGAGCACCTGGTGGAGTGGATGCTCTACGAGCCGGACGGCAGCCGGCGGAGCCTGCCGCGCGACCCGGCGCTGCGTGACCCGGCGGCGGACGCGGCGGAGCTCCGCGCTCGGTATCTCGCGCGGCTCGAGGCCCTCAGCCCCGCGGCCGAGGACGTCCCGGCGGCATGGCTGCCGGCACGGGCGGTCCACCTCGCCCCCCAGGTCGCGGAGCGGCACCGTCGGAGCATCGAGCGGCTCCGGGAGCGCGCCGGGTTCCTGTCCGTCAACCCGTCACCCCACTATGCCCGGGGGCTCGACGAGCGCGGCCTGGGCCGGCTGCTGGCGGGGGCGAGCGCCTTCCTGCCGAGCCGGGCCGAG
The DNA here is from genome assembly GCA_963708025.1 of uncultured Candidatus Rokubacteria bacterium. GTDB lineage: Bacteria > Methylomirabilota > Methylomirabilia > Rokubacteriales > DASRDR01 > CAVPSB01. Next base: position 550,388 of record CAVPSB010000013.1, on the reverse strand, counting down.
GTCGAGCACCTCGGGGCGGACGGCGACTGGTCGGCCCTCGTCACGCGGCTCCGCGCGGCCGGCTTCGCGGAGGTCGGCCTCAAGCTCGGCGCCGAGGGCTGCCTCGTGAGCGGCCCCGGGGGCGAGCCGCCCGAGGCGATCCGGGCGCTCCCGGCGGCGGTGGTCAACCTGACCGGGGCCGGCGACGCCTTCTGCGGCGCCTACACGGCGGCCCGCGCCCTCGGCCTCGACCCGCGCGAGGCCGGCCGGCGGGCGGTGGTGGCCGCCGCCATGGTCGTCGAGTGCGCGGGCGCGCCGGCCGCGCTCGCGCTGTCGCCGGCGGAGGCGCAGCGGCGCCTCGAGGCTCACCCATGACCGCTGGCCGGGCGCGGGACTTCCGCGGATACGGGGGGGCGCCGCCCCACCCCCGCTGGCCCGGCGACGCGCGGGTGGCGGTGTCGGTGGTGGTCAACGTCGAGGAGGGGGCGGAGCTCGCGCTGTCGGCGGGCGACGAGCGGAACGAGGGCCGGTACGAGGTCGTCAACGAGGTGGTCGGCGCCGTCGATCCCTGCATGGAGTCCCACTTCGAGTACGGGACGCGGGCCGGGTACTGGCGGATCATGGCGCTCCTCGCTCGCTTCGGGGTGCCGGCGACCGTGAGCGCGTGCGCCCGGGCCCTCGAGCGCTCGCCCTGGCTGGCGCAGGACGCCCTCGCGCGCGGCCACGAGATCGCGTGCCACGGCTACCGCTGGGAGTCGCACGCCGGCATGCCCGAGGAGGTCGAGCGCGCGGTGATCGCCCGCTCGGTCGAGACCATCACGCGCGTCGCCGGCGTGCGCCCCGTCGGCTGGCACACCCGGTCGGTGTCGAGCGTGAACACGCGCCGGCTCCTGGTGGAGGAAGGGGGCTTCCGCTACGACTCCGACGCCTACGACGACGACCTGCCCTACCTGACCGACGTCGCCGGCCGCGCCCACGTCGTGGTCCCCTACAGCTTCGATACCAACGACATGCGCTTCCAGGCCGGCGGCGGCTTCACGCTGGCCCGCGACTTCGCCACCTACGTGACCGACGCCTTCGACTGGCTCTGGCGGGAAGGGGAGACCGCACCGAAGCTGATGTCGATCGGGCTCCACCTCCGGATCGTCGGCCGGCCGGGCCGGATCGCCGCTCTCGAGCAGATCCTCGAGCACATCCGCGCGCGCGGGTGGGTGTGGGTGGCCCGGCGGGACGCCATCGCCCGCCACTGGCGCGTGCTGCACGGGCTGGACCCGTGAGCCCGGGCTATCCCCGCGACCTGGTCGGCTACGGACCGCGACCGCCCCACGCGGGCTGGCCGGGCGGGGCCCGGCTCGCGCTCCAGATCGTCCTGAACTACGAGGAGGGCGGCGAGCGCTCGATCCTCCACGGCGACGAGCAGTCCGAGGCGTTCCTGGGGGAGGTCGTCGGCATGGCGCCGCTGGCCGGGGTGCGCAACGTCCAGATGGAGTCGATCTACGAGTACGGCCCGCGCGTGGGCCTCTGGCGGCTCCTGCGGCTCTTCGCCGAGCGGCGAATCCCGATCAGCGTGTTCGCGGTCGCCATGGCGCTCGAGCGGCACCCGGACGCCGCCCGGGCGATCGTCGAGGCCGGCCACGAGGTCGTGAGCCACGGCTGGCGCTGGATCGACTACCAGTTCGTCGACCCCGCCGTCGAGCGGGAGCACATCCGGCTCGCCGTCAACACCCTGACCCGGCTGACGGGGAGCCGTCCGCTCGGCTGGTACACGGGTCGGCTGAGCCCGAACACCCGGCGCCTCGTGGTGGAGGAGGGCGGCTTCCTCTACGACGCCGACGCCTACAACGACGATCTGCCCTACTGGGTCGTCGAGTCCGGCCGGCCGCACCTGGTCGTGCCCTACACCCTGGACAACAACGACATGAAGTTCGGGGGCTACCAGGGCTTCAACAGCGGGGACCAGTTCTTCGCCTACCTCCGCGATGCCTTCGACGTGCTCTACGCGGAGGGCGCGCGGACCCCGCGGATGATGTCGGTCGGCCTCCACCTCCGCCTGGTGGGGCGCCCCGGCCGCTTCGCCGCCCTTCAGCGCTTCCTGGACCACGTCCAGGCACGCCCGGACGTGTGGGTCTGCCGGCGGATCGACATCGCCCGCCACTGGAACGCGCAGCACCCGTACGGAGGACGCTGACCGAGGGATCCGTCAGGGTTGGCGGGAAGGGTCGCCAGCGTGCTGGTTCAGATCGCATTCGCGCTGTATCCCCTCTGCCTCGGCGGCGCCGGTCTGTTCCGGGCGCTGACGGCGCGGCCGGGGAAGAGGTCCAACTGGGCCATCGAGATCGCGCTCGGCGCGAGCATCGTGGCCTTCGCGTTCCAGGCTGGCAGCTGGTCTTTCACGAGCGTCTATCTGCGCTATGCATTGCTCGGCGCGTTCGCTCTCGCCGCCGCGCATTCCTGTCGACGCTCGAGAGTGCGGCTCGCCACCGGGGGCCGAGAACCGGCCACCGAACGGGTCGGTGCTTCGGCCGCGCTTCTCGTTCTGTTCGCGACCCTGAATGTGTGGGCAGCGACGTCGCATTTCACGCCGCGCGAATCGATCCCGGTGTCGTTTCCACTGGCGTCGGGCGCTTACTACGTGCTTCAAGGCGGAAACAGTGCCATCGCCAACCCGTTCCACGCAATGAGCGGAACGAGGCTCGCGCTGGACATCGTGCGGCTGAATGACTCCGGAAATCGAGCGAATGGCGTGGCGCCCGGCTCGCTCTCCGACTACGCGATCTTCGGCGAGACGGTATACAGTCCGTGCGCCGGCACGACCGTGGCCGTTCGAGACGATCGGCCCGACAACCCGCCCGGATCCCCCGATACGGAACATGACCCCAACTACGTCACGGTGAAGTGCGGCGAGGTGGAAGTCTTCATCGCCCACTTGATGCGCGGCAGCGCGGCGGTTGCGGTCGGGACGACCGTCGCGGTGGGACAGGCGCTCGGCAAGGTCGGCAACTCGGGCTATTCGCTGGAGCCGCATCTTCACATCGGCGCGAAGAAAGATGGCGTGGAGATCGGGCTCGTGTTCGACGGCCGGTGGCTGTCGATGAACAGCGTCTTCCGAGCTCCAGCGCCTGACCGTGAAGCCCGACGCCCTGGACCGCTGTGGCTATCGCAACCCCTACGAAGGCGACGGTCAATCTCGGTCCGAGCTGGATCAGGTGGCCCGGTGCCTGCTCGCCGGGCGGCAGGGGATCGTGGAGTACAGGGCCCTCAGCGCGCCGACGTTCCCTGAACGCGACGGCTGAAGCCGAGACACGACCGGCTGATCTGGCCGAAGCCGCCGCAAGCGCCCGCCGTGGTAGTCAGCGCACCCGCACGCCGCTCTTGAAGACGGCGGCGACGCGGGTGAGGTTCGCGGCGTCTGCGAGCGGGTCGGCGGCGAGCACCAGGAGGTCGGCGTCCTTCCCGGGCTCGACGGTGCCGACGTGCGCCTCGAGCCCGAGGAGCCGGGCGGCGTTGCGGGTCACGGCCTGGATCGACTCCATCGGGCTGAGGCCCGCGAGCCGCGCGAGGTGAACGTTGTACTCGAGGTGCCCGAACTCGGTGTCGAACGGGCCGGCGTCGCTCCCGAAGGCCATGCGATGCGCCAGCCCCAGCTCGCGCAGCGCGCCGATCACCGGCAGGAAGTGGTCGAAGTAGCGCTCCAGGTTGTCGAGCTGGCGCTGCTCGGCAGGGGCTAGGCCCTCCGTGCCCGCCTTGGCGCGGAGCAGCAGCACGGTGTCCCAGCCGCTCGACTGCGGGTTGAGGTCGAGGTAGGCCGCGGACGACGCCAGCTTCTCGGCGACGCGCCGGTCGAAGCGGGGCAGCCCGGTCGGCGCCCCGGCGCCGCCCATGTCCACGACCTCGCCGGGCGCCAGGAACTCCACGTGGGCGATGGCGTCGATGCTGGCGGCGACGCAGTTCTCGATGGACTGGGTGGCGCGGGCATGGGCGACGGTCCGCCGCTCCAGGGCATGGGCGCTGTCCACCGCCATCCGCAGCTCCTCGACGGTGTAGGACGCCAGGTAGGGGATGCCACCGCGGGTCCCCCCGCCGGAGGCGACGACCTTGATCACATCGGCGCCCTCGGCGACGAGACCCCGGACCTCGCGGCGGATCTCCTCCAGCGTGTCGGCGACGCTGCCGCAGCCGTGGAGGTGCCCCCGGCCGTGGGTGATCGGTCGGCCGGCGAGCTGGAGACGCGGCCCCACGAAGTAGCCGCGGCCCAGCGCCTCGCGGACGACGAACATCGTGCGGCCCCGGGCGCCGCAGTCGCGGACCGTCGTGACGCCGGAGTCGAGGTGACGGGTGAGCTGGCGCACGGCGGTGAGGGCGAGCATCTCGTCCGGCTCGGCGAGGCAGGCCTCCAGGTCTCGCCGGTCCGCGGGGAACGTGGGATGGGCGTGGACGTCCACGAGCCCCGGCAGCAGGAAGTGGCCCGGGAAGTCGAGGCTGGGCCCGGGCGGTCCGGCCCCGGGGCCGAGCGAGGCGATCCGGCCGTGCTCGATCCGCACGACCGCGTCGCGGACCGGGGGGCCGCCCCGGCCGTCGATCAGGGTCCCGACCTTCAGGGTGAGGTCCGGCGGGGGCGCGGCCACGCGCCGCACTATAGGCTGGCGGCCGGCCACGGCGCAACCGCGCCCAACCGTGGTGGACCGACGAAGGCCACCACCACCGGTGGCGCTCCCTGTCGTGCAAGCGCGCATTCCCGAAGTGGTTCCCTCTGGCACCCTCCGTGCACATCGAGTCCGGGTGCCCTGGGGTGGGCTGGCGCGGTCGGACTGCCGGAACGGGGCTCAGGCGGTCCCCACAACTCGAAAGGAGCCGACACGTGGAAGGACGCATGCTGACAGGCGGCGAGCTCGGGACTCTCACCCGGCGCTTCACGCTCGTGACGTTGTTGTCGAGCCTGGCGGTGGGCCCGACGGTCGCCGAGGCAGCGCAAGGCATCGGCGTCAACCAGGTGCGCGACGTCGGCGTCTCCTGGGTGGCCGGCCCCGTGCAGCTGGCACCCGGTGGCTCCGCGCTCGCGCGGCTGTGGCTGCCGGCCGTTCAGCGCGGGGTCGTGAGGCTGACCTACTTCGGCGACGGGGGCGAGGAACTGGGGCAGGTGGACATCGAGACGCCGCCTCAGGCGGGCGCCTTCTTCGAGGTCGTCGTCGAGGCGACCTACGACGGCAAGGCGCTGAGCATCACGGACGGCACGAGCAACACCATCGTCTTCGGAGACTCACAGGGAATCATCGCCATCCTGATCGGGCTCCTGACGCCGCGCGGCCAGCAGGGACGCATCCCGCGGCCCATGGCGACTTTCCAGATCAACGGCGGCCCGGGGCAGGCCGCGATCATCCTGCCGTTCATCGAGCAGGACAACTGATCCTGCGCTGACTGCGGCGCGGAGATTCCCGCGCCGGCCGGCATCGCCGACCGGCGCGGGTCCTTCCGCGGAACCCGGACCGCCAGAGCCCTGATGAGCTCGACCGCCGCGGTGGGGTATCATGCGGTCCGCTGTTCGGACACGTGCACCGGTCGGCGGCGGCTTGGCCGGTGGCGACGCGCCGCCGAGGTCGTAAGGGGAGCCGATTCGTCATGTCGAACCGCCCGTGAGACGTTTCGCTCGTCTTGCCGGCGCCCGCGCCTCGGCCCGGTACGTGGCCGTGGTAGGCGGGCATCGCTCGAGAGAGTAGGCGCGTGGGCCGGCTGCGCGGCGGAGTGTGCGCGGTCGACGTCACCCCGCCGCTCGGCCTGGAGCCGGGCGCCTGGCGGCTCCGCACCGGCCGGGCCGACGCGGTCGCGGAGCCGCTCCTCGCCCAGGCCGTCGTCCTCGACGACGGCGCGCGCCGGGTCGCCGTCGTCGCGACCGATCTCCTCTGGATCACGCGGGAGCTGGCCACCGCGACCCGCCGGCGTGCCCACCAGCTGACCGGCATCGTCCCGGAGGCCGTCCTCCTCAACGCCTCCCACAACCACAGCGCCCCGGTGCTCGTGGACACCGGCAGCGTCGAGGCCCTGGTCCCGATGGGCGGCTACGAGCGCTACGCCGCGACGCTCCCCGAGCGGATCGCCGGGGCCATCTACGGGGCGAGCGCGCGCCTGGAGCCGGTGGCGGTCGGGAGCGCCGTCGGGCGGGCTCCCGGCATCTCGGTCAACCGCGTCGACCGGGAGCGGCCCGTGGACGACGCGGTCACCGTGCTGCGGGTGGACGGCGCGCGCGGGCCGGTGGCAGTGGTCGTCGCCTTCGCTTGCCACGGCACCTGCGTCGGCGGCCAGACCCTGAGCTGGAACGCCGACTTCCCCCATGCGCTGCGCGACGGGATCCGTCAGGCCCTCCCCACCGCCGAGTGCCTCTTCCTCCAGGCGTGCGGCGGCGACCTCGCGCCGCTCGACTTCTGGTTCGGGAACGAGGCGGCCACGTCGCACGGCTTCCCGGCGCGCGACCGGGTCGGCAGCGGGCTCGCGGCCGAGGTGCGGCGCCTCCTGCCCGCGATCCGGACGGCGCCCGACATCGCGCTGGCGGCGGCGAGCCGCGTGGTCCCGCTGCGGCGCCGCCGGCTGCCCTGGCGCGACGCCGACCTGGACGCGACGGAGCGCCGGCTGGCCGCGCAGGCCGAGCCGGCATACCCGGCGGCCTGGCCCGACGACGTCCACACCGCCACCTCGGCCCAGCGCTTCCCCCTCCATTACCAGCGTGGCGCGCTCGGGATGTACCGCGACATGCGCCGGCGCCAGGACGTGGCGGTGGAGGCCGAGGTCCAGGTGCTCGCCGTCGGCGAGACCGCTCTGGTCGGCCTCCCGTTCGAGCTGTTCAGCGGGCCCGGCCGGGCCCTCCGCGAGCGGAGCCCCTTCCCGACGACGGCCGTGCTCGGCTACTGCAACGACTACCTCGGCTACCTGCCCCCGACGGCCGACCTGGACCGGATCGTCGATGTCCCGCTCGAGACGGTCCTCGACCAGACGCGGTACCGCTGGGCCTACGGGATCACGAACTCGAACGTGGACCGCGGCGAGATCGACCGCCTCCTCGCCGCCGCCGACGACCTGCTCGCCGCGCTGCGCCGCTCATAGCCGCGGGCCTTCCGCCGGCACGCGCCCGAGGGGTGACCGGGATGGTGCGCTGGAACGGTGATATGCTCACTCGCCGTGGGACACTGCTCGGGCGGGCCCGGAAGCCCGCGTTGCTGGCCGTGGGCCGCTGAGCGCGACGGATCGAAGAGCACGAGGGGCCGACGACGAGCGGCGCCCGGATGAAGATCACCGGGGCCGTCTTCCTCCTGATCGGCCTGGCGCTGCTGGGCGGCGGTGGCACGTGGTACTACTACGGCGTGCAGCGGCCGCTCACCTGGCCGCGGGTCGAGGCGACGGTCGTCTCCAGCCGCGTCATCAACCCACGCAACCCCAATCAGCACAAGCCGGAGCTGGTGCTGCGGTTCCAGACGGCCGGCGGCATCCGGCAGGTCACCGTTCGCCCGTCGTGGGATTCGAGCTCGTACAACCTGGTGAAGAGCCACGTCGATCGCTATCCTGCCGGATCGACCGTCGAGGTGGCCATCAACCCGGCCGACGAGAACGACGTGCGGTACGAGCTGGGGGCGACGCTCACGAACCTGATCGGCCCCGGCGTGCTGGGCATCATGGGGCTGATCTTCTCGGGCATCGGGGTGTGGACGCTGACCCGCTCTCGCCAGCCGCGGAGAGCCTCCCCGGCCGACAACGTGCGACTGACGCGGCGCGTGGCGCTGCTCTTCGTCGCCATCGGCGTCGGCATCCTCGGGCTGGGCGTGTGGCTGGTGTCGCTCGACGTGGCCATGCTGCGAAGCTGGCAGCCCGTTCGACGCCGAGGCGGTAGCGGTGCGTCCGATCAGCAGCCGGACGAGCGTCGGCAACCGGCCCTCACAACTGATGTACGACGTCCAGGTCACCTTCCGTTACGAGGTCAGCGGCGCACGGTTCGAGAGCCAGACCACGTCCGGTCTCGCGTCGTCCAGCCTCAGCCGTCGGGACGAGCTGCTGCAACAGTTCGCGCCGGGCACGCGCCACCGGATTCACCATCGGCCCGATGACCCGAATGTGATCCGTTACAACCTGGACTGGTCGTTCACCACGTTCGCGCTGTCGGGCGGCATGCTGCTGATGGGCCTCGTCTTTCTCGGCTTCGGGATTCTGTTCGTGCGCCTCACGCAGGGCCCGGGTCAGAAGCGCGCGAAGAGGTCGTAACGATGGCCCATACGCGGATCGCCCCGGCCCTGACGACGGTCTACGGCCCAAGCGCCTCGAGGCCCCCCAGTGCCGGGCCGCGCCAGGCGGCTCCGGGCCCCTCGGGGAGGAGAACCCCGTTGGATGCCGGGATCCTCCGTCCCCCGCCGGTCGTAGAACGACACCTCACCGATCCCCGTACGGGGCGCAACTTCCAATTCGCGTTGCCTGATCTGTTCCGCCAGTCGATCTACAGCCGCCTCGCGGGCTATGAGGACACGACGACGCCGAGCGGCTGGCCCGGGACCCCGCCTTTCGGATGCTGGCCTCGCGCGAGCGGAGGGAGACGAGCGTCGCGCTCACCTCGACGCTCCATTGGTTCGAGACCGAGGTGCTCGCCGACCCGTGGAACTACCGGGGGCTCTCACGTCTCAATACGGAGCTGCTCCAGCACGGAGCATCTGATCCTGGCCAGCCGGTCAGGCGTCATGACGCACGCCGAAGCCAAGAACGGCCTCACCCTGTTCGCCAAGGAGGTCCTGCCTCGCCTCCGGGAGGTCGTTCCTCCGGAATGACGGAGCCACGAGCTCCCCTCGACGGCATCCGTGTGCTCGAGCTGGCCCAGGTGGTCGCCGGCCCGTTCTGCGGCACCCTCATGGCCGAGTTCGGGGCCGAGGTCATCAAGACCGAGATGCCGGGCCGGGGTGACGACCTCCGGCGCCTCGGGCCGGTCGAAGACGGTCACGGCTACTGGTTCGCCGCCGACAACCGCAACAAGAAGCTCATGACGCTCGACCTCCACACGGCAAAAGGCCAGGACATCGTCCGCCGGCTGGTGCCCCACTGCGACGTGGTGCTGGAAAATTTCCGGCCCGGGGTCCTGGAGCGCTGGGGGCTCGGCTGGGAGGCGCTCCACGCGGCCAATCCGCGCCTGGTGATGGCGCGCATCACGACCTTCGGCCAGACGGGCCCTCTCAAGATGGGACCGGGGTACGCGGCCATCGGCTCGGCCTTCGGCGGCACCTGGTACGTGAACGGCCACGCCGACCGGCCGCCGGCGCGCCCGACGCCGGTCTATCCCGACTACCTGACCGGCCTGTTCACGGCCTTCGGCGTGCTCGCCGCGCTCCGCCATCGCGACGCGACCGGCGAGGGCCAGTGGATCGACGCCGCGCTCTACGAATCGGCCTTTCGCATCATGGAGTACGCGCCCACGCTCTACGGCCGGCAGGGCGTCGTCCGCGAACGCGGCAGCCTGCAGCACGTCGGCTGGCCGGGCGGCGCCTTTCAGACGCTGGACGGCCGGTGGGTGGTCTTCACCGCGCCGGCCCAGCATCTCTTCGAGCGCCTTTGCGCGATGATCGGGCGGCCGGAGCTTCCGCGCGACCCGCGGTTCGCCAGCGCGGCCGAGCGGCCGAAGCACATCGGGGTGATCCTGGATCTGATGACCGAGTGGTTCGCGGCCCGGCCCTACGACAAGGCCGTGGCCGAGCTCTCGGCCTCCGAGATCCCGCACTCGCCCATCATGAGCATGGCCGACATCTTCGCCGACCCCCACTACCGCGCCCGCGAAATGATCATCGACGTCCCGGCAGAGGGGCTCGGCGCGTTACCCCAGCCCGGAGTTGTGCCCAAGCTCTCGCGCACACCGGGCCGCGTCACCCACGCCGGCGCCGCTCTCGGGCGTCACACCGACGAAATCCTGTCCGAGCTGCTCGGTCTCACAGCCACCGAGATCGCCGCACTACGCGCCGACGGCGTCGTCTAGTGTCAGCGGTCATCCAATAATCCCCACTCGTGGTCATTGAAAAATCATGATCCGCCCCGTCCGGACACGGCACGCGGGTGCCCGCCATCCCGGCTGACCGCCCCGACCGATCCCCGGGGGAACGGATCTCCGGGTCGCGCCGCCGACGCCCGGGTCTCTCTGCGCAGGTGGGTCTCCAGGCCCCTCGCCTGGGCCGCGGGGGGATCGGGCGCAGCGGGCCAACTCGGCCCGCGGCCTCGCGCCCATCGCGACCCTGGCGTTTCGCCGGGCGCTGCCTTACCCTAGCAGGGCAGCCACGTGGACCGACCTGAACCGGCGAGAGGGGGAACCGTCATGCCCAAGATCAAGCACATCGCGCTCGCGACCCAGGATGTGGAGAAGACGGCCAAGTTCTACATGGACGTGTTCGGCATGAAGCAGATCGCCAAGATCGACAGCCCGACCGCCAGCGGCTACTACCTGAGCGATGGCGACCTCAACCTGGCCATCCTCGACTTCAAGAACGACGCGGTGGCCGGCGTGGAGCGCGGCAAGGACTGGAGCGGCATCCACCACATAGGGTTCCAGGTCGAGAGCCTCGAGGAAATCAAGGAGAAGCTCGCGGCGGCAGGCGCCCAGCCCCGCGACGACGTCAATCGCGCTCTCGGCGTCGGGATGCCCGGCGTCCATCACGCCAACGTCGAGGTGAAGTACAACGGGCCCGACGGCGTGATGGTCAACGTCTCCGAGACCGGCTGGGTCGGGACGAGCGGGCTCGGCGGGTAGCTCGTCGTCGTTGGCCGGTGACGGCCGGCGCGTCGCGTGGCCGAGACAAGCCCCTGCTGGGCAGCCACGGCCAACAGCCGGCCTATCCCGACAATGCCGCGTTCTTCCTTGCCACCGGGCCCGGCCCGCGGACGAGCCACAGTGGCCGAGAGCCACTTGACGCGGTACCTGTTTGGGCAGATCCTTGCCCGAATCGAGGGCCTGGCGTGGCGCCCCACGTGATCGCCAGCCCCCTTACGGAGCGAGGGCGATGACGGTCCGGGTGACCACGCCCGCACGCGCGGGGTCGTACATGTCCAATGGTTCGCGGCCATATCGGCTGAAGGCCGATTCAATCCCAGCAAGGGAGGACTCTCCATGACATTCCGCATGTCGCACGACGACCGGGCTCGCCCTCATCACCCTGCCGCTCCTGTCGGTCGGCGCCGCCGCCCAGATCGCGGTCTCCTCCAATGACAACAAGGTCATCAATGTCAACGGCGTCAACCAGATCGTCGAGAATCCGCCGGCGGACACGGTCACGATCGTCGATCTCGGCGCTTCGCCGCCCAGGGTCATCGGCGAAGTCAAGGCGCCATCGAGTGTGGCTGGCCCGCCGCAGAACGTGGCGGTCGCGCCCGACGAGAGTTTTGCGCTGGTAGCGGCGGCGCTGAAGATCGATCCCGCCGATCCCAAGAAGACGGTTCCCGACAACAAGCTCAGCGTGATCGATCTCAAGGTGTCGCCCCCGGCGGTGATCGCGACGCTGGAGGCCGGAATGGGTGCCTCCGGGGTCTCGATCAATCGCGCCGGCACGCTGGCGCTCGTCGCCAACCGGGCGGAGGGCACCGTCTCGATCTATGCGATTTCAGGCAAGGTGCTCACGGCCGCTGGCAAGATTCAACTCGGCGACGCCAAGTCCGGGCCGAGTCACGCCGCTTTCACTCCCGACGGCAAGATGGTGCTCGTTACGCGCGACGGTGATCACCGTATCTCGGTGCTGTCGGTCAACGGCAGCAAGATCGAGGACACCAAGCAGTTCATGGTCGGGGGAATACGGCCCTACGCCATCGACATCAGCTCCAAGGGCGACGTAGCCGTACTCGTCAATCAAGGCGGGGGTGTGGGTGACATCGACACGATCAATGTCATCGACCTCAGAATGAGCCCGCCGCGCATCGTCGACACCATCTCCGTCGGTCAGATTCCGGAGGGCGTCGCCATATCACCCGACGGCTCCCACGTGGCGGTGACCATCCAGAACGGCTCGCAGCGGCCGAAGTCGCACCAGGCCTTCAACGACTTTGGATTGGTCAAAGTGTTTCGCATCAATGGGACGAAACTCACGCTCGTGGCCGAGGCCAAGGTCGGCCATTGGGGACAGGGTGTGGTCTGGAGCAGGGACGGCAAGACCCTTCTCGCGCAGAGCATGATCGAGAAGGAGCTGGAGGTGCTGAGTTTTGACAGCAAGGGCCTGACGAAGATCGGTGCGATCAAGGTCAACGGCGGGCCCGCGGGCCTACGGACCGCACAGTGATGACGTAGCAAGGATCGCCCCGCGCATCCTCTCACCGGGCGATGGACGCCATCAGGCCCCGGGTGAGGTAGCGCCGCAGGGCCAGGGCCAGCAGCCCCGGGGGAACGATGGCCAGCATCACGCAGGCGGCCAGCAGGGCGTGGCTGACGGCGGGATTCGTGGCCACCGCCGCCATCAGCACCGGCATCGTCTGGGCCTCGATCGTCTGGGTGAGCAGGAGGGCGAAGAGGAACTCGTTGTACGAGGTCATGAAGGCGAAGGCCGCGGCCGCCACCAGCCCCGGCCCGGCGCACGGCACCACGATGCGCAGGAGCGTCTGGAAGCGGCTGCAGCCGTCGAGCAGCGCCGCCTCCTCCACCTCCACCGGCAGGTAGCGGAAGTAGACGGACAGGAAGTAGATGGTGAAGGGGAAGGTGAAGGCCAGGTACACGAGGATCAGGGCCCGGTACGTGTCCAGCAGCTCCAGCTGCTGCACGATGGCATAGAACGGGATCGCCACCGCCACCGCCGGCAGCAGCCGGCTGGTCAGGATGAAGGCGTACGCCGCGCGCCGGCCGCGGAAGCGGAGGCGGGCGAAGCTGTAGGCCGCCAGTCCGCCGAACACCACGTTCGCCGCCATCACCGACAGGGCCACGATGAAGCTGTTCTTCAAGGCCGGCACGAGCAGCCGCACCTCGTACGACGTCTGCCAGGTGAAGATGCCGTGACGGGTAGGGTCGGTGGGCAGCCGGCCGGTGAAGATGTAGGTGTAGTTGGCCGCGGTCGGCGGCGACGGGACGAAGACCGGCGGTCGGCGCGTCAGCTCGGCCTCGCCCGCGAGGCTCGAGACCAGCATCCAGGCGAACGGCGCCAGGATGAACGCCCCCAGCAGGACGCTGGCCAGGTTGAGCAGCGTCCGCTCGACCCGGCGGGACCGGGGCCGCCGGCGCGGCGCCGGGCGATCGATCACGACGTCTCCTCCCACCGCAGCGCGCGCAGGTAGAGGATCACCATGCCGAGCAGCAAGACCGCCAGGATGAGCGCCAGCGCGGCGCCGTGCCCGAGGTTGAGGAAGCGGAAGATCTCGGTGTAGGCGTACCACCCGATGATGGCGGTGGCGTCGGCCGGCCCCCCGCCGGTCATCACGTAGACGAGGTCGAACGTGGCGATGGCCACGATGGTCTCGTAGATCAGCACCAGCGCCAGCGTGGCCCGGAGGTACGGGATCGTCACGTAGCGGAAGCCGTTCCAGCGCCCGGCGCCGTCGATGCGGGCGGCGTCGTAGAGGTCGGCGGGAATGACCTGCAGCGCCGCCAGCAGGAACACCGAAGCCAGCGGCCCCTGCTTCCACACGTGGGCGATGACGAGGCAGATGCGGGCACTGACGATGTTGCTCATCCACGGCACGTAGCGGTCGACGGCGCCGGTGGCCAGGAGCAGGCCGTTCAGCACCCCGTAGTCGCCGTCGAAGATCCAGCGCCAGATGATCCCGCTGATGACGGCCGGGATGGCCCACGGGAGCAGGATCACGACCTTCAGCAGCGCGCCGCCGAACACCGGCTGGTTCAGGAGCAGCGCGGCCCCCAGGCCGTAGAGGGTGACGGCGAGCACGGCCATGACGGCGAAGACCGCGGTGGACCACAGGGACCGCCAGAAGTAGTATCCGGTGATCACCTCCCGGAAGTTCTGCAGGCCGACGAAGTCGTGGTCGAGCGGCCGGGTGAGGACGTTCTCGTGGAGGCTGAGGTCGATGCTGTAGAGCAGCGGGTAGACGGTGAAGAGCGCCACCACCAGCATGACGGGCAGGACGGTGACGTACGGGTACGAGCGGGCCAGGGCGGTCGCCCTGGCCCGCGGCGCGGTGGCGCTCGGCGGCACGGGGCCCCGTTAGCTGGCTAGTTACTTGGCCTTGGCCCGGAGCTCCTCCCACTTCTTCGCCATGTTGGCGAGGCTCTCCGCCGGCTTCTGCTGGCCGAGATAGGCCTTGTGCAGCTCCGCCCGGCTGAAGACGTCCCAGGTGCCGTAGTAGGATGTCATCCCTTCCTTGGCCCGGGCGAGGTCCGCCTGCTTCTGGAGCATGTCGACGTCGGCCCATTTGCCGAAGGCGGCCCGGATCTCCTTGTCCCCGAACAGCGCCGTCTGGGCGAAGCCCAGGCCCTTCTCCAGGGACCAGCGCTTGGTGACCCGGTACTCGCCGTCGATCTTGCCGCCGAAGTAGTCGAGGAAGTTCCAGGCGGCGGTGAGCGCTTCCTTCCCGCGACGCGGGACCTGCGCGCTGATGGCGTAGAAGCGGATGAAGCCCACGGTGGCGTGGCTCTCCCCGGGCATCAGGCCGATCTTGAACTTGCCCGCCTGCTGGGTCTGGCCGGGGTCGTTGAGCACCGCCAGCGAGTACGACGGGATGACGCCGAACGTGGCCGCGCCCGCCTGGAGCGCCTTGATCATGTCGATGTTCATGGCCTGCAGCGACGTCGGCCCCAGGATCTTCTTCGTCTGGAGCGCGTCGGTGGCCCAGGCCACGACCTTCTCGGCCGCGCTGCCCGGGGCCTTGAACGCGGGGTTGAGCGCCTTGTCGAACATCGTCCCGTTCTGCTGGGCGAACACCAGGGCGGTGAAGCTCTCGATGGAAAACGGGTCCTGCTGGCCCCAGCCCAGCGCGATGGGGAAATCGGCGATGCCCTTGGCCTTGATGGCCTCCGCCTGCCGGGTCCACTCGTCGAGGGTCGCCGGCGGTGCCTTGAAGCCGGCCCTCTGCAGGTGGTCGGCGTTGTACACGAAGATGAAGGTGTCGGCGTAGTACGGCGTGCCGTAGATCCGCCCCTTGTAGGTCAGCGCCTCCCGGACGAACGGGGAGTACTCGGCGAGGTACTGCCGCACCTGCGGGAAGTGCTCGTCAACCGGGACGATCCAGCCGGCGGCGGCCCACTCCTGGAGCCAGTGGTCCGACGAGTAGAGGACGTCGGTGGGCGTGCGGCTGGCGAAGCGGGCCACCATCGCGTCGTGGTAGGTCGCCCAGGAGAAGTCGCTGTACTTGACGACCACGCCGGGGTGCCGCTGCTGGAACTTGTCGATGTTGTCGCGCACGATCTCGACCCCGTAGCTCCACGACACCAGGTTGAGCGTCACCGGGCCGCCCGCCTGGCCGTGGGCCGGTCCCGGTCCGGCGACCAGGATCACGATCAGGGTCAGGGACACGAAGAAGAACGAGGACGCCGTGGCGCGCGCAAGGCTGGTCATGTTCTCCTCCTTGGACGGGGTGTCATGGCAAGCGGCGGTGGAACCATCGTAGGGACGGCCCCGAGGGCCGTCAAGGCCTCGCCTTCGAGGGCCAGAGCGGCCTGGGAACCGTCCACGATGGCCGCTGGCCCCAGCGCTCGACGAAGGTGACCTCGTGGGCCGGCTTGCGGGGCGGCACGCCCCAGCGGCCGGTGGGATAGCCGAGCGCCACGAACGTCGCCAGCACCCATCCCTCGTCCTCCGGGACGCCGAGACGGGGGAAGATCTCGCTCTGGTGGCGGGCGAGGCTGCCCACCGGGACGGTGCCGATCCCATGGGCCCGGGCGGCGAGCTGGAGGCTCCAGACGGCGGGATAGATGGAGCCGCCCGGCCAGATGGTGTTCTCGCCGGAGCGGATCAGGGCCGCGATGAAGACCGGCACGGACTCGAAGCGGTCGGCCAGGTGGACCATTGACCGGATGAAGGCCGCGTGCGCGTCCAACCGCTCGCTGCGCTCGCCCCGGGCGACGGCCTCGTCCAGCTCCCGGTACCGGGTCCGGCGCGCGCTGACGACGTCCTCCCGGAACAAGCCGCCCAGATACGCCTTCATCGCGCGGTCGCGGATCACGACGAAGCCCCAGTTCTGGAAGTTGCCCCCGCTAGGTGCGCGGATCGCGGCGTCGAGGAGGCGCGGGATCAGCTCGTCCGGGACGTCCCGATCCTGCATGCGTCGCATCGCCCGGGTCGTGTAGAGCGCTTCGAAGATGTCCATTCCTCTCCCCCGGTGCCTATCCCGCCGGCGTCTCCGGCGCGAGGGCGATGCAGGCGAAAGCCACCCGGGCGCTGGTGGGGACGCCGAACCGGGCGGTGTGGCGGGCCGGCAGCCCGCGCGGGAAGTGTCTGACGTACTCGGCGTTGACCTCGTGGTAGTCCGCGGGGTCGGTGATGAGCAGCGTGACCTGGACCACCCGCTCCAGCGACGACCCCGCCGCCCGGAGGATGGCGGAGATGTGCTCCAACGCCCAGCGAGTCTCCTGGGCCGCCGTCCCCTGACGTGGCCGCCCCTCGGCGTCGGGGCCGGCGCTCGTCCCCGACACGAAGACGAGCCCGGCGGCCCGGGTGGCGCGCGAGAAGGCGCCGGGCGGCGGCGCCTCCGGCGGGTTGAAGAACTCGATCATGGGTCCTCCCTCCTGAATGTCGTTCTCGTCCAGCCGCATCTCTTCACCCTGTCGGCGTAATCCCGACCTCTCGGGCGAAGAGCAGGGGAGGGCTTCACACCATCACGGCCCCGGTAAGAAGCGGCGTGACAGAGTCTGCCTCGGTCCGTCACCACGGTCGCTCGTACGGCACGGGCTGCTCGAGCCCGTCCACGCGGACATTGGCGCCATTGACCCAGCGCGCGCGATCGGACACCAGGAACACCACGACGTCGGCGACCTCCTCCGGGGTCCCCAGGCGCCCCGCCGGGAACCCGTTCCGCTCGTAGGCCGCGAACTTCTCCGGCTCGGTGCGCCGGCGGGTATCCCAGCCGCCCCCCTCGAAGAGGATCGAGCCCGGCGACACCACGTTGACCCGGATGCGGTCGCGCACCAGCTCCAGCGCGAGGGGCTCGGCCATGAAGATCTGCGCCGCCTTGGAGGCGCCGTACTGGCCGGTCCCGGCGAGCTGCGGGATCCACCCCGAGATGGACGAGACCAGCACCACGGCGCCGCCGCCCCGCTGCCGCATGTGGGGGACGACCAGCCGGACGAGCCGGGCCGCCTGGAAGACGTTGTAGTCGAACGTCTGGCGCCACTCCTCGTCGGTGGCCTCCGCCAGCCGCCGGCCGACGTTCTTCCCGGCGTTGTTGACCAGGATGTCGATGCCGCCGAGCCGGGCGGCCGCCTCCTCCACGAAGCGCTGCGCGTCGGCGGGTTGCAGGACGTCGGCCGGGATGGCGGCCACCCGGACGCCCAGCCCCCCGATGCGCTCGGCGGCCGCCGCCAGGGTGCTCTCGCCGCGGGCACAGATGGCGAGGTCACAGCCCTCCCGGGCGAGCTCCATGGCGATCGCCAGGCCGATCCCGCGGTTGGCGCCGGTCACCAGCGCGACCTTTCCCCGAAGCCCGAGTTCCATTAGCACCTCCCGCCTACCCCCCCAACCCCCCTCCCCCACCCACCGGGGGGAGGGGGGAGCCGGAGGGCCCGAGTTGATAGGCTCTCAGATCAGCTTGGCCAGTCCGAAGCGCCGGTCGGCGATCACGATCACCGCGGCGGTGCCGGCGATGAGGACCGTGGACAGCGCCGCCACCGAGGGGTCGTTGTAGTTGTCGAGATAGGTCAGGATCACGACCGGCAGCGTGCTGGTCCCGGGCACGCTCAGCATCAGGGACAGCTCCACGTTGCCGAACGAGGCGATGAACGCGAAGATCCCGGCCGCCACCAGGGCGGGCCGGAGGAGCGGCAGGGTGATGTGCCACAGCACCGCCAGCGGCCGGGCGCCCAGGTTCATGGCGGCCTCCTCGACGGCGGGGTCGGCTCCCTGGAGGCCGGCGATCAGCACCCGCACGACCCAGGGCAGGCAGACCATCACGTGGCCGATCATCAGCCCGGGTACCGTGCCGTTCACGGCCACGTGCAGCGTGTGGACGAAGAACTGCGTGTAGAGCATGAGGAGGCCGACGCCCAGGATGATGGCCGGGACGACGATCGGCGCCATGAGGACCGCCGCCAGGAGGTCGCGCCCGGGGAAGCGGTACCGGACCACCGCCAGCGCGGCGGGGAGACCGAGGAGCATGGCGACCAGCGAGGCGCCGGCCGCGATGACCAGGCTCAGGCCCATGCTGTCCCAGAACGGCCCGTAGGCGAGCATCTTCCGGTACCAGACCAGCGACACGCCTTCCGGCGGGAAGCGGAGGATGGCCGACGGGCTGAACGAGAGGATCACCACGAACACCACGGCCGACAGGATGAAGGCGTAGATGAGGACGTTCACCGCGACGAAGAGCCGCTTCATCGACCGCTCATTCGGGTCCACCCCCACCTGTTGACGGCCTGCGGCCTTTGGCGACCCCTCCCGACTGACCGGACGGCCTTCGGCCTCTGGCGGGGGGAGGGGAGGCGGCTCGCCGTCCCGACGTGGCGCGAGACCGGCGGAACGAGAGGGTCGCCCCCGAATGTTTCATCGCACGCGACCCAGCCGCTCGCGCGTGGAGCCCTCGACGGCCGCGGCGAACCCGGCGACGCAGAGCAGCGTGACCACGAGCAGGATGAACGCCGTCGCGGCGCCGAACGGCCAGTTGTAGATCGCCGTCATCTGCTGGTAGACCTCGGTGACGAGCATCTTGACGCTCTTGCCTCCGGTGAGCGCCGGCGTCACGTAGGACCCGGTGGCCAGGATGAACACCAGCAGCGAGCCGGCCACGACCCCCGGCAGGCTCAGCGGCAGCACCACCTTCCAGAAGACCGACCACGGGCGGGCCCCGAGGTTGGCGGCCGCGTCCTCGAGCGCGGGATCGATGCTCTGGATCACGCTGGCCAGGATCAGGATCATGAACGGCAGGGCGACCTCGGTCAGCGCGATCACGACCGCCAGCGGCGTGAACATCATGCGGACAGGCCGCTCGATCACGTGGAGCCAGCGGAGCAGGTTGTTGACGACGCCGGCGTCGCCCAGGATGACCAGCCAGCCGTAGGCGCGGACGACGGCGCTCACGTAGAGCGGGCTGATGATCAGGACCAGGCAGACGGCGCGCCAGCGCGAGCGCATGCGGGCCAGCCCGTAGGCTACCGGGAAGCCGAGGACGAGCGAGGCGACCGTGACCGCCAGCCCGATGCCGAGCGTCTGGCCCAGGACGCCGAGGTAGTAGCGGTCCGAGAGGAACTTGCCGTAGTTCCCGAGCGTGAACCCGGTGGCCAGCGGGTCGCCCGGGACGTACACGAAGAAGCTGTAGCGGACGAGATAGAGGAGCGGCGCGGCGCAGAAGAGGCCGAGGGCGCACACGGCGGGCAGCGCCAGGAGGCCGCCCGTCACCGCCCGCCGGGCGCCGGGGCTCGTCGGGAGCACGGAAGACCCGAGGCCTATCGCGCGATCTCCTTGTTGAAGCGTTCCTGCCACGCCCCCCGGTTCCGGGCGATGGCTCCCCAGTCGAACTGGAGGGCGGCCCGCGCCTCCGGGACCAGCGTCGCCAGGCTCGACGGGATCTTGACCCGGGTGTTGACGGGCGTCATCAGGATGGACTCCATGAAGCCCTGCTGGACCTCCGGGTCGAGCTGCATGTTGATGAACTCGTAGACCAGGTCGCCGCCCTTGCGGCCCTTGACGATCTCGACCGTGTAGGGGATGGCGAAGAAGCCCTCCTGTGGGAGGACGAACGCGAAGCGCTTGTCCTTGGGCGCGTAGACCTTGTAGAAGCTGTTCTCGACCCCGGGGCTCATCAGGATCGTGTCGGTCTGGAAGAGGTTGGTGATCTCCGCCGGCTTGCCGGAGTTGATCGAGGCGCCCATCTTCATCAGCTCGCCGATCGCCTTGAAGCCGGGGTCGATGTTCTGCTCGCTGCCGCCGTGAAGCCGAGCGGCGGTGATCAGGAACTGGACCCCGGTTGTCCCGGCGACGTCCTGCAGTCCGATCATGCCCTTGTAGGCCGGATTCCACATGTCCTTCCAGGCCCGGGGAGCCGGCTTCACCTTCTCGGCGTTGTAGCCGATGCCGGCGGTCGCGTAGAGCGAGGCGAACCCGAAGCCGTCCGGGTTGAGAGCCTTGGGCTCCACGTCGGCCATGTTGGGGATCTTGGCCCGCTCCATCTTCTCGAAGATGCCCTCCAGTCGGCCGGTGACGGCCACCGTCTCCGCGATGACGACGAGGTCCACGCTGGGGCTGGCCTTCTCGGCCCGGAGCTTGGCGAGCATCTCCGTGCTGCTGCCCGGCGTGACCAGCACCCGGACGTTGTGCTTCTTCTGGAAGGGCTCGATGACCAGGCGGGTCAGGGTGTCCTGGTACTGCCCCGCGTTGATCATGATGCTGAGCGTCCGGGTCTGGGCGGTGGCCGGGCGGGAGGCGGCGAGGGCGGCGCCGGCGATGAGGCTCTGCC
Organism: uncultured Candidatus Rokubacteria bacterium; assembly: GCA_963708025.1. GTDB lineage: Bacteria > Methylomirabilota > Methylomirabilia > Rokubacteriales > DASRDR01 > CAVPSB01. The sequence continues at coordinate 529,877 of CAVPSB010000013.1, read as the reverse complement.
GCAGGAAGGACCGCCGGCTCACCGCTCGGGAACTCTGGCTCGGGGTGCTCATGGGTGAAATCCTCCTCGGGTGTCGGGTGGGGGCTCGATCGCGCTCACGGGGGGAGCAGCACGGCATCGTCGGGGTCCCATTCGATCCAGACCCTGGTCTGGGCCGGCAGCAGCGACTGGTGGCCGTCGTTTCCCACCAGGGCCACCACCGAGCGCTCCCCGGCCCGGCAGACGTACTGGACGGCGGTGCCGAGATAGGCGACGGACTCGACGGTCGCCGCCAGGGAGTTGAGGGCCGCCGGGGATGGCGCGCTGCGCAGGCGCACCCGCTGGTCCTTCACGGCCAGGAGCGCCGGACTGCGGGCGGCGAGGTGGAGCGGATTGCTCGCGTGGAAGAGGCGGCCATCCTCCCCGCGCAGAACGCCCCGCCCGCCGTCGGCGGCGGCGTCGACGATCTCGCCGCGGAAGAAGTTGCTCTGGCCGATGAAGCCGGCGACGAAGGCGGTGCGGGGTCGCTCGTAGACCTCGACCGGCGTGCCCACCTGCTCCACCCGGCCCTGGTTGATCACGGCCACGCGGTCGGCGAGGGAGAGGGCCTCCTCCTGATCGTGGGTCACGAACAGGGCGGTGATGCCGACCCGCCGCTGGATCGCCCGCACCTCCAGCCGCATCTCCTGGCGCAGCTTGGCGTCCAGCGAGCTGAGGGGCTCGTCGAGGAGGAGCAGCTGGGGCCGGATGACGAGCGCGCGGGCCAGCGCGACCCGCTGCTGCTGGCCTCCGCTGAGCTGCCGGGGGTATCGGCCCTCGAGCCCGCTCAGCGAGACCAGGGCCAGCGCCTCCCGCACGCGCGTCTCGGCCTCGCTCCGGTTGACGCCCCGCATCCGGAGGCCGAAGCCGACGTTCTCGCGGACGGTCATGTGGGGAAAGAGGGCGTAGTGCTGAAAGACCATGCCGGTGTCGCGCCGGTACGGCGGCGACGCGGTGACGTTGACCCCCTGGATGCGCACCCGGCCGGAGTCGGGCCGCTCGAAGCCGGCGACGATCCGGAGGGTCGTCGTCTTGCCACACCCGCTGGGCCCCAGCAGCGCGACCAGCTCACCCGACGGGACGACCAGGTCGATGCGGTCCACCGCCGTGATCGAGCCGAACCGCTTCACCAGCTGCGCGAGCTCGAGAGCCGGGACCATCCGAAGACGCTGACCGCCGGGTTCTGGTCGGAATCGCTCGAGTTGTCCAGGGCCGGCGCTTCCCGGCGATCGATGCCGTCGCCGCGGCGTCCGGCCGCAGGGCCACATCTCAGCACAGACCCGCAGGCAAGACAAGAGCGGCGCCGGGCCAGGGCGCTCGATCGCGCACGACCCCACGCCGCGACCCCGCGCCGTGCTTGACGCCTCCTTCCCCCGGGACTAGCCTTGGCGCACTGGAGGCGGCCGGCATGCTGTGTTCCCGGTGCCAGACGGACAATCCTCCCCAGGCGAAGTTCTGTCTGGAGTGCGCGGCGCCTCTCGCGCGTAACTGCCCGGGCTGTGGGGCCGTCCTTCCACCAGCGGCCAAGTTCTGCGTGGAGTGCGCGCATCCCGTTACCGGAGTCGAGCCAACTCCCGGTCGGACTCGCTTCGTCTCGCCGCAGACGTACACCCCCCAGCACCTGGCCCAGAAGATCCTCACCTCCCGGAGCGCCCTCGAAGGGGAGCGCAAGCAGGTCACGGTGCTGTTCGCGGACCTCAAGGGCTCGATGGAGCTGCTGGCCGACCGGGACCCCGAGGAGGCGCGCAAGCTGCTCGACCCGGTGCTCGAGCGGATGATGGAGGCGGTCCACCGCTACGAGGGCACCGTCAACCAGGTGATGGGCGACGGGATCATGGCGCTCTTCGGCGCGCCCGTCGCGCACGAGGACCACGCGGTGCGGGCGTGCTACGCGGCGCTCCGGATGCAGGAGCTGGTGGCGCGCTACGCGGAGGAGGCGCGCCGCGCGCACGGCGTGAACGTCCAGATCCGGGTCGGGCTCAACTCGGGCGAGGTCGTCGTGCGCGCCATCGGCAGCGATCTGCACATGGACTACACGGCCGTGGGCCAGACGACGCACCTGGCGGCGCGGCTGGAGCAGCTCGCGAGCCCGGGCAGCATTCTCCTCGACGGCAGCGACGCTGGAGCTGGTGGAAGGCTACGTCGCGGTGAAGCCGCTCGGCCCGGTGCCGGTGAAGGGACTGGCCGATCCCGTGGAGGTCTTCGAGGTGACGGGGGCGGGCCCGGCGCGGACCCGCCTGCAGGCGGCCGCCCGGCGGGGCTTGACGCGGTTCGTCGGCCGCGACGTCGAGCTGGAGCAGCTCCGCCGCGCGCAGCGAGCTCGCCGGCACCGGGCGCGGTCAGGTGGCGGCGGTCGTGGGCGAGGCGGGCGTGGGCAAGTCGCGCCTCGTCTACGAGTTCACCCACTCGCATCGCCTGCAGGGCTGGCTGGTCCTCGAGAGTGCGTCGGTCTCGTACGGCAAGGCGACGAGCTACTTGCCGGTCATCGACCTCCTCAAGGGCTACTTCAAGATCCAGGACCGCGACGACCTCCGGGAGATCCGCGAGAAGGTGACGGGCAAGCTGCTCACGCTCGACCGCGCGCTGGAGCCGACGCTGCCGGCGTTGCTGGCCCTGCTCGACGTGCCCGTGGACGACGCCGCGTGGCGGACGCTCGACCCGACGCAGCGACGCCAGCGCACGCTCGACGCCGTGCAGCGACTGCTGCTGCGGGAAGCGCGCGAGCAAGCCCTCCTCCTGATCTTCGAGGACCTCCACTGGATCGACAGCGAGACGCAGGCGTTACTCGATGGCCTGGTCGATAGCCTGGGCTCGGCGCGTCTGCTGCTGCTCGTGAACTACCGTCCCGAGTACCAGCACGGCTGGGGTGGCAAGACGCTACTACAGCCAGCTGCGGCTGGACGCGCTCCCGGCCGAGACCGCCGCCGAGCTGCTGGAGGCGCTCCTCGGCGACGATCCCGGGCTGGCGCCGCTCAAGCAGCGCCTCGTCAGGCGCGGGAACCCGTTCTTCCTGGAGGAGACGGTCCGGACGCTGGTGGAGACGAAGGCGCTGGTGGGGGAGCGAGGCCGGTATCGGCTGACGCAACCGGTCCAGGCGATCCAGGTTCCCCCCACCGTCCAGACGATCCTGGCGGCCCGCATCGACCGGCTTGCCCCGGAGGACAAGCGCCTCCTGCAGGTCGCCTCGGTCGTCGGCAAGGACGTGCCGCTGACACTGCTCCAGGCGATCGCCGAGCTGCCCGACGAGGCGCTCCGCGGCGGGCTCGACCGGCTGCAGGCGGCCGAGTTCGTCTACGAGACCGGGCTCTATCCGGATCTCGAGTACTCGTTCAAGCACGCGCTCACGCACGAGGTCACCTACGGCGGGCTGCTGCAGGAGCGCCGGCGGGAGCTCCACGCGCGGATCGTCGCGGCGATCGAGACGCTCCACCGGGACCGGCTCGGCGAGCACACCGAGCGGCTCGCCCATCACGCGGTCCGGGGCGAGCTCCGGGAGAAGGCGGTGGACTACCTGCGGCAGGCCGGCCTGAAGGCGGCCGCGCGGTCGGCGCTCCCGGACGCCCGGGGCTGGTTCGAGCAGGCGCTGGAGGTCGTGGCGGCGCTGCCGGAGAGTCAGTCCACCCTGGAGCAGGCCTTCGAGATCCGACTCGATCTGCGGCCGGTGCTGCTCCAGCTCGGGGAAGGCCGAGCAGATGCTGGAGCGCCTGCGGGAGGCCGAGACGCTCGCCGAGAAGCTGAACGACGAGCGCCGCCGCGGTCAGGTCTGCGTGTTCTTGGCCGTCGTCCACTCGCTGCTCGGCGAGCTGGACGAGGGGCTGGCGGCCGGCACCCGCGCCCTGGCGATCGCCGGGCGCCTCGGGGACCCGCGACTCCGCCTCCTGAGCTTGAGCTTCCTGACCCAGGTGCACTACTACCGGGGCGAGTTCGAGCGGGTGGTCGAGCTGGCCAGCGACAACATCGCGGCCCTGTCCGCCGACCGGGTCTACGAGTCCCTGGGGAGCAGCGCTCCGATCTCGATCCTCGATCGCGTCTGGCTGGTCGTGAGCCTCGCCCAGCTCGGCCGATTCGCCGAGGCGGCCCCGCACGAAGCCGAGGCGATCCGTCTCGCCGAGCCGACGCACCATGCCGTTCAGCATCAGCCTGGCCTACTTCGCCGCGAGCACGCGCCATCTCGTCGAGGGCGACTGGGCGAGGGCGCGCTGCGCTGGTCGAGCAGTGGATCGCCGTGGCCGAGACGGGGAACGTCGGCGTCCATCTTCCCTGGGCGGTCACGTCCTCGGCCTGGGTCCTGGCCCAGCTCGGCGAGTCGAGCGAGGCGCTGAACCGGCTCCGGGAAGGCGAGCAGCTCCTGCGAGCGAGCATGCGGCGAGGGGCATCGTCGGCCATCGCGCCTGGGCGTACCACTTGCTGGGACGCACCTGTCTGCTGCTCGGCCGGCTCGACGAGGCGCGGCGCCTGGCCGACCGCGCGCTCGAATCCTCTCCGCATCAGCCCGGGTTCGCGCCCCACGTCCGGCACCTGCTCGGCGACATCGCGACCCATCCCGACCGGTTCGACGCCGAGAGCGGCGAGGCCCACTACCGCGAGGCGCTGGCCCTCGCCGAGCCGCGCGGCATGCGCCCGCTCGTCGCCCACTGCCACCTCGGCCTCGGCAGGCTCTCCCGGCGCACGGGCAAGCGCGAGCAGGCCCACGAGCACCTCACCACCGCGGCGGCGATGTACCGCGAGATGGGCATGGGCTTCTGGCTGGAGCAGGCCGGAGGCGGAGTCGATGGAGCTCGGCGCGTGACCTGTCCGCAGTGCGCCTTCGAGAATCCTCCCGCGATGGCGTTCTGCGGGCGCTGCGGAGCCAGGCTGGCCTCCCTGTGTCCCTCGTGCGGCTTCGTCAACCCCGAGGGGTTCGCCTTCTGCGGCAAGTGCGGCGCGCGCGTGGTCGAGGCTCCTGCACCGGCCCTTCAAGATTCTCCCGCCTTCGCCTCACCGGGGTCGTACACCCCCAAGCACCTCGCCGAGAAGATCCTCACCTCCAAGGCCGCCCTCGAGGGCGAGCGGAAGCAGGTGACCGTCCTCTTCGCCGACCTCAAGGGCTCGATGGAGCTGCTCGCCGACCGGGACCCCGAGGAGGCGCGGAAGCTCCTCGACCCGGTGCTCGAGCGGATGATGGAGGCCGTCCATCGCTACGAGGGCACCGTGAACCAGGTGATGGGCGACGGGATCATGGCGCTCTTCGGCGCGCCGCTCGCCCACGAGGATCACGCCGTGCGCGCGTGCTACGCCGCGCTCCGGATGCAGGAGGTCGTGCGGCGCTACTCGGACGAGCTGCGCCGCGCGCAGGGCGTGGAGGTGCAGATCCGCGTCGGCCTCAACTCCGGCGACGTCGTGGTGCGCTCGATCGGCAGCGATCTCCGCATGGACTACACCGCCGTGGGCCAGACCACGCACCTGGCGGCCCGCATGGAGCAGCTCGCGGCGCCCGGCAGCATCCGGCTCACCGCCGAGACGCTGCACCTGGCCGAGGGCTTCGTCCAGGTCACCCCGCTCGGCCCGGTGCCGATCAAGGGGCTCGGCGAGCCGGTCGAGGTGTTCGAGCTGGTGGGGGCCGGCGCCGCCCGCACCCGCCTCGAGGCCGCGGCGCGGCGGGGGCTCACGCGCTTCGTCGGCCGGACCGCGGAGCTGGAGCAGCTCCGCGACGCCCTCGACCGGGCGAGCCTGGGGCACGGCCAGGTGGTCGCCGTGGTCGGGGAGCCGGGCGTGGGCAAGTCGCGTCTCTTCTGGGAGCTCACCCACTCCCACCGCGTGCACGGCTGGCTCATCGTGCAGTCCGCCTCGGTCTCCTACGGCAAGGCCACCGCCTACCTGCCCGTGATCGAGCTGCTCCGCGGCTACTTCGCGATCGAGAGCCGCGACGACCCGCGGAAGATCCGGGAGAAGGTCACGGGGAAGGTCCTGACGCTCGCCCCGGCGCTCGCGCCCGCCGTGCCCGCCCTCCTGGCGCTGCTCGACGTGCCGGTGGACGAGGCGTCCTGGCACGCCCTCGATCCGCTCCAGCGGCGCCAGCAGACGCTCGACGCGGTCAAGCGCCTGCTGCTGCGCGAGAGCGAGGTCCAGCCGCTGGTGGTGGTCTTCGAGGACCTGCACTGGATCGACGGCGAGACCCAGAGCCTTGCTCGACAGCCTCGTCGAGAGCCTGCCCGCGGCGCGCCTCCTGCTCCTCGTCAACTACCGCCCCGAGTACCAGCACGCCTGGGGCGGCAAGACCTACTACCGCCAGCTCCGGATCGATCCCCTGCCGCCCGAGAGCGCGGACGAGCTGCTCGAGGCGCTCCTCGGCCCTGACGCGGCCCTCGGCCCGCTCAAGCAGCTCCTGGTCGAGCGGACGGAGGCGAATCCCCTCTTCCTCGAGGAGAGTGTGCGGGCCCTGGTGGAGACGGCGGCCCTGGCCGGCGAGCGCGGCGCCTACCGGCTCACCCGGCCCGTCGAGCCCCTGACGATCCCCGCCACCGTGCAGGCCATCCTGGCCGCGCGCATCGACCGCCTGGCGCCCGAGGCCAAGCGACTGCTCCAGGCCGCCGCCGTCATCGGCAAGGACGTGCCCATGCCGCTGCTCCTGGCCATCGCCGACGCGCCGGAGCACGAGGTGCGCGCCGAGCTCACGCACCTCCAGGCCGCGGAGTTCCTCTACGAGACCCGGCTCTTTCCGGACCTCGAGTACACGTTCAAGCACGCGCTCACGCACGAGGTGGCGTACCAGGGCCTGCTCCACGACCGGCGGCGCGCCCTGCACGCCCGCATCACCGAGGCCATCGAGCGGCTCTCGACCGAGCGCGTCGCCGAGCAGGCCGAGCGGCTGGCCCACCACGCCCTGCGCGGGGAGCTGTGGGAGAAGGCGGTCGCCTATCTCCGCCAGGCGGGGCTCCGGGCCATGGCGCGGGCGGCCAACCGCGAGGCCATCGCCCACCTGGAGCAGGCGCTCGGGGCCCTCCGCCGTCTCCCCGAGACCCGGGAGACGACCGAGCTGACCATCGACCTCCACATCGACCTCCGGAACGCGCTCCTCCCGCTCGGCGATCGGGCGCGCATGGGGGAGCACCTCCACGAGGCGGAGGGGCTCGCCAGGACGCTCGGCGACCAGCACCGGCTCGCGCGGATCGCCACCTTCATGGTGATCCAGTGCCTGGTCACTGGCGACTACGACGAGGCCGTCAGATTCGGGCAGGAGGCCCTGAGCATCGCGCGAACCCTCGGCGATCGCTCGATCGAGGTGGTCGCCACGTCCTTTCTGGGCATGACGCACGTCGCCCGGGGCGAGTTCAGCGACGCGGCCACCTTCCTCGAGCGAAACGTCGCGCTCGAGGGCGACCTGCGCTACGAGCGCTTCGGGGCGCCCGCCATCCAGTCGGCGCTCTCGGGGGCCCGCCTCGCCGACGTGCTCTCCCAGCTCGGCCGGTTCGACGAGGCCATCGGGCACGCCGAGGCCGCCGTGCGGATCGCTGAAGCGGCCGATCATCCCTTCACGCTGTACGTCGGGTTGCTCGATCTCGGCCTCGCCCACCTCCGTCGCGGGGATCTCCCGCGCGCGACCCGGGTCCTCGAGCGGGGCCTCGACCTCTGCCGAACGTGGCAGTTCGTCGTCGGGACACCGCTCGTCGCCGCGACCCTCGGCGCCGCCTACGCCCTCGCCGGCCGGGCTGACGAGGCGCTCCCGCTGGTCGCGGGCGCCGTCGAGGAGTTCCGCGGTCGCCAGATTCACACCTGGCCGGCGCTCATTCTTCTGTGCGCGGGGATGACCTACCTCTCGGCCGGGCGGATCGACGAGGCCGCCAGCCACGCCCGAGAGGCGCTGGCGCTCACCCGCCGGCTGGGGGCTCGGGGAAGCGAGGCCCACGCCCTCTGCCTCGCCGGTGACGTCGCGTCGACCGGCGGCGCCGAGGACGCTGAAGGTTACTACCGCGAGGCGCTGGCCCTCGCCGGCGAGCTCGGCATGCGCCCGCTCGTCGCCCACTGCCACCTCGGCCTCGGCAAGCTCTACCGGCGCACGGGCAAGCGGCGAGCAGGCGCAGGAGCACCTCACCACCGCGACGACGATGTACCGCGAGATGGACATGCGCTTCTGGCTGGAGCAGGTCGAGAGGGAGCTGAGGGGCGTCATGACCGCGGGGCCCACCTTCACGCTCGCCGGAGTAGTCGAAGCGTCTCCTGGTAGATGGTCCGGCGCGGGCCGATGGCGACGAGATCGATCAGCCGTCTCGGCGCGACCCGGTAGACGATTCGGAACCGTCCGACCCGGAGGCTCCGCAGTCCCGCCAGCTCATCGCGTAGCTCCTTGCCGACCTCCGGGTCGGTGCGAATGAGGTCGAGGCCTGCCCGCACTTTGCGCTTGAGCTCGGGATGAAGGGTCCGGACAAGTTCCTCGATCCGTCCTGGCACCCGGAGGCGGTAGGGCTCCATGGTGCCCGCGCCACCCGCATCAGTCCTCGGGCAGGAGCTCCTCCAGCGTGTAGATCTTGGCGCCGCGCTTGAGCATCCGCAGGCCACGCCGGATTTCGGCCACGAGCTCCCGGTCCGATCGGATCGCCTGCGTCTCCTTCCATCCCTCGTACTCGTCGGGGCTCACGAGAATGGCTGCCGGGCGGCCGTTGCGGGTGATCACGATCTCCTCATCCGTTTCCACGACCTGGTCCACGAGGCGGCTGAGATTCGCCTTCACGTGGGCGAGCGGCAGCGTCTTCATCGGCCCCTCCAGGCAGGAATGGTCACGATTGTGACCAGACTCTACCTCTGGGCCCCACGACCCGTCAAGCTCGGACAGGGGACAACCTGGGCGGGGAAGAGAGGGCAAGGCCGCAGCCGAAGTCCACTGCGCTCGCGGGTTACCGCCCCCAGGACATCGGCAACGCCCCGGCCTCCGGGCCGGCCTACTCGTGTCCCGGTTGCCGGCTTTTTCCGGCCACCGGCACATTCCCGGCTGCCGGCGTTGACGGTCTCGGCTCGGCAGGCGCGGGAGCACCTGTACCGCGAGATGGACATGCGGTTCTGGCCTGAGCAAGCCGAAGCGGAGCTACTCCGATGAGCAGAGGAGCGAATCGTCCCGGTGGCGGCACGACACTCTGGCATCACGCCCCACCACGAGTCGAAGGGCGATTACACCAATGACCATCACATGTCGGCTGGCGCCCGCCATTTCGGCCTCCGGGCGCTGACCATCCCCCCCGGATAGGCACCGGGTCACTCGCCAAGGGCTGGACCCGCCGACCGGGGCCTGCGCCTCGGACGAGCTCATCCTGACCCGGGGCGGACCAGGCACCGGGAGGAGAGGAGGGAGAAGGTGCCGGAGACGTTCACGCTGTCCCAGCTGCTCGAGCAACGCCGCCAGTCGGGGAAGTCGTGGCTGGAGTTCCTGCGGGTCCCGGCGCTCAGCATGGGCATCTACGCGCTGCCGGCGGGGGCGGAGGACCCCCAGGGCCCCCACACGGAGGACGAGGTCTACTACGTGCTGGCCGGGCGGGCGATGCTGCGCGTCGGGACCGAGGACCGGGTGGCGGAGGCCGGCTCGATCCTGTTCGTCGCCGCCGGCGTCCGGCACCGCTTCCACAGCATCACGGACGACCTGACGGCCCTGGTCTTCTTCGCGCCGGCGGAGGGAACGGCGCCGCGCGTTGGCGTACACTAGCTGCGGAATGTCAAGCAAGGACGGGACTCCTCGCCGCCGGGCTCTGGCTGATCTGCGGCGACCGCCGCCGCCGCGCAGGACGCGCCCAACGGCGTCGTGCTCGTCGCCAAGCCGGTGCTCGGCGACCCGAACTTCCGGGAGACGGTGGTGCTGGTCACCCGACACCCCGGTGGCGGGGTCGGTCGGCGTCATCCTGAACCGGCCCACGCGGGTGCCGGCGAGCCAGCTCCTTCCGGAGCACGAGGCGCTCCGGGGCCGGACGGACCGGCTGTTCGCCGGGGGCCCCGTCTCGCCGCGGCGCCTGGTCGCCGTGTTCCGATCGAGGGAGCGGCCCGAGGCCGCGCTGCGGGTGCTGGCGGACGTCTACCTGAGCCTCGATGGGGTCTTCCTGGACGGACTGCTCCGGCGGTCCGACGCCCCCCGCGAGCTGCGGGTGTACGCCGGCTACGCGGGCTGGGCGCCGGGGCAGCTCGAGGCGGAGATCGCCCGCGACGACTGGTACGTCCTCGAGCCCGACGCCGACACGATCTTTCGCGCCGACCCCGCCACCCTCTGGCGCGAGCTCCTCCGGCGGGCGTCTTCCCGCTCGACGCGGGTCGAACCGGCCGAGCGTCCGGGCCGCGCCCCCGAGGTCGCGGTGACAGCAAGGAGAGCCGAGCCATGACGTCCCCCACGGCCGAGGCCACGCGCGCCACCCATCCGCTGGAGCCCCTCACCGCCGACGAGATCAACCGCGCGTGGGAGATCCTCCGCACCCGGCAGACGTTGAGCGGGCGGATCCGGGTCGTCTCCATCACCCTGCACGAGCCGCCCAAGGAGGCTCGTGGGGCGCCACCGGCCCGGCGAGGCCGGTGGAGCGGGCCGCCTTCGTCGTGCTCATCGACAGCGCGGCGGCCAGGACCTACGAGGCGGTCGTCTCCCTGACCGGGGACCGGGTGCTCTCCTGGGAGCACGTGCCCGGCGTCCAGCCGGCCATCGTCCTCGACGAGTTCTTCGAGTGCGAGGCGGCGGTGCGCGCCGATCCGCGCTGGCAGGCGGCCATGCGCAAGCGAGGGGTGACCGACTTCGACCTGACCATGATCGACCCGTGGTCGGCGGGGAACTTCGGCCTCGCGGACGAGGAGGGCCGGCGGCTCTCCCGGACGCTGACCTGGATCAAGCGGAGCCCGACCGACAACGGCTACGCCCGACCCGTGGCCAACGTGATCGCGCTCGTCGACCTGAACGAGATGAAGGTGCTCGCGGGTCGAGGACTACGGCGTCGTCCCGCTGCCGCCCGAGGACGCCAACTACTCGCCGGAGGTCGCCGGGACCCGCACCGGGCCTCAAGCCGATCGAGATCCGCCAGCCGGAGGGGCCGAGCTTCGAGCTGGACGGGCCACGAGCTGCCCTGGCAGAGGTGGCGCATGCGTCTCGGGTTCACGCCGCGCGAGGGCCTGGTGCTCCACACGGTGAGCTACCGCGACCAGGAGCGCGAGCGGCCGATCCTCCACCGGGCCTCGGTCGTCGACATGGTGGTCCCGTACGGCGACCCGCGGCCCACCTACTTCCACCGCAACGCGTTCGACGTGGGCGAGTACGGCATCGGGTACCTGGCCAACTCCCTCGAGAACGGCTGCGACTGCCTCGGCGAGATCCGGTACCTGGACGCCGTCGTCAACGACAGCCGGGGCGGGGCGGTGACGCTGGCCAACGCCATCTGCGTGCACGAGGAGGACTACGGCATCCTCTGGAAGCACTTCGACTGGCGGACGGGGTACACCGAGGTCCGGCGCTCGCGCCGGCTCGTGGTGTCGTTCATCGCCACCGTGGGCAACTACGAGTACGGCTTCTACTGGTACTTCTACCTGGACGGGACGATCCAGCTCGAGGTGAAGCTGACCGGCATCGTCTCCAACGGGGCGGTGGGGCCCGGCGAGACGCCGCCGCTGGGGCGAGCTGGTGGCGCCCGGGGTGTACGCTCCCATCCACCAGCACTTCTTCAACGTGCGGCTCGACATGACGGTCGACGGCCCCCACAACTCCGTCTACGAGGTGAACACGGTGGCCGACGCCCCGGGCCCCGAGAACCCGCACGCCAACGCCTTCCACACCGAGGCCACCCTGCTCCGCTCCGAGTCCGAGGCCCAGCGGCTGGTCGACCCGCTCGCGCGGCCGCTTCTGGAAGATCGTCAACCCGTCCGTCCGGAACCGCCTGGGCGACGCCGGTCGGGTACAAGCTGGTGCCGGGCGAGAACGTGCGGCCCTTCGCCGGGCCCGAGGCGTCCGGTGACCCGGCGGGCCGCCTTCATGACCCGGCACCTCTGGGTGACCCGGTACGACCCGCGCGAGCGGTACGCCGGCGGCGACTACCCGAACCAGCACCCGGGCGGGGCCGGGCTGCCCAGCTACGTGCGGGACGACGCGCCGCTCGAGAACACCGACGTGGTGGTCTGGTACACGTTCGGCGCCCACCACGTCGTCCGGCCGGAGGACTGGCCGGTGATGCCGGTCACCTACATCGGCTTCATGCTCAAGCCGGTCGGCTTCTTCGACCGCAACCCGGCGCTCGACGTGCCGCGGCCGGCCGGCCACGCGGCGTGCGGTCACGACGGCGCCGGCGGCCACGCCGGCTAGCGCGACAGCCGAGGCGGGCCGGCGCCGGCCGGGCCAGGCTCGGGAGGGACCGTCATGGGATTCGACGAGCAGGTTGACCGCGCGGGCGTCGTCCAGAGCTGCCAGGACCTGATGCGCTTCCAGGCGATGTTCAGTCGTCACTTCGCCCATTCCGCCGCGAAGCGGCTCGGTGACGAGGGCGAGACGACGGTGCTGCGGGGTCTCCACCGGTACGGGCAGTATCGCGCCGGGCTGATCCGGACGGCGCTCGAGAAGGCCAGCACCGCCCTCACCGCGCGGACCGTCATCGAGCACTGGGACATGGCCGACCTCCACCTGCTCACCGAGACGGGCGCGGGGTCCATCGAGGGAACGGATCGCGCGGTGACGGTCACCGTCCGCGAGGCGCCGGAGTGGCAGCGCTGGCGCGAGTACGAAGCGGGAGTCGAGATCGCCCGCCTCTACTACCGCGGCGTCCTGCCCGGCCTGGCCGAGGGCCTCGGCGTCTCGGTGGCCTTCGACGCCGCCGCCCTCGACCTGGAACGCCCGTGGACGGTGACGTGGCGGGTCGAGACGGGCGCCGACGGTCCCTCGGCGCCGGTGCACTCGCGCGTCTTCGACCGCCTGGAGGACTCGGTCGAGCTGGCCCGCCGCACGGCCATGAACAATGGCGCCCTGTACTACTTCTGCGCCGACGAGGAGACGAAGCGCTTCGACATGCTGGGCGAGGCGGCGCTGCGCCAGCAGGTCCGGGACCTGGCTTACGAGCGCGCCGACCGCCAGAAGGCGGCCCACCTCGCCGCCGGCTGGGACCTCAACGTCAAGACGCTGATGGACCACTGGGACGGCCAGCTCATCTCGATCTGGCGATTCGCGCCGGGCCTGCTGACCGAGGGATCCTGGCACCAGGACTGCACGTGGTGTCCCTACGCCGCCGTGTGGGGCGAGTTCGGCCGGCGCGGCCTCCAGCTCGGCTACATCTACGACTACGAGCTGCACCCGACGTACTACCGCCGGTACCACCCCGACATGATCGTGCAGTTCGAAGGCATCAAGACCCGCGGCGACGCGACCTGCCAGTTCCGCATCTCGATGCCGTCGAAGCAAGAGCCCGGCGAGCCGCCGTTCGTCGGCTACACCGGCCGGGACGTGTGAGCCCGGGCCCCTCCGTGGCGCGACACCGCGTCATCCTCGACTGTGATCCGGGTGTCGACGACGCCATCGCCATCCTGCTGGCCCTGGCCTCGCCGGCGGAGATCGAGCTCCTCGGCATCACCTGCGTCGCCGGCAACGTGCCGCTGGCGGCGACCGCCCGGAACGCCCGCCGCGTCTGCACGCTGGCCGGGCGGCGCGACGTGCCGGTGCTGGCCGGGTGCGCGCGCCCGCTGATGTCGCGGGTCGGGGAGACGGCGGCATCGGTCCACGGGAAGGACGGCCTGGGCGACGTGGGCCTCCCCGAGCCTGCGTTCGAGCTGCGGCCCCAGCACGCCGTTGACTTCATCATCGAGCAGGCGCTGGCGGGGGAGGGCGGGGCCGTCACGCTCTGCTGCGTCGGGCCCATGACCAACGCCGCGCTGGCCCTGATCAAGGAGCCGCGCCTGGCCCGGCGACTGGACCGGATCCTCTTCATGGGCGGCGCCGCGTTCTGTCCGGGCAACGTCTCGCCGGTGGCCGAGTTCAACGTCTTCGTGGATCCGCACGCGGCCCACGTGGTCCTGGGATCCGGCGTGCCGCTCACGATGTTCGGTCTCGACGTCACCCGGCAGGCCCGGGCGACGGCCGACCGCCTCGCCACCTGGGAGGCCGTGGCCAGCCCGGTCACCGGGGCGGCGGCCCGGATGGTGCGCGCCTACGGCGGCGCCGACCCGCGCCTGCACGACCCGTGCGTCATCGCGTCCCTGATCGACCCCGCGCTGTTCGGCGGCGTCGACGCCCACGTGGCGGTGGAGTGCGAGTCGCCCCGGACGCTCGGCCAGACGATCGTCCGCGCGCGGGAGCGGCACCTGGCCGGCTACCCGCCGAACTGCCACGTCGTCACCCGCGTCGAGGCCGACCGCCTGTTCGAGCTGCTGACGGAGCGGCTCGGCCGCCTCGGCGCGTAGTCGCCGCAGGGTCGCCGGTGGGGCACACTCTTCACGTCCACGCCGCACTTTCCGCTTGACACGACTTCGGATCGGCCGCGCGCTGCGGTCGCGGCCTCGGCGTCAGTTCCGTCCAGCGGGCCGTGCTGCCGCGTGGTGCCACGCGGCGCCGGTGTGGAGTCGAAAATCATTCCTCTGTTGACGAGCGGCCGTCAGATGGCCTACCAGGTGGCCCGAAATTCGGGTGATAGAGTGCGAGCCAGGAGGCTCGCCATGCAGCTTGTGACGACGCTCGCGCCCTTGTCCCCCGCAGCCGATCTCGACCAGCTCGGCGACGAGATCGCCGAGCTCTCCGCGCACCTCGACGCCGCCACCGCCCGGCTGCTGGTGCTGCTCCGCGAGTTCGACGCGCAGGGCGGCTGGGCCAACGGGGCCCGCTCCTGCGCCGAATGGCTGAGTTGGCGGGTCGGGCTGGATCTGGGAGCGGCCCGGGAGCGGGTGCGGGTGGCGCGGGCACTGGGGGGGCTGCCCCAGCTCGCGGCGGCCCTGGAGCGCGGGGAGCTGTCGTACTCGAAGGTGCGCGCCCTCACGCGGGTCGCGACGCCGGAGACCGAGGCGCGGCTCCTGGCGGTGGGGCGGGCGGGGACGGCGGCCCACGTGGAGCGGATCGTGCGGGGGTGGCGGCGGGTGGACCGGCAGGTGGAGGGGCGGGAGGCGGCGGCGCGCCACCGGGGGCGGTCGCTCCAGGTGTACCCGGACGAGGACGGGATGCTGGTGGTGCGGGGGCGGCTCACGCCGGAGGTGGGGGCGGTGCTGGTGCGGGCGCTGGAGGCGGCGCGGGAGGCGCTGTACGCGCGGGCGCGGGCCACGCCCGAGGCGGGGGTGGACGGGGACCTCCCGACGCACGGCCAGCAGCGGGCGGACGCCCTCGCGCTGGTGGCGGAGACGGCCCTCGGGCACGGGCTCGATCCCGGCGCGGGGAGCGAGCGGTACCAGGTCGTGGTCCACGTGGACGCCGCGGCGCTGGCCGACCCCGAGCAGCCCGGGCAGTCCGCGCTCGAGGACGGCGTGCGCGTTTCCGCGGAGACGTCCCGGCGGCTGGCGTGCGACGCGACCCGGGTGGTGATGCACCACGCGGGGGACGGCTCGGTGCTCGACGTCGGGCGGCGGACCAGAGCAATCCCGCCGGCCCTGCGGCGGGCACTCCAGGCGCGGGACCACGGCTGCCGCTTCCCGGGCTGCGGGGTGCGCCACGCCCAGGGGCATCATCTCCACCACTGGGCCAACGGCGGCCCGACGCGGCTGGACAATCTTGCCCTTCTGTGTCGACGTCACCACGGGGCCGTCCACGAGGAGGGCTACCAGGTCGAGCGGGACGCCGACGGGACGCTCCACTTCCGCACGCCGAACGGCCGGCCGATCCCCGAGGTGCCGGCGCCGCCGGGAGTGCCGGCCGACCCGATCTGGGCGCTGGTCACGGCGAATCGAGCGCGCGGCCTGGCGATCGACGCGCGGACGGGGTGTCCGAGCTGGCTCGGCGAGCGGCTCGACCTCGGCTGGGCGACCGACGTCCTGCACCCCGCGGCCAATCCGCTCGCGGCCCGGCCCGTGTGGCCCTCCCCCGGGTAGCGTTCGTTGTCCGGGCCCGGGAACCGCGCTATGCTGGACGGCGCAACGGCAATCCGACCAAGGAGGCCAGCCATGGCGGGCGAGACGCACGACCGGAGCACCCAGGACGTCGGCAACATCGTGGCGCTGGAACACGTCAACGTGATGGTTCCCGACCAGCAGGTCGCCACCCTCTTCTACGTGGTGGGCCTCGGACTGACCCGTGACCCGTACCTGATGCCCGGCCTCGAGAACATGTGGGTCAACATCGGGCAGCAGCAGTTCCACCTGCCCACCGGCCGGCCCCAGGTGCTCCGCGGCCACGTGGGCCTCGTCATCCCCGATCACGACGAGCTGCCCGGGCGACTGGAAGCCGTCAAGCCCCGGCTGGCGGGGACGAAGTTCGAGTACGCGGTGGAGGACAAGCACGTCCGCGTGGTCTCGCCCTGGGGCAACGTGATCCGCTGCTACGCGCCGGGTCCCGCCTTCGGGACCATGACGCTCGGCATGCCCTACGTCGAGTTCCCGGTCGAGCCGGGGGCCGCCGACGGGGTCGCGCGGTTCTACCGGGCCGCTTTCGGCGCGCCGGCGGCGGTGGTCCGGAACGGCGGCGGGACGGCGGCGCGGGTGACGGTCGGTCCCCAGCAGGAGCTCGTCTTCCGGGAGACCGCCGACCCGATGCCCGTCTACGACGGCCACCATCTCCAGATCTACATCGCGAACTTCTCGGGGCCGCACCGGTGGCTCGGCGAGCGCGGGCTCGTCACCGAGGAGAGCAACTGGTACCAGTACCGGTTCCAGGACATCGTCGATCCGGACACGAACCGACCGCTCTTCACGATCGAGCACGAGGTCCGGAGCCTCCTGAGCCCGCTCTACCTGCGCCCGCTGGTCAACCGGAATCCGGCCCAGCGGCAGCCGACCTATCAGCGCGGGCGGGACGCCTTCGTGCCGGGGATGAGCTAGCTCGACCCGCGGACGCGCTCCGCCCGAGGCGACGGCATCTCGGCCGATCTCGTCCTCCTCGACGGCCGGATCGTCACGCTCGACCCCCGCCGGCCGTCGACCACGGCGCTGGCGGCGGCGGGCGGGCGCATCGTGGCCGTGGGCGCGCGCGCCGACGAGCGGGCCTGGCGCGGGCGGCGGACGCGCGTCGTTGACCTCCACGGGGCCACCGTCGTCCCCGGCCTCGTTGACGCCCACGCCCACCTCGACCGCGAGGGACTGAAGACCCTCTCCCCCTCGCTCGCCCATTGCCGCTCGATCAATGACGTCCAGGCGGTGATCCGGCGCCGGGCCGCCCGCACGCCGCGGGGCGAGTGGATCGTGACGATGCCGGTGGGCTCGCCGCCCTTCTACCAGGACGCGCCGCACGCGCTCGCCGAGCGGCGCTGGCCCACGCGCGCCGACCTGGACGCCGCCGCGCCCGAGCATCCCGTCTACGTCCGCGGCATCTGGGGCTACTGGAACAAGCCCCCGGTCTACTCGAGCGCCAACACCCTCGCCCTCGCGCGAGCCGGCGTGACGCGCGACACGGTCCCGCCCCGTGGCGTCGAGATCCTGAGGGACGCGACCGGGGAGCCGACCGGGGTGTTCGTCGAATCGAACGCGATCCAGGTGCTGGAGTTCACCGTCATGCGGGCGGCTCCTCGGTTCACGCCTGGCGACCGGCTCCGCGCACTCCGTGTGTCGCAGCGTCGCTACGCGGCGCGCGGGGTGACCGCGGTCTACGAGGGCCACGGGGTGGCGCCGGAGGTGCTCCAGGTCTATCGCGAGGCGCACGAGCGGGGCGAGCTCGTGCTGCGGGCAATGCTCGCGCTGAGCCCGACCTGGTACGGCCCGGTCGAGGGGGCGCGCGCGATCCCGGAGTGGGCGGCGTGGGCGGGCGGCCGCGGGACCGGCGACGACTGCCTGCGCATCGCGGGCATCTGCCTGCACTGGGGGGGTGACCCGGAGGTCGCGCGCCTCCTGCACCAGAGCCAGCCCTACACGGGCTGGGCGGGCTTCGTCGAGAGCGCGAACTCGCCCCGAGCCTACCGCGTGCAGGCGGAGCTGGCCGCGCGCCATGGACTCCGCGTCAGCACGCTCGTCACGCGCTGCCTGCCGGAGGTGCTCGACGCCTGGGAAGCGATCCACGCCCGGACACCCATCGCCGGGCGGCGCTGGGTGCTCGTCCACCCGGCGGGCGCGACGCCGGACGAGCTGGCGCGCATCCGGCGGCTCGGGGCGGTGGTGACGACGAACCCGATCAGCTACCTCTGGCGCTCGGGCGCCGCCGAGGTCGCGCGCCTGGGCGGGGCGGCCGAGCGGCTCGTGCCCCACCGGAGCCTCGCCCGCCACCGGATCCCGTTCGGCCTCGCCACCGACAACAAGCCCGCCGACCCCTGGCTCGCTTTCGCGGCCGCCGTCGCGCGGCGCGACATGACGACCGGCGAGATCCTCGGGGCCTCCGAGCGTCTCACGCGGGTCCAGGCGCTCCGTGCGCTCACGGTCGGTGGCGCGTGGGTGACGTTCGCGGAGCGCGAGCGCGGCGTCCTGGCGCCCGGCTACGCCGCCGACCTGGCGGTGCTCGACCGCGACCCGCTGGCGGCGCCGCTCGAGGAGCTCCCGGGGATCGAGTCGCGCCTGACCGTCGTCGGCGGGCGCGTGGTCCACGAGGAGGCGTGACGGGAGGTCAGACCGGCCTCGCTCGTGGGTGGGTGCTCGGACGCTGTCTAGAGGCGGGGCGCCACCCGTTCCGCGAAGAGGCGCATCGATGCGAGCACGCGCTCGTGCGGGATCAGGCCTCCCACGTTCATCCACACCGACAGCGTCGAGAATCCCAGCTCCACGCGCAGCGCGCCGAGCCGCTCCGCCACCGCCTCCGGCGTCCCGTAGACCACCTGCTCGGCGAGGATGTCCTCGTAGGTGACGACCGCCAGCCGCTCCGCTTCCGCCCGCCGGGTGGGCGACTGCATCAGCGCCTCGGCGATCGAGCGGAACCAGTGCCGGGTGCTGGCCTCCGGCTCCTCGCGGGCCTGGCGCGCCGTCTCCGCCACGTACACGGGGACGAGGAGGGCGACGTCGCCGCGCCCGGGGTGACCGGCCGCCTGCCACGCCTCGTGGTAGCCGCCGAGAAAGCGCCGGAGGCCGGAGATCGCGCTCGTCCGCACGGCGACGAAGAGCGGGTGGCCCAGACGGCCCACCATCGGGTAGGTCTCCTCGGAGGTGGCGGCGATCCGCAGGGGCGGGTGAGGCTTCTGGTAGGGCTTCGGCGTCACGCACACGTCGCGGAACTGGTAGTAGCGACCCGCGTGGGAGAAGCGCTCCTGCGTCCAGGCCTTCACGAGGATCTCCAGGGTCTCGGAGAAGCGGTCGCGGCTCTCGCCGTACGGGATGTTGAAGCCCTGGTAGTGGCCGGGCAGGCCGCTCCGGCCCACGCCGAAGTCGAGACGGCCGTGGGACAAATGATCCACGGTGGCGACGTCCTCGGCCAGGCGCAGGGGATGGCTCAGGGGCAGCACCTGGACCGCGATCCCGATCTTGACGCGGCGGGTGCAGGCCGCGATGGCCGCCGCCACCACCAGCGGCGAGGCGAGGACGGAGCGGTCCTTCTGGAAGTGCAGCTCGCCCAGCCACACGGCGTCGAAGCCCAGGTCCTCGGCCGCCCGCATCTGGGCCATCGACTCCTCGAACGCGGTCGCCTCGCTCATCCCGGGCGGACACTGGAACTCGGTGAAGAGGCCGAACTCCATGGGCGCCTCGCTCAGCCCCGGCCCCCGGGCGCGGGCGGGCGGACGATGGCGGGCGAGCGGCCGTCGGTCGGCGTCGTCGAGTGGGCGTACACTTGTCTGGGATTCTAGCGCATCGCCGCCGCCGGCGCGGGCCAAACGCGGGCCGAGGCCACCGGGACCGGCGGGCGAGGAGGGACGGCCGATGACCGACCGGCTCCAGCAGAACAAGCAGACCGTCATCGCCTTCTACGACCTGATGTTCAACCAGAGCCGCCCGGCCGAGGCGATCGAGCGGTACGCCGGGGCCGTCTACATCCAGCACAATCCCGGCGTGGCCGACGGCAAGGAGGCGTTCATCCAGTTCTTCACGCGGATGGCCCGGGAATACCCCGGCAAGCGCGTCCACGTGAAGCGCGCCATCGCCGAGGGGAACTACGTCGTCCTCCACTGCTTGCAGGAGTGGCCCGGCGCGCGGGCCTGTGCCGGCATCGACATCTTCCGGCTCGACGACAACGGCAAGATCGTCGAGCACTGGGACGTGATCCAGGAGGTGCCCGAGACCGCGGCCCACGGCAACACCATGTTCTGAGCGCGTGTGACCGGAGAGGGGGTGCGGCATGAGTGATCTCGAGGGGCTCGTGGCCATTCTCCGAGGCGCCTACTCGGGTGAGCTTGCCGCCGCGCTGGCGTACCGGGGCCACGGGCGCTCGGTCCGGGACCCCGAGGACCGCGCCCGGATCCGCCAGATCGAGCAGGACGAGTGGCATCACCGCGATCTGGTGGGCGCCATGCTGGCCCGGATCGGGACGGAGCCGTCCGGGGACCGCGAGCGACGGGCCCGCAAGATCGGGCGGACGCTCGGCGTCCTGTGTCACGTGATGGGCTGGCTGGCGCCCATGTACGGCGCCGGCCGGCTCGAGCGCGGCAACATCGTGGAATACGAGACGGCGGCGCGCCTGGCGGTGCGGGCCGGCCGGCCGGAGTTCGTGGACTGCCTGCTCACCATGGCGGAGGTCGAGTGGGACCACGAGCAGTACTTCCGGTCGCGGGTGCAGGCGCATCGCCTGGCCGGCTGGCTGCCCATCTGGCCGGCGCCGCCGCCGAGGCGCGAGATCCGCGACTCCTTCGCCCGCGAGACGATCGGAGCGGGGGTGACGGCCTCCGCGCCCCTGCCGCCGCCAGCGGGCGACCGCGCGCTCGTCCCGAGCCCGGACGCGCGTCACGGCTGAGCGCCCGGGCCCCCGGGCGTCACGGTCCACGTGGGCCGCCGCTACGTCGTCCGCCGCTTGCTGCTGTTCGTCCCCACCCTCGTGGGCGCGTCCCTCCTCATCTTCGTCATCCTGAGGGTGGTGCCCGGCGACATCGCCGAGATCCTCGTCTACCAGACGGGCAGCGAGGCGAGCGCCATCCAGCAGAAGCAGATCCGGCAGATCCGCGCCGAGCTCGGCCTGGACCGCCCGGTGCTGGTGCAGTACGCGGGGTGGCTGGGGAGCGCCCTGCGCGGCGACTTCGGCCAGTCGTACACGCAGCGCCGGCCCGTCGCCGAGATCCTCGGAGAGCGGGTGCCCCGCTCGCTCGAGCTGGCCGTGCTCACCATCCTCATCGCCATCGTGTGGGCGGTGCCGCTCGGCGTCGTGTCGGCCGTGCGCCAGAACACCTGGGCCGACTACCTCGTGCGACTGCTCTCCCTCAGCGGGCTCAGCCTGCCGATCTTCTTCACCGGGGTGCTGGTCCTCTACCTGCTGGTGCGGTTCTTCCAGTGGCTGCCGCCGCTGGAGTTCGTCGCGCTCTGGACCAGCCCGGTCGAGAACCTCAAGCAACTCATCTGGCCGGCCCTCGTGCAGGCCTACTACATCAGCGCCCCCATCACGCGTCTCACGCGCTCCCAGCTCCTGGAGGTGATCCGCCAGGACTACGTCCGCACCGCGCGCGCCAAGGGACTGGCCGAGCGCGCCATCGTCTACCGCCACGCGCTCGCCAACTCCCTGCTGCCGGTGGTGACCTTCATCGGGTGGTGGGGCGGGCGGCTCCTGGGCGGCATCGTGATCGTCGAGATCATCTTCTCGGTGCCGGGGATGGGGAGCGCCCTCGCCCAGGCGGTGAGCCAGCGCGACTATCCGACCGTGCAGGCCCTGGTGTTCGTGATGGCGGTGATCTTCCTCGTCATCAACCTGCTGGTGGATCTCCTGTACGCCTGGCTCGATCCCCGCATCCGGTACGCGTGATGCGCATCGGGCTTGCCCGCCTCGGCCGGGTCGCCGCCCGCCAGCCGCTGGGGGCGCTGGGGGCCGTCATCGTGCTGGGCCTGGTCGCCACCGCGGTGCTGGCCCCCCAGCTCGCGCCCCACGGTGCCAAGGAAACCGGGTTCGCGCCCTACGTGCCGCCCGGCCGCGAGTTCCCGCTCGGCACCGACCACCTCGGGCGCGACCTGCTGAGCCGCGTCATCTGGGGGGCCCGCCTGTCCCTCTACGTGGGGCTCACCTCGGTGGCCTTCGGCATCACGCTCGGCGGGCTGTGGGGGATCGTCACCGCCTACCTCGGCGGCGTCGCCGACACGGCCAGCCAGCGGGTGGTGGACACGCTCATGGCCCTGCCCCCCATCATCCTGGCTCTCTCGCTCATGGCAGCCCTCGGCCAGTCGGTGACCAACGTGATCCTGGCCCTGACGATCCTCCTGACGCCGACGGCCTCGCGGACGCTGCGGTCGCTGGTCCTCGGCCTCCGCGAGAGCCCGTACGTGGAGGCGGCGCGGGCGGCGGGCTGCTCGCACGGGCGGGTGATCGCCCGGCACGTCTTGCCCAACACCCTCGCCACCTATATCGTGCTGGTGACCGTCAACGTCTCCTATGCCATCGTGGTGGAGGCATCGCTCAGCTTTCTCGGCCTCGGGGCGCCGCCCGACGAGCCATCGTGGGGGGCCATGCTGACGGCGGGGACCCAGGCCATCGAGCAGGCGCCGTGGATGTTCCTGTTCCCGGGGCTGGCCATCAGCGTGACGGTGTTCGGGCTCAACCTGCTGGGCGACGCGATCCGCGATCTCACCGATCCGCGACTGCGGGGCGGGCTGGGCTGAGAAGATCCGCCGCGTTCGCTTACATGGGCCAACTGATGAAGGCAAGCAGATTGGGCTGACGATCCCGCCATCGGTGCTAGCGCGGGCGGATGAAGTGATCCAGTAAGGAAGACGAGCTAGACTGTCCCTGGAAGAGAGCGATCCTAGGAGGATTTCCACGCCAGCGAGGGTGGGCGTTGTGACGGACAAGGCCTCAACACCCGAACGAACGCGAATGGGGGCTGGCGTCCACCGGCGCCGTCCACGCCTTCCGACGGCCAGCAGGGTGAGGTTGCGCGGACCCCGGCGCTGGCCGTATATTCGCGTCGCCCTCATTCGCCCTCGAGTTCGGGAGGTCATGATGCGCGTCGCCCAGGGGCTCGGGCACCACTTCGCCGCTCGGCTGGACGCGCCGGACCGTGGGCGATGGCGTGCGTTCCACTGTCGCAGTCCCCCAATCCCGCTCGATGCCTCCCACGTCGCGCAGCAGGTACAGGGTCTAGTCTCGCCGTTCCCAGGAGGAGGGCGATATGCGGACATTTGCGATCTGCGGTCTGCTGCTAGTAGGGCTCTTCAGCTATCCCGACCCCGCGGCGGCGGGCGAGAAGTTCGTTCTCCGCGGTACGCTGTACCGGACCAAGGCGGAGACTCTGGAGGTCGGTGACCCCGAGGGTCACCGCGTCGGAGTGAGCGACTGGATCGGTGTCGTGTTCAACAGCGCGGGTAGCGGATTCCTCGACACGGCTCAGTACATCGTCAAGGGCACTAGTGGGGGGAACAAGGCAGCCCCCACGGCCGGAGGATACAAGATTTTCGCGCAGCGCGACGGGTCCAAGGCCTTCGCGCGCTTCGAAACGATCCGTATCCTTGACGACGGTGCCGAGGGGACGTTTCAGTTCATGGGCGGGACCGACAAGCTTGCCGGCATCAAGGGCGGAGGGAAGTGGCGCGTCTCTGTGGTTGCGCCCGGCCTCTTGTGGGATAGTCTCGAGGGCGAGTTCGAGCTTGCCCGGTAGGGCGTGAAGCATCGGGGCCCCCGACTCCCCCCTCCCCCAGTGGGTGGGGAAGGGGGGATGGCCGGGAGGCTCCGGAGATCTCAGGCGACCGACCGGTGGACGTAGCCGTAGCGGGTGTTGCTGCGCATGCCCCCGCTGGCCAGGTACTCCGCCTTGATCGCCGCGATCTTGTCGTTCGTGATGGCGCCGTGCGCGGTCCGCACCTGGAGGCTGTAGAGCCGGGCCGCGTTGCCGCTGAAGAGCGCGGTCTTCACCATGCCCTCCGCGGGCCCGAGCGGCGCGAAGCCGTGCTTCTTCTGCATGTCCTCGGGGATCTCCAGGCGCCGCATCGCCTCGATCTGCCACTGCGGTGAGCCGTACCACACCGAGTCGGTGCCCCACAGCACCCGGTCGGGGCCGAGACCCTTGAGCAGGGAGCCCACGAACGCGGCGGCGAAGCGGGGGTTCGCCACCGCCGAGTTGGCGAAAGCGGTGCCGATCTCACCGTAGACGTTGTTGACGCCGTACTTGCCCGGGATCTCGGCGAGGTCGGTAGACCACTTGATCCGGCCGGTCTGCTCGAACTCGGCCAGCGCCGCATCGGGGGTCTCCAGGAAGGCTCGCAGGGCCCCGTGGTACATGACGAAGTTGATCTGGGGCCAGTCCTTGGCCGCCTTGCCCAGGTCCGAGACCGTGGCGTACTCCCAGACGCCGGGCCACGACTTCTCGTAGTCCAGCGGAAGCAGGCCTTTGTGGATGCAGACCGTCGTGATGCCGGATTTGACGATCTTCTCGTAGAAGGGGTAGACGAGCTTCTCGTCGTCCAGCCGCCAGTAGGACCCCAGCTTGGACGGGAAGAGCGGATCCCCGATCGTGTAACCCTTCCAGCTATCGGGCTGGATCTGCGCGATGCAGCGGTTGACCTCGTCCAGCCAGCCGGCCTTCTTCGGGGTGAACACGGAGTGCGCCAGCAGGCGCCGCGAGCCGGCGATCCGGTTGATGGCGGACCGCGCCGCCGCGATCTGGTCGTTGTTCAGCAGGTCCCAGGTCGGATCGTCGAACGGCGCGCCGGAGAGCAGCGCGACCTTCGTGTCGCTGTCGACGAAGACCTCCTTGACGTAGTTCTCGAACTTGAAGCGGGCGAGGGAATTCTCGCCGGCCAGCGCGGGATTCCAGTGCTGGCGCGCGTACTTCGCCAGGTCCAGCAGGCCGTCCTGCTTGAAGTCGTCCCGGACGAAGTGCGTCTGGACGTTGACGATGAACTGCCCGGCCATCGCGGCCGCCCGCTCGACGGCGACACCGGGGGCGGCGGCCTCGGCGCGGCTGACCTCGAACAGGGGGCCGAACACCTCGTTCATCGCGAGAAACGCGGCGGCCATTCCGGCGCTGGTCGTCAGGAACTGCCGGCGGCCCATCCCGTGCCGGGGCCCCAGCTCGTCGGCCAGCGCCTTGACGCGCGCTTCCACGCGACGCTGGTCGCTCGTCTGGGGCAGGGGGTTGAACTCGCCATTGGAGACGATCTGCGTCGGGATCGGCGCCCGGAAGGCTGACTCGGCGGGTGCCACGCTTCGGAGCTCATCGTCGCTGAGGTAGTGGGGCACGGCGGCCTCCTCTCTGACACGTCCTGGGCGGGTGGCGACCGACGGGTGTGGCCAGGCTCGACGAGCCGGCCCCCTGTCAAGCGGAAAGAGTCTCACAAGGCGGCCGCCGGCCGGGGCCGGCATTGCCCTTACGGGCAAATCTCGACGGGGCCCTCGGCCGGATCGGCGCGCGTTGACGGTAGGGGCGCGCCCCGTGGATAATGCGCCAGGCCCGCTGACCGAAAGGGGGAGACCCATGAAGCTGGCGATCAGGCTCGCGGTGATGCTGACGATCGTGACGCTGCTCGGCCTCGGGGCCGGGGATGCCCTGGCTCAGGACAAGCCCCGCTACGGCGGGATCCTCAACTGGTTCGACTACGGCGACCCGGGTCGCCTCGACGTCCACGCCGAGTCGCCGCTCGTCGTCCAGCAGGCGACCGCCGGGATCTGGAGCGGGCTCCTCCACTACGACCCCGACGACCCGAGCAAGATCGCGGGCGACCTCGCCGAGCGGTGGACGGCGTCGCCCGACGGGCGGACGTACACCTTCCACCTGCGCCGAGGCGTGAAGTGGCACGACGGCCAGCCGTTCAGCGCGGCCGACGTCAAGGCCACCTTCGACCGCCTCCTGAATCCCGACTTCAAGAGCCCGAAGTGCGGGGCCGCCCTCAAGCCGATGGTGGCGGGCGTCGAGGTGCTCGACCCGGCCACCGTGCAGTTCCGGCTGAAGTTCCCGGCCGCGCCCTTCGTGGGCGTGGTGGCCTCCGCCTGGTGCCGGGTGGCGGCCAAGCACGTGCTCGAGAAGTTCGGCGACCTCGACCGGCCGGAGGCCCAGATCGGCACCGGGCCGTTCCGGTTCAAGCGCTACGAGCGGGGCAACCTGATCGAGTGGGAGAAGAACAAGGACTACTTCATCCCGGGCCTGCCGTATCTCGACGGCGTCCGCCAGTACATCCTGACCGCCGGGCCCACCCAGCTCGCCGCCGCCAAGGCCGGTCGCGTCATGCTGTGGGACACCTGGCCGCCGATGCGGAAGACCCAGGCCGACGAGCTGGCCCGGGCGCGCGGCAACGAGGTGGACATCTCCCAGCAGTCCATCAACACCATCTGGCTGGTCTTCCTGAACGCCGCAGCGGCCGCCCTTCAACGAGCCCGACCTGCGGCGGGCCGTGTTCCTCGCGCTCGACCGCCAGGAGCTGGTGGCCAAGGCCCTGGAGGGCGCCGGCGTGCCGTGCGCGCTGCTCGACCCCAAGCTGGTCGGCGACTTCGCGCTGCCGCTCGACGAGGTGAGCAAGCTGCCCGGCTGCCGCGCGGCCAAGGACCAGGACGTCGCCGAGGCCAAGCGGCTCGTCGAGAAGCACCACCCGAACGGCCTCGACGTCGAGGTGTCGATCCGCTCGGTCGGCAACTACCTGGACCGGGCCCAGCTCGTCCTCGCCCAGCTCCGCAAGGCCGGGATCCGGGGGACGCTCAAGAGCCACGAGAGCGCGGCCGGCTACGCGGTGTTCGGCAAGGGCGACTTCGCCCTCATCGCCGCCCAGGACCGCGCCATGGACACGCCCGATCCCGAGTCGCTCTTCTCGGTCGTCTACTCGACGAACGCCGGCAGCAACTACGGGCGGTACTCGGACCCCAAGGTGGACGACCTGGCCGAGCGCGCCCTCCGCGAGACGAGCCACGACAAGCGCAAGCAGCTCTACTGGGAGCTCCAGCGCCACATCCTGGCCGAGCCCGCCGGCGGCGGTGCCGGTGGCGTGGGTCGAAGGGTGGTTCTTCGTGGACAAGCGGGTGCGGGGCTACAAGCCCGCCCTCACCACCTACGACAACAACACCTTCATGAAGGTCTGGCTCCGGGAGTAGGTGCGCCCCCCCGGAGCCAGACGAGCCCCGAACGTTAGACTGCCGGAGGCGGAACGGTGCCGGTTCCCTATGATCCTGCGCGTCCCGATTGGTCGGCAGTACGCCGTATTTTCTTTGACTGGCTTCGTTCCGATCCCAACGCGAATCAGCTCAATTCGACTGGGGACGCTTATCAGCGCTTCGTCGAATACGCGAACAACAACCGGCAGCCTCAAGTCCTAGCTTTCCATGTGACTGAGGTCTTCTGGCAGCTGCTCATCGAGGGAATCGTGGCTCCGGGGATGAACTCGACGAACCAGAACCTGCCGTGGTTCCACGTCACCGAGTACGGCAGAAGAGTGCTGGCTCAGGAGGCCGGACACCCACACGATGAAACGTACGCTGGTTGGACGGTGCTGTCCGCCCTCCGCTCGGGCGCGCCGGTCAAGTCGCGTGACCAAGTGTACCCGCTCCTCCGCTTAGTGGACTTCCAGCGTGTCTTGGCACCGCGTCGCACCAGAGTCACGCCGATGGAGTTCGCTCACTGGCACCGCGATGCGACCGCTCTACTGTGCGCCGAGGAGCGGTCTCTGTGCGTCGGCTGGGCGTCCAAGATGATCAACGTCTATCTCAAGACCGCTACCTACATCGGCGGGTTGGGGCGACCTGGACTCGCGCGGCTGCTGCATCCGCCGATCGACGCAGGCCTGTGGAGCGGCCTGGGCCGACGCTTCGCTGACCGCCGCGACATCCTCGCCAAGACGCACGTAGTCAGTCAGATCAAGGCGATTCGCGACTATCGTACGTACGAGATCATCATCGCGGGCTGTCGCGAGGCAGCAGACGAACTCTGCTGCCTTCTTATCGAGGTAGAGCAGCTGTGGGAGGGCGCGGACCACGAGGCGCAGGCGGACTTCAGCCAGCGGACGTCGCCTCGCGCTGCTCGGCACCGCCGCTAAAGCTGCTGTTAGGAAGAGATTGCCATGGGACCTTGCAGTCAAACTGAGCCAGAGTCAGTGAACCTCGTAGAAAGGAAGAGCAAGCGTGAACGTGCTCGATACCATTGGCCGGACGAGGCTCATGCCGCTCCAGCACATGGTCCCGGAGAAGAGCGCCAGGATCCTGGTCAAGCTGGAGTACGAAAACCCGACGGGGAGCATGAAGGACCGCATGGCGCTCGCGATGGTCGAGGCGGCCGAGGCGGATGGGCGGCTGCGTCCGGGCGGCTCGGTGATCGAGTACACGGGTGGAAGCACGGGCGTGTCACTCGCCTTCGTGTGCGCCGCGAAGCGCATCCCGCTGCAGATCGTGACATCGGAGGCGTTCAGCCAGGAGAAGCGGGCCCACATGGCGGCGCTGGGGGCTCGGCTCACACTCGTCGCCAGTCCCACCGGGGGGACGACGAAGGCCCTCACGCTCGAGATGATCGAGACCGCCAGACAGCTCGCCTCCGCCCCCGGGTGCTACTGGACGGATCAGCTGAACAATACCGATCAGCTGTCCAGCTACGAGCGGATGGGCGAGGAGATCTGGGAGCAGGCCCACGGGCGGGTTGACGCTTTCGTCCAGATGCGTCGGTAGTTGCGGGTCGTTGCGGGGGATCTCGACACGCCTTCGAGCCCACAACGAGGCGGTGTACGTCGTTGCGGTCGAGCCCGAGGAGTCGGCGGTGCTGTCGGGCAAGCCGAGCGGGTCTCACAGGATCGAGGGCACCGGCGCCGGGTTCGTGGTGCCGCTCTGGACCGGAACACTCGCCGACGAGATCCAGACGGTATCGACTCAGGAAGCGATGGCGACCGCCCGGCGCCTGGCCCGGCTCGAGGGAATCTTCGCCGGCACCTCCACGGGAGCAAACGTGGCGGTGGCGTTGCGGGTCGCCGAGCGCCTGGGGCCCGACCACACGGTGGTCACCGTGGCCGTCGATTCTGGGATGAAGTACCTGAGCACGGAGCTGTATGCCCACACGTGAGGGCACGCCGACCCGGTCGGTCTCGGCCCAGATTCCATGGAGTTCGGACGTGACAGAGAACAAGCGAACCGTGGAAAGGTACATGGAAGGCTTCCGGCGGAGCGACCATGAGGAGATCCTGTCCTGCCTGACCGACGACGTCGAGTGGGAGATGCCCGGGGCATTTCATTTGACTGGCAAGGAGGCCTTCGACAAGGAGATCGAGAACCCTGCGTTCGTGGGTAGCCCCACGATAACGATCACGCGCCTGACGGAGGAAGGCGACGTCGTGGTCGCCGAGGGCGCGGTTCGCGCCCAGAGAAGGGCCGGCGGCGTTCTGAGCGCGGTGTTCTGCGATGTGTTCGTCATGCAGCGCGGCAAGATCAAGTGGCTGACCACGTACCTCATGGAGGTCGCCGCATGATGGCCGGTTGTTGGCGTGTCTGGGACTGACGATCCCACCGGCTCGCTGTGACATCCCCCTCGCCTTCGAAAAGTGACGCCAAGCGAGCCGGGGTGCGGGTGCGAGCCTACCTGGCGTCGTTGCCGCCCGATGCTCGCCGAGCCCTCCGGACGCTGCGCGAGGCCATCCGCGCCGCGGCCCCCGGCGCCGCCGAGAGCTTCAGCTACGGGATTCCCGCCTTCAGGCTCGATGGACAGCCGCTCGTGTGGTATGCCGCCTGGAGGCACCACACCAGCCTCTACCCGATGAGCGCGGCCGTCAGGCGCGCCCATGCGGCCGCGCTCGAGGGATACGAGACCTCGAAGGGGACGATTCGATTTCCACTGACCGAGCCGCTGCCGTCGGCGCTCGTGAGGCGGCTCGTGAAGGCCCGTATCGCCGAGCTACGACGGAAGGGCAAGGCGTGAGCCGCCGCAACGCCGCCAACACCGCCTGACGCTGGCGGCACGCGTCGCTGAGGAGAGAGCGCACTTGATCAAGGCGGTCGTCTTCGACATGGACGGCGTCCTCTGTCACTACCGCATCGAGCGCCGGCTGGCCCTCCTCGCGTCGTGGAGCGGGCAGAGCCCGGACGCGATCCACGCCGCCATCTGGCGGTCGGGATTCGAGGACGAGGCGGAGCGCGGCGTGGTGTCGGCGGACGACTACCTGAGGGGATTCGGCGAGCGCATTGGGTATCCGCTCACCGCGGCCCAGTGGGTGGAGGCCCGGCGGGCGGCGATCGAGCCCGACCTGGCGGTGCTCTCCATCGCCCGACAGCTCGGTGCGGACCGTCCGGTTGGGATGTTCACCAACAACCCATGGCTCCTGAAGCGACACATCGCGGAGGTGTTTCCCGCCGCCCCGGACATCTTCGGCGCGCGGGCGATCTTCTCGGCGGAGCTCGGCCGGAGCAAGCCGGACCCGGAGGCCTTCCGCCGCCTGGCCCTCCGCCTGGAGGTTGCGGCCGACGAGATCCTCTTCTTCGACGACGAGGCAATGTACGTGGCGGGTGCCCGCGAGGCCGGACTGTCGGCCCAGCAGGTGGGCGGAGCGGCAGGCGTGCGGGCCGGCCTCGCGGCGCATGGTCTGGGCGCCGGTGGCATCGTGGAGGCTCGTTGAGATTCCGCCGGCGAGGGACGCTGTGCGGCGCCAGCGATGCTCGGTCACCGGCACCATCCTGTGTCGGGCTACCCGACACCATTCGGTACGGGCTGGTGGCAGTCGTTGCT
Source organism: uncultured Candidatus Rokubacteria bacterium (assembly GCA_963708025.1). Lineage (GTDB taxonomy): Bacteria > Methylomirabilota > Methylomirabilia > Rokubacteriales > DASRDR01 > CAVPSB01. The sequence continues at coordinate 499,104 of CAVPSB010000013.1, read as the reverse complement.
AGAATTGGACCGTGCCATCGATATCGGTCTTCTTCGGGATCATTGTTCGGATGTTCTACAATGATCACGAACCGCCGCATTTCCATGCGGAGTACCAGGGGCTGCAGGGGAAGTTCGACTTCGATGGTGAGATGATCGTCGGTGCCGTCGAGTCTCGGATGGGCGCTGCTGCACCGCGGCGAGCTGGAGGAGAACTGGCGTCTGGCGAAAGCCCGCCAACCTCTGAGGCAGATCGCGCCGCTGGAATAGGAGCGTTGCTAGATGACGATCCTCCCAGGTGTCGTGAAGGCCGAGTACGGGGGTGAATTTCGAATCCACCTCACGTTCAACGACGGGACCTCGAAAACCGTGGACTTCCAGCCGTGGCTCCAAGGGCCGATCTTCGAGCCACTCCGTGATGTCAGCTACTTCCGCGAGTTCTTCGTGTCCGGCTCTACGGTCTGCTGGCCGAATGGCGCGGACGTAGCGCCGGAGACCCTGTACGCCGCGACAGACGTCCGCCAGGTGGCGTGAGCACGGGCTACAGCGCCAGGCGCTCCTTGAAGGCGCGGGCCCGGTCGCGGGCCACTTCGAGCTCGGTGCGCTTGTCGTCCTTGAGCCGCACCATCAGGCGGCCGCCGAACCAGGCGTGGACCTCCTGGACCCAGTCGAGGTTGAGGAGGGTGGCGCGGTGGATGCGGACGAAGGTCCGGGGGTCGAGCCGGGCCTCCAGCTCGGCGATGGTGGCGTTCGACGACGTAGTCCTTGCCGGCGCTGGCGGCGAAGGTCAGCTTGTCGCGGGCGAAGAAGTGGGTGACGTGGGCCAGCTCGACGAGCTGGACTCGCTCGCCCGACCGGGAGGCGATCCGGTCGGGGAACGCCGGCCCGGTCCGCAAGGCCGCGGCCACCTCCGCGACCACCGCGCGCAGGTCGGGCCGGGCGGGGCCGCCGCGCAGGCGCTCGAGCTTGTCGAGGGTGGCGGCCAGGCGGGGCTTCTCGACCGGCTTCAGGAGGTAGTCGAGCGAGTTGACCTCGAAGGCCTTGACCGCGTAGCGGTCGTAGGCGGTGGTGAAGACGACCGGCGGCGGGGCCGGCAGGCGCGCCAGCAGCTCGAACCCGGTCATCCCGGGCATCTGGATGTCGAGGAAGAGCACGTCGACGTCGTGGGCCGCGAGGTACGCGAGCGCCGCCTCGGGGTCGGTGGCGCTCCCGGCGATGCGGACGCGGCCGGTAGCCTCCAGCAGGCGGGTGAGGCGCTTGAGCGCCAGCGGCTCGTCGTCCACCAGGTAGGCGCGGAGCCGGCTGGTCACGGGCGCGCGGCGGGCTGCCCTGGACCCGGGGGCAGCTCGATGGTCACGACGCTGCCCCCGTCCCGGGCCGCCGCGTCCAGCCGGGCCGCGGAGCCGAACAGCGCGGCCAGGCGCCCCCGGAGGTTGTCGAGCCCGTGGCCAGCGGCGGCGACGTCGAGCCGCACGCCGGGGCCATCGTCCCACACCGCCAGCACGACGCCGCGCTCGACCGCGCGGGCCTCGATGCGGATCGTGGCGCCCGCCCGCCGGGGCGCCGCCACGTGCTTGACGCTGTTCTCGACGAGGGTCTGGAGCGCGAGCGGCGGCACCGGCACCGCCTCCAGCTCGGACGGGACGTCCACCGCGTAGCGCAGCCGATCGCCCAGCCGGGCCTGCTCGATCTCCAGGTAATCGGTGACGATCCGCAGCTCCTCGCCGAGCGGCACCGTGCTGCGCCCGGTGGCGTCGAGCGCGAAGCGGAGGAGGGTGGCCAGGCGCTCCACCATCCGCTCGGCCCGTGGCGGGTCCTCCTGGATGAGCGCCGAGATCGAGTTCAGCGTGTTGAAGAGGAAGTGGGGCTGGAGCCGCGACTCGAGGGAGGCGAGCCGGGCCTCGGTGGCCAGCTTCTGGGCCCGCTCGCGCTCCAGCTCCTGGGTCCGGAGCTCCAGGGTGGTGGCCTCGAGCCGCGAGCGCATCGTCTCGTAGAGCGCCATGCTGGTGCCGAACACGAGGGTCATCACCACCGAGATCCGCAGGCTGACCCAGACGGAGGTCAGCGCGCGGCCGGGCGGGAAGATCCCGAGCAGCGAGACGATGCCCCCGGCCAGGAGCGAGCCGACCACCGCCAGCCCCATCAGCACGCCCACCAGCACGGCGATGCGGGCCGTGGTGCGCGTCCGGTCGATGCGCCGCCCGACCCGCGGCAGCGTCAGGGCGGCCAGCAGCCCGATGCAGTTCGCGTGGATCAGCGCCACCGCCAGGTTCTGACCGAAGGGGACCCGGCCGCCGAGGAGCTGCGCGAGCAGCGCGACGGTCAGCGCCGCCGCCGACGTCGTGGCCAGGATCCGGAGCCAGTAGCCCGACCAGACGCGGCGCGCGCACTCCCCGACGTCGGGCACGGCGTCAGCCGCTCCGGGCCACCGGCCCCGCGCCGGCGAGACGATCCGCGAGCGCCCGGGCCGCCGTGCCGCCGGCGACGGCCGCCGCCACCGTGAGGGCCAGGGCGAGGAGCGTCTCACCCGCCCCCGGCACCATCGGGGCGTAGGCGGGGCGGGCGGCCAGTGACCAGCCCGTGACGGCGAACAGGCTCACGGCGAACGCGACCGTCGCCAGGACGGGGCGCCGCCGCGGGTCCGTCAGGACCATCCCGACGCACGGTGACGAGCGGCAGGAGCCGCATGAACCACGGCGGGCGCGTGGCCCCGTTCTTTCGCGCGATGGCGGCGGTGGTGGCGATCGGCGAGGTGGGATCCTGCGCGATCGCCTGCGTCGAGCGCCGGGACCGGCTGGAGGAGCGCGAAGCCCGTCTGGGCGATCTGCTCGCCGACCACGCCGAACAGCAAGCCCACGCTCATCACGAGGAGCGGCGCCGCGCGGGAGCCGGACAGCCGGGCCGGCGCCATCAGCCCGAGCGGGAGGATCAGGGCGGCGAGCATCGCGTAGCTGTGGAAGCGGACGCCCCCGTGGTGGTAGGCGACCAGCATCGCCGGCTGGAGCGTGAAGCGCAGCCCGCCGTAGAGGTCGGCCCCCGCCACGGCGAGCGCGGCGAGTCGCGCCCAGCCACCGGCCGGGTAGATCTCGGTGGCGACACGGAGGAGACCGATGGCGTTGAGGGCACCCCCCAGGAAGCCGAGCAGGTGCGGCGGACTCCAGATCGTCACGTCGAGGCCGAAGAGCCGGTGCCAGAGATCGTCGATCGGCGCGGCGGCCACGGTGACCGCGATACCCCAGGCCGCGGCGTGAAAGCCGCGGGTGCCCCGGAGACCCAGGATCCGGAGCGTCCTCGCCCCCGCCGGACCCCGCCACGTCTCCCAGGCGAGGATGCCGAAGCTCAGCAGGACGACCAGGGTGACGCCGGCGTAGGTCATCAGGTGCGGGGCGATCCAGAACGAGTCCCGCCCGATCCGGACGTGCCACTGGATGTCCCACCCGACGCCCCAGCCGCTCAGGAGCTTGCCGGCGATCATCCCCCAGAAGACCGCGCGCCGCACGCCGAGCGCGGCGGCCTCGGCGCCCGCGGCGCGGTCGACGTCGAGGGCAAGGGCGGACGGGCTGGCGACAGCGCGCATGGTAGTCATCGCGGGCCCTCCTGGGCTCGTATATAGCTCAGTTCGACGGGCCATGGCCACCGCTCCGATGACAGCTGGCGCAGGCGAAGCCTCCGAGCGGGGGCCCCGTCTCGAGCCACGCCTTCGCCCGCGCCTGGTAGCCCGAGCCGTCCAGCTCCGTGACCATCCGCTCGAGGTAGGCGCGCGCCGTCTCGTCCCGGCCCAGCTGGTGCCAGCCCTCGGCCAGCCCGGCCAGGAGCTCCCCCCGGGCGTGGAGCGAGAGCCGCTCGAAGTACGGGGTCTGGAGCGCCAGCGCCTTCTCGTAGTCGGTGACGCCGGTCTGGAGCAGCGCCCGGCTCTCGGCGCCCGGCGGGAGCTGGCGCGCGGCCAGGAGCAGCGTGGCCCCGCGCGGGATGAGCACGCCCACCCGGTCCGGGGCGAGGGCGACGGCGTCCGCCATCATCCGGAGGCCGCGCTCCCACAGCTCGCCGCCCTTGGCGGCGTCGCCGCTCCGGAACGACTGGCCGGCGAGGACCAGCAGCCCCGAGCCGTACCAGACCATCGCCTCGGCATGCCGGGGCTCGCGGGCGAGCGTCTCGTCGCAGAGCTGCATGGCGCGCTCGAGCCGCGCCCGGTCGCCCCGCATCCCGGCGAAGAAGTCCGCGCGCACGAGGTAGTCGAAGCGGGCTGTGCCCTCGCCGCCGGCGCGACCGCGGGCTCCGGGGCCGCGGGCGGCTGGGCGAGGACGTCGGGGGCCACGACCAGCAGGGCGAGGAGCCCGGTCGTGAGAGCGGTTCGAGTGGAGTGGTGCATGGCGCTCTCCTTTCCTCGGGTCATGATCGTCACGGGGATCACGATAGCGACGCGGGCCGGGAACGACGCGAGGAAAGGGACGAAAGGCGGGAAAATCGGACGAGAGGCCCGGATCGGGCGATGAGCGGAGCCCCTCGATTGACAGCCATTCGAGCGCGGGCTAGGCTCCCGGAGAGCGATCGTCGCCGGTGCCGTGCGATTCAGGCTCTCGATCCGCGGCCCGAGGCCACCAGCGGCAGGAGGCATCCTCCCGTGGACATCTTCGATCCGGCGCACTACCGCGGCGTGCGGCGTCCGGTGGGCGAGGCGGAGACGCTGCCCGCCTGGTGCTACACGAGCCCCGAGTTCCACGCACGCGAGGTGGAGCGCCTCTTCACGCCCGGCTGGCACTTCGTGGGGCGCGTCGACGAGGTGCCGGAGCCCGGCGACTACCTCACCGTCGACACGGTGCCGGGCCCGCTCGTCCTGCTGCGCGACGCCGCGGGCCGGGTCGGCGCGTTCGCCAACACCTGCCGGCACCGGGGCGCCCGGCTCCTCGACGGCCGCGGCCGCTGTCGGACCATCGTGTGCCCGTACCATGGCTGGACCTACGCGCCGGACGGCCGCCTGCTGGGCGCCCCGGGGATGCGCGATCGTCCGGGATTCGACCCCGCCGGCTGGGGGCTCACGCCCGTGCGCTGCGAGTCGTGGCAGGGCTTCGTCTTCGTGAGCTTCGATCCGGCGGCGCCGGGGCTGGTCGAGCACCTGGGCGACCTCACCGACAAGCTTGGGTGCTACGCCTTCGACCGGATGGTCTGCGTGCGGCGCATCGACTACGAGGTCGCCTGCAACTGGAAGCTCCTGGTCGAGAACGCGATGGAGGAGTACCACACCGGGACCGTGCACCACGCCAGCCTGGGCCAGCAGCACGCGGTGCAGGAGGAAAGCCGGGGGCACTGGGACGCGCTCTACATCCCGCAGGAGACGAGCATCGCGGTCCTGCCCGCCGAGGCCGCGCCGTTTCCCCACGTGCCCGGCCTCGCCGGCCGGCCTGCCCACGGGACGTACTTCACGGTGCTCCACCCCGCCACCCAGTTCGCCTGCACCCAGGACTGCATGTGGTGGCTGCGGGTCCTCCCGCTCGGTCCCACGCGCTCGCGGCTCGGGGTCGGGTTCTGCTTCCCCGCCACGACGGTCGCGCGGCCCGACTTCGAGTCGGGCGTCAAGAAGTACTTCCACCGCTGGGAGACCGGCATCGGGGAAGACAACGCGATCTGCGAGGCCCAGCAGGCCGGGCTCGCCTCGACCCTCCGTCGGCCCGGCCCGTTTGCCCTCCGGGAGCCCGCGGTGCACCGGGTCAACAACTGGGTGCTGGACCAGGTCCTGGACGAGCAAGGCCGCCGCTCGATGCGGGCGTAGTCGGCGCGGCGCTCCTGCCACCGCCAGCCCACCGTGACCGACCCATCGGCGCTCCGCCAGGCTCTCGTCGACGAGCTCGCGCGCGGCGGCCACCTGCGCTCGCCGGCCATCGAGCAGGCGTTTCGCGACGTGCCACGTCACCTGTTTCTCCCGGACGTGGCGCCCGAGGAGGTCTACCGTGACCGGTGGATCGTGACGAAGAAGGTGGATGGCGAGGTGGTCAGCTCGTCCTCGCAGCCGCAGATCATGGCGGTCATGCTCGACCAGCTCGGCCTGGAGCCGGGCCACCGGGTGCTGGAGGTCGGGGCCGGCACCGGCTACAATGCCGCGCTCATGGCCCACATCGTCGGGGACACCGGGGAGGTCACCGCCCTCGACCTCGACCAGGACATCGTCAACGGGGCCCGGGCCCATCTGGCGGCGGCCGGGTTCGAGCGCGTGCGCGTCGTGTGCGCGGATGGCGGCTTCGGATACCCGGAGGCCGCGCCGTACGATCGCATCATTCTCACCGTGGCCGCCTGGGACGTGGCGCCTGCCTGGCGCGAGCAGCTCGAGCCCGGGGGGCGCCTCGTCCTGCCGCTGGCGATCGGCGGCTCCCAGAAGTCGGTGGCGTTCGAGCGTCGCGCCGGTCACCTGGCGAGCCTCTCGGTGAAGGAGTGTGTGTTCATGACGCTCCGCGGGGCGTTCGCGGCGCCGGACCGGCGCGTGCCGCTCGGGCCCGGTCCCGGGCTCAACCTCTGGGTCCGGGACCCCGCCGAGGTCGATGCCGGGGCGGCCCACGCGCTGCTGACCGGACCGCACGGGGACATCCCGGCGGACGTGCGGGTGACGCCCCGCGAGGTGTACGGCGGGCTGGTCCCGTGGGTGGCGCTCCACGACGGGCGCTTCTGCTGGTTCGAGATGCAGGGGTCGGGCGCGGGAGCCAACCCCGTGCCCCATCTCTTCGCGCTGGCCGGACAGTACGTGAGCTCGGCCGGCCTGTTCGAGGAGCACGGCGCCGCCTTCCTGATGCGTCCCCCGGGCGAGGCGCCGCCAGTCGAGCGGGTGTGCGTCCCGCCGGCGTTCGATCTCTTCCTTCGCGTGTTCGGCGAGAGCGCGGCGCTGGCCCGGCACCTCCTCGACGAGATCAGGGCCTGGGACGTCGCCGGCCGCCCGGGCACCGAGGGCCTTCGGATCCTGGCGTATCCTATCGAGGCCGACTACCGGGCGGCCGCCGACGAGATCGTCGTCGCCAGGGACTGGACCCGGTTCGTCCTCGACTGGCCAGGCCGCGCGGGTCGGGCACCGGGGGCAGGAAGCTGAGGAGGCTCATCCCGCCGCCATGGGGCGGCCACTCAACCGGACCAACCGAGGAGACTACGCATGACATCGTCGAGCAAGGTCGCCATCGTCACGGGTGCGGGCAGCGGCATCGGCAAGGCGGTCGCGGTCGCGCTGCTGAAGGAGGGGTATCGGGTGGCCCTGGCCGGCCGGCGCAAGGATCGGCTGGAGCAGGCGGTGGCCGAGGCCGGGCCGGCGGGCGCCCAGGCGCTGGCCATCCCCACCGACGTGGCCGATCACCAGTCCATCCAGGGCCTGTTCGCGCGAACGAAGGAGGCGTTCGGCCGCCTCGACCTCCTGTTCAACAACGCCGGGATCGGCGCGCCGGGGGTCCCGCTGGAGGATCTCACCTACGCGCAGTGGAAGGCGGTGGTGGACACCAACCTGACCGGCTCTTTCCTGTGCACGCAGGAGGCGTTCAAGCTCATGAAGAGCCAGGACCCGCGCGGCGGGCGGATCATCAACAACGGCTCCATCTCGGCTCACGTGCCCCGGCCCAACTCGGCGCCCTACACCTCGACCAAGCACGCGATCACGGGGCTCACCAGGTCCACCTCGCTGGACGGGCGGAAGTACGACATCGCCTGCAGCCAGATCGACATCGGCAACGCCCTGACCGACCTGGCCGCCCGCATGGCGTCGGGCGTGCCGCAGGCGAACGGCACCGTCGCGATCGAGCCGCTGATGGACGTGGCCCACGTCGCCAGCGCCGTGCTCTACATGGCCAGCCTGCCCCTCGATGCGAACGTCCAGTTCATGACGGTGATGGCGACCAAGATGCCCTTCATCGGCCGCGGCTGACGCGCCCGATCATTCGATGACCCGGTCCGCCCGCAGCAGTATGGATTGAGGAATCGTGATGCCGAGCGCCTTGGCGGCCTTCAGATTGATCACCAGCTCGAACTTCGTCGGCTGCTCGACCGGGACATCACCCGGCTTCGCGCCCTTGAGGATCTTGTCCACCAGGCGCGCGGCCTGGCGGCCCAGCCCGTAGAGGTTCGCGGCATAGCTCGCCAGCCCGGCCTGCTCCACGAAGAACGCGTCGTCGAACATGGTCGGAATCGCCCGCTTGGGTGCGATCTCGAGAATCAAGCCCGGGATATTGAGCGACAGCGAGCGGGGCGAGAAGATTCCGTCCACCTCGCCCTTCCTGACCGCGCTGATCACGGATCGAGCCTCATCTTCTGTCCGCACCGGTCGTTCGACGAGCGTGAGGCCGAGGCGGTGCGCGGCGTCGCGGTGCACCTGCCAGTCTCGAGACAGCGACGGCGTTCGTCGCGTCGTAGACCAAGAGAACTGCGTTTCAGGCCCGGGACGAGCTCGCGAAAGATCTCCATTCGCTTCGGCACGAGCTCGACTCGAGATCCGCGATCCCGGTGATGTTGCCGCCGGGTCGCGCGAAGCTCTTCACCAGTCCTGCCTCTACCGGGTCGCTTCCGCCCATGAAGACGATCGGGATCCGCGTCGTCGCCATCTGGGCGGCCTTCGCCGCATGTCTCCGCCACTGGTGACAATGAGATCCACCCCGTGGCGGACGAGGGCGCGGGCGGCCTCGGGCAGCTCGGCGACGTTGCCCTGTGTGAAGCGCACTCCGATCACGAAGTCCTGGTTCTCGCGGTATCCAAGCTCCTGAAGACCGTCGCGGAGGCCGACGATGGCCGGCGTGGGTCCCCATGACTCCGTCAGCGCTCCGATCTTGACCAGGCGAGGCGATTGCGCTTCGGTCGCGCGAGCCATCGGCCCTGCGATCGTGAGCACGATTCCGAGCACCAGCAGAACGCCGCGGCCTGCCGTCACTGGGCGGCCGGACCTGGGGCCGGCTCGGCCAGCAGCGCCTCGATGAGCGCGCGGGCCGGCGCACTCTCCCACTCGCGAGGTCCGATGGCCAAGGCGATGGCGCGTCCATCCCGGCCGACGACGAACGTCGTCGGAAGCCCGATGACACCGTACAGGGCATTGATCTTGCCGTCCGGATCGAGCACGAGTGGGAACGTCAGGCCCAGCTCCTTGGCGTAGCGCCCGACGGCCTCCTTGTTCTCACGGGCATTGACCCCGATGATGGCGAGTCCCCGCGACGAGAACTCGCGCTGGAGCCGCTCCAGCACGGGCATCTCTGAGCGACACTCGAGACACCAGCTCGCCCAGAAGTTCAGAACGATGACCGTTCCCCGGTAGCTCCGTCAGTGACAGTTGCCGGGCGTCGAGCGTGCTGCCACTGAACGGGGGAGGCGCCGTGCGGGAGGTATAGCCACGGAGGTCGAGGGTCTTGAGAAGAGATGCCAGCGCCGGCTGGTCGGCGCTGGCGGCACCGGCCAGGACGGCGACGACGAGCAGGCCGAACGCGAGCAGCCCTGCCCGGGCGGCGAGCCAGGCGGGCGACCATGCTCCATCGCCGCCGGGACGGCTCGGCGTCATGGTCAGCGCTTGCCGATCACCTCTCGGATATCCCGCAGGAGGGTGTCGCTATAGACGACCGTCGTCGCCGCCGTTCTCGATGATCCACTTCTTGCGGATGATGCCCTGCGGATCGATGAGAAAGAATGACCTGTTCGCGATCATCGATCTTCTCGTTGAGGACCCCGTAGCTGCGCATGACCTTCCGGTCGGGGAAGTCGCTGAGCAGCGGGAACGGCAGCTTCAGCGATTCGGCGAACGTCTGCTGCGAGAAGGTCATGTTGGCGCTGACGGCGAGGTTCTGGATCCCCAGGTCTTCGAAGCGCTTGTAGTCGGCCTTCCTGGCCGACAGGTTCGCCGCTCACGTCGGAGCGAAGTCGGCGCCGTAGAACTCGAGGAGCACCCACTTCTTGCCCCGAAAGTCGCTGAGGGAGATATCGCCACCAGTGGTGCTCGCCAGCGTGAAGGCGGGCGCCGGCTCGCCTACCTCCACCGCCCCGCCGGCCGTGAAGCGCCGAGGACCGAGGAAACCGCCAGTGCCGTTGCCAACAGAACCCAACTGAGCATTCGCCTGCTGAGGATCTTCATGTCTGCCTCCTCCCGCCGCTGCGGTCTTGAGCATCGGTCTTCACACCGACACTGACAAGCATCGCCACACAGCGCCCCCGGGACCGCGAAGTGCAGGAGATCCAAAGCGCCTCGTTCATCGCCGGCGGCTCCTCTTCCATGGGCCGTGCCTGACGCACCCGAGTCCCAGACGCCTTCCCCGGGGGCCGTCTCCGAGTTACCGGAGCGTAGCCCACCGTGAGCGGACGCCGCAAGGGGGCGTGGGCAGGGGAATGGTCGTGTGGACCGGGCCCCGCGCCTCCCCCGCGCCCTACGTAGACCAGGAGCCAGGGCCGGCGCGACGAGCGGATCAGCTTACTGGGTGGGACACGAACTGGATGCAGGGTACCCCAGAGGAGGGCGACGGGACTGCTAATTAGCTAAGAGCATCGGGGATCTCGGGTGTCTTCCGAGACCCCCCGATGTTCTCGGCTGAGACACCTCGCCGTATCCGTTTGGATACACCGCGGTCCGACCGCGTTACACACTTGACTCGCGGCACGAGGGAGACACATTCTGGCGCGACCCCGCTCGTCACGGATTCCAGCGAGCGGCAGGAGGGGAATCAGCGATGACGTGGAACGGCTCGCGCCGGATCATCACCGTGATGTCGCTCTGTGCGATGGCCCTGGTGAGCTGCGGCACCGACCAGGGCCGCCCGGGCGAGGTCCTCGACGAGGCCCGCCGCGTCGGCCGGGTCCCCGCGTCGTTCCCGGCGGCGGACGAGGACTACTTCCGCGACATGGACGGCGGCGTGACCCTCGCCGGCGAGGAGGTCAAGGGTCGCAACACCTGGATCGTCTGGACCGGGGGGAACGACCGCTTCTGGGACCGGATCTCGGAGTCCAGCTTCGGCGCCCTCGACTTCCTGAAGACGCTCTCCTCCCACCCGAGCCTCAAGTACAGCCGGGACAGCCGGTGGTACTACCTCGGCCTGGTCAACGAGCCGTGCTTCGAGAAGGCCACCGGCCCCGACCCCCAGCGGTTCGGCCTGTGGCTCGATCGGCGCCGCGCCGACTGCCCTCCGGATCCCTTCGAGAACGAGCAGAAGTATCCCGGCGTCGCCGTCGGCGCCCGGGGCAAGACGGTCCCGCTCGGCTCCTACTACGGCTACGCCACCGGGATCGTCGGCCTGCGGCTCTTCCCGAACCCGGCGTTCGACGCCGAGGCGGCCCGCAAGTGGGACGCGAAGAAGTACTACGAGGACAAGGACTACTACCTCGACAAGGACCTGGTGAAGCCGTACCGGGTCGGCATGTCCTGCGGCTTCTGCCACGTGGGGCCGAACCCGATCAAGCCCCCCGCCGACCCCGAGCGGCCGGCGTGGGAGAACCTCAGCTCGAACGTCGGCGCCCAGTACTTCTGGATCGACCGCATCTTCGCCTGGGAGGCCGACGAGACGAGCTTCGTGTTCCAGCTCTTCCACACGTCGCGGCCGGGCGCCCTCGACACGTCCCTGGTCTCCACCGACAACATCAACAACCCCCGCACCATGAACGCCGTGTACAGCCTGGGCCCGCGGCTGGCGCTGGCCCAGCGCTGGGGCCAGGAGACCCTGGGGGGCGGCAGCCTGAACAACAAGCAGTTCAACGACTACGTCGCCTCGGGTCCGCTCACCCAGTTCTTCCAGCCCCCGGCCAGCGTGTTGACGCCTCGCGTGCTCAAGGACGGCGCCGACTCGGTGGGCGCCCTGGGGGCCCTCAACCGGGTCTACCTCAACATCGGGCTCTTCAGCGAGGAGTGGCTGCTGCACTTCAACGCCCTGATCGGCGGCAAGCCCACCACGCCGATCGAGATCGCGATCGCGCGGAAGAACTCGAGCTACTGGGAGGCCACCGAGGCCCAGACGCCCGGCATGGCCCTCTTCTTCCTGAAGAGCACGTCGCCGCACAAGCTGAAGGACGCGCCGGGCGGGCAGGCGTACCTGACGGCGGACGCGGCCCGGCTCACCCGCGGCAAGGAAGTCTTCGCCGAGCGCTGCGCTCGCTGCCACTCGAGCAAGGCCCCGGCGCCGGCGGTCGGCATCGACCCGGGCGGCTGCGGGGGCGCCGGTTACCTCGAGTGCTGGAGCCGCTACTGGAGCTGGACGAAGACCGACGAGTTCAAGGCGAGGATGCGGGAGATCGTCCTGGCCGACGACTTCCTGGAAGGGAACTTCCTGTCCACGGACCTCCGCGTGCCGGTGACGCTCTTGGAGACCAACGCCTGCAGCCCGCTGGCGACCAACGCGATCGGCGGCGACATCTGGGACAATTTCTCCTCCCGGTCCTACAAGGACCTCCCGTCGGTGGGGACGATCACCGTCCACCACCCCGGCACGGGCGAGCCGCGGCCGTACGTCATGCCGGCCGGCGGCCGGGGCTACACGCGTCCGGCCTCGCTGATCAGCGTGTGGTCCACGGCGCCGTTCTTCCTGAACAACGCCCTCGGACGGTTCGATCCGAGGCCGTCGGTCGAGGCGCGGATGCGCTCGTTCCAGGACTCGATCGAGCAGCTCCTGTGGCCCGAGCGGCGGGAGAAGGACACGGTGCTCGGCGACAAGGTGCCGGGCGTCATCGACCGGACGACGAGCCGGAGCTTCCTGCGGGTGCCGACCGGCTACCTGCGCGACGACCTGCGGCAGCTGCTGGGCCCGCTGACCCGCATCGCGCCGTGGCTGTTCCAGAAGGAAGGTCTCGTGATCGGCCCCATCCCGGCCGGCACGCCGGTCAACCTCCTGGCCAACGTCAACCTGCTGTCGGAAAGCACGAGCCCCACCGAACGGATCGCGCAGAAGAAGAAGGTCGTCGATCTCCTGCTCAAGGTCAAGCACGCCCTGAAGGCGCTGCCCAGGGACGCGAGCGACGAGGAGGCCCGGAAGATCCTGGCCGGCCTGGTCGACCCGCTCCTCGAGCTCAACAAGTGCCCCGATTTCGTCGTCAACCGCGGCCACTACTTCGGCACCGACGCCTTCAAGGAGGAGCCGGGCCTCGGCGACGACGACAAGCGGGCGCTGATCGAGTTCCTGAAGACCTTCTAGGTCCTTCGGGGGGTCTCGGAAGACCCCCCCCGGAGGCCTCCTTCGATTGCGGCGGCAAAGCCGCCGCTCGGACGCTGGCCGACGCTTGACACGCGCCGGATCGCGTACCCGCTTCTAGCGCATGCGGCCAGCCCGATTTAGCGATCACGGTTACCGTGGGTGTCGGCGCGTGGACAACTTCCTCGGATCGCATGTATCATGCGCCACGGGCCGAGCCCGGATCTCGACGGTGCCGGCCGGCCCCGCCTTGCTTCGCGACGCGCTTTCACGGGATCGTACCAACAGGCCTTCTTCTACAATCGGCTCGGCTACGCCGCCGCCCAGTCGGTGGTGATGCTCGCCATCGTCACCGTGATCGCGGCAGCGATCATGGGCTGGTCGCGCCACCGGGGGGCCGCCGCATGAGTGCGCCGCCGTTCGGCCGGCTGCCGAGGGGCGCGCTTCTCCTCTGCTACGCTGGGCTCGGAGTCGCCTCGCTGGCCGTGCTCTACCCGTTCTGGGTCCTGGTCACCGACTCGCTGAAGACCCAGGGAGAGTTCGCCATCGATCCGCTGGGGTTTCCCAAGCGGCTGCTCCTCGCCAACTACCTTTCGGCCTGGGGGGCCGCGCGCCTCGGCCGGCTGATGCTGAACAGCGCCCTGGTCTCCGCGGCAACGGTGCTACTCACGCTGGCGCTCGCCAGCGCTGCCGCCTATGGCTTCAGCGCCTTCCGCTTTCGCGGGGGCAGCGTCCTGTACCTGAGCATCGTGGCGATGATCAGCATTCCCATCCAGGTCTACGTCTTGCCCCTCTACGTCATCGTCATCCGTCTCGGTCTCGTCAACAATTATCTCGGCCTGATCCTCCCGTATTGCGCCAGCAGCCTGCCTCTCGCCATCCTGCTCCTGCGGAGCGCCTTCGACGCCCTTCCCCAGGAGTTGATGGATGCCGCGCGAGTGGATGGCTGCCGTCGTTACGAGGCGTTCGTCCGTATCGTGCTGCCGCTGTCGCGACCGGTGCTGGCGGTCGTCGCCATCTTCACCTTTGTGCTGGCCTGGAACGAGTTTTTCCTCGCGCTGGTCTTCATCCAGGATCCGCGGCTGAGAACCCTGCCGCTCGGCCTGCAGGTGTTCATCATCGATGAGTTCCAGGCCGACTTCCCGCGGATGTTCGCCACGCTGGCGCTCGCCATCGCCCCGATCGTGGCAGTTTACGTCGCCATGCAGCGGCATTTCGTGGAGGGCCTGACCGGCGGCGCCCTCAAGGGCTGATCCTGAAACTGTCCGCTCGCGCTGAGGGAGGCGCAACCATGACCGACACCCATAGCCCGGACGTCCAGCGGCTACTCGACCGGCAGGCCATTCTCGATTGCGTATATCGCTATTGTCGTGGCCTCGACCGGCACGACCCGGAGCTACTCGCCAGCGCCTTCCACACGGACGCCATCGACCAGCACGGGGACTTCCTCGGGGGGCTGCCTGAGTTTCTCGAGTTCGCACGCGATTCGACCACCGAGGCGCTGAGTCACAACCACAACATCACCTGCCATTTCGCCGAGATCGACGGGGACGTCGCCCACACGGAAAGCTACGTGCTGACCGTGCTGCTGAAGCCGGACGGCAAGTCGGTGATGGTGCTCGGCGGGCGATACATCGACCGCTTCGAGCGCCGCAACGGCGAGTGGCGGATCGCGCTCCGGCGGGTGGTGCGGGACTGGAGATTCGACGCCGATGCCAGCCTGTTCAAGGCCCGACCCGGCGAGCAGAAGGACGATCGCGGCTTCCCGCTCGGCCGCTGGGACCGCGGCGACCTCTCCTACCAGCGCCCGCTCCAGGCTCCCGGATCGTGAGCGGGTGAGCCGCCCGATCCAACCGGCTGACCGATCGAAGCTGGGTGACCTGAGCGGCTGGCTGGTGTGACGGCCAGCTGGTGTGACGGCCGCTTGCGGCGTCGGGGCGGTCGGGAGTAGGCTGGACCGGCCGTTGAAAACGCCTGAGGAGGACACACGATGAACATCGCGCGACTCGTGCGGATCGGATCGCTCGGCCTGGTGGGTGTGGCCGTCATGGCCTTGGGCTTCGCCGGCCCGGGGGAGGCGGCGCCGAAGCGCGGCGGGGACATGGTCTTCGCCCAGGAGGCGCAGGTCCCCAACCTCGACATGCACTTCTCGTCGGCGATCGCGACCCGCAACGTGGCCATGCACATGTACGAGTGCCTGCTGACGCGGGACGAGTCGAACGCGCCGATCGCCGAGCTGGCCGAGCGCTGGACCACGAGCCCGGACAACCTGACCTACACCTTCCCCCTGCGCAAGGGCGTGCTGTTCCACAACGGCAAGGAGATGACCTCGGCCGACGTGCTGGCCTCGTTCGAGCGCTACCAGAAGGTCGGCGTCGACCGGAAGATGCTGGAGCTGGTCGCCTCGATGACGGCGCCCGACAAGTACACCTTCCAGCTCAAGCTCAAGAAGGCGGTCCCGACGTTCATCGAGGAGCTGTCGTCCTTCCGCGTCCCGATCGTCATCATGCCCGCGGAGGAGACCGCCAAGGCCGGCCGGGAAGACGGAGCCCTACATCGGGACCGGCCCCTTCCAGTTCGTCGAGTGGGTGCCCGACTCCCACGTCAAGCTGAAGCGCTTCGACCGGTACAAGGTCAACGAGGCCTACCCGGACCGGACGGGGTTCGGCGGGCGGAAGCTCGCCTGGTTCAACACCGTCACCTTCCGGATCGTGACGGAGGGCGGGGCCCGCGTGGCCGGCCTCGAGAAGGGCGAGTTCCAGGCCGTCGAGGACGTGCCGACCAAGGCGGCCCAGCGGCTCCAGGGCAACAAGAGCATCACGTTCTACCCGCTCGAGCGGTTCTGGATCCACATCGCCATCCCCAACCACTCCCGGCCCCCGACGGACAACCTCCTGGTCCGGCGGGCGATCCAGGTCGGCCTCAACATGGAAGAGATCATGGAGGCGGCGAGCGACGGGGCGTACAAGCTCCAGGCCGGGTACCAGTACCCCGGGAACCCGTACTACACCGACGCCGGCAAGGAGCGCTACAACGTCAACGACAAGGAGCAGGCCAAGCGACTCCTCCGGGAGGGCGGGTACAAGGGCGAGGAGCTGGTCCTCATCACCAACACCGACTACCAGAACATGTACAACGCGGCCCTGGTGATGGGCGAGCAGCTGAAGGCGATCGGCATGACCGTGAAGATCGAGGTCTCGGACTGGCCGACCCAGCGGAAGAAGCAGCAGGACAAGACCTACCCGTGGAACATCTACTTCACCGGCTTCGGCACCGGGCCAGCCGTCGGCGCGTCCGGCGCCATCCTCGACCTGATCCCGCCGACGGCGCTCCAGTACACCCCGGGGGACCCGGTGTTCGTCCAGGCGTACGAGGACATGCTGAGCAAGCCGACCCTGGAGGAGCGCAAGGCGGCCTTCGCCCGCGCCCAGGCCCGGCTCTACGAGCAGGTCCACGCCATCAAGTTCGGCGACCTGACCAAGGTCCAGGCGACGCGGTCCCAGGTCAAGGGCTTCAAGCCGTACCGGATCCCGCGCCTGTGGGGCGTCTGGTTCGAGGAGTAGTTCCACTCCCTCTCCTTTTCAGGGCTGGGGTGAGGGTGCACGGGAGCGCGCCCCCTCACCCTGTTCCTCTCCCCCGGTGGGGGCGAGGGGAATAGGGCCGGGGCGCCCCCGATGGCGGGCTACGTCGCGCGCCGGGTCCTGAGCGCGATCCCGGTCCTGTTCCTCGTCACGCTCATCGCCTTCGGCATCATGCAGATCGTGCCGGGCGATCCGGCGATGATCATCGCCGGCCTGGGCGCCACCCCCCAGGAGGTCGCCCGGGTCCGGACCCAGCTCGGGCTCGACCAGCCCCGGCTCGTCCAGCTCGCCCGCTGGTACCAGGGGCTCGCCCGGGGTGATCTCGGCGATTCCCTCCTGCTCGGGCGGAGCGTCTCCCGGGCGCTGGTCGAGCGCCTCCCCGTCACCCTGTCCCTCACCGCCTACGCGCTGGTCCTCACCCTGGCGATCGGGATCCTGAGCGGCGTCGCCGCCTCGCTGCGCCCGAACACCTGGCTCGATCAGGCGCTCATGACGATCGCCCTCCTGGGCGTCTCGTTCCCGAGCTTCTGGCTCGGGCTCATGCTGATCGTCCTCTTCGCCGTCCAGCTCGACTGGCTCCCCTCGGGGGGGTATGTCCCGCTGACCGAGAGCGTGGTGGGCTGGCTGCGCAGCGCGACGCTCCCGGCGGTCTCGCTCGCCCTCCTCCAGATCGGCCTCCTGGCGCGGATCACCCGGGCGACGATGCTGGAGGTGCTCGGCCAGGACTACATCCGCACCGCGCGGACCAAGGGGCTGCCGGGGAGCGCGGTGGTGTGGAAGCACGCCTTCCGGAACGTGATGATCCCGGTCGTCACGATCGTCGGCATCATCACCAGCCTGCTCCTCAGCGGATCCGTCGTGATCGAGACCGTGTATTCGCTCCCGGGGATCGGGCGCCTGCTGGGCTCGGCGGTCCTGCGCCGCGACTACCCGGTGATCCAGGGCGGGCTCCTGGTGACCGCGGCCGGCTTCGTCCTCCTGAATCTCCTGGTCGACGTGCTCTACGGCTACCTCGACCCCCGGGTCCGATATGAGCACGAGCGGTAAGTCATCGGGGGGGTCTCGGAAGACCCCCCCGAGACCCTCCCGGAGGGTTGCGCCGGCAAAGCCGGCGCTCGGAGTGGACCACCGACCTTCGGCGGACCGGCAACGGCGCGGGAGCCGTCATGCCTTTGCCCGGACAGCTGGCTAGACCGATCCCGGCGACCCATCTCTGGCGCGGATCGGCTTTGGCGCGTCTCGCGCGGTCGCGGACCGTGCGGCGCCTCCGCGGACACCGCTCGTTCGTCATCGGTGCGCTGCTCTTCGCGCTCGTGGTGGTCGTCGCGCTGCTGGCCGGTGTGATCGCGCCCTCGCCGCCGGACCGGATGGTCTTCCGCGAGCGCTTCACGCCCCCCGGCGCCGACTTCTGGTTCGGGACCGACAACTTCGGGCGGAATCTGCTGAGCCGCGTCGTCTACGGCGCGCGGCTGTCCCTCGAGATCGGCTTCGGTGTGATGGTGCTGAGCGGGCTGGCCGGCACGCTCATCGGCGCCGTGGCCGGCTACTACCGCCGGCTCGACGACGTGCTCATGCGCGTGATGGATGCGCTGATGGCGTTTCCCGCCGTGCTGCTGGCGATCGGGATCGCGTCGGCGCTGGGCCCCTCGATGGGGAACGCCATGATCGCGCTCACCGCCGTGTACACACCGCGGACCGCGCGGATCGTCCGCGCCTCGGTGCTGGTCGTCCGCGAGCTGGAGTACGTCCAGGCCGCCCGGGCGGCCGGCGCGCGCCACGACCGGGTCCTCCTGCGGCACGTGCTCCCGAACTGCCTGGCGCCGCTCATCGTCCAGCTCACCTTCGTCTTCGCCTACGCCGTGCTGACCGAGGCGATCCTCTCCTTCCTCGGCATGGGGCCGCAGCCGCCGACCCCGACCTGGGGCAACATCATCGCGGAAGGCCGTGGCTACATGCGCGAGGCGCCGTGGATCGCCCTCGTCCCGGGCATCGCGATCGCCGTCACCGTGCTGGGGCTGAACCTGCTCGGCGACGGCCTGCGCGACGCGCTGGACCCCCGCATGCGGATCCAGCAGGGCTGAGGGCCTACGCCGTCAGCTGAAGGTGCCGGTGGGCGGCGCCCGTGAGCCCGGTGGCCAGCGCCAGGGAGGTGGCGGCATCGGCCCTGTGTCCCGCGAAGAAGTGGGCCACCTGGTCCGGAGTCAGGGCGGAGCCCGCCAGGTCGCGGCGGAGGCGGGCGAGCACCGGGCGGCAGTGCCGCGGCGCGAAGAAGAAGTCGTGGCACCCCCCCAGCGCCACCCCGAACCGCGCCACCCGGATGAGGGCCCGGGTCATGACGAGGTCGCCCACGAGGCCGATGACCCGGGTGCCGTTGATCCGCGGGTATGGCCGGAGGGGCCCGAACTGTCGGATCGGGAAGCAGGTCTCGTAGAACCGGGCGTGGTGCGGGGCCACGACCATGACCAGCTCGTGCAGGCGGGCGATCCGGGCGGCATACAGGCTCAGCATCCGGAAGAGCCGCGCCAGGATCGCGACCCCCGAAGCGCGGTAGGCGCGGTCCACGGTGAGCGTCCCGGCTTCCCCCAGGCGGCGGCCGCGCGCGCGCAGGCCTGCCAGCTCCTGCCGATACACCTGGTCCATCGGGAGCCCGACGGGCGAGTCCGGGACCAGCGTGACGGTGCCGACCACCCGGTCTCCGTCCTTGGCGACGAACACCCGGGTGGACGGCAGCGCGTTGAAGATGCCGACGCGGCGACCGGTCGGATGCGGCGTCATGTGGCCGTCGCGGACGTAGTTGTCGTGGAGGAGCCGGAACGCGCCGTCGAAGTCGTCGGTCGCCGTCGCCAGACCGAAGTCCAGGGAGGCGACGACCTCGTCCTCCGTCCCACCACCGCCGCCGGTTGACCGCCTGCGCTCCGTTCATGGCACCCTCCCGGTTGACCCGACCTCGGGTTTCGCGTCCCTCGCCGCCGGCGCGGACCGGGCGGCAACGTTCACGCAGTGAGCTGGTGGACCGGTCGGAGCGCCGGAAGGTGCCCGGCGCTCAGGAGCCCGGTCGCCCGCGCCAGCGAGCCGGCGGCCTCGGCGCCGGGTCCCGCGAAGAAGTGCGCCACCTGATCCGGGCTCATGGCCGACACCGCCAGGTCCCGATGCAGGCGGGCCAGCACCGCGGGGAGGTGCTCCGGGCCGAAGAAGAAATCCAGGGGACTGCCGGGCATCAGGCCCCGCGCCTCCTGGACGAGCGCCCGGACCGGCGTCAGGTCCGTGTGGAAGCCGACCACCGGCGCCCCGTTGAGCCGCGGATACGGTCGGGTCGGCCCGATCGGGCGAAACGGGAAGAGCGTCCGGTAGAACCGGACGTGGTGGCGGCGGACCACCATGCAGAGGTCGTGCAGGCGGGCGATCGTGGTGGCGTAGACGCTCAGCAGCCGGTAGAGCCGCATCAGGATCGCGACCCCCGAGTCCCGGTAGCGCGGGGTCCACGGTCAGCGTCGAGGCTTCCCCGAGGCGCCGGCCCGGAGCGCGGAAGCGCGACACCTCCTCGCGGTAGACCTGGTCCATCGGGAGCCCGACCGGGGAGTCCTGGACCAGGGTCACGGTGCCGACCACCCGGTCTCCGTCCTTGGCGACGAACACCTTGGTGGACGGGACCGCGTTGAAGATGCCGACGCGGCGGCGGGTGGGGTGGGGGCTCATGTACCCGACCCGGACGTACTGATCGTGGAGGAGCCGGAACGCGCCCTCGAAGTCGTCGGTCGCCGTCGCCAGACCGAAGTCCAGGGAGGCGACGACCTCGTCCTCGTCCCACCACCGCCGCCGGTTGACCGCCTGCGCGCCGACCATGGCTCCCTCCCGTAGTCGCTGGTGGAGGTCCTCGTCCCTCGCCGCCTGCGTGAAGGAAGCGCAACGCGCGTGCCACGGCGCGAAGGCTGCTATCTCCGCGCCCGGGCAGCCGATCTCGACGGGGGGCGGCTCGCGGGCGTGCACAAGGATTCGTGCAGCGCGGGGCGACGCTGCACAAGAATCCGGCGGGAGCTACGGGGCGGGCGGGGGATCGGGCTCGGACTCGGCGGCGCCGGCGCGGGCGATTCCCAGCGCTTCGAGACGATACCGCAGCGTGTTCCGGTGAATGCCGAGCTGGTCGGCCGCCTTGCCGTAGTTCCAGCCGGTCAACTCGAGCACCCGGAGCAGCAGCTGCGTCTCGAACCGCCGCAGGGTCAACTTCAGGTCGGTGGGCACCGTCTGGGGGTCGGTCGGGATGCCGTCGGGGACGGCCAGCTCGATCGGGAGGTGCTGGAGGCCGAGCACCGGGCCCCGGGCCAGGGCCACCGCCCGCTCGACGATGTTCTCCAGCTCGCGCACGTTCCCGGGCCAGGAGTAGCTCTTCAGCAGGTCGAGCGCGACCGGGCTGATGTCCTGGACCGCGCGCCCGAACTTCTGGCTGTACTTCCGCACGAAGTGGGCGGCCAGCAGCGGGATGTCGTCCGCCCGCTCGCGGAGCGGCGGCAGTCGGATCGTGAGGACGTTCACGCGATAGTAGAGGTCCTCGCGGAACGTCCCCGCCGCCACCGCCTGCTTGAGGTCCACGTTCGTCGCCGCCAGCAGCCGGATGTCGAGCTTGACGGTCTGGGTCCCGCCCAGCCGCTCGACCTCGTGCTCCTGGAGGACACGCAGCAGCTTGGCCTGCACGTCGAGGCGGAGGCTTCCCAGCTCGTCCAGGAAGATCGTCCCGCCGTGGGCCAGCTCGAACCGCCCGAGCCGTCGCTTCTGGGCGCCGGTGAAGGCGCCCTTCTCGTGGCCGAACAGCTCGGATTCCACGAGCGGCTCGGGGATGGCGGCCACGTTGACGGCGACCAGCGGGTTGTCCCGGCGTGGGCTCTGGTGATGGATGGCCCGCGCGACCAGCTCCTTCCCGGTCCCCGTCTCCCCCTGGATCAGCACCGAGGTGGTCGTCGAGGCCACCTGGGTGATCAGCTCGTAGATCCGGAGCATCGACGGGTGGCCTCCGACGATGGCCTCGAAGCCCTGGGCCTCCCGGAGCTCGGCGCGGAAGGCGAGGAGGGCCCGGCGGAGGGCCCGGCGCTCGACCGCCCGGCCGACCTGGGTCCGCAGCTCGTCGACGTCGAACGGCTTGGTCAGGTAGTCGTAGGCCCCCAGCTTCATGGCCTCCACCGCCGCCCGGACCTCGCGGACCGCCGTCAGCAAGATGACCTCGATCGAGTCGTCGGCCGCCCGGATCGGCCCCAGCAGGTCGATGCCCTGGGCGTCGGGAAGGCGCACGTCGAGGATGACCACGTCAACCGCGTGGCGTCGCAGGGTCTCGAGCGCGGTGGCCGCGTCCCCGGCTTCGAGGAGGCGGCACGTCGACTTCAGGATCCGCCGCACGGAGTCCCGGACGCCGTCCTCGTCGTCCACCACCAGGACCGTCGGCGCCGCCGTGGGCGCGGGGCCGGCGGGTAGGCCGCGGCAGAATCGGGGCGATCCGCCAGCGGGGGAGCCATCTCGCCCTCCCCAATAGCATGGGGTATAAGGGAGTGCAACGGTGGCCCCATGAGCGTCACGGAGCTCGTCGGCCCGGAGTATCCGCTCGTTCGCCTGCTCCTGCTGGCGGTCGCGATCGTCAACGTCGCCTTCGGCCTCTCCGTGTACCGGCAGAGGCCGGGGAGCTGGCCCCACCGGCTGTTCGCCGCGTTCGGCGGCAGCATCGCGCTGTGGAGCATCGGGCTCCTCTTCATCCGCACCGCCAGCTCGCCGCCGCTCCTCGATCGCCTCGCCTACGTCGGCGCCAGCCTCCTCGTCCTCTGCCTGCTGGCGCTGGTCAAGAGCCTCCCGCACGGGGCCACCCTCCGGGGCCAGTGGGACTTCGCCGTCTTTGCCGTCCTGGGCGGGGCCTTCACGCTGCTCTCGTTCACGCCGCTCGTCTACCGCGAGTCGATCTTCCAGGACGGCCACCACCTGAACTTCTACGGCCCCCTCTACCCGGCGTTCGGGGCATACGTCTTCGCCTGCATCGGCGCGGCCGTGGCCACCCTCTGGCGGCGGTTCCGCCGGGCGACCGGGCTGGCCCGGCTCCAGCTCCAGTACCTCCTGCTGGGGTTCGTCGTCCCCAGCCTGGCCATCATCACGACGAACCTGGTGGCCCCGCTGCTGGTCGGGACGGCGGCGGTCTCCAGCTACGGCCCGCTGTTCACGATCCCCATGATCGCCGTCATGGCGCACGCCATCATCCGCCACCGGCTGATGGACATCCGGCTCATCGTGCGCGACGGCACCGTCTATGCCCTGACCGGTCTCATCCTGGCGGCGCCGGCGGTCGCGCTCGTGGTGGCCGTGGACCTGTGGACTCCCACCGCCGTGGGGCGGCTGGTCCTGGGCGCCCTCGTGGTCGGCGTGGTCGCCGTCCTGGCCGCGCCGCTCCGCAATCGCCTGCACCGGGTGCTCAACGCCTACGTGTACCGGGAACGCTACGCCTATCACGAGGTCATCCGGGAAGCGATGGAGCGGCTGGGGCAGCTACGGCACCTCGACACGCTCCTCATCGACCTCGGCATGGTGGTGGACCGGGCCGTCCGGCCCGACCGCGTCGAGGTGTGGCTGCCGGCGCCCGACGGGTCCGGGTACCGGCGCGCCGTGCGGCAGGGTCGCGCGCTCGAGCCGGATGCCGGCGGAGCGGAGAGCCTGCCGGCGGACTCGGCCCTGGTGAGCTGGCTCACGCGTCATCGCCAGCCCCTCCTGCTCGACGATCCCGGCCGGGCCGACGCCGACGGGCAGCGCGCCCTCGGCGAGCTGGCCGGCCGGGGCGGCGAGCTGGCCGTGCCCATCGGCGCCGACCCGGGGCCGGGCGGGCTGGGCGGCCTCCTGGTGATCGGGCCGAAGCGCTCGGGGGATCCCTACTTCGACGAGGACGTGGCCCTGCTCGGCGCGCTCGCCGCCGAGGCGGCGGTGGCGCTCGCCAACGCGCGGCTCCACCGGGACGTGGTGCGTGCCCGCGAGCAGATCGAGGCGATCCTCCAGACGATGCCGGGCGCGGTGGTGGCGGTGAACCGGCTCGGCCAGGTCGAGTGGTTCAACGACGCGGCCGCGCGCGTGACCGGGCTGCCGGGGGAGTCGGTGCGCGGCCATACCCTGCCGGCCGCGCATCCGCTGGCCCGGCTGATCGGGGAGACGCTCGCCGACGGGCAGCCGCGTCAGGAAGAGGTCGCGCTGCGGAGCGGCCCCGGCCCGGCCGTCCATCTCGTCTGCGCGGTGGCCCCGCTGCTGAACGCGCAGGGCGAGGTCCACGGCGCGGTCTGCGTGGGCAGCGACCTGAGCCGGGTCAAGGAGCTCGAGGCGGAGACCCGCCGGGTCGAGCGGCTGGCCACGCTGGGCGCGATGGCGTCGGGCATCGCGCACGAGGTGCGGAACCCGCTGGTGGCGATCAAGACGCACTTCCAGCTCCTGCCCGAGGGCTGCACGTGCGCCGCCCAGGAGGAGCAGCGCGAGTTCGCCAGCGTGGGGACGCGGGAGATCGACCGGATCGACGCGCTGCTCGAGCGGCTGATGGGGATGCGCGACGTCCCGCGCGCGACGTTCACGCCGGTCGATCTGGGCGAGGTGATCCGGGAGACCCTGCGCCTGCTCCAGGCCAGCCTGAGCCAGGCGTCCGTCACCGTCGTCCTGGACCTCGAGGGCGGCTGCCGGGTCCGCGGCGACCGCGAGCAGCTCCAGCAGCTCTGCCTGAACCTGGTGGTCAACGCCCGGGAGGCGGTCTCCGACCGGGGGGAGATCCACGTGCGCTGCGGGGAGCGGCGGGGGCGCTCGCGCCCGACGGTCTTCCTGGAGGTCGCGGACACCGGACCGGGGATCTCCGAGTCGGTCCGCGAGACGGTCTTCGAGCCCTTCGTGACCACCAAGCGGCACGGCACCGGGCTCGGCCTCGCGCTGTGCCGGGCCATCGTCAACGTCCACCGCGGCACCATCCGGGCGGAGAACCGCGACCCGGGCCCGGGCGCGGTCTTCACGGTCGAGTTCCCCGCCGCCGGGCCCGGCTAGAGTAATCGCCGACCAAGGAGGACAACATGTCGGATGCACTCGAAATCGTTCCCACTGGAACCGTCGGCGCCGAAGTCAGAGGCGTCAACCTCGCGACGGTCACCGACGCGCAGATCGAAGCAATCAAGAACGCCTGGTACCGCCACGACGTCCTGATCTTCCGGAACCAGAAACTGACCGACGACGATCTGTTGTCGTTCTCCAAGCATTTCGGCACGCTCGACCCGCCCCCGAATCAGGGCGCCGGACGCAAGTCACCTCCGGGCTATCCGGATATCTACGTCGTGTCCAACGTGCTCGACGAGAAGGGCGAGCCGATCGGCGCCCTCGGCGACGGCGAAGCGACTTGGCACACGGACATGAGCTACGTGTCGCAACCGCCGGATGCGTCGATGCTGTATTCGCTCGAAATCCCGACCGAGGGCGGCGACACTTGGTTTTGCAGCATGAAGGCCGCGCTCGCGAGAATGCCGCAGCGGTTGGTCGGCCGGATCAAGCAGCTCGATATCAAGCACGACGGCACGTACGACTCCGGCGGCTATCTTCGCAAGGGTCTGGCGGCTTCCGAAGATCCGCGTGTATCGGAAGGCACGCCGCACCCGATTGTCATCGAGCACCCGATGTCGGGCGACAACGCGCTATATCTCGGTCGCCGACGCAATGCCTACATCATGGGCCTAGAGCTCGAGGAGTCGGAGCGCCTCCTGGACGAGATCTGGTCGTACGCCGATGCCGCGATCTACCGGCACAAGTGGGCGCTGGGCGATCTCGTGCTCTGGGACAACCGCACCACGATGCATCGCCGGGACGCATTCGACCCGAAGGCGCGGCGCGTGATGCATCGCACGCAGATCAAGGGGTCGGGCGCGCCTCGGCGCGCGGCGCTGCAAGCGTTGATGGCTCAACCATGATCATCTCCGAACGGGCGAAGGCGAACATCAACTCGGGAAGGGGCCGCTTGCACGAGTTGCAGCGTGCGTGGCGCGCGCTGCTACCCGTGGACGGAACGGCGGGTCGAATAGCGGGATCGCGAGGCCGGTTCTGAACGCCCTAAAGGGGCGCACTGGGCTCCGCGGCCGACCGAGCAAGTCGGGTCCCGCGGTGTCTACGATCGGATACATCGGGGGAGGCCCCTACACGCGCCTCTCAATTGACATCCTCGCACCCTCCGCATAAACTCGGGCCTACTGCGCATTGTCCGCGGTGTCGACGTCATTGGCGGAGTAGCATCGTCGATGCGCCATGGATCGATCATGCCGGCCACCGCCATCGCGCCCTGATCGCATCCGACGCTGGAGACCGCGAGCGCTCGGGCCCCATTCCTGGAGAGCATGCCGATGCGGACAGATGAGATCATCGCGCATCCAGAACAGGCGGGTGCGTCTAGCGGGTGCTGCGGACGGGACTAGCCTTATCGAGGCGGTCTCGACATGTGGTTCCTTACCTTCACGCTTGACATCTCTCTCTCCTGATGTCGAGCAGATCAGAGTTCGAGGCGCTGTTCAAGGCGGCACTTGACGCGGTGCTGGTCATCGATGATGCTCGCACCTTCATCGATGCAAACCCAGCCGCCTGCCGCCTGCTCGGCCTGCCGCCGGACGAACTCCTCGGTCGGCGCTTTGACGAGCTACTCGAGCCGCCTGCACAGGACCTCGACGGCGCCTGGCGGGACTTTCTCACCACCGGCCAGCAAACCGGCGAGCTACGCGTGGTCCGTGCTGATGGGGCGCTACGCGACGTCGAGTACAGCGCGCGAGCCCACTTCCTCGCCGGGCGCCACCTTGCCATCCTGCGCGACATCACCGACCGCAAGCATGCGGAGGTGGAGCGAGCGGACCTCCTCAGGCGCGAACAGCTCAGACTGCAGGAGACCGCGACGCTGCTGGCGATCAGCCGGACGCTGAGCTCGACGCTGGATCCCACAGAAACGATGCGACGAGTGGCGCGTGAGATAGCTCGGGCGCTGGCCGCTGATATGGCAGGCGCCTTTCTTGCCGATCCCGCTCACGAGGAGCTTCAACCGGTGGCTGGCTATCGGGTCCCCAAGAATCTGGTCAACGCGTTCCGGCGGTTTCCGATCCCGATCAAGAATCATCCGGCCATCGAAGAGGCCTGGCTCCATCGACGCGCTGTGTGGACCGACGATATGTCCGGCGATTCTCGCGTGGACGCCGAGAGCTTCCGCCGCTTTCCACACCAATCCGATGTCTTCGTGCCGATCTGTATCAAGGATCGACCCGTCGGCGGCTTCTTCGTCATCTGGTGGACGAAGCGTCGCTCGTTCAGTGAGGACGAGCTCCGACTGCTCCAGGGGATCAGTGATCTGGCCGGTATCTTTCTCGAGAACGCGCAACTGTATCGGGAGGCGGCCGAGGCCAACCGGGCGAAGGATGAGTTTCTCGCGACGCTCTCACACGAGCTGCGCAACCCCCTCGCCGCCATCAGCAATGCCGTGAACGTGCTCGGGCAACGGGGCCCTCCGGAGGAGCCTGCCGTTCGTCTGCGGCAGATCATTCATCGTCAGACCCAGCATCTCACGCGGCTTCTTGAGGATCTCCTGGATGTCGCGGGGCTGACCGCGGGCAAGATCATTCTGCAGCGTGAGCCGCTCAACCTGAGCGACGTGGCTGGGCATTGTGTGCGCTCACTGCGGGAGGCTGGCAAAGGCCGAGAGCACCGCATCACCTTCCGAGCCGAGTCCGTTGTCGTCAACGCCGACCCGACCCGCCTCGAACAAATCATCACGAACCTTTTGGAGAATGCCGTCAAGTACACTCCCCCGGGAGGGTCGATCGATGTCGATGTCCTGCGGGATGGGCACGACGCGGTCCTTCGGGTCACCGACAGCGGGGTCGGCATTGCACCTGAACTGCTCGCGCGCGTTTTCGACTTGTTCGCGCAGGGTGAGAGGCCGATGGGCCGGTCACCGGGAGGCCTGGGGATCGGGCTGAGCCTGGGGCGGCGCTTGATCGAAATGCACGGTGGCACCATTCTCGCGCTGAGTGAGGGCAGAGGGCGCGGGGCTCAGTTCACGATTCGACTCCCACTCGAGCTCGTGCAGACGCCTGCTCCGCCCTCGCCGGCGGCCATCCCCGAGCAGCCGCGGCGAGTGCTGATCATCGAGGATAACGATGACGCGCGCGAATCGCTGCGTCTTCTGCTCGAGTCTCTCGGGCATCGGGTCGCCGAGGCGAGCGATGGGACACGGGGCGTGGCCCTGGCACTCGCCGAACGACCCGATGTCGTCTTGATCGATCTGGGCCTGCCCGGTCTCGATGGCTATGACGTTGCCCGCACGTTGCGCTCGACACTGGCTGGCAAGACACCGAGTCTCATCGCTGTGACTGGGTACGGCCAGGCGGCTGACCGCCAGCGTTCGAAAGAGGCCGGTTTTGACGCGCACCTCGTGAAGCCGGTGTCTCAGTACGTGCTGTCAAGCCTCATCGTAGCAGCATGACGACTCGCGGTGTCCCACTGGAAGCGGGGTGGCCCCGGGCGCGGGGGCTTCACGTCTTCGTCTGGGGGCATCCGCCGGTGAGGCCCTCGTGATCCCGGAACCGTTCGCGGCCATTTCTTCATCGAGGCCTCCAGCGCCTCGCGACGGACCGCCTGGCGAACTGCGGGTTGGGGCAGCCGCCGATAGGCCCTGGATCAGATCGATCCAGGTTAGAGTCCAGAGATCGGTGGTGCTTGGCCGGGTCCGCTGAAAGGTCTCACGTGAATGCGGGAGCCGGTTCGGTGGTGAGCAACGCAGTCAGTAAGGGCAAGACGTCGGCCGCGGACGGGCATGTGGGCGGGCGCCTCCTCGCGGCGCTGTGCGTCGCCGCCTTCCTGGCAGCGCTCAACTTCTTCGCCACGACCCCCTTCTACCCGCCGATGGCGCGCGACCTGCACACGACGGTCCCCCTCCTCGGGCAGGTTGTGACGCTGATGGTCCTGCTGAGCGCCGGCCTGGGCCTCGTCGTCGGGCCGCTTGGGGACCGCTACGGGTACCGGTGGCCGCTGGTGATCGGAATGCTCGCCATCGCCGTCAACCTATTGGGCTCCCTGAAACTTACTGTTCCCGGAAGGCGGCAGTCCTTAGATCAGTAAGTTCTAGGGTGTTCCAGTTCCGGGTGGAGCGTTACGAGTAAGTGGGCAGAGCCGCCGCCGACGCATCCGGTGGTCGCTTTCGAGCCGACAATACGATCTTCCGTACCATCCCGAGGACACCGTTCGATCTTCTACCGCCATCAGTCGCCGAGAGTGACCCTGGATCGGTCTGATCCGGGGACCAACCCATTTTGAATGACCCACATTCGCCGGAAGCAGCACCGGCTGCTGTGTCGATCGTGAAGCGGGCGGAGAGCGGCATCAACGTGCGTCGTCGCTACCGCTCCTGGCCACGACCGAGTACAGCCGTACGGCCCCGCCTTAGGAAAGCGTCGATACGTTAGCCTCGCTGAATTTCAAGGGGCAGATGGGTGTCCACGAGCGACGCGCCACCGTCCGCTGTGATGAGTTGACCCGTGATCCAGTTCGCGTCCGGCGAGCACAGAAGTGCCACGACATTGCCGATGTCCGCCGGGGTCCCCATCCGGGCCATCGGGGTCCAGCCGCTCGCGTGCCAGGTCCGCGCCGTTTGGACCACCGGATCAGGCAATCCATTCAGCACGCTGTCATCGGTCAACCCCGGACTGACACTGTTGACCGTTATACCGCGCGTGGCGAGTGTCACCGCGAAGTAGCGGACGAGCGACTCGAGCGCCGCTTTCGCCGAGCCCATCGCCACCCAGGGCTGCCACGTGCCGGTGCGCCCGCCCGGCGCGTACGTAATGGCCACCATCCGCCCGCCTTCCCCCATTAGCGCGACGGCTTCGCGGGCGCCAACCAAGAACGCCTTCGCCTGCGAGTCCAGGGCGTGATCCCAGGCCTCCAGCGTGATCTCCATCGGCTTCTGATAGAACATCGCCAGTTCAGGGCGCGCGTTCGCTACGAAGATGTCCAGCGTTCCGAACCGACTCTTCACCTCCGCGAACATCCGACGAACGTCCTCGGGTCGCGACACATCCCCCTGTACGAGGAATCCGTCGGTGCCGTGCTTCCGGACACGCTCCAGCGTCTCCTTGGCCGCGGCCTCGTTTCGGTAGTAGTGGATGCCGACGCGAGCCCCTTCCTCGGCTAGCTTGAGCACGATGCCTCGTCCGATCCCGCGAGAGCCGCCCGTCACAAGTGCGTGCTTGCCGCGCAACACCATGGCTGCCTCCTTGACCGTCAAGCGTGAGACACGAACGCCCTCGTCGGTCGTCTGACCGCGAGGGCGTCACGGAACAACACCGCAGACCCTGCCAGGACATCTTGAACTCCCAGGACCCGGGAGGTGCGACTACCCTACCCGACGACTCCTATAGGGTCAAGCACCGCCCTGGGCCGACTTTACGCATCTTACCGCTCTGGCGGCCGTTCTCACTGACCCCGGCTGCAACCGAAGTCCTGCCAGTGGGCTCCGACTCCCTAGATCGCTCTCATTCAGGGAGTCTGGCCGAGCCATTCAGCGTCATCACGGTCCTTCATAGGCCGCCGGCCGGCCCTCATTGCCAGCCGTCGTCACTTGCCTCGCCGCGTGATCCTAGTGGTAGCGCCCCCAGGGCCTTCCTAGAAGCGTGGGACGAACCTATCGCCCTTAGCGTCAACGTGACAGGCGAATGGGATACCGAAATGCGCTGGCATCAGCACGGCGCCAGTACCGACGCACTCCTCCAGCACCTTGCGTCGGCCCGTCCGGGCACTGACCCCGTCGACGCACCCGACGCTGTTCCACGTCGGCTCATGAACCTGAATGGCATGGTGGAGAATGTCGCCGGAGAAAAGAGCGCGCTCGCCGCGGGAGACGAGCGTAATGGCTACGGTGCCCGGTGTGTGGCCGGGAGCCGGGTCCAGGGAGATATGCTCGTCCACCTGATGGGTACCGGAGACCATGTGTGCGAGGCCGGCCTCAACGACCGGCCGCACACTGTCGTGGAAGGCGGCGAGTGACGCGGGCCCCTTCTCTGGCGCAGGGGTCCGGTAGAATTCATAGTCCAGTTTGCTGAACACGTACCGCGCGTTCGGGAACGTCGGCATCCAGCGACCATTGTCGAGCCTGGTGTTCCAGCCGACGTGGTCCGAATGCAGGTGCGTACACATCACCATATCGATTTGGTCCGGGCGCACTCCCGCCTCCGCCAGACGGTCGAGGTAGCCGGTCTGCATCTGATGCCACTTCGGCATGGTCGGTCGCGCCTTACCGTTCCCGACGCAGGTATCGATGAGAATCGTGCGCCCACCAACCCGGACCAGCCAGCTGTGTACGCTAAGCTTTAAGAATCCACTTGCAGCATCGTAGTGATGCGGCAACATCCAGTCCTTATGCTGCTGAACCGTCTCCGGTCGCCAGTCGGGGAAGAACTTCGCCGCGTCGAAGTTGGGCTCGTAGGTCTCCTCGATCCGCGTGACCGTCGCCGCACCGATTGCGAAGCTAGTCATTAGACCCTCCTGTCTTCGCCGTTTGTTCCTGCACCGAGAGGTACTCTTCACAGGCGGTCCGTGGATCGCCCGCGTCCAAGGACTCTTGAGACACTTGCTGCTCCGAGTCCAATCCTGCGCTGACTCGAGGGATCGCACGCGCTGGCTTTCAGCGCGCCGCTTCAGGTTCGCGAAGTGGCGCGTCTGCATGACCCAATGGGCTTCCCCTGCAGGAGCCGCGGCCGAGCGGAAGCGTAGCTGCTGACCCCGAGCCGCATACGCTCACCGGGTAATTCCTTGAGCTGAAAGCCGCAGGGAGCATCCAAGGAGAACCCCGGTCGCGGCCTCGCGGTGTCGAAAGGGCGCCCGCCGCGCAGGTTGATCGCCGCACGCACTTAGGAAAATGATCCGGGTCGAGCACGGCGACCTCGAACCAGGCGCTCCCGCTCGGCGTTGACGCTAGGCGATCCTTGACCGCGAAGTGCTGCCACTCCGGGTGGATCCGCTCGGCGCTCGGGACGCCACCGTTGTCGAGACGGTCCCAACTGTACCAGCCAGCCCGATCGCAGCTCACCTGCACGAGCCACGGCCAGACACGCGACGGCGAGGCGTCGATCGTCACGGCCGTCGTCGCGCCCCGCTGGCCGCCGGGAATCAGGTTGGCTCCTGAATACGGCTGCCGCACCTCCTCGTCCGAAGCGCCCCACCGAAGCATATGGG
The DNA here is from genome assembly GCA_963708025.1 of uncultured Candidatus Rokubacteria bacterium. Classification (GTDB taxonomy): domain Bacteria; phylum Methylomirabilota; class Methylomirabilia; order Rokubacteriales; family DASRDR01; genus CAVPSB01. The sequence goes on along the minus strand of CAVPSB010000013.1, from coordinate 467,207 downwards.
GCCGTACGGCAAGCGCGTACACGCGGCAAGCAGCGGGACGAGTCGGCGAGCGCGTGCCATGGCCGCCGGTTCACCGGCGGGTTTCCCGCCAGACCATCACGGCCAGCGCGCCTGCGACCACAAACGCGACGCCGCTGAGCCACACGGGAACTATCGCGCCGTTGAGCGTCACCTCCCACCTCAAGACGAAGCGGAGCAGTTGCAGGAGCGCTATCAAAGAAAGAACGATGACGGCGATGGTGGTGAACGGCTTCGCCTCTCCTCGCCGTCCGGTCGCCATGATGTTGGGAGCAACCTACGCCCGACCTCAGGGCGTGTCAACCGAGAGGCCGTACGAGGCCATGTCAAATGCCGCTAACTCGGGCGGCCTTCCGTCTCGCGGTCGGGAGGACTGTGTTCGCCGAGGTACCCCCGAGTAGCCGGTCTCCGCCTCCGCCATAGCACGGCGAGCGCTCTCGGTCTGCCGACAACAACCCTGCTCACCCTACGGAGGGCGTGACCATGACCTTCAGACAAGCCAGTATCTCCTTGGCCAAGACGGGCGCGATGCCTGCTGACCGGGGGGAGATGGGGGAAGACGATCCGCTGCCCTTGACCATGGGAATGATGCTCCCCCTTTTGTGGAGTGGGCGCGCCCTGAGCGGCCCTCAGTCGAGAGCCCGGGCGCAACGGGTTCGGGCGGGACCTCCCCACTCAGTGAAAAGCTCGCTCGTTTTGGACGAGTTGATTGGAGCGCACCCCGCCGGCATCCCCCTTTTCCCATCTCCACTCATCCTTTAGAATCATCGGCGAGGGTGCGGCTCGCGGGTCTCCTGACAGAGAAGCTGGCCGCGGAGGTGAGGATGACAATCACCGATCGGATTGAGATGAATCCCAAGGTCATGCTGGGAAAGCCCGTCATTCGCGGGACCCGGATCACCGTCGAGCTCGTCCTGCGCAAGCTGAGCGAAGGGGCCACGGAGGCTGATCTACTGGACGCCTACCCGCGCCTCACGCGCGCGGACATCCAGGCGGCCATCGGCTATGCGGCGGATACGGTGGCGCACGAGGAGACGGTGGTCATGGAGCCCGCTAGAGGGCGCGGCCGCAAGCACCCCAAGCGTTGACCGGTACCGGTGCGATTCCTGGCGGATGAGAGCTGTGACTTCGCCGTCGTCCGGGCCCTCCGTGTTGCCGGTCACGACGTGGTAGCGATCGCGGAGATCTCGGCACGCGCCACGGACGGGTCGTGCTGGAGCTCGCGATTCGCGAGGGCAGAATCTTGGTGACTGAGGACAAGGACTTCGGTCAGCTGCTCCATGCCAACGAGGCCGCGGCGGGCGGCGTCTTCCTGCTTCGCTTCCCGGCGAGGGCCCGCGCCGATCTTCCCGGAGCCGTCCTGAAGCTGGTCGAGGAGCGCGGTGAGGGACTCGTGGGCCAATTCGTGGTCCTCCAGCCGGGCCGGGTCCGGATCAGTCGCCGTCCCGCCGGCTGAGTGGGACGGCGAGGAAACGCTCGAGCCAACGAGGGTCTGTTCCTTGGCGACTCCTGACGGGCATGCGTGATCTCAGGTCGCCACAGGTACCCAGGCGTCCTTGGAACACGGTGATCTAGGGACATGATCCAGCTAGAGTAGGGAATGGTGGCGGACGCAGCTGGGCGGGGGGAGCGTGAGATGAAGCGAGTTCTGTTGGTCGGCTTGGATCCGGCGACGGTGGATTTTTCGGATCCGGCGCTGCCGCGGGGCATGACTGCGGAGAAGATTCACGCCGGGGTAGAAGTCGCGCTCGCCGACATGGCCGAGCGCGGCTGGCAGGCCGAGAACTGCTTTATCAATCCCGACGCGACCGCCGCACTCGCCGTGGAGCGCCGCCTGGCCGAGGGCCACTACGACTGCGTGGTGGTCGGAGCGGGTGTCCGCTTGCCGCCGAGCCGGCTGGTCCTGTTCGAGGCCTTAGTCAACGCCATCCACCGCGCCGCTCCGGGCGCGGCCATCGCCTTCAACAGCCGCCCGGAGGACACCGGCGCGGCCGCGGCGCGCTGGATCTGAGCTTAGGGTACGGGGACATTGCGCATCTAATGAACGCGGATGATTTTCCCTGCGATCGCGAAGAGCGTGACACAAGAACCTAACGAGACGTCCTAGAACTTACTGTTCTAAGGACTGGAGCTGCCAGAAAACAATAAGCTCTAGGCTGGTCACGCCGGGACGCACGAGATCATCTACACCCTTGGGACGAGAGCAAATGTGCCTTCGACGAATACCCGAATGAGCATGTGATGAAGCGCGCGCCGCGCGCTATGCCCCAGTGCCGATGAGGACCTGAACCGGGGCGCTGGACACCTTGCAAGATGCGGAATAGAATGCCGGCCGTGGTCGCTGACTCTTCTCCCGAGTCAACGCCGAGTCCGGCCGTCGTCACCGCCCGCGATCCCATGTCCGTCCTGACGTACGCCGTCCTGCTCGTCATCACGGTGACGGCGTGGGTCCCAGTCTTGTCGTCGGCAATGAGAACCGATGACATGCGTGACATGCACATGGCGATGACCCCGACGGTCTTGGACGGGCTTCTGTACGTGGGAGCCTGGGCTGCCATGATGGCCGCAATGATGCTGCCGAGTGCCTCGCCGATGATCGGGCTCTACGCCGCGACCCAGCGAAACTCGGCGGGCCTGGTCGGGAAGGCCGTGCCCGTGGCGTTGTTCGCGCTCATGTATCTTGCGCTTTGGGCGTCAACAGGTGTCCCGATCTACTTCGGGAGCGTGGCGCTTGGCGCCATCACCTCCGATGCGCTGCCCTACGGCATCGCCGGGGTGCTCCTCGTCGCTGGGCTTTTCCAGGTCTCGCCGCTCAAGCAGGTGTGTCTGCGACACTGTCGCAGCCCGATCGGGTTCCTTCTCGGCCATTGGCGCCCGGGTTGGCGTGGCGGGTTGGCAATGGGCTGGGCACACGCGGTCTACTGTCTCGGTTGCTGCTGGGCACTCATGGCCGTGCTGGTCGCCGCCGGCGCGATGGGCCTTCCATGGGTGCTGCTCATCGCGGCGGTCGTCGCGGCCGAGAAGCTCCTGCCGTATGGAGAATGTATCGCGCGAGTGACCGGCATCGCGCTGGTGCTGCTCGGCGTGGCCGTTGCCGTCCGGCCAGACCTCGCTATGGCGCTGCGGGCCGGCGGCCACTCGATGTGACGGACACCAGGCAATCCAGGGAGGATCACCATGGCGAACCTTCAGTGGCGGATCAGCGGCGAGTACTTCGAAGCCTGCAGCTGTGACTCCGTGTGCCCTTGTCCGACCTCGGGGCTGGCCGCACGGCCGACCAAGGGCTCCTGCGACGCGGGCCTCGTGTTCCACGTCGAGCGCGGTCAGTATGGAGGCACCCGGCTCGACGGCTTGAGCTTTGCCGTGCTACTGCACACGCCGGGCCCGATGATCCAGGGCAACTGGAACGTCGGCGTCGTTGTGGACGAGCAGGCCTCGACCGAGCAGCGCGAGGCGCTCACGGCCATCGCGAGCGGCCAGGGCGGTGGTCCGATGGCCGCGCTTGGTCCACTGATCGGTCGCTTCGGGGGCACCGAGGCAAAGCCAATCACCATCGAGAGGAGCGGGATGCGTCGGTCGGTGTCCATCCGGGGCGTGCTCGACATCGCCGTCGAGGGCATTGCGGGCGCCAACCAGAACGAGCCGATCTACCTTGACAACGTCGCCCACCCGGCCGCGAGCCGGCTCGCGTTGGCGAAGGCCTCCCGTAGCCACCTGCACGCCTTCGGCATCGACTGGGACGACACATCGGGCAAGAACAACGGCCATTTCGCGCCGTTCAACTGGAGCTCCAGCTAGAAGGCTGCGGTCGTCTACGGCCGCGGGTCGGGCCACACTGGGCTCACCCGCCTTCTGCTACCGCTCCGCCGTCAGCCGCATAAGAGTGAAGCTCGGGAAACTCGTCGGCAACGCTAGTGGAACGCATCGCGACACACTTCGCAGGTCGATCGGTCCGATCTAGGTATTGCTCTCAGTCGAAGTCGGAGCCGCTTCCGTTAAAGGGCGGCTCTTGATATATCGGCCATCACGTATTCCTGGATTGCCGGCTTCTAGGGGCATCTCTCATCCACCGAGCTCGCGGCGCACCTGCTCACGGTCGAATCCTGCCTCATCAAGCGAACGAAGAATGAGCGCGACATGCTTCTTTGTCAGATCCTGCGGCCCGTGCCCAGGCAAGGTTATCTTGACACCTTGCCTCTCGTACTGCACGTGGCCGCTCATTCCGCCCTTGAGACGGCGGAACCCGTTGCCTAGCAGCCACGTCTCCATCTGGCGTCGGGTCACCTGTCGTGCCATGGGATCCCCTGGGATCACTTGGTTCTAGGTACCTCTCATCACCACTCTCTATCGTCGTTCGGGTTCCAGGTATCTCCGGTACGTCTACCGACCCGAGAACTACCCAATTCGCGCGTTGTCAGCAGCTCGCCGAGCACGCTTTACGCCAGCGCGAGGGCGGTAAGAGTCGCCCGGCCGATTCGACCTCCCTTGTCCGGCTTGATCTCCAGCCGTAGATGGGTTACCGCGTCCGCCGCGACCGACCAGACCTCACGCTCGAAACTCGTGCCGGGAGGGCTGAAGTTGAACTCCTGTCGCACGAGCTGTCGATAGGTCCGCCCTCCATCGGAGGAGACAAACACGGATAGCTCTTGCGTTCGGTTGACCGCGACCTCCTCAACCTCCACGCCGATTCTTCGGATGGTCTGCGGGCTGTCGAACACCAAAGTCACCGTCTGCTCGCCAGGTCCGTCGGCAATCCAGCGACTGCCTCCGGGTCCTCGGCTGTTATCGAACACATTGTCGATGGGATGATCACCCTGTTCCGAACTAACGTGCACTGTGGCGACGTTCGCAACTGGTATCTCGTCCTCGAAGGATGCGGACTCGACGGGTGGCTTCGGAGTGACCTGTTTCCTCAGCATCGCAAGGCCTCCATCTGCTCGAGTGGAAGTGACGGCGGACGGACCCGGGATTGACCAAGTCGCCTAGCCGGCTAGACAGCAGAGCGCATCGTAGGTACGACGGAACGGTACATTTGTGATGGTACTCTCCGCCATGCTGCCGCGCATCAGGGGAAACCTAATCGCCGATCGGGGTTCACTCGCCCTCAGCCAAGCACCGCTCCAATCAACCGGAGCCGCTTGCACGAGGCCTCGAAGCCCCACCCCTCGACAGTATCTCCTGGGATAGAAAAGTTCTCGTTCTCGACCGCTTCGTATGCGAGAACGCGGGGATCGTTCGTAGGCACCCCCAGGGGACGGCTTCCGATACGTTTGCGGAACGCATCTTGGATGATCCGTCGCCGGATGACCGAAACGCCCCAGCGGTCTGCGATCTTCAACCGGAACGCCCCGACGATAGCGAGAAGCGAGGTGATCGCGCTGGCGAGAACGCTTTGAGTTGGCGTCGGCTGCGCGCCGAAGGCTGCGCTCACTTGGATCGTTGCGACGAGCACTCCCCAGGCAACCAGCATCCCGATGGCGAGCAGAAAGACGGCCCAGCCGCTGATCAGGAGACACGACAGTACACGAAGGTGAAGCGTGGTCACGATGGTCCACCCGACAAGCGTAAAGACCATTCCTCCCAGTGCCATCACAATAATCGAGATCCCCACCCCCGTAGTGCCCCACGACACACTGAGAAAGTAGAGAGCGATTCCGCCGGCCCCGGATACAAGCTCGTACATCTCAGCAGCTGGTCCGGCTGCCGGAAAGATCCCAACAATGCTGATTCGGCATTGGGTGTAAGCACTCCAGACGAAGGTTTCCGGTCGAATCGAATCCCGTTTGAATGTTCGCCGGAGGTTGTGCGAATGGACATTGAACACCGCCCACAGCTAGGCTGCCAAGGGTTGATGCCACGTGCACCGAACTCGCAAGGTAGTTTCGTAGTTCAGGCGGCGATGGCCGCTGCGATTGAATCGACACGGTTGTTCGAACAACGGTGTCGATCGTCTTCAGGATCCTTTGCACATCGGCCGACAGCTCCAAGCGCTCAGAGTGCCACGATGTGGCCATACATCACCTCGTTTCTCTACCAATGTCTCTAGATTGTCCTAGACCGGTCTGATCCAGAGGCCGCCTGTTGGATGACTCATATGGCGATGCTGCCAACGCAGATCGGCAAGCCATCACGGCACGATCCTAATCCGGAAGGTGAGGATCTGGCATTCCGCTACAAGGCGATGATCTGGTTGGGAGGCGCTTGTTGCTTCAGGCGGCGAAGCCATGGGTCTACCCGTTACCAACCGCACGGTTTGCTGGCACCCGGCGTGGTCTGGCACGGACCGTTCGACTATAAGAGCTGTTCGGGGGCGTGCCGACTGATCGGCCGGCCCGGGGTGAGCCGGCGCTTCAGTTCATCCTCAAGGCTCTCGTACGCCGCGTCGGGCTCCACCCCGAGCGCATCCAGCAGCTTGCTGAAGAAGCAGCGCGCCGCGGCGGCGGCGGCGACATCGAAGATCTCGGTGTCCGAGAGACCGTGTTCGCGGAGGGCCCGCACGTCGCCCTCGGTGATTGCGCTGGCGTCGCGGGCCACCTTTTCCGCGAAGGTCATCGTCGCGACGTCGGCCGGCGCAAGCTCACCGCCGGCGGCGCTCCCGGCGATCGCGGTCAGCTCCGCGGCAGAGTAGAACTGCTTTCGCAGGATGCTGCCGTGGGCCAGCATACAGTACGAGCTACGCAAGGCGCGCGCAGCGGCCAGCGTGACCAGCTCGTACCGGCGGGCGTCCAGATTGGCGCGGATGCTTGCCAGGAGGCCCGACCAGGCGGCCATCACTTGCGGCCGGTGGCTGAAGACCTTGGCGTAGTTGGGGACGTAGCCGACGACCGCCTGCGTCTTCTGGTACATCGCCCGGACCTCACCCTCGGCCTGGTCGACGGGAATGGTGTATATGAAGGCCATCGTCAACTCCTCCCGACTCGTCGCGGCTTCCGGCGGGGGCGGTAGGATATCACGTCCCTCTGGCGCAACGTCAACTTGCCGCATAGTTTAGCCCGCAGAGACACGGCCCCACGGCACTCGTCCACGCAGGGCCATATCGCGCTTTTTCGGCTGTGTGTTCGTTGCGCTTCCTCCGCGTTGCCGCGGTAAGTCCTTGAATCGCTCTCTTCCAGGGACCTCGCGCTGATTTCTACTGAATGATCTCATCCGCCGCACCAGCACCGACTGCGGGATGGTGAGGCCGAGCGCCTTCGCGGTCTTCATGTTGACGACCAGCTCGAACTTCGTGGGCTGTTCCACGGGAAGGTCGGCGGGCTTGGCGCCCCTGAGGAGTCGCGCGACGTAGCCGCCAGCGCGTTGAAAGAGATCCGACAGATGGGTGCCGCAGGACAAGAGGCCGCCCACCTGCGCGAACTCTCGGGTCCCGTATACGGCCGGGAGACGGTTCGCAGCAGCAAACTCCACGATGCGGGATCGCAGAATGAAGGTCAGAGGATCGCCGACTACCACAAGCCCGCCGGGGCGCTCGTTCGTGATGGCGGCGAAGGCCGGGCCCAGGTCGCCGGGCGTCCGAGCAGCCCGGCACCCTGCGACTGGAGGTCCCACTGGAAAAGCCTTAGCGTAGTCGGCCCCACTCCCGGCGGCTCGGTAGCTACTGAGCTGGTGCCGGGGCCGCGACGGACACGCCGCGAACGGCGTGCCGTTCGATGGCCCGGGCGACGAAGCCGGACGCCTTCATCTCCTCGACGAACTCGCGGAGGAACCGGGCGCCGGCGGCGCGCCCCTGGGGGGTGCCGATCGATTGCTGGACCGCCGTGAACCGCCCATCGAGCACCCGCGATCCCGGCAGCTTCTCGGCGTCCATCACGAGGCGGGGCTTGAGCCCGGCCAGCGCCTCGAGCTTCTCCTTCACGAAGAGCTCGTACGAGCCGTCCATGCCCTGCACGCGGACGATCCGGGCGTGCTGGATGCTGCGGCTCAGGTACAGCTCGTAGGCGCTCTTCTCGGCCACGGCGATGCGGACGCCCTCACGGTCCACCTCCGCGATCGTACGGATCGGGGAGCCGGCCGGGACCAGGTAGCCCGCCTCGATCTCCAGGTAGGCCGCGCTGAAGGCGATCTCGCTGGCGCGCGCGGGCTCGTTCGCCAGGAACGCGACGTCCCAGGCGCCGACCTTCAGCGCGTCGTTCAGCTTGCCCGCGGTCTCGAAGGGGACGATCTCGATCGGAACGCCCAGCCGCCGGCCGAGCTCCCGCCCCAGGTCCACCGCGACGCCGCCGTATTCCCCGGTGGCCGGGTTCTTGTTCACGAGGAGGAAGTTCCCGAAGTTGATCCCGGTGCGGAGCTTCCCGGTGGGGGCCAGCTCCGATCGGGCGGCGGAGGAGCTCGGTGTCGTCATGCGCAGGACGATAGCACGAGCCCACCGAGGAACACCATCCCGAGTCCGATCGTCGTGGGAGGCCTCACCTCGAAGGTGCGGGGCCGCGGGGCCGGGCCGCCTCGATCGCCGCCGCCAGCCGCTCCATGCCTCGCCGCGCCGCCTCGGGGCGCACCGCCGCGAAGCCGAGGACCAGACCGTTGACGGGCTTCTCACGCCCCACGAAGTACGCGGACAGGGGTGTGGCCTCCACGCCCCGGGTCGCCGCCTCCCGCGACACGCTGACGGCGTCCACGCCGTCGAGGTCGGCGATCGCATGGAGCCCGGTCCGGGTCGGACGCAGCCGGAGCACGCCACGGCAGCAGCGCTCGGCAGCGGCGGTCAGCGCCTCCAGGCGCTCGCGGTACGCCACCCGCATCCGGCGCAGGTGGCGGGCGAAGTGGCCGCTCCACGATGAAGTCGGCCAGGACGGCCTGGTCGAGCGCCGGCGGGTGCTGGTCGGCGGCCGCGCGGGCCGCCACCAGCCCATCCTGCAGGTCGGGCGGCACGATCAGGAAGCCCAGCCGCAGGGCCGGGAAGAGCGTCTTGCTGAAGCTGCCGACGTAGATCACGCGGCCGTCGACGTCGAGGCCGTGGAGACACGGGACGGGGCGGGCGCCGTACCGGAACTCGCTGTCGTAGTCGTCCTCGATCACCCACGCCCGCGCCGCGCTCGCCCACTCCAGCAGTGCGAGGCGGCGCGGCAGGCTCATGGGGACGCCCAGCGGATACTGGTGGGACGGCGTCACGTAGACGAGTCGGGCATCGCCCGCGCGCCGGGCGCCCATCGCGACGTCCAGGCCCTCCGTGTCCACGCGCACCGGGAGGATCCGCGCCCCCGCTCCGAGGAGCGCGCTGCGCGCGCCGGGGTAGCCCGGCTCTTCCATCCACACCCGGTCGCCCGGGTCGAGCAGCAGCCGGCAGATCAGCTCCAGACCCTGCTGGGCCCCGGCCACCACGAGGACCTGATCGGCTTCGCAGCGCGTGCCCCGCGCCGTCTGGACGTGGTCGGCGATGGCTTCCCGTAGGACTCGAAGGCCGGCGGAGTCGCCGTAGTCGAGCTGCGCCGCCGTGACGGATCGGAGCCGGCGACTCGCGAGCCGCGACCAGAGGCCGACCGGGAACAGGTCCACGCCGGGTGTCCCGATCCGGAAGGCTCTCGGGGGACCGCCGAGGCGCCGCGCGCCCTGGGGGGCCGCCACCAGCGCGGTGCCGCGGCGCGACAGCGGCGGGTGCCGCGGGCGGGCGGCGGGACGCGTGGCCTGCCGCCGGAGGAGGTCGTCGGGAAGCTCGCCGGCCACGAAGGTGCCGGAGCCGCGGCGGGCGGTGAGGTATCCCTCGGCCTGGAGCTGCTGCACCGCGAGCAGCGTGGTCGTGCGCGACACGCCGAGGTCGCCGGCCAGCGCGCGGGACGACGGCAGCCGTGTCCCCGGGGCCACGATCCCCTCGAGTATCGCCCGGCGGATGCTCTCGTAGACCTGCTGCTGCAACCCCTGGCGGAGACCGGCGTCGATGCGGACGAGCAGGGTCGCGGCGGGTCGTGAGGTGGCCATCTGCGGTACGCCCTCTCCGGGTCACCCGATGATACCAGCACCCAGCCGGGCAAGTGGCCACATGTGGTCTCACCGAACTGGATCTCCACGATCCGCGGGGCCGGGACGAGAATCGTGAAGACTCCAGCCCAGGAGGTTCGACATGAGCGAGGCACGGCCCGACCGCGATGGCGCGCACGACTTCGACTTCCACACCGGCCGCTGGCGTATCCGCAACGAGCGCCTGGTGAAGCGCCTGCAGGGCTGCACGGAATGGGAGACGTTCGAGGCGACCCACCACGCCTGGCTCCTCCCCGGCGGCCTCGGGAACATGGACGACTTCGTCACCGACCACTGGCCGGGATTCGTCGGCATGTCCCTGCGTCTCTACAACCCCCAGACCCGGCAGTGGAGCATCTACTGGGTCAACAACCAGACCGGGGTGCTCCAGCCGCCCGTCGTCGGATCGTTCTCCGATGGCATCGGCGTCTTCGAGGGACGCGACGAGCTGGACGGGCGGCCCATCCTCGTCCGCTACACGTGGTCGAACATCACGGAGACGGGGGTGCGCTGGGAGCAGGCCTTCTCGCCTGACGAGGGGCGAACCTGGGAGAAGAACTGGATCATGGTCATGGCGCGGGAGGAATGACATGGAGTTGTTCATCTTTGCGCGCTTTCACGCGCGTCCCGGCAACGAGGGCGCCGTCGCAGAAGCGATGCGTGACGGCCTCGCTCCTACGCGCGAGGAGCCGGGCTGCCTGAGCATTCAGCATTTCCGGTCGATTCGCGACCCGAGACTGTTCTACATCCATTCCGTCTGGAAGGATGAAGCGGCGTTCGAGCATCACGCCGGCTTGCCGCATACGTACGCTTCCTCGAACGCGTGGAGCCGCTGATCGACCACCCTCTCGACGTCACCCGTTCGGAGCGAATCGCCTAGATGACCGGGAGACGCGGAACGATGCAGGTGATCGAGCTGCGCAACTATCTCCTCGAGGACGGCAGGACCGGCGACTTCATCCGGTACTTCGAGGAGCACTTCCTCTTCTCCCAGCGGGAGGAGGGCATGCACCCCCTCGGGCAGTTCGAGGTCGTGGACGCGCCGAGCCGCTTCGTGTGGATGCGCGGCTTCGCCGACATGCCGGCCCGCCTGCGCGGGCTGAGCGGCTTCTACGGCGGCTCCTTCTGGCAAGCCCGCCGGCCCGAGGCGAACGCGATGATACGGGAGAACCACGACGTGCACCTGCTCCGGCCGCTCGGTCCCGTCGGCGCCCTGACCGGAGGCCTGTCGCTCGAGGACCGGGCGTCGGAGCCGCCCGGCGCCCTCCCGCCGCACACCGGGCTGGTCGTCGTCGACTTCTACCGGACGGAGCCCGGGGGGCTCGGGCGGCTGGTCGAGCTCTTCGAGCGGCGCGTGCGGCCCGTCCTCGTCGAGCGCGGGCACCAGGTCCTCGGGCACTTCGTCGCGGAGCTGACCCCCAACGACTATCCGCGGCTGCCGGTCATCCAGGATCCCACGCTCCTCGTGGTCCTCTCCGCGTACCGCGATCGCGAGCACCATGCCGCCATGCGGCATGACTGGAGCGACATGGTTGCGGTCGGGCCGGGGGAGATGCCCGGCCGCCTGACCGCCGACGTGGCGACCCTGTGCCTGCGGCCGACCGCCCGGTCGTTGATCCGCTACCGAGGAGACACGTAGCCGGCGGCCGTGCTCCCTCGGGCTGGCGAGCCGCGCGGCCGCCGCGCGCTCCAGCGAGCGAAGTTGCTTGACATCCATTTAGCTAATTAGCTAACCTTACGGCCATGGCGGCGGCGGCGCGGATCTTCAAGGCCCTGGCCGATCCCACCCGCCGGCAGATCCTCCAGGAGATCGGCGAGGGGGAGCTGGCGGCCGGGGCGATCGCGTCCCGCTTCGCCATCGCCGCCCCGTCCGTCTCGCGGCACCTCGCCATCCTCCGGGCGGCCGAGCTGATCGTCGAGCGCCGGCAGGGCAACCGCATCTTCTACCGCCTCGAGCCGGGGCGGCTCGTGCGCCACGTCAACGACTTCCTGAGCGCCGTGTGCCCGACCCAGGTCGCCCAGCGCCGCCGGATCCGGGAACGGAGGGAACGCCGATGAAGATCGCCATCACGGGTGGCACGGGGTTCGTCGGCCGGCATCTCGCCCGCGCGCTGGCGGCCGGCGGGCACTCGGTGGTGCTGGCCGCCCGCGGCCGCGACCAGCGGGACGAGAGCGTCCGGACCCTGTCCGGGGTCACGCTGGTCCCGGCCTCGGTCGTCGACCCGGCGGCGCTGGCGCGCGCCTTCGAGGGCTGCGACGCGGTCGCGCACTGTGCCGGCATCAATCGGGAGATCGGGGTCCAGACCTACCAGGTCGTCCACGTCGAGGGGACCCGCCACGTGGTCACGGCGGCGACGCGGGCGGGCGTGCGGAAGGTGGTCCTGCAGAGCTTCCTCCGCGCGCGGCCCGGCTGCGGCTCGGCCTACCACGAGTCGAAGTGGGCGGCGGAGGAGATCCTGCGCGCGTCGGGCCTCGACTACACCATCGTCAAGGCCGGCGTCATCTACGGCCGGGGCGACCACTTCCTCGACCACACGAGCCACGCGCTCCACACGCTGCCGGTCTTCGCCGCGGTCGGGCTGTCCGAGCGACCTGTCCGTCCCGTGGCCGTGGAGGACCTCGTCCGGGTCCTCCAGGCGGCCCTCGTCGAAGGCCGGCTCGCGCGCCAGACGATCGCCGTCAGGGGGCCCGAAGAGCTTCGGCTCGGCGACGCGGTCCGGCGCATCGGGCGGGTCATCGGCCGGCGTGTGCTCGTCGTGCCGGCGCCGGTCTGGGCCCACCGCGTGCTGGCCCGGGCGTTCGAGCGGGCCATGACGATCCCGCTCGTCTCGCTGGCCCAGGTGCGGATCCTGTCCGAGGGCCTGGTGGAGCCGGCGCCGGCCTGCCCGGATCCGCCGGACGACCTGGCGCCCTGGCGCCGGTTCACCGAGGAGCAGATTCGCCAGGGCCTGCCGGCCCCCGGGCCCTTCGGGCTGAAGGACCTCCGCTGCTTCGCGTGACCCCAGGAGAAACCGGGGGTCCCATCGGCTACAATCCTGGCATGGACGGGGTGCACGACCTGGGGGGCATGCAGGGCTTCGGCCCCATCGAGCGGGAGGAGAACGAGCCGGTTTTCCACGCGACGTGGGAGGCGGCGGTGCTGACCATGACGCGCGCCACCGGCTCGCGGCGGCTCTTCAACATCGACGAGTTCCGGCACGGGATCGAGCGGATGAGCCCCGCCCACTACCTGCGCGCGACCTACTACGAGAAGTGGCTCGACGGCGTGACGCGGCTCCTCGTCGAGAAGGGGGTGGTGAGCCGGGGCGAGCTGGACGCGCGCGTGGCCTTCTTCGAGAAGAAGCCGGACGCGCCGGCGACCGCTGCGCTCCCGGGCCCGCCGCCCGCGGGGTCCCGTTCGATCCGGATGGATCCAGGACGTGATCCGCGAGACCGGCGCCACGCCCCGCTTCGGGCCGGGGGATCCCGTCCTCACCCGCCAGATCCACCCCCACGGCCACACACGGCTGCCGCGCTACGCGCGCGGCAAGCGCGGGGTGATCCACCGCTGCCACGGCATCCACGTCTTCCCCGACAGCAACGCCCACGGCCTCGGCGAGCAGCCGCAGCCGCTCTACAGCGTCCGGTTCGATGCGGGCGAGCTGTGGGGCGAGGCGGCGGAGCCGAGCCAGGTGGTGCATCTCGATCTCTGGGAGAGCTACCTGCTGCCCGGGAGGTGAGGGATGGGCAAGAACCACCCCAACGTCGATCCCTACGTCGTCTCCCGCGTCCGTGCCCTCGAGTCGCTCCTGCTCGAGAAGGGCATCCTGGCCCCCGACGCGGTGGACCGCGTGATCCAGCGCTTCGAGGCCGACACCGGGCCCCTGATCGGCGCCCGCGCCGTCGCGCGCGCCTGGACGGATCCCGGTTACCGGCGTCTGCTGCTCGAGGACTCCAGGGCGGCCCTGGCGCGCTTCGACCTGGACTACGCGATGCTCCTGGTGGTGGAGAACACGCCGGCCGTGCACAACCTGGTGGTCTGCACGCTCTGCTCCTGCTACCCGTGGCCCGTGCTGGGGCTGCCGCCCACCTGGTACAAGATGCCCGCCTACCGCTCGCGCGCGGTCAGTGAGCCGCGCGCCGTGCTCCGGGAGATGGGGCTCGAGGTGGCGGCGGAGCGCGAGGTCCGCGTCTGGGACTCGAGCGCCGAGATGCGCTACATGGTCCTGCCCCAGCGGCCGGCAGGGACGGAGGGGCTCGGCGAGGCGGACCTGGTGCCGCTGATCACGCGGGACGCTCTCATCGGCGTGGCCGAGGTCCGGCCGGCGGCGGCCGCCCGCTGAAAGAGTGTGAAGTAATGGGTTCTCCGACTCCCCCCTCCCGCCCGGCCAAAGGCCGAAGGCCGTCCAATGGTGGGGGAGGGGGCCAAAGGCCGAAGGCCGTCGAAGAAGCGGGGTGGGCGGGAGGTCGCGAACTGTACGAGCGCCGGCGCAACATCGTCGTCCGCCGCGACGGCCGGCGCGTGAACGTGGCGCGCTTCCGCGGCCAGCTCTTCGTCTGCTCCACGGGCTGCTGCTGCGGCCGCACGGAGGACGGGTTCGCCGCCGTGCCGGCCGAGACCTTCCACCGGGAGTGGGAGCGCCGGCGGCTCCGCAACGTCCTCCACCTGACCATCGGCGGCTGCCTGGGCCCCTGCGCGCTCGCCAACGTGGTCCTGCTGCTCTTCGACGGCCAGGCGCAGTGGTTCCACTCCGTGGACTCCGACGCCCTCGCGGTGGCCCTCTACGACCACGTGGAGCGGATGCTGGAGGCCGGCGGCAGCTTGCCACCGCCCGCGGCGCTGGCCCCGTACCACTTCACCGCCACCGCCTGGCAGCCGCGTCCCGACGGGCAGCCGGTGGACGACGCCCGGCCCTGGCGGGCCGCCGGGCGCACGCATGCCTGCGCCGGGACCCCGTCGGGCCTGACCGCCGAGGGGGAAGCCCTCACGGTGGACCGGGCGGTGGCGGTGATGGAAGGACGGGCGGCGCTCCCCCGGAAGAACGGCGAGCTGGTCTTCGAGGAGCCGTGGCAGGGTCGCGCCTTCGGCATGGCGGTGGCGCTCCACGAGCGCGGCGTCTACGAGTGGGAGGAATTCCGCCAGGCCCTCATCGCCCGGATCGCGGCGGCCGAGGCCGGCGGTGGCCGTTTCGCTTACTACGAGATCTGGCTCGCCACCTTCGAGGAGCTGCTCGCGCGCAAGGGCCTGATCACCCCCGCCGAGGTCGCCGAGACCACCTACCAGTTCGAGTTCGGCGAGCGCGACGACGTGTTCTGATCCGTCGGGCCGGGGGTCGCGAGACCATGGATCGCGAGCCCCGACTCGAGCTTCTTCAACTTCGCTGGGGCCGGTTCGTCGCGCTCGAACTCGAAGATGCGTCCGAAGAGATCGATGATCGGATGGAATGCGCTGTCTTGATGGTAGGGGGAGCAGCGGCATTCCCACCGGGTGCACGGCTCCTTGGCGAGCTCTTGCTTCAGTGCCTCTACCAGTCGGGACTTGCCGATACCCGCTTCGCCGGCAAGCGACACCACCTGCCCGTATCCGTCTCTGACTTGCTCCCAGCATTCGCGCAGGATGGCAAGTTCCTGCTCCCGGCCGATCAGCTCGGTGAGCTCGGACGCCCCGGAGCCCTCCGGGCGACTGATCGGCTCGGCTTCGGAGACCACCTCGAAGACGCGAATCGGCTCCGTCAGGCCCTTGATGGTTTGGGGCCCCAGATCGCGGCACACGAAGCCATGCCCCAATAGGCGGAGCGCCTCGGCACTCACGACCACACGGTTTGGTGGGGCGAGGTCCTGAAGTCGAGCGGCGAGGTTTGGCGTCTGACCCAGAGCCAGCGGCTCGTGGCGCGCGCCGGAGCCGACCTCGGTCACGACGACGAAGCCCGAATGGATCCCGATTCGAACACTGAGCCTGACGCTGCCGCCGCCCGTCTCGGCCGTCAACTCCGAGACGCCGGCCACGATCTCGAGCGCGGCCCGGACCGACCGCTGAACATCGTCTTCGTGAGCGTGCGGATAGCCAAAATAGGCGAGGATGCCGTCTCCGAGATATTGAGAGACGTAGCCGTCGAACCGCGTGACGATCGCCGTGCTGACATCCTGGTACTTGCGGACCACTTGACGGAGGTCTTCGGGATCCAGGCGCTCCGCGAGGGACGTGGACCCGACGAGATCGCAAAACATGACGGTCAGGTGGCGCCGCTCACCGACGTCTGCCTGGACGACGCCGGTCCGCGCCTGCTCACCCGAGATACGCGTCTCGTCGGATTCACGTTCCTGCCCGGCGGATGCCAAGCGGTGACCGCACTCGAGGCAGAACCGATGCCCGGGGGGGTTCGCCGTACCGCAGGCCGAGCACGTGGACGGGAGGCGAACCCCGCAGTCGCCGCAATACTTTGCCCCCTCGGGGTTCTGCCGTCCGCAGCCCAGGCATTCCATACCGGCACCTACAGCCGCTCGCGAAGGAACGACTCTGGATGTGAGGGCCAGGCTAGGGGCATTAAGAATATCCGAGCGGCTGATGGCGGTCAAGTGTAGATGGCGGTCAAGTGTAATGGTGTGTCGGGCTTGATGGTCTATGGAAAATCGTGCGGTTGGTCTACGTAGTGTCGCATGCCGTAGGGTCAACAGATGTGTTCTCCTCGGACTGTCCGCCGAGAGGGTCTTCTCTTTGCGCGCTACGCGCCGGCGCTTCGGACTATGACTCCATCGCCCGATAACCAGTCTCGGCGTGGCGCCACCGGCGCTCAGAGCAACTCGTTCCAGGCCACCATGCCGGTGCCGGTCCGCCAGGCCACCGCCGGCATGTAGGCGAGGACCTCCGCCGGCCCCGCGGTGAAGGCGAGGACGAGGATCCAGGCGATCAGCTCGGCGGTGCCGCCGGAGCCGGCCGCCTCCAGGCGCTCGAGCGTGCACTCGCGGAGGAGCGCCTGGTGGTCGCCCTTCGCCAGCAGGTCGAGGAACCAGCGGTCGAAGGCCTCGTCCACCTGGAGGTAGCGCGGCCCCCCGGGCTCGTGGGAGAGCCCCCCGGTCGCGATGACCGCGATCCGCTCCGGCCCCGGGTACGCCACGAGCGCCTCGCGCAGGACGGCGCCCACCTGGTAGGCCCGCTCGGGGGTGGGGAGCGGCGGCACCGTGCAGTTCATCGTGACGGGCACGAGCCGGAACCGTCCGTCCGGGTTCAGGTAGTGGACCGGCACCGAGATGCCGTCGTCGAACTGCATCTCGCGGAGGAAGGCCAGCATCAGCCCCCGCCGAGCGCCCAGGTTCACGAGCCAGCGGGCGAGGCCGGGGTGGCCGGGCACGCGGTACTTCTCCATCGCCAGCCACTCGTCGAACCAGTCGGCGGGCCCGACGTGCTCCTCCCCGATGCCGACCGTGTACTCCGGCGTGTTGTTGAGCGGCCAGTTGAGCAGGTGGTCGTTGCTGAACATCACCAGCACGTCGGGGCGCGCCACCTCCAGGCGCCGTCGCATCTCGGCCGTCGCCCGGAGCACGCCCTGCTGATCCGTCTCGGAGCCCCGCGCGAACCACCCGGTGAGCCCGGGGGCGTGGGTCATGGCCATGGCGGCGACGATCTCGGCCATCCCGCTAGCCCCGCCCCGGGCCCGCCTCGGATGCCGCCGCCGCGCTCTCCTCGGGGAAGGCCCGCCGGTAGCACTCGAGGGCGGCGCTCGCGTTCGAGTTCTGGGCGGCGCCGAAGAAGAGCCGCAGGATCTGCGGCACGTAGTACTGGTGCACCCCGAGGTCCATGAGCCGCCGGGGATCCCGGTCCCGCAGCGCCGCGTACTCGTCCGGGCTCAGGCCGAAGTCGCGGGCCAGGCCCTCGAGGTCGCTCAGCCACCGCTCACGGAGCCGCGCGTCGCGGCGCACGTGGTACATCATCTCGTTCAGGGCCAGGGTCTTGTCGCAGCGCTCGACGTTGCCCATCGGCGGCGCTCAGGCGGGCTTGATCGGCGCGTGCGCGGCGAAGTGCGCCGCGATCTGCCCCGTGGTCGCGAGCCACACGCGGTCGGGCTGGCGGCAGACGTGCTCGAAGGCCCGGCGGAGGTGGCGCAGGCGGAACGGCTGCCCGACCAGGAACGCGTGGAGGGCGATGCCGTAGACGAGGGGCTGCCCGGCCGACTGGGTGAGCATCTCGTCGAAGGTGTCGATGATCATGTCGGCGAAGGCCGGCGCGGTGCCGTGGTGGAGCGCGATGACCGGGATGTCGTTGACCTCGTGCGGGTAGGGCACGCTCAGGATGTGGCCCTTGCGGGTCCGGAGCCACACCGGCTGGTCGTCCATGGGCCAGTCCAGCAGGTAGGTGTAGCCGGCTTCCTGGAGGAGGTCGGTCGTCACCACGCTGGGGTTCACCCCGGGGCTGAGCCAGCCCTGGGGGGGCTGGCCCTCGTGCCGGGCGATCGCGTCCCGGACCTGCCGGATGAGGGCGGCCTCGCCCGCCTCGTCGAAGTCGTTCTGGTGCTCGGAGTTGGTCCGGCCGTGGCCGAGAACCTCGTCACCCCGCTTCCGGAAGGCCGCGACCACCTCGGGGCAGTGGTCGTACACCGCCGAGTTTAGCAGGAGCGAGACCGGCAGCCGGAGCCGGTCGAAGAGATCGAGCAGCCGCCACACGCCCACGCGGTTCCCGTACTCCCGCCACGCCCAGTTGTAGGTGTTCGGGTGGGGGATCCCGGGCGAATAGGAGAGGCCGAGCCCTTCGCCGTAGGCGAAGTGCTCCAGGTTCAGCGCGACGTAGACCGCCAGCCGCTTCCCGCCGGGCCAGCTGAAGTCGGGCCGGCTGACGATGGCGGAGTACTCGAAGCGCCCGTGGTCGCGAAGCATGCGTCCCTCCCTCGCCGGCTACCGGCGCCGTTCCGGGATGTACGCGACCGCCTCCACCTCCAGGAGCGACTCTTCGGTCGGCAGCAGCTCGAGCACGCGAACCACGGTGCTGGCCGGGGGATCGCGGAAGAACGTCGCCCGGATGCGGTTGTAGATGGGGAAGTCCCGCAGGTCCCGGAAGTACTGGGTGAGCTTCACCACGTCGTCCAGACTGCCGCCCACCGCCTCCACCGTCTTGCGCAGCCGGGTCAGGACGAACCACGACTGGGCGGCGATGGGGCCGTCCTTGGCGTCGCTCGACATCTCGCCGGTCTCGCCCGCCTCCCGCCGGCCGTGCTCGGGCAGGTCGGCGTAGCCCCGGACGATCCGGCCGGTCGCCGGGTCGGCGGCCACGATTCCGGAGAAGTAGACGATGTCTCCCGCCCGGCGGTAGGGCGCGTACCGGGACAGCGGCCGCGCGATGTCCTCTTCAGCCTTCATGGATTTCCCTCGTTTCTTCAAGACCCAGAGTCCATGGCACAGATGAGTCAAGTTCTTTCGGGCGGGGCCGAGGAGCGAGCAGCGCTAGGACGCAGGGAGTCGCCGACCGCAGGCGTACTCCGAGTACGCCGAGGATCGGCGACGACCGAGGACGACGCGATGCGACGCTCATCGGCCCCGCCCGCTAGCTCGACCGGAAGTGCTTCGGTCCATGCATGAACTTCCCGATCCACCAGCTGAAGAAGACGTGGCGCAGGGCCTCGCCGTCGGTCTCGCCGTACCGGCCGGTCGCCGCGAGACGCCGGAGCATCTCGGTCTCCGCCGGCTCCAGGCGGACGGCCACCTCCGAGGTGCGGAGCGGCACGTTCACGAACTCGGGGCGGTAGTGAGGGTCGCGCCGGAGCTCCCGGTCCGCCTTGATGGCCGGAATCTTGAAGTCCGCCGGCGTGCGCTGGTTCCGGTAGCGGGGCAACGAGGAGAGCCCGGCCCAGTCCTCGTCGGCGGCCTCGGCGACGACGAGCCGCAGGGGCTTCAGCTCGAAGTTGCTCGTCGCCATCACATCGGCCCCGCACACGTTGGGCACCGCCAGGACGTCGATGAGCGCGAGCAGCTCCACGTAGTCGCCCTGGCCCGCCCGGTTGTCGGCGATGAACGGCCGGCCGTTCGCGTCGACGCCGGTGTGCATGAAGAAGTTGAGGGAATCGTGCACGTCGTCGGGCGTCAGGCCGAACTCCCGCTGGGCCTCGGCCTGGATGTCGTGGCAGTTCGTGTGGACGGCCAGCCCGTAGTGGTACTCGAACAGGAACGCGCTGCAGCGGGGATAGAGGGCGTCGTTGGTGCCGACGGTGTCCGAGAGGATCGCGATCATCGGCCGCTCGCGGGGCGGCGCCGACCAGAGGAAGTCGCCCTTCGTGGGGTGGAGCCCGTGCATGTGGCGGGTGCGGCCGGTGTGCATGTACTCCTTGTAGTCGTGGAGGTTGAAGCAGTTGAAGTCCGCGCACTGGCGGCCGACGGTCTGCTCGATGCGCAGGACCTGGCCTCGCGCGAGCGGCAGGGCCTTGCCGGTGCCGGGCTCGATGACCAGCTCCTGGAGGACCCGCCGGCGCGTCATCCGTCCTTCCCGGCCGGCCCCCCGGTCTGCGCCTGCGCGAATTCGCGCAGGGCGCGCCGGAAGAGCGCCTCTCGGTCCGGCGCCTCCCCCCGCTCGACCGTCCGGTCCACCAGCTCGAGCTGCTGCTGGTTCAGCCTCACCGTGACCACCTGCTCCCCCATCCGTCCTCCTCTCGATCCGCGCCGGCGAGTCCCGTTCCCCCCACCTATCGGTTTCTCGCAACCCTCTGGACCAGGCCTCGCGGCCGAGCGTTCCACTCCGAGCCGCGGCCCAAGGGCCGAAGGCCGTCCAACAGTCGCGGCCTCCGAGGGGGGAACCGGGGGGTCTTCCGAGACCCCCCCGAAGCCCTCAGGGGGTCCACCCCTTGGGCGCCTGGATCGTGCTCTTGTTCACCGAGTTGAGATTGGCCGGCGTGACCGGGATGAGCGGAATCTCGACCAGCTTCTTCTCGAGGGGCTTCTTCTGGACGAGGGCGTCCGCCATGCGGACGGCGGTGCGCCCGATCAGCACCGGCTGCTGGGCGACGACGTAGTCGGCGCACTTGGCCCGCATCATCTCCTCGGCGGTCTCGCCGAGCACCGCGAACAGCACCTTGACCTTGCCGCACTTCCCGGCGCCCTGGGCGGCGCGCGCCGCGCCGACCCCGTAAGTGTCGTCGGCGCCGTACAGGAGGTCGAGGTCGGGCACCCGCTGCAGGAAGTCGTTGGCCAGCGACAGGGCCACCGCGGCGTCCTGCTCGCTGTTCTGCTCGGCGACGATCTTGATCGCCGTGCTCTTGATGTCGTCCTTGAAGCAGCGCAGCCGGTCGGAGGCCCAGAACGCCCCCGGGGGCCCGGCCAGGACGGCGATCTTGCCGCCCTTGGGCAGGAGCTTCATCGCCCCCTTGGCCAGCTCGTGGCCGATGCTGCAGTGGCTGGAGGAGGAGGCGGCGTCGGCCTCGACCTCCGAGGCCACGATCGGGCTCCCGGCGCCGACGACCGGGATGCCGGCGGCCTTCGCCTGGCGAACCACGCCGTTGAACGAGGCCGGGTTGGCGGGGTCCTGGAGGATGGCGCTGACCTTCTTGACGATCAGGTTCTCCATCTGGGTGACCTGCTTGTTGACGTTGCCGTACCCGCCGGCGTCCTGGATGACCACCTCGTAGCCGAGCTTCTTCGCCTCGTCGGTGATCCCGTACAGGATCGGCGTGAACCACGGGCCCTTGATGTTGGGCATGGACACGCCGAGTGTCCCCTTGCCGGCGGCCAGCGCCGGGCCGCCCGCCCCGAGCCCGAGGGCGCCCGCCAGACACGACGAGCCCGGCGATCACCGCGCCGGCCACGCCAAGCATCCTGGGTCTGCTCATGACTTCCTCCCTATGAGGTTCAGGGGATTCACGTTCGTCTTCCGTTGCGCGGCGCCGTCCCGTCTCTCACCTCCTCGAGGCCTCAGCCGGCTCCCCGCCGGGCCAGGGCCTGGTCGAGCGCGACCGCCAGGATCAGGGCGGCCCCGATGACCATCATCTGCGTGTACGACGAAACGTTCAACAGGTTGAGCCCGTTCGAGAGGAAGCTCACGAAGGCGACTCCGAAGGCGACGTTGACGGCGGAGCCCCGGCCGCCGAACAGCGACACCCCGCCCAGGACGACGGCCGCCACCGACTCCAGCGGCAGGCTGACGCCGAGCGTCGGCTGGCCGGACGCCACGCGGGCGGTGAGGATGAGCGAGCCGACCGCGGCGCTGAAGCCGCAGTACATGTAGGCGAGCACTTTCACTCGATCGACCTCGATGCCGGACAGCCGGGCCGCCTCCTCGTTGCCACCGACCGCGTAGAGGTGCCGGCCCCGGCGTGTGTAGCGCAGGATGACGTCGGACACCAGCAGCATGGCGAACGCGACGGCGACCGGGACCGGGACGCCGAGGACGAGCCGGTAGGCGAGGTCGCCGAACGCCGAGGGCAGCCCGGTCACCGGGACGCCCGCGCTCAGGTTCAGGGCGAGGCCGGAGGCGATCGAGAGCATCGCCAGGGTCGCGATGAACGGCACCACCCGGAGCCGCGTGATCACGAGGCCGTTGACCAGGCCGACCGCGATCCCGGTGAGGAGCCCGGCCACGATGCCGCCGCCGATGCCGTACTTCCGCATGGCGAAGCCGCTGACCACGCTGACGAGCGCCACCGTCGAGCCCACGGACAGATCGAGGCCGGCGGTGAGGATGACGAACGTCTGCCCGAACGCGACGGCGGCCAGGGCCGACCCGGCCAGCCCGATGTTGCGGAAGTTCTGGACGTTGAGGAACACGTCGGAAGTGGCCCCGAAGAAGACGACGAGGGCCAGGCAGGCCAGCGGCAGGCCGATCTGGCGGCCGTGGCGGGAGACCAGCGCCGCCAGCCGCGCCGGCCATCCCCCGGAGGCCGGGGCCTCGGCCCGATCGGCACCGGCGGCGTCGCTCCGGGGCGGGATCATGCCCGGGGCGACGCGGCCCCGCCGGGGCTCCCGGCTCCGGCCAGGTGGGCGGCGAACGCCGCCTCCAGGATCCGCTGCTCGTCGAACTCGTCGGCGGCGAGCTCGTCTCGCACCCGACCGCCGGACATCACGATCAGGCGGTGGCTCAGGTTCAGCAGCTCGGGCAGCTCGGAGGAGACGAGGACGATCGCCGCCCCCTGCGCCGCCAGCTCGTGGATCAGCCGGTAGACCTCCACCTTGGCCCCGATGTCGATGCCGCGCGTCGGCTCGTCGAAGATCAGGACGTCGGCCTGGCTGACCACCCACTTGCCGATGACGAGCTTCTGCTGGTTGCCCCCGGAGATCGTGCGCGCCGGCGCCTCCAGGCTCCCCCGGAAGGAGAGCCGCCGCGCGATGTCCCGCGCGACCCGGCGCACCGCGCCGTTCTTGACGAAGCCCGCCCGGCTGAGCTTCTCCAGCCAGGCCAGCACCAGGTTCTCGCGGCCCGAGAGCAGGGGAACGAGCGCCTGCTCCTTGCGGTCCTCGGGCAGATAGGCGATGCCCGCGGCGATGGCGTCGCGCGGGCTACGGATCGCCAGCGTCCGGCCGCCCTTGACGATGACGCCCCGGTCGAGCGGGTCGGCGCCGAAGATCGCCCGCATGACCTCGGTGCGGCCGGCTCCGATCAGGCCGGCGACGCCGAGGACCTCGCCGGCCCGGACCTCGAAGCTCACATCCTCGAAGGCGCCCGCGCGGGTGAGCCCGCGCACGGCGAAGGCCACGTCCCCGATGGTCGCGTTGCGCGGCGGGAACAGCTCGCTCAGGGGCCGGCCGACCATGAACTCGATGAGCCCGCGGGTCCCGGTGATGTCGGCGGCGGCGAGGGTGACGATCCGCTCGCCGCCCCGGAGCACGGTCACCCGGTCGGCGACACGGCAGACCTCGTCGAGCCGGTGAGAGACGAACAGGATCGCCCGGCCCTGCTCGCGCAGCTGGCGGATGATGCGCAGCAGCCCCTCGGCCTCCCGGGCCGACAGGGCGGCGGTGGGCTCGTCCATGACGATGACGGGCGCCTCCAGGAGCAGGGCCCGGGCGATCTCGACGATCTGCTTCTGCGCGGTGGACAGCCGGCCGGCCGGGGCCCAGGGGTCGAGGCTCAGGCCCTCGCCCAGCCGGCGCAGCGTCTCGCGCGCGAGCACGAGGGCCCGGCGGCGCGAGACGAGGTGGCCACCGATCCCGACCGTCGGCTCGCTGCCGAGCACGATGTTCTCGACGACGCTCAGGTGGGGGACGATCATCAGCTCCTGGAAGATGGTGACGATCCCCAGTCGCCGCGCGTCCCGCGGGCCGGCGAACCGGACCGGCTTCCCGAAGACCTGGATCGTGCCCCGATCGGGCCGGATGTCGCCCGACAGCACCTTGATCAGCGTCGACTTACCTGCCCCGTTCTCGCCGACCAGCCCGTGCACCTCGCCGGCCCGCAGATCGAGGGAGACGCCCCCGAGCGCGACCACCCCGGGGTACTCCTTGACGAGGCCCTCGACCGCGACCACGACCGGGCGGACCGCGTCCCCCACCGGACGCGCTGCCGGAGCGGGCGTCACGTGCCGACGGGGGCGACGGCGATCATGTCCGGCTCCCTTCGCGCCCCGGGCGCGCTCGGCCCGCTCATGTCACGGCCGGATCGGCTGGAGATCGACCTTGTCGTCCGCGTCCGTCCCCGGGAACGGCCCCTGCTTGATCTCGATCAGGCGGGTCTTCGGCTCCAGGAACTCGACCTCGTGACCCTCCAGCATGAGGACGAGATCGTTGGGCTCGAGGAACACGTCGCCCAGCGGGTGCCCCTCGGTGGTGAAGATGCCGACCCGGGCTCGGCCGCGCTGGCAGATGAAGATCTGGTGGCGGGTGGGCAGCGGCGGCAGCGCCTCGGTGGGGACGTGATAGTGCGGCATGACGGCGCCGCCCGGCGCCCGCTCGAGCAGGATGACCTGCAAGGGCCAGGCATTGTCGGTGATGTGGGCCTTGGTGTGGCGCTCCGAGGCGGGATCGCCGACCCGGTAGGCCTCGCGGACGTGGCGCAGCTCCTCCTCGCTCTCCATGAACGGCGGGAAGCTGGCGAACTCGTCGAAGTCGCTCCGGATGTGGATCGCGACGACCCGGCCGTCGTCGGGCGCCCGGAGGTAGGTCACGGTCCGCAGATCCGGTCCGGTCGTCATCGTCGGGGCCCTCCGGTCGTCGGGGCGGCCAGCACTCCGGTCGAGGCCTCCGGCTCCCCCCTCCCCCCAGCCAAAGGCCGAAGGCCGTCGAAGGATCGGGTGGCAGGGAGGTCCCGAAGATCTCAGCGTCGCAGCGCCTTGAGGATCTCGTCGTTGGAGAGGACCCACCCGACCGCCGCCGACATGAGCCGGAGCGCGAAGCGATGCATCTCCTCCCCGTCCATGGAGTTGACCGCCTCGCTGGCGATCACGACCCGCAGATCGCGGTTGGTGGCCTCGAAGGCCGTGGCCAGCACGCAGGTCGTCGTGTTGATGCCGGCCAGGATCACGCTGTCGGCCGCGAGCCGGTGGAGGAGGAAGTCGAGGTCGGTGGCGGCGAAGCAGCTGTAGCGCTTCTTGTTGCCCACGCGAAGATCGCCCGGTGCCCACAGGGCCGGGATGATTTCGGTGCCGGGACTCCCGGCCAGGTTGTGCCCGAGGATGCCGCGTCGCGCCTTGCCGGGGTCGTCGTGCGCCGCCTTCCAGAACGGGTTCGCGGCGATCTCCCCCGCCTCCCGGTACTCGGTCACGACGTGGACGATGGGCACCCCGATCGCGCGCAGCTCGTGGAAGAGAGCGCTGGCCCGGTCGATCACCGGGCCGCAGCGGTTCGCGGCGAGCGGGAGCGTGGCGACCGACGGGTCCAGGTGGCCCCGGTGCATGTCGATGGCGACCAGCGCGGTGTGGCTGGCATCGAGGCTGATCATGGGCCGGCGCCTCGCTCGTCGGGTAACCGGGAGGCAGGCCGCGTCGGAGGACCTGGGGAGATCGGCCGGCTCACCGTTTCGCTCGTGAATACCGGGGGCGCCGCTCGCCCGAGCGACCGTTCCCGGTACGGCGAGTGATAGCACGCGGCCATGGTCGGGTCAAGCGGTGGGCCGACCGGCGCCGGCTTGACGGGTCCCGTCGCCGGTGCCCTACTGGGGTGCGTGTCGAGCCCGCGACCGGGAGGGCCTTCGGCGTGGACGACCCCCTGACCCCGCTCGAGTGCGTCGCCTTCATGCTCGTGACCGGCGATCGGGTGCTGGCGGAGCGGCGCCGGCTGACCAAGCGGGTGGTTCCGGGTGCCGTCGCCCTCCCGGGCGGTCACATGGAGGATGGCGAGCGCCCGGAGGAGGCCCTGCGCCGCGAGCTCCGGGAAGAGCTGGGGATCGTGCCGCTCGGGCTCCGCTACGTCTGCACCCTGCTCCATCGATCGGAGGAGTTCCGCCAGCTCCACTACTTCGCCGTCGAGCGCTGGGAGGGAGAGCCGGCGACGCACGAAGCGGAAGCGCTGCTGTGGGTGCCGCTCGACGGGCTGTCGGCCCTGGACCTCGAGGTCGACCGGACGGCAGTCCACGAGTACCTGCGCCTCTTCCGGGCGGGTCCGTGACCGGATCGCGCGACCGCCGGCCGCTCAGGCCGGCCGGCGGTGCGCCCGCGCGAACAGCGCCAGGGCGGCCAGGCCGGCGGCGGTGAACAGCGCGGCCAGCACGACCAGCGCCGCCTCCAGCCCGGCCCGGTCGACGAGGGCGCCGATCGGGGGCCCGGTGAGGACGAACGCCAGCCGGAACAGCAGCGCGGCTAGCGAGAGCACGCCGGCCCGGTCCTCCCCGGGGGCGTCCTCCTGCATGACGGTCGCCAGGATCGGGCCCTGGAGACCGCGGAGCGTCATGAAGCAGAGGTAGAACGCGGTCCCCCACGCCGCCGGGCTCGCCGCCAGACCCGCGTAGCCGAGCGGGATCAAGAGGCAGCAGCCGAGGAGGGCGGCGCGCACGCCGAGCGCCTCGGCCACCCGGGCGCTCGCCAGCGACACGCCCGCGAGCCAGAGGTTCGCCGCCGCCCAGATGGGCCCGAACCACGCCGGCGGGACGCCGCGGGCCTGCATGTACGGCTGGATGAGCCAGACCATCACGAAGGTCGAGAGCCCGAGCGTGACGCTGAGGGCCATCGCCCCCTGGAGCCGCCGGTGATGCCACAGGACGAAGCGGACGAGGTGCCACGCCCGCCGTAGGTGCGAGGGGTGCGCGGCGGGACGCGGGCGCGGCGCCTCCCGCAGGGCGACGACCGACGCCAGCGCCAGCGCGGCGGTCGGGACCTGGAGCCAGAAGGGGAGGCGTGGCGCCACCGCGTAGAGCCATCCCCCGGCGGCGGCGCTCGCCGCCTCGCACGTCTGCGACCCGGCCCGGGCCCGGCCCTCCCACCGCGGGTACTGGCCGCTCCGGCCGGCCGCCTCCAGGGACACCCAGAGCAGCGCGCGGTCGGCGCCGGAGACGAACGCGCTGCCGGCCCCGAGCAGGAGCTCGGCGACCACGATCGCCCCGAACGTCGCACCGCGAGTGTAGGCGAGCCAGCCGGCCAGCCAGAGAACGGCCCCGACGAGGAGCGACGTCCGGTACCCGACCCGGTCGGCGAGGTAGCCGGACGGGAACTCGAGGAGCACCACCGCCAGACCGAACGCCGCTTGCAGGACCATGATGTCGGTGAGCGACATCCCGATCTGGTCCTTCCAGAAGAGCGTGATGACCGGGATCGGGAAGAGGACGAAGTGCAGCCCGGAAAGGGCAACGAGAAGGCGGGGGTTGGCTCTCAGCGGGGACGTAGGCGCAATAGACCACCGGGAACGTCCGAACGTCAAGCCCGTCAGCCGGGGACAGCCCGAACCGGGCAAGGCCCGCGATGCTGCTCGGGCGCGGCACGCCAGACCGGCTTCAGACTCTTAGCCCTGATCGCCGAATACGCGGAGCGGGCTGCTCCCATTTTCCCTCTCCCCCACTGGGGGAGAGGGTCAGGGTGAGGGGGAAACCACGCGCCCCTGGACACCCTCACCCCAACCCTCTCCCTGGAAGGGAGAGGGAGCGGAACAGGAGCGACTGCGGCGATCCTCGGGAGCGTGGTGGAATTGCCGATCAGGGTTAGATGGATGGCCGCTGCGCTATGGCTCACCCTCGACCGACTCGATCCGCCCGATCGTCCGCTCGTCGAGAAACCGCCGCTCCTCGTCGCTCAGGGAATACCAGATCGGATCCATCGCGTCGCGCACCGCGTCCGCGCCGGGGTCACCATCCTCGTCCAAGACCGTCATCAGCCGTTCCAGCTCGAGATACTGGCGCAGACGCGACGTCACGGCCAGACTCGGCTCCAGCTCGGTCGAGTAGCCGTCAGCGAGCGCTCGAAGGTCTCGAGCAGAACCTTCTCCACGGGCTCCACCAGCGCATGCACGGCCGGTAGGGTATCGCGGATCAGGGCGTGCACACAACGTGAGTGGAGTAGGGGCTGGTCTCTCGGTTTCGTCGGACCGCGAGCACGAGGGTGATATCCTGCGGGCGGCCGAGGCCGGACAGCACGACCACCGTGTGCTCGGGGAGGGGGCCATGTTCGAGACTCGACCGCCGTCTGCGGGTCATCGTCGGGAACTCGTCGGCCGGACGGCTCACGCTTGGCGGTTCGCCGCGGCTGCCGCGGGCCTCGCCCTCCTGGGGCTCGCGGGCTGCGCCGCGTACCGGCAGATCGTCGGCGAGGACACCGTGAGCCTCCAGAACGCCGAGGTCCAGCGCATGGAGGTGGACATCCGCCGTCCGGTGAAGCGGATCTGCCCCCGGGAGCCGGTGCAGATGTGGGTCACCGTGGATGCGCGGCTCGAGGGCCAGTCGAGCGTGACCCGGATCGAGACGTGGGGGGGCGACCCGAAGGTGCGGCGGAACGGCAAGCTCGACTTCGGCAACTTCGCGTTCGCGAGCCGCCAGGGGACCTTCGACGAGTTCGGCTTCTTCCTGCCGAACGGCGACATGCTGGCGACCGTCGAGGGCGGCTTCGAGATCCAGACGGCGCTCCGCTACCGGCCCGAGCGGTTCACCGAGAGCCGGCGGTACGAGCCCGAATACTCCTGCGTCCGGACGGCCGGCGGCGTCGGGGAGAGCGGGACCAGCGGCTCATCCGGTGATGGCGGCAGTTCCGGCTACGACGGCCGCGAGGGCTCGTCCGGGGCTGCCGGCTCACCGGGTGGGTCCGGCGGGCCGGGCGGCCCCGGCCGGCCCGGCCCGCGCTTCCAGGCCTTCGCGACCTACGTGCGCACCCGATTCTACCCGCGTCTCCTGGCCATCCGGATCGAGGGCGAGGTGCGCGACCTCGTGCTGGCGCTCGCCGGACCAGGAGCTCGTGCTGGTGGCCGGCGGTGGGGCCGGCGGCGCCGGCGGGTCGGGCGGGCGAGGGGGGAACGGGGGAGACGGCGGCCGGGGCCGGCCGGGACGATCCGGCGGGTCGGGCGGTCCCGGCGGTCCGGGGGGGAGCGGCGGACCCGGCGCGGACGGAGGACCCGGAGGCTCGATCGAGCTGATCTACGACAGCCGCTTTCCCGACATCGGCCGGTGGATCCGGCCCGACGTCTCCGGCGGACCCGCCGGCGTCGCCGGTTCGGGCGGTGACGGCGGCACCGGCGGCGACGGCGGCCGGGGCCGCGAGGGCGGGCGGGACGGGCGAGGCGGTGCGGGCGGCGCCGCCGGGAGCGCGGGGCCCCCGGGCCGCTCCGGGCCCCCGGGAGCCGCGCAGCTCCGGCCGGGGCCGGTCACGGAGCGCTTACGCAACCTGCCGGGCATCCAGCCGCTGTGAGAGAGTCGCGCACGCCCACCGAGGTCACCTGAGTGACCAGACACCCCGACCCTGGAAGAACTCGGCGAGCGGGATCTCGAGGTCGCCGGGTTCCACCAGACCCATTTGGCCGAGATCGCGAGACAGTGTCGGGCGATCGCCGTCGCGTATCCGGTGCGTGGCGCGTGACCGGCATGAGCACGACCCGGCTGAGCCGTTGACGCGGGCGCCGCCCGCGACGTAGGCTCCTCGCAGCGGGAGGTCCCTGATGCCGTCCGAGATCGCGTCCGCCGCGCGCGCCGGCCTGCCCCGGCGAGACGGCCGGCCCAAGAAGGTCGTGATCGTCGGCGCCGGCATCGCCGGCCTGGTGGCGGCCTTCGAGCTCCGTCGGGCCGGGCACGAGCCCGTGGTGCTCGAGGCCCAGCAGCGGGTCGGGCGGCCGGGTCCACACCCTGCGCGAGCCGTTCACCGACGGCCTGTACGCCGAGGTCGGCGCGATGCGGATCCCGCGGACTCACGACGCTGACCCTGGCCTACTGCGAGCGCTTCGGCTCTGCGGACGCCGCGCCTTCACCATGGCGAACCCGCAACGGCTACGTCTACCTGCGCGGCACCCGCTGGCGCCTCCACGAGACTCAGACGAAGCCCGGTCTGCTGCCCTTCGAGATGGCCGCCCACGAGGCGGGGCAGACCGTCGAGCAGCTCTGGGCGGAGGCCATCGCCGAGCTCGTGCGACCGCTCGCCCGACAGGGCGACGCGGCGTGGACGGAGATCGTCGCCCGATACGACGAGTACTCGACCGGGAGTTCCTGGAGGCGCGGGGCTGGTCGGAGGGCGCCATCGAGTGCTTCGGCCTGACTGGCCTTCCAGGAGTCGCTGATGAACGCGTCCTTCCTGGAGTCTCCGCGGGAGGAGGCTGGCGACTGCTACACCGGAACCTCGTCGAGATCGACGGGGGCATGGACCGGCTGCCGCGAGGCGTTCCTGCCCGAGCTGCGGCCGGCATCCGCTTCGGCGCCCGGATGATCGCCCTCGATCAGTCCGAGACCGGCGTCACCGTCCACTACCAGACGGCCGGCGGCCGCTTCGCCGCGACCGGGGACTACGCGATCGTGACCGTCCCGTTCCCGGTCCTGCGGCACGTCGAGGTCCTCAAGCCCTTCTCGCCGGGCCAAGCAGCGCGCCATCCGCCAGCTCCACTACGACGCCTCGGCCAAGATCCTGTTCCAGTTCCGCCGCCGGTTCTGGGAGGAGGACGACGGGATCTTCGGCGGCGGCACCGTCACCGACCTGCCGATCCGGGCGACCTCTACTATCCGGACCACGGGCGCGAGACCGGCCGCGGGCGTGCTCCTGGCCAGCTACACCTGGTCCGAGGACGCCCAGCGCTGGGGATCGCTGTCGCCCGCCGACCGCATCGTCCCAGGCGCTCGAGAACCTGGCCGTGATCCACCCGCAGGTCCCCGGCCGAGTTCGAGATCGGCGCCTCGTACATGTGGCACGACGACGAGTTCGCCGGCGGCGCGTTCGCCCTGTTCGATCCCGGCCAGCAGATCCGCCTCTACGAGACACATCGTCCGGCCGGAGGGCCGCATCCACTTCGCCGGCGAGCACGCCTCGCTGGCGCACGCGTGGATCCAGGGCGCGATCGAGTCGGGCCTCCGGGCGGCCCTGGAGATCCACGCCCTCTGAGCGCATGAGTTGGGAGCGGGTCCAGTCCTTCCTGCGCCCCCCTCCCCCCCGGTGGGTGGGGGAGGGGGGCTGGGGGGTGGGCGGGAGGACCCGAACAATCCCAAAGGAGGACCAGCATGCACGACCTCGTGATCCGCGGCGGCCTCGTCGTTGACGGAACCGGCGCGCCCGCTCGTCCCGGCGACCTCGCCGTCGCCGACGGCCGGATCGCCGAGGTGGGCGTCGTGAACGCCCGCGGGCAGCGGGAGATCGACGCCGCCGGGCTGGCGGTGGCCCCCGGGTTCGTCGACCCCCACACCCACTACGACGCCCAGCTCATGTGGGACCCGCTGGCGTCCTGCTCCTCCTGGCACGGCGTCACCACGGTGGTGACCGGCAACTGCGGCTTCACCATCGCGCCCTGCCGGCCCGGCGACCGCGAGACCATGATGCGCATGCTCCAGTACGTCGAGGCCATGTCGCTGGAGGCGATGCGGAAGGGCATCCGCTGGGACTTCGAGCACTTCGGCGAGTACCTCGACGCGCTCGAGCGCGGCGGGCTGTGGGTGAACGTCGGCGCGTTCGTCGGCCACTCGGCGATCCGGCAGTACGTGATGGGCGACGCGGCCTGGGAGCGCGCGGCGTCCGAGGACGAGCGGGGGCGGATGGTCGGGCTCGTCCGGACGGCGATGGCCGCCGGTGCCGTCGGGCTGTCGTCCTCGGCGAACACGAACCACGTCGGCGACCGGGGCCGGCCGGTGCCGAGCCGGCTCGCCGACGAGCGCGAGCTCACGGAGCTGGTCGCCGCGATGGGCGAGACGGGTCGCGGCATCCTCGAGCTGACGATCGGCGGCAGCCGCGTCGATCGCGTCGCCGAGATCGACCGCTTCGCCGAGCTGGCCCGGGCGAGCGGGCGGCCGGTCACGCTCGTCTCGATCCGCCACAACCCGCTCGCCCCCGACGAGCACCGCCAGGTCCTGGCCCGCGTCGAGGCGCTCCACCGGGAAGGGCTTCGCGTCCATCCCCAGGGCACCTGCTCGCCCCTGACCGCCACCTTCGACCTCACGGGGCCGTTCGTCTTCTACCGCTTCCCCGTGTGGCGGCGCGTGATGGAGACGCCGACCAGCGGCTGGCGGCAGCTCTTCCGGGACCCCGGCTTCCGCGAGGAGTTCCGCTCGACCGTTGGGCGGTCGGCGCTCTTCACCGGGGACGCGGCGCCGCTGCGCGTCCACGCGGTCCGCTCGCCGGCCTTCGGACACTTCGAGGGCCAGACGGTGGCGGCGGTCGCCCGGGCGATGGGGAAGGACGTCGTTGACGCGTTCTTCGACCTGGCGCTCGACGACGACCTGAAGACCCGGTTCACGGTCGCGACCGTCAACACCGATGCGGCTGCCGTCGCCGAGATCTTCTCCCACCCGCTCACGCTCCTCGGCCTGTCCGACGCCGGGGCTCACCTCACGCTCTTCTGCGAGGCCGGCCAGACGAGCCGCTTCCTGGGCCACTGGGTGCGGGAGCGCCGGGCCCTGTCGCTGGAGGAGGCCGTCCGGCGGATCACGTCGATGCCCGCCGACCTCTTCGGGCTCGCCGACCGGGGGCGGCTCGCGCCTGGGCTGGCGGCCGACATCGTCGTCTTCGACCCCGCCACCATCACCGATCATCCGCCCGAGCTGGTCCACGACCTCCCCGACGGCGGGCCGCGGCTGGTCCAGCGGGCCAGCGGCATCGCCTGGTCGTTCGTCAACGGCCGGGCCGTGATCAGCGAGGGCCGAATCCCGGCGACGCCCGAGGGCCCGCCGCCCGGTCGCGTGCTGCGCCCGGTCGCCTGAGGGCGTGTGAAGGAGTGGGGCTCCTGTTCTCCGGCTCCCCCCTCCCCCCCGGTGGGTGGGGGAGGGGGGTTGGGGGGGTAGGCGGGAGGTCCCGAAAGGAGGAACCCGATGGCGCTGTCACCGGCCGCGTTCACCGCCGCGCTGCTCGAGGAGGCCAGGGCGACGCACCCCTGGCTCCACCACCCGCTGTTCCACCTGATCTACGACGGACGGCTCGGCCGGGGCCAGCTCCAGGACGTGCTCCGACAGCAGGGGTGCTTCTTCCTCGACACGCTCCGGCACGCGGCGTGGAAGATCATCTCCGTCGGCGGCTACACGCCGACCTTCGAGGACCTCGAGCGCCAGCGCGCCCTCATCCCGCTCGTCGTCGAGGAGGGGGGCGAGGACACGGTCGGCGGCAAGACCACCGCCCACGCGTTCCTCTACCTCCGGCTGTGCGAGGGCCTCGGGATCTCGCGGGACGCGGTCTTCCGGACCGACTACCTCCCGACCACCATCATCGAGAAGAACGAGCTGTTCCTCCTCCAGCGCTCGTCCACGCTGGAGGCGCTCTGCGGCGGCAACATCGCGACCGAGTCGATCAACCCGATCCACATGCAGCGGATGGCCGAGGCGATGGAGCGCCACTACGGGGTGGCCCGCGACGCGCTCGAGTTCTACTACGTGCACATGGAGGTGGAGGCCGACCACGCCGAGCGCGCCGTGCGCATCATCTCGAAGCTCGCCGTCACCGACGAGGAGCAGGCGCGCGGCCGGCTGGCCCTGCGCCGGGCCATCACCGCGCGGCGGATCTGCGCCGACGGGATGCTGGAGGCGTTCGTGGGCGCCGGGGGGGGTGGAGCATGACGACGTATCGGGTGATCGACGGCGACGGCCACGTCACGGAGACGACCGAGCAGGTGGCGAAGTACCTGGACGAGCCCTACCGGCGGCGTCCGCTCACGTTCGCCTGGTACCCCGCCGACGGCTGGGACCGCCGTCTCCTGGGCCGTCTCGGCGACTGGGCCGGGGATGCCTCCGCCTGGCTCGAGGCCCTCGACCGTGGCGGCATGGAGTCGACGATCCTCTACCCGACGCTCGGGCTCTTCGTGAGCTTCCTCAAGGACCGGGAGTGGGCCGTCGCCCTCTGCCGCGCGTACAACACCTTCCTGTCCGAGGAGTTCGTCCGGGTCAGCCCCCGGCTCCGTGCGGTGGCGCTGCTCCCGATCCAGGACCCCGAGGCGGCCGCCCTCGAGCTTCGCCGCGGGGTGCGGGAGCTGGGGCTCGTGGGCGGGATGCTGGCGGCCGACGGGTCCCACGTGCTGGGGGATGCCCGGTTCTTCCCCATCTACGAGGAGGCCCAGCGCCTGGACACGATGCTCGGGGTCCACGCGTCCGGATCGCACCTCGGCGGCGCCGGGGTGGACCTCTTCCCCCGGTTCATCCAGGCCCACACGACCTCGCACCCGTTCGGGCAGATGCGCCAGCTGACCTCGATCGTCTTCGAGGGCATCCCGGAGCGGTTCCCCCGACTGCGGCTGGCCTTCCTGGAAGCGGGGGCCGGCTGGGCGCCCTACTGGATGGAGCGGATGGACGACGAGTACGCCAAGCGCGGCGAGAGCCGAGGCGCCCGTCCTGAAGAAGCGGCCGAGCGACTACGTCCGGGCTGGCAACATCTACTTCTCCTGCGAGGCCGACGAGTGGCTGCTCCCGCAGGCGGTCAAGCTGGTCGGGGAGAATCAGATCATCTACGCGTCCGACTTCCCCCACTGGGATCACTCCTTCCCGGGGTCCATCGACGAGATCCGGGAGCGGGGCGACCTGACGGACGGCCAGAAGCGGAAGATCCTCGCCGACAACGCCCTCCGGCTCTACCGGCTGGGCTGACCACCCGCGCTCAGCGCGTCCCGCAACGCCTGCGCCTGGCTCGGATGATACTTCGCGAACGCGCGGACCTGGCCCCGCTCGCGAACCAGGATGTAGTCCGGCCACTGGTCCTTCGAGATCGCGATCAGCATCTCGGCCACCTCGACCGGCCGCTCGGCCGTCGGCCCGGTCGTGCTGAACCGGAAGGTGACGGTCCGAGCGGGCGTGAAGCTCAGGTGAAGGTGTGATGCCTGGCGGGTCTCGGTCCAGCGCCGCTCGGTCGCGATGGCCGGAGGGGCCTCGTAGCTGGCGGAGTTTAGAATCCCCAGGGCCAGCGAGGCGATCCGTGCCTCTGCGTCGGGGCGGAACACGACCGGCTGACCGTCCTGGAGGCCCCCGACCGTGACGGTGCCGGCGCCGGCCTGCGCCAGGATCGGCCCGGCGAGGCGAACGTCCTCCCGCTCCAGCCAGTGGCCAAACCACCACTTCGCGTCGCCGTCCTGGTACGCGAGGTACACCGACGGCCACGCGTACCAGAGGAGCAGCCGGCCGGCCCGGCCGCCCGTCTCCCCGGCGGTGGCGGCCACGCTTGGCGTCGGGAGCAGCTGCGCCCATGGAACGAACACGGTGGTCGAGCCGCTCGACGAGGCGAAGAGGCGCTGCAGATAGGCCTCGACCGCGGACTCCGCCGTGAAGAGCGTCCGATCCCACCAGCTGACGCCGAGCGTCTCGATGCGCCCGCCGACGACCCGGGACGGAGGACCGTGGTCGCTCACGTCGGGAACGGTGCGGAACACGACGCCGCTCGAGGCGTCGGTCCCGGCCGGAGGGGATACGGTGCCGGCAAGTCGGGCATCGCGCGGCAAGTCCGCCGGTGGGTTCACCTGAGGGGCGAGGAATCGCACCTGGGCGGCCGTCTCCGCCGCCGGGGCCGCCAGGCCCGCCAGGCCCGGGCTCAGCACGAGGATCAACGCCAGGCGGAGCACGGGTCCGGTCGACGTCATCGCGCCCTCAGGAAACCGGCCAGGACCTCTCGCATGTCGGTGACTCGCGCTCGAGCGCGACGGGAGGACTACTTCAGGGCGCCGGAGGTGAGGCCGGAGACGTAGTAGTCGAGGAAGAAGACGTAGAGCACCACGATGGGCACCGAGCCGAGGATGGCGCCCGCCATCAGCGGGCCCCAGAAGTAGATGTCCCCCCGGATCAGCTCACTGGTGACGCCGACGCTGGCGGTGATCTGGTCCGACGACGAGGTGAACGTGAGCGCGTAGATGAACTCGTTCCAGGAGAGCGTGAACGCGAACAGGGCCGCGCAGACGAGCCCGGGCACCGCGATGGGCAGCACGATGCGCGTCAGGGCCTGGATCCGCGTCGCCCCGTCCACCATCGCGCACTCCTCGACCTCCTTCGGCACCGTCCGGAAGTAGCCCATCAGCAGCCAGGTGCAGAACGGCACCAGGAAGGTCGGGTAGGTCACGACCAGCGCCCACTTCGAGTCGCCGAGCCCGAGCCAGTGCACCACCTGGGCCAGCGGGAGGAACAGGAGCGAGGTCGGCACCAGGTAGGTCACGAAGATGCCGGTCCCGAAGCCCTCCACGGCGAAGAACCGGAGCCGGGCCAGCGCGTAGGCCGCGACGGTGCCGATGACCAGCGAGACCGCCGTCGCCAGCACGGTGACGAGCAGGCTGTTCTTGGTCCAGGTGACGAAGGCGGTATCCCAGAGGAGCGTCGTGTAGTGCTCGAGCGTGACGCCCTGGCGGATCAGGAGCGGCACCGACTGCCGGTCGTACAGCTCGCGATCCGTCTTCAGCGAGGTGAGCGTCATGTGGTAGAAGGGGAACAGGGCGAAGACGAGGAACGGCGCCAGCATCACGTGCGTCGCGATCTTCCAGGTGAGCCGCCGGGACGGCCGCCGCATCAGTTCGGGACCTCCCTCCTGCCCCCCTCAGCCGGAGGACCCATGCCTCGATGCGCTCTCATTGGGTCTCCTTCCGGACGAATTTGAGCTGGGCGTAGACCACGAACGCCAGGACCGGGAAGAGGTAGAGCGAGATCGCCGCCCCCTCGCCGATGCGCCCGCTCTCGAGCCCGATCTGGCGCGAGAGCGTGGCGAAGAGGTGCGTGGAGTTGATGGGTCCGCCGTGCGTGAGCACGTAGACGATGTTGAAGTCGCTGAACGTGAAGATCGTCGAGAAGAGCACGACGATGGCGAGCACCGGCCTGAGGAGCGGCAGCGTGACGTACCAGAAGCGGGCGACGGGCCCGGCGCCATCGGACTCCGCCGCCTCGTAGAGCTCGCGCGGGATCGACACCAGCCCGGCGAGGATCGTGATGGCGAAGAACGGGAGCCCGCGCCACACGTTGACGGCGACGACCGCCGACATCGCGTAGTACTTCTGGCCGAGCCAGTTGGGCCCGGGCGGGTCCAGTGAGCCCCAGCGCGATGCCGGTCCAGTTGACGACGCTGTAGAGCGAGTTGAACATCCACCACCAGCCCAGCGTGGAGAGCGCGGTCGGGATGACCCAGGGCAGGAGGACCGCGCCCCGGATCAGGCGCTTGAACCAGAGCTGCTGGTGGAGGAGCAGGGCCAGCGCCATGCCCAGGACCACCTTGAGCCCGACCGCGGCCCCGGTGAAGACGAAGGCGTTCTGGAAGGTCTGGCGGAAGGCGTCGCTGTCCCACAACGCGACGAAGTTGCGGATCCCGACGAACTGGCTGGGCCGGCCGATGAACGCGTTGGAGAGCGCGAAGTACAGGGCCATGCAGAAGGGGTAGGCGACCAGCAGGACGAGCAGGAGCAGGGCCGGGGTGACGAAGAGCCGGGCCCAGGAACCGCTCGCGGTCGAGCAGCTCCCGGACCCGGACGCGGAGGACCCGCGCGGGCGGACGGCAACGGCGACGCGGGTGCGACCGACGGCCACCGGTCTACCCGCGACGATGCGCTTCATTTCCTTCTCGGCCCACGCGACGGCGTCCTTGGTCGGACGTGCCGGTCACCGCCTTGGCGATCATGTTGGGCAGGATGAACTCGTTGGTGATGCGCTGGACCTTGTCGGTGCGGCGGCGCCGGCCAGCCGTAGAGGTGGTACTGGACGCCGGGCGCGCTGAGCGCCGGCGTACTTCGGGTCGGTCTTCAGCACCGGGTGGTCCTGGAGCTTCTCGTAGCCGGGGAGGTTGAACGCGTCGGCCGACATGATCCACTCGTCGTAGATCTCTCGCGTGCCCAGACAGGTAGCGGATCCACTCCTTGGCCGGCTCGACGTTCTTCGAGAACTTCCAGATGCCGATGTTGCGCGGCACGTCGGTCTCGTGGCGGCCGCTGGGCCCGGCCAGGCTCCGGTGGTGGTTGATCAGCGTCGGCGGTCGGGCAGCTTCTCGCTGCTTGGCCACGATGTAGGTGCTGACCGGGTTGTGGATCCAGCCCGCCTTGCCCTGCTGCATCGACTCGTTGTTGCTGGAGTCGGTCCAGGACAGCACCTCGGGCTCCATGCAGTCCCGGTACACCTTCTTGTACCACTCGATCGTCTCGGCAGCCTGCGGCGAGTTGATCCGGACCGTCTTGCCGTCCTTGTCCACCTCCATGCCGCCGAAGCTCCACAGGACCGGGCCGGCGGTCGAGATCGAGTCGTAGTTCTGGGCTGATGGGGATCCCCACCGGATTCCCCATCTTCTTCAGCTCCTTGCCGACCGTGTAGAGGTCCTCCCAGGTGTCGGGGACCTTGAGCCCGGCCTTCTTGAAGAGGTCCTCGCGGTAGGTCGGCGACGAAGTAGCCCGTGGTACATGGGGACCGCGCGCCAGACGCCCTTGACGTGGGCCGACTCGTAGCCGGAGGAGAGCGCCTTGCCGTACTTCTTCTCGAGCTCGGCCACCATGTCGGAGACGTCCGCGAGCTGGGGCTCGTAGAGCCACGGGAAGTGCATGCGCATCTCGACCAGGTCGTGCCCGGCCTGGGTCTGGACCTCGGCCGCGTACTTGGCCGGCTGCTGCGGCCCCAGTGGGAGATGTAGTCGATCCGGATCTTGATCCCGGTGTCCTTCGTGAAGCGCTGGCCGATCTCGTTCTGCTTCTTGTCCGAGCGCCGGGGCGAAGTTGTTCCAGCAGAGGTAGGAGATCTCCCGCTGCTGCCCGCGGGCCGGCGGAATCCCCGTGGCGAGGATGCCCGCCAGACCCGTGGAGGTGGTCAGGAAGTGTCGCCGCGTGATGGCTCGCATGGCTCCTCCTCTTTGGATCACGAGGGGCCGAACGGCCCGGTTGGGGACGGTGAGGCGAGTGTGAGGCGAGGCGCCGCCACTGTCAAGGGGCGCCCGGCCGGGCGCCCGGCCGGGTTCGCGCCCCTCGAGGACCCCCGGATCGGGCTACCCCACGTGCTGGCGCAGGAACGCGAGGGTCCGCTCGCGCGCCTGGCGCGCGCTGGCCGCGTCGTAGCTGCCGCGCTCGTCGCAGTTGAAGCCGTGGCCGGCGGGGTAGACGTGCAGCGGAAGGCTCGGCTGGTGCGCGCGGATCCGCTCCCAGTGCTCCTTGGGGATCGAGGCGTCGGTCTCGCCGAAGTGGAGCATGACGGGACAGCGCGGGGTCTCCTGGGCGGTGTCGGCGATGCCGCCGCCGTAGTAGCCGACCGCCGCCGCCACCCCGTCGATCCGCGTGCCGGCCAGCCACGCCATCGTTCCGCCGTAGCAGTAGCCGACGACGCCCACCTTCGACCCGGACCGGGCCAGCTCGCGCACGGCCGCTCGCACGTCGGCGATGGCGTCGTCCATCGACAGCTTCCCCCGCACCGCGCGCCCCGCCTCGATGTCGGCCGGGCTGTAGCCCGTCGCGTAGTCGCGCTCCACGCGGTCGAAGAGCGCCGGGGCCAGGGCCACGTAGCCATCCGCGGCGAAGCCGTCGCAGGTCCGCTTGATGTGCGAGTTCACGCCGAAGATCTCCTGCACCACCACCAGGCCGCCGCGCGCGGTGCCCGCGGGCGCCGCCCGGTAGGCCCCCAGCCGGTGCCCGTCCTCGGCGGTCAGCGTCAGCATCTCTCCCATCTCGTCGTCTCCTTTCCGCCCGCCGTCGGCGGGACGGCACGGGCCGCTCGTCAGAAGCCCAGGAAGTCCTTAAGCGCGGCCAGGACCGCGCCGGGGTTGTCCTCGTGCAGGGTATGGACGGCCCGCGGGACCTCGACGAGCCGGCCATGGGGCAGCTCCCGCGCCATCCGCTCGGCGACGTCCCGGTCCAGGACGTGGCTCTCCTCGCCCCGCAGCACCAGGGTCGGCGGCTCGATCGACCTCACCACCGCCCACCAGTTGACGTCCGCCTGCGACCGGCGCTGCTTGATGCTGGGATGCCAGGCCCACCGGAGCGACCCGTCGGGACGCGCTCGCAGGCTGTGCGACACAACCCAGCGGTAGTAGTGAATGCCGGGATAAGGGTTCGCGCGATGCAGGTGCTGGGCGGCCTGCTCGATGCTGTCCCAGGAGTCGGGCTCCGGAGGCCCGGCCGGTGCCTCCATCGCCCGCCGGCTGATCTCCGGCCCGATGTTGACGACGACCAGCTTCCGGACGAGGTCGGGCCGCTTGGCGGTGAAGTACATCGCGTTCCGGCCCCCCATCGAGAGGCCGACCAGGACCAGCGAGGTGAGCCCGAGCTGGTCGATGACCCCGGCGAGGTCGTCGAAGGCCGCGACGGCGTCGTAGGTGTCGGCGGGATCGCTGTCACCGTGACCGCGCTGGTCGAGGGCGTAGACGTGGAAGTGGGGCTGGAGCGCGATGCTGAGCGTGTCCCAGGCGTGCGCGTGCCCCGTGAATCCGTGCAACAGCAGGAGGGCGGTGCGACCGTCGCCGCCCCAGTCGAGGACCTGGAGCCGCAACCCGTTGACCACCAGCTCGCGATCGAGCGGGCGCAGCAGGTTCATCCGGTCGCACCGCCGCGCGGCTACTTCTTGGCCGCCAGCCCGAGCCGGGTCTCCAGCAGGGTGCGGACCTCCTGGGCGGCCGCCCGCCAGAGCGGGCCGCCGGGCACGTCGTACTCGGCCTGGACCTGCTTCCGGTACTCGCCCATCGCGGCCTCCTGCTGGTCCTTGGGCGCCACGTCGAGCGTCCGGGAGCGGATCCCCACGACCTTGGCGGTCGCGGGATGCGCCCGCTCGATCCAGTGCCCGATCTCGTTCCAGTCCTTGTCGAAGAAGACCAGGACCGGAATGGACCGGTAGCCGTTGTTCAGGAAGCAGTCCGTCAGGTCGATGTTCTGATCGCGGAAGAAGACGCGCAGCTCGCAGCCCGGCATCGCCTCGACGATGTGCGCGAGCAGCGGCGAGTTGCGGTGGACGTCGCCGCACCAGTTCTCGGCGAGCATCAGGGCGTACCGCACCTGGCCGATGCCGCTGAAGAACTTCCGCTCCTCGTCGGTCAGCGTGGCCTTCGCGTAGTTGTCCTCGGTGCGAGCCCGGGTGTCGCCCATCTGGGCCATGTAGTCCTTCCAGGTGAGACCGGTGGCGAACCGCTGCGCGTCCAGGGGAATCTTCGTCTGAGCCATGTTGTTCCTGCCTCCTGTTGGGGGTGATGCGTTCGGGGTGGTGCGTTCGGCCTTCGGGTACGACTGTACACGAGACGACGGCCGGCCGCTCGTCCGCCCGGCGCCGACCCGGCCGGTCCCCGTCGGGCCGGTCCCGGGCCCGGCCGGCGGCTATAATGATCCGGGAGACGGTGTGGTGAGCGCAAGGGCCCCGCGCGACTACGAAGTCGGGGTCACGAGGGAGAGTGACGCATGACCACTGTGACGACCGGCATCGGCCTCAAGCGATTGCAGCACCTGGTCCTGTGGGTGTCGAGCGTCGAGCGCAGCGTGCGCTTCTACCGCGACGTGCTGGGCTTCGAGGTGACGGTGCGGCACCCGCGGGCGGCCTTCCTGAAGATCCCGGGCAGCCTCGACGATCACCACCTCGGCCTGTTCGAGCAGACGGGCGCGCCGCCGCCCGACGAGCGGGTGGTGCGCATGTACCATTCCGCCTGGGAGGTCGGCGAGATCACCGACCTGGTGCGCGCGCGGCAGCGGCTGATCGAGACGCGGGCGCTGGTGGGGGAGTCGGACCACGGCGTCAGCCTGTCGCTGTACGCCAAGGATCCGGACGGGCTGGAGTTCGAGGTCTTCTGGACCGTGCCCGAGGGCCGCCCGGTCCCGACCCGGGAGCTGGACCTGGAGCGCGAGCTGGCCCGGCGCGGCGTCGCCCCCGCGCACTGAAGAGCATCTGGGAGCAATCGCCTTCCGACCCCCCCTCCCCCCCGGCCACGGCCGAGGCCGTCCAACAATTGCGGAGGGGGGTTGGGGGGTGGGCGGGAGGTTACGAACGGAGGGCACCATGCCGAACGACGACGCGCACGCTTCCGCACCGCCGGCGCAGGCCCGGCCGCCACGCGGCATCAACCACGTCGTCCTCAACGTGCGGGACCTCGAGGTGTCGCACCGGTTCTGGACCGAGATCATGGGCTTCCGCTGCGTCGCCCGGCTCCAGCCCATCGCCGGCCACCGGCCGAAGATGCGCTTCTACAGCGGACTCGACGCCGCAAGGGCGCGTGACCCATCACGACGTGGCGCTGGCCGAGATCTCCGGGGCCGACGGCGTCGGCGGCCCGGCGGAGCCGCCGTGGAGGCTGTCGCCGGGCCGGGCGGGGCTGAACCACGTGGCCATCGCCTGGCCCGACCGGGAGTCGTGGCTCGCCCAGATCGCCTTCCTTCGCAGCCGCGGCGTGCCCTTCCGCCGGCGCGTCAACCACGGCATGAGCCACAGCGTGTACATCACCGACCCCGATGGTCACGGCATCGAGGTGCTGTACGAGCTGCCCCGGGAGGTGTGGGAGGGCGACATCGAGGGGGCGCAGAGCCACGCCGAGCCGCTCCCCACCGAAGGCGACGAGTCGCTCGTCGATCGCACGGACAACCCCGTCTTCGGCGCAGCCGCGCCGCGTCCGGTGGCCGACCGGGCCTGAAGCTCGCGGCCGGCACCCCTCCTGCTGCCGGGATCGCGCGGGTCAGGGTTACCCTCCGTGATCCGTCAGATCAGAAGTCAGGGTTACCCGGGGCCGCAGGGTGGCGGCGCCGCCCAGGGCGGCGCGTGAGGCCGTGGGAGTGCCGGCGGACCGGGCGGGCGGCGCGCCCCGGGAGCGCCTGGGGCCGCTTGCCAGGCCCGGGGTCAGGCGCGCGGGCCGCTGGGCGCCCGTAGGAGCGCGAGTTGGGCGCGAGGCCATATCCGGCTATTCCCTTTCCGGGGCGTTTTCCCGGGGTGCGGCCGGCGCGGGCGGGGCCGGGACGGCCAAGGGCCA
Organism: uncultured Candidatus Rokubacteria bacterium; assembly: GCA_963708025.1. Classification (GTDB taxonomy): domain Bacteria; phylum Methylomirabilota; class Methylomirabilia; order Rokubacteriales; family DASRDR01; genus CAVPSB01. Next base: position 423,918 of record CAVPSB010000013.1, on the reverse strand, counting down.
GAGGCGATCCAGGGCGGCCTCGAGCTGCCGGCGGAGGTGCAGCGGGTTGAGCCGCTGATACACGGCCTCGAGCTCTTGCCGGCGCGGGGGCGGGAGGACGCCCGTGGCACACAGGCGCTGATACGGGGTCTGGGCGCGGTCGTACACGCGATGCACGCGCGGGCCGCGGCGCGCTTTGGTCACGAGCTTCTGGACGGGCTGGAAGAAGTTGATGTGCAGCCGGGCGAGCTCGTAGACGTGGGCGAGCTGGGCATAGGCGGCGCGGGAGGCGTAGCGATCATAGCCGATGAGGGGGCGGACGATGGCGCCGTTCTTCTGCTCGACGTGGGCGCTGTCGTTCTTCTGGTAGGGACGACTGCGGGTGAAGGTGATGCCCTCGCGCTGGCACCAGGCATACAGGTCGTGATTGATGAACTCGGAGCCGTTGTCGCTGTCCAGGCCGCGCAAGGGCATGGGCAGGCGCTGGCGGACGTGATGGATGGCGGTGCCGACCCGCAGCTGGCCCTTGCCCCAGACGGCTTGGAGCTCGACCCAGCTGGTCGCGACATCGACGCGCAGAGGGTGCAGAGATAGAAGCCGCGCGTGGTCGGGCCACAATGGGCGACCAGTCGAGTTCGAGAAGCCGGGCTGGCGTCGCTCCACTCGGCAAGGTCGCACGGGGATCTCATGCTTGAGCCAGGCCCGGGCGGTGTGCCATCGCGCGTGCCTTGACGCCCCATTTCCCGGGGCGTAGCCTCAGCGCACCGAGGTCCCGGATGCACTGTCCCCGGTGCCAGGCCGAGAACGCCGTGGACGCGCGGTTCTGCGAGGACTGCGGCGCCCGCCTCGCCCTCGCTTGCCCCCAGTGCGGAGCCGACGTCTCCCCGGGCAAGCGGTTCTGTCGCTCCTGCGGCACGGCTCTGCCCGGAGGCTCGACCGCAGCCGTGCCAGCTCCCGCCAGCTATATCCCGAAGCGCCTCGCCGAGAAGATCCTGAGCTCGAAGCGCGCCCTCGAAGGCGAGCGCAAGCAGGTCACCGTGCTGTTCGCGGACCTGAAGGGCTCGCTGGAGCTCCTCTCGGACCGGGATCCCGAGGAGGCCCGGAAGCTCCTGGACCCGGTCCTCGAGCGCATGATGGACGCCGTCCACCGCTACGAGGGGACTGTGAACCAGGTCATGGGTGACGGGATCATGGCGCTCTTCGGCGCGCCGGTGACCCACGAGGACCACGCCGTGCGGGCGTGCTACGCGGCGCTGGACCTGCAGCGCGGAATGCGGCGCCTGACCGAGGAGCTCCGGCGGTCTCACGGCGTGACCGTCGAGGTCCGGGTGGGCCTCAACTCGGGCGAGGTGGTGGTGCGGGCGATCTCGAGTGATCTCCACATGGACTACACGGCCGTCGGCCAGACCACGCACCTGGCCGCCCGCATGGAGCAGCTCGCCAGCCCGGGCACGACGCTCCTGACCGCTGACACCCTCCGCCTGTCGGAGGGGTACGTCGAGGTGAAGTCGCTCGGCGCGATGCCGGTCAAGGGGCTCCCGGCTCCGGTGGAGGCCTTCGAGCTGCTGGGGGCGGGCCCCCGGCGCTCGCGGCTCTCCGCGGCGGCCGCGCGCGGACTCACCCGGTTCGTGGGCCGGGACGGGGAGCTCGAGCAGCTCCGCGAGGCGCTCGGCCGCGCGGCGAGCGGGCATGGCCAGGTGGTGGCCATCGTCGGCGAGCCGGGGGTCGGGAAGTCGCGGCTCGTCTGGGAGGTCACCCATTCCCACCGGACCCACGGCTGGCTGATCCTCCAGGCTGGCTCCGTTTCCTATGGCAAGGCCACGCCGTATCTCCCGGTGGTCGACCTCCTCAAGGGGTACCTCCAGATCGGCGACCGCGACGAGCCCCGCGCCATCCGGGAGAAGGTCACCGGCAAGCTCTTGGCGCTCGACCGCGCCCTCGAGCCGGCGCTGCCGGCGTTCCTCGCGCTCCTCGACGTGCCGGTGGAGGACCGCGGGTGGGAGGTTCTGTCCCCGCCCGAGCGGCGGCAGCGCACCATCGACGCCCTGAAGCGGCTCCTCCTGCGGGAGAGCCAGGTCCAGCCGCTCCTGGCCGTCGTCGAGGACCTTCACTGGATCGACACGGAGGCGCAAGCCGCGCTCGACCGCCTGGTCGAGAGCCTGCCGACCGCCCGGCTCCTGCTCCTCGTGAACTACCGCCCGGAGTACCGGCACGACTGGGGCGGGAAGACCTACTACCGCCAGCTCCGGCTCGATCCGCTCGCGCCGGAGCGTGCCGGCGAGCTGCTGGAGACCCTCCTCGGAGGCGACGCCGGCCTCGCGCCGCTGAAGCCGCTCCTCCTCGCGCGGACCGAGGGCAACCCCTTCTTCCTCGAGGAGAGCGTGCGGAGCCTGGTGGACGACGGGGTGCTCGCGGGCGAGCGCGGCGCATACCGTCTAGTGAAGACCCCGGACACGATCCAGGTGCCGGCGACGGTGCAGGCCATCCTGGCGGCGCGCATCGACCGGCTGGTGCCGGAGGACAAGGACCTCCTCCAGACCGCCGCGGTCGTTGGCACCGACGTTCCCGTGATCGTGCTCGCGGCCGTCGCCGAGGTGTTTCCGGATGCGCTCGCCGATGGCCTCGCCCGGCTCCAGGCGGCCGAGTTCCTCTACGAGACGAGCCTGTTCCCCGACGCCGAGTACACCTTCAAGCACGCGCTCACCCACGAGGTGGCCTACGGAAGCCTCGTCCATGAGCGTCGGCGCACGCTCCACGCCCGGGCGGTCGAGGCGATCGAGGGCCTGTACCCGGCACGGCTGGCCGAGCACGTCGAGCGGCTGGCTCACCACGCGCTTCGGGGCGAGGCCTGGGACAAGGCCGTCCGCTATCTCCACCAGGCCGGAGGGAAGGCGATGGCGCGCTCGGCCTACTGGGAGGCCGCCGCTGGCTTCGACCAGGCGCTCGACGCGATCCGGCACCTCCCGGAAAGTCGCGCGCGGACGGAGCAGGCCATCGACCTCCATCTCGACGCCAGCGGCGCCCTGGGGGCAATTGGCGCAGGGGCGAAGGGTGCCGAGCTTGCCCGCGAGGCCGAGCTCCTCGCCGCGACGCTGGGCGACGAACGCCGGCTGGGGCGGGCCCTGGCCCGGCTCGCGCTCCAGACGTGGATGGAAGGTGACCCGGACCGCGCCCTCGAGTTGGCCCAGCGGGCCCTCGCCCTCGCCATCGCCCACGATGACGTCTCTCGCCAGACATGGGCGACCCTGCGCCTCGGCGTGGTCTGGCAGACGATTGGCGACTATCGACAGGCTGCCGAGTGCCTCAGCCGGGCCGTGGAGGCGCTTCAGGGCGATCGGCGGTATGAACGGCTGGAAACCGGCACCCTGATATCCGTCTTCGCGCAGGACCGGCTCGCCTGGTGCCTCGCGGAGCTGGGCGAGTTCGCCGAGGCGATGGCGCGCACCGACGAGGCTGGCCGGATCGCCCGCGAGGTCGACCATTCCCCCAGCCTCGTCATCGCCGACCGGAGCCTGGGGCTCGTCTCTGTCCGGCGTGGCGACCTCATGCGGGCCATCTCGCCGCTCGAGCGCTCCGTCGAGCTCTGCCGGGTCATCCCGGCGCCGGCCCTCTTCGACGTCCCGGCTGCGCATCTCGGGTACGCGTACGCGCTGTCGGGGCGCCTCCCCGAGGGCGCGGCCCTCATCGAGGAGGCCCTCGCCGACCCCGCCGTGACGGGCATCGCTAACCATCCGCTCTTTCTCGCTTACCTCGGAGAGGCGCATCTCCTGGCCGGCCGCCGGGACGACGCGCTCGCAGTCGCCCGGCACGCCCTCGACCTCGCGCACCGCCAGAAGGAGCGCGGCAACGAGGCGTGGGTCCTGCGCCTCCTCGGCGAGATCGCCGCGCAGGCCGATCCCCCCGACCTGGAGTCAGCCGCCGAGCACTACGGTCGGGCCCTCGCCCGGGCCACCGAGCTCGGGATGCGCCCGCTGATCGCCCACTGCCACTTCGGGCTGAGTCGGCTCTCCCGGAGCACCGGCAAGCGTGAGCAGGCCCGCGAGCACCTCACCACCGCGACGACGATGTACGGCGAGATGGGGATGCGGTTCTGGTCGGAGCAGGCGGCGGCGGAGTCGAGAACGCTGGCCTGAAGCCGGGCGGCCGTGCTTCAATCTCCATGTGGAGGCGGCCGGGGCGCTCCATGGCGCGGTGCCCATCTCGGCTTGCCACCGCAAGACAGGAGGGGTCGTGGAAGACAAGTTGATCGCCGGATACCGCTTCCTGGTGACGAATCCAGATCGCCTCGGCGGCAAGGTGACGATCGCAGGCACGCGCTTTTCGGTGTCGTTCATCCTGGCCTGCCTGGCCGAGGGCATGTCGCATGAGGACATCGTGCGGGAGTACTCGGACTTTCCCCGCGAGAGCATCGGAGAGGTGCTTCGCTTCGCGGCCGAGGTCACCGACCGCCACGATGTGGCTGCTTGACGTCAATCTCCCCAACGGTCTCGCCCGGCTCCTCCACGGCTATGGGATCCCTTGCGATACGACGGCGCGACGCGACTGGCGTGACCACCGCGAGATGGGCATGGCGTCCTGGCTCGAGAAGGCCGAGGCGAAGCTCGCGGGCCGCTGACTCCGCCCGCGCGGCCAGGTAAACGGGGGCTTCCGAGATCCCCCGAGGCAGCTCAGAGCTTCAGCTCGAGGATGTACAGCCCGCCGGTGAAGCGGTCGACGGTGTAGACGACCTGCCGCTCGTCAACGAAGACGTCGTTGAGCTGGACCGCGCTGCGGGACGACCGGCGAGGGGCCGGCCGGCACGTAGAAGGCGGCCTCCTCGGGACGGAAGGGGTCGGTCAGGTCGAAGGCCCGGACGCCGCCATTGAAGAAGGTCCCCACGATGACCGTCTCCGACACCCACGACCCCGGCGCCGGCCGGTTCTCGTGGAGGTTGTGGGCGCCGAAGCGGCCGCCGCGCTTGGCGAAGGTCTCGACCGGCGGCAGCGGGCAGGTGCTGATCGGAACCAGGTTCGTCTCCTCGCGGGCGTCGAGGATCCAGACGAGCTTCGGCCAGTCGCTGGCGCCGTCGGCGATCGACTCGTCGGAGACGACGAGCAGGCCCCGGTCGAGCAGCGGGAGCAGGGTGTGGGTGAAGCCCGGGAAGGGCGGGTGGTAGTCCCAGCGGCTGACGAGCCGCGGGTGGGCCATGTCCGAGATATCCAGCACGATCGCGCCGCCGTCGAGGTAGCCGATCCAGGCGCGGTCAGGGCGCTTGGGATAGACGTTGGTGTTGTGGGCGCGAAAGCCCGAGTCGAACTTCGCGTGGCGCGCCGGCGGCGGCTCGGAGTCGCCATCACGGGTGCCGGGTAGCCACCAGCGGCCGACCTCCTGGGGTCGGGCGGGGTCGCGGACGTCCACGATCCGGTAGCACTGGTCGTCCTTGCGGTTGAGCGGGGTGAAGTCGGCGGCGCCGCCGCTCAGGTGGACGTACTGGCCGTCCACGAACCACAGGTGGTGGACGCCCCGCGAGGCGGGTCCCGAGGCGTCGAACACCGCCACCGACCGCGGGCGGGTGGGATCGCCGACGTCGAAGATCTCGAACCCCGCCGGGGTGAGCCCGGGCCGGCTCGTCTGGTAGGCGACGACGAGCAGGTCCCCGACGACGTCGAGGGAGTTGGACCGCATCTCCCCGTGGGGCAAGTCGCTCTGGAAGATTACCGCGGGCTTCCGCGGCTCGGTCACGTCCACCGCGGTGACGTTCTTCGGCGGCGACTCGTGGGCGAGCCACAGCACGCGCCGGCCGTCCCGGGTGAGCTGGATGGCCATGCCCTCGCCGCAGTTGCCGAAGCCGTTGAGCTCGTGATGGGCCAGGAGCCGCATGTTGCGCGCCATTCGGGTCGCCATGGCCCCCGATTCTAGCGCAGATCGGGCGGGGGATGGTCAATCTGCCGGGCGCCGGCTTACAATCCTGGCCTGCGCCGACGGCGCCGCCAGGCGCGGATCGGAAGCGCGCGGCCGGGGGAAGTCGGATTCGGGCCGCGCCACGCTCGACACGTCAACGCTTGGAGGACGATCATGAGAAGAGGATTGCTCGGGTGGGTGATCGGTGGGCTGATGGCGGCGACCCTGGCCGGGTGGCCGACCCCGGGAGCGGCGCAGACCGGCCCGGTCAAGATGGAATGGCTCTCCTGGTCCATCTTCCGCTTCACGTCGCCGGGGGGGAAGGTCGTCGTGACGAACCCGTTCGTCACGAACCCGGACAGCCCGGTGAAGGTGGCCGACTTCCCGAAGGTCGACGTCATCCTGGTGGCCGACGGGCATCGCGACGAGGTCGGCTCCACCGACGAGATCGCGATCAAGACCGGGGCGAAGATCGTCACCCCCTTCGAGATGTGGTCGGTGTACTTCGAGCCGCGCAAGGTGCCCGAGGGGCAGGTGCACCGGAGCAACCCCGGTGACTGGCTCAAGCTGGACGGCCTGACGATCCGCAACGTCGCCGCGGTGCACGGCTCGGGAACGGTCGACAAGCTGAACGGCGGCCCGGCCATGGGGTTCATGATCCAGTTCGAGAACGGGCTGACCGTCTACTTCGCCGGCAGCACGGCCCTGACGATGGACATGCAGCTCTGGGGCAGCCTCTACAAGCCCGACGTGGCGATCCTCCCGCTGTCCGCCAACCGCGACCCGCAGGACATCGTCCAGATGGTGCGGCTCCTGCGGACCGACAACCCCAACCTGAAGACCGTGATCCCCCACCACCACCGGCTCCAGCCGCCCCCGGGGGCGGCGACGCCGATGGCCATGACGAGTGCGCTCAGGGATTCGGGGCTGCCGGTGACCGTGCTCAATCCGGATCTGAGCAAGGTCTACGAGCTGAAGAAGTAACGCGAGGTCGAGCGGGGCCGGAGGGGCGCCGGGCGATCCGGCGCCCCTCCGGTGATCAGTCGCAGCGCTTGAGGAAGATGTCGTACAGCCTGGCCGGGCGGGAGCTTTCGTTTCGGACGTCGTGAGGGGTGAGCCCCGGCATCCAGTACACGGATCCCGGGCTCAGGCTCTGCCGGCCGGTCGGGCTCTCCACGATCAGCTCACCGTCCATGACGATCCCGATCTCCGCCTCGATCCCCTGATGGCGGCCGGTGGCGCCGCCGGGCACGAACGTCAGGGAGGTGACCCGGATCGACGGGTTGTCGACGACCACCTGGGTCTCGGGGAGCTGCGCCCGCACCGTCGTCGGGGACAGGGCTCCCACCAGGACCGCAACCACCACCAGCGCCATCTTCATGTCGCTGTCTCCTTTTGAAGGGTAGGAAACCAGGCGAAGCTGATCGGCCCCGCACTCGGCCTACTGAATCGCGGGTGAGTTAGTTTCTCGCGGGCGGGGCCGAGGAGCGAGCAGCGCCCAAAGGCCGAAGGCCGTCCGAAGGACGCAGGGAGTCGCCGACCGCAGGCGTACTCCGAGTACGCCGAGGATCGGTGACGACCGAGGACGACGCGATGCGACGCTCATCGGCCCCGCTACTTCCCGCGGACGCTCTCGATCGTGGCCGCTGCCTGGGTCAGCGCCGCCGAAAGGGCCGGCAGGTCCTTCAGCGCCAGGTAGAGCGTGGTGGGCACCTCCCACACCGCCCGCTGCATGAGCGTGGGCAGGTCACCGGTCTGGACATACGCCACGGCGTCGCCGCGGACCCGCAGCACGCCGATCCGCAGGGAGCCCCCGTGGAAGTCGACCTCGACGCTCTCGGGATTCGGCTCCGCCGTCGGCGCCGTCGCGAGCCTGGCCATCTCCGCCACGGCCTGCGCGAGCGCCCGCACCTCGGTCGCGTCCAGGAGACCGGTGCCGAGCCGGTACGTCTCCCCGGGGCGGCTCATCACCGACAGGGTCACCCGGAGGGCGAGCGACGTCCAGTCGGCGCGCCCGGGCTGTCGGGCCCGGAGCACCTCGATCGCGATCTCGCCCGGCCGGCCGGTCGCCGCGGCGGTCCCCGCCCGCCCGACGCCCGACACGGTCAGCGGCGCGGTCTGCAGCGTGCTGACGTTATATGACTCCCTCACGCAAGGGGAGCAGGCCGACAGCACGAAGCGCTCGAACACGGTCGGCGGTCCACCCCCCGACGGGTCGCCGTTGGCCCGGGCGACCGACGGCGCCACCGCCAGGAGCGCGGCGACCAGGACACCGGTCAGCGGTCGCGTCATCGTCGGCGGCCGCGGGGCGTCCGGAGAGCCGGGGCGGGGCGCATGTCGGAAGCCAATCTAGCACAGAAGCGAGGACGGACCCGGTCCGGACGAGGGTAGTCACCGCGCTCGCTTGTGGCATACAATCCTGCCGGAAGCGGACTGGGCCGTCGCGAGCGGCGGCAGGAGGACGACCATGACACCCAGCGCATTGACGCGACGCGACTGGCTCCGTCTGTCGGGGTTCGGGGTGGCGGCCGCCGCCGGTCTGGCGCCGCGCCGCGCCCGGGCCCAGGCCCCCCTCATCCGCCAGGGGTACCAGACCAACATGTGGGGGATGCCCACCTACTACCTCCTCCGCTCGGGCCACCTGGAGAAGCGGGGACTGAAGGCCGAGGAGTTCTCGGTGCCGTCCGGCAACCTGACCATGCAGCAGATGGTGGCCCGCCAGGTGGACCTCGGGACCTACGCCGGCCAGTCGTTCGTCATCGGCCACGACAAGGGCAAGCTGGTGGCCATCGCCCAGATCGAGCAGGTCGGGAAGACGGCGCGGGTCATGGCCCGGAAGGACCTCGGCGTGACGAAGGTGGCGGACCTCCGGGGCATGCGGATCGGGAACCAGGCCGGCTCCTCCACCGGCAACACGTTCGTGGACATCATCGCGCCCCGGGCGGGGCTGAAGAAGGGCGACTACCAGGAGATCAAGCTGAACGTGAACGAGATGGTGGCCGCGGCGGCGGCGAAGTCCATCGACGCGTTCGTCACCGTCGAGCCCTACGTGGCCATCGCCGAGGCCGACGGGATCGCGACCACCGTCGTGAACTTCTACGAGTACGACCGGATGCCGGTGCTCATGGCCGCCACCCCCGAGTTCGTCGAGAAGCACCCGGACGTCGTGGTGGAGTACCTCCGGGCCTGGCTCGACGCCGGCCGGGACTTCAAGCAGAACCCGGCCAAGGTGGCCGACGTCATCTACGGCTTCTACACCGGGAAGGGCTACAAGATCAGCCGCGACACGTTCGCCAAGGCGCTCGCCGGCGTCGAGGTGGACCCCGGCTTCCCGGCCGACCTGCGCCCGTACCTCCAGGAGACCGCCGAGGGCCTGCTCAAGGAGAAGAAGATCGCCGCCATCCCCGACTGGAGCCAGGCTCTGCGGCCCCAGTTCATGGAGCGGGCCCGGGCGTAGTCCGGCGGGCGCGTCGCGCCGCCCGGCTCGACGGCATCGGGACGCTGGTGCCACGACCGAGCGAGAGGAACCCCGGGCGGGGAAAGAGGTGCTTTGGACTTCCTGCGTTCTTGGCGGTGCCCGGCGAGTGCCGCGGTGGTTCTCGCGCTACTCTCTTGGGCGCTGAGCCTTGTCAACGCGCAGCTCTCGGCGAGAACACCAGGCGTCGGTCTTCTATCGACCGGCACTGACCCCTCGCGTCCATTACCCCCACAATGGTCGGCATTCTTCGATGGGCTACGCGCGCTCGGGTGGCTGGAGGGCCAGAACATCCTGTTCGAACGTCGCTTCGCCGCTGGTAAGTCTGAGCGAGTACAGGGCTTCGCGACGGAGTTGGCGCACCTGGGCGTCGAACGTGATCGTCGCGACGGGATTGCGGGAGAACCAGGCGGTCCGCCGAGCGACGACGACGATCCCGGTTGTCATGGTCGTCGTCGACGATCCTGTCGAGTCCGGCTTCGTGCAGAGCCTGGCGCGGCCCGGGGGAAACTTTACGGGTCTTGCCTTCAGCACCTCCGGCATAGGCGAGAAATACGTCGAGCTACTGAAGGAAGCCGTTCCCTCGCTCAACCGGGTCGCGATCCTGGCCAGTCGCCAGCAACCGTCCGCGTTTCTCAAGGAGATGCAGGGCGCCGCCCGGGCGCTCAGGGTAGTGCTCTCGCCGCCGACCGTGGTGCGGGAGCCAGGTGAGCTCGAACCGGTCTTCGCGCGGGCCGCGCGCGAGGGGATCGGCGCGCTCATCTTCCCGAGTGACGCCTTCACCGTTCTGCATCGCGAAGCGATCGTCTCTCTGGCCGCCAAATATCGGCTCCCGGCAATCTATTCGTTCAGGGAGCCCGTTGAGGCAGGCGGGCTCATGGCGTATGGGCCGAGCTTTCCTGAGCGCTTCAGGCGGGCGGCCACGTTCGTGGACAAAATCCTCAAGGGCGCGAAGCCCGCCGACTTGCCCGTCGAACAGCCCACAAAGTTCGAGTTGGTGGTGAACCTGAAGACCGCGAAGGCCCTCGGTCTGACAATGCCGCCGTCCGTGCTGGTGCGAGCGGATCAGCTGATCGAGTGAGGAGATACGGGGCGGCGTCCGGTCGTCAGAGTAACCGCAACGGGGAGCGCCGAACCGCGGCATGCAGCCGACGGCCTACGGCCGCGGCTGATACCGGCGTTAGGCAGATGCATATGAGCCATTGGAATCGAGTTCTGGTGATGGCGGGTTTTCTGGCCTTGGGACGCTCATTGAGCGGTGGTGCGAGCCGGCAGATGACACCGAAAGAAGAGTGCGAGGCGTTGATGAATTGCAGCGGACGGTCGCTTCGCGGCCGCCGCTGAATACGAGATCGTTAGCCCTCCACGGTCCGGGAGGCAAATGGCCAAGCAATCGCCAAAGAAGTCGGAAGAAGGCGCGCAATTCGTTCGGTACTTCGGGCCTCTACTCGATGCGCTCCGGGGCCTTGGGGGGTCCGGAACTCCAGACGAGGTCGTCGAACGTATCGCCACAGATCTCAAGATTTCGGACAGCGTCCAGAATGAACTTCTCCCATCCGGCGAGCCTCGCTACCGCAATCAGGTTCACTGGGCCAGATTCTACCTCGTACGGGAAGGTCTGCTCGATTCATCAAAGCGCGGCGTCTGGAGTCTCACGGAGCGTGGTCGTGCCACCACCCTGACGTATCAGCAGGCCCACGCCATTTTCCTCAAGTGGGTCCGAATCTTTCAAGAGCAGCGACGCGCGAAGGCAAGCAAAGCTGGGCAGCCCGAAGAGATCGTCGCCGAAGCCGCCGGCACAGCGCCGAGTGACTACAGAACCGCTGTGATAGACCTCCTACTCAAGCTGGCAGCCGCCGGATTCGAGCGCCTTTGCCAACGGGTGCTGCGCGAGGCGGGATTTACCCACGTGGTGGTCACAGGGCGCAGCGGCGACGGGGGAATCGACGGGTACGGAACCCTTGCCGTGAACCCACTCGTCTCTTTCAAGGTGCTGTTCCAATGCAAGCGCTTCAGCAAGTCCGTCTCGCCTTCTCATGTCCGCGATTTTCGTGGCGGCATGGCTGGCCGAGCCGATAAGGGCATCATTCTCACAACGGGCACGTTCACTGCCGAGGCGCGTCGGGAGGCTTCACGCGATGGTGTTCCACCCATTGAGCTGATCGATGGCGAGAAACTGATCGACATGCTTGAACAGCTCGAACTCGGCCTCCGTGCCGTCAAGACCTACGAAGTCGATCTCGCGTTCTTCAAGGAGTTCGAGGGCTAACATGGCGATCGAGCTGCCCGCTTCACAGCGGCGCCGAGGGCTGCTGCTCGCGGCACCTCATCGCCGGCGTTGACGGCGCCTGACACCAAGCGCACATCCCTCAGGCCACCTGAATGACTCGCACGCCGCTCCCTAGAGATATCGAGGAAGAAGTCCTCGTGCTATCCCGCCGGCGCTGCCAGTAGACCTTGCACCCAACCGCCTTTTGGAGAAACGGGCTACTCACGGGAGTGGCCGAAAGGGGGGCGCGGCCAGATTGGCTGCGGGGTGCAGAATGTCGATCGCCCAGCCGAGGTCGAGGCGCTCGCCGAGCCAGCTCGGGCAGCCCGTCCGCGCGTTGATCGCGACACCGCCCGCTCGATTGGCGGCGACGATGGCTTGCGCCGGCTCGGACGACACCGCCGGCGGCGCCGGGACGTCGGGAATCGGCCGGCCGCCCGGCGTGTGGAAGCGCAGCGTGCCGTCGGTGTCGCGCGCAACTTGGTAGCCTTCTTCATGCACCGCCCGGTGGTGGAGTCGACACAGGAGCGCAAGGTTCTCGAGCCGGGTCGGGCCGCCGTTCGCCCAGTGATGGAGGTGGTGCCCCTGGACGTGGCGCCTCCCGCAGCCCGGGAAGCGGCACCCGCGGTCCCGCGCCTGGAGCGCCCGCCGCAGCGCCGGCGGGATCGTCCGCGTCCGCCGCCCGACGTCGAGCACCTCCCCGTCTCCCGCGTGGCGCATCACCACCCGGGTCGCGTCGCAGGCCAGCCGCCGCGACGTTTCCGCGGGAACGTGCACGCCGTCCTCGAGGGCCGACTGCCCCGGCTGGGCGGGGTCGGCGAGCGCGGCGGCGTCCACGTGGACCACGACCTGGTACCGCTCGCTCCCCGGGCCGGGGTCGAGCCCATGCTGGAGGGCCGTCTCCGCCACCAGCGCCAGGGCGTCGGCCTGCTTCTGGCCCTGGGTCGGCGGGTCCGCCTCGGCCGACCCCTCCGCCGTGGTCCGAGTCTGCTTGAACAGCGCCTCGCGCGCCGCCTCCAGCGCCCGGATCAGCACCGCCCCCACCTCGGGCTCCAGCCGTCCCCGTACCACCATCATCCCGTCCTCGTCCGGGTACACCTGGAGGGACCGGCCCCGGTGCCGCGCGGCCGCCTCCCGCGCCTCGATGTTCCGGTCCACCCGCCGCCACGCCCGCACGATCCGCTCCACGTGGGCCGCCGTCCCCGCCCGCCCCACCGCCAGGAGGCGTGCCTCCGTCTCCGAGGTCGCGACCCGCGTCAGGGCCCGGACCTTCGAGTACGACAGCTCCCCCCGGGCCAGGGCCGCGGCGATCTGGGGCAGCGCGCCCAGTGCCCGCGCGACCCGGACCTGCTCCCGCGCCGCCCCCGGGGCGAGCCCCACGCGCCAGCTCAGCCACTCCGCGCAGGAGCGAAAGCCGTTCCCCCAGCCGCCCCGCGCGTCGAACTCGCGGAGCAGGATCAGCAGCCGGGCGGTGGCGGCGTCGAGGTGCGCGGAGAGCGTGGCGATCTCGTCGCCGAGCCGGTCGAGGTCTGTCGGAGCAGGCGCGAGCGTCGTGGCGAGGTGCATGGCGGGCCTCCTCTCGTGCACCCTACCACGCGATTTTCGACCGCCCTGGGAGGCTGCTCGATCGCACCTCGGGGACCAGGAATGATCTTCGACTCGGCGCCCGGCGGCGCGCAGGGCCGCAGGCCGGCGCGGCCCGCTGAGCGGGACTGACGTCGAGGCCGCGCCCGCGACGAGTTCCAGGTCCGAGACCGTGTCAAGCAGAAAACGCGCGCGGGCGCGAGAGTGGCTGGCGGAGACGATCTTCTGGGCGACCTACACGCCGCCGGCCGCGTAGGACCCGGGGTGGTCACGACGCCCCCGTTCCAGTTACAATCCTCCCGCCGGCCGTCGGGACCGGACGACCGGGAGCGATTCCGGCCGGCGTCCGGCGTGAGTCAGAGCGCGAACTCGGAGGGCCGAGTCATCCCCTCGTAGCGACAAGGAGGTTCCGATGCGCAAGGCTTCGGTGATCGCCGCCGTCACCCTCGTTGCGGTCGCGCTCCTGCTCGCGGGGAGCCCCGGGCTGTGGGCCCAGAAGGGGCCCATCAAGGTCGGGCTGCTCGTCCCCACGACGGGTGGGCTGGCGGCCAACGGGAAGGACATGATCAACGGCCTCCAGCTCTTCCTGGAGGAGCAGGGCTCGAAGCTCGGCGGCCGCGAGATCAAGCTGATCATCGAGGACGACGAGGGCAAGCCGGCCACCGGCCTCACCAAGGCGCGGGGACTGGTGGAGGAGCAGGCGGTCCACCTCTGACCGGGCCGCTCTCCGCGGCGGTCGGCTACGCCGTCGCTCCCTACATCGACGGCAAGAAGGTCCCGGCCATCTTCCCGATCGTCTCCGCCGAGGACATCACCCAGCGCAAGCGGAGCCCCTACATCGTCCGCACCGGGTGGTCGAGCGCCCAGCCCTCCCATCCCTTCGGCAAGTGGGTCTACGACACCCTCGGCTACAAGAAGATCGCGATGATCGGCTACGACTTCGCCTTCGGCTGGGAGGTGGCGGGTGGCTTCCAGCGTACCTTCGAGGAGGCTGGCGGCCAGGTGGTGCAGAAGCTCTGGCCGCCCCTGGGGACGGCCGACTTCGGGCCCTACCTGGCGCAGCTCCGGCGGGACGTGGACGCGATCTACGCGGTCTTCTCGGGGGCCGACGCCCTCCGGTTCGCCAAGCAGTTCAGCGACGCCGGGCTCAAGGCCCGGCTCCCGCTGATCGGCGGCGGCACCTTCACCGACGAGCACGTCCTCCGGACCATGGGCGACGAGGTCCTGGGCGTCGTGACCGCGCTCCACTACTCGGCCGCGCTGACCACGCCCGCGAACAAGAAGTTCGTCCAGGCCTACGAGGCCAAGTACAAGCAGGTCCCCTCGTACTACTCCGAGGGGACGTACGTGGCCATGGGTGCCCTGAAGGCGGCGCTGGAGGCGACGGGGGGCGACATCGAGAGCGTGGACCGGTTCCTCTCGGCGCTCCGCAAGGTCGACCTCTCCGACGCTCCCCGCGGGCCGGTGCGCTTCGACGACTTCGGCAACCCCATCCAGAACATCTACGTGCGGAAGGTCGAGAAGGTGGGCGGCCGGCTCCAGAACACCGTCATCCACACGTTCCCGAACGTCTCCCAGTTCGGCCCCTACAAGGCCGAGGAGTACCTGAAGAACCCCGTCTACTCGCGCGACTACCCGCCCTGCAAGAACTGCTGAGCCCAGGAGCCGTAGGCGAGTGACGACGCCACCGTCGGCGTCGTCGGGGTCGGCCTCCTGGGCCATGCCGTCGCCTCGCGGCTCCGGGCCGCGGGGCACGGCGTGGTCGGCCACGACGTGCTGCCGGAGCGGGTCGCCGCCCTGGTGGCGCTGGGGGGCCGGGCGGCGCCTTCCGCCGCCGCGGTGGCCGGGGCGGCCGATCCGGTCTGCACCCTCCTGCCGTCGCTGGCCGCGGTCGAGGCCGCGATCCTCGGCCCGGAGGGGGTCCTCGCCGGTGCCCGGCCCGGCCGGACGCTGGTCCAGATGAGCACGATCTCGCCCGCCCTCACCGAGCGCCTGGCCCGCGAGGCGGAGGCCCGCGGCTTCGCCTTCCTCGACTGCCCGGTCAGCGGCACCAGCGCCATGGTGGCGCGCGGGGAGGGGATCCTCCTGGTGGGCGGCGAGGCGGCCGTCGTCGCGCGCTGGCGGCCGCTACTGGAGACGATCCTCCCGCGCGCCTTCCACGTCGGCCGGGCGGGTCAGGCGATGGTCGTGAAGCTCGCGGCGAACCTGCTGGTCGGCCTCCACACGGCGGCCGCGGCCGAGGCGCTCGAGCTGGTCCGCAAGGCCGGTCTCGATGCCGGTCAGGTGCTCGAGATCCTGACCGCGAGCGCCGGCACCTCGCGCATGCTCGAGCTGCGCGGTCCGATGATCGTCAAGCGGGAGTTCCCGCGCCCAGATGAAGCTGACGCTCTTCCTGAAGGACCTCGCGCTGATCCTGGAGTCCGGCACGCAGTCGGGCGCGGCGCTTCCGCTCACGGCGCTCGCCCAGCGGCTGTTCGCCGCCGCCGAGGCCGACGGCCACGGCGGCGAGGACCTGGCCGTGATCGCGACCGCCCTGGACAAGTGGCCCGCCCGCTGACGGGATGCTCGACGCCCTGATCGACGGCCTCGTCCTGGTCCTCCAGTGGAAGGCCTTCAGCCTGATGCTGGTCGGGATGGGCGTCGGCTTCGTCGTCGGCCTCCTGCCCGGGATCGGGGGCGCCGCCACGCTGGCCCTGATGATCCCCTTCGTCTTCCGGATGACCCCGGTGGAGGCCCTCGCCTTTCTCCTGGGGATGCACTCGGTGGCAGCGACGACGGGCGACATCACCTCGATCCTGTTCGGCGTGCCGGGGGAGGCGCTCTCGGCCGCCACCGTGGTGGACGGGCACCCGATGGCCAAGCGGGGCGAGGCGGGGCGGGCGCTGGGGGCGGCGCTGATGAGCTCGCTGCTCGGCGCCGTGATCGGCGCGGTGACGCTGGCGGTCTCGATCCCCATCGTCCGCCCCCTGGTCCTCACCTTCGGCTCCCCCGAGCTGTTCATGGTCTCGCTGGCGGGGATCGCCTGCATCACCTCGCTCAGCGGGCTCGGGGTGAAGAGCCAGCTCCGCGGCTTCACGATGGGATTCCTCGGGCTGCTCCTGGCCACGATCGGTCAGGAGCGCCAGTCGGGGGCCCTCCGGTTCGACATGGGCCTCACCTACCTCTGGGACGGCCTCGACCTGGTCCCGGTGCTGGTCGGCATCTTCGCCATCCCGGAGCTGGTCGACCTCGCGGTCCGGGGCACCGCCATCGCCGGCGACCGGCCGGCCGAGAAGCTCCGGGCCGGCGTGCTGGAGGGGATCAAGGACACCTTCCGCCACTTCTGGCTCGTCGCCCGCTGCTCGGCCATCGGGGTCGTCGTCGGCATCCTGCCGGGCGCCGGCGGGGGCGTCGCCCAGTGGATGGCGTACGCCCACGCCGTGCAGAGCGCGCGGGACGCGACCGACCGGGCGCGGTTCGGCCAGGGCGACGTCCGGGGCGTCCTGGGGCCGGGGGCGGCGAACAACTCCAAGGAGGGCGGCGACCTCATCCCCACCATCGCCTTCGGCGTGCCGGGCAGCGGGGCGATGGCGATCCTCCTCGGCGCGTTCATGATCATCGGGCTCGTCCCCGGGCCCGACATGCTGACCAAGCACCTCGCGGTCACGTTCTCGATGGTGTGGACCCTGGTCATCGCCAACGTCATCACGGTCCTCCTGTGCCTGCTGGTGCTGAACCACCTGGCCCGGGTCACGCGGATCCGGGGAGGCCTCATCATCCCGTTCGTCCTGCTCCTGGTCTTCGTCGGGAGCTACACGGCGAACGGCCAGATCGCCGACCTCCTCGTGACCTTCCTCTTCGGACTGCTCGGCTACTTCATGGTGTCCTTCGGCTGGCCGCGCCCGCCCGCTGGTGCTCGGCTTCGTCCTGGGGCGTCTCGCCGAGACCTACCTCTTCATCTCGGTGGCACGGTACGGGCTGGCGTGGCTCGGCCACCCTCTGGTTCTCGTGCTCATCGCGCTGACCGCCGTCGTGATCGCCTACCCCTTCGTCCAGGAGCGACGCCACGCCGTCGCCCGGGTGGCGGATGCCGCGTAGCGGCCGCGCGCTCTTCAGCCTCGGCCTGGTGGCCGTCGGCCTGTTCGCGGTCGGGTCGGCGTGGCACTGGCCGTTCAAGACCGCGCTGTTTCCGCTGGCGGTGGGCATCCCGCTCGCCGTCCTGGCGGCGGTCCAGCTCGGCCTCGATCTCCGCGGCCGGCCGGAGACCCCGGCGGGTCCGGCCCTGGACCTGGCGTTCTCCGCCGAGGTGCCGCCGGCGCTGGCCCGCCGCCGGGCGGCGGCGCTCTTCGCGTGGATCGCCGGCTTCATCGCGCTCGTCTTCCTGGCCGGCTTCCCGGCCGCCGTCCCGCTGTTCATGCTCGCGTACCTGGTCGGGCCGGGCGGCGCCGGGTGGCCGCTGTCCCTCGGCCTGACCGCCGCCGCCTGGCTGTTCTTCCACGGCGTCTTCCAGCGACTGCTCGCCCTGCCCGTTCGAGCCGGGCTGGCTCCAGACCTGGCTCGGGCTCTGAGAGGCTGTGTAGGAATGGTCTTCCGACTCTTCCGACTCCCCCCTCCCCCCAGTGGGTGGGGGAGGGGGGTTGGGGGGGTAGGTGGGAGGTCCCGAACAATCCCGAAAGGAGGAGACCGATGAGACATGCGCGGATCGCCGGCCTCGCAGCCGGCCTCGTGATGGTCCCGCTCCTGCTGGCGCCGGCCCACGCCCAGGCGCCCTTCTACGAGGGCAAGACGATCACCATCGTGATCGGCGCGACGGGGGGGAGCCTCAACGTCTCCGCCCGGATCGTCGCCCGCCACCTCGGCAAGTACATTCCCGGCAACCCGGCGGTCATCGTCCAGAACATGACGGGGGCCGCCCACCTGGTCGCCACCAACCACGTCTTCAACGTCGCCAAGCCCGACGGGCTGACGCTCCTGGCCGCGAACCCGAACGTGGGCATCGCCCAGCTCTCCAAGGTGGACGCGGTCCGCTTCGACGTGCGGAAGTTCGAGTGGCTCGGCTCGTCGGGGTCCGACGGCGTGGTGCTGGCCATCCGGGCCGACCTGCCCTACAAGAGCTTCGACGAGCTGCGGAAGGCCGACCGGGAGCTGGTGGTCGGCACCACCGGGCCGGGCTCGAACGCGCACGACTTCCCCCTGCTGCTCAAGGAGTTCGCCGGCGCCCGGTTCAAGCTGGTCTCCGGCTATCCCGCCAACGCCGACGTCGTCCTCGCCATCGAGCGCAAGGAGGTGGACGTGTGGACCGCCTTCGCCTCGACGGTCCGCCCGGTGGCCGACCGGGGGGCGGTGCGGCCGCTCGTCCGGGGCCGGGTGGCGTCGCCGGGGTTCGAGTCGCTGCCGGTGGACGAGGAGCTGGTCACCGACCCGGTGGGGAAGTCCATCATGGCGATCCGGTCGATTCCCCAGGCCATCGGCCGGGGGCTGGCCGCGCCGCCGGGGACGCCGGCGGAGCGCCTGGCGGTGCTGCGCGAGGCCTTCGCCCGGGCCCTGCGGGATCCGGAGCTCCTGGCCGAGGGCACCAAGGCGCAGATCGAGTTCCACCACATCCCGTCCGAGGAGGTCGCCAAGAGCTTCGCGGCCCTCCTCCAGCAGCCGCCCGAGGTGCTCAAGGAAATGGTCAAGTACATCAAGTTCGGAGGCTGACCATGACGCCACGCCTGCTCGGCGCGATCCTGCTGGTCCTGGCGGCCCTCGCGAGCGGGGCCGGGGCCGACGAGGCCTACCCCACCCGGCCGGTGACGATCGTCAACCCGTTTCCGCCGGGTGGCATCGCCGACCTGACCGCGCGTCCGCTGGCCCCGGTGCTCGAGCGCCTCCTCAAGCAGCCGGTCGTGGTCGCCAACAAGCCGGGCGCCGCCGGGGCGGTGGGGATGCAGTCGGTGGCGGTGGCGAAGCCCGACGGGTACACGCTGCTGCTCGGGCTGGTCAGCATCTCGACGATCCCGGAGGTGGACGCGCTGTTCGGCCGCCCGCCAGCGTTCCGCCGCGACCAGTTCGTCGGCATCGCCCGGCTCAACGCCGACCCGCCGATCCTGGTGGTCGGCGCCGAGACCCCGTGGAAGAGCCTCGGGGAGCTCCTCGACGACGCGCGGAAGCGGCCGGGCGAGATCGTCTACGCGTCGTCGGGGGTCTACGGCGCCTCGCACGTGCCGATGGAGATGCTCCTCAACGCCGCCGGTGCCCGCATGCGCCACCTCCCGACGACCGGTGGCGCGCCGGCGATGACCGCGGTCCTCGGCGGCCACGCGGCAATGTGGGCCTCCCCGCCCGGCCTCGCCGGCCCCCACCTCAAGGCAGGGAAGCTCCGTGGCCTCGCCACCTGGGGGGCGACGCGACTCGCCGCGTTCCCCGAGGTCCCGACGCTCAAGGAGCTGGGCTACGACCTCGAGTACTACCTCTGGGCCGGGCTGTTCGCGCCGAGAGGGGTGCCGGCCGCCGTGTTCAAGACGCTGCGGGACGCGACCCGCCAGGCGGTGCAGGACCCGGAGTTCAGGGCCGCGATGGAGAAGGTCCAGACCCCGATCGCCTACCTGGACGCCGACGAGTTCCGCGACTGGTGGGATCGGGACGCCCGGGCGCTGGCCGCCGTCATCCGGCGGGTCGGGAAGATCGAGGCCCAGTGACTCGCCCGAGCATGTCGAGGCGCCAGCCCGACCACTCCATCCAGGCGGCGAGCCCGAAGTAGAGCGCGCCCGCGATCGCCGGGCTGATCCCGGCCGGGCCGTGCAGCGTCGCGACCAGCGCCCCGATCGGGAAGATGGTCATGGCCAGCGGCCGGTTCAGGCGCGCGGCGTTCCGGGCCTGCTCCCGGCTCCCGACCGGCCGGGCCCAGACGTTGACCGCCCGGTTGAGGATCCGCCAGCCGTAGGTGACGATCGGCGTCCCGCTGCGGAAGAACGCCGCCGCCATCACGACGAAGATGCCGAGGACGCCGCCCAGCACGAGGACGAGCTGGGTCTGCATCCACGGCGAAACGACGCGGCGGTCCTGGGCGAGGATCAGGTCGAACGGCTCGCTGAACAGGCGGAGGAGGAGCTCCGTCAGGGACAGGGTGGCGAGGTGGAGCCCGCCCCCCAGCCCCAGCGGATCGACGCCGAACGCGGCCAGGAGATAGGCGGTGGCCGTCACGCCGTCGGTGACCGCCGCGGCGCGAAGGCGAGGAGCGGGCTGGCCGAGGGGCTCGAGGGCCGCGGGCCTCGACACCGCCAGCGCGACGAGCGGTGGCGTGTCGGCGCCGGGGTCGGTCGGGAGCGGGGCGCGGTCGCGGCGGCGCCGCTTGCGCCGGTCGGAGGCCGCCATCGCGGCGCCTACCCTAGCCGCTCGGAGCAAACCGTGTCAAGCATCCGGGCGCGTCCGCCGCCTTGACCGCAGCGACCCCTCCCCCTTGACAAGGCTGCTCCGGCGGTCGCATAAACTTTCCAACGCTCTTGTGAACCTGGTGCCTGGCGCCTGGAGTCGCGAGTGACCGATCCGGCTCGACACGTCGCCGCCTACCGCGTCGGTGAGGCCGCCCGCACCCTGGGCATCAGCGCGGCCACGCTGCGCCTGTGGGAGCGCCAGGGCCTGGTTCACCCCGACCGGACCCGCGGCGGCAGCCGCCGCTACCGCGAGGAGCACCTGGGGCTGCTGCGGCGGATCCGGTACCTGCGGACCGTCGAGCGCCTCAGCCCCACGGCCATCGCCCGCATTCTCGGCCGCGAGCGGGGGCGAGCCCGGCCGTCGCGCGGGAGCGGTCCTGCTCCGGCGCCGGTGCCGACGGTCGGGGACCGGCTGCGGGCCGAGCGCCACCGGACGCGACTCACCCTGCGGGAGGTCGCCGAGAAGACCGGGACCTCTGTCTCGTTTCTCAGCGCCGTCGAGCGCGGGGTCACCGGCCTGTCCGTCTCGAGGCTTCACGCGCTGGTCAAGCTCTACGGGATCACCGTCCAGGATCTTCTCGTCAAGGGAAGGCCTTCGAGCCGCCTGGTCCGGGTGGCCGAGCGGCCGCGCCTGCCCACGACCTACTCCGGCGTCGAGATCGAGCAGCTCGCCGTGGGCTCGCTCCAGATGGAGCCGCATCGCTACGTGGTCCAGCCGGGAGCGGGCAGCGAGGGCGCCTACGAGCACGTCGGCGAGGAGTTCGTCTTCGTGCTTCGCGGCCGGCTCGAGGTCTGGCTGGAAGAGAAGCACCACTACCGGATGACCGCGGGCGACTGTCTCTACTTCCCCAGCACGCTTCCGCATCGCTGGCACAACCCGGGCCCGGAGCCGGCCGAGCTCTTGTGGGTGAACACGCCGCCAACCTTCTGAGCTGGCGGGGCCGATGAGCGTCGCATCGCGTCGCTGACGAAAGGAGCCAACCGATGAAGCGTCTTCACCGGACCCTGGTCGGGTTGTCGCTGGTGGTCGCGCTCGGCGCGAGCCTCTCGGCCCTCGTTCCACCCGCCGCTGGCCAGTCCGCGGCGTGGACCGTGCCCACGGGCCCGGTCACCGTGACCTACTGGGACGGCGTGGAGAACGTCAAGAACGAGCTGATGATCAAGAAGCTGATCCCCGAGTACCAGAAGCTCCACCCGAACGTCACCATCAAGTACGAGACGATCTCGGGCCTGAACTACAAGCTGTCGGTGGCCTTCGCCACGGGAACCGCCGCGACGATCTTCACCCTGCCCGACTTCCTGCTGCCGGCGGCGGTCGAGGTCAACGCGCTGGAGCCCTTGCCGCCGGCGGCCTGGGGCCAGGCCAGCGTGGCCGGCGTGCTCGACACCTATCTGCCGCGGCTGCTGGACTTCAACGTCGAGGGAGGCAAGCTCTACGCCATCCCGGACCAGATGAACGCCCACAGCCTGTACATCAACAACCGCCTGTTCCGGGAGGCGGGGCTGGACCCGGTGAAGGACGCCCCGAAGACGTGGGACGAGGTGGCGAAGCTGAACGCGGTGCTGACCAAGCGACAGGGCGACCGCATCGTCCAGAAGGGCTGGGACATGCGCTACGCCGGCGAGCACTGGCTGACGCGCATGTTCCTCATCCTCCTGTACCAGGCGGGCGGCGAGGCGCTCCGCGACGGCAAGCCCGCGTTCAACGGCGAGGCCGGGGTGCAGGCGCTCTCCGTCTGGAAGAGCGTGACGGTCGCCCCCAAGGTGTCGCAGAACACCCTCGCCTCGCCCTATCAGGACTTCGCGCTGGAGCAGGACGCGATGACCTTCGCCGGGCCCAACGCCGGCGCCTCCATCGAGAAGATCAACCCCAAGATCGCCGGGAACTACACCTGCGCCCCGCTGCCGGCGATGCGCGCCGACCGGCCGGCGACGATCGTCTACTCCTACAACTGGGCGGTGAACGCCAAGGCGTCCGAGGACCAGAAGAAGGCGGCCTGGGACTTCATCCGGTACGCCAGCGGCCGGCCCGCGGAGTGGATGGCCGTGGCCAAGTACCTCCAGCCGGTGAAGGGCTGGTACGAGACGCCGGCGGCACGGCAGACGCCCTTCCTGAACGTGTTCATCCACGACCTGTCGGTGGGCAAGCCGATGCCGCGGACCAAGCACTACACGGAGCTCCAGGCATCGCTGGCGCGGATGATCGAGCGGGTCATCTTCAACAACGCCGACCCCAAGCAGGCGCTGGATCAAGCGGCCGAAGAGTTCACCCGAGCGTCCAAGAGCTGAGCGCACATAGAACCTCCGGCTCCCCCCTTCCCCCCGGTGGGTGGGGAAGGGGGGCCAAAGGCCGAAGGCCGTCGAAAGATTGGGTTGGCGGGAGGTCCCGATAAACCCGATAAGCACGATCGACGTCCACTTCCACGTCATGCCGCCGGAGTTCGTCGACGCCGTGCGGCGAGAGACGTTCCGCGAGGCCGTGCGCATCGAGCCGCACGACGGCCGGGAAATGATGCGCTTCCACGCGCCGGCGGGCGTGGTCGTGGAGCCGGACACGCCGCTGCGGGCGGACCTGTACGACGACCGACTGATCGTCGACGGGCTGAACAAGCGGGGGCTGGACGCGGCGGCCGTCGGACCCCCGCCGACGCTGTTCTTCTACTGGACGGCTCCGGAGATCGGCGAGCGCATCGCCCGGACCCTGAACGACGGCATCGCCGCGCTGGTGCGGGCGTACCCGGACCGCTTCTTCGGGCTGGGGACGCTGCCGATGCAGGACGGGCCCCGCGCGGCGCGCGAGCTGGAGCGGGTTGTCAGCGAGCTGGGATTCCGGGGGGTCGAGCTGTGCACGCACGTCGCCGGGATGGACCTGGATCACCCGAGCCTGACGCCGGTGTGGGCGGCGGCCGAGCGGCTCGGGGTCCCGATCTTCCTGCACCCGCAGAACTGGGGCGACGTCCGGCGGCTGAAGGACCTCCACCTGTGGAACCTGGTGGGCTTCCCGATGGAGACGGCGCTGACGGCGGCGCGGCTGATCCTGGGCGGCGTGTTCGAGCGGCATCCGGGGCTCCGGGTGATCCTGGCCCACGGGGGCGGCTACTTCCCCTACCAGATCGGGCGGCTCGACCACGGCTACGCCGCACGCGCGGAACTTCGCCAGCGTCTGCCGCGCCGCCCCAGCGAGTACCTGGGGAACATCTACTGCGACAGCCTGACCCACAGCGGGGTGTCGCTCCGGTTCCTGCTCGACCGGCTGGGCGACGACCACGTGGTGATCGGGAGCGACTACCCCTTCGACATGGGCTACACGGCGCCGGTGGACATGATCCGCGGCCTGGGCCTGGGTCGGGAGCGGGAGACCAAGGTGCTGGGCAAGAACCTCGCCAGGCTGCTCCGAGTGGCGTGAAGGAGGGTCAGATGATGTCGGCACGACCTCGGTTGACGGACGACGGGACGAAGGTCGGGAGCGTCTCGCGGCGCCGGTTCCTCCAGGTCGCCGGCGGCGCCGCGGCGGCGACGGCCCTGGGTGCCGCCGGCCGCGCCGGCGCCGACTGGCCCCTGCCCAAGGGCGATCTCGTCTTGACCTTCTGGGACTCGACCTCGGCGCTCAAGACCAAGCTCTACACCAACCTCATCCTGCCCTCGTACAAGCAGCTCCGTCCCACCTACACCATCAAGTACGAGAGCATCACCACCGGCAACCTGCTCCAGAAGCTCCTGGCGGCCACCGCCACCGGCACCGCGCCGGAGATCTTCGAGCTGGGCGACTGGTACTTCCCGACCTACTTCGACAAGGACCTGCTGGATCCCCTCCCGCCCGAAGCGTTCGGCCACAAGTCGGTCCCGGAGCTGCTGGACAGCTACCTGCCCGGGAGCCTGTCCGCCATGCAGCACAAGGGCCGGCTGTACGGCCTGCCGGACTTCACCGCGTCCCACAGCCTGCACATCAACAACCGGCTGTTCCGGGAGGCGGGGCTGGACCCGGTGAAGGACGCGCCCCGGACCTGGGACGACGTGGCGCGGCTCAACCGTGTCCTGACCCGGAAGAAGGGCGACCAGATCGTCCAGAAGGGCTTCGAGTTCCGCTACGTTGACGACCACTGGATGGGCCGCAGCTTCCACCACCTGGTCTACCAGGCCGGGGGCGAGATCCTGGACGGGGAGGGCCGGCCCGCGTTCAACAGCGAGGCCGGGCTCAAGGCGCTCGAGGTGTGGAAGAGCGTCACGGTGGCGCCCAAGGTGAGCCAGAACACCGGCGCCTCGCCGTTCCAGGACTTCGGCAACGAGCAGGACGCCATGAGCTACATCGGCCCCAACGGCCAGAAGCAGAGCGAGAACATCAACCCTCGGATGAAGGACAACATCACGGTCGTCCCCCTGCCGCAGATCAACCCGGCCAAGCCGGCCACCATGGCGTTCTCCTACGTCATCGTGGTCAACGCCCGGGTGGCGGAGGACAAGAAGAAGGTGGCGTGGGACTTCGTGCGCCACACCCTCGGCGACCCCAAGATGTGGCTGGCGAACAACGGCTCGCTGCTGCCGCAGAAGGCCTGGGCCACCAGCGCCGAGGCCCGGAAGCTCCTGCCGTTCTACGACGTCTTCATGCACGACATCGCGATCAGCAAGCCGGTGGCGCGAACCCAGTACTACGTCGAGCTGCAGTCGGCGCTGGCCCGGATGATCGAGCGGGTCATCCTGAACAACGCCGACCCCCGGTCGGCGCTGCAGCAGGCGGCGGCCGAGTACGAACGGGCGGCGAAAGGCTGAGCATGATCACGCAGGACCGGCGATCCGACATCCGCGCGATGCAGGCCGACAGCGACGCCTGGAACACGCGCCTGGTCGGCCACCACGACCTGAACGGCCACGGCGACGGCATGCAGGTGCTCAAGGTGGGCCGGTTCCTGTACGTGTCCCACCTGGGGCGGAGCCCCATGGCGCTGTCCATCCTGGACGTCAGCGACCCGGCGGCGCCCCGCCTGGTGCGCCAGCTGCCGCACGAGCCCAACACCCACCGGCACAAGGTCCAGATCGCCGGCACCACCCTCATCCAGAACTGCGAGAAGCCCGACGACCCGCCGGCCGGCGAGGACCCGCCGCCGGTGACCGGGGTGGCCGTGTTCGACCTCGCCGACCCGACGGACCCGCGGCGGGTGGGCTTCTACCCGGTCGGGGGCCGGGGGGTCCACCGCATCTGGTTCAGCGAGCCGCCCTACGCGCACGTGGCCGCCATGATCCCGGGAGTCCCGGTGCGCGGCTACCAGATCGTGGACCTCTCGGAGCCGACGGCGCCGCGGATGGCCGGCTGCTGGTGGGTCCCGGGCACGCGGGCCGGCGACGCGGCGCCCTGGCCCGTGTTCGAGTCCTACATCGACCGGGGCGTGCACGGCGTCGTCCCCCACGGCAACCGGGCGTACGTGTCGGCGCAGGACGACGGCATCGCCATCCTGGACATCAGCGACGTCGCCGCGCCCCGGCTGGTGGGGCGCGTCAACTGGCACCCGCCCTACGGCGGCTTCGCGCACACCGCGCTGCCGCTGCCGGGCCGCGGCCTGGTGCTGGGCGTGTGCGAGTCGCTCGCCGACGACGCCAAGATCGACGGGGACAAGCGCATCTGGGTGATCGACGTGCGCGAGGAGCGCCAGCCGGTCGTCATCTCGAGCTTCCCGCGACCCCGGCCGCCGAAGGGCGCGCCGTGGACGGACTACGCGGCGCGGCCGGGCCGCTTCGGCCCCCACAATGTCCACGAGAACCGGCCGGGCAGCTTCCAGAGCGAGACCCTGATCTTCAGTACCTGGTTCAACGCCGGCCTCCGGGTCACCGACCTCGGCGATCCCGACCGGCCGGTGGAGGTGGGGTACTTCGTGCCGCCGCCGCCCCCGGGGCATGACGCCCCCCAGAGCAACGACCTGTACGTCGACACCGACGGGCTCGTCTACATGACCGACCGGTACGGGGGCGGGCTCCACGTGATCGAGTACCGGCCCGGATGAACGCATCGCAGACGGAAGGGAGAGCCACCATGTCGAGCCATCACGCCACCACTCGGAACGGTGTCTCGCGCCGCGGGCTGCTCCGGATGGCCGGGGGCGCCGCCGCCATGGCGGCCCTGGGCCCCGCTCGCCGCGCGCGGGCGGAGTGGAAGCTGCCGGCCGGGAACGTCACCGCCACGTTCTGGGACTCGACCTCGCACCTCAAGGTGGCGCTCTACAACCAGTTCCTCCTGCCCTCGTACAGGCAGCTCCGCCCCGGCTACACCGTCAAGTACGAGAGCATCTCCACCGCCGACCTGCTCCAGAAGCTGCTGGCGGCGACCGCCACCGGCACCGCCCCCGAGATCTTCGAGCTGGGCGACTGGTTCTTCCCGACCTACTTCGCCAAGAACCTGCTGGACCCGGTTCCCCCCGAGGCGTTCGGCTACAAGTCGCTCCCCGAGATGCTGGACGCCTACGTGCCCGGCAGCCTGGCCGCCATGCAGCACGAGAACAAGCTGTACGGGGTGCCGGACTTCGTGGCCTCCCACAGCCTGTACGTCAACAACCGGCTGTTCCGGGAGGCGGGCCTCGATCCGGTGAAGGACGCGCCGAAGACCTGGGACGACGTGGCGCGGCTCAACCGTGTCCTGACCCGGAAGAAGGGTGACCAGATCGTCCAGAAGGGCTTCGAGGTGCGCTACGTCGGCACCCACTGGCTGGCCATGATGTTCCATCACCTGATCTACCAGGCGGGGGGCGAAGTCCTGGACCGGGAGGGCCGGCCGGTGTTCAATCAGGAGCCGGGGGTGAAGGCGCTCGAGGTGTGGAAGAGCGTGACCACCGCCCCCACCGTGACCAAGAACAGCGGCGCCTCGCCCTTCGAGGACTTCGCCCAGGAGCAGGACGTCATGACCTACATCGGCCCCAACGGGGGCCGGCAGATCGTCACCCTCAACCCGAAGATGAAGGACAACTACACGGCGGTGCCGCTGCCGCAGCTCAACCGGGCCCGGCCGGTCACCATGTCGTACTCCTTCGACATCGTGGTCAACCCGCGGGTGTCCGACGACAAGAAGAAGATCGCCTGGGACTTCGTCCGCCACGCGGTGAGCGACCCCAAGATCTGGCTCGCGAACAACGGCTCGCTGCTGCCCTTCAAGACGTGGGCCACCAGCCCGGAGGCGCGGCAGATCCTGCCGTTCTACGACGTCTTCATCAACGACCTCGCCATCGGCCGGCCGATGGTGCGGACCGAGCACTTCAACGAGCTGTCGTCGGCCATCGCTCGGGCGATCGAGCGGGTGATCTTCAGCGGCGCCGAGCCGAAGGCGGCCCTCGATCAGGCCGCCAGCGAGTTCCAGCGCGCCACCCGCGGCTAGGACGTTCATCCGGGCATCGAGGAGCTAGCGCCCGATGGAATCGATCGAGCGCTCCCGAAGGGAGGAGTGGGCATGAAGCGCCAAGGTCGTGTCGTGTCCGGAGCCTTGCTGGTCGTCGCGCTGGGTCTGCTGCTGGTCCACGGCGGGACCGCCCGCGGAGCCCCGGCCTGGACGCTGCCGACGGAGCCGGTCACCATCGGCTACTGGGACACCGGGAACGGGACCAAGGGCGAGCTCATCAAGTCGCTGATCGCCGAGTACCAGAAGCTCCATCCCAACGTCACCATCAAGTTCGAGACCGACGTCAAGTCGGACAAGATCGCGGTGGCGGTGAGCACGGGCACCGCGCCGGAGATCTTCGAGGTCGCCGACTTCAACCTGCCCAAGTTCATGGGGGTGGGGGCGCTCGATCCGCTGCCCCCGGCGGCCTGGGGCGAGGACAGCGTCGACGGCGTGCTCAAGGGCTACCTCCCCAACGTGCTGGACGCCATGATGGACGGCGGCAAGCTGTACGGCGTTCCGGACCAGATGAACGCCCACAGCCTGTACGTCAACAACCGCCTGTTCCGGGAGGCGGGGCTCGACCCGGTCAAGGACGCGCCGAAGACCTGGGACGACGTGCTGAAGCTGAACAAGACGCTGACCAAGCGGAGGGCCGACCGGATCGTCCAGAAGGGCTGGGAGATGCGCTACGCCGCCGAGCACTGGCTGGCGCAGATGTTCCAGATCCTCCTCTACCAGGCCGGGGGCGAGATGACCCGGGACGGCAAGCCGACGTTCAACGGCGAGGCCGGGGTGCGGGCGCTCCAGGTGTGGAAGAGCGTGACGGTCGCCCCCCAGATCACGCAGAACACCCGGTTCTCGCCGTACCAGGACTTCGCCACCGAGCAGGACGCCATGACCTTCGCCGGCCCCCACGTCGGCCCCATCATCGAGCGAATCAGCCCCGGCATGAAGGGCAACTACACCGTCGCCCCGCTGCCGCAGATGCGGGCCGAGCGTCCGGCGACCATCATCTACTCGTACGCCTGGACCGTGAACGCCAAGGCCTCCGCCCCCCAGAAGCGCGTGGCCTGGGACTTCATCCGCCACCTGAGCTCCCGGCCGGACCTCTGGTGGAACATCAAGTTCCTGCAGGGGACGCGCGGGTGGTACGACACGCCCGCGGCCAAGGGGACCCCGTTCCTGGCGGTGTTCGTCCACGACCTGTCGGTGGGCAGGCCGCTGGCGCGGACGACGAACTACGGGGAGCTGCAGGGGTCGCTGGTCCGGATGATCGACCGCGTGATCCTGAACAACGCCGACCCGAAGCAGGCGCTCGACCAGGCCGCCGAGGAGTTCACGCGGGCGGCCGGGAAGTAGCGCCCGGTGGAATCGATCGACGTCCACTTCCACGTCGTGCCGCCGCGGTTCGCCGAGGCGGTGCGGCGGGGGGCGTTTCGCGAGGCGGTGGAGGTCTCCGAGGACGGCCGGGACCGTCTCCAGTATCACCCGCCGCCGGGGGTGCCGGTCGAGCCGGACACGACGCTCCGCGCCGAGCTGTCCGACGACCGGCTGATCCTGGAGGCCCTGAACCGGCGGAAGCTGGACGCGGCGGCGATGGGGCCGCCGCCCGAGATGTTCTTCTACTGGGCGACCCCCGAGGTCGGCGAGCGGATCGCCCGGGTCATGAACGACGGCATGGCGGCGCTGGCCCGGGCGCACCCCGACCGGTTCATCGGGCTCGCGTCGCTGCCGATGCAGGACGGGGCGCGGGCGGCCCGCGAGCTGGAGCGGGCGGTGACGGAGCTCGGGCTCCGGGGCGCCGAGCTGTGCACGCACGTCAACGGGCTGGATCTGGACGATCCGAGCCTGACCCCGGTGTGGGCGGCGGCGGAGCGGCTGGGGGTGCCGTTCTTCCTGCACCCGCAGAACTCGGGAGACGTCCGGCGGCTGGAGGATCTGCACCTCTGGAACCTGGTCGGGTTCCCGACGGAGACGGCGCTCACGGTCGCCCGCCTGATCCTGGGCGGCGTGTTCGAGCGGTTCCCGGGGCTCCGGGTGATCCTGGCCCACGGGGGCGGGTACTTCCCGTACCAGATCGGGCGGCTGGACCACGGGTATGCGGTGCGGGCCGAGCTGAGGGAGCGGCTGCCGCGACGGCCGAGCGAGTACCTGGCGAGCATCTACTGCGACAGCCTGATCCACAGCGACCTCTCGCTGCGCTTCCTGCTCGACCGGATGGGGGACGAGCACGTGGTCATCGGCAGCGACTACCCGTTCCACATGGGCGACCCGGCGCCGGTGGACGCGATCCGGCGCCTGGGTCTCGGGCGCGAGCGCGAGGCGCGGGTCCTGGGGCGGAACCTGGCCAAGCTCCTGGGACTCGCGTGATGGGGTTCAAGCTAGCGCTCGTCCAGCCGCTGGCGCACCGTCCCCCGGAGGACGAGCGGAACGTGGCCGACGCGGTCCGCCACGTCGAGGCCGCCGCCCGCGAGGGCGCCCGGATCGTCGCCTTCCCCGAGACCTACCCCGGGCCCTGGCGCATGCCGATGCGCTTCGACCCGACGGCGGCGATGGCCGATGCCGCCCGGCGCTGCGGGGTGTACGTGCAGTTCGGCACGCTGGAGCCGCTCGGGAGTGACGGCCGCCGGGCGCACAACGTGCTGCGCCTGGCCCGGCCCGCGGGCGGGTCCCCCGGCAGCTACCGGCGGACCCATCCGCCGGGGCCGTGGATCTACACCGGCGGCGCCTACTGGGACTTCGAGTACGTGGCCGGCGACGACTTCCCGGTCTTCGCGACCGAGCACGGCGTGATCGGGCTGGCGATGTGCAGCGAGGTCTACGTGCCGGAGGTCAGCCGGGCCCTGGCGCTGCGCGGCGCCGAGGTCATCTTCCTGCCCGCCGGCGTGGACAAGAACCGGCTGTGGGCCACCTGGCGCAACCTGATCTGGGCCCGCGCCATCGAGAACCTGGCGGTGGTCGTCACCACGCAGAACCTCTTCGGGCCCGAGCAGCGGGGCCTGGCGATGGTGGCCACGCCGGAGGAGATCGTCTTCGAGAGCACCCGGCCCGGCCGGTTCCTGCTCGACGTCAACCTCACGCGGATCCGGGAGCTCCGCGCCCAGGAGGACCGGGTCGGCTCCCAGCTCGAGAACGCCGCCAAGGCGGGCCTGCTGACCCAGTGGCGGCGGCCCGAGCTCTACCCCTCGCCGGTCCCGCGCACGCCTCCCATCTAGGATTTCCGGCCCCCACGTCGCGCTTGCGACGGCCCGCCCCGATCGCGTAGACTGCCGGTCGCCCGCGAGCGCGGGAGAGTCACGGCGGATGCATCGCGAGGGAGGGGAGGCCCCGGGGCGCGATCGCCCGAGCCCGATGGCATCGAGCAACCGATGCGACACGAGGAGGACCCGGTAATGGCTGACACGACAGTGACGCGACGGGGCCTGATCGCGGGCGCGGTGGCGGTGGTGGGCGCGCTGGCCGCCCGCGCGGCCGAGGCGTTCACGCTGCGCGACCGCCTCCGCTTCCGGGCGGCGAGCGAGCTGCTCGAGCGGGTTCGGGGTGACCGTGCGGGGCGCCACCGCCCGGGACCACGACGTGCTCGTCCTGGACGTCGTCGCGCGCCCGGACATCGAGTACGACCACATCGTCCGCGAGCGCACCCGCACGGGCGAGATCGTGCCCTGCTTGCGGACCTCGGACTTCGGCGGGGTGGAGACGTTCAGCCTGTTCGACGCGGACACGGGCGGGGGGTGCCGAGCTACACGACGCGGCGGGAAGGGGGCGTGGTGACCTCGGCGCACTTCCACCCGCGGGTGAGCGGGCTCGAACCCTGCCTGCGCACCACGGTGACGGGGGACACCCAGGCGAGCCTCGAGCTCTTCGACCTCACCGACACGGCCGACGACAGCTTCATCGTCCCCTGCCTCCGGCTGGACGTGGCGATGACCGAGCGCGGCGCCCTCGAGGCGCTGGTGGTCGCGGTCGAGCACGACGAGACGTTCACCGTGCGGGTACTGCACGAAAGGGGCGAGCTCGTCTACCAGCTCGACGAGCACGGCGAGCTGATCCTGGTGCGCGACACCCGGGCCTGAGGCGGCGGCTCCCCCGATCTCCCGACCCCTCTCCTGCCCTTTTCCGCCTCCGCGGGAGAGGGCAGGGTGAGGAGGGGGAACGCGTCGGCCCCACCCTCGGGCTCGGTCGCCGGGGCCCGGATTCCCCGGCGTGACCGATGCCGGGCTCGATTTTCTTGACACCGGGGCCCCGCGGTCCATAGACTCGTCAGAGTTTCGTTACCCCGCCCGGTGCTGGTCGGGCTGCCGTGCGAGTGCGGCTCCGAGTTAACGAAAGGCTCCGGCCGCGAGGGAGGTCCCCATGTCCAGCACCGTCCCCCGACTGACGCTGGCGCTGCTCGGCGTGCTGCTGGTGCCGCGACTCCTCTCCGCCGACGTGATCTATCTGCGGAACGGGAACATCATCGATGTGGACAGCTGGCGCAGGGCCGGCGACTTCGTCGAGTACTACCATTTCGGCGGCAAGATCTCGATCCGGAACTCGGAGATCCTGAGAATCGAGGGTCCGCGCCGAGCGCCGGCCGACCCCGAGCCGTCGGCCCCCGTGCCGGCGGCTCCCGCGGCGGTGGCTCCGGCACCGCCGGCCGCGGCTGCGGTGCCGCCGGTCGTGGCTCCGGCACCGCCGGCCGTGGCTCCGGCGCCGCCGGCGGCGGCTGCGGCGCCGGCCCGGACCCCGGCACCGGCCGGGACCGCGGACGCCGGGGAGGCTGCCAGTGCGCAGATGCTGGGCCAGGCGTTCCGCGCCCTGTCGGCGGGCGACATCGCGACCTTCGTCTCGCACTTTCGCTACGTTGACGATCCGAAGTGGCCGGACGAGCGATCCGGGCTGACCCGCCTGTTCTCGCTGCTCCGCGATCGCCTGGGCCGCCCCGGGGCCTTCGAGGCGGTGAGCACGACGTCGCCGCGGTTCCTCAATATCCTGATCGAGTCGGCCGCACCCGACGAGTGGCGCCGATCCGACTGCATCTTCAAGAGCTATGCCTTCAAGACCACTCTGGTCGAAGGGAAGGTCCACCGCCCGGCGGAGGTGATCGTCGAGGTGTGCCAGGCGCGGACAGCGGCGCGAAGCTGGCTCCGGAACGTGGACATCCACTTCCTCGATCAGGATCCGAAGGTCGCCCAGACCCTGCAGGAGATCGCGCAGGCCCTGCCGGCAGCAGCCGCGGCGCGCCGTCCGTAGGACCGGTACGCCGGCTCGGCATCCCAGCCGAGGACTTCGGTCCGGCGGAATCCGCCTGGGCGATCTCCGCCGCCCAGGCCCGCCGGCCGGCCCGGCTCCTGGCCCCGGCTCCGCCGGGGCCGCGCGGCGGCGAGCGGACGCTCTTCGCCGGCACGCTCGCGCGGGCGGCCGAGCCCGCGGGCCGTCCCGCGACTCCGGGTGCGCCGGCCGGCCCCGAGCCGATCGTCCTCGCGCTCGACGGGTCCCGGGTAGGCGAGCTCTTCCTGGAGATCAACGAGGGGGACAACGCGCCGCTCACCCTCGTGCGGGCCCAGGGCGTCGTCCGGGTGCCGCGCCTCGCCTTCAAGGCGGCGCCCGGCGCCTACCGCCTGCTCATCGGCAACGCCCAGGCCCAGCCGCCGCGCTACGACATCGCGAGCCTCCGGAAGGAGATCCTGGCGTACTCCCCGGTAGCCGTCGAGGCCGACCCCATCGAGACCAACGCGGCCTTCCGGCGCGGGGCCGGCGACTACCTGGGGGACGTGCCGCCTTCGCTCCTCCTGTGGGGAGCGATCCTCGGGGCGGTGGCCGTCCTCCTGCTCCTGACCGTCCGGATCCTCAGGACCAGCTCGGCCCCGAGCTCCCCCGAAGGCCACTGACTCTCCGCTCCCTCTCCCTCCCAGGGAGAGGGTTGGGGTGAGGGTCTAGTGCTTGGGGGCCTCGCCGTAGATCTCGGGGTTGAAGAGGCCGGGCGGCCGCTCGCCCTTGATCATCGCCACGATGTTGCGCGCGACCGACATGGTCATCTCGCCGCGCACGTCCCAG
This sequence comes from uncultured Candidatus Rokubacteria bacterium, assembly GCA_963708025.1. GTDB lineage: Bacteria > Methylomirabilota > Methylomirabilia > Rokubacteriales > DASRDR01 > CAVPSB01. Next base: position 389,944 of record CAVPSB010000013.1, on the reverse strand, counting down.
GTGGCCCCCCCGTTGTGCGGCGCCAGGATCACGTTGTCCAGCTTCCGGAGCCCCGGGTGGGGCTCCGGGTCGGGCACGACCGGCGGCTCGTTCCAGTAGACGTCGAGGCCGGCGCCGGCGATCGTGCCGTCCTCCAGCGCCCGGACCAGCGCCGCCTCGTCCACGATCCGGCCCCGGGCGGTGTTGAGGAAGAACGCGGTGGGCTTCATCAGGGCGAGCTCGCGGGCGCCGATCAGGAGGTGGGTGCTCGGGTTGTAATCGCACGCGACGACGACGAAGTCGCTCCGCCGGAGCACCTCCTCCTTGTCGGCCGCCCAGGTGACGCCGAGCGCGCGCTCGCGCTCGGGCGCGAGTCGGGTGCGCTTGGTGTAGAGCACTTCCATCTCGAAGGCCCGGAGGCGCGGCACCATGAACTCGGCGACGATGCCCAGCCCGATCAGGCCGGCGGTCTTGCCCGGGCAGCCCACGCCCATGAGGGCCAGGGTCTGCTCCTGGAACTTCCCGCAGCGGGTGTACCGGTCCGAGTCGAACAGGCGGTAGGCCAGGGCCAGGATCATGGCCATGGTCAGGTCGCCCGTGACCTTGCAGATCTTCCGGTAGACGGCGTCGGCCGGGTGCGTGATCGCCACCGGCAGCCGGCGCGCCCGCGCGGCCTCCAGGTTGACGTTGCCCGCCTTCCGGGACACCACCGAGATGCCCTTGAGGTCCGGGTTGGCGTCGATCACCTCGGCCGGGATGATCGTGTCGCCCATCGCGAAGATGTAGTCGCTCCGCCGGGCGTTCGCCACCAGCTCGTCGAGGCTGATCTGTCGGGTGAGGTGCGGGAAGACGGCGACGTCGGCCACCTCGCGCAGGAGGTTCAGCGCGACCTCGGGGATGGGCTGCACCACGAACACTCTCGGCTTCATCGTGATCCCTCGGGCTGGTTGTTGGTGAGCGATGGACCCGCCGACCCGCTTCAGCGCGGCGTAATCTTAGCAAGAACGTTTTGAGGTTTCCACGATCTGTATGGTATGGTGGGGCGCCCGCGACGGGCACAGGAGGTCGGGATGCCGCACGCGTGCGTCAGCGTCTACTCCTTCCAGAAGGGCACCGCCGAGGAGACGCTCCAGCGGGCCCGTGACACGGCCTATCCGCTCTACCGCCAGCGGCCCGGCTTCGTCGGCTACGAGCTGATCCAGACCGGCGAGGAGTCGGGGATCGGCGTCACCACCTGGGAGACCGCGGCCCAGGCCCAGGCCGCGACCGGTCTCGACGACCAGTGGATCACCGAGCACGGCTTCACGACGGTGAGCTGGGTCCAGGAGCACGTCGGCCCCGTCTACTTCTCCAGCCGTGCCGGAGGGAACCGGGCGTGAAGGTCTTCCGGATCTACGAGTACGGCGGTCCCGAGGTCATGAAGCTCGAGGAGCGAGCGACGCCTACGCTCGGCCCCGGCCAGGTGCTCGTCCGCGTGGAGGCGGCCGGGGTGAACTTCAACGACATCTATCAGCGGAGCGGCCAGTTCCGGCCGGTGCCGCTGCCGACCCACCTCGGCCAGGAGGGCGCGGGCGTCGTCGAGGCGGTCGGGCCCGGCGTCCACGACCGGCCGGGGGACCGGGTCGCCTGGTGCGGCGACCACCACGGCGGCTGCGGCTCCTACGGCACCCACGCGCTACTCCTGTCCGAGTGGCTGGTGCCGCTGCCGGCGGCGCTCAGCTTCGAGCAGGGCGCGGGGGCGGCGATGCAGGGCGTCTCCGCCCACGCGATGACCCACTCCGTGTACCCGGTCAAGGCGGGCGATCTGTGCCTGGTCCACTCGGCGGCAGGGGGCAGCGGCCTCCTCGTCGGCCAGATGGCCCGGATGCGCGGGGCGTGGGTGATCGGTACCGCCTCCACCGAGGCCAAGCGGCGGATCGCGCTCGAGACCGGCGCCGTCGACGAGGCGATCCCGTACGAGGACTTCGACGTCCGGGTCCGCGCGCTGACCGGCGGGCGCGGCGTGGACGTCGCCTACGACCACATCGGGGTCGCCACCTTCGAGCGCACCGTCAACTGCCTGGCCCGGCGGGCGATGCTCGTCTACTACGGGATGTCGCACCGGCGCGTTCCGCCGTTCGACCTGAACCGGCTCCCGCGTCTCGGCTCGCAGTTCCTGACCCGCCCGACGATGTTCGACTACCTCGTCACCCGGGAGGAGCGGCTCTGGCGGTCGCGGACGGTCTTCGGCTGGATCGCCAGCGGCCAGGTCAAGCTGCGGATCGACCATCGCTATCCGCTGGCCGACGCGCCCCGGGCGCAGGCTGCGCTGGCCGGCCGGCAGACGACCGGGAAGATCATCCTGCTCCCCCGCTGAGCGTGCTGATGAAGCAACCGCGTCCGGCCCCCCCCTCCCCCCAGTGGGTGGGGGAGGGGGGCTGGGGGGGTAGGAGGGAGGTCCCGAACTGAAGGTCGTACGGCTCTACGAGTACGGCGGCCCCGAGAAGATGACGCTGGAGGAGCGGCCGACGCCGTCGCCGGGTCCCGGGCAGATCCGGGTCAAGATCGAGGCGGCCGGCGTGAACTTCAACGACATCTACCAGCGGAGCGGCCAGTTCCGGCCGGTGCCGCTGCCGGTCGGCGTGGGTCAGGAAGGCGCCGGCGTGGTGGAGGCGGTGGGGGCGGGGGTCGCGGACCTGCGGCCCGGCGACCGCGTCGCCTGGATGGGCGACCACAACGGCGGATGCGGCTCCTACGCCACCCACACGGTGCTGGACGTCGACGTGCACTGGCCGGTGCCGCTCCCGGCCAGCGTCGGCTTCCGCCAGGCGGCGGCGTGCTTCAACCAGGGGGTGACCGGCCACGCGATGACGCACGATGCCTATCCGGTCCAGCCCGGAGACACCTGCCTCGTCCACGCCGCCGCCGGCGGCAGCGGGATGCTCCTGGGACAGATGGCCCGGATGCGCGGGGCCTGGGTCATCGGCACCGCCTCCACCGAGGCGAAGCGGGCGGTGGCGCTCGAGTTCGGCGCCGCCGACGAGGTGATCCCGTACGAGGACTTCGACGTCCGGGTCCGCGCGCTGACGGGTGGCGAGGGCGTGCGGGTCGTGTACGATCACATCGGCCGGACGACGTTCGAGCGCAGCCTCAACTGCCTGGCCCACCGAGGGTGGCTCATCTACTATGGCCTCACCGCCGGCCGCGTGCCGCCGTTCGACCTGAACCGCCTGGGGCGGGTCGGCTCCCAGTTCGTCACCCGGCCGACCGTGTTCGACTACATCGAGAGCCGGGAGAAACTGCTGGAGCGGGTGCGGGTCGTGTTCGGCTGGGTCGCCGACGGCAAGCTCAGGCTGAAGACCGATCACGTCTATCCGCTGGAGCGGGCGGCGGACGCCCAGGCCGCGCTGGCGGGCCGGAAGACCACCGGCAAGGTCCTGCTCGTCCCTTAGTTAGACCAGGAGGACGACCGTGGCACTGGGCTGGGGGATCATCGGCACCGGCGGCATCGCCGGCAACGCGATGGCGCCGGCGATCAACGCGCTCGGCAGCGAGGGCTTCCTGGCCGCCGCGGTCAGCCGCGACCGGGGGCGGGCGGACGCCTTCGCCGCCAAGCACGGCGCCCGGCGGGCCTACACGGACTACCAGGAGATGCTCGCCGACCGCGCGGTCGACATCGTCTACATCGCGACGCCGAACGCGCTCCACGCCGAGCAGGCCCTGGCCGCCGCCGGCGCCGGCAAGCACGTGCTGTGCGACAAGCCGCTGGCGCTGACGGTGGCGGAGGCGCGGCGGGTCGTGGAGGCGTTCGCCCGGGCCGGGCTCCGGCTGGGCACGAACTTCCAGACCCGTCATCACACGGCCTTCGTCGAGGCGAAGCGCCTGCTCGACGAGCGGGCCATCGGCGAGGTGATCCTCGTCCAGGTCGAGGCCAGCGCGGGGGCGGCGCCCCTCCGGGGCTGGCGCACCGATCCCGGGCTGGCCGGGGTGGGGGCGACCAACAACATCGCCGTGCATCCCTACGACCTGCTGCGCTACCTCCTGGGCTCGGAAGTGCGGGAGGTGACGGCCATGACCGACGTGGGCCGGTCGGCCGACCTGGAGGTGATGGTGCTCGCGCTCCTCCGCTTCCAGAGCGGCGCGCTGGCCTACGTCAACGCCAACCAGAAGGTGCCCCACCACCAGCCGGACATCGCCATCTACGGCACCCAGGGGCGGATCCTGGGGATCGGTTGCACGCGACCCCTCCGTGACGGCGAGCTGCGGGTTCTGACCGAGGCGGGCGAGCGGGTGAGCCAGCACACCAGCAAGGACGCCTTCACGCGGACCGTGGCCGCCTTCAACGACGCCGTCCGCCAGGGCCGCGAGCCGAACCCCTCCGGCCTGGACGGCCTGCGCAGCGCCCAGTTGGTGGAGGCCGTGATCCGCTCCGCCCGGGAGGGCCGGCTGATCGAGGTGACCTACTAGACTAGGCTGGTCTCCTGTTCCCTCCCCCCACCGGGGGGAGAGGGCCAGGGTGAGCAACTGTCTCCGTTGTCAAGCCCCAAGTTCAGGGGCCGGTTTCCAGGCGGTGCGATGCTTCATCATCGCGTTGAGGATCGTCAGCAGTTTGCGCATGCACGCGGTCAGCATCACCTTCCACGGTTTGCCGGCGGCCAACAGTCGCTGGGAGAAGGCGCGGATGACCGGATTGCACCGAGTGGCGACGAGGGCCGCCATGTACAGCACCCCGCGCACCGGCGCGCGGCCGCCCCAGATGCTTCGGTGGCCCTGGCGCGGGCCGCTGTCGCGATTGAAGGGCGCCACGCCGACCAACGCGGCGATCTGCTTGCGGTTCAAGCGGCCCAGTTCCGGCACGTCAGCCAGCAGCGTCCGCGCCAGGACTGGGCCCACCGCCGGGGTACTGCGCAGCAGGGTCTCGGACTCCCGCCACACCGGACTGCGGCGCACCCGGGCGGTCAGGTCCCGCTCGAGCTCGGCCAGTTGGCGCCGCAGCCACCGGAGGTGGCCCTCGATCTGGCGCCGGATCGGGGCCGCGGCCTGCTGCCGGCGATTCTCTTCCGCCGTGATCATCTCCACCAATTGGCGTCGCCGCGCCAGCCACGCCTGGAGCTCCCGTGTGGCCTCATCGGGCAGGGGCCGGACCGCCGGCTGGACCCGCTCGGCGAACAGGGCCAGCACGGTGGCATCGATGCGGTCGGTCTTGGCCAGACGGCCGAGCGCCTTGGCGAAGTCCCGGACTTGGCGCGGGTTCACGACCACCACGGGCAGCCCGCGGGCGACCAAGGCGCCGACGAGCGGGACTTCGAAGCCGCCCGTGGCTTCCAGGACGACGAGCTGGGGGGCGAGCCGGACCAACTGCTCCCCCAGGGCCTCGATGCCGGCCGGATCATTGCCTCCGGTCCAGCGCTCGTCCGTCGGGCAGACCGCGACGTCCAGGCGGTCTTTGGCCACATCGATGCCCACGAACCGTGCACCCTCACTCATGGAGCGGTGGCTCCTTTCTGGCCCGACCTTGCAGGATGCGGGCTCTGGCGGCCCTGGCAACTGTTCGGGCTCGTCAAGGATCGGACGTGACGACCCACGCTCACCCACGGCCTCTTCAGACCCAGGGGGAAACGATCTGTCACGTCCAAGGCAACGGACCACGCTCTCATGAGCGGTCCGACTCGGAGTCAATATACAAGGGGGAGACCACGCGCCTCGGTACCACCCTCACCCCAGCCCTCTCCCTGGAAGGGAGAGGGAGCGGAACAGGAGCCATTCCGGCCCCGCCACGTCACGCGACCGACGAGAGGTCAGGCTGAACCATGAGCTACGCACTGGGCCCGTTCGACGTTGACTACGAAGCGCGCGTGGACTACGCCGAGCTCCGCCGCCAGCGCGTCGAGAAGGCGCGCGCCCGGATGGTCGCGCAGGAGCTGGACGCCCTCCTGGTCTGGAAGGACGAGAACGTCCGCTACCTGACCGGTCTGCGGGCGCAGCTGATCGCCGGGAAGAGCAGCTCGCTCAACGGCGTGCTGTTCCCGCGCGAGGCCGAGCCCATCCTGCTCTGCTCGGGCGGAGAGCGCGATCGGGCGCTGGCCAAGATGCCCTGGCTGGCGGAAGTGCACGCCATCCCGATCATGGAAGAGCGCGGGCTGGTCGAGGGCTTCGTCACCTCGGTGCTGACGCCGGCGCTGGCGCGGCACCGGCTTTCCAGCGCGCGGATCGGCGTCGATCAGCCGACGATGATCCTGATCGAGTCGATCCGTCGCCTCCTGCCCGGGGTAGAGCTCGTGGACGGTGACTCGGCCATGCAGCAGGCGCGGATGATCAAGCTGCCGGCGGAGGTCGCGGTCATCGAGGAGTCGTGCGCCATCGGCGAAGCCGTCACCCGCCGGGCGCTGGATTCGGTCCGCGAAGGCCGGCGGGAGTGCGAGGTGGCCGGCGACGCCATGCAGACCCTCTACTACCTGGGCGGCGAGATGGCGCACGTCATCACGCCCTTCGTGGCCTCGGGGGAGCACATGTCGCCGCCCCACCGGATCTGCAGCGACAAGCTCATCCGCAACCGTGACGTGTGCTTCATCGACATCGGCGCCATGTGGAACGGCTACTTCGCCGACATCGGCCGGATGACGGTCGTGGGCAAGCCGTCGCGACGGCAGAAGGAGGTCTACACGGCGGTCTTCCAGGGGCTGCAGGCGGGGATCGCGACCATGCGGCCGGGGAGGACCAACCTGGACGTGTCCAACGCCATCGTGGCGAAGATCGCCGAGTTCGGCCTGCAGGAGCACCTGTTCAGCCTGTTCATCGGCCACGGGATCGGGATGGGCGCCAACGAGCCCCCATACATCGGGGAGACGATGCACGGGGCCTCGGTGTACGAGCTGAAGCCGAACATGGTCTTCGCGATCGAGCCGCTGGTGTGGGTCCCGGGCGTGGAGGGCGGCGCCGGCGTGCGCATCGAGGACATGGTCCTGGTGACCGAGGGGGCGCCGCGGGTGCTGTCGCGGATCGACTACGAGGACCGCTTGCTGCTGTGACGGTCGTGGACGCCCCCGCGCCGACCATCCCCGCCGAGGCCGGACTGAAGGGGCGCCGGCGGGGGAGCCCGTCGCTGGCCTTCCTGCGATCCCGCCAGGGGCGGCACCAGCTCTGGGGCTACTTCTTCCTGATGCCGATGTTCCTGCTGCTGGTGGTGTTCAAGTTCCTGCCGATGTTCCGCGCCTTCTACCTGAGCCTCACCAGCTACGACCTGCTGAGCCCGCCGAGGTTCGTCGGCTTCCGGAACTACGCGACGCTGATCCACGATCCGCTGTTCCACCAGTCGGTGGGGGCGACGGTCTACTACGTGTTCGGCACCTGCATCCCGCTCTGGTTCCTCTCGCTCGGGCTGGCCCTGGTCTTCAACACCGCGCTGCCGGCCCGGCACTTCCTGCGCGTGATGTACTTCATCCCGGCCATCATGCCGGTGGTCGTGTACGCCACGGTGTGGCGCTTCATGTTCCACCCCTACGGCCTGCTGAACGTGGGCTTGCAGACGCTGGGGATGCCGGCCGTTCGACTGGCTGGCCAACAGCCGGGCCACCATGCCCGGCTTCATCCTGGCCGCCGAGTGGCGCTTCGTGCCGTACTTCATGATCCTCTACCTGGCCGGGCTGCAGAGCATCCCGGAGGAGTACCTGGAGGCGGCCTCGATCGACGGCGCCGGCCGGTGGCAGCGCTTCCGGTTCATCACCCTCCCGCTGCTGCGGCCGACGATCCTCCTGGTGGTGGTCGTGTCGATCATCCTGATGTCCAAGGTGTTCACCAACGTGCTGATCGTCTCCGGCGGCGGCCCCGACGGCGCCACCCGGGTGCTGTCGCTGTTCATCTACCAGACCGGCTTCCAGTTCTTCAAGATGGGCCTGGCCACCGCGGCGTCGATCTTCCTCCTGCTGGGCACCATGGTGTTCACCCTCATCCAGCTCGGGCTGTTCCGGGAGGAGCGCCGTGGCTAGATCCTTCGGAGGGGTCTCGGAAGACCCCCCCGATGCCCCCCCGTCGTGGCGGCGGCGAAGCCGCCGCTCGGAGGCTCTTCGTTGCTGACGTCGCCCGGCTCGCGACACGAGATACCCGGACGGACACGTAGCCGGCGGATCGTCGGGACCCGGGCGCTCTACTGGCTCGGCTTCCTGGTGGTCCTGGCCGGCGGCATCGTGATGCTGATGCCCGTCTTCTGGATGGTGTTGACCTCGCTGAAGCCGCTGAACCGGGTGTTCGAGCTGCCCATCCAGTGGCTGCCCCGGCCGCCGAAGTGGGACAACTACCCGACGGCGTGGAACCGCTTCGACTTCGGCCGCTACTTCCTCAACAGCTTCATCGTGTCGATCACGGTCACGCTCCTCAACGTGCTGCTGGCCGGGTTCGCCGGCTACAGCCTGGCCAAGTACCGGTTCTTCGGCCAGCGGGCCCTGTTCATCGCCATCCTCAGCACCCTGATGCTGCCCCTCGAGGTGCTGATGGTCCCCACGTTCCTGATCGTCAAGGATCTCGGCTGGCTGAACACCTACCAGGGCCTGATCGTCCCGGTGGTGGCCGACGCGTTCGGCATCTTCCTGATGCGGCAGTTCCTGCTGCACCTCCCGGACTCGCTGATCGAGGCCGCGCGGATCGACGGGGCCGGCGAGCTCCGCATCTACTTCCGGATCGTGATGCCGCTCTCCTGGCCCGCGGTGCTGACCCTGGCCATCTTCACCTGGCGCGAGACGTGGGACGCCTTCGTGTGGCCGTTCATCATCATCACCGAGGACCGCCTGCGCACCGTGCCCATCGGCCTCCAGCGCTTCCAGGAGGAGTACGTGACGACGTACAACGAGGTCATGGCGATCTCGGCGATCGCCATGATCCCGCTGACGCTCCTCTTCTTCCTGTTCCAGCGCGCGTTCATCCGGGGCATCGCGCTGTCCGGCCTCAAGGACTGACCGGCGTTGCCGGGTCAGGCGCGCTCGGCCGCCGGTCGGCGCGGGCGCCGGGCGAGCAGGAAGAAGACCGAGCCGGTCGCGGCCAGCGCGGCCAGGATCGAGAAGCCGAGCACGTAGCTCCCGGTACGGTCGGCCAGCACCCCGGCGACGAGCGGCCCCCCCATCATCCCGAACATCACGACCATCGACGACACCCCGGTGATCGTCCCGAACGACGTGCTCCCGAAGTAGTCCGCGCGGATCGCGGACATGAGTGGCCCCCGGACGCCCCATGCCAGCCCGTGGAGCACCGCGAACCCCAGGACCATCCAGTACGCCGACGCGAAGGCGAGCATCAGGAGCCCGCCGGCGTGCCCCAGCATGCAGCCGGCCGCCATCGCCCGCTTGTTGTAGCGATCGCCGGCCCACCCGCCGCCGATGTGACCGGCCACCTGCATCATGGTCATCAGGGCCACGACCGAGGCGGCCTGGGCCAGCGAGAAGCCCAGGCGCTCCGTCACGTGGATGGCCATGTGGACGAGCACGGCCGAGACGACGAGCAGTGCCGAGCCGTGCCCGAGCGCGACGTACCAGAACGTCGGGGTCCGGATGGCCTCGCGCGCGGTGAAGTCCCGGCCGTCCCGGCCCCCGGCCGGCGTGGCGGGATCCCGCCGGCCCTCCGGCGGGTCGCCGTCGGGGCGAAGGCCGTAGACCTCGGGGCGGTGGCGGACGAGCTGGGCCAGGGGCAGGCCCACGGCGAGCACGAGGACGCCCGAGAGGAACGCGGTCCACCGCCAGCCCAGCCGGGTGAGCGCGATGACGACGAGGGGGGTCAGGAGCCCGCCCACCGCCATCCCGGTCGCGCTGATGCCGAGGGCGAGCGCCCGGCGTCGCCGGAACCAGGTGACGATCGCGACGCCGATCGGGAGGAAGCCCCCGAGACTCGAGCCGAGCGCCATCATGAAGAAGGCCACGAAGAAGGCGGGCGGCGAGCCGATCTGGCTGAACAGCATGAAGCCGGCCCCGAAGATCGTCATCCCCACGCGGATCAGGATCCGGGGACCCAGCCGGTCGGTGAGCCAGCCCTGGACGGGCCCGAGGATCCCGCTCTCCGCCCGGGCCATCGAGAACGCCGCCGAGAGCAGCGTCTTGCTCCAGCCGAACTCCTCGCGGAGGAGCACCGCGTAGGCGCCGTAGGCGTGGAACATGAGCGCGCCGATCAGGGCCTCGAGGCCGAAGCCGGCGGCCACGATCCACCAGCCGTAGAACGGCCGGGGGCCGATCACCGCGACGCGGGCGCCGGGCCGCGGGGCAGGGCGCGGCTACCGAGACGGTGGCCGCGTCACCGCGCGCCGCCGATCCGCTGGATGCCGAGCTGCGCGCACTCCCGGACGTACGGGTAGGAGTCCCGGAGCGCGGCCTGCATGGCCGGGAGCGCGTCCTTCGCAAGCGGTCCGAGCTCCCGGAGCGCCGCGCAGGCGGGGAGGCGCACGTTGGCGTCCGGATCGCGCTGGAGCACCTGGGCGAGGGCGGGGACGGCGTCCCTGGCCGCCGGCCCGAGCTGGCCCAGCGCGACGGCGGCCGTCGACCGCATCCGCGGCTCGGGGTCGCTGAGCTTCTGGACCAGCGCCGGCACCGCGCCCGGCGGGACGGCGCGGATCTCGCCGATCGCGTACGCCGCGGCGAGGCGGACCTCGGGCTCGGGGTCCCTGAGCGCGGTGACGAGGCCCGGGCCTGCCGCGCCGGCGGACGCCTTGACTCTCGCCAGCGACTGGGCCCCCGCCGCGCGGACCCGCGGGTCGGGATCGGCGAGCGCGGCGGCGAGCCCGGGGACCGAGCCCGGGACCGGCGATCCGTCGCTGCCGATGCTGCCGAGGGTCCACGCCGTCTGGAGCCGGACGCCCGGATCGGGATCGCGCAGCAGCGGGACCAGCGACGGGCCGGCCGCCTTGGCCCCGGGCCCGATCTGCCCCAGCGCCTCGATCGCGCTGCTCCGGACGCGCGGGTCGGGGTCCCGGAGGGTGTCCGTCAGGACGGCCACCGACGCGGGGGCCGGCGCTCTCGGCGGGCCGGGTGTCCCCGGCCGGGCCGGGCTGTTGACGTTTCCGAGGGCCGTCGTCGCGGCGCGGCGGACGTCCTCGTTTGGGTCGGTGGCCGCCGCGGTGAGCGCGGCGGCCGCGTCCCTCGCCCCCGGGCCGATCTGGCCGAGTGCCCGCGCCGCGTTCTGCCGCACGTCGGGGCTCGAATCCCGGAGGGCGACGGCCAGCGAGGGAACGGCCCCCGGCGTCGGGGTGTAGTCGCCGCCGAGGCTGCCCAGGGCCGACGCGGCGGCGGCGCGGACCCGCTCCTCCGGATCCCGCAGCGCCGTGACCAGGGCCGGCCCGGTGCTCTTCGCCGCGAGGCCGACGTCCCGCAGCGCGTAGGCGGCTGCCGCCCGGACCTCCGCCTCGGGGTCCTGCAGCCGCCGGCCGATGGCCGGCAGGACCGTGGGGGGCGGCGCCTCCATCCTTCGCTGCAGGGCCTGGGCCACGCGGTACCCCTCGAAGTACTCGGCGAGGAGGCGGCAGGCGGCCGCCCGCTGCCCGGGGTTGCCGCGCTCGAGCGCGTCGAGGAGCGGGGCGACGAAGCGCCGGTCGTGCCTGGCCTTGATCAGCCGGTCGAGGCGCTGGACGGGATCGGTGGCGGAGCGCTGGGCCTTGCCGAGCGGTGTGCCGACGGCCTCGAGGTACACGGGAAAGATCTCGGCCGGGTCCACGTCGCCGTCGAGGGCGAGGGCGGCCGAGAACCGCGTGCGGAGCTCGTCGTGCCGCAGCGCCTTCCGGAGGGGGGCGACGAGCTCCTTGGCGTCCACCTTGAGCCCGATCAACGCCCACGCCATCGCGACGATGGCCCGGCCGTCGGGCTCCGTCGCGATCGCCGCTCGCAGCGCCGGCCCCGCCTCGCGCGCCGGCTCGCCGAGCTCGCGGAGCGCGTCCGCGGCGGCCGCCCGGACCTCGGCGTCCGGGTCGCGCAGGGCGGCGGTCAGCTCGGGGACCGCCGCCGCGGCCTTGAGCGTGCCGAGCTGCCGGGCCGCCTCCGCCCGCGCCCGCGGGTCGGCGCTCCGGGCGAGCGTCGCGCGCGCCTGCTCGCCCTGGCCGCGGCGCTCGGTCTCCGCCCGCTCCTGCTGCTGTCGCCGCAGCTCCTCCGGGCTGGCGGTGATCTCCCGGAGATCGGCGCAGCCCAGCGTCACCAGCGCGATCGCGATGGCCACGCGCGCCAGCCGGCGCCACTCCGCTCGCATGTGCCCTCCCGGAGGGGAAGCCTCCGGGAGGTATCTTACTCGACGGAGCCCGCGCGTCGGCCATCCCGCCGTCGTCCCAGGGTGCGGCGTCGGTGGCGCTCCCAGCCGGTCGTGGCCTGCCCTGAGCGGCCCGAGGCTCGTGCCGGAGCGCGATGGTAGACTAGGGCGGCAGGAGGTGAGCCCTGTGCGCACCAAGGACGATCTGGTCAAGCTGGTTCAGGAGTTGCCGGACGATGTCACGGTCGCGGACGTGATGGAGCGTCTCTACCTCCTGGACAAGATCGAGCGCGGGATCGCGCAGGCGGATGCCGGCCGGAAGGTCTCCCAGGACGAGGCTCGGCAGCGCATGGCCCGGTGGCTCGCGTAACCTGGACCGACCAGGCTCTGGATGACCTCGACGCGATCTGCCTCTTCATTGCGCGCGACGCGCCGCGGTACGCCGAGGTCATGGCGGCGCGTGTGTTTCGCGCGACCGACCGCCAGTCGGAGTTTCCGCGCTCGGGCTGAATGGTTCCCGAGATGGGCCGAGACGACATCCGCGAGGTGATCGGGTGATCTATCGGCTGCAGCTAGACGAGGTCGAGATCCTGACCGTTCACCCCCGGCGCGCGACGTCTCGAGGGTCTCCCGGACTCGTAGCGCCTTCCCCCTCCTGGGGCGAGCCAGCTGTCTCCGGCGTTGAGCACTGCCCGCTCGACGCTTCCCCGCCGGGTCGCAGGCCCCGAGGCCCGCGTGGATCAGGGCGCCTGGCGGATCCCGTCGCGCTCGGCCTCGGCCACCAGCGCCGCCGCGTCGGCCGGTAGCAGGAGCCGGCGCGCCACCAGCGCGTCGGCGGCGCGACGGATCGCCCCGACGTAGGCGTCGGGGGTGGGATACCGCTCCTCGATCGAGGGCCGCGGGTCGCCGATCGCGATGCGCTCGGCCCGGGTGCGTGCGAACGGGATGAAGCTCCCGCTCAGGCTGCAGAACCCGTCCTCGAAGCGGCCGGCGCGGCCGAGGTTCCAGCCGGTGTAGGTGCCGACGGGCACTTGAAGGTGGAGCGACCGGACGCCGCCGAGGTCGTTGCCGTCGGCGTCCACCTGCGGCACCAGCAGGCCATAGCTGGCGCTGGCCGCGCGCGGCGGCTCGACGGTGATGATCCCGCTGGAATCCGCGGCGTCGTAGGTGGGCCCGAAGTCGAGGACGTGGAGCGGATTGTGGACGCGCAGGAACCGCACCGCCGGGCGGGGGACCCCCCCGTACTCGTTGGCCGGAATGGCGGGAAAGCGGACCTGGTCGGGCGGGACGAGACTGCCGTCGGCGATCCGCGGAGCGACCGACGCGGGTGGGGCCTGGCCGTCGCGGACCCAGGCGGTGAGGCCGGCCAGGAGGGCCCGCATGGTCCAGAGCTGCGGGTTCGGGTTGGGCTGCTGCTGGCAGTTCCCGAAGGGCGGCCGGGTGGCGAGCGGCAGCGGCGCGGCGCCGTGCTGCGTGGACACCATGATGAACGTGCGGACGTCGGCCGGCTCGGCCACGTCCTGCCGGCCGAGGGGATCGGTGAGGCCGAGCGACTGGCGGCCCTCCCACAGCTCGAGCGCGGTCGCCACGTGGAAGATGCGCGGGCAGGTGTCGGTCGCCGTGCAGCGGTCGAGGACGCCCTGGGTCCGCTGGCTCAGCGGATCGTGGAGCCGCGCGTACGCGAACGGGAAGTCGTAGGCCGGGTACAGGTGGTCGATCTGCTCGCCCCAGGCCCGCCCGGGCTGAGCGAAGCGGACGTTGAGCGGCATGAGCCCGCCGCCGATGTGGGGGTAGGCGCCGTCGAAGACGCGACGGCCCTGCTCGTCCCGGTTGAACCCCAGGTGGATGAAGGTGCGGATCATCCGCCCGCTCTGGGAGGCGCCGTAGACGATCGCCACCTGGTTCTGGCGGAAGACGGGGTTGGCGGCGCCCTGACCGTCGCGCGGCTCGCCGCGCAGGAAGCTCGCGAGATCCCGCATCGCCGCGAAGCCCAGGCCCATGACCAGGGGGTCCCGGGCGCGGTAGGTGAGCTCGTAGAGCCGCCCGGGCTGGAAGCCGGCCGGGTAGCAGATCTGGCTGTCGCCGGGCGTCGCGGCGCCGCCGGCGGGGCAGGCGCCGAACGACCACTCCGTGTTCGCGATGGGCACCCGCGGCTCCTGCTCGCGGGCCCGGACGGTGAGCGCTGGCAGGAAGCCGTCGGGGAGCGGCGTGCGGTTGTTGACCTTCGCCGTCGGATAGCTCTTGTGGTTGAGCCCCGTGAACCAGCCGCTCGACAGGTTGAGGGTCGTCGTGGGCTGAGGCGTCGTCAGCTCCGCCCTGAAAACCCCGGTGATCGGCGAGCCGTCCGGCTGGCGGGCGACGGGGACGGTCAGGGTCAGGCGACCCAGGCCGGGAAGCACGTCGGCCTGCCAGCCGAACCACACGAGGGTGTACCCCTCGCGCAGCAGGTGACCGTCACCCGGCGTGGTGAGGGCGTTGCGGTCGGCGGTGACCGGCGGGATGCCGGCATCGAAGGCGCCGGGAGCGACCTTGTTGCCGCGGTTGAGGACCTCGAAGAGCAGCACGCCATTGCCGCGCGCCACGTCGGCCGGGGCCAGGAGCTCGATGTCGGTCGCGTACTCGACCAGGCCCCGGGCGTTGCGGGGGGCGAGGTACAAATCGTGGATGATCGCGTTGCCGGGGTGCGCCGGATCCACCTCGCCGTAGGCGCGACCGGCGAGGCGCTGGTAGGCGCCGGCGGCGCCGAAGCTCTGCCCCCCGAACGCCGGCTCGGCGCGGGTGATCTCGATGCGGGAGATGCGGCCCTCGGCCGGCGGGGCGGCGGCGGCAAGGGCGGCACCGAGGAAAAGGGTCAGGAGGCGGATGGTGAGTCGCATGAGCTCCTCCCGGTCGCTGAGTCGTCACGTCCGCGGAATGGCCAACATTAGAGCAGGGGGCCGAGAGGCTGGCAAGAGTGGCCCGGGGCCCCCCGCAAGGCAAGCCGGGCCGCTTGCCCCGGGGCCTGGAGGTGTGGGAGGGTAGCAGCCGGGCGCCGGAGCCCCTGGGGACGCGACGGGCGGGCCGCCCCGGCGCCGAGCACCGCCCGGGAGACGAGGAGGGGGTCATGGCCACCGTCAGGCTCACCGTCGACGGCAAGCGGGTGTCGGTCAACGCCGCCGATCCGAACATGCCGCTCCTCTACGCCCTGCGCAACGACCTCGGGCTCCGCAACCCGCACTTCGGCTGCGGGCTCGCGCAGTGTGGTGCCTGCACCGTGCACCTCGACGGGGAGCCGGTGCGCGCCTGCATCCTGCCGCTGTCGGTGGCCCAGGGCAAGACCGTGACGACCCTCGAGGGGCTCGGCAGCCCGCAGAAGCCGCATCCGCTGCAGCAGGCGTTCGTCGAGGAGCAGGTGCCGCAGTGCGGCTACTGCGTGAACGGCTGGATCATGACCGCCGCCGCCGTCCTCCGGAAGAAGCCGAAGGCGACCGACGGCGAGCTGCGCGAGGCGCTGGCGGGCCTGAAGTGCCGCTGCGGGACTCACGTCGCGATCCTGCGCGCGATCAAGCGCGCGCAGGCGATGCTCGCGTGAAGGAGGCGGCCATGGACGGTTCGCTCTCGCGCCGCGACTTCCTGCGACTGGCCGGGGCGCTCGTCGTCTCCGCCGCCGCGCCCACCCTCCTCGACGACGCGCTCGCCCAGACCGGATCCGCCGCCGCGGCAAGCCGCCGCTGGCGCCCGGCGGAGCTCGACTCCTGGCTCGCGGTGCTGCCCGACGGCAGCGTGACGGCGTTCTTCGGCAAGATGGACATGGGCCAGAGCCTCGACGTCGCCATCGCCCAGGTCGTCGCCGAGGAGCTGGACGTCCCGTTCGACCGCGTGACCGTGCTCATGGGCGACACCGCCACCTCCTGCAACCAGGGCGGCGCCTCGGGAAGCTTCGGCGTGTCGCACGGCGCCCGCCCGCTGCGCAACGCCGCCGCCGAGGCCCGGCGGATCCTGGTCGGCCGCGCCGCCCAGCAGCTCGGCGTGCCGGCCGATCGGCTCACCGTCGCCGACGGCGTGGTGAGCGCGCTCGACGACCCCGGGAAGCGGGTCAGCTACGCCGACCTGATCGGCGGCCAGCACTTCAACGCGAAGGTCGAGTGGAACAAGCAGGTCGGCAACTTCATGGACGTGCAGGGGCAGGCCAAGCCCAAGTCGCCGTCCGACTACAAGGTCGTGGGCAAGTCCCTGCCGCGGCGCGACGTGGAAGGCAAGGTGTTCGGGACGGCCGACTTCGTCACCGACATCCGGGTGCCGCGCATGCTGCACGCGCGGGTGATCCGGCCCCCGAAGGCGGGCGGCACGATCGCGCGGGTGGACGAAGGGTCGATCCGGGCGATCCGCGGCGCGCGCGTGGTCCGCGACAAGGAGTTCCTGGCCGTGGTGGCCGAGCACGAGTGGGACGCGGTGCGGGCCGCCCGCGCGCTGAAGGTCGAGTGGACGGCGCCCCCCGACCCGTTCCCGGCGATGGAGGCCCTCCACGAGCACATCCGGGCGGCGGCGCCGCTCAAGCGGGAGGAGCCCGTCAAGAAGGGGGACCTGGAGGCGGCGTTCAAGGCCGCGGCGCGGGTCGTCGAGGCGGAGTACGCGTGGCCGTTCCAGTCGCACGCGAGCATGGGCCCGGCCTGCGCGGTCGCCGACGTGAAGGCCGACGAGGCGACGGTGTGGACCGGCTCCCAGAAGCCGCACTTCACCCGCGACGGCGTGGCCAGGCTCCTCGGGCTGCCGCCCGAGCAGGTGCGCGGCATCTGGGTGATGGGGCCGGGCTCGTACGGCCGCAACGACGCCGGCGACGCCGCGCTCGACGCGGCCTACCTCTCGAAGCTCACCGGCCGCCCGGTGCGGGTGCAGGGCATGCGCCACGACGGCACCGCCTGGGATCCGAAGGGGCCGGCCTGCCTCCACCGGGGGCGGGCCGCGCTCGACGCCGCCGGCAAGGTGATCGGCTACGAGTTCGTCGTCAAGGGCTTCTCGCGCGTCAACATCACGACCAACGAGAGCGACCCCCGCGACAGCCTGGCCGGCATGGCGCTCGGGATGCCGCTCAAGCCCGAGGTCGGGCTCGGCGTCCCGGCCGAGAGCTACGGGTTCGAGGCGAAGCTGCTGGCCTGGGAGGCGATCCCGCCGCTGCTCGATCGCGGCTCGCCGCTGCGCACGGCGCACCTGCGCGATCCGGTCGGACCCGAGATCCACTTCGGCAGCGAGCAGTTCGTCGACGAGATCGCGGCGGCCGTCGGCGAGGACCCGGTCGCGTTCCGGCTCCGGTACCTGACGGCGCCCCGCGACCGCGACGTGGTGAAGGCCGCCGCCGAGAAGGCGGGCTGGGAGCCGCGCCCGGCGCCCCGCCGCGAGCGGTCGGGGGCCCTCTGGCGCGGCCGCGGCATGGCGTACGCGCAGCGGGCCGGCACGATCGTCGCGGTGGTGGCCGAGGTCGAGGTCGATCCGGCCACCGGGCGCGTCTGGGCGCGCCGGTTCACGGTCGCCCACGACTGCGGCCTGATCGTCAACCCGCAGGGGCTCCGCTACACCATCGAGGGCAACGTGGTGCAGGGGCTGTCGCGCACGCTGTTCGAGGAGGTGCGCTTCGACCGGAGCGCGGTGACGAGCGTGGACTGGGCGAGCTACCCGATCCTCGAGATCCGGGACGCGCCGGAGTCGATCGAGGTGGTCCTGATCGACCGGCCCGAGGTCGCGCCGACCGGCGCCGGCGAGCCCACCATCCGCTGCATCCCGGCGGCGGTGGCGAACGCGGTCTTCGACGCGACCGGCGTGCGGCTGCGCCGGGCGCCGCTCACGCCGGAGCGCGTGAAGGCGGCCCTGGCCCGGGCCTGACCACCATCCCCGGTCCCACGCTCTCGCGGGCGGTTCGGGTCGCCGTGCGGGCAGCCGCGGCGGTGATTCCGCTCGTAGTCGCCCTGCCGGCGGGAGCCGAGACCCTCCGTGACGTTCTGGCCGCGCGCGGTCACCGGGCCGAGGCGAGAGCCCTCCGCTACCTCGACCGCTCGATCACGGGAGTCGGCCTCTTCGAGGACGAGCGGAGCCTGCTGGTCGCGTACTACCTCGGCGACGGACGCGGGCACTTGGTGCCGCCGCTCCTCGTGAGCCGGCTCGACAAGCGCGCCCGGGCCTGGAAGACCGTGGAGGTGTCCGGGCTCGCGGCCGGCCCGGGGATGGTCGAGTGCGCGGGGTCGGTGACGGATGCTCACGCCGGCCGGGACCACGTCTACCTCGACATCCATCTCAGCCCCTCGGCCGGCTGCCTGCTCGTCCTGTCCCGGGACCTAGCCGTCCGGGTCGCGCTCCGGGGCTGGTTCCTCGGGGTGTTCCGGGACGGCACGATCGTGTATCACCGGAGCCAGGTCCACTTCGCGCCGACGCACCCGGCCGAGGTCGCCCTCTACGACGTCCGGCGCCGGCAGGATCGCACGATCCTGCCGATGCCGCCCCATCAGCCGGCGCGGCAGGCGCACATCGAACGGCTCCGTCCTGTGTACGCCGACCAGGCCTGGTGCGCGGCCCGCAACCACCACTGCGACCCCGAGCGGTTCGACAGCCGCCTCGTCGGGCGTCCCGCCCTCGACGATGCCACGGGCGCGCTGGCGTTCGTGGTGGCGTTCGACAACACCGTGTTCTGGACCGAGGCCGAGCGATGGCGGCTCGAGGGCTTCCGCGGGCTGCGCCGTGAGCTGGACCGGGGAGCGGTGGGGCCCGCGCCGCGCGAGGCGCTGTTCCGGTACCTCGCCGCCGACCTGGGCCGGATCCGGAACCTCGGGGCCGAGGCGGCGGTCGTGGGCCTCTTCGACGGGGACGCCGAGCTGGAGGCGCTCCTCGGGGCGGCGCTGGCGGCGACGCCGCGGCCGGGCGAGAGCGGGCGAGCGTTCCTGGAAGCCGTGGATCCGCGGTGGACCCGCCCGGAGGCCTGGCGGCGCCTGGCGGAGGCCGTCCGGGTGCCGCCGGAGGTCACCCCGGTGGCGTACGTCTACCGGGGCGTCACCGGCGGCCGGGCGATCGAGTACCGGGAAATGCTGCTCGACGAGGTGCGGGCCCGCGTCGGTGACCTCGACCCCGCGCGGTGGCTCGAGCCGGCGATCCTGCGACGGATCTTCGGCGACTGAGCCGCCAGGCCGCGCGAGTGCCCGCCGGCGGGGTCGAGCCCGCCCGGCGCGAAGGCTCCCCGGGCCGACTCACCGGGCGGCCGGTGACGAGACGGGGGGAGGGAGACGGGTAGGGTGGTGTCGCCCCCGGGGGCCGTGGTAATGTCTTGCCGGAACCGCGAATGAGAGTGATGCGCCGGGGACCTCACGACGCGAGTGCCGCGCGCCGAGACGACGACGAAGGCCGATAGCGCGTGCCTCCCGTCCAGACTCCGAGCATCTTCAACCCGGTCTCCACCCCGGCCTTCGCGATCCGGGAGCTGTCCTTCCTCGTCCTCGGCCTCTCGGCCGTCATCTTCGTCATCGTCGCCGGGCTGGCCGCCTACATCCTCTTCCGGTTCCGGAGCCGGGCCGGCGACGAGCGGCGCGAGCCTCCGCAGGTCTACGGGAGCGATCGGATCGAGCTGGCGTGGACGGTGGTGCCGTTCCTGATCGTGGTCGTCCTCTTCCTGGTGACCGCCCGCTACATCTACGGGATCGAGCGGCGCCCCCAGCCACCGGACGCCCTCGAGGTCGCCATCGTCGGGAACCAGTGGTGGTGGGAGATCCGCTACCCGAAGCTCGGGATCGTCACCGCCAACGAGCTCCACGTCCCGGTGAGCGACGCCACCCGCCCGGCGCCGACCTTCATCACCCTCCAATCCGCGGACGTGGTCCACAGCTTCTGGGTGCCCCAGCTGGCCGGGAAGATGGACGTCATCCCGAACCGGACCAACCGCGTGTGGATCGACCCGCGGACTCCCGGCACCTACGTCGGCCAGTGCGCCGAGTACTGTGGCGTCCAGCACGCGTGGATGCTGCTCCGGGTGGTCGTCCAGCCCCGGGAGGAGTTCGATCGCTGGGTGGTGGCCCAGCAGGCCCCGGTCCCCGACGATCCCGCGGTCCGGGCCGGCGCCCGGCTCTTCGCCTCGCTCTCCTGCATCAACTGCCACACGGTCCGCGGCACTCCGGCCAACGGGCTGTTCGGGCCGGACCTCACCCACCTCATGAGCCGGACGACGCTCGGGGCGGGCGCGGCGCGCAATACCCCCGAGAAGCTGCGGGCGTGGGTGGACGATCCGGCGTCGATGAAGCCCGGGGCCCTCATGCCGGCCATGAAGCTGTCCAGCGACGAGCTGAGCCAGCTCACCGCCTACCTCCTCACGCTCCGGTGAGGGCCAACCCCAAGTGACGCCGCGCGTATCACTTGCTTCTCGCTGCCGAGCCCGCGCAGCGTGGGGACAGCGGGTCGCCCCCCCTCCTCCCGCCACAGGCCGAAGGCCGTCCGATCGTGGGGAGGGGTCGCCACAGGCCGAAGGCCGTCGAGGGTCGGGGGTGGGGGGGGTGTCGAATGAGCGTTCTGGCGCCGACCCTGACGAGCCCGGAGGCGACGGCCCGTCGCACGTGGCTCGAGCACGTCCACGAGTGGGTCGTGACCGTGGACCACAAGCGCCTCGGGATCATGTACATCGGCTGCGGCATCGTCTTTCTCGTCGTCGCCGGGATCGAGGCCACGGTGATGCGTATCCAGCTCGTGTGGCCCGAGCTCGAGCTGGTGTCCCCGGAGACGTTCAACCGGCTCTTCACCATGCACGGGACGTCCATGGTGTTCCTGGTCGGGATCCCGATCGTGTTCGGCTTCGGCAACTACCTGGTGCCGCTCATGATCGGCGCCCGCGACCTCGCCTTCCCCCGCCTGAACGCCTTCGGCTTCTGGATCTTCCTGTTCGCGGGGCTGCTCCTCCACTTCAGCTTCATCGGGGGCGAGGGGCTCTACGGGTCCGGCTCGGCGCCGGCGGTGGGCTGGTTCGCCTACGCGCCGCTCACCAGCCGCGCGTTCACCCCCGGCAACGCCACCGACTACTGGAACCTGTCCATCCTGATCGCCGGGGTGGGGACCATCGCGACCGCGATCAACATCGTCGCCACCACGCTCACCATGCGGGGTCCGGGCATGACGCTCGGCCGCCTGCCGGTCTTCGTGTGGACGATGCTGACCGTGTCCGCGATGACCCTGTTCATCCTGCCCCCGCTGACGGCCGCCCAGATCATGCTGCTCCTGGACCGCTTCCTCGGGGCCCACTTCTTCGACACCCAGGCCGGCGGGTCGGCCGTCATGTGGCAGCACTTCTTCTGGTTCTTCGGCCACCCCGAGGTCTACGTGCTGATGCTGCCCGGTTTCGGCTTCGTGTCCGAGATCATCCCGGTCTTCTCCCGCAAGGTCATCTTCGGCTACACCACCCTCGTCTTCGCCACCGTGTCCATCGGCGCCGTCTCCCTCTCCACGTGGGCCCACCACATGTTCGTGGTGGGCTGGGCGCCCCGCTGAACGCCTTCTTTGCCCTGTCCACGATGCTCATCGCGGTCCCCACCGGGATCAAGATCTTCAACTGGCTCGCCACCATGTACGGGGGCCACATCCGCCTCCGGACCCCGATGCTCTTCTGCTGCGCCTTCCTCTTCCAGTTCCTCTGCGCCGGCCTCACCGGGGTGATGCTGGCGGTGGCGCCGTTCGACTGGCAGCTCAGCGACTCGTACTTCGTGGTCGCCCACTTCCACTTCGTGCTGATCGGCGGCCTGGTCTTCACGATCTTCGGCGCGATCTACTACTGGTTCCCCAAGGCCACCGGCCGCATGCTCTCCGAGCGGCTCGGTCGCTGGCACTTCTGGTTGTTCGTGCTCGGGTTCAACCTGACGTTC
Source organism: uncultured Candidatus Rokubacteria bacterium (assembly GCA_963708025.1). Lineage (GTDB taxonomy): Bacteria > Methylomirabilota > Methylomirabilia > Rokubacteriales > DASRDR01 > CAVPSB01. Next base: position 367,925 of record CAVPSB010000013.1, on the reverse strand, counting down.
CTCACCATGCACATCCAGGGGCTGCTCGGGATGCCCCGGCGGATCTACACCTACCCCGCCGATCGTGGCTGGGAGATGTGGAACCTCGTCACGACCCTCGGGGTGCCGTTGCAGGCGATCGCGATCCTGATCTTCGCGGTGAACGTCGTGGTCTCGCTCCGGCGCGGGGAGCGGGCGGGGGACGACCCGTGGGACGCGTGGACGCTCGAGTGGGCCACGACCTCGCCGCCGCCGGCGTACAACTTCGAGACCATCCCGGTGGTCGGTAGCCGCCGGCCCGTCTGGGACCTCAAGCATCCGGACGATCCGGACGGGCCTCACGAATGAGCGCGAATCGGAGGCTTCGGCCGGGGCCGGTGAGGGGGGCGAGGTGACGCACGAGTCGGCCGTCGGTCACGAGTGGCGTGGCCGCGTCGGCATGATCGGGCTGATCATCGCCGAGGCCTCGATCTTCGCCGTCTTCGTGGTCGCCTACCTCTTCTACCACGGGAAGAGCCTGAACGGGCCGCTGCCCAAGGACGTGCTGACGATCCCGGTGATCGGGACCATCTGCCTCCTGTCGAGCAGCGTGACCGTGGCCTTCGGCGCCAAAGCGCTCTTCCGCGGCGACGTCCGCCGCTCCGGGCTCTGGCTGCTGGTGACCGCCGTGCTCGGCGCCATCTTCCTGGTCGGGACCGCCCGCGAGTGGTACCAGCTCATCTACCACGACGGCCTCACGATCGGCACGAACCTCTTCGGCACCACGTTCTACCCGCTGGTGGGGCTGCACGCCTCGCACGTCATCGCCGGGCTCTTCATGCTCGGGCTCTGCTGCGTGTTCGCCGCCACCGGCGCGCTCCGGGCCGCCCATGCCGAGCGGGTGGAGATGGTGTCCTGGTACTGGCACTTCGTGGACGGCGTGTGGGTGGTCGTGCTCACGGTCGTCTACCTGGTCGGCCGGTGAGACACGCCGTGTCAACCGTCTCGTTCCACCGACCGGGTACCCCGTCGGGACGGCGGGGCGCCCCCCCTCCCCCCGCCACAGGCCGAAGGCCGTCCGATCAGTGGGGAGGGGTCGCCACAGGCCGAAGGCCGTCAAAGGGTGGGGGTCCCAATGACCGGGCGAGAGCCGGAGCACGAGACGCTGCCCGCGCCCACCGTGTGGCCCATGGTGGTCGCCCTCGGCCTCACGCTGGCCGGCGCCGCCCTCGTCACCCACGTGACCGTCGCCGTCGTGGGCCTGGCGCTCGCGCTGATCGGCGGGATCGGCTGGTGGCGCGAGGTCTTGCCGGAGGAGCAGGTCGAGCACATCCCGCTCCGCCCCCTCGCCGAGCGGCCGGCACCGATCGCCCGCGTTTCCGCCAGCGTGGACCATCTCCAGCTCGGCGAGGCCGGGCACCGGGTGCGGCTGCCGATCGAGGTGCAGCCGATCTCGGCCGGGGTCAAGGGCGGCCTCGTGGGGGGCGTGGCCATGGCGGTGGTGGCCTGCGCCTACGGGGTCCTCGTCCAGCGGAGCCTCTGGTATCCGATCAACCTGCTGGCCGCGGTGGCGATGCCCGCGATGGCCCGCGCGGACATGCCCGAGCTCCGGGCGTTCAGCGCGACGGCGCTCGCCCTCGGCATCGTGGCGCACGGGGTGGTGTCGGTGCTCGTCGGCCTCCTCTACGCCGTCATCCTGCCCATGATGCCCCGGCGCCACATGCTGTGGGGCGGCCTGATCGCCCCGCTGCTCTGGACGGGCTTCCTCTGGGCGCTCCTCGGGTTCATCAACCCCGCCCTGAACGCGCGCGTGGACTGGACCTGGTTCATCGTCTCCCAGATCGCCTTCGGGCTGGCGGCCGGGATCGTGGTGTCGCGGGCGGAGCCCGTCGCCACCATGCAGACCTGGCCGCTCCAGATGCGGGCGGGCATGGAGGCGTCGGGCATGGACTGGAAGCGGGAGCGCAAGCCGTGAGCGCCGCGCGCCCGGGTGCGTGTCTTGGCCTGCTGCTCGCGGCGGGCCTCGTCCTCGCCGGGTGCGATGCCTTGCCGGGGAAGCCGAAGCCCGGCGCGCACGACGTCGTCCCTTCCCAGGTCGTCGCCTTCGACGCCCTCTACGGCCGCCACTGCGCCGGGTGCCACGGGGCCGAGGGCCGCCTGGGGCCGGCCCGGCCGCTCAACGATCCCGTCTACCTCGCCCTGGTGCCCCGGGAGCGGCTGCGGCAGGTCATCGCCCGGGGCGTGCCCGGCACCTCCCAGCCGGCCTTCGCGCAGAGCGCCGGCGGCGAGCTGACCGACGCGCAGGTCGACGCGCTGGTGCAGGGGCTGATCCGCGCGTGGGGCCGCCCGGACGCGAGCCGGGACGCCGCGCTCCCGCCGTACGACGGGGGGGCCGGTGACGCCGAGCGGGGCAAGGTGGTGTACGGGACGGCGTGCGGGGCCTGTCATGGCCCGGACGGCGGAGGCGGGCCGAAGGGCGGGCCCGTCGTGGACCCGTCCTATTTGGCCCTGACGAGCGATCAGGGGCTGCGCACCACGGTGATCGCCGGGCGCCCCGATCTCGGAATGCCCGACTGGCGCGGCTACGTCACGGGGCAGCCGCTGACCCCGCAGCAGGTCTCGGACGTCGTGGCCTGGCTGGTCGCCCAGCGGCGGCCGGTGCCCGGACGGCTCACCGCCGAGGCCGGCCCGCCACGGCCCGCACGATGAACGGAGAGGGCTGAGTCATGTGCGCCAACCACGAGCTGGTGCCGCCGCAGTCACCTGGCCGCCGGGGCTTCCTCTTCAAGCTCGGGCTCGCGCTGAACCTGCTGGGCGCCGCCCTGGTGGGAGTCCCGGTGCTCGGGTTCATCCTGGCCCCCATGCGCCGCCTGGGCGGCCAGTCCTGGATCCGGCTGGGGCAGGTGGCGGACTTCCCCGCCGGCGAGACCCGGCTCGCCGTCTACGAGAATCCGGTCAGCATGCACTGGGACGGGGCGACGGCGAAGACCGCGTGCTGGGTCCGCCACGTCCCGGGGGGGCAGTTCCAGGTCTTCGCGGTCAACTGCGCGCACCTGGGCTGCCCGGTGCGCTGGTTCGCCCAGTCGCGGCTGTTCATGTGCCCGTGCCACGGCGGCGTCTACTACGAGGACGGCACCCGCGCCTCGGGGCCTCCGCCACGGGGCCTCTTCGAGTACGAGTCCCAGATCCGCGAGGGCCAGCTCTGGGTGCGCGGGGGCCAGCTCCCGACCCTCGCCGGCCCGGTGTAGGCGAGGCGTCCCGGTGGCCCGGTTGCCGTCCATCGGTCGGTGGGTCGACGAGCGCGCGGGCCTCAGCGACGCGCTCACCCCGGTGCTCGACCACCCGGTCCCGCGCCGCACCGCGAGCTGGTGGTACACCTTCGGGAGCGCCACGCTCGCCCTCTTCGTGCTCCAGATCGCGACGGGCATCTGCCTCGCGTTCGTGTACGTCCCGTCGGCCGACAAGGCGTACGAGAGCCTCCTCTACCTGAACTACGAGGCGCCGTTCGGCTGGTTCCTGCGGGCGGTCCACTTCTGGGGCTCGAACGGCATGGTGGCGGTGATGACCCTCCACATGATCCAGGTCTTCCTGTGGGGGGCCCACAAGTACCCCCGGGAGATGACCTGGGTCGTCGGGGTGCTCCTGTTCCTGTGCACGCTCGGCATGGCCTTCACGGGCCAGCTCATGCGCTGGGACCAGGACGCCTACTGGGGGCTCGGGATCGGGGCGTCCATCGCCTCCCGCACCCCGGTCGTGGGGCAGTCGGTGGTGCAGCTGATCCTCGGCGGGCCGATCATCGCCGGCCGCACCCTGTCGCGCGTCTTCACCGCCCACGTCTTCCTCATCCCGGGGATCCTGATCGCGCTGGTCGGCCTCCACCTCTGGCTGGTCCTCCGGCTCGGGGTCAACGAGTGGCCGATGCCGGGCCGGCTCGTGGACCGACAGACCTACCGGCAGCGCTACGCGGAGGAGGTCCACCGGGACGGGGTGCCCTTCTTCCCCGACGTGGTGCGCAAGGACATGGTCGCGATGGGCCTGGTCATCCTGCTCGTGCTGATCTGCTCCGCGATCTTCGGCCCGTTCGGTCCCCACGGCGTGCCGGATCCCACGATCATCGACACCGCCCCCAAGCCCGACTTCTACTTCCTCGCCCTGTTCGCGCTCTTTGCCCTGCTGCCGCCCTGGACCGAGACCGTGCTCCTGCTCTTCGGCCCGCCGATCGCGATCGTGCTCCTCCTGGTGGTGCCGTTCCTGGCGGGCACCGGGGAGAAGAGCTGGAAGCGGCGACCCGTCGCCGTGCTGGGCGTCGTCCTGATCGTCCTGACCGTCACCACGCTGGCCGGCCTCGGGGTGGTGGTGCCGTGGTCCCCGGTCATGGGCGCCTGGAGCGCGCTGCCCACGCCGGTGGCGTACGTCCGGGGCCGCACCCCGCTCGAGCTGCAGGGTGCCCTCGTGCTCCAGAACAAGCAGTGCCGCAACTGCCACGCGCTGGCTGGCGAGGGGGGCCGGCGCGGCCCGTCGCTCGAAGGCGTCGCCACCCGCCAGACGCGCGACCAGCTCATCCGCCAGGTGGTCCAGGGCGGGGGCAACATGCCGGCCTACGGGAAGAACCTGAGCCCGGCCGAGGTGAACGCGCTGGTCGCCTTCCTGGAGACCCTGAGGCCCGCCAGGCGCTGCCGGCGCGAGCTCCGGTTGAACCCCCGGCCACCGGCCCGCTGAGAGCTTCGGGGGTCTCGGAAGACCCCCCCGATGCCCCGCCCTCGGAGGCCGCGACTGTTGGACGGCCTTCGGCCTTTGGGCCGCGGCTCGAAGCGGAACGCCCCGGCCGCTCGGCCAGAGTCAGAGGGTTGCGAGAAGCCTACGGGCGACTAGGAATGAGCGGCGTCAGCGCGCGCTGAGCCGGGGGTCTCGGAAGACCCCGGGGGGCGGACGCGAGGCGGTGGTGGGCGGCTACTTGCGCCCGAAGGCGGCCGCCAGCGTCTGGATCATCTCCTGCTCGGCGCGCGAGACGGCGCCCATGCCCAGGAGGCCCCCGCTCGCCATGGCGATGGTCTGTGCCCGCTCGACGAGGCCGGTCCGGAGGCCGTCGACCTGCTCCGGGGTCAGGTGCTCGCAGATCCCCTCGACCATGTGGGTCCACGCCGCGAGCAGCTTCGGCTCGGGGCGGCGCTCCAGCCAGCTCTTGAGGAGATCGTGGACGGGGGAGCCCGGCAGGACCCCGGCTTCCTCGGCGCGCTTGAGGATCGCCCGCTCCTCCTTCGCGTCCATCGACCCATCGGCCCACGCCACCTCCGCCAGGGGCACGATGGCGAGGGCGGCCACCGTTTCGTTGCGAACGCCGAGATCGAGGAGCTTGTCCAGGATGGCCACGTTCTTGATGCCCGAGGTCTTGGACAGGCCCTCGCGGGATACCTCCCGCTCTCTGAGCTCCCGGAGCCGCTGGATGGCCCGCTGGTCCTCCTTGCGGAAGAACTCGTCCTCGAGCGAACGGGCCTTCTCGCCCATGCTGTCCGGTGTCTTCGCCATGAGATCCTCCTGATGTCGGTGGCTCGATAGCTGCGGTGCCGTCGGCTGCATGATACCAGCCCGGAGCGCATCCCTCTCCCCCGCCCACCCGGCGGCCGGCCGGCCGGGTTCCGTCAGCGCGCGCGCAGCTTCAGGAGGAGGCGCGGGTCGGGATCCACCCCGAGACCCGGACCCTGCGGGACCGCGAGGCGGCCGCCCGTCGGGTGGATGGCCTCGCCGAGGGGGTTCTCGGCGAAGTCGCAGTAGTAGCGCTCGACGAGCGACTCGGCGGGCATCGCCGCCAGGCAGTGGATGGAGGCGAGCAGTCCCGGCCCGAAGTAGGCCGAGTGCGGGACCACCTGGACGCCGAAGGTCTCGGCGACGGTCATGACCCGCCGCAGCTCGGTCACGCCGCCGATCTTGGTGACACTCGGCTGTGCGTAGGTGATGGCGCCCGCCTCGCAGGCCCGCCGGAACTCCCACACGGTGCCGTAGTTCTCGCCGGCGGCGGTGGGGATGCCGCCCCTGACCCGGACCTCGGCGAGGCCGGCGAGGTTCTCGGGCGGCCACACCGGCTCCTCCAGCCAGTGAAGGTCGAGCGGGGCCAGCCGGTGCGCCATCTCGATCGCCTGGGGCACCGTCCACGGGCAGTTGGTGTTGACCATGATCGGCACCCCGGGCCCCGCGGCGTCGCGCGCGGCCTTCACCTCGGGCACGGTGATCTCGTGGAGTTTGATGTGGCGATAGCCGCGCCCGAGCGCCTGGGCGGTGTAGTGGGCGACGGCCCCGGCCTGGCCGTAGCGGAGGAGGCTGGCGTAGGCGGGGAGGTCGGCCCGGGGACTGCCGCCGAGCAGGCGGTACAGCGGAAGCCCGGCCGCCTTGCCCGCGATGTCCCAGAGGGCGATGTCGAGGCCCGACAGCGCGTAGATGGCCGGTCCGCCGCGGCCGAGGCCGTGGAGCAGCCGCTGGAGGTCATCGTTGAGGGCGAGGATCTGGCTCGGGTCCCGGCCCACGCACAGGGGACCGAGCAGGGTGTCGATGGCGGCCCGCGTGGCCGGGAAGATCCGCTGGCCGAACGCTTCGCCCCAGCCGGTGATCCCGGCGTCGGTGTCCACGCGGACGAGCAGCATCTCGATGCTGGTCCGGGGCCGGCCGGCGTGGATCGGCGTGGCCCCGTCGATCACCATCGGCAGGGTGAGGACGATGCTCTCGATCCCGGTGATCTTCAGTTCGAGACCTCCCGCCTACCCCCCAACCCCCCTCCCCCACCCACCGGGGGGAGGGGGGAGTCAGAGGCCCGATTGCTTCACGCCCTCACTTCTTCCGGACGGCCTGCTCGGCTTCGCGCTGGCCCTGCCGGGCGTAGTCGATCGTCTCGGCCAGGATGCGCGCCAGCTCCTGCGGCGCGTGGAAGCCCATCGAGTTCTCCGCCGCCACGAAGTCGAGGCGCCACTGCGCCTTCCGGTGGAGCGCGGCGGCCGCGGTGAGGCCGGCGTCGGTCACCCCGGCCTTCCGGGCTGCCACGATGGCGTCGAGCATGTCGGTCGTCGCCCGGGCCGCCCGCTGGAGGAGGGCGTGGTGGCGGTCCTGGATGGCGAGCACCCGCCCCTGGAGCTCCGCCTCGGCGACGGGATGGCAGGTCTGGCAGGCGCGGCTCACGTTGAGGAGCGGGCTCCGCACCCAGTGATCGCTCACCTTGAGCGCGCCCACCCGCTCGAAGGGCATGTGGCAGTCGGCGCAGGCGACGCCGGCCCGGGCGTGGATGCCCTGGTTCCAGACCTCGAACTCCGGGTGCTGGGCCTTGAGCATCTTGGCGCCGGTCTCCGCGTGGATCCAGTCGGTGAAGCCTTCCTTCTCGTAGTACGCCTCGATCTCGTCGACGGTGAGCCCGTTCGCCCACGGGTAGGTGACGACCTTGCCCTCCCCCCGGAAGTAGTACTCGACGTGGCACTGGCCGCAGACGAAGGAGCGCATCTCCTGGCGGGAGGCGTCGCGGTTCGGGTCGTAGTCCTGGCACGCCCTGCCGGGCCTTGAGCGCCCTGATCCCGGCGATGAAGCCGGGCCGGGTGACCCGCACGGCCATCGTCTTCGGGTCGTGGCAGTCCACGCACGAGAGCGAGTGCTGGACCAGGTTCCGGCCCTGCTCGTCCTTCAGGTTCCGGGCCTCCGGGTAGGGCATCCCCGAGACCTGCTCGAACCCCTTCTGGACGTCGCCCTTCCCGGCGAAGCGGTACAGAGGAAGGTTGGAGGCGTGGCACTGCAGGCACGCCCCCGGCTGCTTCTTCTCGGTCACCCGCCGCGTCTGCTCCTGGTCGAACAGCGCGTAGACGTGGCCCCGCCGGTCGCGGTAGTCGATCGCGAAGGCGTAGCCGGCGAAGATCCGCCGGAGCCACGGGTCCCGGTCGAGCTTCTGCTCGGCCGGCCCGCTGTCGCTGGCCCCGAGCCCGCGCCCGCCGTACTTGGTGGCGGTGGCGAGAGAGGTCCTGAGGTAGGAGTCGTACTGAGAGGGCCAGTTCTGGCCCCAGACCTTGGGATCGGTGGTGTCCTCGGTCACCTCGACCAGCCGGACGAACGGCTGCCGCGCCTCCTGCTTCCGCTCGAAGATGTTCGTGAGCAGGGCGAGCAGCAGGATGGTCACCCCGGCGGCGCCGACGGCGCCCAGGACGACCAAGAGCCAGGTCGGCCAGCGGTGACCCGTCGATTGGTTCGCAACCATGTCGGCCTCCTGGAAGGGAACTCAGCCGCGGGCGCCGTGGCCCGCGCCGGCGTGGCAGTGCAGGCAGTCCAGCTGGGTGCCGGCGGGCGAGGCAGAGACCGCGTGGACGAGGGCCTCGTGGCAGCGCCGGCAGTTGACCTGGACCAGCTCGGCGGTCGCGTGGCGTGATCTCGATCGGCTCCTTGAAGTTCTGCAGCGTGAAGGCGGCGGAGTGCCGGAAGCCGTGAGCCACCTTGGTGACCCACTTCGCCAGCCCCCGGTGGGGCAGGTGGCACTCCACGCAGGATGCGGTGTGCCGGTGGCCGCTCTTGAGCCAGGCGTCGTACTGCTCGTTCATGACGTGGCAGTTGGCGCACGCCCGCGAATCGGTGGACAGGTAGGAGAGGCCCTTGGCGTACACGAAGGTGAAGGCGCCGACCCCCGCCGGAATGCCGACGAGGAAGCCGAGGAGCACCAGGAGGGTGGACGGTCTCATTGTATCCGCCAGTGCAGCGTATCGAGAACAGCCGCGCCGTGCAACCCCGATCGGGGCGAGCCGAGGGTGGCGGGTTTCACTTGACCCAGTGGAGGACGTCGCGGACGACCGACCAGCGCGGCTGCCTCGCGGCGGCGCCGCGTCCCAGGATCCAGTAGTCGTACAGCCGCTCCGCGGTGCGGTCCTTCTGCTTGAGCTCGAGCCAGGCGTTGACGTAGTCCAGGAGCTCCTGGTCGCCGCGAGCGACCGCGTAGGCCATCGGGATCGACAGCAGGCCGGGCTGCGGCACCACGACGGCGAATCGGGGGTACAGGAGCGTCCAGGCGGAGCCGGCCTCCGCCGTGAACAGGAAGGCATCGAGGGCCGGCTGCGCTCCCTCGAAGAACTCGCGCGGCGAGGACAGCTCGACCCAGTTGACCCGGGGCAGGGACTCGCGGACCCTCGCGGTGAAGTACGGGTCGCCGAGGATGCCCACCCGCAGTCCCGCGTGCTCCTGGATGGCGTCCCGGGAGCGGAACTCCTGGCGGCGATAGCTCGGGACCACCACGGCTACCGTCTCGCTGCGATAGGGCACCGAGAGGCTCAGCTGCGCGGCCCGGTCGGGCGTGAGCGCGATGCCGGATATCAGGATGTCACAGTCGCCCGCGTTGAGCTGAGCGGCCAGCCGCTCCCGGTCAACGGGCACGAACTCGAGGGCGACTTCGAGCGTGCGGGCCAGGTCGTGAGCCATCTCGATGTCGAGCCCGACCAGCTGCCGGCGCGCGTTCTCGAACGCGTAGGGCAGCCGGTCCTTCAGGTACCCCACGCGCACGAACCCGCGCTCCTGGATCTCCCGGAGGCGGGTCTGTCCGGGTGTGTGCGGTGGCGCGGAGGGCGGCGCGGGGTGGACCAGGGCCGGCACCGATTCTCGCAGCAGGTGCATCTGGCTCACGACGTCGGCCATCGACGAGGTGTTCTTCACGAAGCTGCCGAAGTAGAGGCGCAGGCCGCCGATCAGTCCCACCGTGAGCAGCGCGGTCAGGCCGAGATAGGTCAGCAGCCGCGCCCGCCGGATGGAGGCCCCGCCGGCCAGCAAGGCGACCGAGAGGACCGTGAAGACCAGGAGGTTCATGGCGGCCAGCAGCGACGCGAACCGCCCGGTCACCAGACCCGAGACAAGATAAAGCTGGAAGAGATCGTGCGGCAGCTTCAGCAGATCGAGCAGGTAGGGGATGGCCACGTTCGTGCTGCCGAAGAAGCTCAGCAGCCCCGTCACCATCAGCGTCGGATACTGGCCCGCGCTGACCGGCGACCCGGAGAACCAGCCGGCGAACAGGACGAAGATCAGCAGCAGCAGCTTGCCCACGTTCGGGAAGTTGAACGACACCGGCACGATGACGTCGGCGTACGCCTCGGTCGTCTCTTGCAGCAGGTTGCGGTGGCGGAACAGCTCCTTGACATGGCTGGTCAGCACCGGCAGGACGACCAGGAGGTTGCCGGTGACGAACGCGGTGATCAGCGCATCGCGCGACAGCCGGGTCAGCTCCCAGTAGCCGAACGGCGTGGCCATCGTCAACAGGCCGGGCAGCACCCAGAACGTCAGGAACAGCGCGGCCGCGATGTAGGCCAGCAGGTACACGTGCAGGCGGCTGAACTCCTCCAGGCTCATGGTGCCGGAGGCCGACGCCACGATGGCGAACAGGCCGAGCGGCGTGAGCCGGACGATGAGCTTGGTGACCCGGCTCAGCGTCTCCGTGGCGATGGCCAGTCCGGGCAGGAGCGTCGACTTCCCCTTCACGCCCATGAGGGCGACGCCGACCAGGATGCTGAACAAGACGACTGCAGGCACGACGTTGTCGGCCAGCGAGCGGAACGGGTTGGACGGGATGTACAGGTCCAGCAGGTCTCTCTCCTGGGGCTGCTCGACCAGAGACGAGCTGAAGAACGCCGCCGTTTGCCACTTCGGGAACGACAGCGGCATGAGCACCACTGCCACCAACGCGATGCCCCAGAAGACGAGCAGCAACGCGCCCGCCTTGCGGGCCAGCTCCTTGGCCTGGACGCCGGTCAGGCCGCCGATGCCGAGGATCAGCGAGACCGTGATGTAGGGCATCACGGTCATCTGCAGCAGCTTCACGTAGGCCTCCCCGACGAGCAGCAGCGGCCGGCAATACTCGCCGAAAAGCAAGCCGCAGGCCAATCCCAGCCCGAGCCCCCAGAGGATGAACCGGGAGGGGGCGGCTGGCTTCTTTTCGCTGGCGCCGTCAGGGGGTGTGCTCATGATCCGGACGGGGAGAAGGCGTCCACTGCACGTCCGATCCGACAAGGGAGTCCATCGATCGGTAGGATGATCTGCCGGAGGGGATGCCGCGTCAAGCGGTTTTGGACAAATTTGCGGTTTCCCTCAGGACTTCCGCCGGCGCCCGGGGGCAGGATGACAGCGGACGAAGCCATGGCGCATGACGATGCTCGTGCGGGGGCGGAAGGCCCGGTCCCGGGCCGGGCCGACGACCGGCCGGCGCTGCCGTTCGCGAAAGCCTTCGTGGTGCAGTTCGGCGCCGAGACCGACGCCCGGCTGGGAACCGTCGCGGGGCGGATCGAGCATCTGCAGACGGGCCGCCGATCGCGCTTCACGTCGGTCGATGACCTGCTCGCGTTCATCATGGCGATGCTGGCCGGCCTCGAGGAGTCGCACGATGGCTGACCGGCGAGCCACCTCGAACTGGGTAGGGAAGGAAGCGTCGTGACGTTCCTGATCAGGTCGTCCCACATGCAGCATAGCGGAGGAGCGCCGGTCGCCTGCCGGCGGGGCCCCGTACCTGGTACGCCCCGGCGGTCATGGGCTTGGTGAGCCTGGTGGGGGGACTCCCGCCGGCGCCGAGGTGTTCTTCGACGTGTACGGCGGCGCCGCGATCTTCGGACACCCGGACTTCACGCTGACGATCGACGGGCGGAGCCGTGACACGGAGCGGGGAACGGTCGTTGGTGTGCTGGCGGTCCTGGGCGTGGCGGCCGGGGCGATGCCCGCGTTCGCCGACGACGCCGCCGAGGCCAAGGCGCTGGTGCAGAAGGCCACGCTCACCATCGAGAAGTTCTCGACCGATCCGACCATGGGGCACCCGGGGCGCGAGACCCGAGGAGCGACACCTTCCCCCCGAGGGCGTGACTTGGTATCTTGGCGAGACACGCCACGAGTGGAGCTGCTCCTCGTTCGATCGTGCCGATGATGCCGGCCCGCGCCATCTCGGCGCGCCGGCGGGTTGTCGTCAAGGGGACGGTTGACCTCGGACAGGGATGGCAGCGATGCTGATGGAAAGGGCACGGCGATGAGCACACGGGACATGGCCTCCCCCCAGGCATTGCCGGGGTCCGCCGGCGTGTCGACGCTCCTCAAGCAGTACGGGTGCGGCCCCGTCGAGTTCACGGGGACGGACAACGCGCTCTACGAGCGGCACCTGCTCTTCGACAGCGTCGTCGGCCTGGCCGCGGCGGGCCCGCGAGAGCATTACGAGGCCTTCGCCCGCTCGGTGCGGGACATCCTCTCGCAACGGTGGGTGCACACGGAGAACACCTACGAGCGCGCGAATCCCAAGCGCGTCTACTACCTGTCGATGGAGTTTCTCCTCGGGCGCTCGCTGGCCAACAACGTCACCAACCTCCTGCTCGATCCCATCGCCAGGCAGGCCGTCGAGCAGAAGCACCTCGACTGGCTCGGCCTCCTCGAGGCGGAGCCCGACGCCGGGCTGGGGAATGGGGGGCTCGGGCGCCTGGCGGCGTGCTTCGTGGACTCGATGGCCACCATGCAGCTTCCGGCCATGGGCTACGGCCTGCGCTACGAGTACGGCATCTTCAAGCAGACCATCCAGGATGGCTGGCAACACGAGCGGCCGGACAACTGGCTCCGGCGTCCGGATCCCTGGGAAGTTGCCCGCCCGCTCGAGAAGGTGGAGGTCAAGCTGAACTGCTCGTTCGAGGTGCGCGAGGGGAGCCTGCGCGTGACGACTGGCCGGCCATCCACGCTGATCGGCATCCCCTTCGACCGCCCGGTGGTGGGTTACGGCGGCAAGACCATCAACACGCTCCGCCTCTGGGCCGCCGCCGCCTCCGACTTCTTCGACTTCCAGGTGTTCAGCCAGGGCGAGTTCGTCGGCGCGGTGGCCGAGCGGCTCACGGCCGAGACCGTGACCCGGGTCCTCTATCCCGACGACTCGACGATCATGGGTCAGGGGCTGCGCTTCGTGCAGGAGTACTTCCTCGTCGCCTGCGCGCTCGCCGACCTCGTCCGCCGCTTCCGGCGCGGTAACACCGACTGGAGCGCGCTTCCCGAGAAGGCCGCCATCCAGCTCAACGACACGCACCCCGCGCTGGCCGTCCCCGAGCTGATGCGGATCCTGCTGGACGACGCGCACCTGGGCTGGGACGAGGCCTGGGACCTGACCCGCCGGACCCTGGCCTACACGAATCACACGCTGCTGCCCGAGGCCCTGGAGAAGTGGCCGGTCGGTGTGGTTCGAGGTGATGCTCCCGCGCCACCTGGAGATCGTCTACGAGATCAACCGCCGCCTCCTCGACGACGTGCGGAGCCGCTTCCCCGGCGACGAGGGCCGCGCTGGCGCGCGTGAGCCTGATCGAGGAGGGCCGGACCCGGCACGTGCGCATGGCCAACCTCGCCATCGTCGGCTCGCACAGCACCAACGGCGTGGCCGCCATCCACTCCGACCTGCTGCGCACGGTCACGGTCAAGGACCTGGCCGAGATGTTCCCCGACCGCTTCAACAACAAGACCAACGGCGTCACCCCGCGGCGCTGGCTCCTGCTGGCCAACCCGGCCCTCGCCCGGCGCGATCACGGAGGCCATCGGCGATGGCTGGGTCACCGACCTCGGCCAGCTGCGCCAGGCTCCGGCCCCTGGCCGACGACCGGGCCTTTCGCGACCGCTTCCGCCAGGCCAAGCGTCGGGCCAAGTCGGAGTTCGCCGGGTGGCTGGCGGCGACGTCCGGGCTGACGGTGGATCCGGACACGATCTTCGACAGCCAGGTCAAGCGCATCCACGAGTACAAGCGGCAGCTCCTCAATGCGCTGCGCATCGTCGTGCTCTACAACCGGCTGCGGGCGAACCCGGCCCTCGACGATGCCGCCGCGGACCTTCTTCTTCGCCGGCAAGGCGGCCCCGGCCTACCAGCTCGCCAAGCTCGTCATCAAGCTCATCAACAACCTGGCGGCGACCATCGACGACGATCCGGCCACGCGCGGGCGGCTCAAGGTCGTGTTCCTGCCCGAGTACTGCGTGTCGCTGGCCGAGCGGCTGATCCCGGCCAGCGAGGTCTCCAACCAGATCTCGACCGCCGGCTACGAGGCCAGCGGCACCAGCAACATGAAGTTCATGATGAACGGCGCGCTCACCATCGGCACCCGCGACGGGGCGACCATCGAGATGGCCGAGGAGGCCGGCGAGGAGAACTTCTTCCTCTTCGGCCTGACGGCCGAGCAGGTCGCCGGCAGCCGCGGCTGGTACAGCCCGCAGTGGCACTACGACCACGAGCCCGAGACGCGCGCGGCCCTGGACCTGATCTTCTCCGATCACTTCAGCCGCCGACGAGCCCGGCGTCTTCGCCCCGCTGCGCGACACGCTGCTGACGCGGGCGACCACTACATGCACCTGGCCGATCTGACCGCGTACCTGGAGGCGGACCGGCGGCTCGTGCGAGCTGTACGCCGACCCCGACGCCTGGGCCCGCAAGGCCATCCTGAACGTGGCCAGCTCCGGCAAGTTCTCGAGCGACCGCACCATCGCCGAGTACGCGGCCGACATCTGGAAGGCGAAGCCGTGCCCGGTCGAGTAGCCGAGACGAAGGATCCCGTGCCGATCTCGCCCCTGGCGGGCCAGCCGGCGCCGAAGGCGATGCTGGTGGACCTGGTCCGGCTCGAGCGCGAGTACCACGACCGCAAGCCCGACCCGGGGACCCGACCCAGCTCGTCCGCTTCGGCACCAGCGGACACCGGGGCTCGCCGCTCGACGGCTCGTTCAACGAGGCCCACATCCTGGCCATCACCCAGGCCATCTGCGACTACCGCCGCGGCCAGGGCATCGACGGCCCGCTCTACATGGGCAAGGACACCCACGCGCGTCTCCGGGCCGGCCCAGCGCACGGCGCTCGAGGTCCTCGCGGCCAACGAGGTGGACGACCGTCATCCAGCAGGACGACGGCGTCACCCCGACGCCCGTCATCTCGCGCGCCATCCTCGTCTACAACCGTGGCCGCACGGCGCACCTCGCGGACGGCATCGTGGTCACGCCGTCGCACAACCCGCCCGAGGACGGCGGCTTCAAGTACAACCCGCCCCATGGCGGCCCCGCCGACACCGACGTGACGCGGTGGGTCCAGGACCGGGCGAACGACCTGCTGCGCCGAGGCAACGCCGGCGTCAAGCGACTGCCGTTCGCCGCGGCCATCAAGGCGGGGACGACGCACCAGGAGGACCTCGTCCTGCCCTACGTCCAGGACCTGCGGCAGCGTCGTCGACATGGAGGCGATCCGCGGCGCCGGCCTGCGGCTGGGCGTGGACCCGCTCGGCGGCGCCGCCCGGCCGTACTGGGAGCCGATCAACGCGCTCTACGGGCTGGACATCGCCGTCGTCAACCCGGTGATCGACCCGACGTTCTCGTTCATGACCGTCGACCACGACGGCAAGATCCGGATGGACTGCTCGAGCCCGTACGCCATGGCCCGGCTGGTCGGCCTCAAGGACCGGTTCCACGTCGCCTTCGCCAACGACGCCGACGCGGACCGGCACGGCATCGTCACCCCCTCGGCGGGGCTGCTGAACCCCAACCACTACCTGGCCGTCGCCATCCGCTACCTCCTCGGGCACCGCCCCCGCTGGCCGGCCCACGCCGCGGTCGGCAAGACGCTGGTCAGCAGCGCCATCATCGACCGGGTCGTGGCCAGCCTCGGCCGGCGGCTGTTCGAGGTCCCGGTCGGCTTCAAGTGGTTCGTGCCGGGCCTGTTCGACGGCTCCTGCTGCTTCGGCGGCGAGGAGAGCGCCGGGGCCAGCTTCCTGCGACGCGACGGCACCGTGTGGACGACCGACAAGGACGGCCTCATCATGGACCTGCTGGCCGCGGAGATCACCGCCCGCACGGGGAAGGACCCGGGCGAGCAGTACCGGGAGCTGGCGGCGGAGCTGGGCATGTCCTACTACACGCGCATCGACGCTCCGGCGAGCCCCGAGCAGAAGGCCCGCCTGCAGAAGCTGTCACCCGAGGCGGTCAGGGCATCGCGGCTCGCCGGCGAGCCGATCACCGCCAAGCTGACCCGGGCGCCGGGGAACGACGCCCCCATCGACGGGCTGAAGGTGGTGGCGGCCAGCGGGTGGTTCGCGGCCCGGCCCTCCGGCACCGAGAACCTCTACAAGGTCTACGCCGAGAGCTTCCGGGACCAGGCGCACCTGGACGCTTTGGTCGGCGAGGCGCAGGAGATCGTGAGCAATGCCCTGGGCGCCTGAGGATCGAACCGCACGAGCACCGGGGGGGAAGAGGCCATGACGGGCGTACCGGCACCGGAAGGGAGCAGTGCGCCGCTGGGGGCGACGCCGTCCCCCGAGGGCGTGAACTTCAGCGTCTTCTCGAGGCAGGCCACGGGCGTGGAGCTGCTCCTCTTCGACCGGGCCGACGACGCCCGGCCGGCCCGGGTGATCCCCCTCGATCCCGCGACCAACCGCACGTACCACTACTGGCACGTGTTCGTGCCCGGCGTGAGGGCGGGGCAGATCTACGGCTATCGTGCCGACGGGACCGTTCGATCCCGGCCAGCGGCCTGCGATTCGACCCGGCCAAGGTCCTGCTCGACCCGTATGGCCGCGGCGTGGTGGTGCCGAAGGACTACAGCCGCGACGCCGCCCGCCGGGAAGGCGACAACGCCGCGACGGCGATGAAGAGCGTGGTGGTGGATCCGGCCGCGTACGACTGGGAAGGCGACCGCGCCGCTGAGGCGGCCCTCGGCGCGGACCATCGTCTACGAGATGCACGTCCGCGGCTTCACCCGCCATCCCAGCTCCGGCGTCGCCGAGAAGACGCGCGGCACGTACGCCGGGCTGATCGAGAAGATCCCGTATCTCCAGCAGCTGGGCATCACCGCGGTCGAGCTGCTGCCGGTGTTCCAGTTCGACGTCCAGGACTGTCCCGCCGGGGCTGGTCAACTACTGGGGCTACCAGCCGGTGTCGTTCTTCGCGCCGCACCAGGCGTACAGCTCCCGCCAGGACCCGCTCGGCCCGGTGGACGAGTTCCGCGACATGGTCAAGGCGCTGCACCGGGCGGGCATCGAGGTCATCCTCGACGTCGTGTTCAACCACACCGCCGAGGGCGACCACGACGGGCCGACGCTCTGCTTCCGCGGGCTGGACAACGGCGCCTACTACATCCTCGAGCACGACCGCGTCGCGCTACGCCGACTACACCGGCTGCGGCAACACGCTCAACGCCAACCACCCGATCGTCCGCCGCATGATCGTGGACAGCCTCCGCTACTGGGTGGAGACGATGCACGTGGACGGCTTCCGGTTCGATCTCGCGTCGATCCTGTCGCGCGACGCCGTCGGGCAGCCGTGCTGCCGAACCCGCCGGTGCTGTGGGACATCGAGTCGGACCCGTCGCTGGCCGGCACCAAGATCATCGCCGAGGCGTGGGACGCGGCCGGCCTGTACCAGGTGGGCAGCTTCGTCGGCGACAGCTGGAAGGAGTGGAACGGCCGGTTCCGCGACGATGTCCGCGAGCTTCTTCCGCGGCGACGAGGGGTTCGGTGACGCGCTTCGCCGACCGCCTGGTCGGCAGCCCCGAGATCTACGGCCACAAGGAGCGCGAGCCCGAGCAGAGCATCAACTTCGTCACCTGCCACGACGGCTTCACCCTCAACGACCTGGTCTCCTACGACCGGAAGCACAACGAGGCGAACGGCGAGGACAACCGCGACGGCGCCGACGACAACCGGAGCTGGAACTGCGGCGTCGAGGGCCCGACCGACGATCCCGCGGTGGAGAGAGCTCCGCAACCGGCAGGTGAAGAACTTCCTGACCGTCACGCTGCTCTCCATCGGGATGCCCATGATCCTGATGGGCGACGAGGTGCGGCGCACCCAGCGCGGCAACAACAACGCCTACTGCCAGGACAACGAGACGAGCTGGTTCGACTGGACGCTGGTCGAGAAGCACGCGGACGTGCACCGGTTCGTGACCCTGCTCAACGCGCGACGGCTCCGGCGCACCGTGGAGCACGAGCGCCGCCGCCTGAGCCTGAACCAGCTCATCGCGCAGGGCGAAGAAGGCGTGGCACGGCGTGAAGCTCCGCCAGCCGGACTGGGGCGACTCCTCGCACAGCCTCGCGTTCGGTGCGGAGCTCCGGCAGGAGGGGCTGCTCCTCCACCTCATCCTGAACGCGCTACTGGGAGCCGCTCGACTTCGAGCTGCCCCTGGAGTCGCAGCGGTGGTGCCGGTGGATCGACACGGCCCTCGACTCCCCGCACGACATCGTCCCGTGGGAGACCGCCCCGCCGGTTCCCGGCTCGACCTATCGGGCCGAGGCGCACTCCGTGGTGGTACTGCTCGCAAGGAGGACCGTATGACCCCTGAGCATGGTCGTCTGGAGGAATCGCGCACCCAGGGTGCGCCGTGGCGGAAGTGGGGACCGTATCTCTCGCGAGCGGCAGTGGGGGACGGTCCGCGAGGACTACAGCGAGTCGGGCGACGCCTGGGACTACTTCAGCCACGACCAGGCCCGCTCGCGCGCGTATCGCTGGGGCGAGGACGGGCTGGCGGGGATCTCCGACGACCGGCAGCGGCTCTGCTTCGCGCTGGCCCTGTGGAACGGCCAGGACCCGATCCTCAAGGAGCGGCTGTTCGGCCTGACCAACAGCGAGGGCAATCACGGCGAGGACGTCAAGGAGTACTACTTCTACCTCGACTCCACGCCGACCCACTCGTACATGAAGTACCTCTACAAGTACCCGCAGGCGGCCTATCCGTACGGCGACCTCGTCGAGACCAACCGGCCGCCGGAGCCGCCAGGAGTTCGAGTACGAGCTGCTCGACACCGGCGTGTTCGACGAGGATCGCTACTTCGACGTGTTCGTCGAGTACGCCAAGGCGTCGCCGGAGGACATCCTCGTCCAGATCACCGTCCACAACCGTGGTCCGGAGCCGGCCGACGCTGCACGTGCTGCCGACGCTCTGGTTCCGCAACACGTGGTCGTGGGGCGGCGAAGGTGCCGCGACCGGAGCTCCGGCAGCACGGCCGCGCGGCGTGATCGCGGCCACGCACCCGGAGCTGGGCCAGCGGTTCCTCTCCTGTGACGGCGCCGCCGCGCTGCTGTTCACCGAGAACGAGACCAACACGGAGCGGCTCTTCGGCGCTCCGAACCGGACGCCCTACGTGAAGGACGGGATCGACGGCTACATCGTCCACGGGCGCCGGGATGCGGTGAATCCCGGGCAGAAGGGGACGAAGGCGTCAGCCCACTATCCGCTCACGGTGGGAGCCGGGGCCTCCCGCACGATTCGCCTGCGGCTCCAGGACGCGGCGCCGGCCGACCCCGTTCGGCGACCTTCGACGCGACGATGCAGGCGCGACGGAAGGAGGCGGACGAGTTCTACGCCTCGGTCATCCCGTCGTCACTGAGCGCCGACGCGGCCAACGTGATGCGCCAGGCGCTGGCCGGCATGCTGTGGTCCAAGCAGTTCTACTTCTACGACGTCGACCGGTGGCTCGAGGAGCGCGGCGCCGACCCGTTCAAGCCCGGGCGGCGCGCCGCGCCCCCGCAACGCGCACTGGCACCATGCGTACAACGCCGACATCATCTCGATGCCGGACAAGTGGGAATACCCCTGGTACGCGGCGTGGGACCTGGCCTTCCACGTCCTCGCCCTGACGCTGGTGGACGAGGACTTCGGCAAGCAGCAGCTCGACCTGATGCTCGCGGGAATCCTACCTGCATCCCAGCGGCCAGATCCCGGCGTACGAGTGGAACTTCGGCGACGTCAACCCGCCGGTGCACGCCTGGTCCACCATCTTCACCTACCGCCTGGAGCAGATCCGCGCGCGGCCAGGGCGACGTGGACTGGCTGGAGCGCGCCTTCCACAAGCTGATGCTCAACTTCACCTGGTGGGTGAACCGCAAGGACCGGTCGGGCAACAACGCCTTCGAGGGCGGCTTCCTGGGCCTCGACAACATCGGCGTCTTCGACCGCAGCTCGCCGCTGCCGACCGGCGGGTACCTGGAGCAGGCCGACGGCACCGCCTGGATGGCGCTCTTCTGCCAGAACATGGTCGAGATCGCCGCCGAGCTGACGATGCACCGGCCGGCCTATGCGGACATGGCCCTCAAGTTCATCGAGCATTTCCTGTGGATCGCGTCCGCCCTGATCCACGCCGGCGGCGACGTCGGGATGTGGGACGAGGAGGACGGGTTCTTCTACGACGTGCTCCGGCTGCCCGACGGCCGGGCCGAGCGGCTCAAGGTCCGCTCGATGGTCGGACTGCTCCCGCTGTGCGCGGTCACCGTCTTCGACGGGGAGCTCATCGAGCGGCACCCGGAGCTGGCGCGACCGCTTCCGCCGATTCCTCGAGGCGCGCCCGGAGCTGAGGGCCTTCATCCACGATCCGGTCAAGCTCGGTCAGAAGGGCCGGCGGCTCGCCGCGGTCCTGGACGAGCCGCAAGCTCCGCCGGGTCCTGGCCACGATGCTCGACGAGAAGGAGTTCCTGAGCCCCTATGGCATCCGGTCGCTCTCCCGCTACCACGCCGAGCACCCCTACGTGTTCCGCGTCGGGGACCAGGAGTACCGGGTGTCGTACCTGCCGGCGGAGTCCGACACCGGCATGTTCGGCGGCAACTCCAACTGGCGCGGGCCGATCTGGATGCCCGTCAACGTGCTGATCATCCGGGCCCTGCTCCAGTACTACACCTACTACGGCAACGAGTTCACCATCGAGTGTCCCACGGGCTCCGGGCGGCGGATGACCCTGTACCAGGTGGCCGAGGAGATCTCGCGCCGGCTGACCAGCATCTTCCTGCGGGACAAGGATGGCCGGCGGCCCGTGTACGGCGGAAGCCGGAAGTTCCAGGAGGACCCGCACTGGCGCGACTACCTCCTGTTCTACGAGTACTTCCACGGCGACAACGGGGCGGGCCTCGGGGCGAGCCACCAGACCGGCTGGACCGGGGTCGTCGCCCGGGGCATGCACCTGTTCGCGACCAGCACGGCCGAGCAGTTCCTCGAGCTCGGCAAGGCCGCCGGCATCACGGAAGTGGAGCCGGCCCGAGTGGGCAGGGCGGGGGCGTGGCTGCGAGCCGCACGCCCTGAGCGATGGATGTCGCGAAGCGGGGCGCTGTCGCTCCTCGCGGCGCTCGGCCTGGCGGGATGCGCGAGCATCGGGCCGGGGACGGTGACGCGGGACCGGTTCGACTACACCTCCGCGGTGGCCGAGTCGTGGAAGAGCCAGATGCTCCTGAACCTGGTCAAGCTGCGCTACGGCGACACCCCGGTGTTCCTGGACGTCGGGCAGATCGTCAGCGGCTACACGCTGGAGAGCACGGTCCAGGCCGGGGGACGCTCTTCAGCTCCGGCAGCGTCGTCCCGGGCGTCCCCGACAGCAGCGTCTCCCTGGCGGCCCAGGGCCGGTACATCGACCGCCCGACCATCACCTACGCGCCCCTGGTGGGGGAGCGATTCGCGCGCGCCATGATGACGCCGCTGCCCCCGCCGGCCCTCATGGGTCTCATCCAGGCCGGGTATCCCGTGGACGTGGTGCTGCGACTGGCCGTGCACGAGGTGAACGGGATCCGCAACCGCTACGGCGGCGACTACCGGGCGCGCCCGGCCGACCCGGAGTTCCACGCTCTGCTGCGAGACCTGCGGAAGATCCAGCTGGCGGGCGGCATCGGCCTGCGCGTCCAGCGGGTCGATCGCGAGACGGCGATCCTCCTGACCCTCCGCCAGCGGATCGACCCGGCCACCGCCGAGGCCGCGCTCGCCGTGCGGAAGCTCCTGGGCCTCGACCCGACCGCCTCGGAATTCCAGGTCGTCTACGGGTCCGTGGCCGCGACCGACCGGGAGGTCGCCATCCTGAGCCGGTCGATCCTCGAGGTGCTCGTCGACGTCTCGTCGTTCATCAGCGTGCCCGAGGTGCACGTGACGGAGCGACGGGTGGGGCCGACGCAGGAGGACGAAGCGGGGCCCGAGGGTGCGCTCCCGCCGCTGATCCGGGTCGCCAGCTCGGCGGAGCGCACCGGTGACGCGTTCGCGGCGGTGCCCTATCGCGGCCACTGGTTCTCGATCGACGACCGCGACATGGCCTCCAAGCGGATGTTCTCGTTCCTGATGTTCATCTTCACGCTCGTGGAGACGGGGGGCCGGGAAGGCGCCCCCGTCCTGACGATCCCCACGCAGTGAGGTGGTCGAGACGACGGCCCATGGCGAGGATGGACCCCGCCGCGGGCGGTCATGGACGAGGTTGACCGACGGTCGAACACGGAGGAGAGACGATGACACCGGTACGGACCGATGTGACGGCGACGAGCGCGGACGCCAGCAAGGACCGGCTGTCCGCCGACGAGCTTCGCAAGATCGACGCCTACTGGCGGGCCTGCAACTACCTGGCCGCCGGCATGATCTATCTGCGCGACCAATCCGCTGCTCCGCGAGCCCTTGAAGCCGGAGCACATCAAGCAGCGCCTGCTGGGGCACTGGGGCGCGAGTCCCGGCTTGAGCTTCGCCTACATTCACCTCAACCGCCTGATCAACAAGTACGACCTGGACGCCATCTTCCTGGCCGGCCCCGGCCACGGCGCGCCGGGCGTGCTGGCGCCGGTCTATCTGGAGGGCGCCTACTCGGAGATCTATCCGAACAAGGGCGAGGACGAGGAGGGGATGCGCGAGTTCTTCAAGGAATTCTCCTTCCCCGGCGGCATCGGCAGCCACTGCACGCCGGAGACGCCGGGCTCCATCCACGAAGGCGGCGAGCTGGGCTACAGCGTCTCGCACGCCTTCGGCGCCGCCTTCGACAATCCGGACCTGCTGGTGGCGGTGGTGGTGGGCGACGGCGAAGCGGAGACCGGGCCGCTGGCCACCTCCTGGCATTCCAACAAGTTCCTGAACCCGATCCGCGACGGCGCGGTGCTGCCGATCCTGCATCTCAACGGCTACAAGATCAACAACCCGACGCTGCTCTCGCGCATCTCCCACGAGGAGCTGGAGAGCCTGTTCAAGGGCTACGGCTGGACGCCCCATTTCGTGGAAGGGCGACGATCCCGAGCTCATGCACCAGAAGATGGCCGCGACCCTGGAGGACTGCGTGCTGGAGATTCGCCGCATCCAGCAGGAGGCGCGCGCGAGCGGCAAGCCCACCCGGCCGCGCTGGCCCATGATCGTGCTGCGCAGCCCCAAGGGCTGGACCGGCCCCAAGGAAGTGGACGGCCACAAGGTGGAAGGCTTCTGGCGCGCCCACCAGGTGCCGCTCTCGGGCGTGCACGAGAACCCGGCCCATCTGAAGCAGCTGGAAGACTGGCTGCGCAGCTACAAGCCCGAGGAGCTGTTCGACGACAACGGGCGGCTGATCCCGGAACTGAAGGCGCTCGCCCCCAAGGGCACGCGGCGCATGAGCGCCAATCCTCACGCCAACGGCGGGCTTGCTGCGGAAGCCGCTGCGCATGCCGGACTTCCGCGACTATGCCATCGAGGTGGAGAAGCCCGGGCAGGTCGCGGCCGAGAACACCCGCCCGCTGGGCGCGCTTCCTGCGCGACATCATGCGGCAGAACATGACGAACTTCCGCGTCTTCGGCCCCGACGAGAACACGCTCGAACAAGCTCGATGCCATCTACGAGGTGAGCAAGAAGCTGTGGCTGGCCGACTACCTGCCGGAGGACGCCGACGGCG
This sequence comes from uncultured Candidatus Rokubacteria bacterium, assembly GCA_963708025.1. Taxonomy (GTDB): domain Bacteria; phylum Methylomirabilota; class Methylomirabilia; order Rokubacteriales; family DASRDR01; genus CAVPSB01. The sequence goes on along the minus strand of CAVPSB010000013.1, from coordinate 344,366 downwards.
GCGAGCTGTCGCCCGACGGCCGGGTCCTGGAGATGCTCTCGGAGCACACCCTGGAGGGCTGGCTCGAAGGCTATCTGCTCACCGGCCGCCACGGCTTCTTCTCCACCTACGAAGCCTTCGTCCACGTCATCGATTCCATGTTCAACCAGCACGCCAAGTGGCTCGCCATCTGCCGCGAGCTGCCCTGGCGGGCGCCGGTGTCCTCGCTCAACCTGCTGATCACCTCCACCGTGTGGCGCCAGGATCACAACGGCTTCACCCACCAGGATCCCGGCTTCCTCGACGTGGTGGTGAACAAGAGCCCGGATGTCTGCCGCATCTACCTGCCGCCGGATGTCAACTGCTCTGCTCAGCGTGGCCGATCACTGCCTGCGGAGCACCGACTACATCAACGTGATCGTCTGCGACAAGCAGAAGCACCTGCAGTACATGACCATGGACGAGGCCATCGCGCACTGCACCAAGGGCATCGGCATCTGGCGCAAGGCGAGCAACGACGAGGGCGTCGAGCCGGACGTGGTGATGGCCTGCGCCGGCGACATCCCCACCAAGGAGGCGCTGGCGGCGGTGGTGCTGCTGCGGGAGCACTTCCCCGACCTCAAGATCCGCTTCGTCAACGTGGTGGACCTGCTACAAGCTCACGCCCGTCCAGCGAGCATCCGCACGGCCTCTCGGACCGGGACTTCGACAGCCTGTTCACCGTGGACAAGCCGATCATCTTCAACTTCCACGGCTATCCCTGGCTGATCCATCGCCTGACCTACCGGCGCACCAACCACAAGAACCTGCACGTGCGCGGCTACAAGGAGAAGGGCAACATCAACACGCCGCTCGATCTGGCCATCCAGAACCAGATCGACCGCTTCAGCCTGGCCATCGACGTCATCGACCGCGTGCCCGCGCTGCACGTGGCCGGTGCCCACGCCAAGGAGAAGCTGCGCAACATGCAGATCGAGTGCCAGAACTACGCCTACGAGCACGGCATCGACAAGCCGGAGGTCGACGACTGGAAGTGGCCGTACTGATCCGGCGCGAGCGCGCGCCGAGAACTCGCCCGGCCTGCGGGCGCACCGTGCGGCGGCTAAAGCGGTAGGGGGCGTTGCCCATCGTCCGGGCCACCGACGGGCTGGTGGACACGGTGGAGCTACGACAAGGCGAGCGGGGCCGGCACCGGGTTCGTGTTCGGTGACCTCGCAGGGGAGCCTCGCCGACACGATCGGATGGGCCGTCTCGACGTGGTACGACCGGCCGGCGCACATTGAGGCGATGCGCCGCCGCGCGATGCGGGACGACCACTCCTGGACCCAGGCGGCGCGCGAGTACGTGGATCTCTACCTGGCGGCCTACGCGCTGGCGGCCTACGCGCGCCGGCGCGGGCACGGCTTTCCCGGTGCCGTCTCCCAGCGCCCCGATGCCGCCGCCCTCGCGCTGGGAGACGCTTCGCGTGCTGCTCTGGTGAGGACGAAGGGCGTGAAGCGCCGGCGCGCCCCCTCGGTCGTCGCGGGTCGCACGGGCTGAACGAGCCACGTATCGTCACTATGCGCGCCGCGAACACGAAAGGAGGTAGTCAACACAATGCCCCTTCTCGGTCATGGCCCCCTGGGGGGGGAGGGCGTCGCCGGGAGGACGCCCGCGCCGTCGAGCCGCTCGAGGATCTCGCGCGCGGCGATCCGGTGGAACAGGCGACTCATGTGGGTGTCGGTGGGCTTGATCCAGAGCGCCTGCCCCGGCAGCCCTTGCCGGCGCAAGGTCTCCACCGCGCGATCCTGGGGGTCGATGACGATGTAGCCCTCGGCGGCGAGGGTCCGCTTCAGCCCCCGCACGCGCTCGGGCAGCGCGTCGTCGCCCCGCCCGGCCAGCCGCGGCCCATAGTCGTTCCAGTGGACCAGCACGGCATACGGGATGGCGCGGGCCCGCGCGAGCGCGGCGAGGCTCCGGTAGGCCTCGACCATGCGGTCCCAGCCCTGGAGCGGCCGGTAGCGCTCGGGGATCCGGTCGTCCGGGATGCGGTAGCGGCCCGTCTCCGGGTCCAGCGCCGTTCCGAACAGCTCGCTGGGCAGCAGGGTGGCGCCGCCGAGCCGCGCCAGGCGGCGCCGCACCAGCTCGGCGAGATACGAGTGCCGCAGCGTCCAGGGGTCGGTCGGCGTGGCCAGGAAGTTCGGCATGTCCATGTCGTTGTAGACGTAGTGAATCAGCACCAGATCGGGCGCGAGCTCCGCGGCGCGGCGCTCGAAGACGCGCGCTTCCATGACGGTGTTGTAGCCGGGCACGCCGGCGTTCAGCACCTCGAAGCGGCCCGGCCCACGGGCCGCCAGCAGGCCTTCGAGCACCGGCGCGAAGGACTCGTCCTGGCCGACGCCCCAGCCGAAGAGGTGCGAGTCCCCGAGCGCCAGGATCCGGAAGACGCCGCGGCGCTTGGCGGCGCTGCGCGGCGGATCGCGCATGCCGAGCGCGTTGATGCGGACCTCGTGTCCGAGCAACCGGCCGTGGAGTCCCGGTCGCAGCTCGTACACGACGCGGTCGTCGTCGCTGCGGCGGATCAGGTGACCTATGCGCAGGTCGTGGCCCGGCTTGACCGGGCTGTCCTCGGCGAGCCGATCGAAGGTGTTCCGATCGAACGCCCCGATCGCGCGCACGCCGATCTCGAGCAGCAGGAGCGCCGCGAGGACGCCACCGCCGGCGAGGGCGCCGAGTGTCAGCAGCGTGCGAAGCCGGTGCACGTCATAGCGTCCGGGCGGCCCGCCAGATCCGGGAGGCTCCCCGTCCGTCCATCCTGGGCATCTTACAAGAATCGGCGCCGGCGCGCCCGCGACGGACGGGCCCCCCTGGGGAGACCATGCCCGAGAACGGCCATTGTGTTGACTAGCCCCCCCAGCCCAGGGCCTCGACCCGATAGCCCACCTGGGCCTCGACCGCCGGCAGGAGGAGGCCCGGCCCGCTCACGACGAGCGCCGCCTGGGCGCACATGGCCACGACCGGGGCCCAGCTCCGGCGCGTGAGACATGAAGCCCTCTGTATCCTTGATCAGGCTGCGCAGCAGCCACGCCTCGGCACGGCCGGTGTCGGACGCCGTCGCGAGGGGGAAGCGTCCGGCGGGATCGGCGCTCCGGTCCGTGCAGGTGAGGTGGCGAGAGAGCGTTCCGATCAGGTCCTCGGCGGTTGCGGCTCCGGCCGCCGCCTCGACCACACGCCTGACCTGATCTGATCGACGCGGGTCGCGGGCGTTCCTATACTGCCGGGCGGATGGTGGCGCACGGTCACGAAGCACGTCCCACGCCCCTCTTCTTGGGTTGGCCGGAAGCAGCCATCCTCGTCTTCTCGCTGGTGCTCCGGGTGGTCATCGTCGGCCACGTGACCTGGCACCCGGTTGCCGACACTCGCGACTACCACGCCCTCGCCGAGAGCCTCCTTGCCGGCCGCGGGTATCAGCAGGAGTACGCCGGCGAGACGGCGGCCTACCGGGGCCTCACGTTCCGGGCGTACCGGATGCCCGGGTATCCCGTGTTCCTGGCCCTCGTCTACGGGCTCTTCGGGTGGCGCCCGATCCACGCCTACCTCGCCAACGTCCTGTGTGACCTGGTCGCCGAGATCCTCGTGCTGCTGACGGGTCGGCGGCTGTTCGGGCCGGGGGTCGGCCGGGTGGCCCAGATGCTATTCGCGCTGCACGTCATCTGGACGCCCGCGCTGATGACCGAGTCCCTGTTCACCGCGCTCTTCGCAGGGCTGGCGTTCCTGGTCGTCACCGGACGAGTGGCGGCGCACGCGGTCGCCGCGCTCGGGTTCGGCTGCCTCCTGGCTGCTGCGCTGTTCGTGCGCCCCATCGCCCTGGTCGTGGTCCCGTCGGCCCTGTGGCGGGTGGCGCGAAGCGGCGGCGCCGGGCGCGTGGCGCTCCTCTGCGCGCTGGCCCTCGCGCCGTCGGCGGCGGCGGTGGCGGGGTGGGCGGCGCGGAACCACGCGCGGCTCGGCGAGGTCGTCCTCTTCTCGACGAACCTCGGCCTCCACAACTCGCGGGCATTCCCCATCGACCGAGCCGGCCTCGTGCGGGCCGCCGTGGCCCGGGGTCTGAACGAGGCCCAGATCAACCGGCTGCTGCTCGGGGAGATCAAGCAGGCCGTGCAGCGTTCACCCGGTCGGGCGGCGGCGATCTACCTCCGCCGCGTCGTCGAGCTGTTCTCCCCGGTGCGACCCCGCGCCAATCTGTGGTGGCACGGCTTCGAGGGTCCGGGCAGCGCCCGGCTGGTCACCTGGCTTTACCGGGGCCTGGCGCTCCAGTATCTGGTCACGTACCCGCTCGCCCTCGTCGGAACGGCCCTCCTGCTCCGGCGCGGCCAGCCGACCGGCGGGCTCTGGCCGCTGATCGCCAGCTTCGCCCTGGTTCACGCGCTCGTGTCGAACGGGAACCTGCGGTTCGCGGCGCCTCTCTACCCGCTCTTCTGCGTCCTGGCGGGCTACGGGGTTGTCGGGTGGATCGGGAGGCCGCGGCACCGCACGCCGCTGGCCGTGATGGCCCCCGGCGGGCCCGCCGCGTACCGGGAATGACCCTCTCGTCCCGGTGGCGGGCGGCGCCTATCCTCCTCGAGCCCCGGGGGTTCGTCGCTCTCCTGGCGCTCTACCTCGCGATCCACGTCCTGCTCCGGCTCACCCTCTCCACGACCCTCACGAGCGACGACGCCCGCGACGCGTTCTTTGCCCAGAGCCTCGCGTTGGGCTACCTGCCGAAGCAACCTCCCCTCTTCAACTGGCTGGTCTTCGGCGCCTTCCAGGTCCTCGGCGTCGGGATCTTCAGCCTCGCGCTGGTCAAGTATCTCCTGCTCGGGCTCGTGTACGGCTTCGCCTATCTGAGCGGGCGGCGCCTCTTGAGCGATGCCCGGCTTGCCGCGCTGGCGGCGTTCGCCCTCTTCCTCATGGTTCCCGTCAACTGGGTGATCCACGAGCTCCTGACCCACACGGTGGCTGCCCTGGCCGCCGCCAGCGGTACCTTTTACGCGCTCCTCCGGCTGGAAGCCTCGCCCAGCCGGGGTGCCTATCTGGCGCTCGGGCTGGCCCTCGCCCTGGGAACGCTGTCCAAGTTCAGCTATCTCTTCTTCGCAGCCGCCCTGCTCCTCGCGGCACTCACCGTTCCCAGCTTCCGGGCTCGACTGCTCGCCCCCCGAATGCTGCTCACCCTCGGGATCACGATCGCGCTCGTCTCACCCTACCTCAGCTGGTTCTACGCGCGACGGCTGTCACTGGCGGGCATGTACGTCGAGGAGATTGGCCCGGAGGTGGCCGCTTCCTACGTGAGGGGCGTGGCGAGCGGGCTCTACTACCTCGCGCGGGTCACGTTCTATCACCTGATGCCCCTTGCGCTCGTTCTCCTCCTCCTCTTCCCGAAGGCCTGGACGACACGCGGGGCGATCGCATCGGCCGCTCCGGGCTGCCGACTCCTGGAGCGCTTCCTGGTGGTCGAGCTCGGTCTCCTCGTGGGCGGCGTCCTGATCGGGGAAGTGACCTACCTGAAGTTCCGGTGGGTGATGCCGTTCTACCTCCTGGTCCCGCTCTACGCATTCACGCGGATCGACCGCCTGGGAGACGTGGAGGTCCCGGTCCGGCGCTTCGCCCGCGTTCTGCTCGTCGCCGAGGCCGCCATCGTGCTGGCCATCGTCGTGAGCATCTCTCGAGGCGATTTCCTCGGGCAGCCGTCGAGCTTCAACGTGCCGTACGACCGGGTCGCCGGCGAGATCGCCGCCGCCGGGTTCTCCCGTGGCACGATCGTCGCAGGCGGCGGCGCCCTGGCGGGAAACCTCCGGCTGCGGTTTCCGGACTCACGCGTGATCCGGCTCACGAACCCCGACTACGTCCCGGCACCCCACTCGTCCCTCCGCGATGGCCAGTGTCTCCTGGTGTGGGAACTGGAGCCGAAGCGCACGGTCCCCGCCGGCTTTCGCGAGTGGGCCACGGCCACTCTCGGGGTCGGCTGGAGCGGGCAGGAGCCGGTGCGCGTCATCGACGTCCCCTTTCGTCTGTCGAGGCACTACCGGTTCCGGGTGGCTTACGTCCTCCTCGTCGACGGGCCGGGCCAGTGCCGCTGAGCGGCGCGCGGCCACCGGTTGACTGCGTTTCTCGCCCGGGATCCCCCCTGGGGAGGCCATGCCCGAGAACGGCCATTGTGTTGCAGGTCCACCCGGTGCAGATAGCGCCCGAGCAGCTCCAGGCCGCCGTACGACGTGAGCGCCTGGGGGACGAACTGGATCGTGAGATCACGCTTGACCACCCGCCGCAAGCGCGCTACGCTCAAGCGCATCAGAGGGGCCTCCAGTGCTAGAGGGAGTGCATTGGCGTGTTCTCCCTTAAGAGCGCATTGGAAGCCTCTTTGATTCATGTTCCCCGCACTGTCACCCTGCGCTTATTCGCCGATTGGGGTTTAGTAGGGTAACGACAAGGATCGCGTCGCACAGCCTCGGACCAGGGTTTTGGAGAAATTTGCGGTTTCCCTCAGGACTTCCGCCGGACAGCCGGGGCAGTATGCCGATGGACGGCGGGCGAGATCATGGCGCATGACGATCCTCGTGAAAGAGCGGAAAGCCCCGTTCCAGACCGGGCCGAGAACCGGCAGCTGCTGCCGTTCTCGAATGCCTTCGTGGTGCAGTTCGGTGCCGAGACCGACGCCCGGCTGGGAACCGTCGCGGAGCGGATCGAGCATCTGCAGACGGGCCGCCGATCGCGGTTCGCGTCGATCGACGACCTGCTCGCGTTCGTCAAGGCGATGCTGGCCGGCATCGAATCGTCTCGAGATGGCTGACGGCTCGGCAACAGCGGCTTATCCGGGTCGCCGCGCTCGCGGCCGTTGACCCGGGAAAGGTACAGGAGGGATCGAGGCAGCCGCGCACGGATCATTAGCGGCGGTCCGAGTCTCGACGCACCGAAGGGGTTGAGATGAAACACGTGGGGTTCATCGACCACACCATGGGAGGTGCCACATGAAAGTCAGCGAGACCCTCGCGCCATCCGTGCAGCGAATCGCCACCGACCTGCCATCTCTCCTCTTCGGTCTGGTCATCCTACTGGTCGGGTACGTCGTCGCCAAGATCGCCGCCGGGCTCCTGAGCCGGGCCCTGGGCCGCACCAGGCTCGACACGCGGGCTGCCGAGGCCATCGGACTCACGAAGCCCGGCGCGCCCGAAGCGGTGCGGTCGGTGGCGGCGCGGATCACGTTCTGGGTCATCATGCTCTTCGTGTGGATCGGCTTCTTCAATGAAGTGGGGCTCACGCTGGTGGCCGAACCCCTCAAGGGCGTCGCGGACGCGATCGCCCGAGTCGCGCCAAGCGTTCTTCACGCCGGCCTGATCTTCGTGGCGGCCTGGATCCTCGCCGGATTGCTCCGGTTGCTGGTCGTGAGTACCCTCACCCGGCTCGACGTCGAGCGGCGATTCGGCCACTTCCTCGTTCCCGAGGGGACGGACCCTCGCGGCCTCTCGCAGACGATGGGAACCCTGACCTTCTACCTCGTGCTCCTCCTGGCGGTCCCCCCCTTCCTCGCCGCCCTGGGACAGGGCGCGCTCGTGGCCCCGCTCTCCGAGATGCTGCGCATCCTCCTCTCCTACCTCCCCAATCTGGCCGCGGCAGCCGTCAGCATCGCACTGGGCTGGGTGGTGGCGCGGATCCTTCGACAGGTGGTCCGCAATCTTCTGGCCGGGGTCGGCCTCGACCGGGGGGTGGAGCGCGTCGGCCTCGCGCCGGCCCTCGGGGGGGTGCGCCTGTCAGCCCTCGTGGGGACGATCGTCTACTTCGTGGTCTGGATCCCCTTCATCATCGCGGGGCTCGACGCGCTGAAGATCGAGGCGATCTCACGTCCCGCCATCAACGCCCTCGATACCCTCCTCGCCTGGGTGCCGAAGGGACTCGGGGGCGCCGTGCTCCTGATCCTCGCCTGGCTCGTCAGCCGACTGGTGGGGAACCTCGTGACCCAGCTGCTCCGCGGCGTCGGGTTCGATGGCCTGCCGGCACGGCTTGGCCTGGCGGCGCTTCAGTCGCCGGGAGGGAGGACGCCCTCCGATCTTGCGGGGGTGGCCGTCCAGACGCTCGTCCTGGTCTTTGCCAGCGTCGAGACCTTCGAGGTCATCGGGCTTCACCGACTCGCGGGATTTGGGGACCGTCTGGTGGCCTTCATGATCAACGTCGTGATCGCGACGGCCATTGTCGGCGTCGGACTCTGGGCCGGGAACCTGGTGCAGGGGCTCGTCGGGGGCCCGCTCGCGCGGACAGGGGCCCGTCGTCCCCAGGCGATCGCCGCCCTCGCGAAATATGCCGTGGTGATCTTTGCCTTCGCCATGGCGCTCCAACAGATCGGTTTCGGGGAGACGATCGTGGTGTGGGCCTTCGTCCTGCTCTTCGGGGCCGTCTGCCTGGCCCTGGCCCTCGCCTTCGGCCTGGGCTCTCGCGAGGCGGCCGCTCGCGTCGTCGCGCGCGCCCTCGGAGAGGGCCTGGGACCGAGCGAGGGCAGCGTCCGCGGGGCCTGACCTCATGACCTTTGACCGCGACGTGGAAGCATCCTTGATGTGTCAGGGCATCTCGAAGCCAGCGCCGGACGCGTGCGCTGCCTACGTCCGCCGGGTCGGCCGCATGCCGAGCGTCGCCAGTTCTTGCCCGGCGCTCCCGCGGGAGTAGGCAGCAGGACCGATGCGGCTGCGCCCGCATCAGAAAAGGAGCCAGGAGATATGCTCAACGGGAGGTTCACTCGCATCGTCGCCGCCGTCGCCGTCGCCGCCGCGCTGTTCAGCGGGACCGCGCTGCCCGGGCTGAGCCAGGCCCCCAAGAACATCGTGGACACGGCCATCGAGGCAGGTAACTTCAAGACCCTCACGCGAGCGCTGACCGAAGCCGGCCTGGTCGACAAGCTGAAGGAACCCGGTCCGTTCACGGTCTTCGCGCCGACCGACGAGGCGTTCGCCAAGCTGCCGGCGGGCACCCTCGACTCGTTGCTCCAGAACAAGGCGGCGCTCACCAAGGTCCTGACCTACCACGTCGTCCCTGGCAAGGTGCCGATCGGCACTTTCACGATGTACAGCGAGATCAAGACGGTGCTGGGCGAGCCCGTCCGGGTGAACACGGGGAGCACCGCGGGCGTCATGGTCGAGACCTCCAGGGTGGTCCAGGCGGACATTCCGGCCACCAACGGCGTGATTCACGCCATCGACAAAGTCATGATGCCGCGGTAGGTGGATCCCATCCCTCGACCCGCTCCGGGCTCTCACCCCGGAGCGGGGAGGGGCCCCTTCTCGGTCCTCGCCGAGAGGAGGTAGTCAACGACGATACGTGCTGGTGGCTTGAAGGTGTGGGGCGCGCATTGGGCGCGCGCCCCCTCGCGCCGTGCCGTGAGGGGCGCTATACTGATGCCGCGCCGCCGCGTCTCCCGGGCAGAGGCGCCACAAGGCGTGCGATGACCAAGGTGCGTGGCGGCGCCTGGGCTCACTAACTGAGAGGAGAGAGACGCATGTTCACTCGAAGGATCACTGCAGGCCTGATGAGCGGTGTCGTGGCGGTTGGTCTGGTCCTGTCGGGTCAGGCCGCGGCGGCCCTCACGGCCCAGGAAGCGGCCAAGCTGGATGCCGAGGCGAAGGCCACGCTGGCGAAGTTCCAGGCAGACACGAAGGGCGCCGAGGCGGTGTTCGCCAACGCCAAGGGTGTCCTGGTGTGCCCGAAGATCACCAAGGGGGGCTTTATCATCGGCATTGAGTCAGGCAACTGCGTGCTGACCAAGGGGGCCCCAAAGTCGATCTACTACGGGACGTCGGCGCTCAAGGGGGGACTCCTCGTAGGCATCGCATCGTACTCGATGATCCTGGCGCTGAACACGGACGACGCGGTGGCCAAGTTCACCAAGGGCGAGCGCGAATGGGAGATGGGCGTGGATGCGTCGGTGGCCGTGGCCAAGGTGGGCGCTGGCGGCGCTCTCGATACGACCAATCTGAAGAAAGACATCGTGTCCTTCATCTTCGGCGACAAGGGCTTGATGGGGGATCTGTCGTTCTCGGGCTCGCGTTTCAAGAAGAACGAGGTCCAGTGACACCCCGAGCAACAAGCCACCCCGGACCGGGGGCGATGCCGGGATGCTCGGATACTTGCGCTGTCGTCGGGGGCGCCGCGACTGAGCGGGGCCGGGTCTTCGAGGAAGCGGCGGCGGCGCATCCCGGCAAGTCCGGCGTCAACTGCATCCGGAGGGGCGGGGCTCACGCACGTCTCCCCGAGTCCGCCCGGCCCGAGTCGCCGTGAGCCGGGTGCTCCGACTCCCGCGGCCGGAAGCCGCAGGGGTCAAGAGACGAATCGGAGGCGGCGCGGCCTCCCGGGGGATCAGCGGCGGATGCCCGCGCCTGGAGGGCCGGGCAGCGGATCGGGCACCTGACCGCTCTGGCCGGTGAGCCGGTGAACCATCCCACGCGCCCGCGCCTCGGAAAGCCATTCCGCGAGGCGGTGGCGGGTGGTGTCCTCCTCGAGCCGGGCGCGCGCCGCCTCGCGCTCCGCCTCGGAGTGGGCACCGGGTCCGAGCGTGGCGGCCAGCTCGGCTTCCGAGACGAAAGCGAGCGCGCGGAAGCGCAGCTCGACGAAGCGACGGATGCGCAGGTCGTCGTCGACCGTCCGGCGCGCCCAGGCGACGTCGATGTCGGCGGCCGCGAGCCACGCCGCCAGCGTGGTCTCGCCGCCCCCGCGGGCCGCGACCGCGTCCCACGCCGCCGCCCGGTCCGCCTCGGCGACCTCCACGCCGATCCGCGTCGCCTCCCGGAGGAGGAGGCGGCTGTCCGCGTAGCGCTCGAGCTCCGCCGCCGAGAGCGGTCCCGCTGCCGGCGCCAGGCCGAAGAGCCCCAGCGCACGGGCCAGCGCGACGTCGCTCGCGGCGACCACCGCCCCGTCCACTTCGGCCACGACCGAGTCGACGAAGCGAACCTCGGTCCGGCCGGTCGCCACCGCCGCCAGGACCCCGAGGACGACCAGGGCGCGGAGGCTCCGCATCAGAAGGGGAATCCCACGGTCAGGTAGACCTGGAAGCGACTCTCGCCGGAAATCGGCTGGAGCGCGTAGCCGGCGTCGAGGCGGATCGGCCCGACCGGCGTCGCCACCCGGAGGCCGGCGCCGGCGCCCGACCGCAGCGCCGACAGGCTGAGGTCCCCGACCTCCGGCGTGACCGTGCCGGCGTCGATGAACACGGCGCCGCCGAGCCAGCCCCAGAGCGGGAAGCGCCACTCCGCGCTCAGCACCACCAGCGCGTTGCCGCCGGTCGGGTTGCCGGCGGCATCGCGGGGGCCGAGCCGGTTCTCGCGAAACCCGCGGACACTCGTGCTCCCGCCCGTGAAGAACCGGTCCTCGATCGGCAGGCTGTCCGTCCGGCCGAACGGGGAGGCCAGCCCGAGGCGACCGGAGAACGCGAGCACGGTGGGGGGCAGCCAGGAGAAGAACCAGCTGGTCGCGAGCTCGCTCTTCACGAACTCGACGTCCCCACCCACGGCGTCGTGCGCCACCTCGAGTGACACTCGATGGACGCTGCCGCGCCGGGGGTTGAAGCGGTCGTCGCGGAAATCCCACACGGCGGCCGGGGTGAGGCTGGCGACGCGCTGGGTGCCCGACGGGACACCCTGCGCCTGGAGGTCGGGGCTGACGTTCGAGGTCCGCACGCCCTCCAGCCGGTAGCGAAGCTGATAGCGGAGGGTCTGCGGGCCGCGCGGGTTGAGGAGGTCGTCGCCGACCCAGGCGACGAGCCCCAGGCGCTCGAGGTCGTAGCCGAGGTTCTCGGTCTGCTCGGCGAACACCTCGGCCTCGGCCTGCCAGTCCGTCCCCGCGATCCACGGCTCGCGATAGGCGAGGTCGAGCCGTTCGAGGCGCCTGATCGCGTCGCCCCCGATGGCCTCCTTGATCCGCACGCTGGCGCTCCGCGCGGTCCCGAAGAGGTTGTCGTGGCCCAGCTCGAGGTAGCCGCGCGCGCCCTCGGCGGTGTCGTAGCCGGCGCCCAGCTCGAACCGCCAGGGCTTCTGCTCCGCCACGCTCACCTCGACGTCGGCGAAGGGCGTCGGGGCGGGCCGTCGCGGCCCGACCTCCACGCTCGCCAGCGCCGCCGGCCGCTCGAGCCGCCGCTGGGCCCCGAGGAGACGATCCGGGTCGAAGAGATCGCCGGACTCGAAGCCGAGCTGCCGGCGCACGGTGGCCTCCGTCGTCACCACGAGCCCGCGCAGCAGGATGCGCCCGACGCGGGTGGGGCTCCCCTCGGCGACGCGGAAGACGATCGCCACCTGGGAGCCCTCGCGGGTCACCGCCGCGTCGGCCGTCGCCCCGGGATACCCGCGTCGCCCGTACAGCCGCTCGATGCCCCGCCGCCCGTCCTCGACCCGGGCGGGGTTCCAGGGATCGCCCGGCCTGATCGCGACGACGGCGAGCAGCTCTGGCTCGGCGACGAGCGTCCGGCCTTCCACCGCGACGCCTCCGACGGTGACGCGCGTGCCCTCCACGATCGGGATCACGACGTGCGCGAGGCTCCGGCCGTTCTCGAAGCGGACGTCAGCCGGCCCCACGGTCGCATCGGCGAACCCTTCCGCCCGGGCGAGGGCCTGGAGCGCGGCCAGGTCCCCGTCGAGGACGTCTTGCCGGAACAGCCCCTTCTGGAAAAGGGCGGGCGGCCTGGTGGCGACCGCCGCCTGCAGCCGCTTCGTGCTGAGCGCGGCGTTGCCGCGAAAGGTGACCGAGGCGACGCGCACCTGCGGTCCCTCCGTCACGTCGAAGCGGAGCGCCGGGGGGTCGGCCGAGCCGTCGAGCGTTCCCGCCACCCGGGCGAAGGCGTATCCCCGCTCCCGGTACACGGCCTCGAGCTGCCGGGCGCTCGCCTCGACCTCGAAGTCGTCCACCACGCCGCTGTCGAGGAAGGTGAGCCGGCTTCGCAGGAGCGACTCGGCCAGCGCGCGGCGACCGGCGAACGTGACCACGTATCGGCGGCCGGCGGCCACGTCGACGATGAGCCGACCCGGTCGGAAGCGGCCTCCCGCGACGGCGGCCGCGCGGTCACGCGCGCCTCGAAGAACCCCTCGCGGCGCAGTCGCTCCTCGAGGGCCCGGACCCGGTCGCGCACCGCGGCCTCCCGGTAGCGGTCGCCGGCGCCGAGTCCGAGCACCCCAACCGCCGTCTCGGCGGGCAGCCCCAGCGTGCCCTCGAGGCGGACGTCGGCGAATCGCGCCGGCGCCCCCGCGGCGAGGTCGAACGTGACGTCCCGTGCCACGTCGCCGCCGGAGGAGTCGACGTCGACCACGGCGTCAAGGAATCCTTCGCGGCGATAGAGGGCGAGCAGGTCCGCCCGGGCGCGCGCGAGCCGCTCGGGCGACGCTTCCTCGCCGATCGCCAGCGCCGCGGCTCCGGCCAGCTGGGCGAGGTCCAGCCCCGCGTCGCCGCGCCACGCGATGCGGTGGACGAGCGGCCGCGGGGTCAGGCGATACCGGAGACGCACCCCGTCTGGCCCCTCGACCTCCTCGACCTGGACGTCGGCGAAGAGCCCCAGCGACCAGAGGCGCTCCAGGCTCTCCCGGACCGCGCGGCGCGAGCGAGGCCGCCCGGCCATCTCCCCGATCGCCTCGCGGACGAGCGGCTCCGGGACCCCTTCGGGCACGACGACATCCACGCCGACCACCGCCGGCCCGCCGTCCCCGGCGCGGGCCGCGCCCGGGAGCGCGCCCGCCAGCATCGCGCACGCCACCACGACGGGGCGGAGCGCGGCGCGGAGCCCCGTCATCGGAAGCGAAGGCGAAGGACCAGTCCCGCCGAGTACCCTCCGCGGACGCCGCGCTCGCCGACGACGCTGAGGGGGCCGGCGAGCTTGTACTCGACGGTGACCCGCTGGTCCCCCCGGCTGTCGGGGGCCTGGCCCGGGACCGTCGTCCGCTCGGCCACCCGGGTCCCCACCTGGAGCCGACTTGCGGGCTTGCTCGGGTCGCTGGAGCCGATGGGGCCGGGTCCTTCGAAGCCCAGCAGGTCGCGGACGATCACCCGGGCCGCTTCCTCGGCCACCACCCCGGTGGCCGACTGCTCGAGCTCCGCGCGCGTGACCCCGAAGGCCACCAGGGCCAGCAGGTCCTCCTCGGAGAGCGGCGGGGTCGAATGCAGGCGCAGCTCCAGGCTGTCCGCGCGGCCGCTCAGCCGCGCGGTGACGTCGTACGCGCGGATCCGCGCCGTCGCCGCGGCGTCCAGGAACGGGTCGATGCGGCGCGGGTCGAGGAAGCGGGCCGTCGCGGTCACCACGGTGAAGCGGCGATCCCGGAAGACGATGGTGCCGTCGCGCACCTCGACCGCGCCCAGCACGGCGGGCCGCGCCGTGGATCCCTCGACGGACAGCTGGCCGCCGACCCGCAGGTGGGCGGTGCGATTCCGCACGACCAGGTTGTCGTCGAGCTTGACCAGGACGCGAAGCGGGAGCGCGAGACCGCCGTCGGCTGGACCGCCTCCCGCCGCGGGGCGCCCGGCCGCCGGCGCGAGCTCTCCCGTGTAGGCGCCGCGGAGGAGGCGCAGCTCGCCGGCGAGCTGGGCGCGCGCTCCCCGTCCGGCCAGCTCGAGGTCGCCGTCCCACAGCGTCGAGAGGCCCTCGATCGGCGCCACCGCCACCCGCCGGGCTCCGAGCGCCACGCGATACGCTCCGAGCGTGCCGCCCGCCAGTGCCGCTTCCCCGGAGGCCGTGACCGCGCCGCCGCCGAACACGCCCCGGGCCTCGAGGAGGCGCAGGCCGGTGGGGGATCCGATCAGCCGCGCCTCGATGTCCCGCACGCCTTCCGGGTATCCGCGGAAGCGGAGACTCGCGTCCCGGACCGTGCCCTGGCCCTCGACGACCGGCGCCGCCGTCGTACCCGTCACCGTCGCCGTCACCTCCAGGGTCCCGGTCGCCTGCTCCACCTCCGGCCGGAGGCTCGCCAGCAGGGCCAATGGCACCTGCCCGCGCAGCTCCGCCTCGAGCCCGCCGTCCGCCTTCCAGGCGCCCTCGCCGGTCAGGCGCCCCGCCCGGCCCTCGAGCGCGAACCGCTCGACCCGGAGTCCCCCCGCGTCCCAGCGCGCCACGATCGGTTCCCGGCTCGCCAGGGCCTCGCCGGCCACGCGGAGGTCGAGGGGCTCCACGTGGAGCGTGCCGCGCGCCTCCGCGGGCCGGTCGATCGGGACGTCGGCCACGAGCCGGGCGGACACCCGGCCCTCGACCGCCGGCGCGCCGTCCGCCCCGAGCCGCTGCACCAGCTCCGCGAGGTCCAGCTCGTCCACCGCCGCGCGGACGGCCATCACCGCCCCCGCCTCGGTGCGGCCCTCGGCGGTGGCGGTCAGGCGCCGCCCCGGAAAGCCGAGGCGGGCGTGGAACGCGCGGCCGCGCGCATCCAGGTCCAGCGTGCCGGCGCCGAGCGCCACGCCGGCGGCCCGGACCTCGCCGAGCTCCAGCGCGGCGGTCGCCGCGACGTCGTCGAGTGACCGCAGCGTCCCCCCGAACCGCCCGGCCACGACGCCCTCGAACCCCAGCGCCGGCGGCACCCCCGGCAGCTCGCCGAGACGCGCGGGACCGACGTGGCCCTCCAGCCGGCCGCCTCCACTCCACGCCCACGACCCGGTCGCGCGCACCGGGACGCCGGCGGCGCGGAGCGCCGCGTCGGTGAGGACGAGCCGCTCGGTGTCCACGGCGAAGCCGACGCGGAGCTCCTCGATCGGCCACCGCCCCACGGCGACCCTGGGTGCCGCCAGCGTCCCGTGTCCCCCCCAGCCGCCGTCCGCTCGCGCCGCCTGGCCGTCGAGGGTGAGCGCATCCGGCCCGAGCCGCGCGCTGGCCCGTTCGATCCGGAGGGCCGTCCGCGTGAGCCGGAACGGGACGGAGACCCGGGCGAGGGTGACGCCCGCGGCCGCGAGCGTGGGGGCCTCGATCCGGCCCGTGGCCACCGGCTCGCTCACCGGCCCGCCCACCTCGGCCGAGACCACCATCTGGCCGGCGAGGCCGCCGAGATCGAAGGCCCGGGCCACCTCGGCGACGTCCCCGGTCAGCCGGGCGCGGAGCGCCATCGCGCCGTCGAATGGCGCCCGGCCCCCGAGCGTGAGCGAGCCGGCCGGCCAGCGCGCGTGGAGCGACACGTCCTCCAGCGCCGCCCGCGTGAGACGCGCCTCGGCCTGGACCCGGCCACGACCGACGCGGTCGAGCGGGGGAGGGAGCCGCGCGTCCTCGAGGGCGAGGGCCAGCCGCCCCTCGCCGCGTTCGGCCTCGACGCCGCCCGAGGCCGTCAGGGTGCCGAGCGGGCTGGCGAGCCGGAGGTCGGCCATCGAGAGTCGCCGCCGCTCCCAGCGGATCACCGCGGGGGAGCGCGCCGTCCAGCGCTCACCGGCGACCATGAGGTCCTCCGGGGTGATCCACGCCGTCACGCGGGCCGCCTCCAGCTGACCCACCGGCACCTCGGCCTGGACGCGCGCCGAGACCGAGCCGCTGACGTGATGCTGCGCGACCGGCGCGAAGCGCCGGAGGAGCGGGTCCAGCTCGAGGCGCTCGACCTGCGCGTGCGCCCTGACGATCCGGCCGGTCTCGAGGTGACCGCTCCCGGTGGCCCGGACCCGGCGCGCGGGAAAGGTCAGCTCGGCGGTCACCTCGCGCCCGTCGAGGCCGATGCGCCCGCCACCGGTCCCCAGCGGGACGTCGGCGAGCACCACCTCGCTCAGGTCGAACGTCCCCGTCGCCGACACCGTCCCGCGCTCCACCGTGGCCTGGACTCGCCCCGAGCCCGTCCCGACGAGCGGGAGCCCCGGTGGGCGTCCCGGGAGCGCGGCGAGGGCCACGGGCCCGAGGTCGGCCTCGGCCCGTCCGCCGCCGGCCCAGCGCCAGGCGCCCCGCCCGGCGACCGGGACCCCGGCGACGCGGCCCGTGAGGCGCTGGACGTCGACAGCGGTCCCGTCGAGGGTGAACGCGGCGCTGAGATCCTCGAGCGGCAGGCCCGGCGCCGCGATGCGGACCGCGTCGAGCGTGCCCGTCCACCGCGCGAGCCCGTCGTGTCCCTCGAGCCGGTACCGCAGCACCGCGCGGTCGACCGGCTGGGTCGCCACCACGAGTGGCCCCGTCTCGACCTGCCCGGCGAGCACCGGCCGCTCCCGCGTCCCCGTGGCGTCCGCCGTCATGCGGACCCGACCGGCGACGCCCCCCGGGACCGCGGCCCGCCCGAGGGCGCCGAGGTCGGCGTCGAGGTCCGCGCGCAGGGCCAGGCGCTGGCCGGCCTCCACGCGTCCCGTGACGTCGAGCCGCGCGTCGGCCCAGCGCGCCGTCGCCGGTCCCAGCTCGATCGCGCCGCCGGTGACCCGGGCTTCGGCCCGCACGGTCCCGGGGCCGAGCGGCGCGAGCACGCGCGCCGGCCCAGCGCCAGGCGCCCCGCCCGGCGACCGGGACCCCGGCGACACGGCCCGTGAGGCGCTGGACGTCGACAGCGGTCCCGTCGAGGGTGAACGCGGCGCTGAGATCCTCGAGCGGCAGGCCCGGCGCCGCGACGCGGGCCGTGTCGAGCGTGCCCGTCCACCGCGCGAGCCCGTCGTGTCCCTCGAGCCGGTACCGCAGCGTCGCGCGGTCAACCGGCTGGGTCGCCACCACGAGCGGCCCCGTCTCGACCTGCCCGGCGAGCACCGGCCGCTCCCACGTCCCCGTGGCGTCCGCCGTCATGCGGACCCGGCCGGCGACGCCCCCCGGGACCGCGGCCCGCCCGAGGGCGCCGAGATCGGCGTCGAGGTCCGCGCGCAGGGCCAGGCGCTGGCCGGCCTCCACGCGTCCCGTGACGTCGAGGCGCGCGTCGGCCCAGCGCGCCGTCACCGGCCCCAGCTCGATCGCGCCGTCGGTGACCCGGGCTTCGGCCCGCACGGTCCCGGGGCCGAGCGGCGCGAGCACGCCGGGCAGGTGGAGATCGCTCAGCGTCAGCGCGACGCGCCGCGCGCCTCCGGTGGCCTCCGGGGTGACGGTGAGCGCGCCCCGGACGCGGCCGCCGAAGAGGTCGGCCTGGACGTCGGGGACGCGGAGCGTCCCGTCGATGAAGGTGCCGGCCAGGTGGACGTCCCGGGCGCGGAGCGGACCCGCGGCCAGGTCGGGCACCGTGACGCGGGCCTCGAGGCGCGGGGCGGCCACCGGACCCTCCAGCGTCGCGTCGACCCCGGCGAGCCCACCGAGCGGTACGGTCACCCCGGCCCGCTTCGCGACGGCCGCCAGCGCGACCTCGCCCCGCGCGGTGGCGCGCACCTCGAGGGCGGCGTCGGGCTGGCGCAGCTCGCCGGCAAGCCGGATCTCGTGGCCCTCCCACCGAAAGCGCCCGGCCTCCAGCCGGATCTGGCCAGGACGGACGATCCCCTCGGCGCGGAGCCGCTCGAGGCGCTCCCGCATGCCGGGCGCCTCGATCAGAAGGCTCTCGACGCGGGCGGAGAGCGCGAGGGCATCGGGCCCGGGCCGGCCGTCGGCGTCGATCCCGCGCGCCTCGACCGCCCAGCCGGCCTCCGGGTCCCGATGGCGGACGCGGCCGTTCACCAGGCGGATCACCCCGACGCGGACCTCCACCGAGCCGAGGGCGAACGTGGAGGGGACGGCCAGCGCGGCCAGATCGGCGGCGCCCCCGCCCGCCGTGGTGGCGACGTCGAGCTCGGCGAGGGTCACGGCCACGACGAGCCGGCGCCGCCAGAGGCTCTCGAGCCGGACGCCGACGTCGGCATGGTCGAGCCGGAGGAGCGTGCCGTCCTCCGGGCGGGCTCCGCTCGCGACGGTCACGCCCGACACGCGGAGACCGGCCGCCCACGGACGGAAGCTCACCGCGCCGACACGCGCCGGACGCTCGAGCGCGGTCGCCAGCGCGCGCTCGAGCTGGGCGCGGACGAGATCGGGCCCGTAGAGGCGGAAGAGGATCCACGCCGCGCCCGCGGCGGCACCGACGAGCAGCCCGGCAACCGCCAGCGCCACCAGAGCGCGACGAATCATACGTGACATCGGCTCGTTCACCCAACTATACGCCACGTTCGCGGCGCGCATAGTGACGATACGCGCCCACGACAAACGAGTTCGTCACCACGGCAATCGCATTCCAGAGCACCACGGGTCTCGAACCGATGAGCAGTCCGTACCAGATCCACAGGATCTGGAAGGCGCCCATGATCGCTGCCATCTTCGGGTTCATGCCCGCGCTCGAGCGCCGCCTCAGCATCGAGATCAGGTCCGGCAGGGCCGCAAAGGTCGTTCCAAATCCCGCTATCAAGCCGAGGATCTCTGACCGCGTGAACGTGGGGGCGAGCAGGCTCTGCGTGTCGGTGACCAGGAGTCCTTCGCAGCCGGACAGCGTGATCATGCACAGGAAAGGAAGCAGTAGGCGTCGGTTGGCGATGACCATGGTGACCCTCCGGTTGAGAAACAAATACCCCGCCGAAGAGCGGGTCGCCGAGGCGGATGAAGTCCGTAGTGCGTCCGTCCGGAGCTCGCCGGGGTAATTGGCCCGTGTGGCTTCCCCGCGGACGAAGCCCTCGTTCGCCGGCAACGAGCGCGCAGCGCCTCATCGGCCGGACAAGACCCCTACACGCATTGCCCTGGCGCGGCCTCCGGCATCAACGACGATCATCCGTCACCGGCCCGGCGGAATCGCACGCGCCCGGTCGCAAGCTCCGCGCCACGACGCTTCCAACGAGCTCGATCTGGTCGGCCGCCCTAGGCCTTGCGCGCCCTCGACCTCCGGCCCCCGTCTCCAGCCCGCCGGCCGCCCGAGTGACGGCCGAGTGTAGCGCGACGCCAGCGGAGTAGGTTGTCGGCTTCGCTATGCCGTCGGAGCCGGAGTCGATCGGTCGCTAGCAGTTATAGACGCCGACCGCGCAGCGCCTGACGGTGCGCCGCGCCACCCCGGCAACGCTCACGGGCGTCAGCGGCCGCCCCACGACAGCCTCGGCCGACGAGATGAAGCCGTCGACGCCGGGGATCGAAAGCTGATCGCCCAGTTCGAGGGCACACAGGCCGATGATCCCGGCCATCAAGAGGATGACGACTCGCTTCGCCACGCTCATTTCTTGCCTCCGACCGCAAAGATCTGCGGCAACTCGTCCATGTTGGGGAGATCGGCCAGACCCTTCTTCGTGGCGTTCGTGGCGTTCTTGAAGCTGAAATCGTCGGACCCGACCTCGTCGCCGGTCTTCCAGTCCCTGATCGTGAGGATGTATTGTGGTGCCTGCGGAACCTTGGTGCTGGTGATGACATAGCGGCAAGGATAGGGCCGGCTTCCCTGGGCAATCCAGATCTGCCAGTCGACCTCCTTCGTTCGAAACGCGAGGTGATCGCATTCAACCCCGCCGATGACGCCACTGCCAAGGTCCTTGACGTTGGTCACAGTGGCCATCAGCGTGTCGTTGACATTCGACAGTAGCAGGTCTGCGCCAGGCACGGGTCTCCCCTTGTCCCTCAACTCGTCGATCAGATGATCGATCGTCCCCGGCACCTCGATCTGAGCATAGAGGTTCGAGGTCTTGCCGAGCAGTGTCAGCGTCTTGCCATCGAAGAGGAACTCGACATCC
The DNA here is from genome assembly GCA_963708025.1 of uncultured Candidatus Rokubacteria bacterium. GTDB lineage: Bacteria > Methylomirabilota > Methylomirabilia > Rokubacteriales > DASRDR01 > CAVPSB01. Next base: position 323,843 of record CAVPSB010000013.1, on the reverse strand, counting down.
GCAAAGCCGCCGGTGCGCGTGACCCGGATCTTGTCCGGCCGATTGAGCGTGACCCGCCCGGAGCTCGCGAGCCCGAGCTTCTGCCTATCCTTGGTCACGATCTCGAGGTCGGTATCGTACTGGAACGATATCGATTTCTGCGCCGCCATGTAGTCGGACATGGCCTTGAACAGGTTCCTGGCGTCTGCCTCGGCGGCGCTCGCTCCGGAGCGCGCCCCTCCCAGCCCAAGCATCAAACCCAGCGCAACCCAGCACAGGCTCGTCGTAGCGGCTCTCGCGGATTTCCCAGCGACCATCGGGATACCTCCCCTTCGTTCCGTTTGTGCACCTCGCACCCCGCCTGCGTCGGCTGCCTCAGGGTGACACCACCGACAGGCGCTGTCAACGATCGATGCGCTGTGCGTGCAGGCGTCTGGTCGGGACAGAGGAGGTCCTAGCCACACCCGGACGGTTACCTTCGGTATCCGCCCCGTGAAGCGCGACTTCGCTTCCGACCCGATGGCCTCGAACCACCGGCGTCCGGAGATCGATGCCGATTTCGCCGGTCTCGTCGGCGGAGAAGATGCCGGGCTGCGTGATGCCAGTCCGTCCCTCGGCGACCTTTTCGCCGTTCACGAGCAGCGTCCCCTCGCCCCCTTTGCCGGGCCGCCCCCGTCATAGTCACACTGGAACACCGCCGTGGACTTCGCGGGCGCGAGCTTTTTCGTGGAGGCGACCGTGAAGCGCCGGAGGCCAAGGTAGTTGTAGTCGTACGCCGGCACGCCGTCCTTGACGTAGAGTGACCCGACGCCAAAGCGCCCGCCCTGTGCGATCACGGTGCCGTAACCGCCGCTCGCGGGCACTTCGACCTCCACCGTGATGACCTGGGAGCGGTTGTTAGCGCGCCGACTGCGCGTCGCTTTCCGCCTGAGCCTGTCCGGCGTCCGGGTTGGCCGCCACCCAGCCCATGAAGATCTGATAGCCCAGCGTCAGCAGGGTGGCGCCGACGAACATCCCCAGGATGCCACCAGCCGCCATGCCGCCCAGCGCACCGAGCAGAACGACCGGCATCGGCGCATCGACCCCCCTGCCCAGCATCAGCGGCTTCAGCACGTTGTCCGCCATGCCCGACAGGAACAGCACCACGGTGTAGGCGATCGCCGCCGCAGTGCCGTAATCGCCGCTCGACCAGATGTAGACGATGGCGGGCAAGGTCACGATCAGCGCCGGGACCTGGGCGATGCCGAGAACCAGCACGAGCACCGCCAGCACAGCCGCCCACGGAACCCCGGCGACCAGCAGGGCCAAGCCGACGAGGATGGCCTGGATCAAGGCCACCCCGATCACCCCTTGGGCGACGGCACGAATGGTCGCCGTGGACAGGCTGGCATATTCGCCGCCGCGGGCGCTGCCGACGAGGCGCTCGAAGATCGCCCGGCTGGTGCGACTGCCCGACTGCCCGAAAGCCATGATGATGCCGGCAATGATGAAGGAGGCCAAAAACTGCAACAGTCCACCACCGATGCTGGCGACGAAGCTCAGGGCCGTCTTCGCCAGTTCGCCAATCTTTGGCTGCATGCTCTGCACCAGCGCCGGCAGGTCCGCATGCGCCTTGGACCAGACGTCGTGGAACCTCTTGCCGACGACCGGCCATGCCTCGACCCCGGGGCGCGGGGCTGGAATCTTCAGCGAGTTGTTCTGCACGTCGTTGACCAGCTGACGCACCGAATCGCCAAGCGAGCTTGCCAGCATCGCCGTCGGCGCCACGATCAGCACGACGAAAACGACGACCACCAGGGTTGCGGCAAGTCCTTGCTTGCCCCCGATCCTGCGGGCCAGGGATTGGTGGAGCGGATAGAGCGTGACGGCCAGGATCAGCGCCCAGACCATCAGGTGCAGGAACGGGGAGAAGACCTGGTAGCAAAGCACGGTCATGGCGAGGATCAGGCCGGCACGGATCAGGACATCCAGTAAAGGGGTCGCCAGGCGCTGTTCGAGTTCTTGATCAGGCTGGGAGGGTATGTTCATGGGTCATCTCCAGTAGTCCAGGTGGCCGGACGGATCGTCTGGCCGGCCAGATCACTATCGCCACCTGCAATCGACACCATTCTTCGATTGGCCAAGGATCCGTTTCCGCCTCCGGCTTGCTCAATTGGCCTCTTCGGCACCACCCCGGGCGCTTGCCGCAACGGTCGAGCGCCCGATGAATATCGCCCTGGTGATCATGGATGGCGATCCGCTGCCCGTCAAGTATGAGGAGATACCTCTACCCAGTCCAGCGAACCGACTACGACCCGTGGGGCAACGTGATGCGCGACAGCGCTGCAGCCGGGATTCCGGGCCGATTCCGTTCGGCTTCGCCGGCGGGCTGTACGACCGCGACACGAAGCTGCTGCGCTTCGGGAGCGGGGGGGGCGGCGGAGGACTGGGTGGCCTGCTCGACAGGCTGAAGAACCCGCTGGACTGGGGAGCCCTCTCAAGGTCACCCCCAGAGTGGACGGCCAGTCTCGGCGACGTTCACTGGGAGTATCAAGGCTGCGCCAGGCCGGTGGGTGGGCCTCCCGTCTTGGGCGACGCCGGTTTCTGACCGGGCTTCACGGGTTTGAGGCCCGGGGTTCGGCTGACGAGATCCACCTTCACGTCGGCGCCCTTGGGCTGCACCGGCCTCGCTGGCGCACGGCCGGCGCCGAGGCGCCTGCGCCGAAGCTGACCCAAGTACCGGTGCCGCAAACCCCGCACGGTGTGAACGGGCCTACGTGAAGAACGCCGCCGCGAACGTGGTACGCACGAAGTGCCTGGATCGACTAGGAGCTTCGGGGGGACTGGGAAGACCGCCCGACCAACCGTAGGCGTTTGGGCGGCCCGTTGCCCGCGGTCACGACGAGGCTGTCGGTCCTCCGTCAGCGTGCGGGCCGGCGCGGCGCGGGGCCCCTGTCGTTCCCCCGGCTGGCGCGCCGTTCCAGCATGCGCGCCCCCTGGGCGCGCGCCACCGATCGCGCCTTCTCGAAGCACTCCTCCGCTTCCCGGATCCCGGCCCGCCGGGCGGGCGTCTCGCGGCGGGCCCCCCGCAGGAGCAATTCCCCTCTGAGGCGCCAGAGCTCGGCCTCGAAGAGTCGCGCCGAGGTGTCGCGACACTGGCTCAGCCCGGTGTCGGCGGCGGCGAGCCCCTCGTCCACGCGGTCCAGCTGCAGGCAGGCCCCGGCAAGAAAGGAGAACCACAGCGAAACGCCGAGGCGCAATTTGGCCCGCTCCAGCACGTCGAGGCCCTGGCGGATCTCCGCGAGGCCTCGCTCACCCTCGCCCTGCTCGACGAGCGCCCGGCCGCGGCTGACGAGCGCGGACCCCTGCCAGAGCGGGAAGCCGTACTCCTCCGAGAGATCGACGGCCTTGGTGGCGACCCTGACGGCCTCCGCCGACTGGCCGTCGAGCACGAGGAGAAGGGCTCCGAACGCCGCCGCGTGGGCGACCGTGAAGGGACGGCCGAGCCGGTCGGCCAGGGCCATGGCCTCCCCTTGCACCACCCGCGCGCGATCAGGCTCGGCGCGGACCCAGCGCCGCAGACCTTCGAAGGAGCGAGCGGCGACGACCGGGTTGACCCCGTACAGCCGATCCGCCTCGTCCAGGGCCGTCGGCGACGCCAGCGCCTTGGCCAGGAGGGGCTCCGCGGCGTCCAGGTCGCCTCTCCACACGAGGACTGCGCCTCGCAGGAAGGAGGTCTCGAGCACGGCAGAGGTGTCCAGACGCTCGGACAGCGGCGACAGCTCCCTGCCGATCTGTTCCGCCTCGGACAGGGCACCGCGGTGGCTGTACAGCAAGAGGAGTTCGCAGAGGACGTCGAACAGTCCGGCGAGGTCCGCGAGCTGCTCGCAGAGACTTCGCGCGCGCGTCAGGTTCTCGAGCAACGCCTCCGCCGCGTACCCGGCGGTCTGGGACAGCGCGACGCTGTACAGCTGGCGCAGTCGCAGCTCGTCCCGGGCGCGGTGCGGCGTGTCCGGCAGGTCGCGGAGCAGCTGGAGAGCCGGTTCGAGACACGCGACGACATCCCGGTAGGCGAGGCGGTCGTACGCTCGGCTCGCGGCCTGCTCCAGGTACCCGACGGCGCGGCCTCGATCCCGGCTGCGCTGGAAATGCACGGCCAGCCCGCCCGCGATGGCGGTGATCCGGCCCGCGTACCCGGCCTCCAGCCGCTCGCCGATCCGCTGGTGCAGGGCGGCGCGCCGGGTGAGCGCGAGGCGGTCGTAGAGCACGCGCTGGTAGAGCGCGTGCCCGAACCCGTAGCGGCCCGCCGGCGTGCCGTCCGGCCACGCAGCGCTCTCCAGGCGCTCGAGCCAGGGTTGTGGGCGACACAGCCGGTCGCAGAGCGACTCGACCTCCTCGGGCGCGGCGTCGAGCCCCGCGGCCACCGCCGGTGCATCGAACACCACCCCGACGACGCTCGCGACCTCGAGCACCTCTCGCTCGGCCCGTGACACGAGCCGCAGCTGCCCCTCGATGAGCTGCTGGAGGTCGTCCGGCACGTCCTGCTCGATGGTGGCCAGGGGGGCGGTCAGCCGCCAGACGCCACCGTTCTCGAACAGCCACCCCCGATCCAGGAGATGGTCCACCAGCCTGGCCATGAACAGCGGATTCCCGTCCGTGTGGGCGTGGACGAAGGCGGCCACGTCGTCGGGCACCCCCGAGCCCGGGAAGCGGCGCCGCAGGTACGCGGTGACCTCGCTCCGGCTCAGGTACTCGAGCGCGATGCTGGTGCACAGGCGTCGCGCCCGCAGGGTCGCGACGACCTGCGCGAACGGGTGATCGAGCGCGGCCGCCTGCGCCGGCCGATAGGTGCCCACGAGCAGCACTCGCGCCCGCTGCGGCCGTTGGGCGAGCACGGAGACCAGGTCCACGGTCCCCCGGTCGCTCGAGTGCAGGTCCTCCAGGACGAGCACCAGCGGGTGGTCGACGGAGGCCGCTTCAACCAGGCTCGCGAACTCGCGCAGCATCCGGTGCGGCGTCGTGTCGGAGCCCCCGCGCCGCGGCCGCTCGGCGTCGGCGGGCGTCTGGAGCGACGGCATCTGGGCCAGCCAGCTCGGGGCGACCGCGCGCAGGAGCGGCAGCAGCCGGTCGCCGGCCGATCCCTGGCTCAGCCGCTCCAGGGCCTCCAGGGCCGGCATGTAGGGCTCGCGCTCCCCGTGTAGCTCCACGCACTGGCCATAGCCGACGAGGACACCCCCGGTCCCCGCCCGCACCTCGTCCAGGAACGCCTCGACGAGCGAGGTCTTGCCGATGCCCGGCTCCCCCTGGACGAGCACCACCTGGCGCTCGCCGGCGGACGCCTTGCGGAACAGGGCCCGGAGCGCCGCCAGCTCGGTATCGCGCCCCACCAGGGCGGCGGGAGATCCCGGTCCCGGGAGGGGTTCGGGAGCGACGGCAGACACGGCTCCCGCGGTGTCGGCCGGGGTCGCGTGCAACCTGGCGATGAAGCGAACGCCCCGCCGGTGGACCGTCTCGATCACCCGAGGCGCCCGGGGATCGTCCCGCAGCGCCCGGCGCAGCTCGCCGAGCGTCTGCGTCAGCGTGTCGTCCGACACGACGGTGTCGCCCCAGACGGCCGCGTGCAGCTCCTCCTTGGTGACCAGAGCGCCGGGGCGCTCGGCCAGATAGCACAGCAACGCCCAGGCCTTGGGGCGCAGTTCCACCGGGCGGTCGCCGTGCCACAGCCGTCCCGAGCGCGGGTCCAGCCGGTAGGGCGGGAACTCGATCACGCCGTCAGGCCCCGGGGGGTCATTTTGGAGAAATTTGCGAATTCCCTCGGGACTTCCGCCCGGTCCCTGTGCCAAGATCTCGTCGGGAGAACGATGGCGCATGGCTCCGTCACGGAACGGCAGAAGGCTCCTTCGTGGCCACGGCCCAGGTCGAGCGCGCATGTGTGGCCGCTGGAGCAAGCTGCCTGCCGCGGCTAAACCCCACCATTCTCTGAGAATAGCATTCGGATGAGGCGGGTGCCAGGTGGGGCACGTCCGTCCCTCCGGGCACCACGGCAGGAGGGGTCTCGCTCGAGCCGCCCGTGCGGATGCGGATCGAGCCGCCCCGGAGGAGTCACACATGACCACGACAACGACGACCGACGACCGAATCCTTGCCCTGAACGAGTTCTTCGCGGCCTCGGAGGCGCGGGTCGACCGCTGGCGGACGCTGAACCGCGTCGCCCGGGCCCTGGCGGGGACCGGCCCGCGGCCGGCGGCTGGCGCCCGCCCCGACCCGCGCGAGCTGCTGGCCGAGCTGGCGCCGCTGGAGGAGCTCTGCGGCTATCCCGGCCCCCGGCTGATGGCGCAGGTCCACGAGCGCCTGCAGACCGGGGACTGGACCGGCTTCGCGCGCCTGGTGCAGCGGATCAGCGGCGCGCTCCTCAGCAACAGCTACCGGGACGACCAGGAGCCCTGGAAGGCCGAGGAGGAGGGCGAGGCCCGGCTGCCCGACGTCCTGCCCCCGTCGATCGGCCACGGCCAGGCGCGGCGGCCGTACTTCGAGATCCTGTACGTCTCGCCCGCCGAGCGCGCCATGTGGCCGGAGATCCGGGAGACGTTCCGCCGGCTGCGCCGCGCCGAGGACGAGTTCGTCTACGAGCCAGTCGTGGTCGGCAGCTTCGAGGACGCGGTCCTGGCCGTGGTCTTCAACCCCAATCTCCAATCGGTCGTGATCAGCGACGGCTTCGGCTACCCGTCGCAGTACACGGTACCGGTGCTGCGCGAGATCCTCGCCCGCCAGGTGCAGGTCGCCGAGTCCGCGCGGAGCGGCGACCTCGGGACCCTGCTGGCGCAGCTGGTGCGCCGCTGGCGGCCCGAGCTGGACGTGTACCTGATGACCGACCGCGACGTCGCCCGGCTGGCCGGCTCCCCGGAGGCGGCGCCCATCAGGCGAATCTTCTACGGGGTCGAGGAGCCGATGGAGATCCACCTGGCGATCCTCGACGGGGTGAAGGACCGTTACGAGACCCCGTACTTCGACAACCTCAAGCACTACGCCCAGCGCCCGATCGGCACCTTCCACGCGCTGCCGGTGGCCCGCGGGAAGTCGATCTTCAAGTCCAACTGGATCCGCGACATGGGCGAGTTCTACGGGGCCAACCTCTTCCTCGCCGAATCGTCGGCGACCACCGGCGGCCTCGACAGCCTGCTCGAGCCCACCGGCAACATCAAGGTCGCGCAGGACAAGGCCGCCCGCGCCCTGGGCGGCGACCGCAGCTTCTTCGTCACCAACGGCACGTCGACGTCGAACAAGATCGTCCACCAGGCGCTGCTCCGGCCGGGCGACATCGTCCTGATCGACCGGGACTGCCACAAGTCGCACCACTACGGGCTCGTGCTGGCCGGCGCCCAGCCGCTCTACATCGACGCCTTCCCGCTCACCCAGTACTCGATGTACGGGAGCCTCGCCATCAAGCCGATCAAGAAGGCGCTGCTCCAGCTCAAGGCGGAAGGCAAGCTCGACCGGGCCAGGCTGGTGGTCCTGACCAACTGCACCTTCGACGGCCACGTCGCCAACGTCAAGCGGACCATGCTGGAATGTCTCGCGATCAAGCCGGACCTCGTCTTCCTCTGGGACGAGGCGTGGTTCGGGTTCGCGCGCTTCTCGCCGTTCCTCCGGCGGCGCACGGCGATGGGCGCGGCGGCGGCGATCCGTGCGCTGATGCAGGACCCGGAGTACCGCAAGCGCTACGAGGCGTTCAAGGCCAGCGCCGGCAAGCTGGACCCGAAGGACCCGAAGCTCCTGGACATGGAGCTCCTGCCGGACCCGGACCAGGTGCGCGTGCGCGTCTACGAGACCGATTCCGTGCACAAGTCGATGTCGGCGCTCCGCCAGGGCTCGATCATCGTGGTCGCGGACCAGGACTTCCACACGGTCGAGGCCTCCTTCAAGGAGGCGTTCTTCACCCACACCTCGACCTCGCCCAATCTCCAGATCATCGCCTCGCTCGACGTCGCCCGGCGGCAGATGGAGCTGGAGGGCTACGAGCTCGTCGGGCGGGCGACCCAGCTGGCGATCGAGGCCCGGCGCCAGATCAACGGGCACCCGCTCATCTCCAAGTACTTCCGCGTGGCCACCCCGGCCGAGATGATCCCGGCCGAGCACCGGAAGTCGGGGTTCACCGACTGGGGCGCCCCGGGCTGGACGATGGCCGACACGCTGGCGGCGCTGGACAACGACGAGTTCTACCTCGACCCGACGCGGATCACGCTCCTCTGTGGCGCCGCCGGCTACGACGGCACCCAGTTCAAGGGGCTGCTGGCCAGCGATCACGACATCCAGATCAACAAGACCTCGCGCAACAGCGTGCTCGTCCAGATCAACATCAACAACACGCGGAGCGACCTCGCCCACCTGATCAAGGCCCTGGCCGACATGACGCGGTCGATCGAGAAGCGGCTCGCCGATGGCGGCGACGAGGAGCGGGCGGCCTTCAAGGCGCGGGTGAAGTCGCTGGTCGAGGACGTGCCGGACCTGCCCGACTTCCAGCGCTTCCACGACGCCTTCCGCGACGATCCCAAGAGCGCCACCCAGGAAGGGCACATGCGCGAGGCATACTACATGGCCTACGACGCCGCCAACTCGAGCACGTCAAGCTCGACAGCAAGGCGATCGACGACCGGCTGGCCAAGGGCCCCGAGCTGGTCTCGGCGAAGTTCGTGATCCCGTACCCGCCCGGGTTCCCGATCATGGTGCCGGGCCAGGTCGTCACCAAGGAGATCATCGCGTTCATGCGCAAGCTCGACGTGAAGGAGATCCACGGCTACACCGCCGGCAAGGGCCTCGAGCTCCTGAAGCCCGACGCCCTGGCCCGGCACGGCAAGGCATCCGGCCGCTGACCCGGGCATGAGCGGCCGCGAGCGCTCGAACGGGGGGCAAGATGCTTGACTGGTTCGCCCAGACGCTGCGCACGTACCCGGAGGTCGCGATCTTTCTCTCGCTTGGCCTCGGGTACTACTTCGGCAAGTTCACCTTCCGCGGCATCGGCCTGGGGGCGGTGACCGCCACCCTGCTGGCGGCGGTCGTGATCGGACAGCTCGGGATCACCATCTCGCCGCCCCTCAAGGCAACGGTCTTCCTCCTGTTCCTGTTCGCCGTCGGCTACGGCGTCGGGCCGCAGTTCGTCCGGGGCGTCGCCAAGGACGGCCTGCCGCAGGCGCTCTTCGCGGTGGTGCAGTGTGTGTTCAGTCTGGCCGCCATCGTCGTGATCGCCAAGCTCGCCGGGTACGACCTCGGGGCGGCGGCCGGGCTGTATGCGGGGTCCCAGACTATCTCCGCCTCGATGGGCCTCGCGACCGACGCCATCAACCGGCTGGGCTTGCCTGCTGACCAGACCAAGGGGCTGCTCGACCTGATGCCGGTGGCCTATGCCGTGACCTACCTCTTCGGCACCGTCGGCTCGGCCATCGTCCTGGCACTGGTCGGCCCGCCGCTTCTCCGCATCGATCTAATTGCGGCGTGCAAGGACTACGAGGAGAAGCAGGGCGGCACCAAGGAGCTGGGCGGGGCCGGCTCGGCCTGGCACCGCTGGGCAGTGCGTGCCTACCGCGTGCGTCAGGGGGGGAAGGCCGTCGGCCTGCGCGCCATCGAGGCGGAGGCGCTGGTGCCCGACGCGCGCGTCTTCGTCCTGCGCGTCCGCCGCGGCGGGACGATCGAGGACGCGACGGCGGACACCGTGCTGCGTGAGGGTGATGTGGTGGCGGTGGCCGGCGTCCGTGAGGTGCTCGTGAGTGTCCTCGGGGCGAACGCGGAGGAAGTCGACGATCCGGAGCTTCTGAACATGCCGGTGGAGGGCGTTGACGTCCTGGTGACCAACAAGGCGGTCGACGGCAAGACGCTCGCCGAGGTGGCCAAGCTCCCCAGGGCCCGCGGAGTCTTCCTGCGGAAGATCACGCGGGGCGCCACGGCCACCTCGATCCCGATCCTGCCGAACACGACGATCCAGCGGGGCGACATCCTCACCCTCGTGGGCCGCACGCAGGACACCGCCGCGGCCGCCAAGATGCTGGGCGTCGCCGACCGGCCGACCGACGTCGCCGACGTGGCGTTCATCGGGGGCGCGATCACGATCGGTGCGCTGGTCGGCGCGCTCGTCTGGAAGGTCGGCGGCATACCGCTGACGCTGTCGACTTCGGGCGGAGCCCTCATCTCCGGCCTCGTGTTCGGCTGGCTTCGCTCGACGCGCCCGTTCTTCGGGCGCATCCCGTCGCCCACCGTCTGGTTCATGAACTCGGTCGGTCTCAACATCTTCATCGCGGTGGTCGGCATCTCGGCGGGGCCGGGCTTCGTCAGCGGCCTGAAGACGCTCGGTTTCGGCCTGTTCCTGTGGGGGGTCGCGGCGACCATGGTACCCCTGATCCTCGGGATGTTCGTCGGCAAGTACGTCTTCCGCTTCCACGACGCGATCCTGCTCGGGGCCTGTTCCGGAGCGCGCACGACGACCGCGTCGCTCGGGATGATCTGTGACCTCGCCCGGAGCCAGGTGCCCGCGCTCGGCTACACCGTGACCTACGCCGTCGGCAACACGCTGCTCACGATCTGGGGCATGGTCATCGTCATGCTCCTGGCGTGAGGCGCCCCCCCAGGACAGGGGAGAAACAGGCATGGGCCTCGGGACGCCCCCGACACCTCGAGAGGCCACCCGTTCGAGAGCGAGGACGAGGTGATCCGGCTGGCCAGGAAGACGTCGCTCGGCCTGCATCGGAAGCCCCGGCTGGGTTCACTGGCGCGCCCGGTCCATGACCGGGACGGTGCGCCCGGGAGGTGGGTCATGGGTATCCAGAGCGAGCGGATGCGAGCCTGGCGCGGTCTCGCCGCGGCGGTGCTGCTGGCCGGCACGGTGACGTGGGCAGGCCCGGCTTGCGCCGAAGACGCGCCGCCGCCGCCGCCGCCGGGGCCCCCGCTGGAGCGGCTCTTCGCCCCGCTGAAGGAGCAGATGGCGGACCTGCCCCCGTTCCTGCGGGACACGGATCTGAAGGTGCATTTCCGCAGCTACTACTTCAACCGGGAGAAGCCCGACGGCACCGAGAACGAGGCGTGGGCGTTCGGAGGCTGGATCACCTACCAGTCGGGCTGGCTCCTCGACACCTTCGCGATGGGCGCGACCCTGTATGGCTCGGCGCCCCTCTACGCGCCGGACGACAAGGACGGCACGCTCCTCCTCAAGCCCGGGCAAGAGGGCTACTACGTCCCCGGTGAGGCGTGGGGCGCGCTGCGCTACCAGGACTACGCGCTGCTCAAGGGCTACCGGCAGCTGGTTGACCAGTCCTACATCAACCCCCAGGACAACCGGATGACGCCCAACACCTTCGAGGGGGTGACCCTCGGCGGCAAGGTGGCCTGGGTCCAGTACTTCGGCGGCTACCTCTGGGACATCAAGCCACGCAACGCCGACGAGTTCGTCAGCATGTCCCAGCAGGCCGGGGCGACGGGGACCGACCGCGGCGTCGCCCTGGCCGGGGTGCGGCTGACCCCCGTCCCGGGGCTGCGGCTCGACGTGACCGAGCAGTACGGCGTCGACACCTTCAACACGGTCTACGCCGAGGCGGACTATCTCTACGCGCTGAACCCGGACTGGAAGATCCGTCTCGGCGCGCAGTTCACGGACCAGCGGGCCGTGGGGGACGCGCTCGTGGCCAACGCGGCGGAGAAATTCTGGGAGACCCAGCAAGGCGGCGCCCGCATCCAGGCGATCTACCGGGAGCTCACGCTGACGGCGGCGTTCTCGGTCACGGGCTCCGGCAACACCATCCAGAGTCCGTGGGGGAGCTTCCCCGGCTATCTCTCGATGATCGACCAGGACTTCGACCGCGCCAACGAGAAGGCGTGGCTGGTCGGCATCGCCTACGACTTCTCGAAGGTGCTGACCCCGGGGCTCAGCGCCAACTTCAACTTCGTCTGGGGCACGGACGCCATCGATCCCAAGACGCGGGCGAACGCGCCCGACCAGCGGGAGTACGACCTGACCGTCGACTACCGCCTTCCCTGGAAGACGCCCGCCTTCCTGCAGGGCCTGTGGCTTCGCGTGCGCGGCGTCATCCTCGATCAAGACAACGCCAACCAGCTGGGCGCCCAGATTCGCGTGATTCTCAACTGGGAGCGAGACCTCTTGTGACGCACGACCCGATCGCGACGAGGCCCAAAGAACGCAGGAGACAGACATGGACGTCATGAAGCTGCGGAAGTTCGAGACCCTCAGCCCGTTCGAGATCAAGGACGAGCTGATCCACCTGGCCAAGAAAACCTCCCGGACCACGCAGTCGGCGTTCCTCAACGCCGGCCGGGGCAACCCCAACTGGATCGCCACCACGCCGCGCGAGGGTTTCTTCCTCCTCGGCCAGTTCGCCGTCACGGAGAGCCGGCGGGTCATGGAGCATCCGGCTGGGCTCGCCGGCATGCCGCAGCCCCAGGGCGTCGCCGGCCGGCTGGAGGCGTGGCTGGCCAAGCACGCCGACATGCCGGGGGCGCCGTTCCTGGCGGCGCTGGTGCCGTTCGCGGTGAAGACGTTCAAGTTCGAGCCCGATGCCTTCGTCCACGAGCTGGTGGACTCGATCATCGGCGACAACTACCCGGTCCCCGACCGCATGCTGGTCCACAACGAGCGGATCGTGCACGAGTACCTGCAGTGGGCGATGTGCGGGTCGCCCCGGCCGGCCGGGAAGTTCGACCTCTACGCCGTCGAGGGCGGGACGGCGGCGATGTGCTACATCTTCAAGTCGCTGAAGGCCAACCGCCTGCTGCGCGCCGGCGACACGATCGCGCTCGGCACGCCGATCTTCACGCCCTACCTCGAGATGCCGCACCTCGAGGACTACGCCCTGAACGTGGTGACCATCCAGGCGCCGCAGGAGAACCGCTTCCAGTTCACGGACGCGGAGCTCAAGAAGCTGGAGGATCCCAAGATCAAGGCGTTCTTCCTCGTCAATCCCGGCAACCCGACCGGGCGTCGCGCTCAGCAAGGACACGATCGGCAAGATCGCGACCCTGGTGAAGACGAAGCGGCCGGACCTGATGCTCCTGACCGACGACGTGTACGGGACGTTCGTCCCGGGCTTCCGCTCGCTGCTCGGCGAGCTGCCGCAGAACACGATCGGCGTCTACTCCTACTCGAAGTACTTCGGCTGCACGGGGTGGCGGCTCGGCGTCATCGCGGTCCACGAGGACAACATCTTCGACCGGATGATCGCGAAGCTGCCGGCCGCGGATCTCGGCGCGCTCGACAAGCGCTACGGCGCGCTGACCCTCGAGCCGCGCAAGATCAAGTTCATCGACCGGATCGTCGCCGACAGCCGGGACGTGGCCCTCAACCACACGGCCGGGCTGTCGCTGCCCCAGCAGGTCATGATGAGCCTGTTCTCGCTGGCCGAGCTGATGGACGCGGAGAAGCGCTACCAGAAGGCGTGCATGGAGATCGTGCACCGGCGGGCCCTGGCGATGATCGAGGGGCTGGGGATCGAGGTGACCCCGAACCCGCTGTACGACGCCTACTACGGGCTGATCGACTTCGAGTTCTGGGCGCGGAAGAACATCGGCGAGGAGGCGGTCCAGTACCTGAAGAAGAACGTCCACCCGCTCGACCTGGCGTTCCGCCTCGCCGAGAACCACGGCATCGTGCTCCTGAACGGCGGCGGCTTCGAGGCGCCCGACTGGTCGCTGCGCGTGTCCCTGGCCAACCTGGCCGACGACGTGTACGACGACATCGGGCGGGGGGTCCGGTCGATCGCGCGGGGCTACCGGGACGCCTTCGAGGCCTCGAAGCGCGCGCCGAAGACCTGAGAGCCGGTGAACACGAAGTAAACCCGAGGAGGTGGACCCGTGGACTGGTTCGTCGCCGCCCTCCGGCACAACCCCGAGCTGGCGATCTTTCTCACACTGGCGATCGGGTTCTTCGTGGGACGCCTGAAGATCGGGAGCTTCAGCTTCGGGACGGTGGTAGGGACGCTGCTGGCGGGGGTGCTGGTCGGCCAGCTCAACGTCCAGGTCCCGGCGACCGTCAAGACGGTCTTCTTCGACCTGTTCCTGTTCACGACGGGCTACAAGGTGGGGCCGCAGTTCTTCCGGGGCCTGAAGAAGGACGCGCTGACCCAGGTCACGCTGACCGTGGTCCTCTGCGTGACGTGTCTGGTGACCGCCTACGTCGCCGCCATGCTCCTCGGCTACGACGTGGGGACCACGGCGGGGCTGCTGGCGGGGGCGTTCTCGGAGTCCACGGTGATCGGGACAGCGGGGGAGGCGATCAACCGGCTGCCGCTGCCGGAGGCGGAGCGGGCGCGGCTGGTGAACAACATCCCGATCGCCTACGCGGTGACCTACCTGATCGGCACCGCCGGCCTGGTGTGGTTCCTGCCGGTGATGGGGCCCAAGCTGATGGGGGTGAACCTGCGGGAGGAGAGCCGGAAGGCGCAGGCGGCGGCGCCGGGGGTGGCGGAGCCGGAGCTGGGGATCGTGTCGGCGGCGCGGGGGCTTGAGGTCCGGGCCTACCGGGTGACGAGCGAGCAGCTGGTGAACCGGACGGTCGGGGAGCTGGAGGCGCGGCCGAAGGACGCCCGGGTCTTCATCCTGCGGGTGCGGCGGCAGGGGGAGATCCTGGAGGTCACGCCGACCACGGTGATCCGGGGGGACGACGTGGTGGCGGTGGCGACGCGGTACGACGTCCTGGTGGAGCACGGGGCCAAGATCGGGCCCGAGGTGGAAGACCGGGCGTTGCTGGACATCCCGATCGAGATGCTGGACGTGGTGGTGACGAACCGGGCCCGGGTGGGGATGACCCTGCGGGAGCTGGCCAGCCTCCCGTTCGCCCGGGGGGTGTTCCTGAAGAAGCTGCTGCGGGCGGGGGAGGAGATGCCGGCCACCCTCGAGACGCGCATCGACCGGGGCGACGTGATGAGCCTGATCGGCAGCAGGCCGGAGGTGGAGCGCGCGGCCCAGGACCTCGGGTACCCCGACCGGCCCACCAATGCCACGGACATGATCTTCGTGGGCATCGGCATCGTGCTCGGCGGGCTGGTCGGCCTCCTCTCGGTCACGGTCGCCGGGCTGCCGCTGACCCTCACCGCCAGCGGCGGCGCCCTCATCATGGGGCTGGTGTTCGGGTGGCTGCGCTCGGTGCGGCCGTACTTCGGGCGGATGCCCGAGCCGGCGATCTGGATCTTCGACACCGTGGGGCTGTGCGTGTTCATCGGCGTGGTGGGGCTGAGCGCCGGCCCCGGCTTCGTGACCGGGCTCCAGAAGACCGGGATCAGCCTGGTCGTGGTGGGCCTGGCGTGCTCCCTGATCCCCCACATCACGGCGATCCTCTTCGGGCGCTACGTGCTGCGGATGAACCCGCTCATCCTCCTGGGGGCCTGCGCCGGCGCCGGGACGATCACGGCGGCCCTCCGCGCCATCCAGGACGAGGCGCAGAGCAAGGTGCCGGCGCTGGGCTACACGGTGCCCTACGCCATCGGGAACATCCTGCTGACGGCCTGGGGCCCGGTCATCGTGGGCCTGATGTCGGCCGGGCGGTAGGGTGCCAACTTGCGTCTGTCGCGTTAACGCGATCGAGGGGTTCATCGGAGAGTACGGATGGGCTATCGTCAGGCGATCACATCCATCTTGTCGGCCGCGGCCATCGCCATCGGTGGCACGCCTCCGGCGCACGCGGAGGAGCACTCGGTGCAGGCGGCCGCATCCTGGCAGGCCCGGGCGCGGCTCTTCGTGACCGGGCCGCAGCAAGCGTTCCTGCTGGGAGCCTTCGGTGGACCCCTCACCGTCGAGAAGGGGCCCCGGACTCTCGATGGGGCGCAGCTCGTGTGCCCGGCCGCGGTCGACATGGACTATGCGGCCGGAGCCCAGCGCGGCGAAGGGCGCTGCGTCATCACGACCGGGGGCGGGGACCGACTCTTCGCCCGATGGACGTGCGCGGGCGCGCCGGACAAGGGATGCGCCGGGCGGTTTGTCCTGACCGGAGGGACCGGAGCGTTCCAGGGCGTGACGGGGGAGAGCGATTTCGTGCTGCGGCTGCTCCTCTCCGAGATCATCCAGTTCGACCGGCAGGAAGCGGAGTACGACTTGACCGGCCTCGCGCGCTGGCCGGGGCTGACGTACCGGACGCCGTGAGATGGCGTCGGGGAGAACTGCCATGAATGCCACGACTGCTCCGTTGAGGCGAGGGGCGGCCATGGCGCTCGTTGTGCTCCTGGTGCTCTCGCATGCCCCGGTCCGGGTCGCCGCGCAAAGCCCGGGGGGCGGCACGGCCGCGGAGCAGGTGGATCGCCCGTGGCCGCGGCAGGTCACGAGCGGCACCTACACCATCCGCGTCTACCAGCCCCAGCTGGACAAGTGGGACGGGACCGCGCTCGAGGCCCGGGCCGCCGTTTCGGTCGAGCAGCCGTCCGCGCCCCAGCCCGATTTCGGGGTGGCCTGGATCACGGCCCGGACGGAGGTGGACCGGGTCAACCGGCTCGTGGCGCTGGACAAGATCCAGATCACGAAAGCGAGCTTCCCCGGCGCCGCCGGGAAGGCAGACTGGACGTATCTGGAGATCCTTCGCAAGAGCCTGCCGAAGGGTGTGCGGACGGTCGCCCTCGATCGGCTCCAGGCCTCCCTGGCCATCACGGAAGCCCAGAGCCGGCAGCAGAAGGCCGAGCCGGTCAAGAACGACCCGCCCCGCATCCTGTTCAGCCCGTCGCCGGCCCTGCTCGTCCTGGTGGACGACAAGCCCGTCCTGCGGCAGGTGGAAGGGAGCAAGCTCCTTCGAGTGATCAACACGTGGGCCCTGGTCCTCGTGGACGGGTCCTCGGGGAAGTACTACCTGCGCGTCCTGGGCCGCTGGGCCGAGGCCGGCGCGGTCGAGGGCCCCTGGGCCATCTCGGCCCGCCCCCCGGCCTCCCTGGAGACGGCCCGCCAGAGCCTCGCCAAGAGCCAGCAGGTCAACCTGCTGGACGACCCGGGGCCGGGATTGAAGGAGGCGGCGGGGCAGGGGCGCTACCCGACCATCCACGTGAGCACGGTGCCGGCGGAGCTGATCCAGACCGACGGGCAGCCGGCCTACGAGTCGATCGGCGGGACCGAGCTGCTCCACGTCAAGAACAGCTCGGCCAACATCCTCGTCGACCAGAAGACCGCTGATCACTACGTCCTGCTGGCGGGCCGGTGGTTCCGTGGCAAGTCCCTGGAGCGGGGGCCGTGGGAGTACGTGGACCACGACAAGCTTCCGCCCGACTTCGCCAAGATTCCCGAGAACCATCCGCGCGGCGCCGTCCTGGCCTCGGTCGCCGGCACCCCGCAGGCCCAGGAGGCCTTGATCGACAACAGCATCCCGCAGACGGCCGAGGTGAACCGGCAGACGGCGACGCTGCAGGCCACCTACGACGGGTCGCCGCAGCTCAAACCGATCGAAGATACCCCGCTCCACTACGTGGTGAACTCGCCGATCCCGGTCATCCAGGCGGACGCGAGCACGTACTACGCCCTGCAGAACGGGGTGTGGTTCGTCGGGACGATCCGTGAACGGCCCGTGGACCGTGGCGACGTCCGTGCCGGCGGTGATCTACACCATCCCGGCCAGCTCGCCGCTGCACTACGTCACCTACGTGTACGTGTACGGATCCACGCCCACCACGGTCGTGATGGGGTACACGCCGGGATACTACGGGACGGTCGTGGCGCCGACGAGCGTGGTCGTGTACGGCACCGGCTATGTCTACCCCGTGTATGCCGGCAGCGTGTGGTATCCGTACTCCCCCACCTACTACGGCTCCGGAGCCGGCTTCGCCTGGGGCGCGTTCACCGGATTCGTGGTCGGCGCCGCGGTCGGAGGGGCGATCTGGGGCGGCGCCTGGGGCTGCTGCCGGGGCGACGTCGACGTTGACGTCAACCGGAACGTCAACATCAACCGCTCCAACGCCTACGGCAAGTGGAACCAGGGCCAGGTCAAGTCCAACCTGCAGAGCCGAACCCAGAGCCTGAGCGGCGAGCAGCGGCAGCAAGCGCAGCAGCGCGCCCAGGCGCGGGCGAACGATGTCTATGCCGGCCACGACGGGAGCGCCTATCGGCGCGGCACCGACGGCTGGGAGCGGAGCGAGGGCGGGCAGTGGAGCGGCGGCGGCTCCGGCACCACGCGGGAGACCACCCAGTCACTGGACCGCGAGCAGCAGGCTCGGAGCACGGGAGAGTCTCGTGAGCGTTCCTACAGCCAGACCTCCGGATCGAGCAGCGGGGGGGCCGGCGCCCGCAGCTCCGGCGGCTTCAGCGGGGGAGGCGCTCGCGGTGGTGGTGGCGGCGGCGGCCGGGGCGGCGGTCGTCGCTAGTGTCCTTGACACGGCCGCGCGTCACTGCAACGGACGAGGTTGATCGCATGACTCCCGCCCCGCATCGAAGAGGCATTTCTGGTTCGCGCAGGGGACGGGGGCGGACAGCACGTCCACCGGCGGCCCGGCGCCGGACCGGCGGGAATACGACTTCGACGTGACCTACACGGTGCAGCGGGGGGCGCTGCGGGGCCTCCAGATCAAGACCCGGGCTGGGCTGGTGGAGCAGTAGGGGACGCCGGGGCTGCTGCCCGACATCCGCCTGATCCTGAACTTCCCGTTGCGCCTCCTCTGAGTCCCCCGGGACGGCTTCGGAAGGCCCCAGGGGCGGTGACAGGACCCGGCGAACGCGGTAGACTGGCGGCACAAGCGCGCATTTCGAAACCGGGGTTCCGTGGCCCTGCGGGGCCGAGGTCGGAGCCCGGGAGGCCGCCCATGTTGAGGTCACGACTCGCTTTCACGCTCGAGACACCTCTGCGCCGCTGCCTGGTCGGGATGGCGGTGCTGGCGCTGGTCGCCGCCTGCGACCGGGGAGGGGCCAAGGAGTCCAAGTCGGCGCCGGCCGAGCCTCCGCCGACCGTCACCGTCGCCGAGGTGCCGCAGCGAACCGTCCAGATCGCCGGCGAGTTCGTGTCGCGGACGGAGGCGGTGCCCACCGTGGAGATCCGGGCCCGCGTCGTCGGGATCCTGGAGCAGGTCCGGTTCAAGGAGGGCTCCGAGGTCAAGCAGGGCCAGCTGCTGTTCATGATCCAGCAGGACGAGTACAAGGCGGCGCTCCAAACGGCCCGCGCCCAGCTGGCCAAGGCCCAGGCCGACCTCACGCGCGCCCGGGATGCCACGGTCGTCGATGTCGTCAAGGCCAAGCTCGCCGAGGCCAAGGCCGAGCTCGGGCGCAATCAGGCGGACGTGGCCCGGTACCGCCCCCTGGCCGAGCAGCAGGCGATCCCCCAGCAGGACCTGGACACCGCGGTGTCCAGGGAGAAGGTGGCGGCGGCCAACGTGGAGGCCGCCGAGGCCGCGCTCAAGGACACGGTGCTGAACCAGCGCACCGCCATCCAGCTCGCCGAGGCGGCCGTCGAGTCCGCCAAGGCCGGGGTGATCCAGGCCGACCTCAACCTGAAATACACCGTCATCGAGGCCCCGATCACCGGGATCATCAGCAAGCTGGCCGTCGATCGCGGCAACCTGGTCGGCAAGGGGGACGCCATCACCCTCGCCACCGTCTCGGCGGTGGACCCGATGTTCGTGGACTTCTCGGTCGCCGAGGTCGATTACCTGCGGCTGGTCAAGCGGATGCCCGGGCTGGGCCGCGGCGAGGTCCGGGCCGACGTTGCCGCGCTGGAGCTGATCCTGTCCGACGGCACCACCTTCTCGCACAAGGGCCGCCCGGTGTTCGTCGACCGGGCGATCGACCAGAAGACGGGGACGATCCAGGTCCGGGCCCAGTTCCCCAATCCCGAGCACGTGCTGCGCTCGGGCCAGTTCGGGCGAGTGCGCGCCATCACCGACGAGGTGCCCGACGCGATCCTGGTCCCGCAGCTCGCGGTGACGGAGCTCCAGGGCGCCAAGACCGTCCTGGTGGTCGGCGAGGGGGACAAGGTGGCGCTGCGGACCGTGACGATCCGCGAGCCCTACCAGCAGTTCTACATCGTGACGGCCGGGCTCAAGCCGGGGGAGCGGGTCATCATCGAAGGCATCCAGAAGGCGCGGCCGGGGATGCAGGTCAAGGCCCAGCTGAGCGCGACCCCCGACGGGAAGCCCGAGCCCGGCAAGGCCCCGGCGCCGGAGCCGGCCGCCGCGCCGAAGCCGGCCGCCGCGCCGAAGCCAGCCCCGGGGCCGGCGGCGCCGCCGGCCGCGAAGCCCAAGAGCTAAGGCCGTGGCCAGCTTCTTCATCCGCCGTCCCATCGTCGCCATCGTCATCGCGATCCTCATCGTGCTGATGGGGCTCTACACGCTCACCAAGCTCAGCTTCGAGCAGTACCCCTTCCTGGCGCCCCCCACCATCCGGGTCACCGCCAACTACCCGGGGGCGTCGGCCCTGGCGGTGGAGCAGTCGGTGGCCACGCCGATCGAGCAGGAGGTCAACGGCGTCGACCGGATGATCTACATGAAGTCGTCGAACACCAGCGACGGCCGCATGCAGCTCGACGTCAACTTCGAGGTCGGCATCAACCAGGACACCGCCAACGTGCTCACCCAGAACCGGGTCTCCTCCGCCCAGGCCCGGCTCCCCCAGGAGGTGAACCAGCAGGGCGTCACCGTCAAGAAGCAGAGCCCCAGCATCCTCATGCTGATCTCGCTCTACTCGCCCGGGGAGAGCTACGACGCCAAGTTCCTGATCAACTACGCGTCGATCAACCTGCGCGACCAGATCCTCCGGATCCCCGGGATCGCCCAGGTCGACCTCTTCGGCGGCACCGACTACGGCCTCCGCATCTGGCTTCGGCCCGACAAGCTGGCCAAGCTGGGCCTGACCCCGAGCGACGTGATCTCGGCGATCAAGGACCAGAACCTCCAGGCCCCGGCCGGCCGGGTCGGCGCGCCGCCGACGCCCGTCGACCAGGCGTTCACCTTCACGGTGAGCGCGCCCGGCCGTCTCGTGACCACCGAGGAGTTCGACAACATCATCATCCGCGAGGCGTCCACCGGCTCCCCGGTCCGGGTCCGGGACGTGGGGCGGGCCGAGCTCGGCAGCCAGGACTACAACTCGTTCGGCCGGCTCGACGGGAAGCCCTCCGGCGCGATGGCCGTCTACCTGCTCCCCGGCGCGAACCAGCTCCAGGCGTCCGAGGCCATCTACAAGACCATGACGACGGCCAAGGGCCTGTTCCCGCCGGATCTCGACTACACGATCGTGTACGACACCACCCCGGCGGTGAAGGCCTCGATCGAGTCGATCGTGCACACCTTCGTCGAGGCGCTCATCCTGGTCACGCTGGTGGTGTTCATCTTCCTCCAGAACGTCCGGGCCACGATCATCCCGCTCCTGACGGTGCCGGTATCGATCATCGGCACCTTCATCTTCTTCCCGCTGCTCGGCTTCTCGCTCAACACGCTCTCGATGTTCGGCCTCGTGCTGGCGATCGGCATCGTCGTGGACGATGCCATCGTGGTCGTCGAGGCGGTCATGCACCACATCGAGCACGGCATGAGCCCGCGCGACGCCACCGCCCAGGCCATGAAGGAGGTCTCGGCGCCGGTCATCGGGATCGCGCTCATCCTGTCCGCGGTGTTCGTCCCGGTCGGGTTCCTGGGCGGGCTCACCGGGCAGATGTTCCAGCAGTTCGCGCTCACCATTGCGATCTCCGTGCTTCTCTCGGCCTTCAGCGCCCTCTCGCTGTCGCCGGCGCTCTCGGCCATGCTCCTCAAACCGGCCCGCCCCATGCGGGGGCCACTGGGGTACTTCTTCCGGGGGTTCAACCGGGTGTTCGACGGCGCGACCAAGGGCTACGTGGGTGTGGCCCGCCTGCTGGTGCGGCACGCGATCGTCACGATCCTGATCGTGGGCGTGGTGGTGGCCGGGGTCGTCCTGCTGGGTGGCCGGCTCCCGGCCGGGTTCATCCCCGACGAGGACCAGGGGCTTTTCGGCGTCAACGTGCAGCTTCCGCCGGCGGCCTCGCTGGAGCGGACGAGCGCCGTGCTGCGGAAGGTCGAGGCGATCCTCGCCAAGACCGAAGGGGTCGAGTCCTACCAGACGATCGGCGGGTACGGGGCCGTCACCAGCACCTACCAGCCGAACTTCGGGAGTATCTTCGTTCGCCTCAAGCCGTGGGAGGAGCGGCACGGTGAGGCTCTGCACGTGAAGGGCATCATGGCCCAGGTGGGCCGGCAGCTCGTGCAGATCCCCGAGGCGATCGCGTTCCCGTTCAACATCCCGACCATCTCGGGCTTCGGCGCCTCCGCCGGCTTCAACTTCCTGCTCCAGGACCGCAGCGGCACGCTGAGCGTGGACCAGCTCGGCGCCCAGACGCGCGCCTTCCTGGGGGCGGCGCGCCAGCGGCCCGAGCTCGCCTCCCTCTTCACCTCGTTCGACCCCACCTATCCCCAGGTCAAGGTGGAGCTGGACCGGGAGAAGGCGCGCACGCTCGGCGTGTCCATCAACGACGTCTTCCAGGCCATGTCGGCGGCGATGGGCGGCACCTACGTCAACGACTTCAACCGGTTCGGCCGCCTCTATCGGGTCTACGTCCAGTCGGACGCCGACTACCGCCGGAAGCCCGAGGACATCGGCCAGGTCTACGTCCGCAGCCGCACGACCAACACCATGATCCCGCTCTCGACGCTCGTCACCATCACCTCCCAGCCGGGGACGGAGATCACTACCCGCTTCAACCTGCTGCGCTCGGTGGAGATCCAGGGGACGCCTGCGCGGGGCTACAGCTCGGGGCAGGCCCTGGCCGCGCTGGAGGAGGTCTTCCGGGACAAGCTGCCCAAGGAGATGGGCTTCGCCTACTCCTCGCTCTCGTACCAGGAGAAGACGGCGCCTCCCTCCGCCCCGACGTTCATCCTGGCCATCGTGTTCGTCTTCCTGCTGCTGGCCGCCATGTACGAGAGCTGGCGCCTGCCCTGGGCCGTGCTGCTCGGCTCCCCGCTGGTGGCGCTCGGCGCTTTCTTCGGCGTCTGGCTCACGGGCTACGACAACAACGTGTACGTCCAGATCGGCCTCATCATGCTCGTCGGTCTCGCCGCCAAGAACGCGATCCTGATCGTCGAGTTCGCGAAGGCCAAGCAGGACGAGGGCCAGCCGGTCCAGGATGCCGCGCTGGAGTCGGCCCGGCTGCGCTTCCGTCCCATCCTGATGACGGCGTTCGCCTTCATCCTCGGCGTCGTGCCCCTGATGAGGGCGAGCGGGGCTGGTGCCGGCGCCCAGAACGTCATGGGCACGGCGGTGTTCTGGGGGATGCTGATCGCCACGTTCCTCGGGGTGTTCCTGATCCCCGGGAACTTCGCCTTCGTCGAGGAGCTGGGCCGGAAACGTGCGCCGGTGAAGCGCCCGCTGGCCAAGCCGGGTGCGGCCCCGCAGGTGCCGGGCGAGCAGCACGCATGAGATCCCGCGCGCTCCTGGCGGCGGCGCTCCTGCTGGCCGGCTGCACGGTGGGGCCCGACTACCGGCGGCCCGACGTCCCGGTGCCGCCCGACTTCCGGGGCCGGGCGCCGGACGCCCCGATGGGCACGGCGTCCCTCGGCGACGTCGCCTGGTGGGAGATCTTCCAGGACGAGACGCTGCAGTCCCTCATCCGCATCGCCCTGGTCGAGAACTACGACCTGCGCATCGCGGCCGCCCGTGTCCTCGACGCGAGGGCCCAGGTGACGATCACCCGGTCGTTCCAGTTCCCGGACGTGAGCGCGTCGGCCAGCGCCCCCTACCAGCGCCTCTCCGGCGATCGCAACCTGCTCCAGTTCAAGGAGTCGTTCAGCCCGCTCGGGACCCTCGACCTCGCCTGGGAGATCGACCTGTGGGGGCGCTTGCGCCGGGCCACGGAGGCCGCGAGGGCCGACCTGCTCGGCGCGGAAGAGTTACGGCTCTTCGTGGTCACGACCCTGGTGAGCGACGTGGCGACCGCGTACTTCCAGCTCCGCCAGCTCGACCTGCAGCTGGAGATCTCCAGGAGGACGCTGGCTTTGCGGCAGGACTCTCTCCGGCTGGTGAAGCTCCGGCAGGAGGGGGGCGTCGCCGCCTTGATCGACGTGCGGCAGGCCGAGGTCTTGCTGTACACGGCGGCGGAGACCATCCCCGACATCGAGCGCCAGATCGAGCAGACGGAGAACCTGATCAGCCTCCTGCTCGGCCGGAACCCGGACGCGGTGCCCCGGGGCCGCCTCCTGCTCCAGCAGCTCGCCCTCCCCGCGGTGCCCGCCGGCCTGCCGTCAACCCTGCTGGAGCGTCGGCCGGACATCCGGACAGCCGAGAGCCAGCTGGCGGCGGCCACCGCCCGCATCGGCGTCGCCAAGGCGGACTACTTCCCGCGCGTCCTCCTCACGGGCTCCGCCGGCGGCGGCGGGACGATGATCAACGGGACCTGGTTCGGCCCCTTCGCGCTCCTCGGGATCGGGCCCTCGGTGAGCCTGCCCATCTTCAACATGGGCCGCATCGGGGCCGGCGTGGATTCGGCCGAGGCGCGTGCGCAGGAGGCGCTGGTCCGCTACCAGCAGACGATCACGCAGGCGTTCCGCGAGGTCTCCGACGCCCTCGTGGAGCACCGGAAGCGGGGCGAGTTCCGCGTCCAGCAGGAGCTGCTCGTCGGCTCGCTGCGCGACGCGGCCCGGCTGTCGAACATCCGCTACCGCGGCGGCGTCACGAGCTACCTCGAGGTCCTGGACACCGAGCGCCAGCTCTTCGACGCCGAGCTGGCGCTGGCCCAGGCCCAGCGCGACGAGCTGCTCGCGGTGGTGCGCCTCTACCGGGCCCTCGGCGGCGGCTGGCAGGCCTGATCCCGGGAAGTCCGCCGAAGTGAGCGACGGCCTCCGGCTCCCCCCTCCCCCCCGGTGGGTGGGGGAGGGGGGGGTGGGGGGGTAGGCGGGAGGCGCTGAAAGGAGGTCTGCGATGCTCAGGACTCTGGCTCAGAACTGGTGGGCGATCGTGCTGCGCGGGATCTGCGCCGTGCTCTTCGGGGTGGCCGCGTTCGCCTGGCCGGGTCTCACGCTGGCCGTCCTGGTGCTGCTCTACGGCGCCTACGCGCTCGTCGAGGGCTTGCTGGCGGTCGCGTGGGCGCTGTTCGGGCGGCACGCCGGCGCGTTCCCGTGGGGCGCCTTCCTGGCCGGCCTGGCGGGGGTCGTGGTGGGCGTCCTGACGTTCCTCTGGCCCGGCCTCACCGCGGTCGCCCTGCTCTACCTGGTCGCGGCGTGGGCCATCGTCCGGGGCATCTTCGAGATCGTGGCGGCGGTCCACCTCCGGCGGGAGATCGAGAACGAGTGGCTGCTCGGGCTGAGCGGCCTCCTGTCCGTCCTGCTCGGCATCGTCCTGCTCCGGGCTCCGGGCGTCGGCATCCTGGTCATGCTCTGGTGGCTCGGGAGCATCGCCATCCTGTTCGGCCTCGTCACGATCGCCCTCGGCTTTCGCCTCAAGGGAGTGAGGGACCGCCTGGCGCGCCGCCCGGCGTAGCGGCGCCGGCGCGAGCGCGGGTGACGGAGGAGCGGGCCGGGTCCATGGCGGGCGCTGCCGTGCGCCGCGAGCACGGCGGCGCGAGCCGGGCCGCGGTGCTCCTGGTCCTCGGCCTGGCGCTCGCCGCCGGGGCATCGGGCTGCCAGCCATCCAGCGAGGGGCCGGCGAGCCGGTCCGGGACGCCGGCGCCGGCGGCGCCGCCCACGTTCGTCGGGGCCGCGGCGTGCGCCACCTGCCACGAGCGCGAGACCCGGGCCTTCCGCGGCTCCGACCATGACCGCGCCATGCAGGTCGCCGACCCGGCGACCGTCCTCGGCGACTTCGGCGGGGCCCGCTTCACGCACCGGGGGGTGACCTCGACGTTCCTCCGGCAAGACGGCAAGTTCGTCGTGCGCACGGAGGGACCCGACGGCAAGCCGGCCGAGTTCGACATCGTCTACACGTTCGGGGTGGCGCCGCTCCAGCAGTACCTCGTGCCCTTTCCCGAAGGCCGGCTCCAGCCGCTCTCCATCGCCTGGGACACCCGCCCCCGGGCCCAGGGCGGCCAGCGCTGGTACGCGCTCTATCCCGGCGAGCGGATCCGCCCCGACGACACGCTCCACTGGACGGGGCGCGACCAGACGTGGAACTATCAGTGCGCGGAGTGCCACTCCACCGACCTCCGCAAGAACTACGACCTCGCCGCCCGGCGCTACGCGACCGCGTGGGCCGAGCTTTCGGTGAGCTGCGAGGCCTGCCACGGCCCCGGCTCGGGCCACGTGGCCTGGGCCCGCGCGCGCGCGCCCGGCGGACCACGCGCCACCGGCGCGGCGACCGGGCTCGTCGTGCGGCTGGACCGGGGCGAGGGCGCTTGGGAGATGAAGGACACCCAGCGCGGGATCGCCCAGTGGACGGGGCGGCCCCCCGACACCGCCGAGCTGGACGCCTGCGCCCGCTGTCACGCCCGGCGGCGGCCCATCGTCGATCCCTATCCCTACGGCCGGCCCTTCCTCGACACCCACCAGCCCGCGCTGCTCGCCGAGGGCCTCTACCACGCGGACGGCCAGATCCTCGGCGAGGTCTACGAGTATGGATCGTTCCTGCAGAGCCGCATGCACCGGGCGGGCGTGCGGTGCTCGGACTGCCACGACTCGCACGGGCTCGGCCTCCGGGCCCCCGGCAACGACGTCTGCGCCCGGTGCCACCTCCCGGCGCGCTTCGACACGGCGGCGCACCACCATCACGCGGCCGGCTCCGAGGGCGCGCGCTGCGTGGCCTGCCACATGGCGGCCCGCACGTACATGGGCGTCGACGTCCGGCGTGACCACGGCTTCCGCGTCCCACGCCCCGATCTCTCGGTCGCCATCGGGACGCCGAGCCCCTGCACCGGGTGCCACGCCGGCCGTCCGGCGGCCTGGGCGGCCGACGCCGTCAAGGCCTGGGTCGGACCCGGACGGACCCCGCGGCCCCACTTCGCCGTCGCCCTCGACGCCGGCCGCCGCGGCCTCCTCGACGCGGAGCGCCGGCTGGCGGCGCTGGCGACCGACGCGGAGCAGCCGGCGATCGCCCGCGCCACGGCGCTCACCCTCCTGCCGGGGGTCCTCACCCCCGCGTCGGTCCCGGCGCTGGAGGCCGCGCTCCGGGACCCCGACGCGCTCGTCCGGACCGCGGCCCTCGACGTGGTGACCGGGCTCCCGCCCGAGCGTCTGGCGGCCCTGGCCG
Organism: uncultured Candidatus Rokubacteria bacterium; assembly: GCA_963708025.1. Lineage (GTDB taxonomy): Bacteria > Methylomirabilota > Methylomirabilia > Rokubacteriales > DASRDR01 > CAVPSB01. The sequence continues at coordinate 296,762 of CAVPSB010000013.1, read as the reverse complement.
CTCCCGCCCTGCGGGACCCGGTGCGGGCGGTGCGGATCGCCGCCGCCCGGGCCCTGGCCGGCGTCCGGGGCTCGCTCGGGCCCGATCGTCAGCCCGACTTCGAGCGGGCGCTGACGGAGCTGGTCGCCTCGGAGCTGGCCAGCGCGGAGCGGGCGGAGTCGCACGTGAACCTGGCGAACCTGTACGGGCGGCTGGGCCGAGCGACCGATGCCGAATCGGAGCTGCGGACGGCGCTTTTCCTGGACCCGCGCTTCGTTCCCGCCATGGTGAACCTGGCCGACCTGTTCCGGGCCACCGGGCGCGACGTCGACGGCGAGCGGTTCCTCGAGCAGGCCCTGCGGGTCGAGCCCGAGAACGCCGAGGCGCTCCACGCGCTCGGCCTCCTCCGGGTCCGCCAGGGCCGCCGGGACGAGGGGGTGGCGCTCCTTCGCCGGGCCGCCGCGGCCCGTCCCGACTCGGTCCGGTTCGCCTACGTGTACGCGATCGCGCTCCACTCCACCGGGGACCCGGCGGGCGCCCTCGCGGTGCTGGAGGAGGCGCACCGGCGGCGGCCGGCCGACCGGGAGGTGCTGGGCGCGCTCGTGAGCCTGGCCCGGGAGCGCGGCGATGTCCAGCGGGCCCTCCGCCACGCGGAGACGCTGGCCGCCCTCGTGCCGGACGACCGGGCGGTGCGGGAGCTCCGGGACGCGCTCCGGCGCCGGGCCGGCGGGCGGGCCGCGCCGTAACGGTCCCGGCTGGGGGGCCGGGCGCGACTTGACAGCGGATGGTCCACAGTATACATCTACCCATATGAAGACGACCGTCGAGATTTCCGACTCGCTCCTGGAGGAGGCGAGGAAGGTGGCCGCCCGGCAAGGCCCACGGTCCGGGCCCTGATCGAGGAAGGCTTGCGACGGGTCCTGGCCGAGCGCAAGCGTCGGGGCGCCTTCCGCCTGCGAAAGGCGACCTTCAAGGGCGACGGCCTCCAGCCCCGGTGGCGGGTGCCTCCTGGGAGCGCATCCGGGATCTCGCCTACGAAGGACGCGGGGGGTGATCGCGCTCGACACGAACCTGCTCGTCTACGCCCACCGCGAGGACTCCCCCTGGCACGACGTCGCCTACGCAAGGATCACCGAGTTGGCCGAGAGCCGGACGCCGTGGGCCCTGCCCTGGCCGTGCCTGCACGAGTTCCTGGCGATCGTGACCCACCCCCGGATCTACTCGCCGCCAACGCCGCTGCCGGCCGCCTCCGATCAGGTCGAGGCGTGGCTGGAAGCGCCGACCGTCGTGCTGCTGGCGGAAGCGGACGGGTACTGGCCGGAACTGCGGCGGGCGCTGGAGGTGGGCCGCCTTGCCGGCCCTCAGGTCCACGACGCGCGAGTGGGCGCGCTGTGCCGCCTGCACGGGGTCCGCGAGCTCTCGACGGCGGACCGCGACTTCGGCCGGTTTCCGGGGCTCGTCGTCCGGAACCCTCTGGTTGGCTGACCAGCGAGACCTGGGCGACGCCGAGACAGGCCAGCGCGATGCCGACGCGGTTGTAGTCGAAGCCGCGCATCACCTGGTAGAACCCCTGCCCCTCATCACCGAGCCGGTGGGAGGCGGAGATGCGCACGTGGTCGAAGGCGAGCACGCCCCGTCCGACCGAGTGCGAGCCCATGTCGCGGAGCGGGCTGCGCGAGACACCAGGCAGGTCGAGCGGCACGAGGAAGGCCGTCACGCCCTTCGCTCCACCGCCCGCTCCCGTGCGGGCGAAGAGCACGGTCGACTGGGCGACCATGGCGAGGCTGATGCCCGACTTCTCGCCAGTGATGGCGTAGCCGTCACCGGTGCGCTCCGCGCGGCAGGCCAGGTGGGCGGCGTCGGAGCCCACGCCAGGCTCGGTCAGCGCGAGCGCGATGACCTCCTCGCCGCGCGCCGTCGGCGGCAGCCAGCGCTTCTTGATTTCCTCCGTCCCGTTCGCGCCCACGATCTCTCCCGCGAGCCCGGCGAGCTGGAGGCCGTAGGTGCAGCCGAAGTCCCCGCGCGCGATCTCCTCCATCGCCAGGCCGAAGGTGATGTAGTCCGATTCCTGGCCGCCGTAGGCGGGCGGCATGCGGAGCCCGAGAAGCCCGAGTTCGCCCATCTGGCGCCAGGTCTGCCAGGGGAATTGGCCGCTCCTGTCCCACTCGCGAGAGCGGGGGGCGAGCTCCTTGCGAGCAAGAGCGCGGAGCGTTCGGACCAGCTCATCCTGCTCGGGGGTCAGCGACAGGTCCATGGTGTCCTCGCCTCCTACGTCACGCGGCCCGGGGCCTGGCCCATCGCGTGGCCCGCGCCCGATCGGCGGGTCCCGCGGCCTGATCAGGGCGTCGCGCCCGGCAATCCCTCCCGGATGCGGCGGGAGAAGTCGGGGGCGTCGCCGGCCTCCCGGGCCCGATCGTTCACGCGGCTCCGCGCCCGCAGCTCCGCGAACGGCAGCCGGGTGTTGACGGCCCCGATCTCGTAGGCCAGCTCGTCCAGGTAGCCGTTCGCCAGCAGCCTCCAGTTCCGCCAGGATCGCGTCCCGGAGTGCCGGGGGATGGCCGTCGTGCAGTTGTGGGTCAGGGCGTTGTACCACTCGGGGCGCTCGCGCAGCCCGTTGATCCGTCGGACGTAGTCGAGCAGCAGGGCTCGTGCGGCGTCGGGCGGCCCGCGTAGCCGGTAGAGGTACACGTCCTCGCCGCGGTAGTTGGTGCGGAGGCGGACGACGTCCCGCTCGTCCGCCACGACGTAGATCAGCTCGTAGCGGCGGAAGAAGCCGGCCACCGCCGAGTACTCCTCGCCCTTCTCCTTGCGGGTCTCGATGGAGACGGCCAGGTACCGGCCGTCGTCGAAGCCGAAGCTCAGGATGGTGTGGGCGATCCACGGCGAACCCCAGTAGACGAGGAAGAGGTCGAGCGTCCGGAGCCCGGCCAGGGTGTACGCGCGGTCCTCGTACCGCACCGTGTAGTCGTGCTCGGTGCGGTACACGTTGTCGCGGACGTCGTGGACGGTGAGGGTGTCGCCGGCCATCTCGACCCCGGGGAGCACCGCCACGTCCGGCTGCCAGTCCCGGTCGTTCCGGGGCGCCAGGGACAGCCACCACGCGAGCACCAGCGCGAAGAGGGCGAGGAAGCCCAGGCGTGCCCACCACCGGCGCCACCCGAGCCAGAGGAGGACGGCGCTGGCCAGGACGTAGGCGAGCGCCAGGGCATCGCGGACCCGGGACGGCGGGCCACCGTAGTGGAGCGCGAGCGTGGCCCAGCCCATGGCGGCGAGGAGCCCGGCGACCAGCAGCAGGCGGCCGGCGGTCTTCACGACGGCGCCGCTCCTCGCTCGCTCAGATCGGGGCCTCCCGCCCACCCCCCCAACCCCCCTCCCCCACCCACCGGGGTGAGGGGGGAGCCGGAGCGCTCCATTCCTTCACACGCTCTCAGCGCAGGCCGGCGTGCTCGAGGAGGATGCGCCGGATCTCCTCGATCGCCTCGGGGTTGCTCTGGACCGAGTGGCCCGACTGAACGATCAGCTCCGAGTCCGCTGCCTCGAGGTGGGCGCTCCGATAGCGGACCACGCCGTCGCCGCCGTCTTCGTAGGGGCCGTCGCCCTCGACCGCGATGATGGAGTTCACGCGCACGCTGGGGGCGATGGGGATCGGTCCCAGCGTGGCGATGAAGCGGTTGGTCGGGCTCATGTTGTCGATGCTGGTCGGCAGCCGGTCGATCAGGCGCCTGAGCTGCGCCTCCTCGCTCTGGGTGAGGGCGCCGAAGGTTCGGCGCGTGAGGCGCACCGGCAGGCCGAGCAGCCAGGACGCGAACTGGCCCAGGCGCCGCCCCGCCAGGTAGCTGCCGCGGTGGGGCGTGGCGACGAAGATCACGCGCTCCACGAACGGCTCGGGCGTGAAGAAGACCGACTCCCGCACGATCTCCCGGACCCTGGCGTCCAGATCGACCGAGTCGAGCGGCACGTTGCTCACCTTTCGCCAGAAGCGGTCGCCGCTGTCCACGACGGTGAGCTTTGCCAGCAGGCCGCCCTGGCTGTGACCGATGATGACCATCCGGCGGAGCGCCGGGGCCGCTCCCGTGGGGTCCACCTCGCGCAGGGTCCGCTCCAGGGCGCGGCGCAGCCGGCCGGCCGAGTAGCCGATCGGGGCGCCGGTGTCGTAGGCGAACAGCCAGAGCTGGTAGTGCTCGCGGATCCGGAGATCCCCGCGCAGCTCGTTGACCAGCTCCGCCCATCGCGCCGGGCTCGAGTAAGTGCCGTGGACGAGAACCACCGGGATCCGGTCGGCGCGAAACGGCTCGAGCAGGAACAGCCCGTCGTCGGCCCGGTCCCGCGGGATCCACTCCAGGGCCCCGAGCTGCAGGAGGCCCCGCATCTCGGCGTCCCAGACGGGCGAGTGCTCGAGCCAGAGGGCGAGCGCGGCGGTCGGGTCCGTCTCGAGGGGCTGCTCGCGCCCGTCCACGCTCACGCTCGTCGCCCGGTCCTGGGGATACAGCTCGAGCCGCCCCCGGACCGCGCCGCCCGCGAGGCTGCCGCGCGGATCCTCGAGGCGGAGGAAGGCGGTCACCGGGACCCGCGTGCCCGGCCCGATGCGCCGGGCTCCCGGCACCGAGGCGATCGCTTCCTGACGCGCCAGCCCGGCGACCAGGGCGGCGCCCACGCCTGCCCTCGCGTAGCGGTTGCGCAGCCCCCGGATCGTCAGCGAGGAGGCGGGGACGAAGTGGTCGAGGCGGTACCCGAGCCAGGTGAAGTCGCCGTCGTCGACCGCGATGTCCAGCGTGCCGAAGGGGAGGGTTCGCCGGCCCGGCGCCGGGTCCACTTCCTCCCCGTCCGCCCGGCGCAGCCCCAGGGCGAGGCCGAGGTTGTACAGCTCGTAGGCCAGTCGATAGCGGCGCTCGATCGGGTCGAACGCGACCCCGCGTTCGGCGCCGGGGAAGAGCAGCGCGTACGCATACACGGCCGCGGCCAGGTAGTACGACCGGTCACCGCTCTCCTGGGCGTGGAAGAACGACAGCTCGGCCAGGGCGAGGAGCCGCTCCTCGCCGCCCTGGAGGACGAACGCCTGGTGGAGCGTGGCCAGGCCGTCCGTCGGGTGCTTCTCGAAGAGATCCTGCAGCCCGAACCGCCGCAGGATCCGCCGGGAGACTTCCGAGGGCTGCCCGGCGGACACCACGTTCGCCGTGTGGAGGCGGTACGCGGTCTGCACGTCCGCGGGCGTCACGCCGACCGGGGTGGCGCACGCCGTCCCGAGCAGGGCGAGTCCGAGCAGGAGGGCGCCGCGCCGCAGGGTCCGGGCGCCGGCCCCGGACGGTGGTGCCGGCCGCTGGCTCGTCTGGCGGGGCCGGAGCCGCATCAGGGCCGACCCGCCCGCCGAGAGGCTATCGTCGGATCGACCTCCTCACTGCGAAGGCGCGGGCTTGCTTTCCAGGCCCGCCGGGCCCCCCGGACGGACGATGCCGGCCGACACGCCCTCGCGAATGACCCAGTCGCGCGCGGTCAGCTCCTGCCGGGTGCGGGGCGAGACCCGCCCGAACAGCCAGAGCTGATGCTCCTTCGCGGCGAGGTCCGGCCGCTCGACGTAGGCGGCGACCCGCTCCGTCCAGGAGACGTAGTCCACGGGGGCGGCGATGACGAGCGCCCCCGACTGGGTCTCGCCGACGAGCGTGCCGGCCACCCGCACTCGCTGGATCGGCGCCGCGGTCCGGTGATAGTCGGCCAGGATCCCGACCGCGCCCGCCATGAACCGCGCCTGGAGCTCGGACTCGGCGGTGAGCGCCCAGCCGACGACGTCCAGCCGGCCCGGGCCGGGACCCAGCGAGGCCAGCGCCTCGACCAGCGCGGTCTGGATGGTGAGCGTGAACCACTTCTGGCGGAGGAACCGGTCGACGCTGTCCTGGTCCGCGCCCAGGGCCTTGAGCTTCTGCTCCATCCGCACCCGGAGATCTCCCGGGCTCACGTCCCACACCAGGTCGCTGACCCAGCTCCGCGTGAAGGTGAGCGCGGCGCCGCCCGGCACCAGCCTCACCATCCCGTCCAGCCCGAACTCGCCGCCCCAGGCCGCCCACGCCGACCTCGTCGAGCTTCTTCGCCAGGGCGGGGTTGGTCGTGTAGGGATCGACGCTCAGCGCCTTCGCCATCCGGCGCCGCGCGTCGTCGTACCCGATGACGCTCTCCCCGACGTTGCCTGCCGCCTGGCCGGCGGCCGTCGCGACGTCCCCGGCCCCCGCTCCGCCGGGCTGCGACTGCTTCTCGGCGATGTAGTCCTCGGCTTTCTGGGCCCCGGTCTTGACGCTGCGGCCCACGCGCTCGAAGAAGCGGCCGACCCCCTCCGGCAGCCCCTTGACCGTCTCGACCGGGTTCTCGATCGCCTGCTCGAGCGACTTGCCGGTGCGCTTCGCCGAATCGGCCAGGGCCTTCTTGAAGACGTCGGACGTCTCCATCGTCGAGATCGCGTCGAGGGCCTTGATCTCCCCGACCCGGACCTGCAGCATGCCCGGGCCCTGGGCCTCGAAGGGGCCGAAGTCTGGACTTGATCGTGAACTTCGTCAGGAACCCGTCGGTCGGCACCGCTCCTCGACCTGGAAGCGCGGCCCGCGGAGCAGCTCCGGGGGCGCCAGGTCCTGAGCCCGTAGGACGGCCGGCGTCTCGAGCCGCCTGGGCCGCGACGAGCGTCGCGCCGCCAGCCACCGTCAGCAGCGCGCCGGCGAGGAGCGCGCGCGAGGTCCGAGGGCGGGACCGGCCGGAGTTCCGGCGAGTCTGCCCGATCTCCAGTCGGAGCGAGGCTGATCATCGATGCTACCTCCTGTCCTGTCGGTCGCGTGGAACGGCGGCGTCCCCGCCGCAGGTCACTCTCCAGTCTATCCCAGACCCCGTGCCGAGTTCCGGCCGCCTCCGATCCCTGCAGCGCGCCGGCTTCTCGCAACGCCCGGCTCCGGCCTCGCGGCCGTGGCGTTCCACTTCGAGCCGCGGCTCCGCCGCGAACTCCGAGGCGGGCGTCAGGGGGGTCTTCCGAGACCCCCGAAAGTCCTCAGGGCGTGGTGCAGCTGCCGGAGATGACGAAGGCGCCGTCGGCCTCGACGACCGAGGCCGACATCGCCCCCGTGTCCTCGGCCCACTGGTGCCAGTCGTAACGGTCGCGCGACTGCTGTTCGGACGCCTGGCCCCGCTGGGGGTAGACGAAGCGCTGCTGGGCCGGTGACGCCCGCGCGGCCGGAATCGCCTTTCCTCCGAGCGCGGCGGCGAGTCCCCACGCGATCCACGACGAGGCGACCGTCCGACAGAACTCCGATCCCCCTCGCGAGGGGCGTGTCAGCGGCGGCGGATGGCTCGGTTGATCGCCCCGATCAGCGACTCGTCGTCGAACGGCTTCCGGAGATAGTCGATGGCGCCAGCCCGGTGAGCCCGCTCGCGCGTCGAGAGATCGTCGTGGGCGGCGGTCATGAAGACGACGGGGATCTCCGACCCCGCGGCGACGAGCCGCTCCTGCAGCTCGAGTCCGCTCATCCCCTCGAGCCGCACGTCCAGGACGAGGCAGTCCACCCGCTCCCGGTGCCCCGACTCCAGGAAGGCCTCCGCCGACGAGAAGACCTCGACGTCGAATCCGCCGGCTCGAAGCAGGCGCCGCAGCGCGCGCAGGAGTGAGGCGTCGTCGTCGATGACGCAGACCAGGGGGGATTGCCGCTCCGGAGCCGCCGGCACCCTCTCGCCTCCCACGACCGGGATCATGGCCAGCCCGAGTCTAGGGATTGGCGGCCAGCCCGGCTATGGGACGTTGGTCCCATAGCTTCCTGGAGCACGGCGGGGTCGGCGGGCGCCTCGGGACCGAGCGCGGGGTGTCCGCGGGCTCGCCCTGATCGTCCGCCCTCGGTCCGCTCCCTCGCCCCGTCACTCCACCCTCTCCCCCGGCGGGGGAGAGGGTGCTATTGTCCAGGCTGGGAGGTGTGCCATGGGCCGTCGTGATCGGCGTACCGTCCGCTGGCAGCTCGGCCTCGCGCTCGCGGGGCTGCTCGCGCTCACCGGGCTCGCCCACGCCCAGGAGGCGACGAAGGCGCCCGCCACCCCGAAGCTGCCCGAGCCGCTGACCCGCGAGGCGGTCCGCGAGCTGGTCGCGCGCCTCAGCGACGCCGAGGTCCGCCAGCTCCTGATCGCCCAGCTCGACCGGGCCGCCGCCCCGGCCCGGCCGCCGGCCGATGCGGACATGGCGGGGATGCTGGCGGGCATGGAGGGCGGCTCCCAGCGGGTCCGGGGTCGGGCGGGGGAGCTGGTCGCGGGCGCGGCGGCGCTGTCCGTGGTGCTCGCCGAGGCCCGCGGCCGATTCCTCGAAGGTCGCGGCGCCGGCCATCTCCTGCTGGTGGCCGTCCTGTTGGCGGCGATGCTCGGCGCGGGCGTCCTGGTCGAGCGGCTCCTCCGTTGGGTCACCGGAGCGGCTCGCCGCGCGGCCGACGACATCGCCGGAGACGGGCTGGGCGCCGCGACTGGCCGCCTCGTGTTCCGGCTCGCGCTCGACCTCCTGGCCCTCGTCGCGTTCGCCGCCGGCGCGCTCGCCTTCTTCTTCGCGGTCTATCAGGGACACGCCCCGACGCGACGCCTGGTCCTGACGTACCTGGCGGCGGTGGTCCTGGTGCGGCTGGTCGCCCTCCTCTCCCGGCTCCTGCTCGCCCCGGCGGCGCCGGCCCGGCGGCTCCTGCCCTTCGGCGACACCGCCGCCCGCCGGCTCCACGCGGGCGTGGTCCAGCTGGCCGCGCTCTACGCCTTCGGGACCGGCACGATCGAGCTCCTCCGGGGCCTCGGCGCCCCGGATCCGACCGTGGACGCCCTCACCCTGGTGCTGGCGACCGCGTTCCTCGTCCTCGCCTTGCAGACGATCTGGCAGATCCGGACCGACGTCGCCCGGCTGATCCTGGGCCCCGGCGAGCCGGGCCCCGGCCGTCGCCTCGCGGCGCAGGCGTGGCCCGTGCTGGCCTCGGCCTACCTGGTGATCGTCTACCTGGCGCGAGCGCTGGAGGTCCTCGGGGGCGCGGAGGGGATGTCCCGGGCCCCGATCCTGAGCGTCCTGCTCCTCCTCGCCTTGCCCCTGGTGGACATGGTCCTCGGCCGCGTCCTGGCGGCGCTCCTCGGCGGCCGGGCGGGGGCCGCCGCGGCGGGGGCGCTGGGGGCCCGCTCCACCTTCGAGCCGGTGCTGCGCCGGGCCATCCACATCGTGGTGACGGTCGGAGGCCTGGTCCTCCTGGCGGACCTGTGGCACCTCGACCTGTTCGCGCTCGCCGAGCGGGGACTGGGCGGCCGCATCGCCGGCGGGCTGCTGGGGATCGCCATCCCCCTGCTGCTGGCCTGGATGCTCTGGGAGCTGGCCCGTACCGCCATCGAGCGCCGGATGCAGGTCGAGGCCGGCTCGGCCGCCGAGCACGGCGCGGAGCCCGGCGAGGAAGGCGGGGCGCCCGCCTCCCGGATGCGGACGCTCCTGCCGCTCTTCCGGATGCTCCTGCTCAGCGCCATCGTGGTCATGACGGTCCTCAGTGTGCTCTCCGCGCTGGGCGTCAACATCCTGCCGCTCCTGGCCGGGGCCGGGGTGTTCGGCCTCGCGATCGGCTTCGGCTCGCAGACGCTGGTGCGGGACGTGGTCTCGGGGGTGTTCTTCCTCATGGACGACGCGTTCCGCCTCGGCGAGTACATCGAGGCGGGCGATTGCAAGGGGACCGTGGAGCGGATCACCATCCGCTCCTTGCACGTCCGCCACCACCGCGGCGCCCTGAACATCGTGCCGTACGGCGAGATCAAGCGGCTCCGCAACACGAGCCGGGACTGGATGATCATGGCGCTCGAGTTCCGGCTGCCCTACGACACCGATCTCATCAAGGTGAAGAAGATCATCAAGCGGATCGGCGAGGAGATCGCCGCCGATCCGGAGCTCGGCCCGGACCTCCTCCAGCCGCTGAAGTTCCAGGGGGTGATGGCGACCGACGACGCCGGGCTCGTCGTTCGCGCCAAGTTCATGTCGAAGCCCACCAGCGCCCCCTATCTCATCCGGCGCGAGGCGTACAATCGCATCCTCAAGGCCTTCGCGGCCGAGGGCATCCGGTTCGGGAGCCGCCAGGTCATGGTCGTGGTGCCCCCGGGGGCGCCGCCGGCCGCGGTCACCGGCGGCGCCGCGGCCGTAACCGACGGCGGCGCTTAGGGGGTCAGGCCTTTCGTTCTTACAATCTCGCGGATCCCGTCGCCGCTCGGATTGTCAAGAGTGAAAGGCCTGACCCCACCGAGCGAGAGGAGCGGACATGACGGGACGGGTGGCGGTCCTCGAGGCGTACGGCGGTGACTTCGAGCTGCGCGAGTATCGCGTGCCGGACCCGGAGCCCGGCGCCGTCCTGGTCCGGCTGACGCGCGCCGGCGTGTGCGGCTCCGATCTCCACATCTGGCGGGGCGAGATGAAGGCCGTCTACGGGGCGATGCCGAAGGACCTCACCTTCGGCCACGAGATGTGCGGCCGCGTCGCCCACCTCGGCGCGGGGGTCACCGTGGACTCCGGCGGCCAGCCGCTGCGCGAGGGCGACCGCGTCAGCGTCGTCTACTTCTTCCCCTGCGGCCGCTGCCCGGTGTGCCTGCGGGACGAGATGGGGAGCTGCCCGCGGAAAGGCCGCGCCAATCGCGTGGCCGGGACGCCGCCCTACTTCAACAACGCGTACGGGGACTACTACTATCTCCGTCCCGGCGGCTTCCTGTTCCGGGTGCCCGACGAGGTCTCCGACGACGTGGCCACCCCGGCCAACTGCGCGCTGGCCCAGGTCATCTACGGGCTGGCCCGCGCGGGCCTGCGGCCGGGCGACACCCTGGTCGTCCAGGGCGCCGGGGGCCTCGGGCTCAACGCGGTGGCCGTCGCCCGCGACATGGGCGCCGACCGCGTGATCGTGCTCGACCGCGTGGCGTCGCGGCTCGAGCTGGCCCTTGCCTTCGGCGCCGACCACGCGCTGAGCCTGGAGAACCTGCCGACGCCCGAGCGCCGGATCGAGGCCGTCCTCGACCTCACCGGCGGCTTCGGCGCCGACGTAGTGACGGATTTCGTCGGCTACCCGGAGGTCGTCCCCGAAGGGCTCCGGATGCTACGGGGCGGGGGCTGCTACCTCGAGGTGGGGTCGATCGCGCCGGGCAACGTCTTCTCCTACGACGCGACGGCGCTCGTCCGCGCCAGCGCGCGGCTGGTGGCGGTCTCCAACTACTCGCCGTGGGCGCTGCCCCGGGCGCTGGCCTTCCTGAAGCGGAACCTCGGGCGCTTTCCGTTCGAGCGCCTCATCTCGCACGTCTCTCCGCTGACCCGCATCGGCGCGGCGTTCCGGGAGGCCGACTGGATGCAGCGGGGCGCCGCCGGTCTCCGCCTCTCCCGGGCCGCCCTCTCCATGGACTGAGAGCGTGTGAAGGAATGGGTCGTCCGACTCCCCCCTCCCCCCAGTGGGTGGGGGAGGGGGCTGGGGGGTGGGCGGGAGGTCCCGAATGGAGGAGCAGCGAGTGCGCCAGGTAGTCGAGACGGGCCTGTCCCCGGAGACCGCGCCGTTCTCCCACGCCGTGGTGGCGAACGGGATCCTCTACACCGCGCACATGCCGATCCGTCCGGACGGGTCGGTGGAGTCCGGCAGCGCGACGGCCCAGGCGGAGCTGGCGCTGTCCAACCTGAAGCAAGCGGTGAAGGCCGCCGGCGCCACGCTGGACGACGTGGCCCAGGTCGTGCTCTACATCACCCGGCTGGAAGACAAGCCGTCCATCGACGAGGTCTACGCTCGGTACTTTCGCCGGCCGTATCCGTCGAGGGCGTGCATCGTGATCTCGGGGCTGGCGGTCCCCGGCGCCCGGATCGAAGTCCTCGCCTACGCCCCGCTGCCGCGATAGTGCCCGGGGGCCGGTCACCCGGGGGCCCTGGCGACGCGGTCCCGGCGCGTGCTAGGATGCGCCAGGCGTCGCTCTCGGATCGCCGGGCGGTTGGCCGCGCGCGGTCCGAGACACGACGCCGCGGCGACCGTCACCACGTCTCTCGGGGTCCCTCAACGAGCGCGCTGGCGCAACAGATGCTTTCCCCGGCCGGGCCGGCTGAGGAGCTCGCCCTCGCGGGAGACGATCTCGCCCCGCGCGACCGTGAGCACGGGGACCCCGGTGATCGCGAAGCCCTCGAACGGGTCGTACCCCGCCCGCGAATGGAGGCGGCGCTCGTTGACCGTCTCGGTCCGCCGCGGATCGAACAGCACGAGATCGGCGTCGCTCCCGACCGCGATCGTGCCCTTCTGCGGGTAAAGGCCGAAGATCCGCGCCGGCATTCGTCGCTGAACGCCGCCACGAACGTGTGGATCGAGATCCGGCCCGTTGGCGACGCCCTCCGAGTAGATCACCCGCATCTCCGTCTCGAGTCCGGGCACGCCATAGGGCACGCCTTGCGGAAGTCCTCGACGCCCAGCCGCCTTCTGGTCGCACGATCCAGGAGCAGTTGTCGCTGCCGATCGTCGTGCACGTCGCCGCTCCGAGCCCGTCCCACAGCGCCGCCTGGTCCTCCGCCGTCCGCAGCGGCGGGGCGCCGATGACCTTGGCCGCCTCCGACGCCCCCGACCTCGTACCGCTCCTCGGTCAGGCCCAGGTAGATCGGCCGCGTCTCCGCCCAGACGCGCAGCCCGCGCCGCGCGCGCCGCCCGCACCGCTTCCACCGCATCGCGGCACGACATGTGGACGATGTAGACCTCGGCGTCCACCGCCTCGGCGTAGTCGATCGCCCGCCGGGTGGCCTCGGCCTCGGCCAGCGCCGGCCGGCTCTCCGCGTAGTGGCGTGGATCCCAGCGGCCGGCCGCCAGCATGTCGGCGACGTCGAGGTCCAGGAGGTCGCTGTTCTCGGCGTGGATGTTGACGACGGCCCCGGCTTCGCGGCTCGCCCGTCGAGGACGCGCAGGAGCGCCGCGTCGCTGATGCCGAACTCCTTGATCATGAAGACCTTGAAGCTCGGATAGCCCGACGCGGCCAGGCGCGGGATCTCGGCCAGCCGGCCTCGTTGACGTCGTTCACGCACCACGTGGAAGGCGTAGTCGATGTGCGCGCGCCTCGTGAGCCCTGGCCTTCCAGGCCTCGACGGTCGTCGGCGAGCGACCAGCCCTTCTCCTGCCAGGCGTAGTCGCAGATGGTGGTCACGCCGCCGCAGGCGGCGGCCGCCGTGCCCGACTCGAAGTCGTCGATGCTCCGCATGCCGCCGAGGTCGATGTCGAGGTGCGTGTGGACGTCGATGCCGCCCGGGAGCACCTGGAGGCCACGGGCGTTGACCTCCCGCTCGCCGTGAGGCAGGGCGTCGCCGATCGTGGCGATCCGGCCGGCGCGAACGCCGATGTCGCCGGGGAAGCGGTCGGTGGCGGTGACGATCTCTCCCCCGCGCACCACCAGGTCGTAGCTCATCTCGGATCCTCCTCCCGGAGCCGGGGGCGCGTCACGCCACCGCGGGTTGCTGGCGGAGCCGGGGCCGGGTCCGCGGTTCGGCCGGTGCCCCGACGGTGAGTCCCACGACACTCTACCGTCGGCGGGCGCCGCCCTGTCAAGGTCGCTCCGGGCGCGCTCCCCCGCGCGCGGGGAGCGGTCCGGCAGTCCTTCGGCCTGGAACCGGAGAGACGGAACTGCCCCTCCACCTCGACGCGGGAGGTCATCCATGCAGCGACGCAAGTTCCTCGTGAGAGCCGGCGGCGCCCTCGTGGCCGCCGGCGCGGCGTCCACCATCGACGCCCCCAACGTGATCGCCCAGCCCCGGATCCAGTGGCGGATGCCGACCATGTGGCCCCCGGCCAACGACATCCTGCTCGGGAACGCGCAGCGGTTCGCGAAGATCGTCGACGAGGAGACCGGGGGCCGCTTCAAGATCCAGGTGTTCGCCGGCGGTGAGCTCATGCCGGCGACGGGCGTCTTCGACGCGTGCCTCCAGGGCACGGTGGAGGCGTTCAACGGCGCCGCCTACTACTGGGCCGGCAAGGAGAACGGCTTCCAGTGGTTCACCTCGGTGCCGTTCGGCCTCGACGCCCAGGGGTACTTCGCCTGGTATCACTTCGGGGACGGGCTCAAGCTGTGGGAGGAGGCCTACGCCCCCTTCGGCGTGATCCCGCGCCCGGCCCAGGCGACCAACCCGCAGATGACCGGCTGGTTCCGGAAGAAGATCAACACCATCGACGACCTGAAAGGCCTGAAGATCCGGATCCCGGGCCTGGGGGAAGGTCTACGCCAAGGCCGGCGCCGCCGTGGTCCTCCTGCCGCCCGGGGAGATCTACACCGCGCTCGAGCGCGGCACCATCGACGCCACCGAGTTCATCGGGCCCCACGACGACCTCAAGCTCGGCTTCCAGAACGCGGCCCGCTACTACTACTTCCCCGGCTGGCACGAGCCGACGTCGATCGCCGAGTTCAGCTTCAACAAGAAGGCCTACGACGCGCTGCCGGCCGACTTCCGGCACATCCTGGACTACGCGGCGGCGGCGATCTATCCGCTGTCGGACGCGGAGTACTTCGTCAAGAACGCGATCGGGCTGCAGCGCCTCACGACGGAGTTCAAGGGCAAGGTGGAGCTCATCCGGCTCCCGGACGCGGTGATCGACGGCGCCCGGAAGCTCTCGGCGCAGGTCATGCAGGAGGAGGCCGACAAGAGTCCGATGGCCAAGAAGGTCGCGGCCGCCTACGCGAAGTTCCTGTCCACGACGTCGGACTGGGGCAAGGTGGAGGGCGTCTACCACAGCATTCTGGGTTAGCCTCGTCAACCGGCGGCGGGACGGGGCCACCGCTCCGCCCCGCCGTCATCCGGAGGCGTTCCGGGCCGGCGCCGGGCCCGGAAAGATCTCGCCGAACTGGCCGACCCCGAGGGGTCGGCCGTTCGTCGTCCAAGGGAGGAACGGTCGATGCGTGAGCTGGCCCGGCGGATCGACGCCTGGCAGGACTGGTTCGGGCGTGGAGTCTCGTGGCTGTCCCTGGCGATGGTGGTCGTCGTCTTCGGCGACGTCGTGCTCCGCTACGCCTTCCGGAAGGCGTACGGAGCCACCCAGGAGCTCGAGTGGTACCTGTTCGGCACGCTCTACCTCCTGGCCGCCGGCTACACGCTGCTCTACGACGAGCACGTGCGGGTCGACATCATCTACTCCAAGCTCTCGCCGCGCCGGAGGGCGTGGCTCGACTTCGTGCTGCTCTGGATCTTCTTCTTCCCGTCCTGTCTCCTGGTGGTGTACACGGCCTGGCCGTTCGTCCGGACGGCGTGGTGGACGTGGGAGGGGTCGCCCGACCCCGGCGGACTCCCCGCCCGGTGGGCGCTCAAGTCGATGATCATCATCGGCTTCGTGTTCCTGCTGGTCCAGGGGATCTCCCAGGCCATCAAGTCGTTCTACTGGGCGATGGGCTGGGAGACCCGCGAGCCGGCGGCCAAGGAGGTCCACTGACCCATGGCCGGCCTGCCGCTCGACCAGGTGCTGGCCGCCCTCATGTTCGCCGGCATGATCGCCTTTCTCTTCTTCGGGTTCCCGGTGGCCTTCAGCCTCACCTTCACGGGCTTCTTCTTCGGCGCGCTGGGGGTGGGCTTCGGCTTTCTCCGGCCCGACTTCCTCGACATCCTGCCGATCCGCATCTGGGGCACGATGACCAACTTCACCCTGCTGGCGGTGCCCCTCTTCGTCTTCATGGGCGTCGCGCTCGAGAAATCCGGCCTCGCCGAGGAGCTCCTGGAGACCATGGCCCTCCTGTTCGGGCACCTCAGGGGCGGCATCGCAATCTCGGTGGTGGTGGTGGGGGCCATCCTGGCGGCCTCGACCGGGATCGTGGGGGCCAGCGTCATCACCATGGGGATGATCTCGCTCCCCACCATGCTGCGGCGGGGCTACAACAAGGAGCTGATCTGCGGCACCATCTGCGCGGCCGGGACCCTGGGCCAGATCATCCCCCCCAGCATCATCCTGATCCTGATGGGCGACATCATGGGCGTCTCGGTCGGGGACCTCTACATCGGCGCCGTCGTCCCCGGCTTCATCCTGGTGGGACTCTACATCGTCTACCTCGCCGTCCTGTCGTGGTGGAAGCCCGAGCTCGCCCCGGCCATCCCGGCCGCCGAGATCGCCGCCTTCCGGGCGGACGCGGTCAAGCGGGTGGGCCTCGCGCTGCTGCCCGCCTTCGCGCTGATCGTGGGCGTGCTGGGGTCGATCTTCGCCGGAGTCGCCTCGCCGACCGAGGCGGCGTCGGTCGGGGCGATGGGCGGGATGATCCTGACGATCCTGAAGGGTCGGTTCTCGATGGCGATGCTCCGCGGCGTGATGCAGGTCACGACCCGGATCACCAGCCTCGGGTTCATCATCCTGGTCGGCGCCAACTGCTTCGGGCTGGTGTTCCGCGGCCTCAACGGCGACCACCTGATCCAGGACTTCCTCAAGGGCCTGCCGTTCGGACCCTACGGCGTCCTGGCGCTGGTGATGTTCGTCATCTTCCTCCTGGGCTTCTTCATCGACTACTACGAGATCTGCTTCATCCACGTGCCGATCCTGGTGCCGGTGCTGGTGCAGCACTTCGGCTTCGATCCCACGTGGCTGGCCATCGCGATCAGCGTGAACCTGCAGACCTCCTTCCTCACCCCGCCCTTCGGCTTCTCGCTCTTCTTCCTCCGCGGGGTGGCCCCGGCCGAGGTGAGGACCGTCGAGATCTACCGGGGCGTGGTGCCGTTCGTCGCCCTCCAGCTGATCGGGCTGACGCTCACGATCGCGTTCCCGGCCCTGGTCTTCGGGCCGCTCCGCTTCTTCCGCAACTAGTTCGGGGCCTCCCGCCTACCCCCCCAACCCCCCTCCCCCACCCTTCGACGGCCTTCGGCCTGTGGCCGGGGGGGAGGGGGGAGCCGGAGGGACCGATTGCTTCACACGCTCAGTGGGTGGGGAGGGGGCCAAAGGCCGAAGGCTGTCGAAGGATCGGGGTGGGCGGGAGGTCCCGGAAATCTCGGAGCCGGTGAACCAATCCAGGCGGGTCTGACTTCCCGCCACTCGTCGGCTTCTCGTACCCCTCTGACCCGGCCGCGCGGTCACGGCGTTCCGCTTCGAGCCGCGGCCCAAAGGCCGAAGGCCGTCCAATAGTCGCGCTCCGCGGGGGGTCTTCCCAGACCCCCCCGATGTTCTCAGGGGGTGTAGCGCTCGCCTTCCCGGTGGAGGATCGCGAACCCGAGGACGGAGAGCTGCGCCCGGGCGGCGTCGGAGGTCGGGCTGCGGCGGTCCTCGCGGCGGCGGTCGGCGGCGCTCGGGCGGATCTCCCGCCGTCGCTCGAGCCGGCGCCGCTCGGCCTGTCGCCGGTCGAGGAGCACGATGAAGGTGTCGTAGAGGTCTTCCTGCCGCGGCTTCAGGAACTCGTAGAACGACACGAGGTCCGGAGCGACGACGATGATCTTGTCGGGTCGGGCGAGGATCATGAGCCCATTCTAGGGCGAGGGGCACTCGCCCCCCAAGTTTCCCGGGTATACGGGATAACCCCCAGCCGGGCCGGCGGAGCCGCCGCCCGGAGCTACTCCAGGAGCCGCAGGACGGGGCCCCGGGCCGCCTCCGCGTCGGCCGGGTCGTGGGTCACCAGCAAGGTCGGCAAGCCGCGGGAGCCCGCGTGGGTGAAGACGAAGCGCCGGAACCGCTCGCGCAGCTCGGCGTCGAGCTTGCTGAAGGGCTCGTCGAGGAGCAGGGCGTGCGGCTCGGCGAGGAGCGTCCGCATGAGCGAGACGCGGGCGCGCTGGCCGCCGGACAGGGTGGCCGGGTCCCGGTCGGCGAAGCCGCCGAGATCGGCCTCCTCGAGCGCCGCCTCGACCCGGGCTCGGCGGGCGGCCGGGCCAGCCACCTCGACGGGCAGGCCGAAGGCGAGGTTCTGGCCCACCGACAGGTGAGGGAAGAGGAGGTCGTCCTGGAAGAGGATGCCGACCCGCCGCGCCTCGGGCGGCAGGCGCGTGATCTCGCGGTCGCGCAGCCACACCCGCCCCTTGGCCACGAACGCGGGGTCGAGCGTGCCGCAGATGTAGGACAGCAGCGTCGACTTGCCGGAGCCGCTCGGCCCCATGACCGTCAGCACCTCGCCCGGCTTCACCTCGAGGGTCAGCGGCCCCAGGAGGGCGCGCGGCCCCACCGCGATCTGGACGTCCTCGAGGCGCAGCGTCCGGCTCATCAGGAAGCCTGCAGCCCGCGCCGCTCCCGGTAGACCCACAGCGGCAGCGCGATCGCCGTCGCGTAGACGAGCAGCGGGAGCGCGGTCTGCACGAAGGTGTAGACCCCGATGACCCGGCGGTCGCTGCCGGAGGCGAGCGTGACGGCCTCGGTCGTGAGCGTCGCGAAGCGTCCGGCCCCGGCGAACAGCGTCGGCAGGTACTGCCCCGCGCTGACCGCGAAGCCGACGGCGGCCGCGAACAGGATGGGGCGCACCAGCATCGGCACCTTGACCCGCAAGAACACGCCGGCGGGGGAGGCGCCCAGACAGGCGGCGGTCCGCGCGTAGCGCGGATCGAGCGCGCGCCAGGGGTCGGCCAGCGACAGGAACACGTAGGGCAGCACGAAGAGGAGGTGCGCCCAGATCACCGCCAGCCAGGTCGCGTCGAGGTCGAGGCGGACCAGCGCGACCTGGGCGCCGAACAGGAACGCGATCTGCGGCACGAGCAGCGGGGTGTAGAGGAGCCACAGCGCGCGGGCCGACGGCTTGAGTCCCTGGCGCTGCTCGTTCTCGAGGCAGGCCAGGACGAGCGCCAGGGCGACGCCGGTGGCGGTCACGCCGACCGCGATCGTGGTCCAGGTCGGTCCGATCAGCCCCCTGGTCTGGCGCTGCCAGGTCTCCAGCGTGAAGCTCGCCGGCAGCGCCTGCGGAAAGCGCCAGGCGGCGGCGACCGACCAGACGGCCATGCCGAGGACGCTGGCCGCGCTCGCCAGCAGGATCCCCGTCATGACCGTTGCCGCGCCCCGCCGCGCGAGTGTGCCGTGGCCGCCCCGGTGGCCCCGCGCGATCCAGGCCCGCCCCAGTCGGGCCACCGCGATCTCGGTCAAGCGCCAGAGCCCGATCGCGACGGCGACGATCAGGAACTGCAGGCAGGCCCCGGCGGCGGCGGGGAAGACCAGCGCCAGGTCCCGGTCGGAGAACCACCGGACGACCAGCGGCCCGAGCGGCGGCGGGTTCGCCGGGGCCAGGATGAGCGCGACGTCGACGACCGACAGGGAGAAGGCGAGCACCGCGTAGAGCGGCAGCCGGATCTGCGGGTAGATCTGCGGCAGGACGGCCTTGAGCCACGCGGTGACCGGGCCGTAGCCGAGCGAGCGGGCGATGTCGAGCGCCTGGCCGGCCCGCACCTGGTCGAGCGCGGCCAGCGTCATCAAGAGCAGGTAGGGCACCTCCTTCAGCGTGAGCCCGGCCACCACGCACAGGCCGGCCGGGTCCGGCACCAGGGCGAGGTCGGGCGGGCGCTCCCACCCGGTCAGCCACGGCGAGAGCCAGCGCGCGATCCAGCCGCTCGGCGCCATCAGGAACGCGAGCCCGATCGCGAGGGCGGCGTGCGGGGTCGCCAGCATCGGCGCGAGCGCCGCCTGCACGCGCCGGAAGCCCCGGGTCCCGTGGGCGGCCGCGCAGAAGGCCACGACCACGCCGAGCGAGATGAGCGTGGCCAGGAGGCCGCAGGCGATCGTGAGCCGCAGGGTGGTCGAGAAGACCGGGCTGGGCGAGCAGCGCCCGCCAGGGGTCGAGGGTCAGCCGGTGGCCGCCGATGGCGGGCAGGTAGCCGAAGGCCGGCAGCGCGGTGCCGACGAGCCCGGCGCCGATCGGCACCAGGAACAGCGCCACGGTGAGCCCGGGAACATAGCCCAGCGTTCCCCGGCGCCGCTCCGCCGCGTCATTCAACTCAGCGCCCGTCAAGAAATGCCAGCGGCTCCCAAGCCCCAATCGGCGGTTATCCGGCTCGAGCTGTACCCTCCTTTCCCTCTCCCCTTCAGGGGGAGAGGGTCAGCGTGAGCCGGAGAAGCCATGCTCCCCTATCGACCCTCGGCCTCAGCCCGCTCCCCCTGAAGGGGAGAGGGAGCGGAATAGGAGCAGCGCCCGAAGCCCCGATCAGGGTGCAGTGTTCGCCGTCCAGGATCAGTTGCTGTAGCGCCGTTCCCACTCCGCCGTGATGCGCGTCATCCACGACGGGTGCGGCTCGAGGCAGCGGCCGCCCCAGCTCGGCGTTGGTCAGCGTCGCCACGCCCCGGGGCAGGTCGTCGAAGCGCTGCCGGTCGGCAGCCGCCAGGCGGGTGAGATCCAGCACGGTGAACGCTGCCCAGCACCCGCGGGTCCTGGGCGTGGGCCTGGGTCTCCGGCGACAGCAGGAAGTTGGCGACGACCATCGCGCCCTCCGGTGGGCGGCGTTGTACGGGATCGCGACGAAGCTGGTGTTGCCGATCGTGCCCCGCTCGCAAGACGAACGTGCGCACCGTGTCGGGCAGGAGGCCGGTTCGCGATCGACGTCGCGGCCTCGGACGGGTTGAACGCGATCATGATGTCGATCTCGCCGTCGCTCATGAGCTGCCGCTGGGCGGGGCCGCTCTCGGGGAACTGCGCGGCCCTGGCGCCACAGGGCCGGCCGGAGCGCGTCGTACCAGCCCCAGAGCGGGCGCGGTCACCGCGGCGAAGTTCTGCGTCGGTCGCCGGGCTGCTGCAGCACCGCCGGGTCGGGCGCCAGCTCGTAGAGCGCCTGCTTCAGGAACGTCGTGCCGAGGAAGTTGCGCACGCTGGGGTGCGTGAGGCGGCCGGGATTGCGCCTGCGCCCAGTCGAGCAGCGCGGGGATCGACCGCGGCGGCTTCGGCACCCGGGCGCCGTCGTAGACGAAACGATCTGCGCCATGCGCCACGGCGCCGCCAGGCCGTCGACCGGCACCGTGAAGTCGATGACCGTGGACGGCTTGCCCTGCGTGTCGACCCGCCGGGAGTTGGGCAGGAGCTGGGTGAACGGGCCGTGGAGCAGCCCCTGCTCCTTCATCGCCAGGAAATTGGGCCCGTTGATCCAGATCGAGGTCGACCGTCCCGCCGTCGCGATCGCGGCCGGCCGGCCTTCTCGGCGACGACCCGCGTCGACCGCCTCGGCGGTGTCCTTGAGCTTGACGTGACGCACCTTGACGCCGTGAGCGCCGCGCGACCTCGCTCGCCGACCCACGCGATGAAGGCGTTGGTCTTCTCGTCGCCGGCCCACGCGTTCCAGTTAACACCGTCTGGCCGCGCGCCCGGGCCGCGATCTCCGGCCACGACGGCGCCTGCGCCGGGGCGGCTGCGCGGGTGCGCGGTGAGCAGGCGCGAGGACGAGCAGGCCGAGGCCCGTGCGAACAGCGCACGGCATCATCGGGTGTCCCCCTTGCGAGATCATCGGTCCGATCGGCGACGCGCTCGGCGGGCACCGCCGCGGCCCGACGCCGGCGCCCGTGCGGCCGCCAGGCGCGGCCCGAGCACCTCCTCGTGGAAGCGGTCGCAGCCGATGCAGAGGTTCTGGTAGCCGTGCGCCCGGCCGGCGTCACCGTGCGCGACGTCGCGAGAACGTGTCCTCGCTCCAGCCGTGGCCGATCCCCATCCGCTCGGGATGACCCATCGTGATCGCCTCGTACGCCGGGATCGCCGGCCAGCGAGTCGAGGATGTCGATCAGGTCTGTCCTCGAGCAGGTTGCCGACCGGCAGCTTCGTCTTCACGCAGCAGGGGTAGCACGTCGCCGGTCGGGCTCGACCGACACCTCGGAGCCGTTGTACCGGTGGCGGAGGAAGTTCAGCCCGCCCGACCAGCGGTTGCAGAAGTTGTCGGCGAGTCGTCGCCGTCGAGAGGTCGTTCTGCCAGGCGCGGCCGCGCGGCCACAGCTTGCCGATCCACGAGTCGGGCGTGCGCGCCGAAGAAGCTGTAGACCGGCCCGTCTTCCTCGTGCCAGTTGCGCGTCGCGGCGCCGACGAGGCCCGATCGGCGCATGCCGTGCCGCTCGAACAGCGCGCGACAGCCTGCTCGGTGAACGCGTCCTGCTTGTCCGGCCCTTCGAGCCCGACGTGGAAGTCGTCGACGCTCGCCACCGAGATCATCCAGACGCCGCGCGCGAGGAGGTCGTCGACGATCGCGTCGGTCAGCAGGTCGCCGGTCGTCTGCACGACGAGCTTCACGCCGCCCTGATCGCCGCGTAGCGCGCGGTCAGGCGCTCGATGCACCGTGTAGGTCACGCGCTCGCGCACCGGATCGATCAGCGCCTCGCCGCCGGACAGGATGATCCGGCCCGATCTGCTCCGGCAAGCGGCCGTCGGGCTCGCGGGTCGCTCGAGGTCGAGGTACGTCGTGCGCTCGGGGAAGTTGTCGATGATGCGCGGGAAGTTCGCTCGGCGCCTCGGCGACCACGGACTTCAGCTCGGCGCGGACGTACGGGCGGAAGCGCTCCTCGTAGCAGTGCTTGCACTGCGGTGACACGCCCACGACATCACGTAGTAGATCGACTCCATGGCTTCCCCTTGCGGCGGGCTCCGGGAGCGCGGCCGTGCCGGCTTCAGGGCGGCACGCGGCGCGCGACGGAGCGCGCGTATCGGACTCGACCGGTAAAGTGGATCAGGAGGGCCGGACGGGCGGGGCGCGGCCACGGTCAACCCGGGGAAAGCGGACCGGGCGGCACGACTCGGCCAGAACGGTCGCGAGCGCGACCGCGACCGCGAGCGCGATCCACACATCCGGCGTTTCCGCTTGCGACCACGGGAGCTGCTGAGCGGCCGCGAGCACCGGGCACTGGGACGACTTGCCGAGGTCGGTGGCGTGGTGGGCGACGTGGACCGCGATGCCGACGAGCGCCAGGACGAGCCCGACCGCGAGGCCGGCGCGGATCAACCGATGGACCGACCGGACCATGGTCGTCGTATCCTAGCCCGGCCCGGCCCCGGGCGCAACCTCGCGCGATCCCGGCCCGCGCCCGGAGCATTCCATGACCGCCCTCGGCGACGTCCGCCGCTCAACCTGGATCTCTGGTGGACCCTACCGAAGAGTCCACAGAAGATTCGCCTTTGCCCGCGCTTCCTCTGCCTCGGCTACTTTGCCCAGAGCTCGGTACGCTGTAGCGAGGTTTTCGAGGATCTCGGCCTGGAGTCCGTAGTTACCATGCATTGTGGCCTGGAGCCGTTCCAGGATATCCAACGCCCGGAGCAGCATTGTCTCCGCCTCGGTGTACGTTGCCTGAGCGTTGCGCAGCATCGCAAGGTTGTTGAGACTCTGCGCGACCTGCGCATGATCCGAGCTCAGTAGGTCCTCCCGGATCGCGAGCGCCCGTCGATGCAGACGCTCGGCGTCAGCATACTGCCCCATGGACCGGTAGAACTCCGCCAGAGTCGTCAGGCTCTCGGCAACATCCAAGTGCTTGGGTCCCAACACCTGCTCTCTCAACGCGAGCGCCTCCCGCGCCTTGGCGAGACCGTCGGCGTACCGACCTTCCTTCAAGAGTTGCGACGCTTCCCGCTCGGCAGCCGCCCCGCGAGCAGCGAGCGTGCCGGGCGAGGTCCCCTCGGGCGCAGGCTGCACCGCGGGCGAGCCGGTCCGAGGAACTTCGCTGGGTGCCGTGGGGTCCCTTACCCAGGTCACCTGGTATCTCGTGTCACCCCTCGCATCAATGAACTGATGCTGCCACAGCAATCGGAAGCCCTGGCCTGACAACTCACGGTGCCGCTGCTGGAAGTAGTCCTCGTAGACGCCAACGTCGTGGTAAAAATAGAACTCACGGGCGGGGCGTCGCTCAAACATCGCGCGGTACTTCAGGCCTTCGGGCGTCTGCGTGCCCTCTGCCTTGGTCGGGTAGTACTCCTCATCCATCTTCTTCGCCAACACATCCCTGTACACGCTGAACGGCATCCAATCGGTGTACGCGGCGGTGGGGCTTGATTCGAGCGTGATCTCGGCATCGGCCGCGCCGTCGGCCACCACGCTGGGAAAGACGGCGGCGTTCGTGAGCGCGGCCGGGAACTGCTCCACGACAACCTGCGACAGGTTGATGTCGCGCGCCGCCGCCTTGATCCGATCGACGCCGGTCAGGGAGGTCGCGGCGTCCATCGCGACGATGTTCGCATTGAAGAAGACATCACCCGTGATGGCGACGGTCTTGTTGACCCGAACGGACTTGGTGACCTCCCGCGCTTGCTGGGTGAGCGGATCGCTCTTCATGCCGGCCGCGACCAACGGTAGCAGGGCCAGGGCCAGCACATACGAGCGTCGAATGCCTGTCGTGGCCACCAAGGCAACCCTCCCTGGGTGATGCGAAGTGAACAGCCGTGAGCGAGTCGGACCATCCGGTACATCGGCACCCACCACCAGGCACCGCCCGTGCCGGTCCTGGTGGTGCTCGCGCCGGTGGCCTCAGCGGGCGCAGGGGGTCAGCGGGCGACCAGAAAGAGCTTCCCGCACACGCCGCAGACCCAGGCGCGCTCCCGCCAGGTCGCGACCTCTGCCTTCCAGATGGGCGCGTAGTTCGCGGCAGCCACGAGGCCGATCGCCGGCAGGATCGGCGCCACCAGCTCGTCCGGCCAGCCCGGCTTCACCGGCGGGCCGCTCCGCTCGGCCAGCTTGGTCTGATGCGTGCTCTGCGCCGTGGTGCCCGCCACCGCGAGATCGCCGCCGTCACCGCCAATCGTCGTCGCCCGCGTCGTGGTCTGCGTGCTTCCCAGACGAGGGCCGCCTTGCGCACGCTCTGGCTATGGCAGCCGGGACAGCGCGGGATCGCGGGCTGAGCGGATCCGGGCTGGCCCGTCGGATCGTCAGAGACTTTAGGCGCCGAGCGCCGGGCGTGTCAAGGCGTCAGCGCGGGCCACCTCGCGCGATCGTCCGCGCCATGCCCCCGGGGTCGCTCTGTGGTATGAGCGTATGAGAGGCCCACACCTTCCCCTACAGCGCGTGGAGGCGAGGCGGATCATGCGGCAGCTTCGGCTCGAGGGACCCGGCGCGGCCGGGTTCGGGCGCCGGCCCGGCCAGGTGCCGGCCGGGTGAGCCCATCTCGCGGCGCGGCCGGCGACCGACGCCGCCGTCGCCTGCTCCTTCGCGGCCTGGCCGTGCTCGGCTTGGTCGCTGGCGGGGTATTCGCCGTCGGCGTCGGGAGGTACTTGTACGAGGCGAGCGCCCCGCCATTCGATCCGGCCAGGACGGAGCTCCACTTCGTGGAGCTCGGCGCCGGCCCCCGGCGGATGCTCCCGCTCCACGGGCTGGCCGCGTCGTCGCGCTACTGGACGCACCGGGTCGGGCCGCTGCTGGGCGACCATCGGTTGCTCGTCCCGGACCTTCTCGGGTTCGGGGACTCGCCGAAGCCCCGCGCCCGCTACGATCTCCGGGACCACCTGACGGCCCTGGAGAGGCTCGTCCGCGAGCGGCACTTCGACGGCGGACACACCCTGGTCGTGGGGCACTCGCTCGGCGCGGTCGTCGCGCTGGCGATGCTGGGCCAGTATCCCGAGTGGTTCGACGGCGCCGTCCTGATCGCGCTCCCGGTGTTCCGGGGCGAGGCCGACGCGCGGACACGGCTCGGGCGGTACTCCCGGATGGAGCGCGGGACGCTGACGGGAGAGTGGTGGGTGCGGGCCAGCCACTACATCGAGCCCATGTTCCGGCTGCCCTGGCTCGCCCCGCTGTTCGACCTTCCGCCGGACATCTATCTCGACTCGCTGAAGCACACGTGGAACTCGGTCTCGGGGACGCTGCGCCAGACGCTCGTCGCGACCGACTACTCGCGGCTCCTCGCCCGGGCCCGAGACCGCCCGATCCTCTTCATCCACGGCGAGCGGGACGACCTGGCCCCGGTCGATGTCACGCGGGCGCTGGCGAGCGGACGGCCGAACGCGCGGTTCGCGGTGGTTCCCGGGGCGGATCACCAGGTGCTGTTGCGTGATCCCGACCGCGTCTGGACCCTGGTCCGCGAGTTCGAGCAGGACATCGGCTTGGAGTAGACTCGCAGCGCCAGGGTGGCGCCGCTGGACTGCGTCCCCGGGCAGGCTCCGGAGCGCCCCGCCGGGTTGCCTCAGAAGCGGGTGCGGGGCGAGACCAGGCGAAAGCCCCGGGCGGTCAGGAAGTCGAGGATGCCGGTGGGGCGGGCGATGCTGACCTGGCCGAAGCCGAGGCGGCGGGCCCGCGCGTCGTACACGTCCACGCGCCCGCTGTCCTCGTCGATCAGGACGTAGCCGTGGAATCGCCCGCTCTGGTCGTAGAGGTCGAGTCGCTCGACCGTGACCGCGGCGAGCAGGGCCAGTGCTGCCAGGAGCGGCGCTCCCCGTCCCATGCCCTCATGGACATGCACATTGGGTGCCACGTCCGGTGGCCTTGCACTTTCTGCTGACCGGAAGGAGGGGAGACATGCGACGACGGCTGGTCGGGGGCGTCCTGGGACTCGTGCTCAGCGTTGCCGGCCCGGCACGGGCCGATGTCTCATATGAGCTGGTGGCGTACACCACCGATTCCCTGATCCGCGGCACCGTCGAGCTCGAGGAGCAGGTCACCGTGAGCGTCAAGGGCGACCGGCTGCGCCAGGAGGCGAAGGGTGGGCGCACCGTCGTGACGCGCCGGGGCGCGCGCTACCAGAAGCCGGGTCACCGCGTGACCCTGGAGCAGCCCGACCGGGGGCGGCGCTACGAGATCAACCTCGACGCCGGCACCTACACCGAGGAGACTTACGCGACGGTGCGGCAGGAGCAGGAGGACGTGCTGGCGGCGGCCGAGCGGGTCCTCAAGGTGGACCCGACCGCGGGCCCTCCCGTGCTGGCCGTCGCCGTGGAGCGGAGCGGGGAGCGCCAGCAGGTGCGCGGGCGGGAGTGCGAGCGGGTCGTCCTGCGGGCCTCCCGCGAGGTGGTCCTCGCCGGCACCCGCGGCGGGGGGCCGGTCCAGCCGGCGCCGTCGCGCTTCTCGATGACGTTCGACCTCTGCCTGGCCCCGGACACTCCGGCGACGCGGGAGCTGCGGGCGGTCGAGGAGCGGGTGGCGGAGCTGGCCGGCGAGCGCGGCGCGCTCCAGGAGCGCCAGCTCCGGGTGTTCGGCCAGCGGCGCGACGTCCTCGCGGTCTTCGAGCTGATGCACCGCCTGATGGAGGCGGAGCAGCGCAAGCTCGGTGGGGTCGTCCTGCGCTGGGAGCGCCTGCTCGTCGGGCCGGCGCGGGGCCAGCTCGAGGCGACGTTGTTCCGCCACCGGGGCGAGGTCACCCGGATCGACGACGGGCCGCTCGACGCCGCCAGCTTCGAGCTGCCGGCCGGGCTCACCCCCGAAGCGCGGCGGGCGACGCCGTAGCGCCTCCGAGCCGGGTGTCGGGCCGGCCAGCCCTGGGCCGGGCCTTCGGAGCTTCCCGGGCTTGACGGGGTTCGGGCCTCGCGGTTAAATGGGCCGCCAATCCACCGGGTCGGCCGGACGTGGAAAGGGGGAAGATCGGGGAATCACTCGCCGTTCAGGTCGGGAATCGGGAAGGCAGCCAACGACGGTTGCCACGGAGGCGCACGATGAGCCGCGGGTTCCGCACCCTTGTTCCTCGCCTCGCCGTCCTCGTTCTCTTCCTCCTGATCGCATCGCCCGTTTTCGCCCAGGTCAACCACACCGAGGTCAGCGACCAGATGCTGCTCGGTGCCAAGGCCGACGCGAAGAACTGGCTCACCTACGGCAAGGACTACAGCAATACCCGTTACGTGACGTTGACCCAGATCAACGCCCAGAACGTCGGGAGCCTGGTGCCCCGCTGGGTGTACCAGACCAGCGGTCCCATCGGGTCGTTCGAGACCACCCCGCTGGTGGTGGACGGGGTCATGTACCTGACCACCCCGTACAACCACGCCATCGCCGTCGACGCCCGGACCGGCAAGCAGCTCTGGCGCTACGAGCACAAGCTCGCCGGCAACCCCATCCTCTGCTGCGGCCCCAACAACCGCGGCGTGGCGGTCGCCTACGGCAAGGTTTACATGGCGACCCTGGACGCCCACCTGATCGCCCTCGACCAGAAGACCGGGAAGGTGGCGTGGGACCAGGAGGTCGCCGACGCGACCGCCGGCTACAGCCTGACCATCGCGCCCCTGGCCTACAAGGGCATGATCATCGTGGGGAACTCGGGGGCCGAGTACGGCGTCCGCGGGTTCGTGGACGCCTACAACGCGTCCGACGGCAAGCGGGCCTGGCGGTTCTGGACCATCCCCGACACCGGCTGGGAGGGGAAGTGGAGCCCCACCACCTGGGAAGGGGAGAAGCTCAACCGCGAGATCAACAAGGAAAAGGCCGACTTCGCCAAGTACAAGGACGCCTGGCAGCGGGGTGGCGGCTCGACCTGGATGACCCCGGCGGTGGACCCCGACACCGATACGCTCTTCATCGTGGTGGGCAACCCCTCGCCCGATCTGGACGGCGAGATCCGGCCCGGTGACAACCTCTACACCGAGTCGATGGTGGCCATCAGCGCCACGACCGGGGCTTACAAGTGGCACTACCAGTTCGTGCCCCACGACGTGTGGGACCTCGACGCGGTCAGCCCCGCGGTGCTGTTCGAGACGGGCGGCGTCAAGGCGGTCGGCCACGCCGGCAAGACGGGCTGGTTCTACGTCCTGGAGCGCGCGACCGGGAAGCTGATCCGCCGCTCCGACGCCTTCGTGCCCCAGGAGAACATGTTCGCCCAGCCGACGCCGACCGGAGTCCGGATGCTGCCCGGCGCCAACGGCGGGGCCGAGTGGTCGCCGGTGGCCTACAGCCCCGACACCCAGCTTGCGTACGTCCTGGGCCTCCACCAGCCGATGTGGTACATCACCCACTCGGCGCCCTACGAGAAGGGCAAGCTCTGGCTGGGGAGCGCGTTCGTGGCGATCCCCGGCGAGGAGCAGTGGGGCACCTTCAGCGCCATCGACGTCAACACCGGGAAGATCGCCTGGCAGAACAAGCTGCCGGATCCGATGATCGGCGGCCCCGTGGTCACCGCGGGCGGCGTCGTCTTCACCGGCGGGGACGGCACCGGCAACTTCTACGCCTTCGACGCCAAGACCGGGAAGGAGCTGTGGCGGTTCAGCACCGGCGCCGGCGTCAACGCGGCCCCGATCTCCTACGAGGTGGACGGGGAGCAGTTCATCGCGGTGGCCGCCGGCGGCAACTTCCAGCTCAACTTCAAGTACGGCGACACGGTGTTCGTCTTCGGGCTGCCGAAGAAGTAGCGGCGCCGTCATTCAGCGAGGGAACGAGGGAGGTGGCGAGCCACCTCCCTCGCTGTTTCCCCACCGGGAGGTAGGATGAAGCGGCGGTGCCGACTCGGGCTCATCCCGCTCTGTGCGGGCCTCGTCGGGCTGACGCTCGTCGCGCGCGCCGACGAGCAGATCACGCCGCCCTGGATGACGGTCGAGGCCGACAAGCAGCTCGTGCGGCTCGTCTTCGTGGCCGCTGCCGACGGCAGCAACGGCACCATGAACTTCAACGGCTACGGCAACGGGAACATGACGGTGACGGTGCCGCTCGGCTGGAAGGTGGCGGTGGAGTTCCAGAACAAGGGACTCGGCGCCCTGCCCCACAGCCTGGCCGTCATCGACGAGGTCACCCCGCTGCCGGTCGAGGGCGGCAAGCCCGCCTTCCCGCGGGCGCTCACCCGGCGGCTCGTCCCCGGCATGATGGCGGGCGAGACGGACACCTTCGACTTCGTGGCGAACAAGGAAGGCCGGTTCCTGTGGTGGTGCGGGGTCGCCGCCCACGGGGTGGCCGGCATGTGGGACTACCTGGTCGTGTCCCCGGACGCCCGGGCGCCCAGTGTCACCGCCAAGGCCAAGAAGTAGCCGACCGTCTCGCCGCCTCGCCACGGCGGTCGCCCTCGGGCTCGGGCTGATGGGGAACGTCAGCCTGGATCGCCCGGTCGCGGCCCAGCCGGCGCCGAGCTTCCTGGCGATGGACGGTCACGCGTGGCGGGCCCTCGGGGAGGGCGAGAAGCTGGCGCTCCTCACCGGGTTCCTGATCGGCGGGGCGCTGGAGCACGCGGTGGGGAGCGCCCCCGGCGCGCCGCCGCCACCCGAGGCGCTCGACGCGACGCGCCGCGCGGGCCAGGTGCGATTCCCGTACGCCCCCACGGTCTACAAGGCCCGGCTGGAGGACTTCTACTTCTACCAGGACCGCCTGACGGTGCCGCTCTACCGCGCCCTCTTCCAGATCAACGAGCAGCTCCGCCAGGGCAGCGCACCGCGGTGACGGCGCTCGGGCTCCTCGCGCTCGGCCTGGCCGCCGTGGGGCCCGGCTGCGCCGAGATGGTGCGCGTCCCGGCCGGCGAGTTCTGGATGGGCACGGCCCCCGACGAGGCGGAGACGGCGCCCGACGAGCAGCCCCGCCATCGGGTGACGCTGGACGGCTTCGCCCTCGACGCCCGCGAGGTCTCGCGCGCGTGCTTCGCGGCGTTCCTGGAGGCGGGCGGCTACGACGAGCCCCGGCACTGGACGCCCGAGGGGTCGGCCTGGCGGCTCAGGGCCGGCGCGCTTGGGCCGGCCGGCTGGGACGAGCCTGCCTTCGCTGTGCCCGACCTGCCCGTCGTCGGTGTGTCGTGGTTCGAGGCCGACGCCTACTGCCGCTGGCGCGGTGGCCGGCTCCCGACCGAGGCCGAGTGGGAGAAGGCGGCCCGCGGCCCCGACGGCCGCCGGTTTCCCTGGGGGGCCGAGTGGAGCGCCGAGCGGGCGAACGGCGCGGCCGCGGTCGGGCGGGTGACCTCGGTGGGAAGCTATCCGGCCGGGGTCAGCCCCTACGGCGCCCACGACATGGCGGGCAACGTCTGGGAGTGGGTGCGCGACCGGTACGGGAAGCGCTACTACGCGGAGTCGCCGCCGTCCGATCCGGCGGGGCCGCCCGCCGGGGAGAGCCGGGTCATCCGTGGCGGCGCCTGGAACTTTCCCCCCCGCCACCTCCGGACGGCGGCCCGGACTCACTTGCCGCCCGAGACCCGGCTCCGCTATCTGGGGTTCCGGTGCGCACGCTGACCGGCCCCGCAATAGGGCTGTCGCTGTCCAGTAGAAATGTCCGCGTAACTGTTCAGTGAGAATGTCCGCCCCCTGGAGGGGTGAGCCGTGCAGCAGGCCCGGGACGCCCGTCTCCCGATAGCGGGCCGTGCCGGCGGAACTGGCGGACGCTGATCTGGAGGGCGTGGGCCCCTTCGGCATGGCTGATCTGACCGGCCAGGGCCGCCTTGACCAGGCCAGCCCGGGGGGCCTCCTTTCGACTCATCGTGACGGTCTCCCATGTCTCCATGGGAGGACATTTCTACTGAACAGTTAGGGGAGGACATTTCTATAGACCATCAAGAGGGCCCCGCAATAGGGCTTGACGCGGTCGAGTGCCGTCCTCTACCATCGGGTCACGAGCTCACGTGAGCCGGTGCCCTTCGGGGCTGAATGGAGGTGAGTTGAATGACGTGGGAAACACCCAGCTTCGTCGAGGTCAAGATGGACGCGGAGGTCAACTCGTACCAGGAAGACTACGAGGGGATCTAGACAGCATCGGTCCCGTCGGGAAGTAGCGCAGCCCTGTTCGTCCGCGAGCAGGGCTGTGTCGTCTCTGTCGCCCTGGCCTCGGCCGTCTCATGCCCTTGACATCCGCCGTCGCTCGGCTCAAAAGTAGTCGCGCGGTCCTTGGTGGGCAGGAGCGAAGTGGTCGTGTCATGCGGGAACTCTCGGGGACCCCGCCCGGTGGCACCGCTCGGGACCAGGATCGGAGCCGCGGCGGCAGTGGCGCTGGTCACGTGTCTGCCGGGCCTGGCCAACCCGCCCGGGGCCGGCGCGGAAGAGCTCCTGGTGATGGGAATGGGGCGGAGCCTCGGCTGGCTCGTCGCCGGCGAGACCGGCGAGGTCCAGTTTCGCGACTGCCAGGGCCGGCTGACGGCCACACCCGACGGCCGCGTCGAGCCCACCACCCGCCGCTGCGCCGCAACGCCATCCGGTGTCGAGGCGGTGGGGATCGTCAAGACCGTCGACCCGCTCCGTCGCGTGCTCCTGGTCGAAGACGGCTCGGGTCGCGTCCACGGCTTCTACGTCGCCGACGAGGGACCGGGGGCGCCGTCGCTGACCGGGCTGATGCCGGGCCGCCAGGTTCGGGTCACCGGCCCGGTCCCCGGCCGGGCGTCGCGGATCAGCCTGCCCTGAGGCGCGCGCCGGATCGCACCGTGGCGCGTCGAGCGCTGGGAGGAGGTGGGAAGGCCGGGGCTCGATGACGAGCCTCCGATCGCCTGGGGAGATCGACCGAGGGACATCGCACAGAACTCAGGAGACGAGGCCATGACGACTCTGGTGAGAGCGAGACGCATCCCGCTGGCCCTGACCATCCTGGCCGCCGTCCTGGCAGGCTGGTCCGGCCCGGCGTGGGCGATCGATCCGTCCCGGCTCGAGTCCGCGGACAAGAACCCCAACGACTGGCTGACGTACCACGGCAGCTACCGCTCGTGGCACTACAGCTCCCTCGATCAGGTCAACACCGACAACGTCAAGCGGCTCCGGGTCGCCTGGTCGCACCATCCTGGCCGCACGACCCGCGGGCTGCAGTCGTTTCCGCTGGTGGCCGACGGCGTCCTCTACTACACGGGCTCCTACAGCCGTGTCTTCGCGCTCGACGGCGCCACCGGCGAGTTCATCTGGTCCTTCTTCCCCAAGCTGAACGACGACCTGGTCGCGGCGCAGACGCACAGCCCGTACACCCGGGGCATCGCCCTCGGCCACGGGAAGGTCTTCGTCGGGACCGTCGACGGGCGGCTGATCGCCCTGGACATGAAGACCGGCAAGCCGGCCTGGGACACCAAGCTGATCAACTCGGAGAAGCTGACGGTCGGCTTCACCGGCGCCCCGCTCGTCGTCAAGGACAAGGTCATCATCGGCGCCCAGGGCGGCGAGTGGCCGTGGCGCGGCCCGATCTTCGGCGTGGACGCGGCGACCGGCCAGAAGGCCTGGGAGTTCTTCACCGTCGCCGGGACCGAGGACGCCAAGAAGACGTGGGGCGGCGACTCCTGGCAGACCGGCGGTGGCGGCGGCTGGATGGTCGGCGCCTACGACGTCGAGACCAACACGGTGTGGTGGGGCACCGGCAACCCGGCGCCGCTCTACGACTGGGCCGGCTCGGAGTGGGAGACCAAGGGGCCGCGACCGGGCACGAACCTCTACACGACCTCGGTCATCGGGCTCAATCCGGACAACGGGCAGCTCAAGTTCTACCACCAGGAGCTGCCGCACGACGCCTGGGACTTCGACAGCGCGGTCGGCGAGTTCGTGATGATCGAGCGGGACGGCAAGAAGCTGGTCGTCCACCCGAACAAGGGCGGCTTCGTGTTCGTCTACGACCGGTCGAACGGCAAGATCGAGAACGTCTGGCGGCTGGTGAAGAACATCAACTTCGTGAAGGACATCGACCCCAAGACCGGCGCGCTCATCGGCCGGCGTGACCTGGCCGAGGGCGAGCACAAGAACCTCTGCCCGGCGATCGCCGGCGGCATCAGCTGGAACACCGGCGCCTACAGCCCGAAGACCGGCCTCTACTACAAGGTCGGCCAGGAATGGTGCATGGACCTGAAGGTCGTCAAGACGACGCCCATCCTGGAGCCCCAGGCCCAGCTCAACATCGGGGCCGACTTCAAGCTCCGGAACCCCGAGGGCGGCATCGCCCACGGTCACGTCAACGCCCGAGACCCGGTGACCGGGGCCATGAAGTGGGAGATCTTCTTCCCGGAGCCGCCGCTGGCAAGCTTGCTGGCGACGGGCGGGAACCTGCTGTTCGTGCCGGATGCGCGCGGCTATCTCCGCGCCTACGATGCCCAGACCGGGCAGCAGCTCTGGTCGCACAACAACGGCATCGGCCACGTCGGTGGGATCATCAGCTACACCGCGAAGGGCAAGCAGTACATCGCGGTCGCCACCGGCTGGGGCTCGCTGGTCGGCGACGAGTACGCCGGTCTGTTCGGCGAGCCGTTCATCAGCATGCCGAAGGACGCCGGCGCGCTCAAGGTGTTCTCGCTCGAGTAGCGCCGATCGGGAGAGGTGAGGCGGGCGGGGGCTCCGGCCCCCGCCCCGTCCATCGGAGGAGCCGGAGAGAAGCATCGTGGAGCGGCGCGGAGCCGTGTACATGACGGCGGTGGTCGGTGTGGTCGCCGCCGTCTGGTTGTTCGAGCCGGCGCCGGCGCCGGCCCAGGGACCGACCGCCGCGGCGCCGGGCGGGGGCCCGGCCGCCACCGGCGTGATAGAGGGCGAAAAGCTCTTTGCCACGCTCTGCGGCTGGTGCCATCAGGACGGCGGCCGCAGCGTCGGCAAGGGGCCGAAGCTGGCGGGGCTGGAGCAACCCGACCAGTACATCGTCAACCGGATCAAGAACGGCAAGCAAGGGCAGATGCCCGCGTTCGGCGGCGTCTTCAACGAGGAGCAGATCCGGGCCATCGTGGCGTACATCCGCGCGCTCAAGTGAAGTGAGAGCCTGTCGGGCGGGAGGAATGGGAGCCGCCGGCACTTCGTCACGGGCGCCGAGATCACGGTCGGCCGGCGCCCTGGCGGTGCTCGTCGCGCTGGCCGTGTCGGCGATCGCGCCCCTGGCGGGGGCCCGCTCCCTCCAGGCGGTCAGGCAGCGGGGGGTCGTGTCCCTGTGCGCCCACGCCAACGCCCTGCCTTTCTCGAGCAAGCAGGGCAACCCGGCCGGGTTCCAGATCGAGCTGGCGACCGCGCTGGCCGCCCAGCTCGGCGTCCGGCTGGTGGTCGAGTGGGTGACGAGCGGCTTCCAGTTCCGGAGCGTCAACTGCGACCTCATCCTCGACTCGATCGCGGTTCCGGAGGCCCAGGCCGAGCGGAACATCGTGCTCTCGAAGCCGTATCAGCGGAGCGGCGTGGCGCTCGCCGTCCGGTCCCCGGCGGGCGGCATCGCGGGATTCACCGATCTCGACGGGCACCGCCGGGTGGCCGTGCTGTCCGGCTCGCTGGCCGCGATGATTCTCGGACGACGGGGGGTCCAGGTCGCTTCGTTCGGCTTCGAGGACGAGATGGTGGAGGCGGTGGCTCGGGGCGAGGTGGACGCCGCGGCGGTCTCGCCGGCCAGCGTCGGGTACTTCAACCTGACGCATCCCGACCGCGCGGTCCGGCTCGTGCACGCGTACGACGCGGAGCCGGAGCTGGCCTGGGACCTGGCGGTCGGCCTGCGGCGGTCCGACCCGCCGCTCCGGGAGGCGATCGACGCCGCCCTCGATCGGCTCCTGGCCGACGGCACCGTGCAGCGCATCTATGCCCGCTACGGCATCGAGCATCGCCCGCCACCGCGTCCGGCCCCTTGACGGCCGGCGGGACCTCTTCTAAGATCCGAGCAGCGTCGCGTTTCACCGCATCGCACTGTAGGTCTTGCCATCCGGCCGCGAGTCGACGCTGTCTCGCGTCGTGCCAACGGGCCCCGCTGAGGGTCGCGAGCCGTTCTTCGATGGGGAGGAGCGGACCGTGCGCATCCGCGTCCTGGGCTCGGCGGCCGGCGGGGGGTTCCCGCAGTGGAACTGCGGCTGCGGCAACTGCCGCGGGGTCCGGACCGGGGCGCTCCGCGCCGTGCCCCGCACCCAGGAGTCGGTCGCGCTGAGCGCCGACGGCGACCACTGGTTCCTCCTCAACGCGTCCCCGGAGATCCGCCAGCAGATCGAGAGCTTCCCGCCGCTCCATCCCCGCGGGCCGCGGCATTCGCCGATCGCCGGCATCCTCCTGACCAACGGCGACCTCGATCACTGCCTCGGACTCCTATCGCTCCGCGAGTCCCACCCGCTGGTCGTCTACGCGACCGAGCGCGTCCGGCGGGGATTCACCGACGGCAACGTGCTGTACCGGACGCTCGAGCGGTTCCCCGACCAGGTCACCTGGCGGCCGCTCAAGCTCGGCCGCGAGGAGGAGCTGACGCTCCCGGGCGGCCGGCCCAGCGGGCTCACGGTGGAGGCCGTGGCGATGCCCGGCAAGCTGCCCATCCACCTCGAGGCGTCGCTCTCCCCGGACCCCGAGGACAACGTCGGCCTCCGGATCCGCGAGGCGACGACCGGCCGCTGCCTCGCCTACCTCCCGGCCGTCGGCGCGGTGTCGGGCGCGGTCCGGCTCGCCCTGGAGGGCGCCGACTGCGTGTTCTTCGACGGGACGTTCTGGTCGGAGGAGGAGCTGCCGGGGCAGGGGCTCGGGACGAAGCCGGCGGCCGCGATGGCCCACCTCCCGATCGGCGGCGCCGGCGGGAGCCTCGGGGCGCTGGCCGGGCTCGGGGCGCCCCGGCGGATCTTCATCCACGTGAACAACACGAACCCCGTCCTGCGCGAGGACTCCGCCGAGCGCGCCGCCGTCGTCGCCGCCGGCTGGGAGGTCGCCGCCGACGGGCTCGAGGTGACGCTGTGACCGGCTCCGCCGAGCGGCCGGCGCTCTCGCGCGAGGAGCTCGTGGAGTGGCTGCGGCGGGAGGGCGCCGCCCGCTACCACGACCATCACCGCTATCACGTCATGATGCACGACGGGAAGCTCACCCGGCTCCAGCTCCAGCAGTGGGTGCTGAACCGCTACTACTACCAGACCCGGGTGCCGATCAAGGACGCCATCATCCTGTCGAAGTCGGAGGACCCCGCGTTCCGCCGGATGTGGATCCGCCGGGTCCAGGACCACGACGGCGAGCGCGAGGGCGAGGGCGGGCTGGCGCTCTGGCTGCGGCTGGCCGAGGGCGTCGGCCTCGACGTTGAGGAGGTGGCGAGCTGCCGCTCGGTGCTGCCGGGGGTCCGCTTCGCGTGCGACGGCTACGTCCAGCTCGTCCGCGAGCGGAGCCTGGTGGAGGCGGTCGCCTCCTCATTGACCGAGTTCTTCGCCCCCGACCTCATGTCCCGGCGCATCGCCGCCTGGGAGCGGCACTACCCCTGGGTCAGCCCGGAGATGCTCGCCTACTTCCGCTCCCGGGTGCCGCGGGCCCGGCGGGATTCCGAGGAGGCCATCGACTTCGTCTTCCGCCACGCGCCGACCTACGAGCTCCAGGCTCGATGCGTGGCGGCGCTGATCCGCAAGACCGAGATCCTCTGGCACCTCCTCGACTCCCTGTACCTGGCCTACGTCGAGCCCGGCTGGGGGCCGCCGCCGGCCGGCGGCGCGGCCGCTCCCGCGTCTCCATGACCGCCCGCGAGCCGCGGCCCCGGCTCGCCGGCAAGGCCCGCCTGCGGTACGATCGGAAGAGCGAGCGGTTCATGCTCCTCTATCCCGAGCGGGGGCTCCTCCTGAACCAGACGGCGGCCGACGTCCTCCAGCTCTGCACCGGGGAGCACACGGTGGAGGCGATCGTCGACCGGCTCGTCGAGAAGTACGTGACGTCAGCCCCGCCAGGAGGTCGAGCGCCAGGTGACGGACTTCCTGAAGACCATGACCGACCGCGGCGTGGTCCTGGACGCGGCAGGCGACGCATGACCGACGAGTACCGGCCGTACACGCTGGTGGCCGAGCTGACCTACCGGTGCCCGCTCCGGTGCGTGTACTGCTCCAACCCGCTCGACTACGCCCGCCACGGCGACGAGCTGGACACGGCGACGTGGCTCCGGGTCCTCGACGAGGCCGAGGGGCTGGGCGTGGTCCAGCTCAACCTGACCGGCGGCGAGCCCCTGGTCCGCGACGACCTCGAGCGCTCTCGTCGAGCGGGCCCGGGCCCTCGACCTCTACACGAACCTCATCACCAGCGGCATCCCGCTGACCCGGGAGCGGCTCGCCCGCCTGCGCGGGCTGGGGCTCGACAACGTCCAGGTCTCGATCCAGGACGTGACCGCCGCCGGCTCCGACCGGATCGCCGGCCTCCGCTCCTTCGACCGGAAGCTCGAGGTCGCCCGGTGGGTGAAGGACCTCGGGATGCCGCTCACGCTGAACACCGTGCTCCACCGCGAGAACCTCGGACCACGTGGCCGACGTGATCGCGCTCGCCGAGTCGCTCGCGGCCGACCGGCTGGAGCTGGCCAACACCCAGTACCTCGGCTGGGCGCTCCTGAACCGCCGGGCGCTCCTGCCCACCCGCGCCCAGCTCGACGGCGCCCGGGCCCTCGCCCGCGCCGCCCGCGATCGCCTGCGGGGCAAGATGGAAGTTCTCTTCGTCTTCCCGGACTACTACACGGAGTTCCCGAAGGCGTGCATGGACGGGTGGGGGCGGCGCTTCATCATCCTGAGCCCGGACGGGCTGGCGCTCCCGTGCCACCTGGCCCACACGCTGCCCGGGCTCGCGTTCGAGAACGTGAAGGAGCGGAGCCTGGCCGACATCTGGCACCACTCCGCCGGCTTCAACGCCTATCGCGGCGAGGCTTGGATGTCCGAGCCGTGCCGGAGCTGCGACCGGCGGACCCTCGACTTCGGCGGCTGCCGTTGCCAGGCCTATCACCTGACCGGCGCCGCCGCGGCGACCGATCCCGCCTGCTCCCTCTCGCCCGACCACGGCCTGGTCGAGGCCGCCCGCGCGGAGGCCGCGGAAGCCGGCGCCGACGTCCCCTTCGAGTACCGCAGCCCCCGAGCCCCGGTCGGGCGCTCGAGGCTCGGCCTCAGTAGAGCTGGGTGTCGTAGGAGTGCCGCAGGCGCTGCTCCATCTGCTCGAGCGTCATGCCGTCGGGCTGGGCGTGCGCCAGCAGCATGCAGGCGGCGGAGGCCAGCGACGTGATGTCCGGCCACGCCTCGGGGCGCCACAGGCTCGAGCGCTTGAAGGCCTTGGCGCAGTGCAGGAAGACCTCCTCCACCTCGACCCCGATGGCCAGCCGTGGCGTCTTGCCCTCGACCACCAGCCGGGCGAGCACCTCGGCGTCGCGGACGATCGCGGCGCGGCCGTTCACGCGGAGCGTCTCGCCGCGCCCCGGCACCAGGAACAGGAGCCCCACCTGCGGGTTGGCGAGGATGTTGCGCATGCCGTCGAGCCGCCGGTTGCCCGGCCGGTCGGGAATGACGAGATGGTGGTCGTCGAGGACGAGGACGAAGCCGGCCGGGTCGCCCTTCGGGGACACGTCGCAGCGGCCGGCGGGGTCGGCCGTCCCGATCAGCACGAACGGCGAGTGCGCGATGAAGGCGCGGCAGTGCTCGTCGAGCCGGTCCACCTGCTTCTTCCGGGCCACGTCGCTCGGCTCGCCCAGGAGCGCTCGCAGCTCGTCCAGCGTGGTCACGATGTCGCGAAAAGGTCCCATGCAGTGCTCCTCCTGCTCGGTTCCGGGCGGCGCCCGGCGTGGAGGCCGCCGGCTTCGAGTCATTCTGCGTCGCCCGCGGGGTGCCGGTCAAGAAGGCGGGCATGGAACCCCGGCGTTCTTGCGGGGCAGACCGTGGACCGATCAGCGGGGGCGGAGGCCGAAGGCCTGGATGCGGTCCGTCCCCACGAAGACGCGGCCGCGGGCGACCGTGGGGGCGCTGTACTTGCCGCCCACATCGAGGGCCTCCGGCGCGCTTCGCCAGAGGAGCCTCAGCGTCGCCGCGTCGAAGGCGTAGAGGACCGGCCGGGCGGCGCCGGGGCCGGCGAGCGCCGCCGTCCGCGGCTGGTTCGAGTCGAGCACCCACACCACCGCGTCGTGCGGCCCCGCGCTGGTGACCACCGGCGACCCGGGGTTCCAGAGGGTCGTCCGACCCTCCACGGCGTCCACCGCGAGGTAGGCCGGAGCGCCGGGAGCGGTGACCACGCGCAGCCGCGCGAGCCCGGGCGGCACCGGCGCCGGGCTCGCCGGCGCGGCCTTCGCGGCCCCGGTCACGAAGAGATAGTGGGCGCCGGTCGCATCCCGGAAGTAGGCGGGGGTGCTCCGCATGCGGGCGTGGTCGAGCCGGGCGTGGGTCTCCGTGTACGGCCCGAAGACGGAGAGCGGGCCGCGCCGGCCGAACTGCGGCTGCGGCCCCGGCGGGAGGAGCGAGCGATCGGCGGCGGCGTCGGTCCCGCACGGCGGCCGGCGATCCAGGCGACCGGGCAGCCGGTCGCGGTCCAGAAGGTAGACCGTGCCCTGCTTGCCGCCGAAGGCGACCAGACGGGGCGTCGCGGTCGTCGCGGAGTCGAGGTCGGGCAGGACGAGCGGCGTGCTGCCACCCAGGTCCATGTCGCCGCGGTCGAGCCCGCAGTAGTTGAACGGCGTGTAGGCGCCGGCCAGCGCGAGGGGCGGGGTCCAGGCCAGGAGCGAGTTGCCCCAGAGGCCGGCGGCCGGCCCCGAGTCGCCGGGGCTGTTCCCCGTCGTCATGTAGACGCGGCCGTCGGCGTCGAGCGCCGGGCCTCCTGAGCCCCACATCCCGGCGCTGGACATCCCCCCGGGGCCCCGCGCGCCGGCGAACGCGCCGGCCACGGCTGGCCGTCGCGTGTTGAACGGCAACCATCCATCCCGGTCCGGTCCCGCGGAAGGTGCCGAATGCCACGTAGAGCCGACCGCCGCCCGGGGCGAGCGCGAGCGCGGCGCGCTGGGACATCTCGGCGGCCGGGCCGAAGGGCGCGGGGCCGTTTCCGTTGACGCGGCCGAGCGTCGCCGGGTCGAGCGTGAGCGGCCAGCCGGCCAGCACCCCGCCATCGCCGAGGTCGAGGGCGAAGACGCGCCAGCCGTGGGTCGCGTCGAGGGCGGTCACGTACAGGCGGGGCGGGATGGCGGCGCGATCGATCGTCGGCGTGCTCAGGACCCCGAGGGGGACGCCGCCGTCCAGCGCCGGCACCACCACCGGGCTCCCGAGCCGCGTCGTCCAGACGATGGTACCAGGCGGGAGCGCGGGCTCGCCGCACCCCGCCGCGACGGCGTGGACCCAGCCGCTGCTGGTGGCGGCGAACACGAGCGCGGTCCGCCGGCCCGCATGACGCCCGGCGGTGAGCCGGACGTCCTCGAGGTAGAGCGGCGTGGCGTAGAGATGGGGCGGGTGGTGCCGGCCGTCGAGCGTCACGGCGTCGAGCGGCGGCGTGGACCAGAGCGGTCCGAAGTCCGGGCCGCCGACGCGGGCGGGGCCGAGATGCCGCTCCTCCGCGTTCCACCCGAGCCGGCGCGCGTCGCCGTGGAACGTCGGGACGTCGATGGCCGGGCCGCCCGGGTCGCACGGGGTGGCGCCCGCCGCCGTGCGCGCGACGGTCAGCAGCAGGGCCAAGACTCCCCGGACGGCCGCCCGCCGGGTCACGGACCCTCGCGCGCCATCCGGAGGCCGAGCGCCGCCGCCCCCACGTACATGGCCACCCCGAGCCAGAGCGTCACGGACACGCCGACCGAGATGGACACCACGACCGCCAGCAGCGAGCCGAGCACCGAGGCGGCGCCGTTCACCGCCCAGAGCCACGGCGCCCCGACGCTGGTCCGACGGGTGGCGAGCTGGAGCCCCCGCGGGAAAGCGGTCCCCATGGCGAACCCGATGGGCGTGAGGATGGCGAGCGCGAGCAGGATCCGGAAAGGCGTCGGCAGCCCCCGCCCGTGGGCGACGAGGGCCGGCGTCACCGCGCCGAAGAGGGCGAGGACGGCCGGCAGCGCGACGAGCGGCCGCGCGCCGGCCAGCAAGCCGGGGGCGCCGGGCGGGCGCCGGACCGCGAAGCTCCCGGCTCCGCTCGAGAGGAGGAGCGCGAAGAGCACGACCACCAGCCCGTGCGTCGGGTGGCCGAGGAAGACGGACAAGCGCTGGAGCTGGGAGATCTCGACCAGGATGTAGCCGAGGCCGATGGCCGCGAAGAAGACGCCGGGCCACGCCCGCGCGGCGACCTCGCCCGGGGCCGCCCGCCCGCGCAGGAGGGGAAGCGCGAAGCAGGCGCCGGTCACCAGAGCGACCACGCCGAGGGCGCCGACCAGGACGATCACCGCCGCCGCGTTGAACGAGACGTTCCCCTGATCGACCGGGGCCAGCCGGAGGGCGCGGCCTAGCGGCACCATGTGGAAGAAGAACGGCCGGTCGTCCGTGGGCGCGGCGATGTCGAGCGGAGACGCCGCCACCGCGGCGGCGAAGCTCTCGGGGTCGGTGAGGGCCTGCAGGACGGGATCGGTCGAGCCGGCGGGATCGAGCACCAGCTCGAACCCCAGCCGGGCGGCGGCGGCGCGGGCGAGGGCCACGTCGTCGGCGAGGAAAGGGCGCTGGCCGACCAGGAGCGTGCCGACCCCGATGGCCTCGCGGTACCGCGGGTCGGCGCCGACGGGCGCCCGCACGAGGATGAGGTGCTCGCGCGGGCGGGCGACGCCCGAGTCGAGCAGGGACGCGGTGGCGAGCGCGACGAGCCGGTGGATCTCGGCGGGCGCCCGGTGGAAGT
Organism: uncultured Candidatus Rokubacteria bacterium; assembly: GCA_963708025.1. Classification (GTDB taxonomy): domain Bacteria; phylum Methylomirabilota; class Methylomirabilia; order Rokubacteriales; family DASRDR01; genus CAVPSB01. Next base: position 254,648 of record CAVPSB010000013.1, on the reverse strand, counting down.
ACCAGCGGGAGTGGGTCAGGATGCCGGCCGGCGCCAGGCGGTCCAGGAAGACCCGCCAGGCCTCCACCGTGTAGAGCGCGTGCTCGGTGAGCACGTAGGCGCCGGCCGCGCTCGCCGCAAAGGTGTCGATGAACGAGAGCTGGATCACCTCGAAGCGCTCGTCGAGCCGCGCCACGTGGCTGCGCGCCTCGTCGTTCACGAACCGGACGGCGGGATGCCGGTCCAGGTGGCCGGTATAGTCGCCGAAGCGCCGGTTGACCGCCTCCAGGATCGCCTCGTTCACCTCTACCGCCAGCACCTGGCGCTGGCCGAAGGCGAGCGCGGAGAGCACATCGCGTCCGCCGCCGGCGCCGACGACCAGCACCCGGGCGTCGCGCCGCAGCTCGTGGGCGAAGTTGGTGACGTCCCAGCGGAGGTGCTCGATCTGCTCGAGGTTGCCGTCGAAGCCCGTGAGCACGGTGTCGGCGACGGCGTCGATCGACAGGAGGAGCTGGGGGACCCGATGGCCCGCGGGGTATCGCAGGCTCAGACCCCAGCCGAACGGCGGGGAGGCGACCGTAGGGTCTCCGCTGATCCGGATGCGGGAGTAGCTGTTCCAGCGCTCGTGGAGCGTCGGCCCGGCCTCGATCCCGCCCTTGACCCAGGTGATGTGCAGCCAGCCGGGCCGGGCGCCGACGACCAGCAGGGCCAGGGCCACCACCAGCGCGGCGGCGACGGCCAGGCGCCGGCGCCGGGCGGCGGCGGCGAAGATCGCCGCCCCCAGCGCGGCCACCGCGGCCACCGCGAACACGGCGGCCGGCGCGTCCGCGACCCGCAGCACGACCACCGTCAGCAGGCAGCCGGCGGCGGCGCCGGCGAGGTCGGCGGCGTAGATCGTGCCGACCGGGGCGTCGAGCCGGGTGAGGGCCAGGCAGATGGTGACGCCGCCGAACAGGAACGGGATGGAGACGAGGCCGAACGTGACGAGGACCGAGGCGATGCCGGGGAAGGTGAGGGTCGGCGCGAACGGGATGGCCAGATGCAGGAGAAAGGTGATCGGGATCCCGATGGCGAACGCGAGCGCGCTGACCGCGAGCCAGCCGGCGGTCGCGGCGGGGTGAAAGGTTGCGGGTCGTGACTGGACCAGGAGAGCGCCGGCCGTCATGCCGAGGAGCGCGGCGGCGACGGCGAGAAAGGCGAAGTGGTACCACATCGTGACGCTGAAGATCCGCGTCAAGAGGATCTCGTACATCAACGTGGCCGCCGACACCGCGAAGACCCCGGCGCCCGCGGCCACGGGTCCCATCGACGGCGACTCGACAGGGTCTCTCGCCGGCACGCTCGCGAGTCTACGGCATCCGAGCCCGCGTGATCGCTTCATCCGGTCGGCGTGTCGAGCGGCCGAGCCCGGCGATCATCTTTTCGCTTGACACCCACAATATGTTGTGCGAAGAAGAGCCCGTCCCCGCGATATATGGGCCCTGCCCGGACGAGCGGGTAGGGACACGTAAGCGTAACCACGCATCACCCCTAATGGTGGGAAGGCAGGTCGGGCGGAGTTGGTGGTGTCTTCGGGGTCGAGTCACCACGCGGTGCGATTGGCCGTTGGAGGTCCGTCCTTCTGGTCGCCTCTCTGGTTGCCGTTCCTCGCCGGTTTCATCGTCCCCTACCGGTCGGCCGCGCGGCCCGACCCGACCCCTCCCCCGGTCTCCGACGCCGACGGCACGGCGGAGGCCGAGACTCGTCCCGCCCGCTACCTGGTCATCGTAGCGCGTGAGGAAGTCGCCCTCTGGCAGCATCTGCGCCGGCAATTCGCCGGCGACGCGGCGGTTCGCGTGTTCGTTGACCGCCGCCGGAGGGCACGCCTCGGATCGGGCCCGCCCCGCGGGCCGGAGGCGGAGGAGCGCCGGCGCCCGGTGGGGCCGGGCCGCGATCGACGCTTCTGCTGGATCGTCGAGGCCAGTTCAGAGGAGGGGTCCACGCGGGCCCCGCGATCCGCCAACAGCAGGTGGAGGCCTACGGGCCAAGGGAGGCGCTCCATGGAAGGGCTGGAGGACCGACAGCGGGTGGACCGATGGATCGAGGAGAGCCAGTACCTGATCGGCCGGATGATCCCGGGCATCCTCGATGACCGGGAGCGGCTCCGGGGCAAGCTCGAGTCCGCCGAGCAGGAGTGCGCGCGACTCCGCCAGGAGATCGGCGAGCTGCGCAAGGAGGTCGCGGATCTCCAGAGCGAGACGCAGTTCTTCCGCGGTGAGCACGCCGCGATGGCGGAGGCGCTGCGGGAGGTCATCGAGCACGTCAGCCAGGTCCAGAAGCCGCTGAACGACGTGTTCCGGCGGCTCCAGGTGGCGCAGCCGGTGCTGAGCCAGTCGGCGGCCTGAACGGCCGGCGCCGGTCGGTGACGGGCGGGTCGGACGCGAGCCGACCCGCCCGTTCCGCTTTCGAGAGAAATCCCACGCCTCGACCCCGGGCCGGGTCGCCGTCGATGAGCGTGTAAGGGGTCCGTTCTCCGGCGATCTCCGCCGATCCAACGACCTGCAGATCCCCTCTTTACCCTCGCCCCCACCGGGGGAGAGGGTCAGGGGGGAGACCAGCCGCCCCGATGGACCCTCACCCTAACCCTCTCCCGGGAAGGGAGAGGGAGCGGAATGGAACGACCGGCCGGACCCTGACCGGCGTGCGATGTTCGCGAATCGGGTTTCGATGCCCGCCGTTGCCCGGGCCCTGGTCCGATCCGGAACGGGGGATGTAAGATGATGACGTCCCTGTCCCTGTCGGCCGGCCGGCCGGCGTCGCTGTCGAGGCGCGCCAGGACGTGGCTCCGGCGTGCGCGAATCGGCTGTTGACTCGAGGGGGAGCCCAGTGGCCGACGAAACGACCTTCCCGCGACCGGGAACGAGACCCGGCGTCCTCCTCGTCGCCTTCCTGCTGGGCCTCTCTCTCCTGTCCCCGGGACCGGCCGCCGCCCAGGGCGATCAGCCGGTCCGGGTCGGGGTCCTGAAGTTCGGGACCGTGAGCTGGGAGCTCGACGTCATGCAGACCCACGGCCTCGCGGCCCGCGAGGGCGTCGAGCCGCGGGTGGTCGCGCTGGCCTCGCCGGGCGCGACGTCCGTCGCCCTGCAGGGCGGCGCGGTGGACCTCATCGTGACCGACTGGATCTGGGTCTCGCGGCAGCGCGCCCAGGGCCGACCCTACACCTTCGTTCCCTACTCGCTCACCGTCGGCGGCATCATGGTCCGTCCCGACAGCGCCATCCGGCAGCTGGCGGACCTTCGCGGCCGGCGCCTCGGTGTCGCGGGGGGGCCCGTGGACAAGAGCTGGCTCCTCCTGCGGGCCTACGGACGCCGGGTGCTCGGGGAGGACCTGGCCAAGGTGGTCGAGCCGAGCTTCGGGGGCCCCCCGCTCCTGAACGAGCTCATGCTGCGGGGCGATCTGCCCGCGGTCCTGAACTACTGGCAGTACGGCGCCCAGCTCAAGGCGGCCGGCATGCGCGAGCTGATCGGCATCCCCGAGGTCCTGCGCGGCCTCGGCGTGCCGGAGGCGGTGCCCCTGCTCGGCTGGGTTTTCGACGAGCGCTGGGCGGCCCAGAACCGCAAGACCCTGACGGCGTTCCTGCGGGCCGCCTACGCGGCCAAGCGGATCCTGCTCACCTCCGACGCCGAGTGGGAGCGCATCCGGCCGCTCACCGGCGCCAGCGACACGCCCGGGCTGCAGGCCCTGCGCGACGCCTTCCGCGAGGGCGTGCCCCGCCGGTTCGGACCGGCGGAGGTCGAGGCGGCCGGTCGGGTGTTCGACGTCCTCGCCCGGGAGGGCGGCGAGGAGCTGGTCGGCTCGAGCCGGAGCCTGAGCCCGGGAACCTTCTGGGACGGCTTTCCGATCGGTCCATGAACGCCGCGACGGCGAAGTCCACCGAGTCGTGGGTCCGGATCCTCTCGCTCCTGGGGACCCTGCTCATCTGGCAGGTGGCCGCCATGCTGGTCCACCGACCGTTCCTGCCGACGCCGGCGGTGGTGCTGGCGAGCATGTGGCGGTACCTCGTCCACGGGGAGCTCCTCTACCACCTGGGGGTCACGCTGGCCCGGGTCGCGGTCAGCTTCGTCCTGGCCATGGCGATCGGAACCGCGTGCGGCGTGCTGATGGGGCGCTACCGCTGGGTCGATGCCGGACTGGACGGGATCCTGATCCTGGGCCTCAACATCCCGGCTCTCGTCACCGCCATCCTCTGCTACATCTGGTTCGGGCTGGGCGAGGTGGCGGCGGTGACCGCGGTGGCGCTCAACAAGATCCCCACCGTGGTGGTGAGCGTGCGGGAGGGGGCCCGGGCCGTGGACCGGGAGCTGCTGGACGTCGCCCGGGTGTTCCGCGTCCCCCCCGGGCGCACGTTCCTGCGCGTCTATCTGCCCCAGCTCTACCCTTACCTCATGGCGGCGACCCGCTCGGGCCTCGCCCTCATCTGGAAGATCGTGCTCGTGGTGGAACTGCTCGGTCGCAGCAACGGGATCGGCTTCCAGCTCGGCACCTACTTCCAGTTCTTCGACATCACCAGCATCCTGGCCTACACGCTGGCGTTCGCCACCGCGGTGCTGCTGATCGAGGGCGCGGGGCTGAGGCCGATGGAGCGCCACCTGAGCCGCTGGCGCGTGTGAGCGGCCCGGGCTTGTTGGGGGCGAAGGCATGGGTGCCTCCGGCCCCCCCCTCCCCCCGGCCAAAGGCCGAAGGCCGTCGGACAGTGGGGGAGGGGGGCCAAAGGCCGAAGGCCGTCGCCAAAGGCCGAAGGCCGTCCGAAGGATCGGGTGGGCGGGAGGTCCCGAACTGAGCGGACTCCGGGTCGACATCCGCCGCAAGGTCTACGCCGGCGCCGCCCGCCCGGCCCTGGAGCACCTCCGGTTCACCGCGGCGCCGGGCGAGATCGTGGCCATCGTGGGCCCGTCCGGGGCGGGGAAGAGCACGCTCCTGAACGTCGTCGCGGGCCTCGACCGCGCCGTGGACGGGGACGTGCACCTGGACGGCGAGCGGGCCCACCGGAACGGCCAGCCGGCCGTCCGGATCGGCGTCATGTTCCAGGCCTCGCGCCTGATGCCCTGGCTCACGGTGCTCGACAACGTGCGGCTGGTGCTCGGGCGGGACCCGGAGAGCACGACGCAGGCCCGGAAGCTCATCCGCGACGTCGGGCTCGACGAGGTCGAGGGGGCGTTTCCCGGTCAGCTGTCCGGCGGGATGCAGCGCCGGGTCGCCCTGGCGCGGGCCTTCGCGATCCGCCCTCAGCTCTTGCTGCTGGACGAGCCCCTGGTGTCGCTCGACGCGCCGACCGCGTCGCGGCTCCGGCGCCAGCTGCTCGACCTCTGGCAGGAGACGCGACCCACGGTGCTCTACGTGACCCACGAGCTGCGCGAGGCCCTGGCCGTGGCCGACCGCGTGCTCTTCCTGTCGAGTGGCCCCGGCCGGGTGGTCATGGAGCTGCCCGTGGAGATCCCCCGGCCCCGGGAGCCCGGGGACCCCGCCGTCGGCGCCCTCCACGACCGCGTGCTCGGGGCGCATCCCGAGCTGCTGGCGGGACAGGTGCACGGCGATCCGGCGCCCCCGGCGGGCGGATCCGCGTGAGCCCCGGCCCGCTGCTCCAGGTGGACGGGGCCAGCAAGTCGTACGGCTCCCGCAAGGCGCTCGACGGGGTGAGCCTGGCCGTCGACGCGGGCGAGTTCGTGGCGCTGCTCGGCCCGAACGGAGCCGGCAAGACGACGCTGTTCCAGCTCCTGACCGGGCTCTTCGTCGCCGACGGCGGCCGCATCACGGTCGGCGGGCAGGACATCCGGCGCTCCGCGGTGGCCGTCCTGGCCACGCTCGGGGTGGTCTTCCAGCAGCCCACCCTCGACCTCGACCTGACCGTCCGCGGGAACCTGCGCTTTCACGCCCGGCTGCACGGCCTGGGCGGCCGGCGCGCCCGGACCCGCATCGAGGAGGAGCTGGCGCGGCTCGGCCTGGCCGCGGAGGCCGACCGGCTCTGCCGGACGCTCAGCGGCGGCAACCGCCGCAAGGTGGAGCTGGCCCGGGCCCTCCTGCACGACCCGCGGCTCTTGCTCATGGACGAGCCGACGGTCGGCCTGGACCCCGCATCGCGACGCTCGCTGCTCGACTACGTTCACGCCCAATGCCGCGAGCGGGGTCTGGGTGTCCTGTGGGCGACCCATCTCGTGGACGAGGCGGAAGGGGCGGATCGCGTGCTGGTGCTGCATCAGGGGCGGCTCCTGTCGGAGGGCACGCCGGCCGAGCTGACGGAGAAGACCGGAAAGGCCACGGTGGCCGACGCCTTCATCGAGCTGACCGGGAAGGGCGGCGAGCGCCGCTGATCGATGACGGGGCCCGGCCGCCGCAACCTGGGGGAGACGCTGGGGCGACACAAGGAGCTCGTCCTGGCCACGGTGTTCCTGCTCGTCGCCGGGCAGGAGTTCGTGGAGATCTGGGCGCTCGAGCGCTTCGGGCCCTCGAGCATGCGCTTCTGGCTCGGGCTCGTGCTGCACGGAGGCCAGGTGCTCGCGATCCTGGCTGGCACCTTCGTCTTCATCCGGGCCTGGCAGGGTAAGAGCGCGCTCATGGACCAGGCCATCCAGCGCTCGGCGGAGCTGGAGCGCGTGATCGCGGCGCTGCACGAGAAGGAGCAGGCGCTGGCGGCGGCGATGGAGCGGCTTCGGGTCATCCAGGAAGAGGAGCGCCGGCTCGTCGCCTACGACATCCACGACTGTGTGGCGCCGATGATCGTGAGCGCGAAGCAGCACCTCGACACGTTCGAGGCCCTGTGGCGCAGCCAGGCCCCGGCGGCGGAGGGCGAGCTGGAGCGGGTCTGCACCCGCCTGGACCGGGCGATCGTGGAGACCCGCCGGCTCCTGGCCGCGCTCGGCCCGACCACCCTCGAGACCTTGGGCCTGATCCCGGCGCTGAAGACCCTGCTCGAGGAGACCGGCCACGAGGCGGGATGGACGGTCGAGCTCGGCTCGGACCTCGGTGACGTGCGGCTCCCGCCCCGGGTGGAGACCGCGGTGTACCGCATCGTCCAGGAGGCCCTCGCGAACGCCGCCAAGCACGCGCGGGCCTCCCGGCTCACGGTCACCCTGCGCGCCGGTCGCGACACGCTGGTGGTGGAGGTCGCGGACACCGGGATCGGGTTCCGGGTCACGCCCGACTCGGGCGTGGCCACGGGCGTCGGTCTCGTGAGCATGCGGGAGCGGGCGCGTCTGCTGGGCGGCACCTGCCGAATCGACAGCGCGCCGGCCGGGGGCACGCGGGTGATCGCCACCATCCCGCTCCGGAGTGGGGCCGGCCAGGCCGATGCCGGCTGATCTCAAGCCGCGGGTGCTGGCGGTCGACGACCACCCCATGGTCCGGGAAGGGCTCAAGAGCATGCTGGCCGAGGACGTCGCCGCCTGGGCGGAGGCCGCGAGCGGCGAGGAGGCCGTGCGCAAGGTGCCGGAGTTCACGCCCGACCTGGTCCTGCTCGATCTCCAGCTCCCGGACCTCGACGGGCTGACCGTGCTGCGGCGGATCAAGCTGAGCGCCCCCGCCGCGCGGGTTCTTATCGTCACCATGCACGACCATGCCCCCTACGTCCAGGAGGCCATCAAGCTGGGGGCGAGCGGCTACGTGCTGAAGGGGATCACCCGGCGGGAGCTCCTGGCGGCCGTGCGCGCGGTCCTCGAGGGCGGGTCCGTCATCGATCCGCGCCTCCTGAGCCGCGTCGTCGAGGCGGTGGCGGCGGAGCCCGGGTCGCCGCCGTCGTGGGCGACCGCCGAGCCGCTCACCCCCCTGGAGCGACAGGTCCTGACGCTGGTCACCCACGGGCTCACCAACCGGGAGGCCGCGGACCGCCTGGGCTGCAGCGTCGGCACCGTCAAGAAGTACGTCCAGCGCATCATCGAGAAGCTCCAGGTCACCGACCGCACGCAAGCCGCGGTCGAAGCGGTCCGTCGCGGCCTGATCCGCGACTTTCACCTGCCACCAGGCTCCCCGCCGGCCGAGCCGTAGCCACCCGGCCACCCCCGGGGTGGCCACCTGGGGCTTGTCACCGGGTGGCCCATCCTGTAAGGGAGGGCGAGACGGGATGGGCGCGGACTGTCGGGCGCTCCCGAGGCCCCGGGCGGGGTCACCACGAGGACGAGAGACATGGAGGGTCGTATGACGAGGCGCACGGCTGGGGCCGGTTTCGTGCTCGCGCTCACCCTGGGCCTTCTGGAGATCCCGGTGCCGTCGGCGATCGCCCAGGCGCCGGTGGAGGTCAAGCTGACCATGGAGAAGGACAAGTTCGTGCCCGCCGAGCTCAAGGTGAAGGCCGGCCGCCCGTTCGTCCTGGTCCTGACGAACGCCGACGACATCACGCACGAGCTGGACATCCCGAACCTGAAGCTCGAGAAGAAGGTCCGCGCCGGCCAGACCCTGCGGCTCCAGATGCCGGCATTGAAGCCGGGCAAGTACCAGCTGGTCGACGACGACTCCACGCCGAACCTGAGCGGCGTCATGATCGCCGAGTGAGGGGGGCTCGGCTCCCCTCCGTCCCGTCGTCCCGGATCCCGAGGAGGCCCATGCCGCGCCGCATGTCCGCCGCCCTGCCCCTCGCCCTCGCCGTCACCCTGACCGCCGTCGCTCCCCGCGCATGGGCCCAGGACGTCGAGGAGCCCGACGTCCGGGTCTTCGACCCCCTCGTGACCCGGAGCCCGATGCCCGAGCGCGAGCTGGAAGTGAGCGTCAGCTACGAGAAGGGCCGCGAGGGGCGCGAGCTCGAGACCGAGGTCGAGCTGTCCTGGCGGTTCGGCCGGCCGTTCTCGATCAGCCTGGAGGTCCCGCTCGTCTATCTGTCGCCCCGGGACGCGTCCGACGAGGTCGGCCTCGGCGACATCGCGCTGGATGCCCGGTTCCGCGTGTTCCAATCGATCCAGTACGCGGTCCTGCTCGCGGTGGGGTTCGAGCTCGGGCTGCCGACCGGGTCCGAGGGCCGGGGCCTGGGCGGGTCGACGACGGCGACCCCGTACGTCACCGCCGGGATCGGGCTCGGGCCGATCGACCTGATCGGCGAGGTCAGCTACGCGTGGATCGTCGACGGCGCCGACTCGGGGGCCGAGTCGCTTCAGGTCAACCTGGCCGCCGCGTATACTGGGTGGCGGCGGGTGACGCCGCTCCTGGAGCTGAACCTGGTCACCCAGACCCGAAGCGGCGATGAGCAGGAGGACGACGAGGACGAGCCCAGCCTGGTGGGACGGACCCAGGTGTACCTGACGCCCGGCATAATCTTCAAGCTGCCGCGGCGAACCAGCGTGCGGGGCGGCGTCCAGATCCCACTGACCAGTGCCAAGGAGTTCGACTACCGGATCATCGCGATCTTCAACTGGGAATTCTAGACGTCGGGGGATCTCGGAAGACCCCGTGAGGCGCTGCCGGCACTTTCGTGGAGGAGGTTTCATGAGAGGTACGAGCATCGAAGGGATCGGGTGGGTGCTGCCGGGGCTGCTCGCGGGACTGGCGCTCGCCCTGGCCGTGCCGGCGGCCGCCCTGGACACCGGCCGCATCTTCGTCAGCAGCGAGCGGGACCACGGCGTCGTCGTGCTGGACGGCAAGACGCTGGCGAAGGTGACGCTGGTCAAGACCGGCAACCGCGCCCGGCACCTCCGCTTCAGCGCCGACCGGAAGCTCCTGTACGTGGCGGCCAGTGACTCCAATCGCGTCGACGTCATCGACGTGGCGTCGCTCAAGGTCGTCGATCACCTGGACGTGGGCCCCGACCCCGAGGTCTTCGACCTCTCGCCGGATGGCAAGATGATGTACGTCGGCAACGAAGACGACGCCGAGCTCACGTTCTTCGACATGGCCAGCCGGAAGAAGGTGGCGACGGTGAAGGTCGGCGCCGAGCCGGAGGGCGTCCTCGCCCATCCCAACGGCAAGCTGGTGTACGTCACCTCCGAGGTGGCGCACATGGTCCACGTGATCGACGTGGCGACCCGCAAGGTCGTCGCCAACGTGCTGGTCGGGAACCGGCCCCGGCGCTTCACCCTCACGCCTGACCTCAAGGCGCTCTGGGTCACCAACGAGATCGGCGGGACCGTCAGCATCATCGACACCGCCACGAACCAGGTCACCGGGGAGATCCGGTTCGAGCCCAAGGGCTTTCGGCCGGACGAGATCACCCCGGTGGGCATCACGATGACACGGGACGGCAAGCTCGCGTACGTGGGCCTGGGGCGCGCCAACCACGTGGCGGTGGTGAGCGTGCCGGACCGCAAGGTGATCGGCTTCGCCCTCGTCGGGAAGCGACCGTGGAACGTGGTGCTCACGCGCGACGAGAAGACGCTCTACGTCTGCAACGGGCTGAGCGACGACCTGTCGGTCGTGGACACGGCCACCCTGAAGGTGAGCCGCTCGGTCCCGGTCGCCCGCGTGCCCTACATGGCCGTGGTCGACGACTGAGGCGCCGCATGGCGAGGCGTCGACGATGGGCCGGTCGGGCCTCGGGATCCTGGCCGCTGGTCGGGCTGGCGCTCGCGCGGCCTGCCGGCTGGCTCGCTGCCGGCGGCGCGCCGGCGCGAGCCGCCTCCGCTCCTCATGGGCTATCTCGAGCTCGAGGACGACCCCCGCTACGAGGAGCGGCACACCGCCGCCCGGTACCCGGCCCAGCCCTGGGGCCGGCCGTTCGACGGCGCGCGCGTCGCCCTCGAGGAGTCCGACTTCGCCGGCGCCGCCGCCGGGGTGAAGTTCGAGCTCCGGCGCGCCACCGCCGCCGACGCGGACAGCCTGGCGGCGGCGCTCCAGCAGCTCCACGGGGCCGGCGCCCGCTTCTTCCTCCTCGACGCGCCGGGCGAGGTCGTCGCCGCGCTGGCCCAGAAGACCCGCGGGCGCGACCTCCTGCTCTTCAACCTGACGGCGCTCGCCGATAACCTGCGGCAGGAGAGATGCGCGCCGCACCTCTTCCACGTGGCCCCCAGCCACGCCATGCTGATGGACGCCCTGGCGCAGTTCCTGGTGGCGAAGAAGTGGCGCCAGGCCCTCGTGCTGAAGGGACCGGGCCCGGAGGACGCCGAGGTCCACGCCGCGTTCCAGCGGTCGGCCAAGCGCTTCGGGGTCAACGTCGTGGACACGCGGCCGTTCGTCCTGAACCGGGATCCCCGTGCCCGAGCCCAGAACAACGTCGCGCTCCTCACGGCCGGCGCCGACTACGACGTCGTGGTCGTGGTCGAGGCCGACGGCGAGTTCGCCCGGGACGTGCCGTACGAGGTCCAGAAGCCCCGGCCGGTGGTGGGGGCGGCGGGGCTGGTGGCGGACTGGTGGCACTGGGCGTGGGAGCGCCAGGGGGCGCCCCAGCTCAACAACCGGTTCGCCAGGCTCACCCGGCGTCCCATGACCGGGTACGACTGGTCGGCCTGGATGGCGGTCAAGGCCATCGTGGAGACCGTGCTCCGGACGAAGAGCACCGAGCCCCGCCCGGTCGCGGCCTACCTGGTCGGCGACCAGGTCACGCTGGACGGCTTCAAGGGCGCCCGCCAGAGCTTCCGCGCCTGGGACCGCCAGCTCCGGCAGCCGCTCTTCCTCACGACCGGGAACTGGGTGGTCGAGCGGGCCCCGCTGGACGGCTTCCTCCACGCCCGGAACGTCCTCGACACGCTCGGCTTCGATCAGCCGGAGAGCCGCTGCCGGTCCTGAGGACCGGCCGTCGTCCATGACCCCGAGGCACGCCCTCCTGGGCCTGGTCGCGGTCTCGAGCCGCGAGGTGCTGAAGTTCGTCCACCAGACGGGCCGGCTCGTCTCGGCCGTGGTGCGGCCGACGCTGTGGCTGCTGGTCTTCGCCGCCGGCTTTCAGAACGTCTTCGGGGTCTCGATCATCCCGCCCTACGAGACCTACATCCGCTACGAGGTCTACGTCGTGCCCGGTCTCCTCGGCATGGTGCTCCTGTTCAACGGCATGCAGTCGTCGCTGTCCATGGTCTACGACCGGGAGATGGGCGTCATGCGGCTCTTGCTGACGGCGCCCCTCCCGCGCTGGTATCTCCTGCTCTGCAAGCTCGTGGCGGGGACGCTGCTGTCGGTGCTCCAGGCCTACGCGTTCCTGGCGCTGTGCGCCGTCTTCCGCGTGGACCTCCCGTGGCCGGGCTGGCTCTCGGTCCTGCCCGCCTTGCTGGCCGGCGGCATGATGCTGGGCGCCGTCGGCCTTCTCCTGTCCGTCCACATCCGCCAGCTCGAGAACTTCGCCGGCACGATGAACTTCGTGATCTTCCCGATGTTCTTCGTCTCGTCGGCCCTCTACCCGCTCTGGAAGGTGCAGGAGTCCGGCGCCGAGGTCGTCTACCAGCTGGCCCGCGTCAACCCGTTCACCCACGCGGTCGAGCTGATCCGGTTCGCCCTCTACGGCCAGCTCGACCTGGTGGCCGTCGCCGTGGTCGCGGCGTGCTTCCTGCTCTGCTTCCTGCTGGCCACCGTGGGCTACGATCCCCAGCGGGGGCTGATGGGGCGGATCCAGCGCCCGGCCTGACGGGCCCCGGCCCTTAGCGGTTGAGGGTTTGCCGCAGGAAGCCGAGGAACCCCTGGGGCAGGAAGATGACGATCAGCGTGAAGATGAGGCCGACGGGGATCAGGTAGTACTCGGTGAAGTAGCGCGAGAACGCCTCCCGGAGGAGGAAGAAGAACCCGGCGCCCACCACTGGGCCCACCAGCGTCCCGATCCCGCCCATGACGTTGAAGATGACCACCTCGCCGGATACGACGAAGAAGACGAAATCCGGCGCCGCGAACTTGTTCTGGAGCGCGTAGAGGACCCCGGCCAGGCCGGCGAACAGGCCGGAGAGCATCACGGCCACCACCTTGTAGCGCTCCACCGGGTAGCCGATCGCCCGGGTGCGTGGCTCGTTCTCGCGAATCGCCTGGAGCACCATCCCGAACGGGGAGCGGGTGATCCGGCGAAGGAGGAGGTAGGAGGCGACCAAGGTGGCCAGCACGAACCAGTGGAGCGTCTGGGGAGTGAACGGCACCGAGAAGCCCGCCAGGGACAGCGGGGGCTGGCGGAACTGGAGCCCGTTCTCGCCGCCCGTCACTTCCGTCCAGGTGAAGATGATCACGTAGAAGATCTGCGAGAACACCAGCGTCGTGATCGAGAAGTAGATGTCGCGGAGTCGCGTCGCGAAGTACGCCACGAACACGGCGACGCCGGCGGCCGCGACCAGCCCGAAGCCGAGGGCCAGCCAGAGGCTCGGCGGCCGGATGGCGAGGAGGGCGGCCGCCGCCCCGTACATCCCCAGGCCGAAGAAGGCGGAGTGGCCGAAGGAGAGCATACCCGTGTAGCCGATCAGCACGTCCGACGACATGGCCAGGAGACCCCAGATCAGGATCTCCGTCAGGAACCGGCGCCAGAACGGGGGCAGCACCAGGGGCGCCAGCGTCAGGAGCGCCACCACCACCACGAACCCGACCCAGTGCGCGGTCGTCGCGCGGGGCCGGCTCATTTTGGCGTCGGTACGAAGAGGCCGGTCGGCCGGAAGAGCAGGGTGAGGATCAGCACCACGAAGGAGACGATCACCGCCTGGGCCGGGCTCACCCACAGGGAGGCGACCGCCTCCAGCAGGCTGATGAAGATCGCGGCCAGGATCGAGCCGCCGAGGTTGCCCATCCCCCCCACGACCACCACGATGAATGCCCGCAGGGTGACGTCGCCGCCCATCACGTGGTTCACGCCCACCAGGGGACCGAAGAGGACCCCGCTGGCCGCGGCCATCGCGGCGCCGATCGCGAACACCCCGGTGTGCACCCACGGCACCGGGATGCCCATCGCCGCCGCCATCACGCGGTCCTGCGTGGTCGCCCGGATCCAGATGCCGTAGGTCCCGTACTTCAGGAAGAGCCACAGGGCACCGATGATCGCCGCCGACAGCGCCGCGATGATGATCCGGTACCAGGGGTACTGGAGGTAGAAGAGCGGGAACTGCCCCGTGAACGGCTCCGGGATCTTGCGGGCGACCGGGCCGTACTGCCAGAGGGCGTAGTTCTGGAGGACGAGCGAGAGGCCGAACGTCGCCAGGATGGTGGTGAGGGGGTCGCGCCCCAGGAGCGGCCGGAGGGCCAGCACCTGCATCAGCGCCCCCAGCAGCGCGATGGTCACCGACGCGCCCACCAGCGCCAGCCAGAAGCTGCCCGTCGTCAGGACGAGCGTGGTGCCCACGTACGCGCCCAGCATGAACAGCTCGCCGTGGGCGAAGTTGACCACGTCCATGATGCCGAAGATCAGCGTCAGCCCCGACGCCACCAGGGCGAGGATCAGGCCGCTCACGACGCCGTTGACGAGCTGGACGAGGAGCAGGTCGAGCATCTAGACCCCGAGGTACTGGTGGATCACGGCGACGTCCCGGCGAAGGGCCTCCGCCGGGGCCTCGTGGCGCACGGTGCCCTTCTCCATCACGTAGACCCGCTCGCTCACCGCCAGGGTCAGCGGCACGTTCTGCTCCACCAGCAGGATCGCCACGCCTTCGGTCCGGAGCAGGTCGATGATCTCCCGGATCTGGGCGACCATGCGCGGCATGAGGCCCTCGGTCGGCTCGTCGAGGAGGACGATCTTCGGCTCGAGCATCATCGCGCGGGCGATCGCGAGCATCTGCTGCTCGCCGCCGGAGAGCGTGCCGCCGGCCTGGTCGCGGCGCTCCCGCAGCACCGGGAAGTGGCGGTAGACCTTGTCCAGCAGCGCCTGCCGCCGCTCCGGCGTGACGTCGGGGCGGTCCAGGCCCGTGCGGAGGTTCTCGAGGACCGTGAGCAGCCGGAAGATCCGGCGGTCTTCTGGAACGTAGGCGATGCCCTTCCGGGCTACCCGGTGGGGTGCCCAGCTGGTGACGTCGTGTCCGTCGAAGGTCACCCGCCCGGCGGAGGCCCGCACGAGTCCCAGGATGGTCTTGAGCGTCGTGCTCTTGCCGACGCCGTTCCGGCCGAGGATGCCCACGACCTCCCCCGGCCCGACGTGGATCGAGACGCCGTGGAGGACGTGGGACTTGCCGTAGTGGGCGTGGACGTCGCTCAGCGTCAGCATCAGGATTGTTCGGGACCTCCCTCCCACCCCCCCAGCCCCCCTCCCCCACCCACCGGGGGGAGGGGGGTGTCGGACGAACCTGCACCTTCCCACGTCGTCATGTCTTCAGGTAGACCTCCTGGACCCGGGGGTTGCCCTGGATCTCGGCCGGGCTGCCCTCGGCCAGCACCTCGCCGTAGTGGAGCACGGTGATGGTCCGCGCGAGCCCCATCACGACCTCCATGTCGTGCTCGACGATCAGGATGGTCAGGTCCCGGGCGATCCGGCGGATCAGCTCGACCGTGGCGCGTGTCTCGGCGACGCTCATGCCGGCCGTCGGCTCGTCCAGGCACAGGAGCTTCGGCTCGGTGGCGAGCGCGATGCCGATCTCGAGATTCCGCTGCTCGCCATGCGAAAGGTTGGCTGCCACCTCGTCCTCCTTGTCGGCGAGGCCGACCGCCTCCAGCACCGCCCGGGCGCGGTCGTTCACGTCCCGGAGCGCCCGGTGGTGCCGGAGCAGGCTCCACCCCCCCCGGCGCGACTGGGCGGCGATCCGGACGTTCTCGAACACGGTGGCGCCGGGGAGGAGATTCGTGATCTGGTAGGAGCGGGCGATCGCCTTCCGGGAGATGCGGTCGGGCGGGAGCCCGGTGACGTCCTCCCCGTCGAGCAGGATGCGGCCGCCGGTCGGCCGCAGCACCCCGGTGACGCAGTTGAAGAACGTGCTCTTGCCGGCGCCATTGGGCCCGATCAGGGCACGGATCTCGCCCGGCATGACCGACAGCGTCACGCCGTTGAGCGCGGTGAGCCCACCGAACCGGACGGTCAGCCCGTCGGCGCGGAGGAGGGGGCGGAGGGCCGACCCCCCCGCCCCCGAGCCGTCCTCGCGCGGCACCTCAGGCGAACTTGCAGGCCGGCGGAAACATCGTCTTCTCTTTGGATACGACCTCGAGGATGCGATGCTTGCCGCCCTTGATCTCGAAGACGAACTCCTGGAGGAACGCCTGGTGGTCCTCCTTCCGGAGGGTCTTGTCGCCTTGCGGGAAGTCGTCGCTTTCCTTCATCTCGAGCCCTTCCAGCGCCTCGATGAGCTTCATCGTGTCCTGCCGGCCCTGGAAGCCCGACTTCTGGATGCCGATCTTGAGGGTGTTCATGGCCTCGTAGTTCGCCTGGACGTAGCGGTCCGGCAGCGGCCCCGAGGGATCGATCTGCTTGAGCCGGGCCACCGCGTCGTCGAAGAACCTCTTGTGGTACGGTGTGTTGAGCGGCCCTTCCAGCACCGGCACGTAGCGGTTGATCCCGACGAACCCCTCGATCTTGTTGCCCAGCGCGGGTAGGTTCGTCGACTCGGCGATGGCGCCGTCACCGGCCCACTTGTACTTCTTGGTGAGGCCGAGATCGAACGCCTGGTTGCCGATCGTCACCCCGTCCTTGCCGAAGAAGATGCCGAAGAGCCCGTCGAAGTTCCCGGTGATCTTGGAGAGGAACGCCGTCATGTCCGCCGTCCCCAGCGGGATCCCGGTGCCGCCGACGACCTCGCCGCCGGCCTTCTTGATCTGCTCGGCGTAGGCATCCCGCGTCGACTGGCCCCAGGCGTAGTCCGCGTAGGCGATGTGCCAGCGCTTCCCCAGCTTGCCGACCAGGTACGGCGCGAAGGCGACGGCCTGGGCCGGCGCGTAGTCGAAGGGCCGGAAGGTGTAACGGCTGCACTTCGTCGTGGTGATCGTCGTGTCCAGGCAGACGCCGATCATGTTGACCAGCTTGTGCTCCTCGAAGACGGGCATGCACGCCAGACAGACGTTGGACAGGAAGCCGCCCTCGTGGGCGTCGACCATGTCCTCGACCGCGAGCTTCTCCGCCTTCCGCCGTCCGACGTCGGGCTTCGACTCGTAGTCGGCGATGATCAGCTCGATCGGCCGCCCGTTGATACCGCCCATCTTGTTGGTCCGGTCCACGGCCATCTGGGTGCCGACCAGCGCGGTCTTCCCGCCCGCGGCCGCGGCCCCCGAGAGCGGCTGGAGCGTCCCGATCTTGTACGGCTTGGCCTGCCCGAAGGCTTCGCGCCACGGCGCCGGCACCAGCATCGTCGCCCCCAGGGCGCCAGCCGCGCTGGCCGCGACCCCGAGGAAGCGCCGCCGGGTCGTCTTCCCGCTCCACCACATGTCCTTCGCCCACGGCTCGCCTTGCCACCGCTCCGCCATGTCCACACCTCCGTTCGGTTGAGTCACCAGGCCGAGATGACGTCCAGGATCGTCTTCGCCGCTGCGACACGCCCGTACGCGCGCCGGATGATGTCCAGGGTCGCCTGCTGGATCTCCGGCCACAGCGTCGCCACGGCGTCCTCCACCACCGTGATCCGGTATTCCCGATTGAACGCCCCGACGACGGTGGCCAGCACGCAGATGTCCGTCATGGTGCCGGCCACGACCAGCGACGTCACCCCCCGCGCGCGCAGGGCGCCGTCGAGCGCGGTCCCCGCGAAGCCGTCGTACCAGTGCTTCCGCACCACCAGCTCGCCGGCCGCCGGCGCCAGATCGGGCACCGTCTCCGCGCTCGCGGTGCCCTCCAGGCACGACGAGGAGGGCCAGCCGAACCCCTGCGGGCGGCCCGGCTCGGCGGGGCGATGCTCCGGGTGCAGCTCGCCCACCAGCAGCGGGACCCGCGGCGAGTACACGAACTCCGTGAACGCCACCGGAAGCCGCTTTCGGCGAAAGCCGTCGAGGAGCAGGCGAAGGGTCGGCACCGCCTCCCGGGCCGCGGGCACCTCCAGCGCCGCCCCCGGGTCCAGGAAGCCCCGCTGCATGTCCACGACGAGGAGCGCCGTCCGGCCGGGCTCCGGCTGGAGAACGCGGTCGAAGAGCGCCGCCCGGTCGGCCGCCGGTCCCGTTGCGGGACTGGTCACGCGTCGCCCTCGCCGACGAGCACAGGGCGGGGCCCGATCCACTGGGCGCCCGGGACCGAGAACTCACGGCTCATCCGCGCTCTCCGGCTCCCTCCCGGGGGGCACGATACCGCAGAAAGCGCCTCGCCCTCAACCGGCATTCACCCGGCGATCGCCATGGGCGCGGCGGGGACAGAGGACGCCGGACCGCGAAGGGCGCCGGCAACGTGAGTCAAGTTCCCGGGCGGGGCCGAGGAGCGAGCAGCGCTAGGACGCAGGGAGTCGCCGACCGCAGGCGTACTCCGAGTACGCCGAGGATCGGCGACGACCGAGGACGACGCGATGCGACGCTCATCGGCCCCGCCCGCTAGTTGTAGAGGATCTCCTTCAGCTTGGCTCTCAGCCCCGCATCCAGCGTGAAGAGGTCAGCGACCATCTTCTCCAGCTCCTCGCCGGTCACGGGGGCGAGTCCGAGCCGGGCCTTCTCCACTTCCGCCAGGAAGGCCTTGTCCTTCAGCGTCTCCTCGAAGGCGCGGCGCCAGGTCTGGACCCGGTCCTTGGGGGTGCCGGGAGGGAGCGCGAACGGGCGGGCGAAGGCCCCGGCGTGGTGGATGCCCACCTCGATCAGGCGGCGCCCCTCGTCGGTCTTGGCCAGGCTCATGGCCAGGGGGACGCCGGCGAGATCCGGGAACGCCTTGGGCACCCCCTGCAGGACCACGACGACCTCACCCGAGTCCAGGGCCGCGCGCCAGGTCGCCTTCATGGAGTCCCAGGCCCAGCAGCTCCCGGCCAGCTCGCCGCCGTCGGCGGCCAGACGGATCTCGGAGGTGCCCTTGAACCCCGTGACGACCTGGATGGGAAGCCCGAGCGCCGATCTCAGGATCCTGGCCGTGTTGTCAGGCGAGGCCCCCGGGGCGACGCCTCCCAGCTTGACGGGGGTCTTGGCGGCCATCCACTTCTCGATGCTAGTGATGCCACTGGCCTTGGTCACCCCGCAGGCCACGTCCTCCCTGGCGGCGGCGCCGACGAACTCGAACTTTCGCGCGTCGAACTCGACCCCGGGCTGCCCCAGGACCTGGCCCATCAGGAGAATCCCGTTGAAGTGCCCCACCGTGAGACCATCCGGCTTGGCGACCTTGTACAGGTGATTGACCGAGATGAGGCTGCCGGCCCCGGTCATGTTCTCGACGACGATGCTGGGATTCCCGGGGATCTGCTTGCCGAGGTGCCGGGCGAGCACCCGGGCGTAGGTGTCGAAGCCGCCCCCGGCGGCCAGGCCCACGATGATGCGGATGGTCTTGCCTTCGAAGAAGGACTGGGCCTGGGCCGGACCGCCGCCGGCACAGGCAAGCAGGACGAGGGCCGTCAACAGCGCAATACGCCGGCTGCCCATGGGGTCCTCCCCGGGTGAAGATCCACTCGTTCCAGGCCGACTCCGGCCACGTGCTGGTACGGGGTGACAGCGATCGTACCGGGGAACGGGCGAGGCGGTCAAGTCGCCCCGGGGGCGCGGCGAGGGCGTGTTGACCTCGGCCGGCGGGTCTGGGAACATCGGGGCGCCGGACGAGAATGATCGGGACCTCCCGCCCACCCCCCCAGCCCCCTCCCGTTTGACGGGATCGCCGGGACGGCGAGGGCCTGCGGCCGATCGGACGGCCTTCGGCCTGTGGGCGACGTCCCGCCCCTCCGGCGGGCACCGGGGGGAGGGGGGCGCCGGAGGACCCGAGGACCCGATTCCTTCACACGCTCGCAGGGGAAGGGGAGGGAGACCATGATCAAGCGCATCCTGTTGGGGGCCGCCTTCAGCGTCACCCTGGCGATCGCCGGGACCGCGCCCGCCCAGACGGTCGAGATCGAGTACTGGCAGTACACCTTCGCCCAGCGCGTGCAGGCCATCGACGAGCTGATCAAGCGCTTCGAGGCGGAGAATCCCGGCATCAAGGTCAAGCACACCCACGTGCCGTACGACGACTTCCGCCTGAAGATCGCCGCCGCCATCCCCGCCGGCCAGGGGCCCGACGTGGTGCAGCTCTTCTACGGCTGGCTGCACGACTACCTGAAGGCGAAGCTCCTGCAGCCCCTGCCGGCCGAGCTGTTCGACCCGGCCGAGATCGAGCGCGACTTCTTCCCGCTCGTGAAGCAGATGCGGGTCGACGGCCAGTACTACGCCTTGCCGACCGCGGTGCGCTCGCTCGCCCTGTTCTGGAACCGGAAGCTGATGCAGGAGGCCGGCCTCGACCCGGCCCGGGCGCCCCAGACGCTCGACGAGCTGATCGAGGCGGCGAAGAAGATGACCAAGCGGGATGCCGCCGGCAACCTGCTCCAGGCGGGGATCGCGCTCGACATGGGCGGGCAGGATCACCACTGGCTGCGCGAGGTGCTGATCCGCCAGATGGGCGGCCAGCCCTACTCCCCCGACGGCCGGAGCGTGGCCTACAACGGGCCGGCCGGCGCCCGGGCCGTCCAGTGGTACACCGACCTCGTCGCCCGGCAGAAGGTCAGCCAGTTCGGCTTCCTCACCGACGGCGTCACCGCGTTCCGGTCGGGCAAGGCGGGGCTCACCATCGACGGCTCGTTCCGGCTGGCCGCGTTCGACGGCCAGGCCGGGCTCGATTACGCGGTGGGCGAGCTGCCCGCCCACGAGGGCCGGCGCTCCAACTTCGCCTCGTACTGGGTCAACGGCATCACGCCCAAGGCGACGGGCCCCAAGAAGGAGGCGGCCGCGAAGTTCCTCCGGTTCATCACCACGCCGGCC
Source organism: uncultured Candidatus Rokubacteria bacterium (assembly GCA_963708025.1). GTDB lineage: Bacteria > Methylomirabilota > Methylomirabilia > Rokubacteriales > DASRDR01 > CAVPSB01. The sequence goes on along the minus strand of CAVPSB010000013.1, from coordinate 234,017 downwards.
GCGATGGAGCTGTGGCTGGAGAAGGTCGGCGAGCTGCCGGCGCGGAAGGCGGTGGCCGAGAAGGACGCCATCCGGACCCATCCGAAGTACGGCGCGTTCATCCGCGGCCTCGCCTATTCGCAGGTGACGTTCTTCGTCAACGAGACCGCCCAGCGCAAGCTGTTCATCGACATGGTCGACCGCATCGCCATCAAGAGCCAGCCGGTCGCGGAGTCGGTGGCCCAGGCGGCGGCCGAGGAGCAGAAGCTGCTGGACGCGTTCTTCGCCCGGTGACCCCCGAGGCCGGGCCGGCGGCGCCCCGCCGGCCCGGCGGCCCGCCGCCCGGCCTGCTGGCCCGGCTCTCGCTCCGCACCCGGCGGGCCCTCTGCGCGTGGGCGTTTCTCGCGGTGCCGGTCGCCTTCTACGCCGGCATCCGCTTCTACCCGGCGGCCGACGCGTTCCTCATGTCGCTCACCGACTGGAACATCGTCGGCGCCCGGCGGTTCGTCGGCCTCGCCAACTACCGGCGCCTGGCCACCGACCCCGCCTTCTGGACGGTCATGGGCAACACCTTCCAGTACCTGGCGGCCGGCGTCGCCGTCAGCCTCGTCCTCTCCTTCGTCGTCGCCTACTACCTCGACCGGGTCCGGGCCGGCCACGCGCTCCTGCGCGCGCTCTACTTCGTGCCCCACCTCACGACCGCCGTCGCCATGGCCTGGGTCTGGCGCTGGTTCTACCAGCCGGTGCCGGTCGGCCTCTTCAACGGCCTGCTGGTGGCGCTCGGCTTTTCCCAGCAGCCCTTCCTGCGCTCGACCGAGCAGGCGCTGTACGCGGTCCTCGCCCCCGCCATCTGGGCCGCCCTCGGCTTCCAGGTCGTGATCTTCCTGGCCGGGCTCAAGGCGATCCCGTCCGGCTACTACGAGGCCGCCGCGATCGACGGCGCCGGGGCCTGGCGCATCCTCCTCGACATCACGCTCCCGCTGCTGCGGCCGACCATCGTGTTCCTGGTGGTCGTCAGCTCGATCGGCTTCCTGCGCATCTTCGACTACGTCTACAGCATGACCGGCGGCCAGGGCGGCCCGCTCGACTCGACCAAGCCGCTGGTCCTGAAGATCTACGAGACCGCCTTCGGGCACTTCGAGATGGGCTACGCCGCCGCCCAGACCGTGGTGCTCTTCGTGATCCTGCTCGGGGTCTCGCTGCTCCAGATGCGCCTGCTCCGGTCGCGATGAGGGGAGGGACCGGGCGGGGTCGGATGGTGGCGTGGGCCCTGCTGTTCCTCGGCGGCGTGCTGATGGTGATGCCCTTCGTCTACATGCTGTCGACGTCGCTCAAGCCCAACGCCGAGGTCTACGAGCTGTCGCTCCTGCCCCACTCGCCGACGCTGGCCAACTACCGGCGGCTGCTCGGCGCCTCCGGGTTCCCGCGCTGGTTCGGGAACTCGCTGGTGATCGCGACCGCCACCACGCTCTCGGTCCTGTTCTTCGACAGCCTGGTCGGCTACACCCTCGCGAAGTTCCGCTTCCGCGGCCGCTTCGTGGTCTTCGTGGCCGTCCTCAGCACGCTCATGATCCCCACCGAGATGCTGGTCCTCCCCTGGTACGTGCTGAGCAAGCGCCTGGGCTGGCTCGACACCTACTGGGGCATCATGTTTCCCGGGATGATGACGGGCTTCGGCGCCTTCCTGATGAAGCAGTTCTTCGAGGGCGTGCCGGACGATCTGATCGACGCCGCGCGCGTCGACGGGCTCGGCGAGTTCCGCATCTGGTGGCGGATCGCCCTGCCGCTGGTGACCCCGGCGCTGTCGGCCCTCGCCATCTTCACCTTCCTGGGGAACTGGACCGCCTTCCTCTGGCCCCTTATCGCCATCACCGACAAGGGCCTCTACACGCTGCCGGTCGGGCTCGCCTCGTTCTCGAGCGAGTTCCAGACCGAGTGGGAGATGGTGATGACCGGGGCCAGCATCGCGACCCTCCCCACGCTCCTGGTCTTTATCGGGCTCCAGCGGTACATCATTAGGGGCGTGATGCTGGCCGGCCTCAAGGAGTAGCGGGCGGGGCCGGGGCGGGGCCGATGAGCTTCGCATCGCGTCGTCCTCGGTCGTCGCCGATCCTCGGCGTACTCGGAGTACGCCTCCGGTCGGCGACTCCCTGCGTCCTTCGGACGGCCTTCGGCCTGGGGGCGCTGCTCGCTCCTCGGCCCCGCCCCAGAGAACGTCCACCATGACTGTGCCGCCTCGAGGAGTTGCGGAGGGAGCCGATGACTGAGGAGACGTTTCCGGCGCCGGTGTATCGCGAGACGGTCCTGGCTCCGCTGTTCGAGGGCGTGAAGCAGCACCACTGGCGCCAGCAGATGCGGGTCAACCGGGCCAGCGCGATCATGCTGGCCGCCCAGGGCCTGCTGTCCCGGGCGGAGGCGGCCGCGATCCTACAGGCGCTCGACGACATCGAGGCGACGACCGACGTCCCCGCCCTCGCCTACACCGGCGAGCACGAGGACTTCTTCTTCCTCGTCGAGGCGGAGCTGCGGCGCCGGCTCGGCGTCGAGACGGCCGGCAAGCTCCACACCGGGCGCAGCCGCAACGACATCGACCACACGGTCTTCAAGATGGCGCTCAAGGAGCGCCTGGCCGACCTGCTCGCCGACCTGCTCGGCGCCATCGCGGCCCTGCTCGAGGTGGCCGAGGCCAACCGGGCGACGCTGGTCGTGGCCTATACCCACGGCCAGCCGGCCCAGCCCACGACCTACGGGCACTACCTGGGCGCGGTGATCGAGCTGCTGCTGCGCGACGTGGAGCGCCTGCGCCAGGCCAGCCGCTATCCCGACCTGTGCCCCATGGGAGCGGCCGCGATCACCACCTCCGGCTTTCCCCTCGATCGGGCGGCGATGGCCGAGCTCCTCGGGTTCGCCGAGGTGCAGGAGAACGCCTACGGCTGCATCGCCGCCAGCGACTACGTGACCGGCGTCTACGGACCCCTGCGCCTTCTGTTCGTCCACCTCGGCCGCTTCGTGCAGGACCTCAACGCCTGGACCGGCTTCGAGACCGGGCACCTCTACGTGCCGGACGCCTACGTGCAGGTGAGCTCGATCATGCCGCAGAAGCGCAACCCGGTGCCGGTCGAGCACCTGCGGCTCCTCTGCTCCCTGGCCGCCGGCCGCGCGAACATCCCGATCGACGCGCTCCACAACACGCCGTTCACCGACGTGAACGACGCCGAGGGTGAGATCCAGGTGGCGGGCTACGCCGCGTTCGAGGCGGGCAGCCGGGCGCTCCGGCTCCTGGCCGGGTTCATCCGCGCCGCCCGGATCGACGAGGCGCGGGTGCGCCGCCACATCGAGGAGAGCTGCATCACGGCGACCGAGCTGGCCGACTCGCTGGTGCGCGTCGAGGGCCTCTCCTTCCGCCAGGGGCACGAGGTCGTCGGGCGCCTGGTGAAGGAGATGCTGGGCCGCGGCGAGCGGTTCCCGACCGTCCCTTACGCGGCGTTCGCCGAGGCCTTCTCGGCCGTGGCGGGCCGTCCGCCCCGGCTCGGCGAGGCGGACCTCCGCCGGTACACCACGCCGGAGCACTTCATCGCCGTGCGCACGCTGCCCGGCGGCCCGGCGCCGGCTCCGCTCGCCGCCAGCCTGGCCCGCTACCGTGCCGGGCTGGACGAAGCGCGCGCCTGGCTCGAGGGCTACCGGGGGCGGATCGAGGCCATCGACCGCCGGCTGGCCGAGCGCGCCCGCGCCCTCGCCGCGAGCTGAGACGGGAGGACGGCCGCGATGTCTGCGGGTCTCGCCGGGTGATTCGATCGGGAATCGAGTCCGTGGTCGGCTATGCTCTCATACAGGGGTGGGTTCATGATGACTGACTTCGATCGGGGTCCAGCTCTCCAGCCCGGCGATCGCGCCCCCGAGTTCACGTTGCCGGCGGCGGATCGGGAAGGGACGCTGTCGCTGGGCGATTACCGCGGCCGGACCCTGCTGCTCGGGCTCTTCCGCGGGACCTACTGCCCGTTCTGCCGCCGGGCGATCGCCCGCATGGGGCAGGCGGGGGAGCGGCTCAAGGGCGAAGGCGTGGAGGCGCTCGCCGTCGTCGCCACCACCCCCGAGAACGCCCGGTTCTACTTCCGCTATCACCCTCCGCGGCTTCGAGTCGCCGCCGACCCCCAGTTCGGCACCCATCGCCTCTACGGGGTGCCAGCACCCCCGAGGGCCGAGATCGGGGAGGCCAACTGGATGACGCCGGTGAACCCGAGCGGTGAGTTGCCGGCGGCGTTGCCGGTGCGCGAGGCCTCCGCCGCGCTCAGCCGCCTGGAGGGCTTCGAGTCGACGCCGACCGATCGGGAGGATGCCGCCCGGCCGTACCTCCAGTTCCTGGGGCAATTCCTCGTGGATGGGGAGGGTATCGTCCGCTGGACCAACATCGAGTGCGACCGGGATGGACTTGCCGGGATCGGCAAGTTCCCAACCGACGAGGAGCTACTGACCGCGGTCCGAGGGCTCCACGGCTGAACGGCTCGTTCCGGAGGGCCGTCGAGCCCTCCGGCCTTCTCAGGCGGGACGGGCGGTGTCGGCGGGCGGTCGGCTCTGGCGAATCAGCTCGTCGCAGAGGCGGAGGAGCTTGGCGATGTCCGGGGGCTTGGGCATCACCGCCGCCGCGCCGAGGCGCAGCGCCTCGGCCTCCCAGTTCCGGCCGAGGTGGGCGGACAGGATGACGACGCGGGCCTGAGGCGCCACCGTGTTGAGGTAGTGGAGGGTGGTCAGCCCGTCCATGCGCGGCATGACCAGGTCGAGCAGGACGCAATCGAAGGGCGACTGGCGGGCCAGCTCGATCGCTTCGACGCCGTCGGTCGCGGTGGCGACCTCGTAGCCCTCGCCCTGCAGGATCTTCTCGAAGGTCAACGTGATCCCCGCGTCGTCGTCGACCACGAGGACCCGCCGCCGCTCGCCTGACATGGTGGATTCCTCCGCTCCGGCGGCTGGATCGGGCACCTCACTGTACCGTACGCTGGCCACCTGCGGGCGTCAAGCGCCGGCCGGCCGCGCGCGCTACAATGACCGGTCGGAGCACACCGGGGCGCGGGGGCAACCGCGCGCGTCCGGACCGTCCGGACCGTCCGGACAAGGGGAGGGATCGGACATGACCGGGCTCATGATGGACTACCCGCTGACCCTGACCCACTTCTTCGAGCGCAGTCGCCGGCTCTTCCCGAAGAAGCAGCTCGCGACCCGGGTCCCGGGACGCCCCCTGTTCCGGTACACGTACGGGGAGTTCGCGGACCGGGTGTGTCGCCTGGCCGGGGCCCTCGGAGCCCTCGGCATCGGACGAGGGGATCGGGTCGGCACGTTTGGCTGGAACTCGCACCGGCACCTCGAGCTGTACTGGGCGGCGCCGCTGTCCGGCGCCGTGCTCCACACCGTCAACATCCGGCTGGCGCCCGCGGACATCGCCTACATCGTCAACCACGCGGGCGACTCGGTGCTCTTCGTCGACGCCAGCCTGTGGTCCGTCATCGAGCCGATCCGCTCCGAGCTGCGGACGGTCCGGCACTACGTCATCATGCCCGACAGCTCCGGGGACGTCCCGCCCGGCGTCCACGCCTACGAGAGCCTCCTCGGCGAGGCGCGCCCGGTCACCGACTGGCCCCGGCTCGACGAGAACGCCGCCGCCGGGATGTGCTACACCTCGGGCACCACCGGCCATCCCAAGGGCGTCGTCTACAGCCACCGCGCCATCTTCCTGCACTCGATGGGCGTGGCGATGACCGACACGCTGGCCCTGTCCGAGCGCGACGTCATCCTCCACATCGTGCCGATGTTCCACGCCAACGCCTGGTGCGTGCCGTTCGCCGGCGTCATGGTCGGCGCCACCCAGATCTTCGGCGGCCCCGCGCCCCAGCCGCGCGACATCGCCGCGATCGTGCAGGCCGAGAAGGTGACCTTCGTCGGCGCGGTCCCGACCGTGTGGATCGCCATCAAGGAGCTGGTCGAGAAGGAGGCGTTCGACCTCTCCTCGATCCGCTGCATCCCGATCGGCGGCTCGGCGGCTCCCCGGAGCCTGATCGAGGTGTACGAGAAGAAGCTCGGCGTCGCCATGACCCATGCCTGGGGCATGACCGAGACGACGCCGCTGGGAACCGTCTCCCGGCTCAAGTCGTACATGGCCGCCTGGCCCGACGAGCAGCGCTACGCGGTGCGCGCCAAGCAGGGCTACGCCGTGGCCGGCATCGACCTCCGGGCGGTCGACGACCAGGGACAGGAGGTGCCGTGGGACGGCAAGACGATCGGGGAGCTGCAGGTGCGCGGCCCCTGGGTCGTGAGGGCCTACTACGACAACCCGGAGGGCGCGCAGCAGTTCACGGCCGACGGCTGGTTCCGGACGGGCGACGTGGTGAGCATCGACGCCGAGGGCTACATCCAGATCACCGACCGGACGAAGGACCTCATCAAGTCGGGCGGCGAGTGGATCTCCAGCGTCGACATGGAGAGGCCTGCTGATGGCCCACCCCAAGGTGCTGGAGGCCGCCGTCATCGCGGTTCCCCATCCCCGGTGGGTCGAGCGGCCCCTGGCCTGTGTCGTCCCCAAGCCGGAGCACCGCGGGAGCCTGACCGCCGGGGAGCTGCTCGACTTCCTCCGCCCGCAGGTGGCCAAGTGGGCCTTGCCCGACGACGTGGTCTTCCTGGAGCAGGTCCCCAAGACGAGCGTCGGCAAGTTCGACAAGAAGCTCCTCCGACAGATGCTGGCCGGCGGTTACAAGACATGAGCGCGTAGAGTCGGCACCACGCATCCGGCTCGAGCCGATCACATGGATCTCACCCTGACATCCCAGCAGCGCGAGGTCACGGGCCTCGCCTACCGGCTCGCCACCGAGCGCTTTGCCCCGCGCGCCGAGAAGTACGACCGGGAGGCGTCCTTTCCCCACGACGACTTCAACGATCTGCGGGAGGCCGGGCTGCTGGCCCTCTGCGTGCCGGCCCGGTACGGGGGACTCGGCGCCGGCTTCGAGACCTACTGCCTGGTGGCGGAGCAGATCGCGCGTGGCAACGCCTCCACCGCGCTGATGTACAACATGCACTGCACCACGATGCTCATGATGGGCGAGATCGCCGATCAGATGGCGCTCCCACCCGACGCCCGCGCCCTGCACGAGCGCCGTCGAGCCGGGCGGTTCCGGGAAGTCGTGGAGCAGGGAGCGGTGTACGCGCAGCCGCACAGCGAGCCGGTGGAGCTGGGGCAGGCCGATCAGCTCAAGGTCGGGGGCCGGCGGTTCGGGACGCGGGCCGAGCGGGTCGAGGGTGGCTACGTCGTGAACGGGCGGAAGTTCTTCGTGTCGCTGGCCGGAGCCGCCGACTACTACGCGACTCCCGCGCTGCTGCTCGCCGACGGGCCGTGGATCGAGCGGACCCTCTACCTCGCGATTCCCCGGGACGCCGCCGGCGTCGAGTTCGAGGGCGAGTGGGACCCGATGGGGATGCGCGCCACCGTCAGCCGGGACATGGTCCTCACGAACGTCTTCGTCCCCGAGGAGGCGAGCCTCCTGCCCCCCGGCGGGTTCGGGGCCCTGTACGACACCTTCCCCCACGGCGCGCTCTCCTTCTCGGCGACGTTCCTCGGACTCATGCAGGCAGCCTACGACTTCGCCCTCGCGTACCTGACCGGGCGGGTGGCCGGGTCACCCGGCCTGCCGGCGGAGGCCCCGGCGAAGGGCTTCGCCGTGGCCCAGATGCTTTTCACCGTCGAGGCGGCCCGGGCGCTCTTCTACCGGTCGATCTCGGAGTGCCGCCTGGACCCGGGCCAGGAGATCGAGCAGCGGGCCCGCGCCGCCCACGTCACGATCCAGCGCGGGGTGGTCGAGATCACGGCGGAGGCGATCCGGGTCTGCGGCGGCCGGGCGATGCTGAAGCGCTACCCGCTGGAGAGGTACGCGCGCGATGCGCGGGCGGCGGCGCTGATGCGCCCGTGGACGCAGGACATCGCGACCCAGCAGGCCTGGGAGGCCGAGCTGGGGACCGGCCCGGCGGCCCGGACCGGCACCGGCCCCGCGTAGCACCGTCGGCCATGGTGACCCACACTTACAGCCTGGTGGCGCGCTGCGAGCGCACGGGGATGCTCGGCATCGCGATCACGACCTCGAGCATCTGCGTGGCGGCCCGCTGCGTGTGGCTGGAGGCGAACGCGGGGGGCGTCACCACCCAGAACGTCACCGATCCTGGGCTCGGGCAGCTCGGCCTCTCGCTCCTGCGGCAGGGTTACGGCGCCCGGGCAGTCGTCGAACGAGCTGGTCCGGGGTGGCCGGTACCCCGAGTACCGGCAGCTGGCCTGCGTCGATCGCGATGGCGCGAGCGCGACGTGGACGGGCGCCAAGGCGTTCCCGACCGCGGCCGAGCTGAGCGAGCCGAACCTCGCGGTGACGGGCAACCTCCTGGCCTCCGAGACGGTGGTTCCCGCCATGGCGGCGGCGTTCCGGGCGGCCGCGGACTTCCACCTCGCCGACCGGCTCGTGCGCGCGCTCGAGGTCGGCAAGGCTGCCGGCGGGGAGGTCGGTGGGAACGAGCACTCGGCGGGACTCCGGGTCGTCGCCCACGACAGCTTCCCCCTCGTCAACCTGCGGGTGGACTGGGCGGAGAGCGATCCGATCGGACGGCTCGCCGAGCTGTGGGCGCGCTATCGACCGGAGATGGAGCTGTACCGGCTGCGGGCGATCGATCCGCCCGCGGCCGAGCTCAGGCGCTAAGAGGGTGTGAAGCAATCGAGGCCTCCGGCTCCCCCCTCCCCCCGGTGCCCACCGGAGGGACGGGACGTCGCGAGGGCCGTAGGCCCTCGCCGTCCCGGCGATCCCGTCAGACGGGAGGGGGCCAAAGGCCGAAGGCCGTCGAAGGATCGGGTGGGCGGAAGGTCCCGAAGAGGTGAGCGGCATGAACGACGACTCCTCCCCGGCGATGTCCCCGGTGGCGAGCCTCCGCAGCTTCCTGGCCCGGCTCGATGCCGAGCAGCTCCTGGTCCGGGTCAAGAAGGAGGTCGAGCCGAAGTTCGAGCTGGCGGCCGTCCTCCGGGAGATCCAGCGCACCCGCAACCGGCCGGTCCTGTTCGAGCGGGTGCGGGGGACGGCCTTCCCGGTCGTCAGCAACCTCTGCGGCAGCTACGAGGGGGTCGCCCGGGTGCTCGGCGTCGAGCCCGACGCCGTGGTCCGGACGTGGGCCGGGCTGGTGGCGGACCGGCGCCCGCTCCCGGCCACGCCGTGCTCGCCGGGCGTCAACGACCACGAGGAGTGCTCCCTGCTGGACCTGCCGCTCCTCACGTTCTGCGAGAAGGACGCCGGACCCTACATCACCGCCGGCGTGGTCCTGGCCAAGGAGCCCGACACCGGCCGGGTCAACCTCTCCTATCACCGGATGCAGATCGTCAACGCCAGCGAGCTGCGCTGCCGCCTGAGCACCTCCGGCGATCTGTACCGGATGCACGCCACCGCGGAGCAGCGCGGGCAGCCCCTCGAGGTCGCGGTGCTGATCGGGAATGCGCCGGCCCTCATGGTGGCCGCGGGGGCGACGATCGGTCCGGAGGAGAGCGAGCTGGAGCTGACCGAACGGATCGCCGGCTGTCGCGTCCCGCTCCGCCGGTGCCGGACCGTCAACCTCGAGGTGCCGGCCGCGACCGAGATCGTCATCGAGGGCGCGCTGCTCCCCAACGTCCGGCGGCCGGAGGGACCGTTCGGCGAGTGGATGGACTACTACGTGCCGGTGACCGACAACCACGTGCTGGCCGTGCGCCGGGTCACCGCCCGGCCCGGGGCCCTCTTCTACGCCATCCTCTCCGGCTCGACCGAAGAGATCACCATGTCGAGCATCCCGACCGCCGGCAGCATCTACCGCGCGGTGCGCACGTGGGTGCCCACGGTCACCGACGTCGCGTGCTGGCCGCTCCTCCAGTTCTGCGTCCTCAAGCTGACGAAGCAGTTCGAGGGCCAGCCGCGGAAGGCCATCCTGGCCGCCTTCGGCGCCGAGATGAACCGGATCCTGTACTGCGTCGCGGTGGACGAGGACGTGGACATCCGGGACCTGAAGGACGTCGTCTGGGCCATGTCCACCCGCTGCCGGCCCGACCGCAACATCTTCCAGATCCCCGACGTCCCGTCGTTCGCCCGCGACCCGCACCAGGTCCACTGGGGGCGGCTCGGCATCGACGCCACCGCGCCCCTCGAGTGGCGGGCGGAGTTCGAGCGGAAGAAGATTCCGGGCGCCGACCGGGTCCGGCTCGAGGACTACCTGTGACCACACGGAGGATCTCATGGCACACGACACGCGCCTCCCGCTTCGAGTTCGCCGTGATGCTCGCGGTCATCGCGGCCGGGCTGCTGTTCGGCGGGCCGGCCTCGGCGACCGATCAGGTGACGCTCGCCCTGGACTGGGTCATCGGGGGTACGCACACGCCGTACTTCGTGGCGGTCGACAAAGGGTTCTACGCGAGCCAGAACCTCGCGGTGACGATCTCGCGCGGCTACGGGTCCGGCGACACCATCAAGCGGGTGGCCTCGGGCCGCGCGACATTCGGCGTCGCCGACATGGGCGCCCTGGTGGCCGCCCGCGCGAACGACGGGGTGCCGGTCAAGGCGGTGCTGGGGGTGTACGGCAAGGCGGCCCTCGGCATCCTCTACCTGCGGGAGTCCGGCATCAAGGGGCCGAAGGACCTCGAGGGCCGGACCCTGGCCCGCTCGGCCAGCGGCGCCAGCGTGATCATGCTGCCGGCCTTCCTCAAGGCCAACGGCGTCGACCGCGAGAAGATCCGCGAGGTGATCGTGGACGCCAGCGCGTTCCTGCCCATGCTGATCTCCCGCAAGGCCGACGCCATCACCGAGCAAGCCATCCAGGCCCCGCGCTTCCAGAAAATCGCCGAGAAGGAGGGCCTGCACGTGGACGCGATGCAGTACTCGAACTACGGCCTCGTCACCCACGGGAACGCCGTGATGACGACCGACAGCCTCGCCCAGAGCAACCCCGACCTGGTCCGCCGGTTCGTCCAGGCGACGGTGCGGGGCCTGGCCTACGTCTTCGAGCGACCGGACGAAGCCGTCGAGATCATGCAGAAATACAACCGCGAGGTCGAGCCGGAGCCGGCCAAGGCGGAGCTCCTCATCATGAAGGGGCTGGTGAGCCCGGAGGCGGCCACGAAAGGGCTCGGGTACATGAGCCCGGACGTCATGCTCGCGACCCGTGATGTCGTCACCTCGGCGCTCGGTCTCAAGCGCGTCGTCCCACCCGAGGAGCTCTACACGAACGAGTTCCTCTCCCAGAAGTAGCGCGGGGCGACGGCCGGCAGTTCCGGATGGCGGTCTTCATCGGCGTCGAGAACGTCTCGAAACGCTACCAGACCCGCTCGCGGACCGTCGTCACCGCGCTGGAAGGGGTCAGCCTCGACGTCCACGCCGACGAGTTCCTCACGATCGTCGGCCCGAGTGGCTGCGGCAAGAGCACGCTCCTCAAGCTGATCGCCGGCCTGCTCCCGCCCACCGAGGGCACCATCCGCGTTCGGGGGACGCCGCTGGACGGGCCGTCGCCGGACGTCGGCATGGTCTTCCAGAGCCCGGTCCTCCTCCCCTGGCGGAACGTCGTGAACAACATCCTCTTTCCCATCGAGATCCTGGGGCGGTCCCGCAGCCAGTACCGGGCCGAGGCCGAGCGGCTCATCGCCCTGGTCGGGCTCGCCGGGTTCGAGCGGAGCGTCCCCCGCGAGCTCTCCGGTGGCATGCAGCAACGGGTGTCGATCTGTCGCGCCCTGATCCACGACCCGCCGCTCCTCCTGATGGACGAGCCGTTCGGGGCCCTGGACGCGATGACGCGCGAAGAGATGGGCCTGGAGCTCCTCCGCGTGTGGAGCGAGCGGAGGAAGACGGTCGTGTTCGTGACCCACAGCATTCCCGAGGCGATCCTCCTGGCGGACCGGGTCGCCGTCATGACGGCCAGGCCCGGGCGCATCGTCAACGTCGTGCCCATCGACCTCCCGCGCCCACGGAGCATCAAGATGGAGTTCTCCCCGGACTTCCAGAAGTACGCCGAGGCGATCCGGGCGGCCATCGCGCCCTCGCGCGAGCCCGCATGAGCGTCCCGGGCCGAGGGGGACCATGAGGCCGGCGGGCGAGCCACGCTGGCCCTGGCTCCGGGAGTACGGGCTGCCGGCCCTCGCCATCCTGGGGCTCGTCGGGCTGTGGGAGCTGGGGTGCCGCGGCGCCCGCATCCCGGTCTGGCTGCTCCCGGCGCCGAGCGCGATCGTCACCGAGACGTGGAAGTGGGCGGACCGGATCCCGGCCCACGCCGGCGTCACCCTCTACGAGACGCTGGGGGGCTTCGCCATGTCGGTCGTCGTGGGGGTGCCCATCGCGGTGGGCATCGTGTATTCCCCCGTCCTGCGCCGGGTGATCTACCCGCTGATCGTCGTCCTGAATTCCGTCCCGAAGATCGCGCTGGCCCCGCTCTTCCTGATCTGGATCGGCCACGGGCTGGTGACCAACGTCATCGTCGCCACCATCGTGGCCTTCCTCCCGATGGTGGTGAACACCGCGGCCGGGCTGGAGTCGGTTGAGCCGGATCTCCTGCAGCTCACGCGGTCGCTGCGGGCGGGCACCCTGCAGGTGTTCTGGAAGGTGCGGTTGCCGTGGGCGCTGCCCCATGTCTTCAGCGGCATGAAGGTCGCGATGAGCCTGGCCGTGATCGGCGCGGTGGTCGGCGAGTTCGTCGGGTCCGACAAGGGGCTCGGCTATCTCATCATCGTCGCCTCGAGCAACCTCAACACCGCGGTCGTCTTCGGGGTGATGGCCGCCCTCTCGGTCCTCGGCGTCCTTGTCTTCTGGGCGGTCGTCGTGGCCGAGCGACTGATCTGCCCCTGGTACATCCAGCCCGGCCCCGATCGCCAGTGACGAGGGCACGGCGGCGCGACGCGTTCCGACCCACGGCCGGGTCGGACCAGGGAACGGCCCCGGGGGAACCGCGGCGGGGCGGCGCCGGCCTCCCGGGGCCGGGCAGGGAATAAACGGCGCGGCGCAGCCGTAATGTAAAGACAGAGAGCAGGCGATTGGACGACGGCGTCCCGTTCCAGGAGCTGGCACTGAAGTATCTCGATTCCCTCTATAACTACGGCCGTTTGCTGACCCGCGACGAGACGCACGCCGAGGACCTCGTCCAGGAGACCCTGCTGCGTGCGTTCCGCCATCGGGCCAGCGTGAACTACGAGCTCAACCATCCGAACCGGACCGGCCTCGCCTACCGGGACGGGCGGTTCGTCGCGGAGTCGCCGCCCTTCCACCTGGAGAGCCTCACCGCGCTCTACGGCGGCGAGCCGGTCTGCCGCTTCCAGCTCACGTCCGCGCTGGGCGACGACCCGCTCATCACCTTCCGCCTCCGAGCCGGACGGGGCGGCGTGCTCCAGGTGCTCCTCGCCAACAACCGTGGCGGTCGGTTCGACGCCAGCACCCGGGTGGAGGTATCTTGACCCCATGACGGCGCCGGGCACGTGGGGCGCGACGCTCCGCGCCAACGACGAGCTGATCGACGCCCGGCTCATCCGCGGCTGGCTCCTGTGGGGGTTCGTCTGGCTCATGGTCGCCCCCACCGTCGGTGTCCTCATCTCGACCAAGTTCAACTACCCCGACTTCCTCGGCGACTGGGCGTGGTCGACGTTCGGCCGCCTCCGCCCCGTCCACGTCAACGGCGTCATCTTCGGCGCCTTCTCCACGCTGTTCATGGGCCTGGCTTACTACGTCACCCCGCGGCTGTGCGGGGTGCGCATCTGGAAGGGCGAGTGGGGCCAGCCCCTCCTCTGGATCTGGAACCTCAACCTCGTCGTCGGGTTCGTCTGGCTCTCGGTATTCGGCGGCAACCGGGGCTGGGAGGCAGGGGAGCTTCCACTGCCCAACGTCCTCGTGGTGACGGTGGTGATCATCGCCGCCACCGTCCAGATGCTCATGACCATCGCCCGCCGGACCGAGCGCCACCTCTACGTGAGCCTCTGGTACCTGATCGGCGCCCTGGTCTGGACCAGCATCAACCTGCTCCTGCTCATCATCGGCCCCTACGGGACGGTGCCGGGGGTCAACAACGCCGCCCTCCACGGGCTCTACATCCACTACGTCGTCGGACTCTGGATCACCCCGGCCGGGTACGTGCTCATCTACTACTTCCTGCCCGCGTCGGTCCGGGCCCCTATCTACAGTCACAAGCTCTCGCTGATCGGCTTCTGGTCGCTGGCGTTCTTCTATCCCTTCGTCGGCATCCACCACTACCTGTTCAGCCCGATCGCCGACTGGGCGGAGACCATCGCCATCATCTCCTCGATGATGCTCATCATCCCGGTGTGGACCGTGCTCCAGAACTTCTTCGGGACGATGGTCGGGCACTGGGGGGGCTTCTCCCGGAACCTCCCCGCCAAGTTCCTCATCATGGGCTCGATCATGTACCTGGTGGGCTGCTTCCAGGGCTCGACCGAGGCGCTCCGCGCCATCCAGGAGCCGACCCACTTCACCGACTTCGTCATCTCCCACTCGCACCTCACCGTGTTCGGGACCTTCGTGGTGTGGGCCATCGCCGGCGCCACCTACGTCTGGCCGCGACTGTGCGGGCGCGAGCTGTGGAGCTTCCGCCTCGGCAACTGGAGCTTCTGGCTGATCACGCTCGGGATCTCCACCATGGGCCTGGTCCTCACCGCCCAGGGGCTCCAGCAGGGGTACATGCTGATGGCCCGCGCGGAGTGGGTGGACACGGTGGTGACCATGAAGCCGTTCTGGCTGGTGCGGACGCTGTCGGGCATCTCGATGGACGTCGGGATGTCGCTCCTGGTCTACAACTTCATGCGGACCGCGATGGAGCCGGCGCCGGCCGCCGCGCCCGAGCGCCCGGTGGGGGCCCCCGGCGTCCGGCCGGCCCAGGCGTGAGCGCGCGTGACGGAATTGGCTGCTCCGGCTCCTCCCTCCCCCCAGCCAAAGGCCGAAGGCCGTCGAACGGTGGGGGAGGGGGGCCAAAGGCCGAAGGCCATCCAAGGATCGGGTGGGCGGGAGGTCCCGAATTGACATGAAAGCCTACACCCTCGGCGCCGGCTTCCTCTGCATCTCGCTGGCGATCTTCATCCAGGGTATCCTGCCGATCGCCATCCCGGAGTCGCGCGAGACGCGGGCGACGCGGGCGGTGCGGAACGACCTCGGCGACATCAAGTGGGTCTGGTACGAGTCGTCGCCCTACAGCCCGCGCGAGCAGCTCGGTCGCCAGGTGTACCAGCGCGAGGGCTGCTGGTACTGCCACAGCCAGTACGTCCGGCCGGTCACCGGCGAGGACATGCGGTGGGGGCCCGTCTCCCAGGTGGGGGAGTACGCGCACGACTGGCCGCACCTGCTCTCCACCCGTCGCATCGGGCCGGACCTCACGCGCGTCGGGCTCAAGTACGCCGACGGCTGGCACTACGCCCATCACTGGACACCGACCGCGATCGTGCCCGACTCGGTGATGCCGGGGTTCCGCTGGCTCTACCGGACGCGTCCGGGTCGTGGTGGCGGCGAAGGACGGCGGGCCGGTCCTGGCCGATTCCGCCGGGCTGCGCGCCCTCTTCACCGGGAGCGACCGGCGGCTGCCGCTCCATCCCGAGCCCCGACGGGGCTGGCCTTCTCCGAGGAGACGGACGGGACGCCGGCTCTCGACGTCGAGAACCTGCCCGAGCCGTACAACCGGGTCGACGCCTGGCAGGGCAAGACCCTCACGGTGGTCGTCCCCACCGAGGAGCTGCGAGGGCTGGTCGCGTACATCCAGAAGCTGGGCATGAACCGCGGGGCGTGGCGGGACGCCTTCGAGCCCCAGACGATCTCGGCCAGCGTCATGACCATTCCCCGGACGGAGGCGCAAGAGGCGCGGGGCCGGGAGGTCTACGAGCGGCGCTGCGTCGGGCTGCCACGGCGCCAAGGGCGACGGCAACGGGCCCGTCGCGACCTTCCTCGACCCGCGGCCGCGCGACTTCCGCCTCGGCGCCTTCAAGTTCCGGACGACGCCGTCCGGCTCGCTGCCGACCGACGGTGACCTCTTCCGCACCCTCACGCGTGGCGTGCGCTACACGGCGATGCCCACCTGGCACGAGCTGCCCGAGAAGGACCGGCTCGCCGTGATCAGCTACGTGAAGACCTTCTCGCCGCGGTGGAAGGACGAGAAGCCGGATCCGCCGATCCCGATCGGCGACCCGCCCCGGGCGACGCCGGAGCTGCTCGAGCAGGGCAAGGCGCTCTACGCGAAGGCCAAGTGCTTCCAGTGTCACGGCGACGGCGGCAAGGGGGACGGACCCTCGGCCGGCGAGCTGAAGGACGACTGGGGGTTCAGGATCCGCCCCGCCGACTTCACCCGGGGCCAGTTCAAGGGCGGCTCGGACGTCCGCGACATCTTCCGGGCGATGGCCACCGGTCTCGACGGCACGCCGATGCCGTCGTTCGTCGACTCGATGAGCGAGGCGGAGCGGTGGGCGATCAGCTACTATGTGCTGTCGTTCTCCGCCTTCAACGACCCGCTCACCGGCCAGAAGCTGAAGGTCGACGCGGCGATCCGGGCCCGGCTCGACGACCCGGACGGCGAGGCGTACGCCAGCTCGCGGCTGGCCCTCGACCCCGGGGCGCCGGGAGACGGATCGCCCAAGGCGCTTGTCCGCTTCTACAAGGGCCTGATGGGCGAGGGCCGGTAGGCGCCGGGAGAGGCACGATGCAGGAGCTGATCGCGCTGGTGTTCGGGCAGTTCGTCGTGTCGCTGTTCATGAGCCTCGCCGCGCTCTGCCTATTCCTGTGGGCGGCGGCGTCGGGCCAGCTCAAGGACGTCGAGCGGGTCAAGTACCAGGTGCTGGAGACCGAGGGAATCGAGCATGACGACCGACGGTGAGGCGGCCGAACGCGACCGGGTGATCGCCGAGCACGAGCGCCGGCGCGGCCCCGTCGAGGACTACGCGCGTGGCGAGGTCCGAGCGTACCATGGTATCGTCAACCGGTGGCTCCTCCTCGTCTACGCGGTGCTCGGCGTGTGGGCCGTCTACTACCTCTTCAAGTACTGGGGCGGACTCGGTCCGGGGTTAGCGCGGTGAATCGGGCTCCTCGCTCGGGCCGCATGGATGTCGCGTCGGGAGGGCCCGAATGACCGCCGTGCGGCTGGTCCTGGTGCTGGCGGTGCTCAACCTCGTCCTCCTCGCCGCCGACGCGCTCTACAACGTGTTCGGCGGGCTGCTCTCCCTCCTGCGATAGAATGGCTGGACCATGACCGGCATCGAGACCCTCGCCTTCGGCCTGTTCCTCGCGGGCATCGTCATCTTCTTCGCGTGGGTCGCGATCCTGACGGTCCGGAAGTGACTCGCCCGTCCCACCCCGGTACCATGCGAGGACAGTCGGCCGTGTCTGACGGCAGGGTAGACCGATGAGCGTCGAAAACTACGACCTCGTCATCCTGGGGGCGGGTCCGGCCGGGGAGAAGGGCGCCGCCCAGGCCGCCTACTTCGGCAAGCGCGTCGCCGTGGTCGAGCGCGCGCCGTACGTCGGGGGGTCCGGCATCAACCGCGGGGGAATTCCCTCGAAGACGCTGCGGGAGAGCGCGCTCTACTTCTCCGGGCTGGGGACCCGCGGCCTCTACGGGGTGGACTACGCCGTCAAGCCCGATCTCACCGTCCGCGATTTCATGCACCGGGAGCGTGAGGTGGTGGCGGCGCTCCGGGCCAAGGTCGCCGAGAACCTGGAGCGTCACCGGGTGACGGTGGTCCAGGGCGCCGGGCGCTTCGATGACTCGCACACGATCTGCGTCCGGAAGGACGGCGAGCCCGACCGGCTCCTCCGGGGCGAAGTCATCCTGATCGCCACTGGCTCCCGGCCGCTGCGGACGCCGGACATCCCCGTCGACGGCCGACTCCTTCTGGACAGCGACAACGTGCTCCAGATGGATCGACTGCCGCGCCGGCTGGCCGTGGTCGGGACCGGGATCGTGGGCTGCGAGTACGCCTCCATCTTCGCCGCGCTCGGGATCGAGCTGACTTTGTTCGGACGCCGCCGGATGCTGTCGTTCCTGGACGGCGAGATCGTCGAGCACCTCCGCAAGCAGATGGAGCGCCACGGGATCCGCCTCCGGCTCGGCGTCAGCATCACCCGCTACGAGCCCCTAGCCGACTCGGTGCGGCTCACGCTCTCGACCGGCGAGACGCTCGAGGTGGACAAGGCGCTGATCGCGACCGGCCGGATGGGGAACACCGACGACCTGGCGCTGGAGCGAGCGGGCATCCCTCCGGCCCCCCAGGGTTTGTTGAAGGTCAACGAGCACTACCAGACCGAGGTGCCGCACGTCTACGCGGCCGGCGACGTGATCGGGTTCCCCGCCCTGGCCGCGGTGTCGATGGAACAGGCCCGGGTGGCGATGTGCCACGCCTTCGACCTGCGGTACAAGACGCGCGTCGCGGCCGTGCTGCCGCTGGCCGTCTACACGATCCCCGAGGTGGCGATGGCCGGGGAGACGGAGGAGAGCTGCCGCGAGAAGGGCCTGCCCTACTGCGTCGGGCGCTCCTTCTACACCGGCAACGCCCGGGGCCAGATCATGGGAGATCAAGGGGGCCTGATCAAGCTGATCTTCGCGCCCGACAACCAGCGCCTCCTCGGCGTGCACGCGGTCGGCGACGACGCCTCCGAGCTCATCCACGTCGGCATGGCGTGCATGGGGCTCGGTGGGGGCCTCGACTACTTCATCCAGGCGGTTTTCAACTACCCGACGCTGGCCGAGGCGTACAAATACGCCGCCTACGACGGCCTGCAGAACCTCGCCCACCTGGAAGCCCGGCCACCCGGGCGCGACTGAAGTCTTCGGGGGGGTCTCGGGAGACCCCCCCGATGCCCCCCCTCGGAGGCCGCGACTGCTGGACGGCCTTCGGCCTTTGGGCCGCGGCTTGAAGCGGAACACCTCGGCCGCGCGGCCGGAATCCGGGGGGTGCGCGAAGCCGATGCGCGCAAGGAATGAGAGAACCGCGGCCCGTCCTGCTTCGTCCAGCCGTGCCGTCCTGCTGGCGCGCCGATCTTCGCGGTATCATTAGGCTCATGATCGACGAGCCGATGGCGCCCGACTCCGAGGGTCCGGCCGCGCCGCGTCCGGGGCCACGCCGGCGCCGGCTCGAGCTGGTCCTCTTCCTCACGGTGCTGGTCGCCGCGCTGGCCGGAGCCCTGGTCTGGGGCCGACCCCGGCAGTCCCCGGACACGGGGCCGGCCTTCGACGTCATCCGTGCCGCCCCGTCGCCGGCCCCGGCCCTCGCTCTCCAGGATCTCGGCGGCGGTCCCGTCCGGCTCGAGGATTACCGCGGCCGGGTCGTGCTGCTCAACTTCTGGGCCACGTGGTGCGCGCCCTGCCGCGAGGAGATGCCGGCCATGCAGGCCCTCGCCCGCGACCTCGACCGGCAAGGGCTCGTCGTGCTGGCGGTGAACTACCAGGAAGGGGTCCAGGCGGTCCGCCAGTTCATCCGCGAGGCCGGCTTCGCGTTGCCGGTGCTGCTCGACCCGGACGGCGCGGTGACCCGTCAGTACCGGGTGACGGTGCTCCCGACCAGCGTCCTCATCGACCGGCGCGGCGCCCTCGTCGGCACCGTGCTCGGATTCCGCGACTGGGCAGCGCCCCAGTCGCGGGCGTACCTGCGGGGCCTGCTCGCGCCCGCCGGGTGAACGCGCCGTGAGCGTCGAGTCCGAGTGGCTTCCCTGGCCGTGGCGTCCCGACGTGAGCCTCGTCCTGCTCGTGCTCGCCGTCAACTATCTCCGGGGCTGGCGGGCGCTCCGCCGGCAGGGAGGGGACCTTCTCGCACCCCGGTGGCGGCTCGCCGCTTACCTGACGGGACTCGCCATCGTCGCGGTCGCTCTCATGTCGCCGATCGACTCCCTGGCGACCCGGCTCCTGACCGTCCACATGGTGCAACACCAGCTCCTCCAGATGATCGCCCCCCCGCTCCTCCTCCTGGCCAACCCGTTCCCCTTCTCCATGTGGGGCCTGCCGAGGCGGCTGCGTCGTGACTTCCGGCGGTACCTTGTGGACGGGAGCCTGGCCCGCCGGCTGCTGCGCGCCCTGACCCGGCTGCCGGTCGCCGGGCTCCTCTACACGCTGACCCTCTGGGGCTGGCACTGGCCGCCGGCCTACGAGGCGGCCCTCCGACACGAGGTGATCCACGACCTCGAGCACCTGAGCTTCTTCGCCACCGCCGTCCTCTTCTGGTGGCCGATCGTCGATCCCGCCCCCCGCGTCCGGGGCCCCCGGGGCGGCCTCTACTATGGCGTCCGGATCGCGTACCTGGTGCTGGCCACCGCGCAGAACACGCTCCTCGGCGCCCTGATCGGGCTGACGGAGCGCGTGCTGTATCCCACGTACCAGGCCTCCGCCGGCACGCTGTTCGGCTTCTCGGCGCTCGAGGACCAGGGCCTGGGCGGCGGCATCATGTGGTCGGCCGGGCACATGTACCTGATCGCGATCCTGGCGCTGCTCTGGCGAGCGCTGGACGCGGAGAACCGGGGACCGGCCTCCGAGCCGCTGGCCGGGCATCCTCGGGCGGGACCCTGAGATCTTCGGGACCTCCCTCCCACCCCCCAACCCCCCTCCCCCACCCACTGGGGGGAGGGGGGAGCCGGAGGACCCGATTCGTTCACACGCTCTGAGATCTTCGGGGGGGTGGAAGACCCCCCCCCGAGGCCCCCCCCCCGGAGGCCGCGGCACGAAGCGGAGCGCCACGGCCGCGCGGCCGGAGCCAGAGGGGGTGCGAGCAGCCGATGGACGGTGGGAATGGCTCGGGCCCCCCGCTCGCACATCGCCTGGCCGTCCGCCTCCGCCCGCCCGCCGCGGGGTGGCGGCTCTCCACGGAAGCCGTTGTAACGAAACGCCTGCGCGGCCGTCGGGCGCAACACGAATCTTGACACACCGGACGGCGGGCCCGCATTATACGGGTCCGGTCCCGCTACGCGCCTTGGAGCGTGGCCCCCGGAGCTTGGGAGAAACCATGGCTCGGTTGAAGGGCCTGCTGCTCTGGTCCGCGGACCAGGAAGCTACGGGTTTCCGGGAGCTTCTGGCCCTCGACCCCCAGATCGTCCGGGTCCCCCTCGGGGAGGGCGGCGAGATCCCCTCCGGCCTGCCCCCCTTCGACCAGGTGGTCGTCGTCGCCGACTGGGACCGGGTTGCCCGGAACCCGGGGATCGTGGACCAGTGGCTCCGGGGCCTCCAGGTCGTCGCCGTGTCCGTGATCGTCGCCGTCGAGCGGGAGCGGCTGGGGGAGGCGGCCCGGATCCTGAACCTCCTGCCCATCGACGACTTCCTCGAGGTCCCCTTCCACCCGGACCACCTGGTGCGCAAGATCCGCGGCACCTTCCGGTACCTGGCCGACGTCCAGGCGGCCCAGGGCCTCCGGACCGAGCTGGTCCGGCAGGTCGTCGACTTCAAGGAGTTCAACCGGGTCGCCCTCGCCCTGTCCGCCGAGCGGGACGTGAACCGGCTCATGGAGCTGATCCTCACCAAGTGTCGTGAGGTGACCACCGCCGACGCGGGGAGCCTCTACCTGGTGGAGGAGAAGGAAGGGGAGCCCGGTCGGTGGGAGGCCGAGAGCGAGCGGATGCTCCGCTTCGTGGTCGCCCAGAACGACTCCAAGAGCCTCGACCTGAAGACGGCCCGCCTCCCGCTCAACCGGGCCAGCCTGGCCGGCTACGTCGCCCTCACCCGGAACCCGCTGAACCTCCCGGACGTGTACCGGCTGGCCGACGGGGTCGAGTACACCCACAGCCACCGGATGGACCAGGCCCTGGGCTACCGGACGGTGTCGATGCTGGTCATCCCGATGGTCGACCACACCGACGAGATCATCGGCGTCATCCAGGTCATCAACAAGAAGCGCTCGCCGCGGGTCCGCCTCGACACCCCGGAGGCGGCCCAGGCCGAGGCCCAGCCATTCGGGGCCCGGGACCAGGAGATGGTCAGCTCGCTGGCGAGCCTGGCGGCGGTGGCCCTCAACAAGGCGCTCCTCCTCAGCCGCATCGAGCGACTGCTCGAGGGCATCGTCCGCGCCTCCGTGACCGCCATCGAGCAGCGGGATCCGGCCACCGCGGGTCACTCGGACCGGGTCGCCCGCCTGACGCTGGGGCTGGCCCGGGTGGTGGACAAGGTGACCGCCGGCGAGTACCGCGAGGTCCGCTTCACCCGGGACGAGCTGAAGGAGATCGAGTACGCGGCGATCCTGCACGACATCGGCAAGGTCGGCGTGCGCGAGCACGTCCTGGTCAAGGCGAAGAAGCTCTTCGATCCGGAGCTGGGCGTCATCGGGGCCCGGTTCGACTTCATCAAGCGGACGATCCAGTACGAGTGCGCGCGCCGGATCATCGACGTGATCACGCGCGTCGGGGCCGAGGCCGCCCGGCCCCAGGTCAAGCAGCTCGAAGAGGAGCTGGAGCGGCGCCTGGCCGAGGTGGGTCAGCAGCTCGATCTCGTGCTGCGGCTCAACGAGCCCACCGTGCTGCGGTCGGAGGTCGCGGCCAATCTCCGCGCGCTGGGCGAGCAGACCTACGCCTACTTCGACGGCACGCTCCGGCCATACCTCAGCGACTACGAGATCCGCAACCTGGCGATCCCCCGCGGCAGCCTGAACGACGAGGAGCGGCAGGAGATCGAGTCCCACGTGACGCACAGCTTCCGCTTCCTCATGCAGATCCCCTGGACGAAGGAGCTGCGGCGGGTGCCGCTCATCGCCTACAGTCACCACGAGCGCCTCGACGGCTCCGGCTACCCGCGGGGCGTGCGAGAAGCCGAAGTGCCCATCCAGGCCCGGATGATGACCATCGCCGACGTGTACGACGCCCTGGCGGCGGCCGACCGCCCGTACAAGCCGGCGGTGCCGGCCGAGCGGGCGCTCGACATCCTGAGAACCGAGGCGCGGGCAGGCCGCATCGACCGCATCCTGCTCGACCTCTTCGTCGAAGCCAAGATCTACGAGGCGAGCGGCCGGGCCCGCACCACCCGCTGAGGGCGCCGGGGGTCTCGGACGAGCCCGCGAGTGGCCATGCGATCCGAGAAACCGAGCGCGCCGACTCCGGTGCGACGGTTCCCACGCTCCGGACGCCCGTGAAGGAGTCGGTTACTCCGACCCCGCCGTCCCCCCGGCCACGGGCCGAAGGCCGTCCAGCGGTCGGGAAGGTGGCCGCGCGAAACCCCGGCGCGTCGGCCGACACCCCGACGTCACGCTGGCCGATCATCCTGCTCTCGCTTCTCCGCTGGCTGGCCGTCACCGGCGTCGTCCTGGTGAGCCTGGCGGGCCTCGGCTGGGTTGCGCTGCAGCTGATTCCGGCCGGCGCCTGGCCCCGGCCGCACACGCCCGTCGGCCAGGTCGCGGAGTTCGTGACCATCCTGCTCGCGCTGCTCATGGGGGTGCTGACCCTCTCTGTCCTCCGCCGCCTGGAGGCCCGTGTCGGGCGGGCCCGGGCCGCCCGCTATCGGGCGCGGGCCCGGGAGCGGCAGGAGGCCGACCGGGAGCGGGCGGAGGCAACGGCCCGCGCCGACGCCGAGCGACCGGCGGCGGCCGAGGCCATCCTGGTCCTCGACCTCGTCCAGTCGACCGAGCTGATCCGGGAGCGCGGCGATGCCTTCTTCCGGGACCTCCTGCGCCGGATCGAGACCGCGTTCATCCCGGTGGCGCGCCAGCACGGCACGCGCAGCGTGGACGGCCACGGTGACGGCTTCCTCTTCTGCTTCGACCGGGCGGAGCAGGCGCTCGAAGCGGTCCGCGGCATGTACGCCCGGCTGCCGACGATCAACGTAGCGATGCCGCCAGGCGTCGAGACCGCCTTCCGGGCCACCCTCCACGTGGGGCCGACGTTCGCCGACACGCGAGGAAACCGGACCGGGCTGGCCGTTCTGAAGACCGTGCGTCTGGGGAGCGCCATGGAGACGCTCCACGGACGCGGCGCCGGCAAGAACTCGCTGGTCATCTCCGAAGAGGCGCTGGCGGCGCTCGGGCCCAGCGGCGCCCAGGCGGTCCTCCTGGGCAACGTCGCGCTTCGCGGGTTTCCCGGCACCGTCCCGGTCTTCCAGGTCGACGTGGCCCCCCCGCGCTAGGATCATCGGCCGGGTCTCGGAAGACCCGGCCGATTTCCCATTCCCCGCTCAGCGGCCGCCCGAGCCCACCCCCGCTGGGCGGCCTGAATCGGCGCCCCCGTTCGCGGACCCGTTCGCGGACTTCTTGACTGCGCGACCCCCGCCAGACTAGGATGGGCGCGGGTTTGGCAGGTGCGGCTGAGGGGCGGCCGAGGCCAGAAGGGCTCGGCCAGGACATCCTTCGCGGAGGACGAGGGCATCAATGAGGCGCGTGCTCGCAGTCGATGACGATCCCTCGATCCTGGCAGTCATCAAGGACATCCTGACCAAGTCGGGCTACACCGTGAACGTGGTCCCGAACGGCGTGGAGGCGATGCGTCGCCTGGAGGCCGATACGTTCGACCTGGTGATCACGGACCTTCGGATGCCCGAGATGTCGGGTCCGGAGCTGATCGTCCAGATGCAGAAGGACGCGACCTACAACAAGATCCCCATCGTCGTCCTTGCCACCGGCGCCGAGAGCGCCGACCTGGGCAGCCTGAAAGTCGACGCCCGGGTGTCCAAGCCGTTCGTGCCGAAGACCCTGCTCAACGCGGTCGCCGCCCTCATCGGCTGATCGACCGCCCCGCCGGCCGAGGCCGGCGCCGCTCCCCGGCGCCCTCCTGCCCTGCGTCGCCTGGCTCGCCGGCGGCGTCGACCCGGGAAAAAACGAGGGTGCGCGGCCTCGCGCCATCGTGTACGATCTCGCATACCTGTCATGCTCGACATCGGAGTCCAGGAACTCCTCGTCGTGATGGTGCTCGCCCTGCTGGTCTTCGGCCCGGACAAGCTGCCCGATCTCGGCCGCCGGCTCGGGCGGGCCCTCCGCGAGTTCCGCCGGGCAAGCGACGAGTTCCGCTCGACCATCGAGACGAACCTGAACCTCAACGAGGAGTCGATCCTCCCGCCCTCCGCCACCGCCCCGGCTCCCGCCACTCCGGCGGCCGAGGGCCTGGCTGCCGCGTCGACCGCTGGACTGGAGACGCCGGTCGTGTCCCTTCCCGCGGCGGAGCCCGGGGATGTCCCCCGGGGGCTGACGCCGGACCTGAGCGGCCCCTTCGAGGAGACCGACGCGTCGATGCTCGCGCCGCGGGAGCCGTTCTGCACTCAGCGCGGCGGTCGTCTTCTCCACCGCATGGGCTGCGCGTGGGCGACCCGCATCCCCGAGACCGAGCGCATCGCCATGAAGACGGCGGCGGAGGGCTGGGAGCTGGGGCTCCGGCCCTGCCCGGTCTGCGATCCCCAGGAGGCGGTCGCCACGTCTGAATCGACCTGACCCCCCCGGCCCGTTTTTTTTGCTTGACTGCCTCAACGTATGTTGAGTAGAGTCCGGGTGACGGGGCAGGTTCGTGAGCGGCGTGCGCAGCGTCTCGGAGGGAGGGGCGATGGAGCCTCGGCTGACCCGGCGGCAGCAGGAAGTCCTCAGCTTCATCCGCACCTTCTCGCAGCGGCACGGCGTGCCGCCGACGGTGCGCGAGATCGGCGAGCGCTTCCACGTGACGCCGCGTGCCGCCTTCGACCACCTGCGGGCCCTCGAGCGAAAGGGTTACCTGCGCCGCCGGGCGAGCAGCGGGCGGACCTCCCGGGCGCTGACCCTCGCCGACCGGACGACGGCAGCGCGGGAGATCCCGATCCTCGGGCGCATCGCGGCGGGCACGCCGCTCCAGTCGGAGGAAAACCGGGAGGGGACCCTTCCCCTGGCGGCCGACTGGTTCGGGAGCCGGGCGGACGAGATCTTCAGCCTGCGAGTCCACGGCGAGAGCATGATCAACGCGCACATCGTCGACGGCGACGTGGTCGTCGTGCGGCGCCAGGACCATGCTCAACCGGGCGAGATCGTCGTGGCACTCGTGGACGGGGAGGCGACGGTGAAGCGCTTCACCCGGGACGGTGAGGCCGTGGTCCTGAAGCCCGAGCACCCGACCCTCCCGCCGATCGTCGTGCAGCCCGGCGAGCACGACTTCCGGATCGTCGGCAAGGTGGTCGGTCTGGTCCGCGGAGCTTGACGGCCGTGCGGCCCACCGTCGCGCCACTCGTGTCGGACCTCCCGGCTTCCGGGCGTCCGCGGCCCGGCGTCACGCGGGCGCGATCGCCTCGGCGCGTTCGTCGCCGGCCGCGGTCGCCTCTTTTTTTGGCTCCGGGGCCTCAACAGGTGACAAGCTCTCGGCTCTCGCGCGTCCCCTTCGCCGACCTGCTCGCCGCCGCCGCCACCCTCGTGACCCTCGGGCTCTGGGGGCTCGTCCTCCACCTGCTGGCCTGACCGTCGCGCCGTCATCGCCCGGGCGCCGGCGCTCGGAAGGCCGACGCGCCCGTCATCGCGCCGACACCGCGGCACGCAGTCGCCGGAGATGCAGAGGCGTGCCGATTCGCGAGTGCCTGGCGGTGCGGCGCCGATGAGAGGCCTCAGCCATCCCGTCCGGCTCACTCACCATACCCGTCCCTGACGGCGCCGCGCCGCCCGGCATGTAGCGTGCAAGATCCGCTGGGCGAGATACCACATCGCCCGGAGGTGGACTCATGCGATTCACTCGATTCGCCTTTTTGCTCGCGCTGGCGCTCGCGCTCGCGTCACCGGCGCTGGCGCGGACGGCTGCCATCGAGACCACGGCACCGCTGGCCGATCACTCCGAGGCGTCGATCGAGGCGGCCGTCAATGAGGCGGTCGCGATCGCGATCCGCGGCGCGCTGGCGATGGGCTTCCAGTGGGTGCAGCTCCATCAGGCGGCGGTGCTCGACGACGCGGTGAGCATCCGGATCCTCGCTGGCGACGCGGAGGAGCCAGCGCCTGACGCCGACGACCCGGACGCGACGCGACCCGAGGTCTGACGACGATCACCGGACCCGACAGGAGACTGACAGCATGCAGAGGTGGGAGCAGCGTATCGAAGCGGCGCGGCGGCGCCGGATCCTCGGCTTCTTCCAGTATCCGGGCTTCACGGCCGACGAGCGTGAGCTGGCGTCGAACTGGGTGACCTGCGCGGTCGGCGAGGCGCGGAGGCGCTACGGCGTCCGGATGGACACGACGCTGGGGGCGCTCGGCGTGCGGTTCTACCGGGCCGTTCTCTGGAACCTGGTGGAGCGCGCGGCCGAGATCCACGAGGCCATCGAACTCCACGCGCTGGACAAGAAGCGCGAGGAGTGGGAGCGTCAGCGCGAGCCGGCCAGGCCGGCGCCCGAAAGCTCGGCCAAGCTGCGCCCCGCCTGAGTCCCCGGCGAGCCGGGCGGATTCCGGGCCGCCGTAGAATGAACGCGTGACCGCTCGGGGATCTCGCCCGGCTCGCCCGCCAGCTGGCCCGCACGCGGGGCCGCCTCGAGAAGGTAGGGCTCGTCGCCGACTTCCTCCGGGGCCTCACCCCGGAGGAGGTGCCCTGGGCCGTCGCCTTTCTCGCCGGCCGCCCGCTGCCCGCCTCCGATCCCCGCGTCCTCAACCTGACCCCGGCCGCCTTGTGGCCGCTGCCCGCCGACCCGGCGCCGGCGCCGCCGCGACCGCTCGGCCTCCTCGACG
Source organism: uncultured Candidatus Rokubacteria bacterium (assembly GCA_963708025.1). Taxonomy (GTDB): domain Bacteria; phylum Methylomirabilota; class Methylomirabilia; order Rokubacteriales; family DASRDR01; genus CAVPSB01. The sequence continues at coordinate 206,437 of CAVPSB010000013.1, read as the reverse complement.
CCGCCCGCGCGTTCTCGGCCGTCGCGGACGCGGCGGGGGCCGGGTCGCGGAGCGCCAAGGCCGGCGTGCTCCGGGACCTCCTGGTCGCCGCCCCGGCCGAGGAGCGCGAGGTCCTGGTCGCCATCCTCGGCGGCGAGATGCGCATCGGCGTCCACGACGGCCTCATCCAGGAAGCGATCGCCCGCGCCGCCGGCCTCCCCCCGGACCTGGTGCGCCGGGCCAGCTTCTTCGTCTCCGACCCCTCGGAGGTCGCCCGGCTGGCGCTCGCCGAAGGGGAGGCTGCCCTGCGCGCGGTCGGGGTCCGGCTGTTCGTGCCGCTCCTGCCGATGCTCGCCGAGCCGGCCGAGGATCTCGGGCACATCCTGGCCGAGCACGGCGGGCGCACCGCGCTGGAGACGAAGTACGACGGCGCCCGGATCCAGATCCACCGGGGCGCCGAGGTGGTCCGCGTCTGGAGCCGGCGGCTCACGGACGTGACCGCGAGCCTGCCCGAGCTGGTCGAGCTGGCCCGCGGCGAGCTGGGCGAGGGCGACGCGATCCTCGAGGGGGAGGTGGTAGCGGTCGCACCCGACGGCCGCCCGCTGCCCTTCCAGGAGCTGATGCGACGCTTCCGGCGGGTCCACGAGGTCGCGGAAGTCGCGCGGGCGGTCCCGGTGCGGCTCTACCTCTTCGACTGCCTCTACGCCGGCGGCGCCTCCCTGGTGGACCGACCGTACGCCGACCGCTGGGCGGCGCTCGCCGCGCTGACCGGGGGGCACCACCTCGCCGAGCGCCGGATCGCCGGCGACGTGGCCGAGGCGCAGGCCTTCCTCCGGGCGTCGCTCGACGCCGGCCACGAGGGGCTGATGGCCAAGGCGCTCGACAGCCCCTACACGCCCGGCGTCCGCGGGACCCGCTGGTTCAAGCTCAAGCTGGCCGACCGGCTCGACTGCGTGATCGTGGCCGCCGACCGGGGCTCCGGCCGCCGCCGGGGCTGGCTCTCGAACTACCACCTGGCGGTCCGCGACGGTGAGGGCGGGCTGGCCGAGGTCGGGAAGACGTTCAAGGGGCTGACCGACCGCGAGTTCGCGGCGATGACGGCGCGCCTCCAGGCGCTCGCGGTCGGCGACGACGGGTACACCGTCCGAGTGCGCCCGGAGGTGGTCGTCGAGGTGGCCTACAACGAGATCCAGTCGAGCCCCCGCTACCCCTCCGGCTACGCGCTCCGCTTCGCGCGCATCACCCGCATCCGGGACGACAAGCGGCCCGAGGAGGCCGACACGCTCGACGGACTCCGCGCCCGCTTCCAGGCGCAGTCGCGGACCAGGGCCGGCCGGTGACGCCCCGGTAGCGTGCCTCGAGAACAACGGACGTCAGGGGCCTTCTCGCAGACTCATGGCAGCCTTCCGTAAGCGCTGGACGCGGATTGCCCTGGCGGCAACCGTTGGGCTCATTCTGGGGTCAGCGGCGACGGTACTGGTGTTGGTCCACAGCTACTACCAACAGTCACCGCGACGGTGGCCTCTGCGGGTCTTCACGGCCGCCGAGTGGAAAACGTTGGTCCCGGAAGAGCGGTACGTGTTCGTCAATGACTTGATGAGCCGGCGAGTCCTGGACGGCATGACACGGCAAAACGTAGCGGAAGTCCTCGGGGAGCCGAGCTTCCGAGCGCCCGACGGTCGTTATGTCACCTACATCGTCAAGTATGTCGGGTCCGGTGAGCTGTCCATGATCTCTGTCTACCTTTTCCACGTCGAGTTCGACGATGCCGGCCGCGTCAGGAGCTATCGGGTACGCTCAGACTGACACGCCGTATTGACGGTCCGCCCGGCGCCCCGTATCCTTTGGCCTCGTGACCGCTCCCCGCGTCTCCACCGGCCTGGCCCGCCTCGACGCGATGCTCGGCGGTGGCCTCCTGCCGGGCACCCTCACCGTCGTCTACGGGGCGACCGGGATCGGCAAGACCCACCTCGGCCTGGCCTTCGCCGACCAGGGCTGCCAGGCCGACGGCGTCCGGGGCCTGGTCGTCGATCTCAACGCCCGGGGCGACTCCCAGCAGCACGCGCCCTATGCCGCGCGCCTGCACGACTGGACCCTCACCCGGTGGACCCACACGGTCATGCCCATGACCGATCCGTACCCGCCCCCCGCCGAGCTCGAGGCGCGCTACCTCGACGTGTTCCCGTGGGTCGGCCGCCGGAGCGACTACGAGGTCGTGACGCCCGACGGGCGTGAGTTCGACTGGGGGTGGAAGGCGACCTACGCGCGGGCGCTCTACACGGCCCGGCCGTTCTTCTACTTCCACTTCGCCGCTGGCGCCCGGCGTGTTGTCGTCGACGGCATCGAGCCGTTCGCCAGCGAGGATTCGATCCAGCTCTACCTCATCGACGAGCTGTACCGGAAGGTGATCCACCGGGACGCCGAGACCCTGGGGATGGAGATCTGCCTGCCGGTCTGGCAGCACCGCGCCTTCATCGACGCGCATCGCTACGATCACGCCGCGATCGCGACGCTGGCGCTGGTCACCACCGAGGAGACGCGGCTGGAAGACCTCATCGCCCGCAAGGTGGGGGCCGGCGACCTGGGCGCGGTCGCCAACACCGTGCTGCTCATGGGGCGCGAGAAGGTGGCGAACCGGATCGGCCGCTTCGTCGCCGTCGCCAAGCACCGGGGCAGCGCGATGAGCGACGAGATCGTCGAGTTCCGGGTGGGCGAGCGAGGCCTCGAATTCGACTGACGCGTCCCGCCGCTCCCGGGCTCACCCGCGAGTGGCTCGAGCGACGGCGTGACGAGGCCTTCCGGCGCGTCGCCCGGCGACGGGTTCGCACCGAGCGGGACGCGCTGGCGTTCGTCGAGGCGGTGGGCCTCTGCTCGACCTTCTACCGCTTCCCGGAGGGCCTGGCCTGCCTGTGGGAGGGTGTGGCCGGCCGCCGCGATCCGCGCTGGCCCCGCCGGTCCCACCACGATGCCGGGATCGGCCTCACCTGGGATCTGAAGGACCAGCTCCCCGCGCGCCGCGCCGTCTACTACGGGAAGCTCCTCAAGAACCACCCGGTCCTGGTGGCGCTCGACCTGTTCCCGGCCTTCTACGCCCTGATCCGCGGTCGCCAGCGGGCTCGTGACTACCGGGTCGAGTACGAGGCGGGGCGGCTGTCGCTCACCGCCCGACGGCTGATGGACGCGCTGATCCGGCGACACCCCCTCTACACCCGGGAGTGGCGAGCCGAGTGCTTCCTGCTCGAGCCCGGGCGCACCCGCGAGTTCGAGCGCGCCGTCGGCGAGCTCCAGCAGGCGCTCTTCGTCGTGAAGGTCGAGGAGCGCTACGAGCCGTCGTTCTCGTACCGCTGGGATCTCGTCGAAGCCTGGCTGCCCGAGGCCGTCCGGGCCGGCCGGCGGCTCGCGCGGCCGGCGGCGGTGCGCCAGCTCGTCGCGCGCTACGTGGGTGGCGCCGGCTGGGCCTCGGCGCGTGCTCTCGCTCGCCTGTTCGGGTTGCCGCGCGCCGAGGTCGAGGCGGCGGTGGCGGCCTTGACGCGGGCGGGGGAGATCGTGACGGGGATCACGGTGGTAGGCCTGCCGGCCGATCTGATGGTGCACCGGGCGCTGGTCGAGCGCGCAGGCCGCGCGTGATCCCGCCGCCCGGCTTCCGCTACGTCAACGCCCACACCCATCTCCACCCGCCGCGCCTCTTCGCCGCCATCCGGCGCTGGTTCGACGAGCACTCGAACTGGAGCCTCCGCGGCCCCACCGAGCCGGCCGAGATCGCGGCGGCCCTGCGCGCGGCCGGCGTCGAGCGCTTCGTCTTCTTCTCCTATGCCCATCGCCCCGGGATGGCCCGGGCGGTGAACCGGTGGCTCCGCGACGTGGCGGCCGAGCTGCCCGACGGCATCCCGCTGGGCACGGTCCACGCCGGCGACGACGACCCGGGCGCGATCGTGGACGAGGCCTTCGACCGCTTCGACTTCGCCGGCCTCAAGCTCCACATCCAGGTGCAGGCCTTCGTGGCCGACGACCCGCGGCTGTGGCCGGTCTACGAGCGGCTGGCGGCCCTCGACCGGGTGCTGGTGATCCACGTGGGCACCGGTCCCTACTGGGGGCCGACCACCGGCGTCGCCCGCTTCGCCCGGGTGCTGGAGCGCTTCCCGGGCCTCCGCGCGGTCATCTGCCACATGGGCGCCTTCGAGACGCGGGCGTGCTTCGCCCTGCTCGACCGCTTTCCGGGCCTCCACCTCGACACCACGATGGCCCTGACGCCGGCCTCGCTCCCGTTCACGCGGATCGACCCGGGCGTGGTGCGGGACGCCGATCTCGTCCGGTACCGGGACCGCATCGTGTTCGGGAGCGACTTCCCGAACCTGCCGTACCCCTACGACGAGGAGCGCCGGGGGCTCTGGGCCCGGGACCTGCCGCTCGAGGTCTACCGGCAGATCTTCTACGAGAACGCCCGCGCGCTCTTCCGGCTGTAGCTGTTCCGGCGTCGGGACTCTGATAGAGTCGGTCGAGGCGATCCCCGCCCTTGGACCGAGGAGGAGGCGGGGATCGGCGGGAGGTTTCCCCCTGCGCACCACCCGGGTCCTCGTGCTCGGCGGCGTCGCGACGGCGCTGGCGGTGGCCGCCGCGGCCGCGTCCTGCCAGGTCTACACCAAGGCTTCCTTCGACCTCCCCGTCGGTGCCGGCTACCGCGTCAGGACGTACCACGTCCGCACCCCGGTTCGGATCGCCGGTGAGACCGTGCGCGAAATGGGTCCGCATCCGAGCCGGGCCGAGCCCGTGGGGACGGACCACGGGTACGAGACCTGGCTCGTCCAGGGGGAGCGCCGGGTGGTCCGCGTGCTCGATGACCCCCCCCGGCCGGCGGCCGCGCGGGAGGACGGCCGCTTCTACGCCTACCTCGCGGCGAGCGCCCGCCCACTCCTCCGGGTGGTGCGCGTGCGTGACGGTCGGGTGCTCGAGTACGAGGTCCCCCGGCCGGCGTACGTCTTCTGGGAGGGGACCGACGTCGTGCGCCTCGTCGAGCGGGACCCCGCCGGGGCGGTCACGTTCCTCCACGAGGTCCGCCTCGAGCCGGGGTTCCTGGCCGAGGGCTGATCGCGCGGCTGAACGAATCGCTCTCCGGCTCCCCCTCCCCCCAGTGGGTGGGGGAGGGGGCTCGGGGGTGGGAGGGAGGTTCCAAAAAATCAGCGGGCGTGGAGGAGGCCGATCCCGACCAGGATGAGCGCGCTCCCCACGAGCTGAGGCCACTCGAGGCTCTCGCCGAGGACGGCGAAGGCGACGGCCGCCGCCACCACCGGCTCGACGGTCGCGGTGACGCTGGCGTGGGCGGCGGTGATCCGTGCGAGGCCGGCCAGGAACATGCCGAAGGGCAGGAGCGTTCCGAACACGGTCACGACCGCGATGCCGACCCAGACGCGCGGCGGGTGCGGCACGAGGAGCAGGCGCCACGGCGGGGCCACCAGGACCCAGAACGCGGTGCCGGTGGCGAGCGAGTACGCCATGATCGTCCAGGGCGGCACGCGCGGGGAGAGGGTCTTCCCCCAGAGGCTGTAGAAGGCCCAGGCGAACGCGTTCAGGATGCTCGCGGTGACCCCGGCCAGGTCGAGCTCGAGCGCCGCCGGCTGGTAGGCTCGGACGATCAGCGCCGCGCCGGCCAACGTGAGCACCGCCGCCAGCACGTCCCGCCGCTCGAGCGGCTCGCCGAGGAACACGACGGACGCGGCCAGTACGATGAGCGGCGCGGTGTAGATGAGCAGCGCGGCGGTCGCCACCGGGATGCGCTGGAGGGCGAAGTAGTAGGTGTAGTTGGAGAACGCCATGCCGATGAGCCCGAGCACGACCAGCCGTCCGAGGTCGCCGCGGCCGACGCGGAGGAGCCCCGGGTTGACCGCGGCGAGGGTCGCCACGACGAGCACGCCCGCCAGCGCGGTCCGCGTGCTGACGAGGCCGGCGGCGGGGAGCCCGGAGCTCAGCAGGAGCTTCACGACGACGGCCTGGGCTCCCCACGAGGCGGCGGCGCCGGCGACGAGCAGGTAGCCGACCAGCCGCCGTCGCTCGGGCACGGCGCTCACCGTATCAGGGCGGGCCGGCCGCGGTCAACGAAGGGACACGACGCGACACGACAGTCGGGACGCGGTTGACCGCCTGGCGGAGCCGCCCGTAGAATCTCGACACCACCGGCAGGCGACCGGTCAGGAGGGAGACGACGACATGGAGATGAAGGCCCACGATCGGCTCGGCTTCTCGCTCGCGGAGTACCGGCGCCGTTACGACGCGGTCCGGGACGGCATGCGGCGGCTCGGCGTGGACGCCCTCGTGGTGCGCAGCCCGGAGAACATCTGCTACCTGACCGGCTACGAGACACCGGGCTACTACAAGTACCACGCCCTCCTGCTGTCGGACGACGAGCCGGTGCTCGTCCTCCGGCGCTTCGAGGAGGTGAACGCCTGGGAGTTCTCCTGGCTCGCCCGCACGGCACCGGTCGAGGACCACGAGCAGCCGACCCAGGTCACCGCCCGAACGCTCGAGCGGCTCGGCGTCGCCGGCAAGCGGATCGGCGTGGAGAAGGCCGGCTGGTACTTCTCGGTCGAGGAGTACGAGGCGCTGCGGGCGGCTCTTCCCCGGGCGACGCTCGTGGACGCCACGTCGGTGGTGTGGCGGGCGCGCGTCGTGAAGTCGGGCGAGGAGATCGCGATGATGCGCCGGGCCGCCCGCATCGCCGACCTCGCGACCCAGGCCGGCATCGACGCGGTGGCGGTCGGCCGCACCGAGGACGAGGTGGCGGCCGAGATCCATCGCGTCGCCATCGCCAACGGTAGCGAGTACATGGGGCTGCCGCCGTTCGTCCTGTCGGGCGAGCGGACGTGCCTGCCACACGGGACGTGGCGGGGCCGCCGGATCCAGGCTGGGGACCCCGTCTACTTCGAGGTGTCGGCGGCCAAGTTCCGCTACTCGGCCGCCATCATGCGCTGCGTGGCCGCCGGCGAGCCGGGGTCGCGGGTCCGCGCGCTGGCCGACGCCGTCATCGGGGGGCTGGAGGCGGGGATGGCGGCGATCAAGCCCGGGGTCGCCTGCGAGACCGTCGATGCCGCCTGCCGCGGCGTGATCGAGCGGGCCGGCTTCGGGAAGTACTTCACCCACCGGACCGGCTACTCGATCGGCGTCAACTTCCCGCCCGACTGGGGGGAAGGGGAGATCCTGAGCCTGCGACGCGGGGAGCCGACGCCGCTCGAGACCAACATGACCTTCCACATGGTGCCCCTCTGCCTGATCTATCGGGAGGTGGGCATCGGGTTCAGCGCGACCGTGCGGGTGACCGAGACCGGCTGCGAGGAGTTCACGACGCTCCCCCGCAAGCTCCTCGTGAAGTAGCGCCATGTACGGCTGGCGCGCGGTCATCGGCGTCATCGACCTGGCGACCAGCGCCACGATCCTTCACGAGTACTACCAGGTGGTGCCGCCGGGGGTCGTCCCGATCTCCTCGCGGCTCGTCCTGCCCGCCGGCGAGACGACGGAGGCCGCGCTGGTCGCCATGACGGAGTCGTCCGACCTGGAGGCGGCCGCCGAGCAGCTCGCCTGGGCCCGCCCGCGGATCATCGCCTTCGCCTGCACCACCGGCAGCCTGATCAAGGGGCCGGGTTGGGACAAGGTCCTGCGCGACCGGATGGAGAGCCGGACCGGCGTCCCGGCCACGACGACCTCGACGGCGGTGCTGGCCGCCTTCGAGACGCTCGGCGTGCGGCGGCTCGCCATCGCGACCCCGTACCTCGACGAGCTGAACCGGCGGGAGTGCGACTTCTTCCAGGCCCTCGGCTACGAGGTGCGGGCCATCCGGGGGCTCGGGATCCGGGACGACCGCGAGATCGGCGCCCAGTCGCCCCAGACGGCGTACCGCCTGGCCCGCGAGGTCAACGGCCCCGACGTGGACTGCCTGTTCGTGAGCTGCACCAACTTCCCGACGCTGCCGGTCATCGCCGCCCTGGAGGCCGACACCGGCAAGCCGGTCGTCACCAGCAACCAGGCCACGATCTGGCACACGCTCCGCCGGGCCGGCATCGGCGAGCGGCTGCGCGGATTCGGACGCCTCCTCGAGCACCACTGAGAACCTCGGGGGGGTCTCGGAAGACCCCCCCGATTCCCCCCCTCGGAGGCCGCGGCGTAGCCGCGGCTCGGAGCGGAACGCCCGGCCGCGCGCCGGAGCCAGGGGGCTTGCGAGAAGCCGGTGGGCGGTCGGACTGGGAGCTGCCGGCATTTCTTTAGGGCACTGACAGCGTCCGAAGCAACGAAGCAGCCGGCCCTTCCGGCTCCCCCCTCCCCCCGGTGGGTGGGGGAGGGGGGTTGGGGGGGGTAGGTGGGAGGTCCCAAATGTCCCTACTGATCCACGACGCCACCGTCGTCACCGTTGAACGCCGAGCGCCGGGTGTTCGCCCCGGGCGCCGTCTACGTGGAGGGACCGCGCATCGTCGACGTGGGACCGAGCGACGCGGTCCGCCGGCGTCACCCCGCTCGCCGACCGGGTCGTCGACGGGCGTCGCAAGCTGGTGCTGCCCGGCTTCGTCAGCAGCCACACCCACGTCGGCTACACCATCTTCCGGGGCCGCGCGGAGGACGCCGGCCTCGGCTGCGTGACCGGCCAGTACTTCCCGATGGCGGCGATCCTCTCCCGGGAGGAGCGGCTGGCGGTGGGCGCGCTGACCTACGCGGAGCTCCTGCGAAGCGGCGTGACGACCGTGCTGGAGATGGAGGAAGACGCCGACGTCTACGCGCCGTTCGTCGCCGAGCTGGGCATCCGGAGCGCGATGGGCGTGATGATCCTCGACGTCGAGGTCGAGGGTCTGCGGCGCGCCGCTTACCGCTTCGACCCGGCGGTGGGGGACGCCCAGCTCCGGCAGGCGGTGGGGTTCGCGGAGCGCTGGCACGGCGGCGCCGGCGGACGCATCACCGCCATGATGACGCCGAACATGGTGCTGAGCTCCTCGCCGGCCCAGCTCCGCGCCGTCCGCCAGGCGGCCGAGCGGCTCGGCCTGCGCCTGAGCATCCACCTCGGCTGGGGCCCGGCGGAGGCCGCCGCTACCCGGCAGCTCTACGGCAAGCCGCCCGTCCGCTTCCTGGTGGACGAGGGCTTCCTGGGTCCGGACGTCGTCGTCGCGCACTGCTACCACATCGAGGAGGGCGACGTGGAGCTGCTCGCCCGGTCGGGGGCCGCGGTGGCGCACTGCCCCCTGATGAACGCGGTCCGTGGCTGCGTCGCGCCGGTCCAGGATCTCCGGCGCCGCGGCGTGACGGTGAGCCTCGGCATCGACAACATGTTCGCCGACTTCTTCGACGTGGTGCGGGCCTGCGTCCTGGTCGCCCGGATCCGGGCCCAGGACGCCGTGACCATGCCGTCGATGGAGGCCGTCGAGCTGGCCACGATGGGTGGCGCCCGGGCCCTCGGGATGGAGCGCGAGATCGGGTCGCTGGAGGTGGGCAAGCGGGCCGACCTCGTCGTCGTCGACTACCGGGCGTTCGGCCTCACGCCCACGCTCGAGCCCATCCAGAACCTCGTCTATCACGCCCACGCCCGTGACGTCGAGATGGTCCTGGTGGACGGGGCGGTCGTCGTCGACGACCGACAGCTCCGGACGGTGGACGCGGCGGCGCTGGTCGACCGGGCCCAGGTGGCGGCCGAGGCGGCCTGGGGTCGCTTCGCCGCCCGGCACGGCGGCTACATGGCCGGCTGAGGGCGGAGCGTCGGGCCCGTGGCCGCCCCGACCGCCACCGTCAGCCTGGGCGCCCTCGGCGCCGCCGCGCGCGTCCTGGCCGCGGCGGCCGAGGTGCTCGACGGCCCGGTCTGGCTGGTCGGCGGCGCGGTGCGTGACGCCGTCCTCGGGCGACCCGTCGAGGCCGACCTCGACCTCGCGCTCCCGGCCGGGAGCGTGGACGCGGCCCGCCGGCTCGCCGACCGGCTCGGAGGTGCCTTCGTGCCGCTGGGCGAGCCTCACGGGATGGCGCGGGTCGTGGTGGGGGAGCCGGCGCCCGCGGTCCTCGACCTCGCCGACTTCCGTGGTCCGAGCCTCGAGGCGGACCTGCGCGGTCGCGACGTCACCGTCGACGCGCTCGCCGTGTCGCTCGCCGATCTCCTGCGTGGCCCGGCGCCCGTCGTGGACGCGACCGGGGGCCTCGCCGACCTCGCCGCCCGCCGACTCCGCGCATGCGGCCCCCGCGCGTTCACCGAGGATCCGGCGCGCGTGCTCAGGCTCCTCCGGCTTCGCCACGCGCTCGGCTTCGCCATCGAGGGCGAGACCGAGCGGCTGGCGCGCGCGGCGGTCCCGGCCGTCACCGGCGTCGCCGCCGAGCGTGTGCGGGACGAGCTGACCCGACTCCTGCGGCTCCCGCGGACCGAGCCGGCGCTACGCGAGGCCGATGCCTGGTCGCTGGTCGGGACGCTCCTGCCCGAGACCGCGGCGATGCGAGCGACCACCCAGTCCGCGCCTCACCGGTTCACGGTGTGGGAGCACTCGCTCCGGGCGCTCGGGGCGCTCGACGCGCTGCTGGCGGACCTCGCGCTGCTCGCGCCCCACGACGCCCGCGTGGGCGCCCATCTCGCGGAGGCCCTCGGCGGCAGACTCACCCGCCGGGAGGTGCTCGCGATGGCGGTGCTGCTCCACGACGTCGGCAAGCCCGAGACACGGAGCGTGGACCCCGACGGCCGGGTCCGCTTCACGGGCCACGACCGGCTCGGTGCCGACCGGGCCGTGGCCATCGCCGAGCGTCTCCGCTGGCCGGCGCGGGCGGTCCGCGTCCTCGAGCGCCTCGTCCGCCAGCACCTACGGCCGATGCACCTGGGGCTCGTACCCGAGGTCACTCGCCGCGCGCGTTACCGGTTCTTCCGCGACCTGGGGGACGAGGTGCCCGAGCTGATCTGTCTCACCATCGCGGACGCCGCGGGGACCGACGGCCGGCCGCCGGGGCGGGTCTACCGGGGCGAGACGCGCGCGCTCCTGGAGTCGCTGCTCGGCGGCGAGGTCGAGGCGGCGCGCGAGGCCGCCGAGCCGCCGCTGCTCCGCGGCGAGGACGTGATGGCCGCCTTCGGCCTGGATCCCGGGCCCGAGGTCGGCCGGCTGCTCGACCGTGTCCGCGAGGCCCAGGCCCTCGGCCTCGTCCGGACGCGCGAGGCGGCCCTGGACTGGCTGCGGGGCGAGGAGGATCGCCACGGTTGACAGCCGCGAGCCGCCGCGACTAGAATCCGACAGATGCGGGCGTAATTCAGCGGTAGAATGCCAGCTTCCCAAGCTGGACGTCGCCGGTTCGAGTCCGGTCGCCCGCTCCAACGACGACGCGGGGTTGCAGCGCATCTGCAGCCCCGCGTTCGCGTTGAAGCTGCCGGTGTGCGCGCCTTCACAGCGAGTTTCGTCTACGCTTCCCACGGGATCCGATGCAGATGCTCTCGTCTGGGCAGCTTCCTCGACCTGGCGACGTCCAGACTGCCGGCCGAAGGCTTCCTACGAGTACTACGCCAAGGACCGCTTCCGCAGCCACGTCGCCACGTTCACCATGGCCTACCAGTTTTGAGCTCGGATCGTGGCCGGCTCGCGACGGCATCGCGGCGACCAAACGCGTTCGAGGAGCACCGCTACGTCATCGCCTCGAGCGAGGCGGTGCCCGCCGGCAAGAGCACAGTGCGCCTCGACTTCGCCTACGATGGGGGCGGCACCGGGAAGGGTGGCCCTCTTCATCAACGACAAGAAAGTCGCCGAGGGCCGGGTGTCTCCGCGAGTCACGGTGCGGTCGGTCCCAGGCTCCGTCGAGGACCGCGGCGAGGGCGGCCCATCCGCTCCGTGGCCCGGCGAGTCCCCGGCCGAGCATGGGAGCAAGGTCCAATAAGCGGGAGCAGCGCGGGAGCTCTTGCTCCCCGAGCGTTCCGCGGCCATGCGGGCAGCGCCAGCGGTCGCGCCGTCCGTCCGCCCAGGACCTGCGGCGCCCGGCGAGGACCCTCGTGCGGGACGCCACCCGTGTCGCGGCGGACCGGGACGCGGTAACCTAGGTCCGTGCGGATAGCGACCTGGAACGTCAACTCGCTGAAGGCCCGCCTGGACAAGGTCACCTGGTGGCTCGAGCGTGCCCGGCCGGACGTGGTGTTGATGCAGGAGACGAAGCTGGCGGACGCCGAGGCCCCGGCCGACGTGTTCCACCGCGCCGGCTATGCGCTGGCGCATCACGGCGAGGGTCAGTGGAACGGCGTCGCCATCGCGAGCCGCTGTGGCATCGAGGACGTGGTGACGAACTTCGGCGATCCGCTGCGCCCCGCCCGCACCGAGGACGTGGGCGACGACGAGCCGTTCGCGGAGGCGCGGATGATCTCGGCCGTGTGCGGCGGCGTCCGCGTCGTGTGCCTGTACGCGCCCAACGGCCGGAGCGTCGGCTCGGTCTTCTATCAGGCCAAGCTGGCCTGGTTCGACCGCCTCGCCCGCTGGCTGGCCGAGGCGGTGGACCCGAGCGAGCCTCTCGTGCTCGGGGGCGACCTGAACGTCGCGCCCGCGGACATCGACGTCTGGGACGCGCAGGCCTGCCACGGCGGGACCCACGTCTCGGAGCCGGAGCGGAAGGCCTTCGCGCGGCTCTGCGACTGGGGGCTCGTCGACATCTATCGCCGGCAGCACCCCGAGCCCGGGCGCTACACCTGGTGGGACTACCGCGCCGGCAACTTCCACAAGAACTTCGGCATGCGCATCGACCACCTCCTGGTGTCGGCGCCGCTCGCGAGTCGCGTCGTGTGGGCCGAGATCGACCGCGAGGCGCGCAAGGGCAAGCCGCTTCCCTCGGACCACGCGCCGCTCGTGATCGACCTCGACGAGCCGGGGTGCCACTTCGACGCGGGCTGGGTCTCCGCCGAAGCGCGCATCGCCGCGCGGCGCTCGCGGTGATCCTCGAGCCGCCGATCGAGCCGATGCTGGCGAAGCTTGCGAGTGAGCTGCCGGCCGGCGACGGGTGGCTCTTCGAGCCGAAGTGGGACGGGTTCCGCGCGATCGTGTTCCGCGACGGCGACCGGCTCTACCTGCAGAGCCGTGACCTGCGGCCGCTCGATCGCTACTTCCCCGAGCTGGCGGCGCCCCTGCTGGCCACCCTGCCCGAGCGCTGCGTCGTCGACGGCGAGATCGTGATCGCCACCGGGCACGGGCTGGACTTCGACGCGCTCCAGCTGCGCCTGCACCCGGCGGCCTCGCGGGTGGCCAAGCTCGCGGTCGAGACGCCGTCGTCGTTCGTCGCCTTCGATCTTCTGGCGGAGGGTGACCGCGACCTGCGCTCCCGGCCGCAGGCCGAGCGCCGGGCGCAGCTCGAGGAGGCGCTCGCGCGCGCCGGCGGCCGCGTCCATCTCACCCCGTGCAGCCGCGACCGGGCCGTGGCGCAGGACTGGTTCCACCGCTTCGAAGGCGCCGGGCTCGACGGGGTCATCGCCAAGCACGAGAGCACGACGTACCAGCCCGGCAAGCGCGTGATGATCAAGGTCAAGCACGCGCGCACGGCCGACTGCGTGGTCGCGGGCTTCCGCTGGTACAAGAAGGGCCCCGGCGAGCTCGTCGGCTCGCTGCTCCTCGGGCTCTACGACGCGGCGGGCGGGCTGCACCACGTCGGGGTGACGTCGTCCTTCACGACGGCGGTGCGCCGCCAGCTGGCGAAGGATCTGGCGCCGCTGCGCAAGAACGCGCTCGAGGGACATCCCTGGCGCGAGTGGGCGGCGGCGGGCGATGGCTCGACCCGCATGCCCGGCGCGCACCAGCCGGTGGAGCCAGGGGAAGGACCTCTCGTGGGAGCCGCTGCGCATCGAGCGCGTGTGTGAGGTCACGTACGACCATCTGCAGGGCGACCGCTTCCGGCACGCGGCGACCTTCGTGCGCTGGCGGCCGGACAAGCGGCCCGCGGACTGCCGCTACGACCAGCTCGAGGTCACGCCTCCGGCGGAGCTGACCGAGATCTTCGGGGAGACCCGGGGATAGACCCCGCGCCCTCAGCCCGACGTCGCCCTGCCGCCCGGAGCCGGCGGCGCCCGGGCGAGACCGTCATGTCCTTCGCGATCGGCGCGGAGGGGATGACGTGTAGGAAAGCGGGCCGTCCGGATCGAGGGGCTCCTGCTCCGGGCGGAGTGTCTCGGGCACGTGCTCCAGGTTCACTCGGACGCGAGTCCAGGTCGAGGAGCGGCCCCGCATCGAGTCGACGAGCACGTCAGCGGGCTGGAGGTGCCGGGCGGCCTCGGGGTGGCGCGCCTTCCATCGCTCGAGCCCGGCCAGAGCATCCTCTTGCCTCTGCGCCCGGCCGATCTCGACGAGCGGCTTCGTCGAGACCCGGCCACCGCGGGGGATTCGCTCGCTCTTCGCTCGTGACGGTGCGACGCGGGACGGCTCGTCCGGCTGCTTGGCGTAGTGGGGCGGCCACGGCGCGTCGCCGAGGCCTTCCGCCTCCTGCGTGGCGGAGAGCTCCAGCAGCGGCTCCAGCGAGCACGGGTGCTCGTCGATCTGCGCGTGCCGGTCCCCGATCGCGGCGAAGCGGTCCGGCATCGTGCGCAGCGTGAAGTCCTCCGGCCGGCACTCGCTCAGCTCGTCCCACGTCACCGGCGCCGAGACGCGCGCGTCGGGCTTGGGACGCACCGAGTAGGCGCTGGCGACGGTGCGGTCCTTGGCGTTCTGGTTGTAGTCGAGGAAGACGCCGTGACGCTCCTCCTTCCACCACTTGCTGGTGGCGAGCGTCGGCGCCCGCCGCTCCACCTCGCGAGCCAGGGCGAGGGCGGCGCGCCTCACCTGCAAGAACGACCACCGGCGGTGGATCCGCACGTTGACGTGAATGCCTCGCGAGCCCGAGGTCTTCGGCCAGCCCAGGAGGCCCAGGTCGGCCAGGGCCGCGCGGACGACCTGGGCCACGGCCACGAGCTGCGACCACTCGACACCCGGCACCGGGTCGAGGTCGATCCGCAGCTCGTCGGGATGATCGAGGTCCTCCGCCCGCACGGGATGGGGGTGCAGCTCCAGGCATCCCAGGTTCGCCATCCACGCGAGGGCCGCGGCGTCGCGCGGCACGACCTCTTCGGCGGTCCGGCCCGAGGGGAAGCGGAGCGCGACGACCTCGACCCACTCCGGGCGCGCGTGGGGCGCGCGCTTCTGGTAGAAGGACTCGCCATGGATGCCGTCGGCATAGCGCACCAGCACGTTGGGGCGGCCGCCCGCGCCTCGCAGCGCGCCCTCGGCCACGGCGAGGTAGTAGCGGACGACCTCGAGCTTGGTGATCCCGGCCTCGGGGAAGTAGACCTTGCTCGGGTTGGTGATCGCCACCTCGCGGCCGGCGACCTCGAGCCCGACGCGCTCCGCCTTCGTTGGCGCCACGCTTCGAGCATAGCTGAAATCCCGGCACAGAGGACGCCACGAAGGTGCGCGCCGAACCGGGCCACTCTCACGCGGTAGAGGCTGCTCGAGAGGCTGTAGACCACGGCCTGGCACGCCGTTGGGGCGGCTCGCCGGGCTTGCGCGCGCCCGCTCGAGACGGGGCGGCAACGTCAGTACGGTGTCACGCAGGGAACAACGTGACGACTGAGGCGGCGATAGATGCGGAAATCAGCATCGGTGGTGAGGATGACGGGGTCAACCAGAGTTTCGCTCATCCTAGTGCATCAGCAGCCGGTCGAGCTCCGGCCGCGGCGCTGCTGACCAGGGCGGGTGGAGCGAGCCTCCACCGATTGGGCGATCGGACGCCACCCTCTGGCTGACGTGTGCGCCATCATCCGGACCTGCTGCCGACCACGGCTTGCCGGGCTCGGCGATGGGCTGACAACGGCCTCCGAGGAAGACCCCCAGAGGCCGTTTCGCCGAGGAAGATGCGGTCAGCAGTCGCGCCTGACCTCGGTTTAGAAGTCTCCGCCGTGCGGCATGGGGGGCTTGTCCTTCTCCGGGATGTCGGTGACGAGCGCCTCGGTCGTCAGCAGGAGGGACGCGATCGACGCCGCGTTCTGCAACGCGATCCGCTCCACCTTGGTCGGGTCGATGATCCCCGCGTGCATCATGTCCACGTACTCGTTCAACTCCGCATCGAAGCCGAGCGCGGGCTCCTTGGCGGCCTTCACCTTCTCGACCACGACGGAGGCCTCGAGGCCCGCGTTCTCCACGATCTGCCGGATCGGCTCCTCGAGGGCGCGCCGGACGATGTTGGCGCCGGTCTGCTCGTCGCCCGAGAGCGTGTGGGTGTCGAGTGCCTTGGCGGCCCGCAGCAGCGCCACGCCGCCGCCGGGCACGATGCCTTCCTCGACCGCCGCGCGGGTCGCGTTGAGCGCGTCCTCCACCCGTGCCTTTTTCTCCTTCATCTCGGTCTCGGTCGCCGCCCCCACCTTGATCACGGCGACGCCGCCGGCGAGCTTGGCCAGCCGCTCCTGCAGCTTCTCGCGGTCATAGTCCGAGGTGGTCTCCTCGATCTGCGCTCGGAGCTGCTTGATGCGGCCTTCGATTTCCTTGGTCGAGCCCGCGCCCTCGATGAGCGTGGTGTTGTCCTTGTCCACGACCACCTTCTTGGCCCGCCCGAGGTCCTCCAGCTTGATGTTCTCGAGCTTGATGCCGAGGTCCTCGGTGATCGCCTTGCCGCCAGTCAGGGTGGCGATGTCCTGGAGCATGGCCTTCCGCCGATCTCCGAAGCCCGGTGCCTTGACCGCGCAACAGGACAGAATGCCGCGGAGCTTGTTCACGACCAGCGTGGCGAGGGCCTCGCCCTCCACATCCTCGGCGATCAGCAGGAACGGCTTGCCGGACCGGGCGACCTGCTCGAGCAGGGGGAGCATGTCCTTCATCACGCTGATCTTCTTCTCGTGGATGAGGATGATGGCGTCCTCGAGGACGGTCTCCATCCGCTCGGGGTCGGTCACGAAGTACGGCGAGAGGTAGCCGCGGTCGAACTGCATCCCCTCGACGACCTCCAGGGTCGTCTCCATCGCCTTGGCCTCTTCGACGGTGATGACGCCGTCCTTGCCGACCTTCTCCATGGCCTCGGCGATCAGGCTGCCGATCGTCTTGTCGTTGTTGGCCGCGATCGTCGCGACCTGGGCGATCTCCTTCTTGTCCTTGGTCAACTTGGTCATCTTTCTGAGCTCTTCGACGACCTTCTCGACCGCCTGCTCGATGCCCCGCTTGAGCCCCATCGGGTTGGCGCCGGCGGTCACGTTCTTGAGGCCCTCGCGGAAGATCGCCTGGGCGAGGATGGTCGCGGTGGTGGTGCCGTCACCGGCGACGTCGGAGGTCTTGGAGGCGACCTCCTTCAGCATCTGGGCCCCCATGTTCTCGTAGGGGTCCTTCAGCTCGATCTCCTTGGCGACGGTGACGCCGTCCTTGGTGATGGTGGGGCTGCCGAACTTCTTGTCGATGACCACGTTCCGGCCCTTCGGGCCCAGCGTGGCTTTGACAGCGTGCGACATGATGTTGACGCCGCGCAACAGCGCGGCGCGGGCTTCCTCGCGGAACAGGAGCTGCTTTGGCATTAGATCGGTCCTCCTAGGTTGTCCAGAAGATGGTTGCGACGGCGGGGCCGTTCGTTCATGCTCCGAGGATGCCGAGGACGTCCTCCTCCTTCATGATGAGGTACTCCTGGTCGTCGATCTTGACCTCGCTGCCGGAGTACTTCCCGAACAGGATCCGATCGCCCGCCTTGACGTCGAGCGGGATCTTCTTGCCGTCCTCGGTCACCTTGCCGGTGCCGACGGCCATCACCTTGCCCTCCTGGGGCTTCTCCTTCGCGCTGTCCGGGATGATGATGCCGCCGCGGCGGACTTCCTCTTCGTCAACACGCTTGACGAGGACACGGTCGTGGAGCGGGCGGAGCTTCGTCTTCGTTGCCTGAGTCATGGTGCGAGTGCCTCCTTCGGCGAGGGGGTGTGCGATGCAGGTGAAATCTTGCCGCACTTGTCAGTGTACCACTAAAGTAGTACAGTGGCAATCGAGCAACGTGAGCCCCGGGCCCCACGGCGAGCGGGCGACGCTCGCGGCCCCTCGGCTTGGGGGCTCGATGGGTTGTACGGAGTGTACTAGAACTATGGTACAGTACGAGCGGTCGATGCACCCGCAAGGCGAGACGCCCAACCCGGTCCCGGTCCGCTGGACCCTGGCGGAGCAACTCGAGCACGTCAGCGAGGGCGCGGGCGTCTGGTGAGCCCGGCCCAGCCCAGCGATGGTCGTCGCGAACCAGTCTCGTGGAGGATTCAACAATGGCGCAGTGTGACACCTGCAAGAAGGAGTTTACGGGCGAGGGGCCGTTTTGCCGACCCGAATGCCATCCCGGCTTCGGGAAAGGAAGCAGGCATCCGGGGACGGCGCGATTTCCGGGTCGCACGGCCGCACGACGGCGACGTCGCAGAGAGCGGCGCTGAGACATGGATCCGCGTAGGGAAGTTCAAGTCTTGCAACTAAGGAGGACCCGCGATGCGAACGAGTGAAGTGTTCGTCTTGGGAGCGATCACCGGTGCAGTCGCCGTATGGTTCTGGGGGAAGGAGATCGAGGACTATCTGGGGGAGGGATCGCGCGCGGTGCGCACGAAAGCCGCGGAAGGCGTTCAGGGAGTAGGGGAGAGGCTCGGCAAGCTGGTCGATCGCGGTGGGGACACCTTACGGCGCGCTGAGGAAGCCGTGCAGGACGCGACGGAGCACGTCAGCGAGGCTCTGCGAGCGGGGCAGGAGACGATTCGCCCAGCACCAGCAAGCGGACGAGTGTGACGGAGGCGTCCGAAGGGACGCCCTCGTAATCGCCGCTGATCATCGGAGTCTTCGTGGCGGCCTGGTGATCAGCCTGGTGACTGCCCTGGTCGGAGCTCTCATCCGAGGACGACGCGCACGCGATGCGTCGCGCCATCCGCGGTCAACGGGAGGCTCGCGCTGCCGGACGCGAGGAGGGTCCATCGACCTCGATCGGGCGATGCCCCGCGTCACCCCGCGGGGGTTCTCGACCGTGATCTCGTAGCGCGACCCGTGGTAGCGGAACGCGATCTCGAAGCGTCGCCACGCGCGCGGGATGCAGGGGTCGAGGTGAAGCACCGCGCCACGCAGCCGGAACCCGAGGAGCCACTCGATCCCCGCGCGGTACATCCAGCCCGCGGAGCCCGTATACCACGTCCATCCTCCGCGGCCGACGTGCGGGGACTCGGCATAGACGTCGGCGGCCGCCACGTAGGGCTCCACCTTGTACCGGTGGACTCCCGCCCGCGTGCTCGCGCGGTTGATCGGGTTCAGGATCGAGAAGAGCTCGTTGGCCTTGTCGCCGTCACCGAGCGCCGCGAACGCCATCACCGACCAGATCGCGGCATGGGTATACTGGCCGCCGTTCTCGCGCACGCCCGGCGGGTAGCCCTTGATGTAGCCGGGGTCGACAGGCGCGCGGTCGAACGGGGGCGTGAACAGGAGGACCAGCTCCTGACCTCGCCGCACGAGATACTCCTCGACGGCCGCCATCGCGCGCGCCGCGCGCTTCGGGCTCGGCGGCGCCCGAGAGCACCCCCCACGACTGCGCGATGGAATCGATGCGGCACTCCGCGTTGACGACGGACCCGAGGGGGGTCCCGTCGTCGAAGAAGGCGCGACGATACCAGTCCCCGTCCCACGCCTGCTCCTCGAGCGAGGTCTTCAGGATGTCGACGTGGCCGCGCCACCTGTCGGCGCGCCCGCGCTCGCCGCGGGCATCGGCCCACCGCGCGAACTCCCAGAGGGTCGTGTGCAGGAACCAGCCGAGCCACACGCTCTCTCCATGCCCCTCGGGGCCGACGCGGTTCAGGCCGTCGTTCCAGTCCCCCGTACCGATCAGGGGCAGGCCGTGCGCGCCGATGGCGAGACTCCGGTCGAGCGCGCGGGCGCAGTGCTCGAACACGGTGCCGTGCTCGGCGGACACCGTGGGCTCGAAGTACGACTCGTGCTGCCCCGTCGCGAGGACGGGCCCTTCGAGGAAGGGGATGACCTCGTCGAGCACGCCGGCATCGCCCGTCGCCTCGAGGTACTGCGTGACGGCGTAGGGCAACCAGATCGCGTCGTCGGAGATCCGGGTGCGCACCCCCCGGCCGGAGGGGGGATGCCACCAGTGCTGCACGTCGCCCTCCACGAACTGGCGGCTGGCGGCCCGGAGGAGATGCTCCCGCGCGACCTCCCGGTTCGCGACGGTCAGGGCCATCACGTCCTGGAGCTGGTCGCGAAACCCGTACGCGCCCCCGGCCTGATAGAAGGCGGATCGGGCCCAGACACGGCAGGCGAGCGTCTGGTAGAGAAGCCAGCGGTTGAGCATGATGTCCACGGAGCGGTCCGGCGTCTTGACCTGGATGGCGCCGACGATGTCGTCCCACCGAGTCTTCACGGCCTGCAACGTCAGATCGAGGTCCGCTGTCCGGTAGCGAGTGAGCAGCCCGCGCGCCTCGGCGGCCGTCGCGGCCTCACCGAGGAAGAACACGATCTCCTCGCGCCCGCCGGGCGCCACCTCGATCACGGTCTGCAGGGCCGCGCAGGGGTCGAGTCCGGCGCCGACCCGGCCGGACGGGCGGCCCCCTCGCTCCAGCAGCGCCGGATGATCGAGTGTTCCGTTCCGACCCAGGACCTCCGTCCGATCGCCGGTCCACGCGGTCTGACGACCCCCGAGATCGGCGAACGCCACGTGATCGCCGAAGTCGATGTTCCACGGGTTGCGCGCGAACAGCGCACCCGTGTCCGGATCGATCTCGGTGACGATGACGGGCGCGGTCGCGCTTCGCGAGACTCCCAGGACCCATTCGACGTACGCGGTCACGGACAGACGCCGGGACTTGCCGGATCGGTTCTCGATCCTCAGCCGAGAGATCTTCACCGGGTCGTTCACCGGCACGAACTGGAGCAGACTCAGGAAGATGCCATGGGACGTGTGCTCGAAGCGGCTGTAGCCCTGACCATGCCGGGCGACGTAGGGCGACGCGTCCTCCCGGATGGGCAGCGGCGTCGGGCCCCACAGGTCACCGGTCTCTTCGTCCCGGACATAGATGGTCTCCCCGGGCGGGTCGCTGACGGGATCGTTGGACCACGCCGTCAGCTGATTCTCCCGGCTGTTGCGCGACCACGTGTAGCCGGCCCCGCACTCGGAGACCTGGAAGCCGAAGCGCGGGATTCGCGACGACGTTGATCCAGGGCGCGGGCGTCCATTGCCCTTCCCCGAGGACGGTGACGTACTCCCGCCCATCGTCGACGAACCCCCCCAGCCCGTTGAAGAACTCGAACTCCGGGCGGGCCGGCGGCGCGTCGGCGGGGGACTGGGGCTCGGGCCGGGCGGCGGCGGGGCGGGGCCGCCGTGCTCGGAGCGGATCGTGGCGCGCGCGAGCTGCTCCGCGAGCGTGCCGTGCCGACTCAGGAGGATGGCTCGAGCGGCCGTCTGCAGGGCATCGCGCTCCGTGCGCCTTGAGCAGGTCCTTCCGCAGGATGAAGACCTTCCCGTGTGTCTCGTGCCCCTCGTGCCGCGACGCCGACTGGCTCGTCCGGACCAGCGTCTCCAGCGACGCCTGGAGCTCCTCCGTGTAGGAGTGCGCCCGCTCGTTCAGAATGACGAGATCGACCGCCAGCCCCTTCAGGCGCCAGTACTCGTGCGCGCGGAGGAGCTGTCGGACGATGCCTCGATCCTCCGGCTCGTCGATGCGGACCAGGACGATCGGGAGGTCGCCGGAGATCCCGTGGGCCCACAGGGCCGCAGGCCCGGACGCATTCTGCCGCAGCACCATCCGCTGCGGGCCGAAGCGTCGCGTCCGCGTAGAGAATCCGGCCCGCAAGATCCTGGAACAGGCGGGCCTCGTCCGCGCGAACCCCGAGATGGTTGAGCTGGACCTGCGCCCGCGTCCAGGCCAGCGTGACCGTCCGCTCGAACGTCGCGGGGTCGCGATACTTGTCGGCGAGCGCCACGGCGGCTTCGCGCGACGGGCCGACGAGCGTGGAGAAGATCAGGCGTGCGCTCTCTCCCGGCGCGAGACGGACTCGCCGTCTGAGGCTGAAGATTGGATCGAGCACCGAGCCGGTCGTGTTCGAGAGGGGCCTCCCGTCGATGACCGACATCGGGGTGCGGACCCCGCGACCCCGGCCGAGGAACCGCCCGCGGTCGGTCTCGTACTGAGTCCCTCCACCGGACTGGCCTTCGACGACGACGATGTGGGCCGCCCAGATCGCCGGCTCCGTCGCCGACCGGCCACGGCGGGTCGCCAGCAGGGCCCCGAGATCGGCTACCCATTCCGTCTGGACGAAGAGGCTGGAAAAGGCCTGGTGCGCGGTATCCGCCGCCGGCGGAGCCAGCACGAGCTCGGCGTAGGAGGTCAGCTCGATCTCTCGCGTCTGCCCCCCCAGGTTCGTGACGGACACCCGCCGCAGCTCGGCGTCGTCCTCCGGCGAGACCAGCACCTCGAGCGTGGTCGTGATGGCGCCATCGCGCCGATACAACTCGGCCCGGTCCTCCGCGAAGGTCACGCGATAGTCGTCCGGCTCGACGCCGGTGGGCTGATACCCCGCCGACCAGACCGCCCCGCTCTGGACATCCCGCAGGAAGAGATAGGTCCCCCAGTGATCCCGGGTGACGTCCTCCCGCCATCGGGTGACGGCGAGCTCCGCGCACCGGCTGTAGCCCGACCCCGCGGTCGTCAGCATCACCGTGTACCGGCCGTTGGAGAGCAGGTGCGTCCGCGGCGTCGGGTCGTGCGGAGACGTGAACTGCCGGAAGGACGGCTCCACGAACTCCCGCACATGGGCCGGCGCCTGCACCTCTTCCGCCCGCGGTCTCGCCACCGCCACGTCCCGGGGCACGCGCTCCTGCAAGAGAAGCTCGGTCGCCTGGATGATGGGCTCGCCGTGGAATCGCGCGCGCATCACCCCATCTCGGAGCACGTTCGCCAGCGCGATGAGGGTCATGCCCTGATGGTGCGCCATGTAGGCGCGAACGATCGCCACGGTCGTCCCCGCCGGGAGCCGGGACGGCGTGTAGTCCAGCGCCTCGTAGAAGCCGTAGAATCCCCTCCCGCCCACCGCGATGAGGCGCGTGAAGTTGCGAGCGGCGGCACCCGGGTCGATCATGGCGGCCAGGGCGGTCGCGTAGGGCGCGACGACCAAGTCCTCGCTGAGGCCCCGCTCGAGACCCAGACCCGGAACCCCGAAGTTCGAATACTGGTAGGTCAGGTCGAGATCGCGCACGTTGTACGCCGATTCGGAGATGCCCCAGGGAATCCCGTGCTCCGCCCCGTACCCAATCTGACGCTGGACGACGAGGCGATACGTCCGCTGGAGCAAGCTTCCCGGCGGCGCCTGCATGACGAGCGCGGGCATCAGGTACTCGAACATCGAGCCGGACCAGGACACCAGCGCCGCCCCGAGCCCGACGGGCGTCATCGGGCGACCCAGGTGGAACCAGTGCGACGTGGGCGCCGCGCCGTTGGCAATCGCGATGAAGCTCGCGAGCCGCGCTTCGGAGGCGAGGAGATCGTACGCGCTCGGATCGAGACTCCCCTCCGTGACGCGATAGCCGATCGAGAAGATCTTGCGCGCAGAGTGGAAGAGGAAGCCAAAGTCCATCGCATCGAAGAGCTGCTTCGTGACGCGGGCGATGGCGGAGAGGCGCTCGACGAGCGCTCGTGACGCCACGGCGGCGCCCTCCAGCTGTCCGATGAGCTCGTGGACGTGCTCGACTCGACCCCCACGCGACGGACCCGGCGCGCGGGCGGCCGTCGAGCATGGCCGTGAGCTCGCTGACCGCACTCTCGCAGAGGTCGGCCAGGGCGGCCAGGGTGGGAAACGAGGAACAGAGGGCCCGGCTCGCGATCGCGGCCTCGCGGGACGCGGGGAGAGATCGGCGACGACGGCCTCGAGGTGGGATGCCCACGGCATCAGCCGGTCGAGGTCGCGCCGGTGGCTCGCGATGGTGGCGCGCGTCGCCTGCGCCCAGACGAGGACGTCCGAGTCCTCGCCATCGCCGCGCTCCGCCGTCAACGTGCGTGCGATGTCCACCAGGGCATCGGCCTGGCCGGCGAGCTGACCCAAGCGGACGACCCAGTCGGCCGCCGTTCGGGGTGGGTCGCGAAGCGTCATGACCAGAGCCTCGCAGGCTTGGTCCAGATGGCCGAGCCGTGACCGTTTGCGTGCGCCGGTCATCCACGAGGGCACTCGCCGCCTCGCGCACGAGCAATACCGCGTCCTCGATTCCGGCGAAGGCTTCGCGATCGAGTAGCGGGCGCTCGAGCGCCCCGCGACAGGCATTCCCGAGAACGAGGAGCTGGCTCGCCAGATTCCCGCTATCCACCGTGGACACGTAGCGGGGCTCCAGCGGGCGAAGGTCGGTCGTCTCATACCAGTTGTAGAAGTGGCCCCGAAAGCGCTCGAGCCGGCCCATCGTCGCGAGCGTCGCCTCGAGCCGGTCGACGGTCTCCAGCATCCCGAGCCAGCCGAGATCGCGGGCGGCGACGATCGCCCCGAGGTACAGCCCGATGTTGGTCGGCGACGTGCGGTGGGCGAGGACCGGCGCCGGGTCCTCCTGGAAGTTGTCAGGCGGCAGGAACGTATCGCCGGGACCGACGAACGCCTCGAAGAACCGCCACGTGCGGCGTGCGGTCGAGCGGAGGAGCCTCGCATCCGACGCCGACAGCCCCTGCGTCGGATCGACGCGCGGGGGCCGGCTGACCCATCGCGCGATGAGCGGCGAGAGGGCCCACAGCAAGAGGAACGGCACGGCGATCGGCCAGCTGCCTGGCCGAACGAGCGACGACCGACATCCCGGCCACGACGGCCAGGATCAGCGCCCCACGCATCCGTCGATAGGCGCCGGCCAGCGTGAGGGACAGTCCCGCCTTGGCCTGCGCGGCCGTCATCCATTCGAGCAACCGTCGATGGGTCCCATACACGCGGATCAGGGTCCGCCCGATCGCGTCGCCCATCAGCCACGCCTGATGCGCCATGAACGTGATCCACAGCGCAATCTGGGAGGCCGCCAGCGCGAAGCTCCGCCCGACCGCGCGGACGTGGGTCCGCTTGGAGATTCCCGCTCGCCTCGGGATCGCCTCGGCGAACGCGGGCAGGAGGGCGGGTACTGCGATCGTGGCGAGGACGAACGTCGTCCACACGAGCGGCAGGCGGTGGGGAAGCGTCCAGCCGGCGGCGAGCGTCAGCCACGCGGCCGGAGCCGACAGAGTGCGCCGGAGATTGTCCACCATCTTCCACTGATCGATCGGCGGGATGGAGCTTCGATGCGTCCCGGCCCCGGCGGCCCCCCGGACGATCCAGGGCAGCAGTTGCCAGTCGCCGCGCGCCCATCGATGCTGCCGGGCGGCAGCGACCTCGTAGTCCGTCGGGAACTCCTCGAAGAGCTCGATGTCGGTGACCAGTCCCGTCCGCGCGAAGATCCCCTCGAACAGATCGTGGCTGAGGAGCGCATTCTCGGGTACGCGACCCTCCAGCGCCCCGGCAAATGCCTCGACGTCATAGATGCCCTTGCCGGTGTATGAGCCGCCTCCAAAGAGATCCTGGTAGACATCGGAGGTCGCCGCCGCATAGGGATCGATCCCCGCCGGCCCGGCGGTGAGCCGCTGGAAGAGTGACGTGTCGCGATCGGTGGGCATCGTGGGAGTGACACGCGGCTGAAGGACCGCGTAGCCCTCGACGACCCGGCCCACGCGCGCATCGAAGACAGGCCGGTTGAGCGGATGGGCCATCGTCCCGACGAGGCGGATGGCGGCGCCTCGAGGCAGGCGCGTGTCCGCGTCGAGGGTGATCACGTATCGGACCGTAGGCGGCACGTCCAGCCGGGACCCCATGAACGTCGTGCCGTCGTGCCCCAGGAGCAACTGGTTGAGCTCCTGCAGCTTGCCGCGCTTGCGCTCCCATCCCATCCACTGGCCCTCGCTGGCATTCCAGACCCGGCGGCGGTGGAGCAAGAGGAATCGGGCCCCCGCGTCGGGAGCGGGACCATGGCGCCGGTTGAGCCGGGCGATCCTCTCGATCGCGGCCTCGAGGAGCCGATCATCAGCCGGCATGGTTTCCGTCGGCGCGTCGATCCAGTCAGAGAGGAGAGCGAAGTGGATGGCGCCCTCCAGATTCGCCAGATAGTGGAGCTCCAGGCGATTGACCTGCTCCTCGATCTCGGCGTCGCTCACCAGCAAGGTCGGCATCACCACGAGGGTTCGCAGGGTCGGCGGGATGCCCTCGGCGAGCTCGAGGCGCGGCAGCGCTCGGGGGCCGAGCAGCTCCGTGACGAAGCGATTGATGAGCGCGACGGCGAGATCGGATGCCGGAATCAAGGCGGCGAGTCCGAGAAGAACGAGCACAACGCGGGCTCACGCCCGCGGCATGCGTGGCGACGAGAGGGAACCACCACGAGCAACCCCGCGATGACGCCGATGGTGCCCAGGTAGCCCGGCGTGGCTCCGCCCACGTAGGCTCGCAGCAGCCACTGCGTGACGGGGACCCGGTAGCCGATCTCCCGTTCGAAGCCGCGGCGCCCCTTCGAGATCAGGTAGTAGCCAGGATCCTCGACCCGGGATCCGCCGGAGGTGCCCGCCGGCTCCCGCTCCGACGCGGCGCGCGTTCGCTCGAGCGATCGCCTCCTGGGCGACGTCGATGTCCGTCCGCCGGGAACCTCGAGCGAGGTCCTCGATCGCGTGACGGTATCGGTCGCGCGTCTTGAAGTCCATCGCGCCGAAGTCGCTCCCGGCGCGCAGCGCGGCATCGACCAGACTGACGCTTTCGAAGAACTCCGCCCAGTCGAACGTCGACATCGTCCGCATGCTGGTAATCACGTTGCGGACCGTCACGTTCATCGCCGCCTGGCGCTGATGCTCCTGACGCACGAGCTCGTCGGGCGACGTGCCCAGGCCGGACAGCTGTTCGCTGAGCCATGCGAGCGCCGGTGTCGACTCGGGATCCTGCTCCCGCAGGCGCTGGACGAGCTGCACGGTGAAGGCCATCGGCAGGGCAGCGGCCTCGAGCCGCCGAAAGGCCAGACGGCGCGCCGGCTCCCCTCCGAGCCCGAGCAATTCGTTCGCGAGCGCGTCCGCCGTCCCGGCGCGCAGCGCGGCCGTTGACGATCTGCTCGGCCAGGCGCCGGAGGTTCTCCAGGAGCACCAGACGCAGGGCGATCGGGACGGCCCACAGCTCGCCGATGGTCAGCGCCTGGACGCGCTGGAATCGCTGGACGAAGCGCTGGAGGGTCTCGGGCTCGAAGCGGCTGTCGCTGTGGGCGACGAAGGGCCAGGCCAGGCCGAGCACCCGCGGGTAGCCCTCGAGGGGTCCCTCCGCGAGCTTTGGCAGCCGGCGGTAGAATCCCGGAGGAAGATCCTCCCGGACCTCTCGAAGGACGTCCTCCACGATGTGGAAGTTGTCGACGAACCACTCCGCGGCCGGGGTGATCGCGCCTTCCTCTCGGATCACGGCGGCGAGCTCGCGATAGCATCGGAGCAGCACGCGCCCGCTGTCTCGCACGCGCGGCGAGAGGGGGCGTCCGCTCCCACCCTCGGCGTGGACACGCTGCGCGGCGACGCTTTCCGCATGCTGTTCGAGACGTCTCGGCGCTGAAGAGCTCCGCCCTGATTGGGTCCTGGCGAGTCAGGCAGCGATCCCGACGAGAACGCGCGCGACCCCAAGTCTCGGAACAGTGCCCTGGCTCTCAGTCCCGGCATGTCGGCGGCCTGTCCGCTGGGCGCGGATGGGCGAGCGGCGAGGGGGGACCCTTCGGAGGGTTTGTCCAACGGTGGGGGACTCATCGGTGGCCTCGGCGAATCATCCCTGGAGCTTCGAAATGCCTCACGTGACTTCAGGGCCGACCAGCATCGATCCCGGAGCCCTCGCTGGCTACTTGGTCGCGGACGTCGCGTGAGGCGCGATCCAGGGAGACGCGGAGTCAGGAGCTATCGCCCAGGCCGTCCGTTCTCGGATGCGCTGCTCGTTCGCCTTCCGCTGCCACCGTTTCCCACCGGCTTACGGCTTCTCCGCATGACGTGCTCCCGCGGTCTTCCGCGTGGCGCCCCGGGCGGGGCGCCCGGAGCGGACCGACAGCCCAGCTGCCTTCGGACGGGGCGCGGGAGGGTTGTCCGGCTTATCGCCGTCTTGCTGCACCATGAGGGCCGCGAGCATCTGGATGGCCCGCGGATCGAGTGCCCGGTCGTCGATGAGCACCTGCACGGCCGAGCCAGCCAGCTGCCGGACTCGATCCGCGGCGGCGGTGGAGCAAACCATGACGTCCACTCGCCGCACCAGGCGCTCCAAACTGGCCCCCTCGGCGGGAGACGTCCCCACCAGTGCGATGTTCGGCAGCCCGGCGTTGGCGATCGAGTGCTCCAGGTTGTGGGCGGTCTCGACGTGAGCGGAGGCCACGCCCACCCGGGTCCCGGATGGAAACTGGGCCAGGTGGTGGAGGGTCTCGAGATGGACCTCGGCGAGGAGCGCGATCACCGGGATCTCCAGGCCGCCCAGGCGGCGCTCCACCTCCGGGAGATGGAAGAAGCTCGTGACCGCCGCCCCCCAGCGACCGGCTTGCTTCTGGCGCCGCACTGCGGTCGCCAGGTCACCGAGGAGTACCTTATCCACGTGGACCGGGATGTGGGACTCCAGTTCCCGGGCAAAGAAGTCGAGCTCCGGCGGACTGCATTCCACCAACAGGATCTCGATCCCCCTCCGGACGGCCGGGGGCCGAACCCCGGTCAGACTCAGGACGCCCACCGCGAGGTCGTCAGCGGTCATCCCGAGGGCCGCCGCCCGGATCACCATGTCCCGCAGAAAGCGTTCGCGGAGGATCGGAGCCGGGCGGGCGGGAGGCGCCGGCGCGACGAACACGCCCTTGCCTCGCCGCGCCTCCACATAGCCGCTCTGCTTCAGATCCTCGACGACGCGCGCGACCGTATTCGGATTGATGCCGAGGAAGCCGGCGAGCTCCCGGATGCTGGGCAGCGCCTGGTCCGGCGGGACGCCGCCGCCCTCGATGAGGTGTTTGAGTTGTTCCGTCAGTTGCCGGCGGATCGGGATCGGGCTGTGCGCATCGACTTGCAGGCGCATCGGAATCTTCATACTGTATGAATAAGATAGTACACCATGACCACCTGGTCAAGCGCTGAGCGACAGATCCCGAGCGGGCCGACCTCGCGATCGCGGTGAGCCGGAGGCTCGCCCGCCAGGTGACCCGCTCTCCCGGGTGATTGTCGTCGTGAGCGTCCGCTTCATGCGCCAGCGGCCTGCGGCGTCAGGAGCCGTGTCAACGTCTCCCGGTCAACCACCTCGCGCTCGATGAGGAGCTTGGCCAGGCGGTCCAGCGCGTCGCGCCGGCTGGTGAGCGTGTGGGTGACGCGGCCATGCGCGTCGGCCAGAATCTTTCCGATCTCCGCGTCGATGGCCTCGGCCGTTCGCTCGCTGTACTCCCGCGCCCGCTGGGCCACCGCCACGTTCAGGAAGGGCGACGTGCGCGGCTCCTCGAACGCCGCCAGTCCGAGATGCTCGCTCATCCCGTACTGCGTGACCATGAGCCGCGCCATGTCGGTCGCGCGCCGGAGGTCGTCCTGGGCGCCGGTCGACACGTCGCCGAAGACGAGCTCCTCGGCCACCCGACCGCCCAGGAGCACATCGAGTCGGTCGAGAAGCTCCGCCTTCTTCAGGAGGTAGCGGTCCTCGGTGGGCGTCTGCTGCGTGTAGCCGAGCGCCGCCACGCCCCTCGGGATGATGGAGATCTTCGAGACGCGGTCGGCATGAGGCCGGGACTCGGCCACCAGGGCGTGGCCGGCCTCGTGGTAGGCGACCGTCTCCTTTTCCTGGGGGTTCATGACCCGGGTCTTCTTCTCGAGGCCCGCCACGATCCGGTCGATCGCCTCGTCGAAGTCGACCATCTCGACCCCGTCCTTGCCCTTGCGAGCGGCGAGCAGGGCGGCCTCGTTGACCAGGTTGGCCAGGTCGGCGCCCACGAACCCGGGCGTGCGGGCGGCGATGGCCGCGAGGTTGACGTCCGGGGCCAGGGTCACGTGCGCGGCGTGCACGCGGAGGATCTGCTCCCGGCCCTTGAGATCGGGGCGGTCGAGCGCCACGTGACGGTCGAAGCGCCCGGGCCGGAGCAGGGCCGGGTCGAGGATCTCGGGCCGGTTGGTGGCGGCCATGATGATCACGCCGCTGTCGGTGTTGAAGCCGTCCATCTCGACGAGCAGCTGGTTCAGGGTCTGCTCGCGCTCGTCGTGTCCGCCCATCGGGTTGAACCCGCGCGCCTTGCCGAGGGCGTCCAGCTCGTCGATGAAGATGATGCAGGGGGCCTTCATCTGCGCCTGGGCGAAGAGGTCCCGCACGCGGGCCGCCCCGACCCCGACGAACATCTCCACGAAGTCCGAGCCGCTGAGGCTGAAGAAGGGCACCCCCGCCTCCCCGGCCACCGCCTTGGCCAGCAGGGTCTTGCCGGTCCCGGGCGCCCCGACGATGAGCACCCCCTTGGGGATCTTGCCGCCCAGGCGGCGGTACCGCTGCGGGTTCTTCAGGAACTCGACGATCTCCTGGAGCTCGGCACGCGCCTCGTCGATCCCCGCCACGTCGGCGAAGGTCACCCCGGTCTGCTTCTCCATGTAGACCTTGGCCTTGCTCTTGCCGATCTCCAGCACGCCGCTGGCGGGGCCCATGCGCTTCATGAGGAAGCCCCACAGCGCGACGAAGATGAGGGCGGGGACCACCCAGGAGAGCAGGGTGGGGAGCCAGGTGCTCTCCACTTGCCCGGTGAAGCGCACCTTCGCGGCCTCGAGATCCTGAACCAGCCCCGGATCGTCCACCCGGACTGTGGTGAACCGGTGCTCGCCCTGGCCGGACTTCTGGAGTTCCTCGATCTTCTCCTTGGGCAAGATCCCCTCGAGGCCGTCCTTCCGCGAGCCGGCCACCGATCGCACGCTCCGTCAGCGTGAGATCCGCCACCTTGCCGGCCCGGAGGAGCGCCTTGAAGTCGCTGTACGAGAGGTTCGCGGCCTGGGGGGCGAACACGAAGTGCTGGATCCCCAGCATGAGCAGCATTGCGGCCACGACGAACCAGAGCGAGAATTGCTTCTGTCGCGGTTCCATGGATCAGGCTCCTCGGTCAGGAGATCGCAGCCTAGCCTAGTCGCGTGCGACCCGACGGTCAGCGGGCGCGGAGCCGGCGGGCGAGCCGGTCGTGCTCGTGCCGAATCCCGGCGGGGAGGCGGTCCCCGAACTTCGCGAAGAACTCGCCCTGGCTCCGGAGGTTGGCGCGCCAGCCGTCCCGGTCCACGGCCAGCAGCTCGGCGAGCGCCTCCTCGGAGACGTCGAGCCCCCGGCGGTCGAGCGCGGCCTTGGTCGGCAGATAGCCGATCGGCGTCTCCTCCGCGCGGCCAACGCCCTGCAGCGCTCGATGACCCACTCCAGGACGCGCAAGTTCTCGCCGAAGCCGGGCCAGAGGAATCGGCCGCGCCCATCCCGCCGGAACCAGTTCACGCGGAAGATCTTCGGCGGCTGGGTCAGCCGCGTGCCGATCGAGAGCCAGTTCCCCCAGTAGTCGCCCATGTTGTAGCCGCAGAACGGGAGCATCGCCATCGGATCGCGCCGGACCACGCCGACCGCGCCGGTGGCCGCCGCCGTGGTCTCCGAGGCGAGGGTGGCGCCGAGAAACGTGCCGTGCTGCCAGTCGAAGGCCTCGAAGACCAGCGGCACCAGCTTCTGCCGTCGCCCGCCGAAGAGGATGGCGCTGATCGGCACGCCCTGCGGGTTCTGCCACTCGGGCGAGATCGAGGGGCACTGGCTGGCGGGGACCGTGAAGCGGCTGTTCGGATGGGCCGCGGGCTCGCTGCTCGCCGGCGTCCACGGCCGGCCGTGCCAATCGATCGCCTCGGGCGGGGACGCATCGTCGTGCCCCTCCCACCAGACCGTGCCGTCGGGTCGGAGCGCGACGTTGGTGTAGATGGTGTTGCGCCGGATCATCTCCATCGCGTTCGCATTGGTCTTCGAGTTGGTGCCGGGCACGACGCCGAAGAACCCCGTCTCCGGGTTGACCGCCCACAGCCGGCCGTCCGGCCCGACCCGCAACCAGGCGATGTCGTCGCCCACGGTGTGGACCTTCCAGCCTGGCATCGACCCGGGCGGGACCAGCATGGCGAGGTTGGTCTTGCCGCAGGCGCTCGGGAACGCCCCGCACACGTAGTGGATCTCGCCGTCGGGGCTCTCGACGCCGACGATCAGCATGTGCTCGGCGAGCCAGCCCTCCTGGGAGCCGAGCCGGCTGGCGATGCGCAGCGCCAGGCACTTCTTCGAGAGCAGGGCGTTCCCGCCGTAGCCCGAGCCCACGCTCCAGATCGTGTTGTCCTGGGGAAAGTGGCAGATGAATCGGCGGTCGAGGTTGAGGTCGGCCTTGCCGTGCAGGCCGCGCGTGAAGTCGTCCGAATCGCCGAGGTGCTCGAGGGCGGCCTTCCCCATCCGGGTCATGATCCGCATGTTGAGCACGACGTAGACGCTGTCGGTGAGCTCGATCCCGACCTTGCTGAAGGGCGAGCCGGGTGGCCCCATCAGGAACGGGATGACGTACATCGTCCGCCCCTGCATCGAGTCCGCGAAGATCCTGGAGAGGCGGTCATAGGCCTCGCCCGGCGCCATCCAGTTGTTGGTCGGGCCGGCGTCGGCCTGCTCGCGGGAGCAGATGAACGTCAGGTGCTCGGTCCGCGCGACGTCGTTCGGCGCGCTCCGGTGGAGGTAGCAGCCGGGCAGGGCCCGCTGGTCGAGGGGAATCAGGTCCCCCACGCGCACCGCGGTCTCGAGCAGGCGCGCGTGCTCGGCCTCGGAGCCGTCGCACCAGACGACCTCGTCGGGGCGGCACATCCGCGCGACCTCGTTGACCCAGCGCTGGGCGGACTGGTTTCCGGCCATGGCCGTCACCTCCTCCGAGCCGTCAGGGCTCGGGCGCGGATGGGACTCATTCAGGGCAGCGAGCCCCGCTCCCGATAGTAGCGCTCCGCACCGGGGTGGAGCGGCGCCCGGTTCCCGGCGCGGACCATCTCGCGCGGGTCGAGCGGTGCGAAGGCGGCGTGCAGCCGCATGAAGTCGTCGAAGCGCTCGAGAACCGCGCGCGCGATTTCGTACACGATATCGTCCGGCGCGGCCGCCGTGGTCACGAGCGTGGCGCGGGCGCCGCGAGCGCTCTAGAGATCGAAGACATGTCGATCCACTCCCCACGGAGCTCGAGGGAGCCCTTGACCCAACGGCCCGTGGCATCGTACCAGAGCAGACCGCCGAAGTGCGGCGTGAGGATCTGGAAGCGGTCGGTGACGACCCGCTCCGTGCCGGCGAGCACGAGCGACTCCGTGCCGCGCCGGTGGACGACGAGGCCGATCTCCCCGCCATACTGCGCGTCGATGAGGCGCTGCTGGTGGACCAGCAGGGGATTCCAGAGGCTGTTCGACGCCAGCAGCCGGGAGCCGACGACGAGCGGGCCGCCCGGACCGACGACTCGAATTCCGTCCGGCTCCGCCGTCGCCTCGACGGCGTACCGTTTGCCGTCCTCGCTCGTGCGACTCCGTAGGGAACGGAGCTGCCCGGACACCCAGACGTCCTCGCACTCGTGCTGATACCGGAAGACGGTGATGAAGACGACCTTGACGGCGAGGTCGATGACCGTGTGGACCGCGAGCCCGTCCGGCCGGTCGCGGAACTCGACGGTGTGCACGCCGATCTTCGAACGGCCCCGCATGACGGCGAACCGCACGTCGGACCGTCTCGCCGCCGTGGTGGGTGCCGTGGCGGCCGCGGGCAGCGCGGGCGCCACCGCACCGGCGAGGCCGGCCGAGACCACGCGAGTAAACTGCCGTCGGCTGAGCATAGCGGTGCGGGCCGTCCCTTTCGTGCCGGTATGCTACGAGACTAATCTAACAGAGGATCGAGAATGCGGAGCCGACTGGCGCGAGGCGGCCGCGCTGAGAGCGTCCATCGGCCCGTCGCCCGAGGGTCGCACGACGGCCGTCCCTTCAGTCCGACAGGAGGTGGATCCGCGGTCGCACGTCGTCCTCGGTCGTCCACTGCCAGTAGCGGAGGAGGATGGCGTAGACGAGCAGCCCGGTCTCCCCCTCCCCGAAGAGCAGGAACCGAAACGCCTGCCGCGTCAGGTCCTGGCGGGTCCGGCTGAGGAAGATGCTGATCGGGTCCACCATCTCGCGCGGTAAGCGATCGTGTTGGCGATGGCGATCGCCCCGTCACCTCGATGAGTGATCCCGCCCGTCCCGCGACGCCTCGACCTCCAGCGGTGCCAGGAACTCGCTGCGGTTGTCGAGGAGGTTCACGTGCACGAAGATCAGCGGCTCGTCGATCCGATAGTACCGGCGGATCTCGGCGCCTTTGGCGGCCGGGCCTTCGGCGACCTCGCCTTCATGGGGACCATGTGCACCCGCTTACCCACCAGCGCCGGGCCGAGCTCCGCCGAAGCCTGGTCTAGGAAGTAGGCCTCGGACACTCGGATCTCCGTGGCGCGGACGGATCGGCTCACCGTGCTCACCACGAGGACGAGGAGGATGAACGCGCTCCCGATGATCACCCCGTCCGGCCGCTCCACGCAGTTATCGACGAGTGTGTAGGCGAAGACGAGGGTCATGGCGCCGAAATAGACGCTGGCCCGGTGTCGATGCTCGCGCCAAAGGGCCAGCGTCACCGCCAGCGCCGCTGACAGGATCAGCACGAGCACGCCGGTGGCGTAGGCGCCGCTCTGCGCCTCCACGCTGGCCCGGAAGATCAGCGTGACCAGCACATTGATGACGAAGAGCACGAGGACGAGCGGGCGCGCTCGCGCCGCCCACGCCGGCGCCATGCCGAACCTCGGCAGGTAGCGCGGGACCAGGTTCAGCAGCCCCGCCATCGCCGAGGCGCCGGCCAGCCAGAGGACCAGGATGGTCGAGAGGTCATAGAGCGAGGCGAACCCGGGGCTGAAGAACCCGTGGGCGAGGTGGGCGAGCGCGCGCCCGCTCGCCGGTCCCCCTTCCCGGTAGTCAGCCGGCGCGATCAGGAGTGTCGTGACCACACTCGAGAGCACAAGCATCACGCTCATGATCGCTGCCGCCGCGACGAGCAGCTTGCACGTGTTGTGAATCCGGCCGACAGGAGGCTGGGCCCCGCGCCGCGGCTGTGCATCGGACGCGCCGCCGTCGATGAGGGGCATCACCGAGACGCCGGTCTCGAAGCCGCTCATCCCGAGGGCGAGCTTCGGGAACACTAGCAGCGCGCCGGCGGCGATCGTGCCCCACTCGCCCCGGGCCTCGAGGGCGTGCTGCCAGCCGCTCCACAGCTCCGGCCGGGCGGCGATCTCGACGAGGCCGCGCACGAGCACGACCAGGCTCAGCAGCAGGTACGGGATGGCGACGACCGTGGCCACCCCGATCGCTTCTCGGAAGCCGAGCAGGAACATCACGGCGAGTAGGGCGAGGAGCACCAGCGTGCCCCCGACCTGCGCGTCGCTGAGGAACCGATGGAGATACGGATTCTCGATCGCGTGCTTGGCGGCGTCCGCGGCCGACAGCGTCATGGTGATGACGAAGTCCGTGGCCGCGAACCCAAGCAGGATCAGCACGAGGAGCTTGCCAGTCCAACCGGGGAGCAGGTTCTCCAGCATCGCGATCGACCCCTGGCCAGCGTAGGAGCGGCGGGCGACCTGGATATAGATCGGGAGGGCGCCGAGCAGCGTGACGAGGACGAGGACGGACGTTGCGAGCGGCGCGAGAGCACCGGCGGCCAGGAGCGCGATGCCGGGCTGGTAGCCCAGGGTGGAGAAGTAGTTGACGCCTGTGAGCCAGATCACGCGCCGCCACGAGTGCGTCTCACGGCTTCTCCTGGCGTGGAGCTCGCTCACGCCGAGCAGCCACCGCCCGATGGTGGAGCGGGACTCCAGCGCCGGCTGTGGCAGCGATCGCCCGAAGGGGATCGGAACGCGAGCGTTCTCGTTCACGGGAGTTCTTGCCTGCGCGCCAGCTGGCGGCGGCTGCGAGGCCGCGCCAGCGTAGCGCAGGCCTGGACGCGGACGCAAGGCGTGCCGGCTCGCCGTGGCCATGGGACTGGGGTTCCCCGCGCGTCGAGGCCTGCTTCGTCCGCGGGTCGAGCCGCGGTCGCGCACGCGTCCATAGAAAGCGCTCTTGACTGGACCCGACCTGGCGCGGGCACGACCATCGGAATCGGAGCTTGACAGGCCCGGCAGTGTGTACTACCGTACTAGTACGGTATAGCCTGATGCGACTGCACATTGACGATGACCGGTCGATCGTGGTCCGCCACCAGCCGATGGAAGGGATCGAGTCTCGGGTCGAGGGCGGCGTCCCGCGACACCAAGCGCTGCCGCGCGTCCGGGTGTTGGCCGGCGAGAGCGCCAATCCGGATGCAGTCGCGCGCGCCATCGAGGATCTCGGGCGGAGCGGGTACCGGCCGCTGCGGCTCCGTCCGATGGCGCCTGACCCCGCGTCCATGAAGCACGCGTGGAACGGCGGAGCCGACCGTGATGCGGCTGCGTGACCTGGAGCCAGACCGGCCGGATCGGAGGCTGGGTGCGGACGCCGGAGATCAACTTCGGCATCCGGAGGGTTTGAGGGCGTGATGCCCCGCGGGAGATAGGCTATGGCGACCTGGCCCCTTACGGTGACGCCCGGACGCGATTGGTGGCGGAGGAAGCACTCCGCAGCCGTGATCCGCGCCAGCCCCAGGTCACGGCACTCCCATTACTGTGTCGAATGCGACAGCGCGTGGCCGCACCCCGGCGACAGCGCGGGTTGCATCCTGCATTGGGCAACGAGGTGTCCCGAATGTCAGTCAACGCCGATCGGCGAGCGTCAAGCCCGGACGGCGTAGGGCCTGCCATCCCGCGAGCGACGGGGGACCGATACTCGGTAACGCCGTAAGACGGAAAAGGAGCCGCCGTGTTCATTCACGCCCTCACGGTTGCATTCGGCACCATCGTCCTCACTCAGGTTGCGGTGATCGCCACCTCGATCTACCTGCATCGGGGGCTTGCGCATCGGGCGCTCGTAGTGCACCCGGTGGCCGACGTGCTGTTCCGGGCCCTGCTCTGGCTGACCACGGGCCAGTGCCGTCAGGAGTGGGTCGCCGTGCACCGCAAGCACCACACCTTCACGGACCGGCCCGGCGACCCGCACAGCCCGCGCCTGCTCGGCTTGTGGCGCGTCCAGCTCCTGAACGCATACTACTACGCGCGTGAAGCGCGGAACCCGGACACGCTCCAGAGATTCGCCCCAGACCTCCCGCCGGATCGGTGGGATCGCGCGCTGTTCTCTCGGGGCTGGGCGGGCCCGGTGATCGGTGTCGGGCTGCTCTGTTCGATCCTCGGTTTGATGCCGGGATTGATCGTCGGCCTCGGGCACGCCATCCTGTATGTCCTGGTGTTCGCGCCCCTGATCAACGGGCTCGGCCACTGGCGCGGCGGGCAGACGTTCGCCAACAGCGCGTACAACTGGCGGCTTCTGGCGTGGGTGACGGGAGGGGAGGCCCTGCACAACAATCATCACGCTCACCCGCGGGCCCCGAAATTCAGTATGCAGTGGCTCGAGTTTGATCCGTCCTGGCTCGTGATTCGCGCCCTCGTGAGCGCGCGGCTCATTGTCGTCGTTGGCCCGTCGATCGGGCTCCCTCGCGGGTCGGAGGTCGCGACGCCAGCTTGCTGATCCGGTCGAAGCGATTCGCCCGGCGGTCGATTCGTTCTCGCCGAAAGGCGCCGTCCCGGCCCGGGCGCCTATTGGCCTCGAGGGTAGAGGTGGGGAGGCAGCGCGGGGGCCGTCCGGGCCCGCGGCTGAGCGGGCCGATGGGACGTCAGGATGGGCCGGCGCGGCATCGTGTCGGGTTTCTGACCGCGACCGGGAGAACCTATGCAGACGGTTAACAGCCTCAATGAGTTGCGCGAGCAGGGGAAGATGACGTGGAGCGAGCGGGAGCGGGGATGGGTTGCGGCGCCGATCGAGATCCTGAATGCACTCGTGAGCGACGGTTTTGAAGCCTGCAAGCGTGAGCTGACGACGAGCCGGCGTGATGGCCAGCCTGCGGGCGGCGTGTGGCAGGGAGTCAATATGCGCACGGGAACCGTGGCATCGGCGATCTGGGTGAATAGGCCGGGATGGCAGCAAGCCCTCGTGTTCATCGACATCGATGGGGAGTCTCTCGGTCACCATCGCTTCCCCACACCGGAGCATGATCCCTACCGGGACGAGGGTGGGGAAGGCTGACGTCATGGAGGGGCGAGCCGTGTGGACTCCGGTCTGGATCGTCGCGATGGTCGGCCCAGCGCTGACTCGAGCTGGCGGTATCGCCAGCTGGATCTACCGGGTCCGACAGTTCGAGTTGGACCCATCGCGGCTGACGATCCGTGTGCTCGCCGCGATCAAGCTGGTCCTGATCGTCGGCGCCCCGGTCACGGCCCTCACAGACGGCGGGGCCCGGTGAGCGGCGCAGAACGCAGGCAGCGTGCCGCAGTGCTGCTGATTGTCGCCGCGGTTCTGTGGTGGCATCGATGGATTCCGGCACTCCTTGTGGCCGGATTCGTGTCATGGGTGATTCTCCACAGACGGCTCGAGGGCGACCTAGGTGAAGCTCTCGGTCGCGTGTGGCGGCGCGCATGGCCGCCGAAAACCGCCGTGCTCGTCCTCGTGCTGTCGAGTGGCACGCTCGCGTACTGGTTCTCGGACGAACCGATCACCCCCAAAGTCTTGCCCATCGCGCTCAACATGCTCGCGCTGTCGCTCGTCTCGTTCGGCAACTGGTGGACGCCTTTCGCTCATTCGAGGCGGGAGGGCCCCCCGGTCGGCTCCGTGGGCGCAGAGCCGAATGGGTGGAGGCGCAGACAAGAGCAACCGGCCTCCCCGGCGCAGGGGCGTGCATACAGAGATCAGTGGTGAAGACGATACGGGAAACCGGATGAGTGCGGGCGCCTGATGTGTGCCGGCTCACGATGGCAATCAGGGACCAGACGATGCTCGACGCCGATCACCCGCCCTGGCCGCTGATCCTGTCTTCATCTCGGTTTCGAAGGCCACGTGGGTACGACCTAGCGCGACACTGAGCTCTGGAGTGAGCCGCAAAGGGGGCGACGCTGAGTCTGTCGTTGACCGTGGCGGGTTGAGCGGCGACGGCTGAAAGTTACCTGGACCCAGGAAGGGAGACCGAATGGAGCAGGTCTCGAAATTCATTCAGATCGCTGCAACCCAGAAAGCGGACGGCAGTCCGGTCCTCTACGCCTTGGACGACACCGGGCGCGTGTGGTGGCTGACCCCAGACGAGAAGGAGTGGCGGCCGGTTTCCGACACGCGAACGGCGACCGTCGAAGAGCAGCCCCGGTATCCGCCTAGGATGCGGCCCTAGGATCCCCGGGCAAGGACGAGGAGACGAACGGGCTACCGGCGCCGAAGGGCGGCGGCTTTCCATCGTCGAAGGTCGGCCGACCATCTGCGGCATGGCCCCGCTGTTCGCTCTCAGCGGTCAGGAGGCGCCGTTGAGCCTCTCGAGATACCGAGTGAGCTTCGTGACCTCCACGTACTCATCCGGTCGATCGGCAAATGTCAAGCGGTATCCACGCTCGGCATCGCGCTTCCATGCCACGATCAGGCCGGCCTTGTAGGCATCGATCAGGACAGCCCGATCACTCGTCGAGCATTCAACCGGATGCGGAGTTGCAGGAAGTACGGCCTTTGTGCGCTTCGGTCTCAAGCTCTGCTCTCCC
The DNA here is from genome assembly GCA_963708025.1 of uncultured Candidatus Rokubacteria bacterium. Taxonomy (GTDB): domain Bacteria; phylum Methylomirabilota; class Methylomirabilia; order Rokubacteriales; family DASRDR01; genus CAVPSB01. The sequence continues at coordinate 166,804 of CAVPSB010000013.1, read as the reverse complement.
TTCGCCAGCCTGCCGGCCATTCGCCGGACGACGAGCACAATGAGGGGCGAACCGCGCGAGCTCTTTCTCGAACCGGTGAGCGAGGTGGACGGACGGACACGCGCAGAGGAGACTCCGAGCCCTTGCACGTCTCGCGCAGCTTTGCTTCGTACCAGGGCGTGGCCGAACTCCTCATCGTGATTGGCTTTGCCCCGGCTCACTGTACCACCAATGTAATACGAGATGCGCACTCGCCGGAGAGGAATAGTGAAGCGTGCCACATTCCCCTTCAGCCCGGCCGCTCGTAGCGATCTTCGATTCCGCGGATGAGGTGGTCGAGATGCTGGCGCGACTCTTCGAGGAGCACGAGGGGATCAAGCCTGGCACTCCCGACGTCAACGGGCGACTGCTCCTGGCACCCGCCCGGGGAGCATTGACAGCGAGAGCTGTCTGTACTAGTGTAGTATTACAGTATGATTAATCAGATGCCTCTCCACGTGGACGCGCACAGCCCGATCCCGATCCGCCGGCAGCTGACGGAACAGCTGAAGCATGTCATCGAGGCCGGCGGCGTCCCGCCGGATCGACCCCTGCCGAGCATCCGGGAGCTGGCCGGCTTTCTGGGCGTCAATCCCAATACCGTGGCGCGCGTCATCGAAGATCTGAAACAGAGCGGCTATGTGGAGGCGCGACGAGGAACGGGCGTGTTCGTGGCCGCGGATCTCCCGGCCCGCCCGGCTCCCCACCTCCGAGCGGCCTTCCTGAAGGACATGGTGATCCGGGCCGCAGCCCTGGGGATGACCGCCGACCAGCTGGCAGTCAGCGTCTTGAGCTTGACCGAGGACCGGCCGGCGGCCGTGCGCGGTGATCTCGAGATCCTGTTGGTGGAATGCAATCCGTCCGAGCTCGACTTCTTTGCCCGAGAGCTGGAGGCCCAGCTTCCGGTTCGGGTGGAGAAGGTGCGGCTCGTCGATCTGGCGGTGAGCGCGCGGCGCAAGAAGCAGCCGGGGCGCTGGGCGGCTGCGGTGACGAGCTTCGTGCATCTCCCGGACGTCGAGCGACGCCTGGGAGGCCTGGGCGTCCCGGTGATCGCGCTCCTGGCCGAGGTGCATCTCGAGACCCTCCACCGCTTGGCCCAGCTGCCGCCGGGGACGCGGGTGGGGGTGGCCTCGGCCGAGCCCGAGACTGCCCACAACGTGGAACACTCGATCGCCAATGCTGGGCTGCCGAATATCGTGTTCGTGGGATCGTGCCCGGTAGAGGGAGCGGCGCTGGGTCGTCTCGTGCGGCGGGTCGACGTCATCGTCTGCTCGACTCCGGCGGCCGAGCGGGTGCGGCTGCTCGTCGGCTCCAGTGCGGAGGTCATCGTCGACGACCGGGCGCTCGACAAGCGCGCGATCGAAATGCTGGCGACCCTCCTGGTGCGACAGAACGGGGAAGGGACGCCCCGCCGTCGGCGTCCGGTTGAGCGGCGCCCGCGCCCCCGGGTTCACGGGCTCCAGCTCCCGCATGGACGTCAGACGGTGAAACGGACGAAGGAGAACGGGTCATGACGTTCCACGTGTCGCTGATCTGGGTGCTCGGAGGATTGCTTGCCAGTGGATTGGCCGGGTGTGTGCTCAAGCGCGGAGGCTACGGGTTGATCACGGACGTCGGCCTCGGTCTCGGCGGAAGTCTCGTCGCGAGCTTGGTCCTCCGGGCCCTGGAGGTGTCACCGGAAGCGGGGCTCTTCGCGATGGTCGTCGTCGCGTTCATCGGTGCGGCCGGTGTGCTCGTCGTTCAACGCACGATGTGGCGCACGAGCGCCTAGGTGTCACGGGCGAGCCTGATCCCAGAAGACCAGGGCCTGGAAGGGAGCCACAGAGGGCGGATGCCTTCGACGAGGCGACGCGGCGCGTGTCGAGGTGAAGGGAAGGTACGACAGCGGGTGATGGTCGGGACGTGCTAGGAGGAGGCGGTCATGGCGAGCATGTGGAAGTGGAGATGGTGGATCGGCGGAGCGCTCGTGGCGGTGGTGCTGTGGATGGTTTTGAGCCGCTCGGAGCAGCCGACAGCGACGGCGGCCGTCGTCGAGGACAAGACTTACACGGTGGTGCCGGCTGCGATGAAGGTGAAGGCCGGGATCGTCACTGGCGACGTAACGGAGATGAAGGTCACGGAGCGAGTCGAGAAGGGCTCCGGCCGGGTCGTCTCCCCGGCGAAGCTCACGGCGAAGGTCGTGCTGAAGAACAGCTCAGCGGATCAGACGGTCCGCCTCGTCGCAGGCAAGATCCAGTACGTCGATGGTCAGGGGCAGCCGATCAAGCTCGAGGAGGCCCGGAGCGAGCCGACGCTCAAGTTCCAGACGTACGGCAATGACCGGCTCGACCCCGGGCAGGAGTTGACCCAGTCGTTGGACGTGGACTTTCCCGCCGAGGCGCTGAAAGCACAAAGGTTGAAGGAGATCCGCCTCGAGCTCGCGTACATCCCGTCGCCGTACCACGAGGAGACGGTCAAGTTCATCGTCTCCATTGGCGGCCAGTAAAGGAGGCAGCCGCTATGATGCGCCCCATGGACGATCACGACGGGGGAGCTCGCTTGATGCCGACTCGCGTGCTGGCTCGTCTGGCGACGACGGGGATCTACCTGGTGCGCGGCGTCCCGCGCGAGGTTCAGCGGGCGGCTCGTCGGCGCGCCGTGCGCGATGGGACCTCGCTCCGCTGGGTGCTCCTGCAAGGCCTGCGCGAATATGGGGCTGGAACCTGGACACCACAGCGCGATGGGAAGCCGGGCGAGTCGGCCGACGGGCCCTCCGGGATTCCAATCCGAGCACCGTCGCCCGGGCTATCCAAGAAACCTGGATGTCGCTGATCCCGGTCAGCCGTACGTCATGTATCCTGGCACGCCCTATGAACACTTGATGTTGCCGACGAAGTAGCATGCGCAAGGCTCGAGGCCACGCCTCGGCCTCGTTCAAGAGGACCCTGGAGGGTTGAACGAGCTGACCGATGGGATGGTCGGCTCGGTGGACGCCGCCACGTCGGGGACGGTGAAGGAGAAGGTGATGGGAGTGAGCCGCCAAACCCTGCAGGAGGCATGGTCATGAGTACAATGGTGTTCGCGATCTGGGTGCTGATGGGGTTGCTGGCGGGCCTGCTGGCCGGCTTCGTCACGAATCGGGGAGGCCATGGGCGGAGGGGCGACGTCCTCCTCGGTCTGGTCGGGAGTCTCGGGGCCGGGGGGCTGTGCTGGGCCCTCGGGGTCTCTCGAGGGCCGGTCGCCGTGGCGGCCGTGACGATCGTGGGGGCGGCCATGGTGATCGCCCTTCAGCGCGGGCTTTGGCCCGCGAGAGGGGGACGTGTGGCGGATGGTACTGTTCCGCGCCGCCCTGTCTGGGGGGTGGAGCGTTAGCCTCGAGCCGAGGCAACGCGAATCGGGTCCTGTTCCATCTGTCCTCTGGCCTCGCCGGGTGAGAGGGGTGCGCTGGTCGTGACACGCGCGCAGAAGTGACGCGCTCCTAGGGACTCCCGTTGCACACGGCCGAACTCCTTCTCCTCCTCCTCATCGTCGTCGCGGCACTCGTTACGCTCGCGCGGCGTCTGCGCACTCCGTACCCCGCGCTCCTCCTGATCGGGGGGCTCGCGCTGGGTGCCGTTCCCGGTGTCCCGCGCCTCGAGCTCGCGCCCGACGCCGTCCTCCTGCTCGTGTTGCCGCCGATCATTTACTTCGCCGCGTTCTTCACGCCGATCCGCAGCTTCCGTGCGGATCTCGGGAACATCGTGTCGCTGGCGATCGGGCTGGTGCTCGCGAGCACCGCCGCCGCCGCGGGCGTCGCCCTTGTCCTGGTGCCGGGCATGACGGTGCCGATCGCGATCGCACTGGGGGCCATCGTGTCGCCCCCGGACGCGGTCGCCGCGACGGCCGTCATGGAACGCCTGGCCGTGCCGCGACGCGTGGTCGCGCTCCTTCAGGGTGAAAGCCTTCTCAACGACGCCACTGCGCTGACGGTTTATCGTGTCGCGCTGGGTCTGGCAGTCGCGGCGATCCCTGTCCTGACGTTCGCGCCGATCGCGAGATTCGTCGCCGTCGCCGCCGGCGGGGTCGCGATCGGTCTGGCGATCGGATGGCTCGTCGCGCAGGTGCGATCGCGGCTCTCCGACCTGCCGGTCGAGATCACGGTGTCGCTCCTGACCCCATACGCCGCCTATCTGCCAGCGGAGCTGCTCGGCGCCTCCGGGGTTCTCGCGGCGGCCACGGCCGGCCTGTACCTCGGGCGGCGGGCCTCGCGCATCATGGGCTCCGACGTCCGGCTCGCCGGCCGCGCCGTGTGGGAGATGCTCATCTTCCTGTTGAACGGGATCGTGTTCGTCCTCATCGGCTTTCAGATCGCTGCGCTGGGACGCGAGATGGACAGGTCGACACTGATAGCGCTCGTCGGGGCGGGGCTCGCCGTCAGCGTTGCGCTGATCGCGGTGCGCGGCCTCTGGATCGTGGGCATCGCCGCCTGGCAGCGGTTCGTCTCGCGGAAGGGGCCGGCGCTCCGCGTTGCCGAGATCGTGGTGCTGTCGTGGTCGGGCATGCGCGGCGTCGTCTCGCTGGCGGCCGCGCTCGCGATGCCGCTCACGCTGCCGGGGGGGTCCCCGCTGCCCGCGCGAGAGGCGGTGATCGTGATCACGTTCACGGTCATTCTCGTGACCCTGGTCGGCCAGGGCATGAGCCTTCCCCTCGTCATCAGGGCGGTCCACCTGGGCGGGGACGGGGACGCGCACGTCGAGGAACAGCAGGCGCGCCGAGAGCTGGTAGACCAGGCGCTGCGACGGATCGACGCGCTGTACGAGCAGTGGCCGGGGCACCGACCCCTGCTCGACCAGCTGCGGGCGGCGTACCGCCACCGGGCGGAGCACATCGACCAGCTCGATCAAGCGCCGGGAAACGAGGCCGAGCAGGAGCTCGTCGAGCACCGGCAGATCCGGCGCTCCGTGATCGACGCGCAGCGCGAAGCGGTACTCGTGATGCGCGACCGGGGCATCATCGATGATGACGTGCTCCGCAGCATCGAGCGCGAGCTCGATCTCGAAGAGCTGCGCATGGAGGCGTGACCGGCGACGACCTGGGGTGACCAGGCAGCGCAGCGAAGGCATCTCGCCAGCGTGACGCTCACGCAGACGAGGCCGACCGGGTCTCTGGTCACGGTCGCCTTCCCGGACCACCACCGCCGCCGCGGTATAATCGGCGCATGGCCGACAAGGCGTTGCATGGCAAGGTCGCGCTGGTGACGGGCGCGAGCCGCGGCATCGGCCGGGAGATCGCGCTGACGCTCGCCCGCGAAGGGGCTCGGGTCGGGGTGAACTGCCTGCCCGATGCCACCCAGGAGACGCTCGCGCGCGCCGTCGTCGATGAGGCCGAGCGCGGCGGGGTGGGCGCGCTCGTGCTTCCCGCCGACGTGACCGACGGGCGCGCGGTGCGCGAGGCGGTCGCCCGGCTCGTCGACGCCTACGGCCGCCTCGACATCGTGGTGACCAGCGCCGGCATCTCGCACAGCGCGCGCGTGGTCGACCTGGCCGAGGCCGACTGGGACCGCGTGCTCGCGGTCAACCTCAAGGGAACCTTCAACGCGATCCAGGCGCGCCTCTCACCCAGGAGGAGCTGTGGCCAATCTCGACGAGCTGATGGAACTCGACGCGACCGCCCAGGCCGAGCTGGTCCGCCGGAAGGAGGTGACGGCGAGCGAGCTGGTCGAAGCCGCCATCGACCGGATCGAGCGACTGAACCCCTGGATCAACGCGGTCGTGCTCCGCTCGTACGAGCGGGCGCGTCAGGCCGCGGCCGGAGCACCGGGCGACGGGCTCCTGGCCGGGGTGCCCTACCTGCTCAAGGACCTCGTGGTCGAGGAGGCCGGGGTTCCTTTGCACGAGGCCAGCGCCTTCCTGTCGGACTACGTCCCGGCGGTCGACAGCGAGCTGGTGCGGCGACTCAAGCGGGCGGGGCTGATCATCCTCGGCCGGACCAACACGCCGGAGCTGGGCCTGGGGCCCACCACCGAGCCCCGGCTGTACGGGCCCGCCCGGAACCCCTGGGATCCGACACGGACCACCGGTGGCTCCAGCGGGGGCTCGGCCGCGGCCGTCGCCTGCCGGATGGTGCCAGCCGCCCACGGCAACGACGCCGGCGGCTCCATTCGGACTCCCGCCTCCTGCTGCGGCGTGTTCGGCCTCAAGCCCACGCGCGCCCGGGTCCCCACCGGTCCCCACTACGGCGAGCTCCTGGGTGGCCTCGCGGTCGAGCACGCGCTGACGCGCTCGGTCCGGGACAGCGCGGCCCTGCTCGACGTCGCCGCCGGCCCCGATCTCGGCGATCCCTACTGGGCGCCCCCGGCGACTCGCCCGTTCCGCACCGAAGTCGGAGCGCCGCCGGGCCGGCTCCGCATTGCCTTCTCGACTCGCACGCTTCTGGGGTTGACCGTGCACCCCGACTGCGTCGTCGCTGTCCACAACGCCGCCCGGCTGTGTGAGACGCTCGGGCACCATGTGGTCGAGGCCGCCCCCGCGGTTGACGGCGAGCCGTTCTGGCGCGCGTTCACCAGCGTCATTGCCGCCGGGTTCACCTGGGCGATCGACGACTGGAGCCGCCGCACGGGTCGCGTGGTGGCCGAGGAGCTTTTCGAGCCGTTCGTCTGGGCCTTCGCGGCCCGCGGGCGCGAGTTCAGCTCGGCCGCGTACTTGCTGGCGCAACAGGACATGCACCGTGCCAGTCGAGACGTGGCGCGGTTCTTCGCCGACCATGACGTGTGGCTGACGCCGACCCTCGGTGCCCCGCCGGTGCCGCTCGGCACGTTGGTCTACGCCGGCGGCGATCCCTTCGACATGCGTCGGCGGATCACCGACTTCTGCCCCTTCACGTGGATTGCCAACGCCACGGGGCAGCCGGCCATGTCGGTCCCGCTCCACTGGAACGAGGTGGGTCTGCCAATCGGCACCCAGTGGATGGCACGCTTCGGCGACGAGGCGACGCTCCTGCGGCTCGCTGCCCAGCTCGAGCGCGCGAGTCCGTGGACGCGCCGGCCGCCGCTCCCCGCTTAGTCGTGGAGCGCACGCCGGTCGGGCTGCTTCAGGAAGACAGCTGCTCGCGCACCAGCTCGCCGTAGAGCTCGGGCCGACGGATTCTCAGCTGGTAGTTGGGGTGGGCGCGCTGTTCCGCCACCAGCGAAGCCTCGAGAGGGGCCACGATCATCTCGTCGCGGATCTGCTCGACCTGCGACGACGCCAGCAGGGCGCTATCGGGACCGAAGACCAGCGCCGCTCCCGGGTGGTGTGGCTGGTTCCATTCATGGCTCACGCGTGCGCCATGCGCCACGCCAGCCGGCGCAACAGCCACAGCGCGACGCCCACGTTCAGTAGATTCCACAGGAACCCGTTGAGGAAGGCCGCCCGGTACGACTGCGTGTGATCGAAGAGCGCGCCGGACATCCACCCGCCCAGCGCCATACCGGCGATGGTCGCCGACAGCACCAGGGCGATCCGGATCCCCGCCTCCGCCGGCGGGAAGTACTCGCGCACGATCAGCGTGTAGCTGGGCACGATGCCGCCCTGGGACAGGCCGAAGAGCGCCGACACGACGTAGAGAGAGGCGAGCCCGTGGAACGGGAGATAGAGCAACAGGGATAGCGCCTGCAGCCCGGAACCGAGCAAGAGGGTGATCAACGGCCCGATGCGGTCGGAGAGCCACCCTGAAGCCAGGCGGCTGACGATGCCGAAGCCGAGCATCATCGACAGCATCTCGGCGCCCCGCGCGACGCCGTGGCCCAGGTCACCGCTGTAGGCGACGATGTGAACCTGGGGCATCGCCATTGCCACGCAGCACGCGACGCCCGCGACCATCAGCATCGCCTGGAGCGTGGCCGGCGACATGGTGCCGGGCAGCCGCGCCGGGCTGCGTGGGCCGGAGGAGCCCGTTCCGCGGATGGCGGGCGTACGGCGGCGCAGGACGAGGGAGAGCGGCAGCATGGTCACCGCGCAGAACACGCCGATCCCCAGGTGCGTCGCGCGCCATCCCGCCGTCTGCGTGAAGTGCTGCACGATCGGCGGCCAGATCGTTCCCGCCAGGTAGCTGCCGCACGAGCAAATCGCCACCGCGATCCCGCGGCGGCGCGAGAACCAGTGCGAGATGTCGGCGATCACCGGGCCGAACGTGGCCGAGCTGCCGACAAAGCCGATCAGCAACCCGTAGGCGGCGATGAACTGCCACAGGCTCGTGGCGACACTCGCGGCGACGTAGCCGAGCGCCAGCGCGGCCGTTCCGACCATCACCGGAACGAGGACGCCGGAACGGTCGGCCACCCGGCCCATCAGTATCTGGCCGACGACGAAGAAGACCATCGACACGGTGTAGGGCAGGGACGCATCGGCGCGATCCACCGCGAACTCGGCCTGGATGGCCGGCAACACGACTACGGCGCTCCACATCCCGACGCTGCCGATCGTGCTGATCAGCAGCGAGGTCGCCAGCCGCAGCCAGGCATACGGCGTCTCCACTCCGATGATTCCGCCGGGCAACGCAGGCGGCTGGCGGCTCGAGCTCACGGCGCGGTTGCTCCTTCGACGGAGGGAATGGGATGAAGCGGCTGGTCTCCACTCGACGCGTTGGCACACGCGGCTCCCCGGAGAGCTGACGCGGTCGAGGCCGCGGAAGGGGGCGAGCCAGCCATGGACTCATAGTGGCATCGACGACGTCGAGAACGAAAGTGGGGAGCCGGCCCCCTCCCGCCGAGGTGGGCGCGGCCGGGCGCCTCGGGCGCCTGCTCCCCGGCCTCGCGACCCCGACGCGGGCGCTTCCGCCGGGGCACCCGCCGGCGCGGACCCATCGGCCGCTCCACGATGCGGAGGCCCGGCTGCTCGGCGCGGCGGGCCCCGTGCTCGACCTCGTGGCCGGCAGTGGCGCTTGACGTGGAGGGCAGGTTGCACGACAGTGTCGGCATCGACTGCATCGCGCGGACTTCTCGTCGAAGGGGGGCCGGGGAGTCCGGGGAGACCAGCATGGATTCTCGGCCTTCCGTCCCCGTCCACCGCCCATGTCCGACCCGGCCGGCGTGATGACACGACGCGCAGGCGCGCACGATCTCCGGTTCCTCGCGATCGCGCTCGGCGTCGCGGCCGGCTACTTCGCGACGGCGAAGCTCGGCCTGCGCCTGGCCGTCGTCGCCGAGCAGGTCACGGCCGTCTGGCCGCCGACCGGCATCGCGCTCACGGCGGTCCTGCTTCTCGGCGACCGCATCGCGCCTGCCATCTGGCTCGGGGCCTTCCTGGCGAACGCGACCGCCCACGAGCCGCTCGCCACCGCGGCGGGGATCGCCACCGGGAACACGCTGGAGGCCGTCGTCGGGGCCTGGCTGCTCCAGCGGGTCGTGGGGATGGGTCAGTCGGTGGACCGGCTACGCGACGCGCTCGGGCTCATCGTCTTCGGCGCGCTGGCGAGCCCGACGATCAGCGCCACGATCGGGGTCACGAGTCTCGCCCTGGGGGGCGTTCAACCCTGGACCTCCTTCTGGTCGATCTGGGTGGTGTGGTGGCTGGGCGATGCCATGGGGGCGCTGGTCGTCGCGCCGGTGCTCCTCGCCTTGGTCGCCGGCTGGCGACGGCGCTGGCCCGCCGCCCGCCTCGCCGAGGCCGGGGGTGGACTCGCGGCCCTCGGGCTCATCGGCCTACTGGTGTTCACCGGCGTGCTCGGGCGGGCCGCCAGCAGCCACCCGCTGGAGTACACGATCTTCCCGTTCCTGATGTGGGCCGCCCTCCGGTTCGGCCAGATCGGCACCGCGACCGTGACGGCCGTCGCTTCGGCCATCGCGGTCTGGGGCACAATGCGTGGCTCCGGGCCGTTCGCGACGGGAGACTTGAACGATAGCCTGATCCTGCTGCAGGTCTTCCTCGGGGTCGTGGCCATGAGCGGGCTCGTTCTCGCCGCGGCGATCCACGAGCGAGACGTGGCGGAGCGACGGCGGGCGGCGGACTACGCGGTCACCCACGCGCTGGCCGACTCGGCGAGCCTGACCGAGGCGGCGCCGCGGATCCTGCGGGCGGTCGGGGGGAGCCTCGAGTGGCCGGTGGGCGCCCTGTGGACCGTTGACCAGGGCATCGGCGCGCTGCGCTGCACCGTGGTCTGGGTCGCGGCGCGGCGCTCGTTCCCGGAATTCGAGGCGGCCACGCGCCAGCGGACCTTTGGGCCGGGGGTCGGCCTGCCGGGGCGGGTGTGGGCGGATGGCCGGGCCGTCTGGATCCTCGACGTGGTGCCGGACGCCAACTTCCCCCGGGCGCCGATCGCCGCCCGGGAGGGGCTCCACGGGGCGTTTGCGTTCCCGATCGTCCTGGGGGGTCGCACGTGGGGCGTCATCGAGTTCTTCAGCCGGAGGATCGAGCGGCCGGACGTTCGACCTGCTCGAGATGATGACGGTCATCGGCAGCCAGATCGGCCAGTTCATCGAGCGCAGGCAAGCGGAGGTCGAGCGCGCCGCCTTGCTCGTGCGCGAGCGGGCGGCACGCGCCGAGGCCGAGGCGGCCAGCCGCGCGAAGGACGAGTTCCTGGCGATGCTGGGGCACGAGCTCCGCAATCCGCTGGGCGCGATCACCAGCGCCATCGGCGTCCTCGAGCGGGTCGAGTCGCCCGGCGCGGAGGCCGCGCGCGTGCACGCGATCATCCGGCGGCAAGCGAGCCACCTCGCCCGACTGGTCAACGATCTCCTCGACGTGGCGCGGGTCACCTCCGGCAAGATCCTCCTGCAACGACAGCGGGTTCGACTTGAGGGAGGTCGTGGACCGGTGCCTGACGGCACTGCAACACGCCGGACGCACCGGACAGCACCAGATAGGCCTGGCCGGCGACACGGGGCTCGTCCACGGGGACCCGACTCGCTTGGAGCAGGTGGTTGGCAACCTCCTCGACAACGCGCTCAAGTACACGCCGCCGGGCGGCCGCATCGACATCGCGGTGACCCGGGAGAAGGACGAGGCAGTCCTGCGGGTCCGGGACAGCGGCGTCGGCATCCCGCCCAAGGTGTTGCCGGGCGTGTTCGAGCTGTTCGTCCAGGGCGCGCAGTCGCTCGACCGCTCCCAGGGGGGTCTCGGCATGGGGCTGACGCTGGCGAAGCGTCTCGTCGAGCTCCACGGCGGCCGCATCGCGGTCGCCAGCGAGGGTCAGGACCGCGGCAGCGAGTTCACGGTTCGCCTGCCGCTCCTCCGGGTGGCGCCCGAGGTCGTCCGGTCGGGCACGGCCCCGTCCGAGGGCCCGCCGCGACGCATCCTCGTGATCGAGGACCACGCGGATGCCCGGGACAGCCTCTGCCTCTGGCTCCGACTGTGGGGCCACGAGGTGGAGGAAGCGGACAATGGTGTCGGGGGGCTGGAGCGCCTCCTCACCACCCGTCCCGAAGTGGCGTTCGTGGACATCGGCCTGCCAGGCCGCGACGGGTACGATCTGGCCCGGTCCGTGCGCGAGGCGCCGGGCGGTGGAGGGATCTGTCTGATCGCGCTCACGGGGTATGGGCAGGCTGAGGACCGGCGGCGCGCCGAAGAGGCCGGGTTCGATCGGCACCTGGTCAAGCCGATCGACGAGCAGCAGCTGCGCTCCGTTCTTGCATCGCTCCCCCGGCGCGCGTAACCCCTGGCGCCCGGCGGTCCTCGCTCGACCGGGTGCCCCGGTTTCAGCCTGGACGAGCCGTCGATCGCTCGACAACCCGGCCCCGCGGGGCCCGGTGCTGGCTTGACGCTCGGCCGCCGGATCGGGCACTATCGGGACGGTCGAGACCACCCGCGCAAGGAGACCGAGAGATGCCTCAGTTCGTCATCGAGCCGCACTTCCGGCTGCAGGAGTGGGTCGCCGAGGAGAAGGGCTACTTCAGGGACGAGGGCCTCGACTACGTCTTCCGGGAGCTGGTCCAGTCCACCGACGGCAAGATCCACGACCAGGGCAGCCGGGTCGGCGCCTACCAGTCGTTCGAGAAAGGCCGGGCCTCCGACGTGAGCTGCGCCTGCCACTGGACGGTCGGCGTCGCGGCGTCGAGCGGTCACGGCAAGCTCTACAGCGACGCCTACTCGGTGGCGCCCTCGGGCATCTTCGTGCCGGCCGACTCCCCGGTGAAGACGCCGGACGACCTGGCCGGGGTGCCGATCTCGGTCGGCTACCAGTCCGGCAGCCACTACGCGACCATCCAGGCGCTCGAGCAGTACATGCCGGCCGACCGGATCAGCCTGTCGTTCAACGACGGCATGCTGTTCAAGCGCATGGAGCTCCTGATCGACGGCAAGGCGCCGGCGTCGACGTTGTTCAGCGGACCCTACTACTTCGCCGAGCAACTCGGATTCCGCAAGATCATCGACACCACCTTCATGATCACCACCATGATCCACGGCGACCCGGATCCCGAGGATCTGCGGAAGTTCTTCCGCGCCCTGCAGCGGGCGCAGCGCGCCATCGATCTGCGACCCGACCTCCACACGCACTACTACAAGAAGGAATTCCCGGTCCGCTACCACGCGATGATGGACACTCGCCGGTGGGGTCCGGGCGAGCGCATCGTGTTCGAGCCGTACACCAAGGAGGTCTTCGACGAGACCTTCCGGTGGATCGCCGAGCACGGCATCTTCGCCGAGGGCGGCATGGGCTCGGGTCGGTACGAGGACTCCATCGTCAAGCTGACGCCCTAGCCCCTATTCCGCCCCCGCTCGCCCACCGGCTTCACCGGCGACGCGGAGACCGACGAGGCGATCGAGCGTCGCCTGGTCCTCGAGCAGGTCCTTCGACGGCGCGCGGTGGGCGACGGCGCCCCGCTCCAGCACCAGGGCCCGCTCGGTCATCGACAGTGCGATCTCCGCGTGCTGCTCCACCAGGATGAAGGCGGTACCTCCCTCGGCCGTCATCCGCCGGATGGCGCGCGTCAGCTCTTCGACGATGATCGGCGCCAGCCCCTCCAGCGGCTCGTCCAGCAGGAGCAGCGCCGGATTGGTCATCAGTGCGCGGGCGATCGCCAGCATCTGCTGCTCGCCGCCCGACAGGTGGTTGCCCCGGTGGGTGCGGCGTTCGGCGAGGGACGGGAAGAGCCGGTAGACCGACGCCAGGTCCCAGCGTCCGCGCCGCGCGGCGACCGTCAGGTTCTCCTCGACGGTCAGCGAGGGGAACACCTCCCGCTCCTGCGCCACCCAGCCGATTCCCGCCAGCGCGCGGCGGTGGGGGGCGACCGACGTGATGTCGGCGCCCCGCCACGTGATCGTGCCGCGGCCGACGCGCGTGTAGCCCATGATGGTGAGGAGCAGCGTGGACTTGCCGACGCCGTTGCGTCCGAGCACCGCCAGGCTGCCCTGCTCCGGGACGTCGAGCGAGACGTCGTCGAGCACGACCGCATCACCGTACCCGGCTCGCACGCTCCGGAGCGCGAGCAGCGGCTCAGCCACGACGCGCTCCGCCGAGATAGACCTCCCGCACGCGCGGATCGCCGGCGATCTCGGCCGGCTCGCCCTCCACGAGGATCCGGCCGCCGACCATGACGATGATGCGGCTGGCGAACCGGAACACCACGTTCATGTCGTGCTCGATGAACAGCACGGTGAGGTCCGGCGACAGACCGGCGATCGCGCCGAACAGCTCGGCGCTCTCGTCCCGGGGCACCCCGGCCGCCGGCTCGTCCAGCAGCAGGACCTTCGGCCTCGTCGCCAGCGCGAGCGCGATCTCGAGGAGCCGCTGTTGCCCGTAGGCGAGCTCGCGGGTCGCTCGATAGCACACCGGGCCCAGCGTCAGCGACCTCAGGATCTCGTAGGCCTCGTCCACCTCTTCGCGGTAGCCGGTCAGGCCTCGCCACCAGGTTGCGGCGACGCCGCGCCGCTCGCAGACCGCGAGCGTCACGGACTCGAGCGGGTTGAGATGCGGGAACAGGGCATTGATCTGGAACGTGCGCACGAGCCCGCGCTCGACGCGCCGCTCCGGCGCCAGCCGGGTGATGTCCTCGTCGCCCAGGAAGATCCGACCGGCGTCGGGCTGCAGCAAGCCGGTCATCAGGTTGATCAGCGTCGTCTTCCCGGCCCCGTTCGGACCGATCAGGGCGTAGCGCACCCCTCGCGGAAGGGAGAGCTCGATGCCCGCGGCCACCACCAAGGACCCGAAGCTCTTGTCGAGCCCCCGCGTCGACAGGGCCGGGGGGTTCACGCCGACCGGTTACGCCGCGACGCGGTGAGCTGGGCCAGCCCGCCGAGAATGCCGTTGGGCAGCAGGATCACCACCAGGACCAGGAGGGCGCCGATCCAGAAATACCAGTACTGCGGGTTGATCCCGGAGAACCGGTCGCGCGCGACCATGAAGACGATGGCCCCGATCAGGCCGCCGTAGAGCCGGCCGGGACCCCCGAGGGTCAGGATGACGAGCAGGTCCGCCGATCGCTGGAAGTCCAGGGTCCCGAGCGACACGGTCTGCGTCGTCTGGGCGAGCAGGGCGCCGGCGATGCCGGCGATGACGGCGGAGATGGTGTAGATCGTCCGGACGTGCGAGCGGCTCGGTGCTCCGATGGCGGGCATCCGGATCGGGTTCTCCCGGATCCCGCGCAGCGCCAGGCCGAACGGCGAATTGATGAGCCGTCGCGCCGCCAGGAATACCAGGAACAGGACGGCGAGCGAGTACGTGTAGGCGGTGTAGCCGTACAGGTCGAAGCGGAAGTAGGCGAGCAGCGGCCAGGTGCGCACGCCCTGGAGCCCGTCGGCGCCGCCGGTCAGCCAGTGCGCCTTGTTGGCGGCCTCGTGGAGCAGCAGACCCAGCCCGAGCGTGATCATGATCAGGGCCAGGTGGCGAAATCGAGCGATGATGAAGCTCGTGGCGTATCCAACCGACCCCGCCACCAGCGCCGCCATCAGGAGCCCGGAGAGGGGCTCGCCCCAGCCGGCCCGGGAGGCGATGCCGGCGGTATAGGCGCCCAGTCCGAAGAACGCGGCGTGGCCCAGCGACACGATGCCCGCGTAGCCCAGGATGAGATCGAGGGACAGCGCGAAGAGGGCCGTGATGGCGATCTGGCTGGCCAGCTGGAGATGCGACGGGAAGAGGAGGAGCGGGAGCAGCAGGGCGAGCCAGAAGGCGACCTCGAGTCGCCCCCACCGCGCCCGCCCCTCCAGATACCGGTGCGGATCCTCGACCACCCCGGCCGCGCCCGTCATCGGGCGTACTCATCCGACCGTTCTGGCCACTCGAGATGAGTACGGGCTCCAATAGCGAGCCTATCGAGGACGCAGGGAGAGGACTCACGAAGGAATGCGGCTCTGACTCGCCAAAGTCATGGCATACCTGTCAAGTCTCGGGGCCCGCCCCTACCGTCGGCCGAACAAGCCGGCCGGCCGCCACATCAGCAGCCCGACCATGACCAGGTAGATCAGGAACGCGCCCAGCTCGGGGACGTAGTACTTGCCGGCGACGTCGCTCACGCCGAGAAGAGTGGCGGCGGCGAACGAGCCGCCGATGGAGCCCAGCCCTCCCACCGACACCACGATGAGGACGTACACCAGGTACGTGAACGCAAAGGCTGGATCGAGGCCGACGATCTCGATGGCCAGCGCCCCGCCCAGGCCGGCCAGCCCGCTCCCCAGCGCGAAGGTGATCGCGAACGCGCGGTCGACGTCGATGCCGAGTCCGCGCGCCATGCGCTGATTGTCGACGGCGGCGCGCACCTGAGCGCCGAAGCGCGTGTATTCGAGCGCGGCGACCAGCGCGAGGGTGATCGCCAGCGCGGTGCCGATCAGGAAGAGCCGGTACACGCCGAGGCTGAGGCCTCCGAGCGCGACCGACCCCCGCAGGTAGGACGGGGTCTGGATCGGCTGCTGGGTTGTCCCGTAAGTGTACGCCGCCACCGCGACCGAGATGAAGACGATGCCGATCGTCAGCAGGCACTGGTCGAGATCGCTCGCGCGGTACAGTCGGCGGTACAGCAGGCGCTCGAGCACGACGCTGGCTAGCGCCGCCGAGAGGAAGGCGACCGGCAGCGTGGCGAGGAACGGCCACTCCAGCCGCTGCATCAGCGTCACGGTGACGTAGCCGCCGAGCATGGCGAAGCTGCAGTGCGCCAGGTTGACGAAATTCATCATGCCCAGTGTCACCGACAGCCCCACCGACAGGAGGAACAGCAGCATCCCGTAGGCGAACCCGTCGAACAGGACGCCGAGGACGGGAGCGAGCATGGCCGAGCGCCCGTCGCTAGCCGATCGTCAGCGGGGGCGATCGGTCACTTCGTGGCGCGGGCCTTGACCGGATCCTTGACGTTCTCGACCTTGTCGAACTCGACGTTGCGCAGCTGGCCGCCCACCTTCTCCACCCGCCGGATGTAGACGGTCTGGACGATGTCGCGGGTGTCGGGATCGATGGAGATCGGGCCCCGCGGGCTCTCCCACTTCATCCCCTTGGCCGCCGCGATCAGGGAGTCGCCGTCGGTCTTGCCGCCGGTCTTCTTCAGCGCCTCGTAGATGAGGTGCATGCCGTCGTAGCCGCCGATGCTGTAGATGTTCGGGTTGCGCCCGTTGGCCTCCTGGTAGGCCTTGACGAACTCCCGGTTCAGCGGGGAGTCGTGGTTGTAGTCGTAGTGGTAGACGGTGATGATGCCGAGCCCGGCGTCGCCCATGCTCTTCAGCGCTTCTTCCTCGGTCAGCTCGCCCTGGCCGAGGATCTTGGTCTTCCGGGGGTCGATGCCCCGCTCGGCCAGCGCCTTGCCGATCGCGGCCGGCTGCACCCCGCCGGGGACCCAGATGTAGATCGCCTCCGGGTTCAGGTCCTTGGCGCGCTGGATGAAGGCCGAGAAGTCGGGATTGGCCACCGGGAAACGCACCGAGCCGACGATCTCGCCGCCGGCTTCCTTGAACGCCCGCTGGAAGGCACCTTCGGCGTCGTGGGCGGGACCGAAGTCGGACACCATCGAGTAGATCTTCCGGACGCCGCTCTTGTAGGCCCACGAGCCGAACGACTCGTTCAGTTGCGGGGTGGTGACCGAGGTCCGCGCCATGTAGGGCGACTTGGTCGTGATGATCGACGTCGCCGCGTTCATGACCACCATGAACTTCTTCGCCTCCGCCGAGACGTCGCCGGCGGCCAGCGCGTTGGGCGTGAGCACGAAGCCGGCCAGGAGGTCGACGTTGTCGCGCACGATCAGCTCCTGAGCCAGGCGCTTGGCGACGTCCGGCGCCACGCCGCCGGTATCCCGGCGGATGAACTCGATCTTCCGGCCGGCCACGGTGTCGCCCTTCTGCTTCACGTAGAGCTTGATGGCGTTGTCCATCTGCGCCGCGGTGTCGGCGAACTGACCGGAATACGGCATGATCAGCCCGATCTTGATCGTCGGCTGCGCGTCCGCCGGAGGCGCCGTGAGCAGGGCCACGGCGAGGATGCCGAGTCCGATCAGTGTCCGTCGCATCGATGTCCTCCTCTGGGCGTTCGGTTCGAAACGACGCGGAAAGACGGGGCCGCGGTCTGCTCGGGCAGTGTACCACGGGGGTGATCGGTGGCCCCCTCCGCCGATGCGCTAGGCTCCTACGACGTCCTTCGATCGCGACCAGAACGCGAACGGGCGCGCGATCAGCTTCAGGATCAGGTTCAGGACGATTCCCATCACCGACAGGTAGACCAGGACGGAGAAGACCCCGGCGACGTCGACCGCCGCCTGTCGCTGGATGATGATGCTGCCCAGCCCGACCGAGGCGCCGATGAACTCGGCGACGATGGCGCCGATGACCGAGAAGATGATGGCGATCTCCAGGCCGGCGAACAGGAAGGGCAGCATGCTGGGCAGGCGAACCTTGAGATACGTCTGCCAGGCGCTGCCCTTGAGCGCGCGCATCAACAGCAGTCGACGTTGATCGACCGTCTCCAGGCCGACGATCACGTTCACGATGATCGGAAAGAAGGCGATCAGCGCGACGGTGACGATCTTCGACTGGATCCCGTACCCGAACCAGATGATGAAGAGCGGAGCGATCGCCACCTTCGGGATCGTCTGACTGGCCAGGACGAAGGGATACAGCGTCCGTCTGAGCGCCGGCACCAGGGCGATCGCCGTGCCCAGACCGGTGCCGCAGAGCGCCGCCGCCGCGAACCCGGCCAGGATCTCGGTCAGGGTCTGCCACAGGTGCGGGAAGATGACGCCGGAAGCCAGGTCGGTGGCCGCCTTCCCGACGACCGCCGAGGGCGGAGGCAGGATGAAGGCGGGGACCTGGAGCAGCCGCACCCCACCCTCCCACAGCAGCAGGAACGCGGCCAGGGTGGCCGGCACCAGGAGGCCCGACGGCAGGCGCCGCCGGCCCGGCCCGGGCCCGGTCACCGCCGGGGGCGCGGACATGGTCGTCATGGTGCGCTCCCCGTGATCTCCAGCAGTCTCCGGAGATGCGAGAGGTGCTTCCCGAATGCTTCCGTCGCGGTGAATTCCAGCGGGCGCGGGCGGGCGACGCCGACCGAGAGACTGTCGCGCAAGGTCGCCGGCCGTCCCGACATGACGAGGACGCGATCGGCCAGGAACACCGCCTCCGAGAGCGAGTGGGTGACGAAGATCACCGTCGCGTTGGACTGGAGACTGATCCGCTGGAGCTCCAGGTTCATCTGCTCGCGGGTGATGGCATCGAGAGCGCCGAAGGGCTCGTCCATCAGCAGCAGCGACGGCTTGAGCGACAGCGCTCGGGCGATCGCCACCCGCTGCTGCATGCCGCCGGAGAGCTCGTCGGGGAACTTGCTCTCGAATCCCTCCAGCCCGACCAGGCGGATGATGCCGACGGCGTTCTCGGCGCGCTGGGCCCGCGGGAGCCCGGCCACCTCGGCCGGGAGCTCCACGTTCGACTGGACCGTGCGCCACGGGAACAGGACCGGATCCTGGAACACGATCCCGAAGTCGTTCTGCGGCTCCGTGAGGGGACGGCCTCGGAACAGGACGCGGCCCTCGGTCGGCGACAGGAGGCCGGCCACCATCATCAACAGCGTGCTCTTCCCGCAGCCGGAGGGCCCGAGGATGGAGATGAACTCGCCACCCCTGACCGAGAACGACACGGAGGTGATGGCGCGGACGGGCCGGCCGTCGGCGGCCGGGTAGATCTTGCCCACCCGGTCCACCTCGATGAGCGACGGCTCCATCACGTCTCGAGCAACCGCCTCACCGGACGGTGGTGCCGAGGCGCCGGTCGAGGCCGCCCGCGATCCCCCCAACGCCCAGCGAACGTGATGTCGCTGGCCCGCGGCTGGGCGGCCGCCGGTCTATTTCCAGTTGCGCGCCATCGTCGCGACGGCCGCCAGGTCGAGTCCGCCGTGGGCCTCTTCGACCAGGTCCGTGCGGACGAAATCGGCCACGGTGAACTTCGGGGGGACGATCCCTTCCTTGCCGAGCGTCTCCAGGTACGCCTCCAGCCCCTTCAGGTCGAACTTCCCGATCCGGTTGTCGGGACGCCCGCTGAAGAACGGGGCGAACCTCAGCTCCTGCATGCCGTTCTTGAGGGCATCCGCCTCGGTGGCGCCGACGCGCGCGGCCGGATTCACCGTCCAGTACATCTTCAACGACACCGGCGTGTTCTCCCGGATGAAGACGTGGGCCTTGATCATCGCCCGGACGAACTTCACCATCTCCCCCCGCTTCCGCGACAGGGTCCGATCCGAGGCGAAGTAGCCCCCGTTCCCGGTCTTGCCGATCGTCGGGTGCTGGATGTAGCGCAGCTTGAGACCGGATCGCTCGAGACCGGCGTAGGCGGCGTCGAACAGCGAATAGGCCTGGATCTGGTTGGCCCTCAGCGCGGCGATCGCCGAGTCACCGATGCCCACCGGCACGAAGATGTCCTGGCCGGGCGTCAGGCCGGCCCCGCGCAGCATGGAGTTCGCCACGTTCAGGGACGAGCTGCCCATGTTCGAGACGCCGATCTTCTTGCCGGCCAGATCCTGGATGGTCTTGATCGGGCTGTCCTCCGGCACGCCGATGAAGAAGATGTTGTGATCGTAGCGGTCGTAGAAGAACTTGCCCCGCAGCCCCTTCTCGTAGCCGAGCAGGAACGGCTCGTAGGTGACGTCGCCGATGTCGGCGCCGTCGGCGGCGGTGATCTGCGTCGCCATGGCCGCGCCCGACGCGTAGCGCACCTCGACCTCGAGCCCCTCTTCCTTGAACAGCCCGGCTTGCTGGCCGACGTAGAGGTTGATGTAGGCGATGTTGGGGCTGGGGCTCCCGCCGTGGACGATCAGCTTCGTCTGGGCCGCCGCCGGCGTGGCATCGAGCGCGAGGATGGTCGAGCCGGAGAGCAACGCCAGGGCCAGCCGGAGGCCCTTCATCCGTAGCGACATGCCGCCTCCCGTCGTCTTTCGGCGCCGGGCCCCGCCGGGCGCCGGCGCCTGACCCGATGGTGCCCACCGCCGTCCGGGTCGATTGACCCCGAGGCTGCCGCACCAGCAGGGGCCGCGCCGAAGAGGAGCTCGGGGATGCCGTCTTCCGCGCGGTCGGCGGCCGGCCGGTGAGCGGGATTACAATGCGCTTTGGATGCGGGATTCTGGCATTCCGTCCTTCCGGCGTCAAGAGGGAGGACGACCCCAACGGTTGCGAGGACCAACTGGACGCGGGCCGGCGCTCCCGGACCCCGCACGGAGAATCGGAGAATGGCTGACGACCGCCCCGGAGTCGAGGACGTCTTGCGGCTGGCGCGAGAGCTGTCGAACTGGGGCCGCTGGGGCCCGGACGACCAGGTCGGAACCGTGAACTTCATCACGCCGGACACCATCCAGCGGGCCAGCCGCTGCGTCCGACAGGGGCGCACCTTCTCCCTGGCCATCCCGCTCGACAGCACCGGGCCCCAGACCGGGGCGTGGGGCCGCTTCAACCCGATGCACTTCATGCTGAGGGACGGCGGGGACACCGTGAGCGGCGCCATCATCAACAAGTTTTACGGCGGACGCGACCTGCAGTTCCGGGGCACCGACGACGTCGTCCTCCTGGCGCTCCAGGGCGGGACGCAGTGGGACGGGCTCGGCCACGTCATTCACGACGGCCACCTCTACAACGGCGTGCCGGCCCGCGCGATCGCCAGCTGGGGGGCCGAGCGCCTCGGGATCGAGAACTGGAAGGACCGCCTGGTCACCCGCGGCGTCCTGCTCGACATCGCCCGCTGGAAGGGGCGGTCGTGGCTGGAGCCGAGCGAGGCCATCCACCCCGCCGACCTGGACGGCTGCGCCGCGGCGCAGGGCGTCGCCATCGAGCGGGGCGACATCGTCCTGATCCGGACCGGGCAGATGGGGCAAGTCCGGGCGCGGGGCTCCTGGGGTGATTACTGCGGCGGTCCCGCGCCCGGCCTCGCCATCGACTGCGCGCGCTGGCTGCACGACACCGAGATCGCCGGTTACGCCACCGACACCTGGGGCACCGAGGTCCGCCCCAACGAGACCGCCGACGTGTACCAGCCGCTCCACGTCATCTGCATCCCGTACATGGGGATGCTGCTCGGCGAGATCTTCGATCTCGAGGCGCTGGGGGCGTCCTGCGCCGAGGACCGCCAGTACGACTTCCTGCTGGTGGCGGCGCCGCTGCCGATCACCGGGGCGGTCGGCACCCCCGTCAACCCGCTCGCCATCAAGTGATCGGGCCCGCCCGCAACGGCGAGGGAGCGGGTGTCAGGCCCGGTCGCCGACGTAGCGGACGATGTGCAGCCCGTGGTTCTTGTCGGTGAGGTACGCGTAGCCCGCGGGCGTCGACCAGCACGTCCTCGGACTGGGTGACGAGCGTCTTCGGGAGGAGCCCCCGGCGCTCGACCGGGTCGGCGGACAGGAAGTAGCCGACCTCGCGCGGCAGGTAGGGGTCGCCGGATGTCGTAGACGCGCAGCCCGGCGTTGAAGTAGGTCAGGTACACGAGGTCGTCCCGGTCCAGCAGGTGGGGCTGGTGCTGCCAGTGGTGCTGGTTGTGGGGCCCGAAGCGGCCGCCGCGCCGCTGGAAGTTCGGGTAGGGCGCCCCCGGCGGGGGCTCGGGGACCGGGAACAGCGACAGGACGCGCGGCGCCGTCTCCTTCGGAGATGTCGACGATCGCCGCCAAGTTGAGCGGCTCGTCGGAGTCCTCGGCGATGGCCTCGGTGTTCACCACGGCGAGCCCCCGCCGCGGCAGCGGCACCACGGTGTGGATGCCGAGCCAGCTCCCGAACGCGGCGCCGAAGTCGAGGCGGCTCACGAGCCGGGGCGCCCCGACGTCCGAGACGTCCAGGATGACCATCCCGGCCGCCCCGTAGGGCAGGTAGGCCCGGTCGCCCTCGATGGCCGCCGGCCCGTGGAGCGCGGGAACGCCGGCCGGCTTGCCGCCGCCGGCCAGGTACTGCTCGGGCAGGAACCAGCGTCCCGCCTCGCGCGGCTGCGCCGGATCCGCCAGGTCGAGGATCACGTAGACGTGGCGATTGAACCCGCGCAGGCCAGCGGCCAGGTGGGCGTAGCGTCCGCCCGCGTAGTAGTTCCGGTGGGTGCCCGTCCCCCCGGTGCGCCAGTGGGCGAGGCGCCGCGGCCGGACGGGATCGACCAGGTCCCAGATCAGGACGCCCTCCTCGGCCGGCCGCTGCGGGTCGCCGCCCCAGCCGGGTGGGCAGTGCTCGAGCGCCGTGATCAGCGTGCCGTCGGCGGCCTGGATCTGGATCGTGAACGTGTTGTCGGGGCCGGCCATCTCCCCGACCGTCCTCGGAGCGGCGGGATCGGTGACGTCGAGGATCGACCACTGCCGGTGCCACAGGTGCCCGAGGTAGAGGTACCAGCGGCCGCCCACGACTTGCAGGGCCATCTTGAAGCCGGGCTTGCCGCCGAGGTCGTGGTAGCCGACCAGCTCCACGTCGCACGCGACGTACTCCATCCCGCTCACCCACCTTCGCCGCGTTTGGCGCCGCGCCCGGCGGCGCGCTCGCGGCCCTGGGTCCACGCTCGCTCGAACGACCGCCGCGCCCGGCCGAGCATCTCCTCGTGGGGCAGCGCCCACAGGGAATCGGGGTACGCGGTTCCGTACCGGCCGTCGTCGGAGAAGATCTCGAGATCGTACCAGCCGCGATAGCCGCTCTCGAGCAGGGCCGCCAGGATGCCGGGCAAGTCGGCGCCCCCTTCGCCCGGCAGGGCCCGGTCGCACCAGCCCCGGGTGGGCTCGCGCCGGTCGTTGACCTGGACCGCGACGATGCGGTCGACGTGCTCCCGGATCAGGCGGTCCCGGCCCGGCTCGTCCCAGAGGTGCCAGACGTCCCAGACGACCCCGACGTTCGCCCGCCCGACGGCCTCGAGCAGCGACGCGGCCTCGGCCATCGTGTTGACGATCGGCCCGATGCTCCCGGCGCCGATCCGGATCGGCTCGAGCCCGACCACCCCGCCCACCTCGGCGGCGACGCCGGCGATGACGGCGAGGTGGCGGGCGACCACGTCGAGCGCGGCGGCCGGCGTGCGCTCGCCGATGGCGCCGCCGCAGATCAGGTAGGCGACGGGCCGGAAGCGGGCCAGCCGGCGGATGCTCGCGCAGATCAGCTCCAGCCGCCGAGCCGGATCCGCGGGCTCGGGTCCGAGCCGCGACGGCAGGATGGTCCAGAGCGCCGGCACGCAGAGGGTCGCGGCCAGGCCGGCGCCGGCGAGCAGCTCCAGCGCCGCCGCGTCGCCCTCCGGCGGGAGCTTCGTCTCCCAGACGCCGATGCCCCGGGCGCCGGTCCGGGCCAGCTGGGCGACGTCCTCGGCGAAGGTGTTACGCGGCGTCGAGAGCTGCGAGACGGAGTAGAGGAGATCGGCGGCGCCGGGCATCGTCGCCGACGGTACTACGGGCGCCAGCGGACCGCAACCCGAGCGACGCGGGCTTGACACTCCGCCGCGCCGGATGCTCTAGTGCTCGTACGCTTCCTTGGCTCCGGCAAGCCTCGAGACGGAGGAGTCACAGCATGCGCCACGTGCCCGCGACCACGAGCCGGCGGTCCTTCCTCGGTGGCGGTCTCACCCTGCTCGGCCTGACCGCCGTGCCCCGGGGCGTCCCGGCGCAGCCGGCCGGGCGCCCGCGCGATCCAGCGCGGGGGCGAGGTGGTGCAGGCGCAGGCCTTCACCTACCCGACGTTCGACGTGCACCTGTCGTCCTACTCGCTGCCGGCCGGGTACCACATGCTCTTCGACTACCTCCTCCGCTACGACATGACCGATTCCAAGGCCGAGACCTTCGAGCTCCGGCCGGGGCTGGCCGAGTCGTGGGAGCAGACCGATCCCCGCACCGTCGTCTTCCGCCTGCGCCGAGGCGTGAAGTTCCACGACGGCAGCGAGTTCAACGCGTCCGTCGCCAAGTGGAACCTGGAGCGGCTCCGCGATCACCCCAAGTCCTTCTCGAAGTCCTACCTCACCGACGTCGCCGCCATCGAGACGCCCGACGCCACCACCCTGCGGGTCCGGCTCAAGGGTCCGTCGGGGGCGCTCCCGTTCCGGGTCTCGGGGGGGAACTTCGGCCTCATGGGCATGATGTCCAAGGCCGCCTTCGACAAGCTCGGCGAGGAGGGGGTCGCGCGCACGCCGAGCGGGACCGGCCCGATGCGGTTCAAGCAGTGGGTCACGGACGACCGGCTGGTCCTCGAGCGGAACCCGGACTACTGGCGCGGCGGCGCCGACGGGAAGCCCCTCCCGTACATCGACAGCTTCGTCTCCCGGTACATCCCCGACCTCACCGTCGCGGTGCCGGACCTCCAGTCCGGTCAGCTCACCGCCGCCGAGAACATGCCGGCCAACCAGCTGCGCGTCCTCCGGGCCAACCCCCGGCTCAAGCTGATCGAGTGGCCCTGGGCGGGGCCGACGTACTTCCAGATGGGCATGAACATCTACAAGCCGCCGTTCAACGACCTCCGCGTCCGGCAGGCCGCCCTCCACGGCATCGACCGCGAGGGGATGGCCAAGGTGGTTGGCTTCGGCTACGCCAAGCCCCGCTACTATCCATACTGGACGCCGAACATGCCCGGCTACGACGAGGGCATCGTCAAGTACGACTACAACCCGGCCAGGGTCGGCCAGCTCCTGAAGGAAGCCGGCCATTCCAACGGGGTCGAGATCGAGCTGCTGGTCATCCAGCGGGAGCCCGAGGTCACGATCGGCCAGTTCGCGGCGGAGATGTGGACCAAGGTCGGGATCAAGACGACGCTCCGGGCGATGGAGCGCCTGACCTGGATCAACGCGGTCAAGGGGATGAACTACCAGGCCATGTTCTCCCGGAACACCCCCAACCACGCCGACCCGGTGCAGATCGCCTCCAACGTCATGTCGGACGGCCCCTACAACTGGGCGGGCTTCAAGGACCCCACCGTCGACAAGCTGATGAAGGACGCCGACGAGGTGCTGGACGCCAGGGCCCGGGCCGGCGCCTACCGCAAGGTGCTGGCCCGCCTCCAGGAGCAGGCCTACCTCGGCACCGGGTACTCGCTGCCCTTCAACTACGTGGTCAGCGCGAAGATGGAGGGGCTGGCCGTCGAGTTCGGCATCCCGGACTTCTCCGAGGTGTGGCTGAGCAAGTAGCCTCCGGGCCGTCGCCCCGGCGCGCCGGCCCCGGATCCGCCTGAAGCCCATCGCGCGTGGTCGGCTACGTCGCCCGCCGCCTGCTGACGATGCTGCCGACGCTCTTCCTGGTGTCGGTGGTGACGTTCGGGCTGGCCCACCTGATGCCCGGCGATCCGGTCCTGGCCTTCCTCGGCGAGACGGCGCCCCGGGACCAGGTGGCGTACGACGCCATGCACCGGCAGCTCGGGCTGGACCGGCCGGTCGCCGTCCAGTACGTGCGCTGGATGGAGCAGGTGGCCCGGGGCAACCTGGGGACGTCCGTCCGGAGCCAGACCCCCGTCGCCTTCGAGCTGGTCCAGCGCCTCCCGATCACGCTCGAGCTGACCCTTCTCGGCATGCTGATCGCCGCCGGGCTGGCCATCCCGCTCGGGGTGGTGTCCGCGGCCCGGCGGGGCCGGGCGCTCCGGGCGGTGGCGACGGTGGGGGCCACGGGCGGGCTCGCGATGCCGGATTTCTGGCTGGGGATCCTCCTGATCTACCTGTTCGCGGTGGCGCTGCGCCTGCTGCCGGCGAGCGGCTTCACGTCGCTGGCGTCCGACCCCGCCGCGAATCTCCGGAGCATGGCGCTGCCGGCGCTCACGCTCGGGCTCGGCCAGGCGGCGATCCTGATGCGCCAGGTGAGCTCGGCCATGGCCGACGTGCTGCACCGCGAGTACGTCACCACCGCCCGGGCCAAGGGCCTGTCGGAGCGGCAGGTCGTGGGCCGGCACGCGCTGAGGAACGCCCTCATCCCGGTGATCACCATCTTCGGCCTCCAGACCGGCCGGGTCTTCGGGGCGGCGGTGGTGGTCGAGACCGTCTTCGCGCTGCCCGGCCTGGCCCGTCTGGCCGTCGACAGCGCGGCCTTTCGCGACTACTCGGCGCTACAGGGCGCGATCCTCGTGTTCGCCCTGGCGGTGCTGGTGGTGAACCTCTTCACCGACCTTCTGTGCGGCGCGGTGGACCCGCGCATCCGCCACCGCTGACCGCCCGTGGCTGCCCTCGGTCCGGCCATCGCGCACGAGCCCTCACGCGCCACCCGCGCCGCCCGGGGTCCGCGCCGGATGGTGCGGGCCCCCGGGCCGGGCTTCGGGCTGGCGGTGATCGGGCTCCTGCTCCTGACCGCGCTGGTCGGCCCCGCGGTGACGCCGTACCGTCCCACCCAGCAGGATCACGACGCGATCCTCGCCGGACCGGGCCCCGGGCACCTCCTGGGCACCGACGAGCTGGGGCGCGACCTCCTCACCCGGCTGGTCCACGGCGTGCGGCCGTCCCTGGCCGCCGGCGTGATCTCGGTCGGGCTGGCCCTCGTCCTCGGAGTGCCGATGGGCCTCCTGGCCGGCCACTTCGGCGGCTGGCTGGACGAGCTGCTGATGCGCGCGGCGGACGCGCTCTGGTCGTTCCCGGGGCTGGTCCTCGCCATCGCGGTGGCGGCGATCCTCGGCCCCGGGCTGGCCAACGCCATGGTCGCCATCGGGATCGTCTACGCCCCGGTCTTCGCCCGCCTGGTCCGGTCGCAGACGCTGGCCGTGCGCGAGCTCGAGTACGTCGAGGCGGCCCGGTCGCTCGGCGCCAGCGATCCCCGGATCATGGCCCGCTACGTCTGGCCGAACGTCTCGCCGCCGGTGCTCGTGCAATCGTCGGTCATGCTGGGCCAGGCGATCCTCTTCGAGGCGGCGCTGAGCTTCCTGGGCCTGGGCGTGCCGCCACCGGCGCCGGCCTGGGGGTCGATGCTGAGGACCGCCTACCAGTACGTCGAGATCGATCCCTGGTACTCCATCTTTCCCGGGGCCGCCATCTTCCTGGCCGTCCTGGCCTTCAACCTCGTGGGGGACGGGCTCCGGCGGGCGCTGGACCCGCGCCTCGCGGGGCAGCAGGGGGGTTCGCCATGACGACGGGTCGGGCCGTCTGGTTCACCGCGCCGCGCCGGGCCGAGCTTCGGGCCGAGACGGTCCGGCCGCCCGGGGAGCGCGAGGTCACGGTGCGGACGCTCGTCTCCGCGATCAGCGCCGGCACCGAGCTGAAGTACTATCGCGGCCACGCGGCCCCGGAGGTGGACGTGGGCCACCCCACCATGGCGGGGGGCCCCGGGTTCCCGGTGAAGTTCGCCTACCTGTGCGTGGGCCGAGTGGTGGAGGCCGGTCCCGGCGCGCCGCACCGCCCCGGCGACCTCGTCTACGCGCGCCACCCGCACCAGGACCTGTGGACCGCGCCCGTCGAGCACAACAACCGGGCCGTGGTGGTGGCGCTTCCCGGGGACATGGACCCCGAGGTGGCCATGTTCCTCAACCTGGCCGAGGTCGCCGTGAACGCCCTCCTCGACGCGCCGGTGTCGCTGGGCGAGGTCGTCGTCGTCTTCGGCCAGGGCGTGGTGGGGCTGTTCCTGGCCCAGCTGGCCCGGCGCACGGCCCGCCGGGTGATCGCGGTCGATCCGCTCCCGATGCGGCGGCGGCTCGCGCTGGAGCTCGGCGCCGACGCCGCGGTCGCCCCCGAAGACGTCGAGGGGGCGGTCCGCGCGGCGACCGACGGCCGGGGGGCCGACGTCGTCTTCGAGGCGAGCGGCGCTCCGGGGGCGCTCCAGCAGGCGATCCGGACGACCGGTCGCGAGGGGGCTGTCGTGGTCGCCTCGTTCTACGGCGACCGCCCGGTGGAGCTGGTCCTCACCCCGGAGTTCCACGTCGGTCGCCAGAAGATCGTCAGCACGATGGTCGGCGGCCTGAGCCCGGCCCTGCGGCCGTCGCGGTGGGACTTCCGGCGGCGGACGTCCACCGCGATCGAGCTCTTGCCGTCGCTCCACACCGGGCAGATGATCACCCATCGCGTCCCGTTCGATCAGGCGGCCGAGGCCTTCCGTCTCCTGGACGAGCGCCCGGCCGACGTGCTGGCCATCGCGCTGACCTACGGGAGCGCGCCTTCAGGTTCCCGCTGAGAAATCGGGTTCTCCGGCTCCCCCCTCCCCCGGTGGGTGGGGGAGGGGGGCTGGGGGGGTAGGCGGGAGGTCCCGAATAACAAAGGAGTCGAGAGCATGGTGGCGACGGGCAGCGGCGGGCGGGTCGAGGGCAAGGTCGCGCTGATCTCCGGGGGCGCGCGAGGGCAGGGCGCCAGCCATGGCCGGCTGCTGGCCGAGCACGGTGCCCGGGTGGTCCTGGGCGACATCCTCGACGAGGCCGGCGAGCAGACGGCCGCGCAGCTCCGGAAGGCGGGCCTCGAGGCGCGCTACGTGCACCTCGACGTGACCCGGCTCGACGACTGGGACGCCGCCGTGAGCCTGGCCGAGCAGGCCTACGGGAAGCTGGACGTGCTCGTCAACAACGCGGGGATCACCGGCTCCGCCGGCGTGGTGGATTGCTCGCTCGAGGAGTGGCACCGGGTCATCGGCGTGAACCAGACCGGCACGTTCCTCGGCATCCAGCGGGTGATCCCCGCCATGCGGCGGGCCGGCGGGGGGTCGATCATCAACGTCTCCTCGGTCATCGGCGCGCTGGGGACGGAGTTCATGATCGCCTACCAGGCGAGCAAGGCGGCGGTCCACCTGCTCACCCGCGGGGCGGCGGTCACGCTGGCGCCCGACATCCGGGTGAACTCCGTCACCCCCGGGGGCGTGCTCGGCACGGCGATGCTGGCCGGGCTCGACCAGGCGTGGCTCAAGGAGCGCTTCGCCGCCTACCCGATGGGCCGGGGCGCCCGGCCGGAGGAAGTCTCCTACGCCGTCCTCTTCCTGGCCTCCGACGAGTCGTCGTTCACGACCGGCGCCGACCTGCGCGTGGACGGCGGCGCCCTCGCCGGGGTGGCCCGCCGCCGCCCGGGCGGCTAGCCGCGGGGCTCGCGAAGCACGGCCGGCCCCGAGGGCCTCTCGGGCCGCCCGGGACAGCCGTCGAGCACCAACCGCTACAGGTCGAGGGCGGCGCTCAGGGCCCGGTCGAGCCTCCTGATCTTCTCGGGGGAGAGCGTCACACGAACTGCGTCAGCCTGGCCTTGAACATGAGCATCAGGAAGTCACAGCGTACCGCCGACGTCCTCGGAAGGCCGTCATCCGGCCCGAGCACGACCTCCGTCGTGAGGCCGAGGACCTGCGAGTAGACGGGCGCACAGATGACGGTTGACACGTCGTCGTTCTCGGCTACGAACGCGCGTGAGACCACGACGTAGAACCCCGGCTTTCTACCCCGCTCGGCGACGCGCTCACGCGTCCGGTAGATCTCGCCTCGGGTCACGGGCGCGCCTGTGCGGCGACGAGGAGTCGCGCCTCCCGCGCGAGCTGCCTCCTGCTCCGCCGGAAGATCTCTCGCTCGCGCTCCTCGATCTGCCTCCGGAGCTCCCGCTCGGCGAACTCCCGGAGGGCGGTCCGAACGAGCGCCGAGCGCGTCCGGCGCCGTGCCTCCCCGGCGGTCAGGTCATCCAGGAGCCGCAGGGTGCCTTCGTCGATAGTGACAGCAATAGTTTTCATATTGGATATTGTATGATCCGAGGCTCGCGTTCACAAGTCGCAACTCGACTCGGGTGGGGGAGGGCGCCGCGCGGCCCGGCCGGAGGTCCCCGGGCCTCGGCCGAGGCGGATTCACCCGGAGTCGGCACGCGCGCGCTTGTCGAATTCGGAGCATCGTCGCTGAACGGCGCGATCCACCGTCTCCTGGCACAGGGGGACGGTCCCGATTCCGGCTCCATACCGGAGGAAGTCGCCGACTCGGATGGGCTTGTCCGCAAAACTTCGGCCGCGACAGCGGACTGGACGCGAACCGGACGAGCGCCGCTGAAACCCGAGGTGCGGAGCTGGCGGAACGAGGGGCGACTGCCCTTCCCGGACGCGGCCGGGGTGGCCCGCCGCCGCCCCGGGCGGATGGCCACCGGACTTCGCCGCGATGCTAGACTATCCTCGCACGGGGAGGAAGCATGGCATTCGACTACGACCGGTTCTTCGGCGAGATCGCGCTGACCCATGACCTCGCCACGAGGCGCCGCGCGCGCACATGGCGGATCGCCCCACGAGGCGCGGCGTGACCGGATTCGCCGACTTCGAAGCCTACGATGCCCTCGGGCTCGCCGAGCTCGTGCGCCAGAAGCTCGTCACCCCCGACGAGCTGCTGGCCGCCGCCATCGAGCGCGTCGAGGGGCGCAACGGCGCTGTCAACGCGGTCGTGATGCCGCTGTACGACCATGCCCGGAAGGCGATCGCCGACGGGCTGCCGGAGGGGCCGTTCCGCGGCGTCCCGTTTCTCCTGAAGGACCTCGGCGGATGGCTGGCCGGGGTTCGCGTGACGCGCGGGTCGCGGTTCTTCGCGGATGCGCCGCCGGTGGCGGAAGACAGCGAGCACGTGCGCCGGCTCAAGCGCGCCGGCCTGGTGATCTTCGGCCGCACCAACTCGTGCGAGGTCGGGCTGTCGCTCACGTGCGAGCCGCAGCTCTACGGCGCGACGAGGAGTCCCTGGGACACGACCCGAATCTCGGGCGGATCGAGCGGTGGCGCCGCGGCGGCGGTCGGCGCGCGCATGCTGCCGATGGCGCACGCCTCGGACGGCTTCGGCTCGATCCGGGCCCCCGCGTCGTGCTGCGGCATCGTCGGCCTGAAGCCGACGCGCTCGCGGAACACGATGTCGCCCTACGCGGGCGAGGGTCTCGGCGGCCTCTCGACCGAGCATGCCGTCACCCTCTCGGTCCGTGACTGCGCGGCGCTGCTCGACGCCACCGCCGGCGCCGGCCCCGGCGATCCGTACGTCGCGCCGCCGCCGGCGCGACCGTTCCTCTCGGAAGTCGGGGCGGATCCCGGAGCGCTGCGGATCGCCTTCACGAGCGTCACGCCCAACGGGGCCCCGGTCGAGGCGGAGTGTTTGCGCGCGCTCAGGGAGGTCGCGGCGCTCTGCGGGGACCTCGGCCATCGCGTGGACGAAGCGGCCCCGAAGATCGACGGGGCGGCGGTGGTGCCGACGTTCCTCACGCTCGCCTCCGCCAACACGGTCGTGAACCTCGCGAGTCACCCGACCAAGGGCCGCCCGGCCCGGCGCGGGGAGGTCGAGAACGTCACGTTCGCGACCGCGGAGCTCGGCGAGAAGATCACGTCGGCCGACTACGTGCGGGCGACCCAGACCGCGCATCGCCTCGGCCGCCAGATGGCGGCGTTCCACCAGAGCTGCGATGTGCTGCTGACGCCCGCGCTGGCGACGGTGCCGCCCCGGCTCGGCTGGATCGACATGATGATGGAGGACGTGCACGAGTACTGGCGCCGGGTCTTCCACTTCTCGCCGTTCACGGTGTGGTTCAACATCACCGGCCAGCCGGCGATCGTGCTCCCGCTCTCGCAGACCTCGGACGGCTTCCCGCTGTCGGTCCAGCTCGTCGCCCGCTACGGCGACGAGGCGACGCTCTTCCGTCTGGCGGCCCAGCTCGAGAAGGCGCGCCCGTGGTTCGACCGCAAGCCGCCGGTCGCGCGCTGAGCGTCCAGTCGTCGTCCGCGCAGTCGGCCCGGGCGGCCAGGACCCGGCGCACCGGAAGGGGTCCTCTGCCGGCTGATCGCCCGGGACACGCGCGCCGATCCCTTCGCCCTCGGGGCCGGCACCTCGCCATCGCCGGGTTGTTCGCGCCTCAGCTCCCAGCCTGCGCGATCCCTCGCTCGGCGCCGCCGGCCCGGAGCGACTCCGACCACGTCCAGACCAACCCCGACCCGAGCGCCAGGCGTCGGGCCATCGTCGGCGTCACGCTGTTCTTCACTGCGGCCGGCGCTGACGGGGACCGGGAGCTGTGGCGGAGCGACGGGACGGAGGCGGGGACCGTCCGGGTCAAGGACATCTGTCCGGGGCCCTGTACCTCACGCCCCGCCTTGCTGACCGACGTCAACGGGACGTTGTTCTTCACGGCCAGCGACGGCGCGCACGACGCGGAGCTGTGGCGGAGCGACGGGACGGCGGCGGGCACAGTCCTCGTCAAGGACATCCGCGCCCGCTTCAGCTCCGAGCCCGGCGGTCTGACGGCGGTCAACGGGGCGCTCTTCTTCGCGGCCACCGACGACACCGGAGGCCGGGAGCTCTGGAAGAGCGACGGGACGGAGGCGGGGACCGTTCGGGTCAAGGACATCTGCTCCGGAAGCTGTAGCTCGTTCCCGGGAAGCCTGACGAACGTGAACGGCATGCTCTTCTTCACCGCCGTGGACAGTGCCCAGGACCGGGAGCTGTGGCGGAGCGACGGGACGGAGACCGGCACGGTGCGGGTGAAGGACATCTGCACCCCGAACTGCAGCTCGGGCCCCACCCGGTTGACCGACGTCAACGGGACGCTGTTCTTCGTGCCGAGCCTGAGGGGCGGGGAGGAGCTGTGGAAGTCCCCCGGGGCTCTCAGATCACGCGCGTCCCGCTGACTCGGTGGTCACCTCCCGGGCCGCGGGGTCGCCCGGGCCAGGAGTCGCCAGCCCCAGGCGCTGGCCGGCTTGTGCACGGTGCGCTCGGCGATGTAGTGCCGGGCCAGCGCGGGCTGCCCGCCGCGGAGGGCGGCCTCGATCAGCGGTGAGCGTCAGCACGTCGCGCTGGGCGTGGCTGCCGCCGAAGCGGGCGGCGGTGTCGCGCACGGGCTCGATGTGGCGGGCGGCCTCGGCGTAGCGGTCGCGCCCGAACGCCTGGATCGCCCGGCAGACCGGCAAGCCCGACCTCGCGCGTCATCATCACGTTGGTGCCGGTACCGCTCTTCGCCGTCCACTCCAGGTCGTCCAGGAGCCGGGCCGCCTCGGGCTCGCGCCCCGCCATCGTGAAGGCCATCATGGCGTGCATGTCGTTGAAGGCGTAGAAGCCCCGCTCCGCCTCCAGCCGGCCGGCCCAGTTGTCGGCCAGGGCCCCGGCCCGGCCGCCGACGTCCACCCCGTCCAGGTACAGCCGCCAGAGCAGGGCGGTGGCGTCCAGCAGCTGGAGCGCGTACTCCGGCGGCGCGGCGTGCAGCCGGGTGTCGTAGAGCGCCAGCACCTGGTCGTACCGCTGCCGGTCGAGGTAGTAGAGCGCGAGGTGCCAGTAGTTGTGGAAGGCGAACCCGTTGTCGGGCGCCCAGTCCCCCTCGCGCGACTCCAGCCACGCGATGCCCTCGTCGATGCGCCCCTGCATCTCCATGACGTGGGTCACCGCGTGCACCGCCCAGCCGTCCTTCGGCTGGAGGGCCAGGGCCCGGCGGCCGGCCTCCTCCGCCTCCGGGTACTGGTTGCACTCCTCGAGGCCGAAGGCGTGCATCCCCAGGATGTAGGAGTAGCCCGGCACCCCGGGGCTCCAGTGAGGCAGCACGCGCGAGACGCGGTTGCGCAGGTTGAGGGCGTCGCCCCGGAAGAAGTCCATCACGTGGGCCGACTGGATCGCGAACGCGTCGCGCGGATGGTCGACGAGCACCCGGTCGAACGCGGCGCAGGCCGCGTCCCAGTCGCCGTCCACCAGCTGGCGGGCCGCCGCCACCAGTCCCTGCTCGCGGGAGCCGGCCTGGGACAGGTGGGCCTCCGCCGAGGCCGACGCTGGCCCGGGCCTGCTCGGCGAAGCGCCGCTCGGTCAGCGTCATCAGCACCGTCGCCCGGAACGCGTGGCCCAGGACGAAGTCCGGCGCGCGGGTCAGGGCCTCGTCGATGGTGGCGATCGGATCGCCGACGTAGCTCTG
Source organism: uncultured Candidatus Rokubacteria bacterium (assembly GCA_963708025.1). Taxonomy (GTDB): domain Bacteria; phylum Methylomirabilota; class Methylomirabilia; order Rokubacteriales; family DASRDR01; genus CAVPSB01. Next base: position 132,722 of record CAVPSB010000013.1, on the reverse strand, counting down.
GTACTGGACCAGGGCCTTCTCGTAGAGATCCAGCGCCGACCGGTCGGAGCACGAGACCGGCACGCCCCGGGCATCACGTTCCATCGCCTGTTCTCCTCTGGCTCGAGGTGAACCGCCGGGTCAGCTCCCGGCGACGTGCGCGCTCCAGTAGTGGTGCGTCTTGGCGACGACAGTGATGACGCTCTTCACCTGGTCCTCCAGCGTGAAGCCGAGATCGGCCGGGACCAGGAGCCGCTCCTCGTCGCAGCGGGCGGCCACGTTCTCGAGAATGATCGTGGCGCACAGCCAGGCCGCCATCCGGGGCGAGTCGCAGGTGACGGCGAGCCAGCCGGGCCCCGCCGGCTCGGAGTAGAGCCCGGTCGTCTCCCAGATGCCCCGCCGGATCTCCTCGACCGCGCCGCCGTCCCTCGCCTGGCCGCCGTCCGTGACCGCGACCAGGGCGCTCTCGGGTCCCCGGTGCGGAGGCCCCCCGAAGAGCGCCAGCTCGCAGAAGCTGCTCCACATCGCCCCCCAGTCGGGACGGCCGTCCGGGCGCCACAGGAACGGCGCCGCGGACATCGGCGCGGCCGAGGCGGACCCACGGGGCGGGATGACCTCCACCCGCTCGGCGGACAGTCCGCGCAGGGCGTCGGCGAGCCACCCCTCGGGCTCCGGCCCGCCGTCGAGACGCCACAGCTCCACGGGGCTTCCGAGGAACTCCGCCAGCGAGCCGCACTGGGCGCGCCAGTCGTCCAGGATCGTGAACGGCAGCTCGGCCGGGGACACGAGGAGCACGCGAGTGGACACGGCTTCCTCCGGGTGGGGTACGATGGTCGCGTCACCCTGCTGGGGAAGGGTGGGTGTCTGACCAGGAGAGGAGGTCTCGACCGACGCCATGGCGCTCTACGACTTCCGCTGCAGCCGCTGCGGGCTCGAGTTCGAGGTGTCGCGTCCCATCGCCCAGGCCACCGATCCCGCCTTCTGCCCCGTTGAACGGGGCCGAGAGCCAGCGCTGCTTCACGATGCCCATGACCTTCTCCAAGCCGGGCGCCGGCGAGCGCTCCGCGCCGCCGGCTCGACCGCGCGGCTGGTCCCACCATGGGCACAGTCACGGGTCGGGCGCCGGCCCCCACACCCACGGGGGGCGTGGCTGAGCGCGCGATCGAGCAGCCTCGATGAAGCCTAACACGACGGGCTTACCCGCGGCGCCACGGGTGGGGGGGTGCCCGGCTCGTTGACCTGACGGCTTCCGCCCTCAGCGAGGGGGACGACCGTCGTCATACCGGGTCGCCAGGGTAGGCAGGCACACCCGGACCGCGCCGCCGTCGGGTCGCTCGTGGGTCACGACGTTCGACCTCGATGCCGTAGAGGGCGCGCAGCGTCTCCGGCGTGATCACGGCGGTGGGCGGTCCGAGCCCGGCCAGGCGGCCCTGGTTGAGCACCGCCACCTGGTGCGCGCACAGGAACGCCTGATCCGGGTCGTGCGTGGAGAGCATCACCGCGATGCCGCGCGCGGCCAGGGCCTGGACGTGGGCGAGGACCCGGACCTGGTTGCCGAAGTCCAGGCTCGCGGTGGGCTCGTCCATGATCAAGATGCGCGGCTCCTGGGCGAGGGCCCGGGCGACGAGCGCGAGCTGCCGCTCGCCGCCGCTGAGCTCGGTGTAGGGGCGGTCGGCCAGCGGCAGGATCCCGAGCGCGGACAGGGTCTCGTCGGCCACCGCACGGTCGTGCCCCGAGGGGCTCGCGAAGACCCCGAAGTGGGCGGTCCGCCCCATCAGCACGACCTCGCGGACGGTGAAGGGGAAGCCCCCCACCTGCGCCTGAGGGACGTAGCCGAAGACCCGGGCCAGGCGGGTCCGCGACCAGCGCGCGACGGACTCCCCGCCGACGCGGACGGTGCCGCCGCGCGGCTCCAGCAGGCGCAGGATCGTTCGGAGCAGCGTCGTCTTGCCCCCGCCGTTCGGCCCCAGCCAGCACAGGACCTCGCCGGGCTCGAGGCTGAAGCTCACGTCGGCGCCCACGGGCCGACCGGGATACCCGAAGGCGAGCCGCTCCACCTCGAGCCGCATCGCTACGACCAGGTCCTTCGCGAGGCTGCTAGGAGCCACACGAACACCGGGGCGCCGAGGAAGGCGGTGAGGACGCCGAGGGGGATCTCGATGGGGGCCAGCGTCCGGGCGAGGGTGTCGACCCCGAGCAGGTAGCCGGCGCCCAGGAGCATCGACGCCGGCAGGAGGCGCCGGAAGTCGGGACCGACGAGCAGGCGCGCCACGTGCGGGACGAGGAGGCCGATCCAGCCGACGACGCCGCTGATGGACACGGCGGCGGCGGTCATCAGCGTCGCCGCCCCGATGACGACCTGGCGCACCCGCCGGGTGTCCACGCCCAGCGCCCGCGCCTCGTCCTCGCTGAGCGTCATCACGTTCATGCGCCACCGGAGGAGGTAGAGGGGCGCCAGTCCCGCCACGACCGCCGGGAGGACGGCGAGCACGTCGGTCGCGGTCACGGCCGAGAGGCTGCCCAGGAGCCAGAAGGTGATCGCCGGCAGCTGGTTGTAGGGATCGGCGAGGTACTTGAGCAGCGACACGCACGAGCCCAGCAGCGTCCCGATCACCACGCCGGCCAGGACGAGGACGAGCACGGGGTCGTGCCGCCCGAGCGCGGTGCCGATCGCGTAGACGACGACCACGGCGACGAGGCCCAGGGCGAAGGCCAGCCCCTGGATGCCGGCGACGCCGAGCGAGAAGTAGATCCCGAGGGCCGCCCCCAGCGCCGCCCCCGAGGAGACGCCCAGGATGTCGGGGGAGACGAGGGGATTGCGGAAGAGGCCCTGGTAGGCAGCGCCGGCCGCGGCCAGGGCGCTCCCGACGGCGATGCCGGCGAGCACCCGCGGGCCCCGGACCCGGAAGACCACGGTCTCCAGGGTCGGGGGGAGCCCGTGCGGCGCGCCGACGAGCTTGGCCCACAGGAGCCGGAGGAGATCCGCCGGCGCCACCGGGAAGCGACCCACCGCGAAGGCGACCACGACCAGGGCGACGAGTGCGCCGGCCGCCACGGCGAAGCCGACGGTCGGTCTGCGACCCGCCGCGGAGGGTGCGGGCTGCCCTTCCGGGGCCGTCAGGGGCGGCCCCGCTCGATCCCGGCCAGGAGGGCGTCGAGCTGCCGGTCGTCGGGCGCCCGGTGATAGAAGAGGGCGTAGAAGGTCCGCGTCTCCTGCCGGAGGTCCTCCGGGAACAGGTCCGGGTAGAGGACGCGGCCGAGCCATCGAAGGCCGATGAGCCGGTTGACGGACGGCGGGAAGTCCACCCAGGGGAACGGGTCCTGGGGCACCAGGTGGACGCGGCCGTCGCGCACCGCCCGGACGTCCCGCCACACCGGATCCGTCCGCACCCGGGCGAAGAACGCGGGGTCGATCGTGATGATGACCTCCGGGTCCCAGCCGAGGACCTGCTCCGGGGAGACCACGGTGGTGCCGGGCGAGCCGGGCCGCTCCCCGGCCACGTTCCGCGCGCCGAGCCGCTCGATGCCCTCGACGTTGATCGCGCCCTTCGTCGCGGTCTCCAGCCCGCGGGGGCCGCGGGCGTAATAGAAGCGCGGGCGCCGCTCGGGCGGGACTCGGGCCAGGCGGGCATCCACGTCGCGCAGCAACCCCTCCGCGTAGCGGGCCAGCCGGGCGGCGCGGTCGCGGACGCCCAGCAGGTCCCCCGCCTGCTCGAGGGCCCGGGGCATCGCCGACAGGCTGCCGTCGTAGAGCAGGTAGGGGACCCCGGTCTGCTGCTGGATGCGATCGGCGAGCGCCACGTAGGTCGGGTTCACGACGCCGTAGTCGAGGATCACGTGGGGACGGGCAGCGAGCACGACCTCGACGCTGGCCGTGTTGCCCCGGCCGGTGAGGCGGCCGAGGACCGGCAGGCCCGCGTAGGGCGCGGGAATGAAGGCCTGCTCTTCCGGGGTGAGCGGCCGGGTCCAGCCCAGCAGCGCGTCGGGCGCGAGCGCGTACAGGAAGATCGTCGCCGGGCCGCCGGCGGCGTACACGCGCTCGACCCGCGGCGGCACCTCGACGCGCCGGCCGGCGCCGTCCAGCAGCGTGCGGGAGTCCGCCGCCTGGCCCAGGGCCGGCAGGAGGGCCAGCCCCAGGGCGAGCGCCGACCGGACGAGCCCGCGCCGGGCGCGCGGCCTCGATGAGCCCGCGCCGTTCTCGCAGCGCACGGGCTCAGTCCTTGCCGATCATGACGGCGGACGCCTTGATCACGGCGTAGGCGGTGTCGCCGGTGGCCAGGCGCAGCTCGTCGACCGCCTCGTTGGTGATGCTGGCGGTGATCACGTTCCCGCCGCCGATGTCGATCTTGACGCGCGCGGTCGTGGCGCCCCCACGTCGGTCACCTTCCCCTTGAGCACGTTCCGGACGACCCAGACCTTGAGCCGGGGCTGGATGGGCACGCGCGCTCTCGGCCCCTTCCGGCGGGGCCGCGGCGGGCGGTCCGGGGCTCGGGGAGACATCGTGCTCGGATTATAGCGCCCCGGTGGACCGCCGGGGCGGTCCGGGGCGCTCCCGACTGATCTGCTCTGTCCGGCATAGTGCCGGAGCACGGGCCCCGCGCAGCGGCTGCCGGCATTCTCTGCTACGATGTGACGGCAGTCGAGCAAACCAGCCGGCAGACTCGAGGAGAACGGTGGACACCGGAGAGGCATCGTGATGAGCGACCCGTACGGGGATCGCCCGCTGGCGCCGGTCGTCCGTGACGTCGACGATCCGGAGGGCGGCGCCCCGGTGGCCCGGGCCCTCGCCGTGCGCGTGCTCGGGCGGCCGACCCCGAGCCTCCCGAGCCGGGACTACGTGGACCCCGCCGTCTACGAGCGGGAGCGGGAGCGCTTCTTCTACGCGAAGTGGCTGTGCGCCGGGCGCGAGGAGGAGTGGCCGGAGCCGGGAGACTACGCGCTGCGCGACGTGGCCGGCGAGAGCGTGATCGTCGTGCGCGACCGGACCGGCGACGTCCGCGCCTTCTACAACGTGTGCCGGCACCGCGGGACCGTGCTCTGCGAAGCGGCCAGCGGCCGGTTTCCCCGCCACGGGATCACCTGCCCCTACCACGGCTGGACCTACGGCTTCGACGGCCGGCTCCAGGGGACGCGGTACATGGTGCGGATGCCGGACTTCCAGAAGGCCGACTACCCCCTGTACCCCGTCCACACCGCGTCGTGGGGCGGGTTCGTGTGGCTCAACCTGGCGACGGACCCGCCGCCCCTCGCGGTGGAGCTGGGCGGGCTCTGGACCTACTACGCCCGCTACGACCTCCCGGCGTTGCGCCGCGCGCACCGGATCGAGTACGACGTGGCCGCCAACTGGAAGCTCCTGGTCGAGAATTTCGGCGAGTGCTACCACTGTCCGCTGATCCACCCGGCGCTGAACCGCGGGACGCCCTACCTCGGCGGCGGTGCCGCGCGCCTGGAGGGCGAGCGGGCCTGGCGCGGCGGCGCCTGGATGGACCTGGCCGACGACTTCGCCACGCTGACGGTCCAGGGGACGGCGCGCCGGCCGGCGCTGCCGGGGCTGACCCCCGAGGACCACCGGCGAGTCTATTACAACACCGTCTACCCGAACTTCCTCCTGAGCTTCTTTCCGGACTACGTCCTGACCCACACCCTGTGGCCGGCGGGACCGGACCGGACGCGGATCGTCTGCGAGTGGCTGTTCGCGCGGGAGACGATGGCCGCCGAGGGCTTCGATCCCGGCGACGCGGTCGAGTTCTGGGACCTGACGAACCGCCAGGACTGGCACGTGTGCGAGCTGGCCCAGCGTGGCAACCGGTCCCGGGCCCACGTCCAGGGCGTGCACGTCGGGCAGGAGGCCGGCCCCCAGTATTTCACCCGGTACTACCGCGCGGCCATGGGCGACGGCGGATGAGCGCGGGAACGAAGCGCTACGACGCCGTCGTGCCTGTGGTCGGCGGGCCTCGAGTAAGCCGGCAACCCTGAGGAGGACGCGTGCGACGATTCGATCTCGAGCTGCCCGGGAGCGTGGACGAGTGCGTCCGCGTGCTGACCGAGCGCGGACCCGAAGCGAAGCTGGTGGCGGGAGGGACGGACCTGCTGCCCCAGCTCAAGAACGGCCTGCTGAAGCCGGCGTGTGTGGTCGACCTGTCCGGGGTGGCTCCGCTGCAGAGCCTGCAGCAGACCGACGGCGGGGACCTGAGGGTCGGGGCCTCGGTCACCGCCCGGGCGCTCGAGCGGGACCCCGGCGTCCGGACCCGGTATCCGGCGCTGGCCGAGAGCGCCGCCCTGGTCGGGTCCGTCCAGATCCGGAACCTGGCCACCGTGGGCGGCAACCTCTGCAATGCCGCGCCCTCGGCCGACATGGCGCCGCCGCTCGTGGCCCTGGACGCCGAGGCGGTGATCGCGGGCCCCCGGGGGACCCGTCGGGTCCCGCTCGCCACGTTCTTCACCGGCGTGCGGCGCACCGTGCTCGCTCCGGACGAGCTGCTGGTCGAGATCGTCGTGCCCAGCCCCGGGCCGCGGAGCGGGGGGCACTACCTCCGCCATACCCCGCGGCGCGAGCTCGACATCGCCGTGGTCGGGGTGGCCTCGCAGCTCACGCTCCGGGACGGCGTGTGCGCCAGGGCGCGGATCGCGCTGGCGGCGGTGGCGCCGACCCCGGTCCGCGCGACGGCCGCCGAGCAGTCGCTGGAAGGGCAGCCCGTGACGCCGGAGCGGATCGAGCAGGCGGCGGCGCTGGCCGTCGAACGCGGCCCGGCCCATCAGCGACCAGCGCGGCTCGGCGGACTTCCGCCGTCACCTGGTCCGGGTCCTGACTCGGCGCACGCTGACCCGCGCGCTCGAGCGCGCGGGCGCCTGATCACCCTGAGCCAGTCACGGAGCGACGACCGAACACCCGACCGAAGTCCCCCCTCCCCCGGCCACAGGCCGAAGGCCGTCCATGGGTGGGGAGGGGGGGTTGGGGGGGTGGCGGGAGGTTACAAACAGGAGGAATCGCCACGTGCCGAAGCGGATCTTGTCCTGCACGGTGAACGACGAGCCGGTCGAGGTGCTGGTCCAGCCCTACGAGACCCTGCTGGACGCCCTCCGCGAGGAGCTGGGCCTGACCGGACCCAAGGAAGGATGCGGCACCGGCGACTGCGGTGCCTGCACGATCCACCTCGACGGGAAGCCGGTGGCGAGCTGCCTGGTGCTGGCGCTCCAGGCCCGAGGCCGCTCGGTCCGGACCATCGAGGGGATGGCGCGGGCCGGCGCGCTGAACCCGCTGCAGGACGCCTTCGTCCGCCACGGCGTGGCCCAGTGCGGCTTCTGCATTCCGGGCGTGCTGATGGCCGCCGCCGCCCTCCTGGCCGAGAACCCGCGCCCCACCCAGGACGAGATTCGCTACGGGATCGCCGGCAACCTCTGCCGGTGCACCGGGTACACCAAGATGCTGGACGCCATCGGCGAGGTCGCCGGCGCCGCGCCCATCCAGAGGAGCTGAGCCATCATGGCCATGAAGACCACGCGCGAGGTCAAGGGTGTCGGGCTGTCCATCCCGCGGCCGGACGGGCCCGAGAAGGTGACCGGCCAGACGCAGTACGTGGCGGACATCAAGCCCCGCGGCCTGCTCCACGCGAAGCTCCTCCGCAGCCCCCACGCCCACGCCCGGATCGTCCGCATCGACACCAGCCGGGCGCGCGCCCTGCCCGGCGTGCGGGCCGTCCTCACCGCGGCGGACATCCCCGAGCTGAAGCGCAAGCCGCCGACCCGCGCCCACGCCGTGCTGGCCATCGACCGCGCCGTCTTCGCCGGGCAGCCGGTGGCGGCCGTCGCCGCCGACGAGCCGGCGATCGCCGAGGAGGCGCTGGATCTCATCGAGGTCCAGTACGAGGTGCTGCCGGTCGCCGTCGATCCGCTCCTGTCGATGCGGCCCGGCGCCCCGCCGGTGGCCGACGCCGGGACCGAGGCGGACACGAGCGAGGCGCTCGCTCACTCGGGGGTGGCGGCCGCCAAGACCGAGGCCGGCCCCGCCCGCGCCGTCAACGTGGCCCAGCAATCACACCTCTCCCGGGGCGACGTGGCGAAAGGCTTCGCCGAGTCCGACCTGGTGATCGAGCGCACCTACCGCGTCCCCATGGTCCACCAGGGCTACCTCGAGCCGCACGCCGTCCTCGCCCAGTGGGACAGCAGCGGGCTGCTCACCCTCTGGGCCAGCACGCAGGGCTCGTTCAACACGCGCTCGGAGGTCGCCGACGTCCTCGGGATCCCGGAGAACCGGATCCGGGTGATCCCGGTGGAGTGCGGTGGCGGCTTCGGAGGCAAGATCCGGGCGCTCTGCGAGCCGATCACCGCCCTGCTGGCCCGCGCCACCGGCCGACCGGTCCGCTACGTGATGACGCGGCGCGAGGAGCTCCAGGCGGGCATGCCGGCCCCCCAGGTCATCATCCGGCTCAAGACCGGCGTCAAGCGGGACGGCAGTCTCATGGCGCTGGAGGCGGAGACGATCCTGGACTCGGGCGCCATCTCGGGCACCGTCCTCACGATGAGCGCCGTGTTCCTCGGCAGCCTGTACAAGTGGCCGAGCTTCGACATCCACGGCTTCGAGGTGCTCACGCACAAGCCGAGCGTCGCCGCCTACCGGGCGCCGACCGCCCCCCAGACCTTCTTCGCCCTGGACTCGCAGATGGAGGAGATCGCCCGCGGGCTGGGCCTCGATCCCGTCGAGTTCCGCCTGCGCCACCTGGTGCAGGAAGGCGACCCGATGGCCAACGGCCAGCCCTGGCAGAGCAACGGGGCGCGGGAGGTGCTGCAGCGCCTCGCCGAGCATCCCTTCTGGAAGACCCGTGCGGAGTGGGCGGCCAGCGGCGGCAACGGGCGCGGGCGGCGCGGGACCGGCCTGGCCCTGGGTGGCTGGATCCCGGGGCTCCAGCCGACCGGCGCCACGGTCCGCCTCAATCCCGACGGCTCGCTCAGCGTGCTCACGGGGCAGGTGGACATCGCCGGCACCAACATCGCGCTGGCCCAGATCGCCGCCTCCGCCTACGGCGTCGACGTCGACCAGGTCCGGATCACCACCGGCGACACCGACAGCGCCCCGGTCACCGGGCTCTCGGCGGGGAGCAAGACCATCTACACGGTCGGCGCCGCGGTGCTGGGGGCGGCCGAGGACGCTCGCCGTCAGACGCTGGAGATCGCCGCCGGCGAGCTCGAGGCGTCGGTGCACGACCTCGAGATCGAGGACGGGCGGGTGGCGGTCCGGGGCGTGCCCAGCCGCTTCATCACGCTGGCCCAGATCGGCAAGAAGGGCAACCTCTACATGTCGAAGGTTCCGCCGGTGCTCGGCGTGAGCCACCTGGCCTTCTCGATCCAGGCGCCCGCCTTCGCGGCCGAGCTGGCGCGGATCGAGGTGGACCCGGAGACGGGCGAGGTCACCCTGCACGGCTTCGTGGTCGCCCAGGATGCCGGCCGGGCGATCAACCCCCTCGGCGTGGAGGGCCAGATGCAGGGAGGCGCCGTCCAGAGCCTCGGCTTCGCCCTGACGGAGCAGCTCCAGTTCGACGAGAGCGGTCACCTCACGAACCCGAGCCTGCTCGACTACCGCAAGCTGACGGCGGCCGACGTCCCCCCCATCGAGACGATCATCGTGGAGGTCCCCGCGCCCGCCGGCCCCTTCGGGGCCCGCGGTGTCGGCGAGCCGCCGATCGTGCCGGCGCCGGCCGCCATCGCCAACGCGGTCCGGGACGCGATCGGGGTGCGGATCACCGAGGCGCCCCTCACGCCGGAGCGGATCGCCATGGCGATCGTCGCGAGCCAGCCCGGGGCCCGAACGTAGCGCGCCCGCTCCGGAGCGCCGGGTCGCTGGCGCGAGCGACTCCGGCTCCCCCTCTCCCCCGGTGGGTGGGGGAGGGGGCTGGGGGGTGGGCGGGAGGTCCCGAACAGAGGTCCCGAAAGGAGAATCGCCATGCCAGTCGTGGCCGGGTGGGAAGGGCGGTACTTCGAGGATTTCGAGGTCGGCGACACCTACCGGTGCCGCCTCGGGCGGACCGTGACCGAGGTCGACAACACCTGGTTCACGCTGCTCACCAACAACACGAACCAGATCCACTTCAACGCCGAGTACGGCAAGCGCACCGAGTTCGGCCAGTGCCTGGTCAACAGCGTGCTGACGCTGGCCATCGTCGCCGGGATGGGCGTGGCCGACGTCAGCGAGAACGGCTTCGCGCTCGGCTGGGACGAGATCAAGCTGCCCAACCCGGTGTTCGCCGGCGACACCCTCTACTCGCAGTCGGAGGTCGTGGACAAGCGCGAGTCCAAGTCGAAGCCCAAGTGGGGCATCGTCAAGGTGCGAACGCGCGGCGTGAACCAGGACGGCAAGGTCGTCATCGACTACACCCGGAGCGTGATGGTGTGGAAGCGGGCCCACGCGCCGAGCCGGGACCTGTTCCCCCAGATCAAGGAGTGACCCGCGCCGGGGGCGTCACTCCGCCCCCGCCTCCGCCCGCGCCTCGGCGAGCCAGCGGGTCATGCCCATCGCCTCGAACATCGCCGTGGCGGCGGCCAGCTGCTCGCCGGCCAGCTCGGGCCGGCCGGCCCGCGAGTGGAGCCGGCCGAGGCCGAGACGGCAGCGGGCGGTCAGCGGCCGCATCCCGAGCGCCTCGGCCTCGGCGAGCGCCTGGCCGTACGCCGCCTCCGCGGCCGGGAAGTCAGGTTCGTCGCGCCCGGCACTGACGGCGCCGAGGAGGCGCTGGGCATCGGCGTGGTGGCCGCGCTCGCGCCGGTCCTCGGCGAGGTCGAGCGCGCGCCGAGCCTGCTCGAAGGCGGCGTCGAACCGTCCCGCGAGGAGGAACGCCTCCCCCAGCCAGGCGAGCCGGAGCGACTGGTTCGCCACCAGCCGCATCGAGACGGCCTGCTCGACCGTTTGCTCCAGCAGCGCCACCGCGCGGTCGCTCCGACCGTCGAGCGCGTAGGCGGCGCCGAGCGGGCCCGTCATGAAGGGCACGAGAAACGGGATGTTCGCGAGCCGCGCCACGACCAGCCCTTGCTCCAGGACCGGGATCGCCTGGTCCGGGCGCCCCTGGATCACGTAGAGGGTCCCCAGCCCGAAGGCGGCCTGGACCCGGCTGTACGGATGATCGCCGGACTCGGCGATCGCCGCCGCTTCCTCGCCGACGGTCACCCCCTCCACGAACTCGCCCACCTCCGCCAGGCACCAGGCGAGCCAGGAGCGCGCCCACACCGACGGGAAGGCGGCCATACCGAAACGCTCGTGGACCAGGTCGCCCTGGCAGCGAGGCGCCGATCTGCCGGAACAGGTCCGCCGCGCGCCCGTAGTTGCCGAGCGCGTGGTGGGCCTGCCCGAGCCGGCAGCTCGCCACGATGCGCATGGCGGGGTTCCCGAAGGAAACCGCGACCGCCAGGTCGCGCTCGGCCACCCGGACAGCGCGCTCGTGCTCGCCCGTCCACCACAGCTGCCCCGGGCTCTCCGGGCCCTTGCCCACCACCTCGTCGATCTCCGCTCGCCGACGCCACGTCGCCCATGTCCTTCAGGTACGCGAGCGCCTTCGCCCAGACCTCGCTCCGGAAGGCGTGGTGGACGAGCCGCTCGCGGTGCTCGGCCAGGCCGGTCGGATAGAGGCCCTCGATCGCGGCGACGACCCTCGCGTGCAGGGCCCGCCGCCGCTCGTGGAGCAGGCTCGCGTAGGCGACCTCGTGGGTGAGCGCGTGCTTGAACGTGTACTCGACGTCGGGGAAGAGCCGCGTCTCGTAGACGAACTCCGCCGACTGCAGCCGCCCCAGCCCGCGCGCCAGGTCGTCCTCGGCGAGGTCGGCGATCGCCTGGAGCAGGGCGAGCGGCACGTCCTGGCCGACGACCGACGCCGACTGCAGCAGGCTCTTGTCCTCCGGCGACAGGCGGTCGATCCGCGCGGCCAGGATCGCCTGGACCGTCGCCGGCACCTGGACGACCTGGACGGCCTTGGCGAGGCGGTACGCGCCGCGCTCGCCGGCGAGCACCCCGGTCTCCGCCAGCGCTGCGCACGCTCTCCTCGAGGAAGAAGGGGTTGCCCTGGGCCCGCTCGATCAGGAGGGACGGCAGCGGCGCCAGCCCCGCATCGGGGCCCAGGAGGTCCGCGAGAAGCGTCTCGGCCGTCTCCGACGCCAGCGGGTCGAGGCGGATCTGCCCGTAGTAGGTCTTGCTCCCCCAGCCGTGCTGGTACTCGGGACCGGTAGTTCACGAGGAGGAGCAGGCGGTGCGACGGCAAGCTCTCCACCAGGCCCTCCAGCAGCGCCTGGGTGTCGGCGTCGGCCCAGTGCAGGTCCTCGAAGACGAGGAGCAGCGGCTGCACCTGGCTCTCGCGCAGCAGACAGGCGCTTGACCGCGTCGAGCACCCGCGACCGCTGCTGATCGGTCCCGAGGCCGCGCCAGCCGGCATCCTCCACCGGGAGGTCGAGGAGGGCCTGGAGGGCCGGCAGCACGGGCTGGAGCGCCTCGTCGAGCGTCAGGAGCTTGCCGGTCAGCTTCTCGCGCACGCGCCGCGCGTCGTCCCGATCCTCGATCCCGAGGTACGCCTCGCATCAGCTCCCGACCGGCAGGAACGTCGTCGCCTTGCCGTAGGAGACGGCGCTGGACTCGAGGACGAGCCACCCCTGCGTCCGGTGCGAATGCGCGAGCTCCCAGCACCAGGCGGGACTTGCCGACGCCGGGCTCGCCGACGACGGCGACGACCTGGCCGTGCGCCGGCGCCGCGCGCGCTCGAGCGCGCCGCGCAGCTGCTCCGAGCTCGGCGTCCCGCCCGATGAAGCGCGTCAGGCCCCGGGTGGCCGACACCTGGAGTCGCGTCCGGCTGGAAGCGGCGGCCGAGCAGCTCGAAGACCTCGACCGGCTCGCGCGAGTCCCTTGATCGGCACCGGTCCCGAGCGACGCTCACCCGCACGAATCCCTCCACGAGCCGGAGGGTCGCCGGCGTCAGGAGGGTCGAGCCGGGCCTGGCCATCTGCTCCATCCGCGCGGCGAGGTGCGTGGTCTGACCGACGGCGGTGTAGTCCATGTGGAGATCGTTCCCGATCGAGCGGACCACCACGTCGCCGGAGTTCAACCCGACCCGCATCTGCACGGGAACGCCATGCGTGCGCTGGACCTCGTCGGCGTACCGGCCCACCCGCTCCTGCATCCGCAGGGCCGCGTAGCAGGCGCGCACCGCATGGTCTTCGTGGGCGAGCGGCGCCCCGAACAGGGCCATGATCCCGTCGCCCATGACCTGGTTGACGGTGCCCTCGTAGTGGTGGACCGCCTCCATCATGCGCTCGAGGACCGGGTCGAGGAGCTGCCGCGCCTCCTCGGGGTCGCGGTCGGCCAGCAGCTCCATCGAGCCCTTGAGGTCGGCCAGGAGGACGGTGACCTGCTTGCGCTCGCCTTGGAGCGCAACCCGCGAGACGTGAGGATACGCGCGGCGAGGTGCTGGGGGGTGTAGGCCTCGGGGGCGACCGCCGGCGAGGTCGGCGCCGGGCTCAGCGCCTCACCGCACTCGTTGCAGTAGCGGCTGCCGGGCGCGTTGTGGTGCCCACAGCCCGGACACCCCCCTTCGAACGACGTCCCGCAGTTGCTGCAGAACCTGGCCGTCGGCGGGTTCGGGTGTCGGCAGCGCGGGCACGACATCGGACCCGGCGTCGGGGCGGCGGCGCTACGCGCCTTCCTTCACCTCGATGATCTCGTCGGCGACCAGCCCGTGGGCCTCCCGGTGGACAGCGGCCGCCGCCTCCTTGCTGGGAGCCTCGACGAGACAGAAGACCTTGCCCGTGCCCTCGTCGTACCAGTAGCGCAGGTAGTTGACGCCGTACTTGTGCTGAACCCGGAGGTCCTTCTCGTGCGCGTCGCCCACCGCGGCGCCGGTCAGGCCCGTCGATCTTGTTGTGAACGTCCAGGTAGAGCGGCATCGGGCCTCCTCTCACCACGCTTTCCGTGAGTGTAGGGCACCCGCGGAGAATGGGTCAAGGCCGCCAACGGGTAGATCGGTAGGACCTCGGGCGGGGCCTCGGCCATGTCGTGGGCACGCTGCTCGCCGGCCTCATCGCGGACTGGCCGGGCACGCTCACGCGGCTCTCGCGCTGGCGTCCGGGGTCGCCGTCGCAGCCCGGTGCGCGACTCCCGTCCGTCTCCGCGTGACCGGTCGGCGCGGCGCGGGCTCGAGCAGCCTCCGGGCCGTTGACAGCCCGCCCGCGCTCCTGCTAGCGTGTGACCGGTCACATCGTCAGCGGCCGCCCTTTCGCGTTCCGGGGCTCGCTCGGGCTGGGAGAATCGCGATGGCCCTGCCACCACCGGGGAAGAAGGCGACCATCCGGGACGTCGCGCGCTTCGCCGCGGTGTCCCACCAGACGGTGTCCCGGGTGATCAACGGTGAGAACCGCATCGCCCCCGGGACCCGGGCCCGGGTCGAGCAGGCGATCGCCGATCTGGGATTCCGTCCCAGCCACATCGCCCGGAGCCTGGTCAGCCGCCGGACCAACACCGTCGGCCTCGTGATGGGGGACGTGGCGAGCCCGTTCTTCCCGGACGTCGTGCGGGGGGTCGAGGACGTCCTGGCGCCGGCCGGCTACAGCCTGATCCTCTCCAGCAGTCGCCGCGACCCCGAGCGCGAGCTGAAGAACGTGAAGCACCTGCTCGAGCGAAGCACCGACGGCCTGATCCTGGGCGCCCCCCAGGTCGAGGTCGACACGCTGGCCGAGCTGGCCCAGCGCACGGGCATCCCGATGGTGTTCCTCAACCGGGACGTCCACGGGGCCCGGGTGGCGGCGGTCTGGGTGGACTGGAAGACCGCCACCTCCGAGGTGGTGGCCCACCTGTCCGGCCTCGGCCACCGCCGCATCGGGCTGGTCGTCCCCTCGCGGGACGAGGCCCGGGTCGGGAACCGCGAGGACTGGTATCGCCCCGCCCTCGGTCGAGCGGGGCTCGGTCCCGACCCGTCCCTCATCTTCCGGGAGAGCATCTCGATCGAAGGCGGCTATCGCGCCGGCCAGCGGCTGCTCGCCCAGGCCAGCCGCCCCACCGCCGCGATCTGCCACAGCGACGTGATGGCGATCGGGCTGCTGCAGGCCTGTGCCGAGGCCGGGGTCCGCATCCCCCGCGATCTCTCGGTCGTCGGCTGGGACGACGTGCCCTACGCCAGCCTGGTGACGCCGGCCCTCACCACGGTGCGCGTCCCCCGCTACGAGCTCGGTCTGACCGCGGCCCGCAAGCTGCTGGAGCTGGTGGCCGGCCGGCTGGTCCCCGCCGCCGGGGCCCCGCTGCCCCTCCAGCTCGTCCATCGCCAGAGCTGCCAGCGCATCGGAGAGTCGAACGAGGAGGGGAGAGTCCGCACCCGTCAGCGACGACGGTCGTCGTGATCCTCGCCGGAGCAGGTCTCACGGGGTCGATGCGAACGAAAGGGGAGATTCCATGAGCGAGCAAAAGGGATCCGGAGAAAGTCCGCGGCGGGAGAGCCCTCGCCTGTCTCGACGGACCATGCTGCGGCTCGGTCTGCTGGCCGTCGCCTCCACGGCGCCGGCCCCGGCGGCCCGGGCGCAGGACACCAAGCCGGGCGCGCACCTCATCGGCAAGCTGGAAGGACCGGAGGTGATCACCGATCCCGCCCAGTTCCCGAAGCGGTTCAAGGAGGCCCCGCAGCTCGCCGAGCTGGTCAAGGCCGGCAAGCTGCCGCCGGTCGAGGAGCGCATCGGCCAGGACCCGCTGGTCATCAAGCCCCTGCGCGAGGTCGGCAAGTACGGCGGGACCTGGCGCCGCGGCTTCACCGGCCCCTTCGACTACTCGAACGGCAACCGCGTCGCCCAGAACGACAAGCTGCTCTTCTTCGACTACACCGGCACGAAGATCGTGCCCAACATCGCCCGCGGCTGGGAGGTCAGCCCGGACGGGAGGATCACGACGCTGCTCCTGCGGCGCGGGATGAAGTGGAGCGACGGGCAGCCGTTCACCGCGGACGACTTCGTGTTCTGGTTCGAAGACATCTACCAGAACAAGGAGCTGGTCCCAACCCCGCTCCCGGTCATGACCATCAACGGCAAGCCGATCGCCGTCCGGAAGGTGGATGCCAGCACGGTCCAGTTCGTGGCGCCGGACCCTTACCACGCGCTGCCGATCGTGCTGGCCTCGGTGTGGGGCGTCGGACACCACGCCCGGTACGGCCGGTTCGGCCTGGGCGGCTTCGCCCCCGCCCACTACCTGAAGCAGTTCCACCCCAAGTACCTCTCGAAGACCGACCTCGACCGGAAGGTCGCGGACCTGAAGGTCGACAGCTGGGTGACGATGCTCAAGGATCGCAACAACGCCTCCCTCAACCCCGACCTGCCGGTGGTGACCCCCTGGAAGACGACGTCCCCGATCAACACGCCGCGCTTCGTCCTGGAGCGGAACCCGTACAGCATCTGGGTCGACACCGCCGGCAACCAGCTCCCCTACATCGACCGGGTCCAGATGACGCTGGGCGAGAACCTGGAGGTGATCAACCTGCGGGCGATCGCCGGCGAGTACGACTCGCAGGCCCGGCACATCGACATCGGCAAGCTCCCGGTCCTGCTCGCGAACCAGCAGAAGGGCGGCTACCGAGTCTATCTCGATCCCTCGGACCAGGGGGCCGACGTCGGCCTGATGTGTAACCAGAGCTACGAGAAGGACCCCGAGGTCGCCAAGTGGCTCTCCACCCGAGAGTTCCGGATCGCACTCTCCCACGGCATCGACCGCCAGCAGATCAACGAGACCTTCGTGCTCGGGCTCGCGCAGACGGGCTCGGCGGCGCCCGGGGAGCGCACGCTCTACTTCCCGGGCCCGGAGTACAAGACACTGCACACAGCGTACGACGTCAAGAAGGCGAACGAGATGCTCGACAAGCTGGGGCTGGACAAGAAGGACGGCGAGGGCTACCGCCTGCGGGCCGACGGCGGCGGCAGGCTCCGCCTGGCCCTCACGACCTATCTCGGCTTCCTCCCGTTCACCAGGATTGCCGAGATGGTCGTCGAGCAGTGGAAGAAGATCGGCATCCGGGGCGAGGTGCAGGAGCTCGAGCGGGGGCTGGCGACCGCCCGGCTCTATGCCAACGAGCACCAGATCTACTTCGAGACGCAGTGGGGCGCCGACAACATGTTCGGGCACGCGCCGTGGTTCTTCCCGGTCAACCCCCAGATTCCGGTCGGGCCGCTGTACGGGACCTGGTACGCCAGCGCGGGAGCGAAGGGGAAGACGCCGCCTCCGCGGATGCGGGAGGTGATGGACAAGTACCGCAAGGCGTTCGGCGTGCCGGAGCAGGAGCGGACGCAGCTCGCCAAGGACGTCTGGAAGATCGTGCTGGACGAGGTGTGGATCATCCCGGTCGTCTCGAACTCGCCCGCGTCCCAGGGGGTGCGGGTCATCAAGACGAACATGGGGAACATCCCCGAGCGGCTCTGGAACAGCGCGGTGAGCGACAACCCACACATCGCCCACACGGAGACCTGGTACTTCAAGTCGTAGCGCCGCGGCCGATGACCTTCGCATCCCGGCGTCCTCGGCCCGCGCCCATCCTCGGCGTACCAGGGCGTACGCCTCCGGTGGGCGCGGGCCTGCGTCCTTGGGCTGCTCGGTCCTCGGCCGCGGCGCCGGCCGGGGCCGAGGCGCGTCACGACGCTCGTCCCGGTCGTGACGCGCCCGGCCTGGACGCGGAAACCCTACCTCGGGGGACTGTCGATGAGCTGGGGGAACGCGCCCCGAAGGCGGCCTCGATGAAAGACGAGACCCGTGCCGTCCAGCGCACGTCGCAGCTCCGTCGGGTCGCCCCTGAACAGCGTGCCAGCGGGGGCGAGCACGCACGTGCCGACTTCGTCGGGCGGTAGCGCGGCGACGATCTCGCGTGCCTCGCCCAGCATGGCGTGCCATCGGCGGGAGAGGATCGCCGCGTCAGGCGGGTCCCCGCCGAACGAGAGCTCTCGCACCTCGTCCGCGGAGTAGTGAGTCGAGCGCGCCGCGTGCTCCAGGATTCCGTCCGGGCCGAAGCCCGGGTCCTTGCCGCACGCAGCCCAGGCGAGGTAGCCGAGCGGCTGGATCCGATCGTGGCACTCCATCACATCGACCCAGTCGCGCACTTCCAGCCGGCCGACGAGGGCCAGCACCTTGTTCGTCGCGAGATCGAATGGGTGGAGAGTCAGGCCCAGATCGGCGTGCTCGACCAGGGGGAAGAAGCGGAAGGCGCTGTCCCGTGCCCATTGCATGAGGACGGTGTCCTGCCTGCCGCTGACCCGAGCCTCGACGAACGCTCTTCGCTCGCGAAGAACCCGGACGTCGAACCCTCGCCCTTCCAGGAGGCGGCGATCTGCCTCCCACGTGATCTGGAGCGCGTCGTCGGTATCGTGGAAGAGGTCGATGTCGCGGGAGATCCGCGGCGCCGCGATCAGCTCGTTGAGGGCGACCGCGCCGGCGACGTAGCTCTCACCGGATGCGATCCGGTTCTCCGCTATGGTGCGGCAGACCTCTCGCTGGAACGACGTGAGAGCCATCGTCGCAGGTTCGCCGCCTTCCTGAAGGCCGCCCGATCGCCGTGCCGCTGGATGTAAGTCAGGACGCGGAGCCGTCCTGCGTCCGTATCGGGATAGTAGTCCTCGCGAAGGAACCAGAGACAGCGATCCCGGTACTCGTCCACGAGGCGGTCGACCTCCGCCACCACAGGATCGGCCTTCGCATTCATGACGGGCTCCACCGTAGCAAAGGCCGCGATCCGTCGCAACTCCGCGAGGACAGCCCCCGGAGCGTCTCCGTCACGCCGAGTACCCCGGGTGCGGTCCAGGAAGTCGCGGGATGCCTCCCGCACGGGGTTGAGCGCCACGACGCACCTGTAATCTCCGCCATCCGGCGCACCCTGGCGGCAAGCTCGGCAATGCCTGAGCCCCGCCATGAGGATGCTGGCCCGAAATTCGGCGAGCCGCCTCCCATCACTCGTGCGTTGCGCGGAGCTCGAAAGACTACCCGATCGTTTCCTCCCTGGGCGGTGCCGGCACCGTCCCTCGCAGCGTTGCCTCGATGCTTCGACCGATCGCTAGAGGCGTCAGGACACTTGGCGTGCGCCGTCGGTTCGGATCGTGACGGTGGCGGTGGGCTGGCGGGGGAGGCGGATCCAGACGAATCCCGAGCCGTCCACCCACCAGCCGGCGTCTTCCGGGCTCGGCCCCGCCAGTCGCGGCAGCGCTCCGTGGCCGTCCAGCATCACCGCGGACGGCCGGTCGATCCGGAGCCGGAGCAGGTAGCGGCGGCCGGCCGGGACCACCGACCGGTCGCCCGCCGGCTCGCCGATCCGCACGGTGACCCCGGCGGGCCCGGCCACGCACTCGAAGGGCGTCAGCGCGTGGTGGCCCTGGCGGTAGGCGTTGGTCCGCCCGTCGTCCTCGTACAGCTCGAAGCGTGAGGCGCCGTCCGGGTAGATCAGCAGGGTGATCTCGTCCAGCGGCCGCTCGGCGGTGTGCTGGACGACCGGACCCAGCGGCAGGATGGCGCCGGCCCGCACGAGGAGCGGCAGCCGGTCGAGCGGCGCCGCCAGCGTGACGCCGGCGGGGCCGTCGTGACGGGCGCCGGTCCAGAAGTCGTACCAGCCGCCCGGCGGCAGGTAGACGGGCCAGGCGGTGGCGCCCTCCCGCGTCACCGGGGCCACCAGCAGGTCGTCGCCCCACAGGAATTCGTGGCCGAGCCCCCAGACCCGCGGATCGTCGGGGTAGTTCAGGACCAGCGGCCGCATGAGCGGGAGGCCCCGCGTGTGGGCCTGCCAGGCGAGGGTGTACGTGTAGGGGAGCAGGCGATAGCGGAGCTCGGCGTAGCGCCGGCAGATCGCCTCGACCTCGGCGCCGTGGGCCCACGGCACGTGGTCCCGCCAGACCCACCCGTGCGAGCGGAAGATCGGGCTGAAGGCCCCGAGCTGGAACCACCGGGCGTACAGCTCCCCGCTCTCCGGGATCGGATGGAAGAAGCCGCCGACGTCGGTCCCCCAGTACGGGACCCCCGACAGGCCGGTGTTCAGCCCCAGCGGGACCTGGGCCTCCAGCGTCGCGAAGTCGTTGTTGATGTCGCCGGACCAGCAGGCCGCCCCGAACCGCTGCATCCCGGCCCCGCCCGACCGGCACAGCAGGAACACGCGCTGTCCGGGGCGATCGGCCGCCTCGCCCTCGGCGAACGCCTGGTGGCGGAGCCGGTCGTAGATGTTGTGGAGGAGCGTGCCGTCGCCGGCGTGGAGCTTCGAGGTCGCCGGCGGGCCCTCCCCCCCGTCGAGCCACCAGCCCGCCACGCCGAGCCGCGCCAGCTCCCGGTGGGCCGCCCACCACCAGGCGCGCGCGGCCGGGTTCGAGAAGTCGAGGTAGCGCTGGCCCTCCCGGTAGGTCGCGCTCGGCCGGTCCGCCGCGGTCACCCGCTCGTAGCCCGCGTCCAGCAGGTAGCCACGCGCCTCGGCCTCGGCGGAGAGCGGCGAGGCCTCGTGGAGCACCGGGTACTCGTGGGTGATGACCTCGAAGTGCTGTCGCCGCACCTCCTCGAGCAGGGCCGGCGGATCCGGCCACAGCTCGGGCTGGAACTCCAGATGCCCGACGCCACGGTTCCAGCCGCGCGCCTCCCCGTACGTCGAGAGGTAGATCAGCCCGTCGCACGGAATCCGCTTCTCGCGGATCGTCCGGGGCAGCCGGCGCAGCTCCGCGGTGTCGTCGAAGTGGCGGGTAGACTGGAGGAACCCCAGGGCCCATCGCGGCGGAAGCGGTGGCCGCCCGAGCAGCTCCGCCACCTCGCCCATCACCCCGCGCAGGTCCGGGCCCATCAGGAAGTACCACTGAAGCCGCCCCGCCTCGGCGGTGTAGACGATGCGGACGCCGTTGTCCGACCGCCCCACCGTCAGCACGGCGTCGCCCGGATTGTCGAAGAACAGCGCGTAGCCCCGGTTGGAGACGAGCAGCGGGATGCCCATGTCCGAGCCGGGCCCGTGGCCCAGCTGCGTGTTCCAGAGCTGGCGGGCCACGCCGAGCCGGTCGAGCGCGAGGCCGCCCTGGCCCAGGCCGTAGAAGTGCTGCTCGCCCGCGAACGCGAAGCGGGCCTGGAGGCGGAGACGCGGGGAGCCGTCGTCGACCCGCTCCGTCGAACATGCCACCGTCCGCGGGCTCGCGGAGCAGCCAGGCGCCGGTGGGATCGAGGAACGTCAGGCGCAGCGGCGTGGTGGTCACCTCGAGCCGCAGGTCGGTCGTCGCCAGGCGCAGCGGCTCGCCGTCGACGATCTCGACGGGCGCGGCGGGCCAGTCGCGGGGCTCGACGTACGAGGGACCGGTCACCTCGCCTTCGCCGGCCAGCTCGACCCGGACGATGCGCGGGCTGCAGACCGTGATCGCGACCTGCGAGCGGTCCCCCCCGAATCGCAGGGTCGAACCGTCGCGCTCGTATCGTGACGGCGTGGCCTGGCTGCCCAATCCGCTCTCCTCGTCGAGACGCGCCCCGGGTGTGCTGCGGTACCGCGGGCCGTCTCCCGATCCCGGCGCCTGCGGCGCCTCGACCGTTGACAGCCCGGGCATGTGCTGAGAAGGTAAGACGGCCTTCGTGACCGGTCACATCATATATCAAGTCAACCCTTGGCCGAGCAGGCAGGGAGCCAGGATGACGGGAACGGGGACAGGGATCCCGGGCGCCGGCCCCGTTGACACGGGCCAGAGCCCTCGGGCCGCGTGGAAGACGCTCGGATCACGGGCGGTGACGCTCGAGGGCGGCCTCTGGGCGGCCCGGCAGGCGAGTAACCGGCAGCTTGCCCTGCCGCACGGCCTCCGGATGCTCGAGGCGGCCGGGAATCTCGACAACCTCCGGATCGCCGCCGGCCGCTCGACGGGACGGTACCGGGGGCCGGTGTTCATGGACTCGGACGTCTACAAGTGGCTGGAGGCCGCGGCGTACGAGGTCGCGCGAGTGCCCGGCGACGCGCTGCGATCGACGATCGACACGACGACCGAGCTGGTCGGCGCCGCCCAGGGGGCCGACGGGTATCTCAACACCCACTATCAGGTGGCCGAGCCGAGCCGGCGCTGGACCGACTTCTCTCACGGCCACGAGCTGTACTGCGCGGGCCACCTGTTCCAGGCGGCGGTGGCCCATCACCGCGCCACCGGGGACGATGGCCTGCTGCGGATCGCCCGGCGCTTCGCCGACTGCATCGACGCCGTCTTCGGACCGGGCCGGCGCGCCGCCACCCCGGGCCATCCGGAGATCGAGATGGGGCTGGTGGAGCTGTACCGGGAGACCGGCGAGCGACGCTACCTCGACCTCGCGAGGTTCTTCGTCGACCAGCGCGGCCGCGGCTTCCTGGGGCCGGGGCGATTCAACAGCTCGGCGTACTACCAGGACCGCGTGCCCGTCCGGGAGGCGAGCGAGGTCGAGGGCCACGCCGTCCGGGCCACCTACCTGGCCGCGGGCGTCACGGACCTGTACCTCGAGACTGGCGACCCGGCGCTGCTGGCGGCGTTGACCCGCCAGTGGGACGACCTGGTCCACCACAAGCTCTACGTCACCGGCGGCATCGGCGCCCGCCATCACGCCGAGTCGCTCGGCCAGCCGTACGAGCTGCCGAGCGACCTGGCCTACTCGGAGACGTGCGCGGCGATCGGGAGCATCATGTGGAGCTGGCGCATGCTGCTGGCGACCGGCGAGTCCCGGTTCGCCGACCTCATCGAGCGGACGCTCTACAACGCGGTGCTGGGCGGCGTGTCGCTGGACGGCCAGCGCTACTTCTACGTCAACCCGCTGGCCAGCAACGGCGCCGACGAGCGGCTCTCCCGGGGCGGGTGCCGGCGGAAGGAGTGGCACCTGGTCGCCTGCTGTCCGCCGAACGTCATGCGGCTGGTGGCGTCGCTCGGCCACTACGTCGCGACCCGCGATGCCTCGGGACTGCAGATCCACCAGTACGGGTCCGCGCGGTTCGTCACCGAGCTCGGGTCGGGCTCGACCGTCGTCCTCCGGATGGACAGCGCCTATCCGTGGGAGGGCCGGATCCGGCTCGCGATCGAGGAGGGGGGCGGCGGCCCGTGGACGCTCGGCCTGCGCGCGCCCGGCTGGTGCCGGGGGGTCGCCGTCCGCGTCAACGACCGCGAGGTGGAGGTCACGCCGGACGCGAACGGCTACCTGCGGCTCGAGCGGGGCTGGGCGCGCGGCGACGCGGTCGAGCTCGACCTGGCCATGGAGCCCCGGCTCGTCGAGGCGCATCCGTGGATCGAGTTCGACGCGCGGGCGCGTGGCGATCGAGCGGGGACCTCTCGTGTACTGCCTGGAGCAGGCGGACCATCCCGGAGCGCCCGTCGCCGACCTCGAGATCGACCCGGCGGCGCCGCTGACCTCACGGTGGGAGGGCGACCTGCTCGGTGGCGTCGCGGTCGTCCGCGCGTCCGGCTTCCGCGTGGATACGGCCTCGTGGCACCACCAGCTCTATCGTCCGGCGCGCTCCGGGCCGGCGCCGGACCGCCAGCGGGTCGAGCTGACCGCCATCCCTTACTACGCCTGGGCCAATCGCGAGCCGGGTGCGATGCGCGTCTGGATCCCGCGAGGCGCCGAGAGGCTGCCCCAGCATGTGAAGCAATCGGGGCCTCCGACTCCGACCCCGCCTCCCCCCGTGGCCGCCGGAGGGTGGGACGTCGCGAGGGCCGTAGGCCCGAGCCGTCCCGGCGATCCGGTCAAACGGAGGGGGTGGGGGGGTAGGAGGGAGGTTCAAAAGGAGAACCGATGACCGCTGCTGAACGGGCCGAGCTGATCGATCGCTACAAGAAGGGGTACGCCGAGGTGGTCGCCGCCCTCGCCGGCATCGCGCCGGACGAGCTGGACTGGAAGCCCGCCAAGTCCGAGTGGAGCGCCCGGGAGGTGGTGCATCACCTCGCCGACAGCGAGATGATCGCCTCCGTGCGGCTCCGCCGGATCCTGATCACGGACGACGCGCAGCTCTGGCGTTACGACCCGGACGAGCTGGCGGCGCGGTTCGCCTACGCCGAGCGACCGCTGGAGGCCGCGCTGGCGATGTTCCAGGCGGTCCGTGGCTACACGGCCGAGCTGCTCGACCGGATGACCGAGGCCGACTGGGCCAAGGCCGGCATGCCGACGCCGACCGGCGAGTACTCGACCGCCCGCTGGCTGGAGAGCTACGGGCCGCACGCCCACGAGCACGCCGAGCAGATCCGGAGCAACCGCAGCGCGTTCCGGCGGACGTAGTCGCCCCGGGGAACCGTGTCAGCCCTCCCGGGGCGCCGGGGATCGGCGGCAGCGCCGGTCGCGGGGGGTCAGTGCGAGCCGGCCGGCGTCCCGGCGCCGAGAAAGCTCGCCAGTCGCCGGGTGAACGCGTCGCGCTCCTCGACCTGGGGGGAGTGTCCGCTCCTCTCGAAGACGGCCAGCTCGGAGTGGGGGATCAGCCGGTGGATCTCCTCCGCCTGGTCGACCGGGCAGATCCAGTCGTGACGCCCGACCGCGACCAGCGTCGGACAGCGGATGCCGGAGAGCTCGGCGCGGCAGTCGTACCGCGCGTACTCGTGATCGATCACGAACTTGCGGACGGCCAGCCGGTAGCGCGTGTCGGCCCGCGCCGCGTTGGCGACGGCCGCCAGCGTCCTGTCGAAGAAGTAGAGGGGGCGGATCGTCTCGAACGCGCGCCGGTAGCTTTCGTCGTCCGCCAGCGACCCGTCCCACAGCGAGCGGTAGGCCGCCCACTGCTCGGGGGTCGCCTGCCGCCGGGCGTTCTCCTCCGCCCGGGGCATGAACGCGCGGCTGGCCGACGCCCCGACGACGGCGAGGGTCTGCATCGACTCCGGGTAGCGGGCCGCGTACATCAGGCCGAGGAATCCGCCCCAGCTGATGCCGAGCACGTGGACCCGTCCCAGCCCGAGCGCCTGGCGCACCCCGTTGACGTCGGCGACGAGCTGGTCCTGCGTGCACTGCTCGACCGGCACCCACTCCGACCCCCCGTGCCCGCGGTGGTCATAGAAGATCAGGCGGAGGCCGAGGGCCTCGGCGAGGGGCCCCAGGCTCCGTCGCAGGCCCGAGGAGTCGGTGCCGGGTCCGCCGTGCAGGCAGAGACAGGGCGCCCCCTCCCCGACCGTCTCGCAATCGAGCGTCGTGCCGTTGACGTGAAGCCTCATCAGTCGAATCCTTTCGCTCGCCCGGGTCGCAGCATAGATGAGAGCCCTCGGGGGTGGCAAGGACCATGGCGGCTGCCTCCGGATTGGGCACGTGCCTTCGGAATGCGCCACCCGGCCGGCCCGGAATCCTCACCGGCTCTCCGCTCCCTCTAACGAGAGGGAGACGCGGGATCGTGGACACCAGGAGCCGAACGCCGCCCGACGGAGCCTTCTCGATGCTCGTGCGGCCGGGCCACCCCGACTTCCTCGATTTGCCGTGGGAGGAGCCGCTCGAGCGCTGGCGCTCGGAGCGCGTGGTCAACGTCGAGCGGGGAATCCACCGGCACGTGGTGCGCTTCGTCGAATACGGCGACCGGCTGTACGCCCTCAAGGAGCTGCCCCGCCGGCTTGCCGAGCGCGAGTACCGGCTGCTGCGCACGCTGGCCGAGAAGTCGGTTCCGGTGGTCGAGGCGGTGGGTGTGGTCAGCCGCTCGGGCGCGGCGGGGTCGGCACGCGCCGGGGGGCGTCCGGAGCCGGAAGCGGTGCTCCTCACGCGGCATCTCGAGTTCTCGGTGCCGTACCGGGCGCTGTTCGCTCGGCCGCCGGTCGGTGACCTGCGCAACCGGCTACTCGATGCCCTGACCGGCCTGCTCGTGCGCTTGCACCTGGCCGGCTTCTTCTGGGGCGACTGCTCGCTCTCCAACACTCTCTTCCGCCGTGACGCGGGCGCCCTCGCCGCCTACCTCGTGGACTCCGAGACGGGCGAGTTGCATGCGCGCCTGAGCGATGGCCAGCGTGGCCACGATGTCGCCATCGCCGAGGAGAACGTGGCGGGCGAGCTGATGGACCTCGCCGCCGCCGCCGGCCTCCCGGAGGAGCTCGATCCGGTCAACACGGCGGCGGAGATCCCGCGACGATACGAGCAGCTCTGGTCCGAGCTGACCCGGGAGGAGATCTTCGGTCCCGAGGAGCGGTTCCGGATCGACGCCCGCCTGCGCGGGCTCGCCGAGCTCGGCTTCGACGTCGAGGAGGTCGAGCTGATCGCGGCCGTGGGGGGGTACCGGCTCCGGGTCAACCCGCAGGTCGTCGAGCCGGGCCACCACAGCCGCCGCCTCTTGCTGCTGACGGGGATCACGGCCCAGGAAAACCAGGCTCGCCGGCTCCTCCACGACATTGCCGGCTTCGGCGCCCGGCGCGGACATGCCGGACCGGAGGTGGAGGCCGAGGTCGCGGGGCGGTGGCTCGTCGAGGTGTACGAGCCGGTTCTGAAGGCGATCCCGCTCGAGCTGCGCGGGACGCTGGAGCCGGCCGAGCTCTTCCACCAGCTCCTCGAGCACCGCTCGGTTCCTCTCCGAGTCCCAGCGGCGCGACGTCGGCTTGAAGCGCGCCGTCGCATCCTACGTCGAGGTGCTCCGCGCCGCGCCCCCCGAGGCCGACCTCCCCTCGCTGGCGACCTGAAGCCCACCGACCCGGCGCCTGCCTCGACCTTGGGCACCGGTGCCTGCGGATGCGGCACCCGCGGGCGAGCCCGCCGGAAGGTCTGTCGGTGTAAGCCTCCGCCCGTCATGCCATTCGGCGGCCGGCGTCGTCCGACCTCTCCCGGGCACGACCCTTGCTTCATTGGGGCCGCGGGCGGCATGACGGCTGAGCCGCCCTGGTCACCCTCATCGCCGATCCCCGACTGCTCCTCCTCGACGAGCCGACCGAGGGCATCCAGCCCTCGCTCGTGGAGGAGATCGCCGACGCGCTCGGCCGCATCAAGGTCGAGGGGCGCCGCGCCATCGTCGTGGTCGAGCAGTACCTCGAGTTCGCCCACGCGCTCTGCGATCGCTTCTACGTGATGGAGAAAGGAGCCATCGCCTGGGAGGGCGAGAAGGCCGGCTTCGACGTCGAGGAAATGAAGCGCTTTCTGTCCGTGTGACGAGGGAGGTCCAACGATGCACCTCACCCCGCGGGAGCAGGAGAAGCTCCTCATCTTCACCGCCGCCGAGCTGGCCCGGCGGCGCCGGACCCGGGGCCTGAAGCTCAACCACCCCGAGGCGCTGGCGCTCATCACCGCCGAGATCCTCGAAGGCATCCGCGACGGCCGGTCGGTCTCCGAGCTGATGGCGGCCGGGCTGACCATCCTCGGCCGGGACGACGTGATGGAGGGCGTGCCGGAGATGCTGGAAGAGGTGCAGGTCGAGGGCACCTTTCCCGACGGCACCAAGCTGGTGACCATCCACTCGCCGATCCGATAGGAGCCCACCTCATGATTCCCGGGGAGTACGTGCTCGGCGACGGCGACATCGTCGCCAATGCGGGTCGCCAGACGGTCGAGCTGGTCGTGACCAACACCGGCGACCGGCCGATCCAGGTCGGCTCCCACTTCCACTTCTTCGAGGTCAACCGGGCCCTGTCCTTCGATCGCGCGCGGGCGTTCGGCATGCGGCTGAACGTCCCGGCCGGCACCGCGGTCCGGTTCGAGCCGGGTGACGCCAAACGCGTCACCCTCGTCGAGGTGGCCGGCGCCCGCCGGCTGTTCGGGCTCAACGCCCTCACCCAGGGCGGCGACCGGGACGCGGCGCTCGGCCGGCTGGCCGAGTGGGAGCGCCGGCCATGACGCTGCGCCTGACGCGCCGGCAGTACGCCGACCTGTACGGGCCGACGGTGGGGGACCGCGTGCGCCTCGCCGACACCGAGCTGTTCATCCGGGTCGAGCGGGACCTCACGACCCCCGGCGAGGAGGCCAAGTTCGGCGGCGGCAAGGTGCTCCGGGACGGCATGGGGCAGTCGGCGCGGGCCACCCGCGCCGCCGGGGCCCTGGACACCGTGATCACGAACGCGGTGATCGTGGACCACTGGGGGATCGTGAAGGCGGACATCGGCATCCGCGACGGTCGCATCGCCGGCGTCGGCAAGGCCGGGAACCCCGACCTCATGGCCGGCGTCTCGGAGGGCATGGTCGTCGGCGCCGGGACCGAGGTGATCGCCGGCGAGGGTCGCCTGGTCACCGCCGGCGGGCTCGACGCGCACATCCACTTCATCTGCCCGCAGCTCGTGACCGAGGCGATCAGCGCCGGGCTCACGACCCTGCTCGGGGGCGGCACCGGGCCGGCCACCGGGACGAACGCGACGACCTGCACCCCGGGCGAGTGGCATCTCCACCGGATGCTGGAGGCGAGCGAGGCCTTCCCGGTGAACCTCGGCTTCCTGGGCAAGGGGAACGCCTCGACCCCCGAGCCGCTCCGCGAGCAGATCGCCGCCGGCGCCATCGGGCTCAAGCTCCACGAGGACTGGGGGACGACGCCGGCGGCCATCGACTGCGCCCTGGGCGTCGCCGAGGAGCACGACGTCCAGGTGGCGATCCACACCGACACCCTGAACGAGGCGGGCTTCGTCGAGGACTCGATCCGCGCCTTCCGGGGCCGCACGATCCACACCTACCACACGGAAGGGGCGGGGGGCGGGCACGCCCCCGACATCATCCGGGTCTGCGGCGAGCCCAACTGCCTGCCCTCGTCGACCAACCCGACGATGCCGTTCACGGTGAACACCATGGACGAGCACCTCGACATGCTCATGGTGTGTCACCACCTGAACCCGCGCATCCCCGAGGACCTGGCGTTCGCGGAGTCCCGGATCCGGGCGGAGACGATCGCCGCCGAGGACATCCTCCACGACCTCGGGGCGATCAGCATGATGTCGTCCGATTCCCAGGCGATGGGGCGGATCGGCGAGGTGATCATCCGCACCTGGCAGACCGCCGACAAGATGAAGCGCCAGCGGGGCGCGCTCCCCGGCGAGACGCCGGGCGACGACAACCGCCGGGTGAAGCGGTACGTGGCGAAGTACACGATCAACCCGGCCATCGCCCACGGCCTGGCCGACCACGTGGGCTCGGTGGAGGCCGGCAAGCTGGCCGACCTCGTGCTCTGGAAGCCGGCGTTCTTCGGCGTCAAGCCGGAGCTGGTGGTCAAGGGCGGCGCCATCGCCTGGGCGGCCATGGGCGATCCCAACGCGTCCATCCCGACCCCCCAGCCGGTGCTGTACCGGCCGATGTTCGGCGCCTTCGGCCGGGCGGTCGCGAGCACGGCGGTGACGTTCGTCTCGGCCGCCGCCCTGGCCGCCGACGTGGCGGGACGGCTGCGCCTCCAGCGACGGGCGGTGGCGGTGCGGCGCTGTCGCGGCCTCGGCAAGCGCGACATGGTCCACAACGACGCCCTGCCGCGGATCGAGGTCGATCCCGAGACCTACGAGGTCCGGGCGGACGGCGAGCTACTCACCTGCGAGCCGGCCCGGGTCCTACCGATGGCGCAGCGCTACTTCCTCTTCTGACAACGTCAAGGACGCCCCGCCCGTGGGCAGCGTGGAGTTCGAAGGGGCCGGCGCCCCTCCCCCCGGAGGGTGCCGGGAGGGGTGGGGGTGGGGGAGGTCCGAATGATCGTGATCACGCAGGCGCGGGTGGAGACGGATGGAGCCGACCTGGCGGGGCTCGAGCGCGACGCGCTGGTGCTGACGGCGGAGGAGCGCCGCTGGGGCCGGCGTCGCGTCGCCACGCGCGGCGGCCGCGAGCTGGCGCTGGCGCTGCCCACCGGCAGCGCGCTGGTTCCGGGCGACGTGCTCCACGTCGGTCCCGGGTGGTACGTGGTCGTCGAGGCGGCGCCGGAGCCGGTGCTGGCCGCCACCCCGCGCTCCCCCGAGGAGGCGCTACGCCTCGCATTCGAGGTCGGAAACCGCCACTTCACGCTCGCCATCGACGCTCAGCGGCTCCTGGTGCCGGACGATCCGGCCATGGAGCGGCTCCTGACCCGGCTCGGCGTGACCTGGCAGCGCGAGCGGACGGCGTTCACGCCGATCGGAAAAGGACACCGGCATGGTGACTGACGGGCTCCTCGGCCTGCTCCAGTTCACGGACGGGCTCTTCCCGGCCGGGGGGTTCGCCCACTCGTTCGGGCTCGAGACCTACGCCCAGGCCGGCCTCGTCCGCGACCGCGCCGGCCTCGAGGCGTTTCTCGCCGCTCACCTCGAGGGCAGCGCGGGGCCCGGCGACGCGGTCGCGGCCGCCGCCGCCGCGCAGGCCGCCGTGCGCGACGACCTCGCCGGCTGGATGGCCCTCGACGCGGCGCTCCACGCCACGAAGTGCGTCCGGGAGTTCCGGGACGCGAGCCAGCAGATGGGCCGTCAGACCGCGCGGGTCGCCGCCGCGCTCGAGGACGACCCGTTCGTCGGCGCCGTCGCCCGGGCCGTGGCCGAGGGCCGGACGCCGGGTCACCACGCGGTCGTGTTCGGCGCCGTGACCGGGCGGGGCGGTGCCCCGGCCGAGGCCATCGCGGCCGCCTACCTCTACGCCACCGCCGCCATGCTGGTGGGCGCCGCGCTCAGGCTGATGCCGCTCGGCCAGCTCGAGGGGCAGCATGCGCTGGCCGCCATGCGGCCTCGGATCCACCGCCTGGCGACCGAGGCCGCCCGCGCGCGGCCGGAGGACATGTGGAGCTTCACGCCGGGGCTGGAGCTGGCCGGGTGGGAGCACGCGCGGCTCGACCTGAGGCTGTTCCGCTCGTGATCCCGAAGCCCCTCAAGATCGGCATCGGGGGCCCCGTGGGCTCCGGCAAGACCGCCCTCGTGGAGGCCCTGTGCGTCCGCCTGCGAGCCGCGGTTGACATGGCGGTGATCACCAACGACATCTACACGAAGGAGGACGCCGAGTTCCTCGTCCGCCGGGGCGCGCTCCCGCCGGACCGGGTGGTGGCGGTCGAGACCGGCGGCTGCCCCCACACGGCGATCCGCGAAGACGCATCGGTGAACCTCGAGGCCGTCCGAGGGCTGGTCGAGCGGTTCCCCGCGCTGGACCTGCTGCTCGTCGAGAGCGGGGGAGACAACCTGGCGGCGACCTTCAGCCCGGAGCTGGTCGACGCCACCATCTACGTCATCGACGTCGCCGAGGGGGACAAGATCCCGCGCAAGGGCGGGCCGGGGATCACCCGGTCCGACCTCCTCGTGATCAACAAGATCGACCTCGCCCCCCACGTCGGCGCGGACCTCGACGTGATGGCGCGGGACTCGCGCCGGATGCGCGGCGACCGCCCGTTCGTGTTCACCAACCTCCGCGACGGGACCGGTGTGGACCGTGTCGTCGGCTGGATTCATCACGACCTTCTGCTCCCCGCCTGACCGGATCGGCCGGGACGGCGCGCTGCGCCTCCGGTTCGAGCGCCGTGGCGCCGCCACCGTGCTGACCGGGTGCCGGTCCACGCTGCCGCTGCAGGTCCTGGCCCCGGTCGGGCTGGACGATCCCGCGGCGGTGGTGTCGGTCCTCAACCCGACCGGCGGCCTGGTCGGCGGCGACCGGCTGGCGATCGAGGTCGTGGCCGGGCCGGGGGCCCACGCCGTCCTCACGACGCCCTCGGCGACGAAGGTCTACCGGACCGAGGGCGAGCCGGCCGTCCAGGACGTGCTCATCCGGCTGGAGCCGGGCGCGACCGTGGAGTACGTGCCGGACCACACGATCCCCTTCGCCGGGTCGGCGCTCCGGCAGACGATCGGCGTCGAGGTCGGGGAGGGGGCGAGGCTGGTCCTCGTCGACGCCTTCGCCGCGGGGCGCGTCGGCCGGGGTGAGGCGTGGCGCTTCGACCGGCTCGAGAGCGCGCTGCTGATCCGGGACGCCGGCGGCTGGCTCCTCCGCGACCGGTTCGTCCTGCGGGGAAATCCCGCCTGGGGCGGCCTCGGCGGGACCGAATCACACCCCTACTTCGCCACGGTGGCCCTGATCGGCGTCGTCGCCGACGCGCGGTTCGAGTCGGAGGTGGCGGCCCTGGCGACGGGGCGGCCGGACGTGAAGATCGGCGGCGAGGCGCTGCCGCGCGGCGGCTACCTGCTGCGCGGCCTGGCCCTCGACGCCCCGGCCCTGACGGAGGCAATCGAGGGGATCTGGGCGGCGGCCCGACGCCTTCTGGGCGCCGCCCCTCTCGCGCTGCGCAAGCCGTAGGAGCCGCCGCGCTCACCCCTGCAGAGGGGCTTGGCGGGCTACGAGCCGGCGGGCCTCCGGTAGGGGAGCCACTTGTTCAGCACCGCTTCCAGGGAGCCGTCCGCCTTCCAGGCCCGCAGGAGGTCGTTGACGCGCGCCAGGAACTCGGTGTCCTCGCGGCGGAGCCCCCAGGCCAGGCTCTCCTTGGTGAGCGGCGTCCAGGCGCCGGCGAGGTCGGCCTCGTTCTCGGAGACGAGCCACATGATGGACGGGGCGTCGTGGATGAAGACGTTGACGGTCCGGCGCTTGAGCGCGAGCGCGCCGTCGCTGGCCCGGATCAGCTGCACCCGGCGGGCGTTGGGCAGGCTCCGCTGGACGAAGACCTCCCCGGTCGTCCCCTCGATCACGCCGATGGTCACCGGGGCGGCCACCAGCTTCTCGCGCGAGTTGTACCGGGCGGCGTCCTCGACCCGCATCGCGACGGCCTGGCCGGTCTCGAGGTAGGGCTCGGTGAAGGCGATGCGGACCTGCCGGGCCTGGGTGATGGACATCCCGGACATGATGATGTCGGTCCGCCGGGACAGGAGCATGTCGATCTGCTCCTCCCAGCGCACCTCGATGAACCGGACCGGGCGCCCCAGCGCCTCGCCGAGGCGGCGGGCCAGGTCGGCCTCCACCCCGGCGATCGTGCCTGTCGTGGGCCCTCCGAGCCGGAAGATGATCGGGGCATAGCTCGACGTGACGCCGACCCGGATCTCGCCCGGGAGACCGGGCGGGGGAGGGTCGGGCGGGCCGACGGCACAGGCGGCGAGGCCGGCGGCGGCCAGGACGAGGACCGCCCGTCTCGCTCGCGAGTACCGCATGCTCCTCCTGTCCGCCCGGCCCCCCCGGCGGTCACCGTCGCCCGGTGACCGCCCCGCCGGCGAAGCTACGCCGAGTAGGTGGCGGCGAAGATCGAGGCGCCGGCCGCCCGGCTCTGCTTGACCCCGTGGTCCTTGTTGGCGGAGAGGTGCTGCAGGATCTTGAACACGGTCTCCACCTCGTCCCGGGCCCCGATCTCGTCGGCGAGCTGCTCGACGGTGAAGGCCTTCTTCTTGTTGGCCTTGAGCCCCGCCACGATCCGGGCCTGCAGCTCCAGCACGCCGGCCGCCGCCTTCTTGCCGGCCTCGACGCCCGGCTGGTGGTAGGCGTTGATGTTCACCAGCGTGCCGTAGTAGCCGACCGCGCGGTCGTACAGGGCGATGAGCTTGCCGACGGTCTGGGGGCTCACCTCGTTGACGGTGACCGTGATGCTCTCCCGGTCCTTCTCGAACAGCGCTCGCCGGGTGCCCTGGTGGAAGCCGCTCAGGAAGTCGCCGCTGGTCGCCCCGGGCTCGACCGCCATCGACTTCCCGTTCCGGTCCTTCAGCACCTCGATGAACGTCACGAAGAAGTTGTTGACGCCGTCGCGGAGCTGCTGCACGTAGGCGTGCTGGTCCGTGGAGCCCTTGTTGCCGTAGACCGCGATCCCCTGATTGACGACCTTGTTGTTGAGGTCGTGCTCCTTGCCCAGCGACTCCATCACGAGCTGCTGGAGGTAGCGGCTGAACAGCTCCAGCCGGTCCTTGTAGGGCAGGATCACCATGTCCTTGGCGCCCCGGCCACCGCCGGCGTGGTACCACATGAGCGCCACCAGGGCGGCGGGGTTCCGCATCGGGTCCTTGCTCCGGGTCACCTCATCCATGGCCTTGGCGCCGTTGAGGATCCCCTGGATGTCGATACCCTGGAGGGCCGCCGGCAGCAGCCCGACCGCCGACATCTCGGAGGTGCGGCCGCCCACCCAGTCCCACATCGGGAAGCGGTCCAGCCACTTGTGCTGGACGGCGTAGTGGTCCAGGTCACTGTCGTCGCCGGTGACCGCGACCGCGTGGGCCGGGAACTTGAGGCCGGCCCGGGTGTAGGCGGCCTCGGCCTCGAGCATCCCGTTGCGGGTCTCCTTGGTGCCCCCCGACTTGGAGATGACCAGCGTGAGGGTCTCCTTGAGCCCCGCCCCGATCTGCTCCAGGACCAGGTCCATCCCGTCGGGGTCGGTGTTGTCGAAGAAGTAGGGCTTCATCTTGTCCCGGCTCGGGGAGCCGAGCGCCTTGGCCACGAACTCGGGGCCGAGCGCGGAGCCGCCGATGCCGACGACGAGCACGTTGGTGAAGCGCTTGGCCTTCTGCGGCTTGATGCGGCCTTCATGGACCGCCTTGGCGAACTTCTTGATGCGGGCCAGGGTGGAGTCGATCTCCTTGCGCAGCTCCGGCGTCGGCGCCTTCGCGGAGTCGCGGAGCCAGTAGTGGCCGACCATCCGCTTCTCGTCGGGGTTCACGATCTCGCCGGCTTCCAGCTTGTCCATCTCCGCGAAGGCCCGGCGGATGTCCGCGTCCTTCTCCTGCAGGAAGGTGTCGCTGAACTTCATCCGGCTGATGTCCACCGTGACTCCGACCGAATCGGAGACGCACAGGTAGTTCTTGAAGCGTTTCCACATCGCGAGGTTGTCCATGGCGTCACCTCTCCTGAGCGTCCGCGGGTGGGACGGCCATCGGTTGCCGAACCAGACTCTAGCACACCCTTTCCGGGGCGGTCAGGCCCGAAATTTCGCGTTCCGACCGCGGTCCTGGTCGGGACTATCCGTCGATCTGCTTGAAGAGCGCTTGCATCTCCTCGAGGGGGATCTGCCGGTCGGTCACGATCTGCTCATCCTTGATCCGCCAGATCAGGGCCGGCCCGGACACGTCGCCGTGCTCGTCGAACTGGACGGGTCCGGTGGCGCCGGCGTAACGGACGGCCTGGCCGCTCCTGAGCAGCTCGAGGCCCCGCCGGATACTCTCCACACCGGTCGAGACCGGGGCGCCGCCCGGGGCCGTCACGCGCCGGATGTTGTCGCGAATCTCGGTTCCGCTGATCGTCTTCGACGCCTGCATGGCCAGCGCCACCACGACGACGGCGTCGTAGACGCTGTGGAGCCCGGGGCCGTTGGGGGCCGCGCCGAACTTGGCCTGGAAGGCCTGGTTGAAGGCGTTCGACCGAGGGCCCGGAGACCTGGGCGGAATCCATGCCGTAGGCGTTCTGGAGGAACCGGGCGCCCACCGCCTTGACGAACTGGTCGGCGCGGAGGGCGTTGTTGAGGAGGAGGCTCTGGGTGCCGCCGAACGAGAGCCATTCGCGGGCCAGGGTGGCGCCATCCTGGGGGAAGGCGATGAGGTAGGCCGAGTCGGGGCTGGCGGCGAGCGCGCGGCTCACCTCGGCCCGGTACGAGGGCTGGTTCTCCTGGTAGGGGATCGAGACGACCACCGAGCCGCCGAGCTTCTGCATGGCCCGGGCGAAATCCTTGCCCAGGTTCACCCCGAAGTCGGTGTTGACGTAGATCACCGCGACCTTCCGGTAGCCCCGCTGGGCGGCCAGCTGGGCGGCCGCGTAGGCCATCGTCTTGGTGGTCGGGATGGTCCGGAACCAGTAGCCGCCCGTCTTCCCCTCCTGGGCCAGCGTGGTGAAGGTCGGCGACGTGGAGCAGCACGACACCATGACGACCTTCGCCGGGACCGCGACCGAGCTCAGGATCGGCAGGCTCACCCCGCTGCTGATGGCGCCGATCAGGGCCGGGACCCCCTGGACGTCCACCAAATTCTTGGCGGCGTCCACGCCGACGGTGGACTGGCCCTGGTCGTCCCGGAGGATGAACTCGACCGGGCAGCCCTTGACGCCTCCGGCGGCGTTGACGTGCTCGACGGCCATCCGGGCCGTGTCGGCGATGGGTTTCCCCACCGCGCCGAGCGACCCGGTCAGCGACAGGATGCCCCCGAGCTTGATCGGACACGACGGCTGGGCGGAGGCCGCCGGCGCGACGGCGACGCTGACCGTCGCGACGATGAGCACGACCATTCGCTGGAGCCGCATTGCAGTCTCCTCCCTGGTGCGTTCGGTGTCGCGATAGTAGAGCATCCGGGGGCCCTTGCCTAGTGCCGTTCCAACTACATGAGCCAAAATGGGCAAGCGATTCTTGAAGCACGGACTCGCCGCATTCCTCGAACAAGTTGGAACGGCACTAGTCGGCGGGGAATCCAGGGGCGCGGGGCCTCACTCGGCGAGGTGGCGGGAGACCCGGGGCTCCTCGCCGATCAGGCCCCGCGGCCGGAACCGGAGCGTGAGGCACAGCACCAGGCCGATCAGGATGACCTGCACCGCGCCGCCCTGCGTCTGCAGCTCCGAGGGGAGCCAGCTGGCGACGAGCGAGCCGCTGCCGCTCCACAGCGCCCACACGACCAGGGCCCCGACGACGGCGCCCCGGTTGTTGCCGCTGCCGCCGACGATCAGCATGGTCCACACCTGGAAGGTGACGATCGGCAGGAAATCGAAGGGGCTGACGTACCCGACGAAGCCGACGTAGAGGGCGCCGGCCAGCCCGATGGCGGCCGAGCCGAGGACGAAGGCCTGCAGCCGGAAGAGGCGGACGTCCTTTCCGAGCGAGACGGTGGCGGTCTCGTCCTCGCGGATGGCCTTGAGGACCCGACCCCACGGGGAGCGGACGATGCGCTCCAGCGCCCAGTAGACCCCCCCGACCGCGACCCCCACCAGGCCCAGGTAGAAGACGTTGTAGCGGAGCGGAGGCGCGAACACGCCGGCCAGCGGGCGGGGAATGGCCGAGATCCCCAGGTTGCCGCCGGTCAGGCCTTCCCAGTTCAGCGCGACGAGCTGGATCGTCACCGCGGTCCCGAAGGTGGCGATGGCGAGGTAGTCCTCGCGGAGCCGGATGGTCGCGAGGCCCACGACCAGCGCCGCCAGGGCGGAGGCGGCCATGGCCCCGGCCAGCCCGACGACGAATGGAAGGCCGAAGCCCCCGATGAGCTCCGGGCGATCGGGGCCGGTCAGGATGGCCAGCGCGTAGCCGCCGACGGCGAAGAAGCCGACGACGCCGGCGTTGAACAGGCCGGTGGATCCCCACTGGAGGTTGAGCCCCAGCGCCGCGATCGCGAACACCAGGACGATGATGAAGAAGAAGACCGCGTAGGAGACCAGACCCAGCATGTTCGGCATGTTCGGGACCTCCCGCCCACCCCCCCAGCCCCCCTCCCCCACCCACTGGGGGGAGGGGGGAGCCGGAACCATCCCCTATTTCCCGCGCCGCGGTCCCGAACGCCGGGGTCCGGGCCGGCCTCCGCCGGCGGGCCGTCTGGCCCGCGCGGTGTCGCCCAGGGCCCGGGACCGCGCGATCCGGGCCGAGCCCCGGCGGGCGGTGAACTCGATCTCCACCTTCATCTCCTCGGTGGCGAGCGAGGTGACGACCGTGGTGTTGGCCGGCCGGATGTCCCGGAAGTGCCGCCCGATGACCTCGCACACCGGGATCAGGTCGGCGCGGTCGGCCAGGAAAACCCGGAGGCGAAGGACGTCGGCCAGCGTGGCCCGGACCTCGCGAAGGACCGCCACGACGTTGCGGAAGATCTGCTCCGTCTGCTCGACGGCGTCCGGGGGGATCCGTCCCGTCGCGTAGTCGTACCCCACGCTCCCTGCCATGTAGATCATGTCGCCGTTGACGACGGCCCGGGAGTAGCTGGCCAGCGTCTCGAACCGGGTGCCGGTGGAGATGAGCGTTCTCGCCATGGAGGTCGTCCTTTCCAGGTGGCGGGCCCGTCAGCGCGCGCGGCCGAACAGACCCGTCGGTTTGAAGAACAGGATCACGATCAGGAGCACGAACGGCACGGCGGGCTTGTAGCCGGGCGGGACGACGAGGAGGGAGAGGCTCTCGGCGAGCCCGACCACCAGGCCGCCGACCACCGCCCCCACCAGGCTCTCCATGCCGCCGAGGATCGCCGCCGCGAAGATCGGCAGCAGCAGGGAGAAGCCCATCTCGGGTCGGATCTGGACCGTCACGCCGAAGAAGACGCCGCCCATGGCGGCGAGGGCGCCGGCCAGGCCGAAGGTCCAGCGGATGACGCCCTCCACCTCGATCCCGCTCACGCGGGCGAGCGTCGGGCTCTCGGCGGTGGCCCGCATGGCCAGCCCGAGCCGCGTGTACCGGAGAAATCCGTGGAGAGCGAGGACCAGCAGGACGGCGAGCCCGAGGACGAGGACCTGGTCGGGCAGGAGCCGCACGCCGGGCAGGACCTCCACCGCCATCGGCAGCTCCCGGCTGTAGTAGTGCGCGTGCGGCCCCCACGCCAGGAGCAGCAGGTTGCGGAGCACCAGCGCGACGCCGAACGAGGCGAAGATCAGCGTGACCGGCGCCGCGCCCCGGGCGCGCAGCGGGCGGAACATCAGGCGGTCGGTGAGGAGCGCCAGGGCGGCGGTGCCGGCGCCGGCCAGGACCATGGCGACCAGCAGCGGCCAGCCGAACGAGAAGGGCGCGATGGGGGCGGCGCCGGCGCCGAGCCACACGAAGGTGAGCGCCAGGTACGCCCCCCAGGTCGCGAACTCCGCGTGGGCAAAGTTGGCGAAGCGGAGGATCTGCATGCCGAGGCTGAGCCCGACCGCCGCCAGCGCGAGGATCGCGCCGGCGGAGAGGCCGTCGGCCACCAGCTGCCCGATCATCGACTGCGCCCGCCGCCCAGGTAGATCTCGCCGATCGCGGGATCGGCCAGTAGGTCGCGCGCCGCCCCGCTCAGCCGGTTCCGGCCCTCGGTGAGGACGTAGCCCCGATCGGAGACGGAGAGGGCGGCCCGGGCGTTCTGCTCCACCATCAGGATCGCCACGCCCTGGCCGGCCAGCTCCCGCATGCGGGCGAACACGTCGGCCGCCGCGCGCGGGGCCAGCCCGGCCGTCGCCTCGTCGAGCATCATCGCCACCGGCTCGATCACCAGGGCGCGCGCGAGCGCGAGGAGCTGGCGCTGTCCGCCGGACAGCACCCGGCCGCGGTCCCGGCGGCGGGCGGCCAGGTCGGGGAAGAGCCCGTACACGCGCTCGATCCGTCCCGCGCGGTCGGGTCCCAGCCGGTGCCCGGCCACGAGCAGGTTCTCGTGGACGGTGAGCGTGGTGAAGACGTTGGCCGTCTGGGGGACATAGCCGACGCCGGCGCCCGCCAGCTCGTGGGTGGCCACGCCGGTGATGTCCCGGTCGCCGAGGCGCACCGAGCCGGCCTCGACGGGGATCAGGCCCGCGATGGCCTTGACCAGCGTCGACTTGCCGGCGCCGTTCGGCCCGATGACGCAGACGATCTCGCCGGCCGCCACCCGGAGGGAGACGCCGTGCAGGATCGGCAGGCCGGGCACGTAGCCGGCGACGAGGCTCTCGGCTTCGAGCACGGGCCCGTCACCCCGGGACGTCGCCCAGGTACGCGTCGAGCACCTGGGGATCGGCGCGGGCGCCGGCGGCGTCGCCCTGATAGATGATCCGCCCGCGGGCCATCACGACGATCGGGTGGCAGATCGACATCACCAGGTCCATGTTGTGCTCGATGACCAGGAACGTGATCCCGCTCCGGTGGAGCTCGCGGATCTTCTCGACCAGGGTCCCCATCAGCGCCGGGTTCACCCCGGCCGCCGGCTCGTCGAGCAGGATCAGGCTCGGCGTCCGCCATGAGGACGCGGGCCAGCTCCAGGAGCTTCTGCTGGCCCCCCGAGAGCGTCCGCGCCAGCGCGCCGGCCTGACCGTCCAGCTCGCAGAACCGCAGCAGCTCCAGCGCGCGCCGGCGGATGGCGTGCTCCTCGCGGGCCACCCGGCTGATACCGGATCCAGCTGTTCCAGAAGCGCTCGCCGGCCTGGCCGCCCGGCGCCAGCATCACGTTCTCCAGCACCGTCATGCCGCCGAACGGGCGCGGGATCTGAAAGGTGCGGGCCAGCCCGCGCCGGAAGATCCGGTCCGGGCGCTCGCCGTCGATGCGCTCGCCCCGGAGGCGGATCTCGCCGCGATCGGCGCGCTGCATCCCGGCCACCGTGTCGAACAGCGTGGTCTTGCCGGCGCCGTTGGGCCCGATCAGCCCGGTGATGGTGCGGGCGCCGACGCCGAACGTGACGTCGTCGAGCGCGGCGAGGCTGCCGAAGGACTTGGCCAGGTTGCGGACCTCGAGCACGTTCGGGACCTCCGGCCCACCGCCCGGCGCCCCCCTTCCTTCCCGCGCTCTCAATCGCGCGTCCGGGACCGGAAGTGAGGCAGCACGGTCCGTCCCAGCAGCTCCACCGCGCGCCGCGGATCCGGCCCCAGCGGGGGACCGAAGGAGAGGTGCCGGACCCCGGCCTCCACCAGGGGCTCCAGGCGGGCGATGACCTCCGCCGGCCCGCCCACGACGCCGATCCGGAGCATGCGCTCGTCCACGAGGCGGCACGCCCGGTCCACGTCCCGCTCGTGGATCATGGCCCGCGTCACCGGGGCGAAGTCCTCCGCGGTCAGCCCGAGGCGCTCCAGGATGAGCGGGCCCAGCGCGTGGCCGTAGTAGGCGACCTTCTCGGCCAGGGCCCGCCGCGCCGCGGCGGGGTCCTCGTCGAGGGAGACCCACACACAGGCGGCCAGATCGAGCGGTCCCAGTCCGGGGTCCCGGCGCTGCGCTCCCGCCTCCAGGTACGGCCGCACGCCGAAGTAGTGCTCGGGCGGCATCAGGAGCGGCAGCGCGCCGTCCCCCGCCTCACCGGCCAGGCGCAGCATGTTCGGGCTCATCGCGCCGACGTAGATCGGCGTGCGCCGCGGCGCCTGGAACCGCAGGTAGGCGTCGCCGGTCCAGCGCAGGAACCGGCCCTGCCGGGGCACCCGCTCGCCGGCCAGGAGCCCGCGCACCGCCTCGATCGTCTCGCGCACGGCCGCCAGCGGGCGCTCCTGGGCCAGGCCCACCCAGGCCAGGAAGCTGGGAGCGCCGGCGGCGAGGCCGAGGTTGAAGCGACCGCCGCTCAGCTCGTCGAGGGTGGCGGCCAGCATCGCCAGCTCGGCGGGATGGATCGTGTACGGGTTGAGGATGCCGGTGCCGACCTCGATCCGTTGGGTCGCGGTGACGATGGCGGAGACGATGACCGGCGCGCTCCGGAAGAAGAGGTCGTCGCTCACCCAGAACTGATCGAACCCGGCCGCCTCGGCCGTCCGCGCCAGCGCGACGTGCTCGGCGAGCGTCAAGTCGTTGTTGACCCGAACACTGAAGCGCACGGCGCCCCATCGTAGCCGAAGCGGTTTTGCGGTCGCAATGGCCGGGACGGTACGGGCGCGCTGCCCAGGCCGTGGGCAGGGCTGCCCACGAATGCGGCACGTCCCGAGCGCCGCGCGGGGCCAGGCGGGCGCGCGCGTCCACACCGTCGCACGGTTACGTCCGGGCGGTTGCGGGCACGACCGTTGCACCGGTGACCGGCGAGCGCGCGACGCCGACGTCGCGGAAGGTCGTGGCAACGGCGCCACCCGGGTGGCGCCGTTTTTCTTTTGCCGGGTCGGCGGGATGGCGGCCGAGCAGAGCCGATGAGCGGCAAGCGGCTCATCACGTTCACCACAGCCGGAGGACTCATGCGGCGACGGGGACGGTGGATGGCCCGGCTGGCGCTGGTGCTGGCGGCGGTGGGGATCGCCGCCGCCCAGGAGAAGAAGACAGAGGAGAAGCCGAAGACGCTGTGGGAGGAGATCACGTGGTTCGCCTACGTGGAGAACAGATGCAGACCGTGATGCCGAAGCGGGGGGGCGTCCGGCAGCCCGGCGTCCGGTGGCGGATCGCCGTCATCGACGACCACGCGCGGTCGCGTGCGCTGGTGGTGAAGACGGTGGCGTCCCTGGGGGGCGCGGTCATCGCCGAGGCGGACACCGCCGCGGCCGGCATCGAGCTGGTCGAGGGCCTCCGCCCCGACGACGTCGTGCTGGCCGTCGGGCTGCCGGATCGGGATGGGGTGGAGGTGGCGGCCGAGATCATGCGGCGCGCGCCGTGTCCCATCGTGCTGCTGACCAGCCGGGCCGGGGCCGACGTCGCGCGGCGAGCGCGCAGCTCGGGGGCCATGGCGTACCTCCTCAAGCCGCTCCGGCCCGAGGAGCTGGAGCCGGCCATCGAGCTGGCGATCGCGCGCTTCGCCGAGATCGACGAGGCCAGCCGCGAGGCGGCGTCGCTCCGCCAGGCGCTGGCGGAGCGGAAGCGCATCGAGCGGGCCAAGGGACTCCTCATGACCCGCCTCGGGGTCACGGAGGCGGAGGCCTTCCGAGTCCTGCAGAAGACCGCCATGGACCGCCGGGTGTCGCTCGTCGCGCTCGCCGACGCGGTGATCAAGGCGCAGGAGGAGACCGCCCCGCGGGCCCGCCCGGGAGCCTCGTAACCCACCTCGGCTCGCCTCTGTCCCCCGACGACAACCCCTTCTCCGAGGCGCAGTTCAGGACGCTGAAGTACCGGCCGGCCTTCCCCGAGCGCCTCGGCTCGATCCAGGACGCCCGTGCCGTGCACTACGGCATGGGCGACCAGCGCGTGGCCGACCCAAGGCACGAGCGACCGAGGAGGCGTCCTGCACCACGGCTCGTGAACCCGCTGTCTCGTTCCACGCCGGATCGGCGATCCTTGACCCCCGGAGAGCCTCCGGCTAAGCTCGGCCCACTCGTCCCGCGTAGCAAACCGGCCCGGCTGCCCCCCAATTGGAGGCCCCGGCATGCAGTGTCCCCGGTGCCAGCACGAGAACCCGCCGCAAGCGAAGTTCTGTCTGGAGTGCGGAGTCCGGTTCGCCGTCGCCTGCGCCCAGTGCGGCACCCCGTTGCCTGCTGGCGCCAAGTTCTGCCTTGATTGCGGGAAGCCGACCGACAGTCACGGGACCGAGCCGGCACGGTTCGCCTCTCCGCAGTCCTACACCCCCCAGCACCTCGCCGAGAAGATCCTCACCTCGAAGAGCGCCCTCGAAGGCGAGCGCAAGCAGGTCACCGTGCTCTTCGCCGACCTCAAGGGCTCCATGGAGTTGCTGGCCGACCGCGACCCCGAGGAGGCCCGGAAGCTCCTCGATCCCGTGCTCGAACGCATGATGGAGGCGGTCCACCGCTACGAGGGCACCGTCAACCAGGTCATGGGCGACGGGATCATGGCGCTCTTCGGCGCCCCCTCGCCCACGAGGACCATGCGGTGCGCGCCTGCTATGCCGCGCTCGACATGCAGGCGGCGATCCGGCGGTACGCCGAGGAGGTTCGGCGCACCCACGGAATCCTGACGGAGATTCGCGTCGGGCTGAACTCGGGGGAGGTCGTCGTGCGGGCCATCGGGAGCGACCTCCGGATGGACTACACGGCGGTGGGACAGACCACCCACCTCGCGGCCCGCATGGAGCAACTCGCCAGCGCCGGCACCACCCTCCTGACCGCGGACACGCTGCGCCTCGCCGAAGGCTTCGTCGCCGTCAAGCCCGTCGGACCGGTGCCGATCAAGGGCCTGGAGGCGCCCGTCGAGGTCTACGAGATGCTGGGAGCGGGCCCCGTGCGGTCGCGCCTCCAGGCCGCCGCCGCGCGCGGG
Organism: uncultured Candidatus Rokubacteria bacterium; assembly: GCA_963708025.1. Lineage (GTDB taxonomy): Bacteria > Methylomirabilota > Methylomirabilia > Rokubacteriales > DASRDR01 > CAVPSB01. Next base: position 89,315 of record CAVPSB010000013.1, on the reverse strand, counting down.
CTCACGCGCTTCGTCGGGCGGGAGACCGAGGTCGAGCAGCTCCGCCAGGCGCTCGGCCGCGCCGCCGCGGGGCATGGCCAGCTCGTGGCCCTGGTCGGGGAGCCCGGCGTGGGCAAGTCGCGGCTGGTGTGGGAGGTCACCCACTCCCACCGGACCCACGGCTGGCTCAGCGTGCAGGCCAGCTCGGTCTCCTACGGCAAGGCCACGCCGTATCTACCCGTGATCGACCTGCTCAAGGGCTACTTGAAGATTCAAGACCAGGACGATCCGCGGGCCGTCCGCGAGAAGGTCACCGGCAAGCTCCTGACGCTGGACGAGGCCCTCAAGCCCACGGTGCCGGCGTTCCTGGCGCTGCTGGACGTGCCGGTGGACGACGCCGCATGGTCGGCGCTCGACCCGCCGCAGCGCCGCCAGCGGACCCTGGACGCGGTCAAGCGTCTGCTCCTGCGCGAGAGCCAGGTCCAGCCGCTGCTCGTCGTCCTCGAGGACCTCCACTGGGTCGACGGCGAGACCCAGGCGGTCCTGGACAGTCTGGTCGAGAGCCTGCCGGCGGCCCGGATGCTCCTCCTCGTGAACTACCGCCCCGAGTACACGCATCGCTGGGGCAGCAAGACGTACTACACCCAGCTCCGGCTCGACCCCCTGCCGCCCGAGAGCGCCGAGGCCCTGCTGGATGCGCTCGTGGGCGCGGACCCCGCCCTTCGGCCGCTCAAGCAGCTCCTGATCGCGCGCACCGAGGGGAACCCGTTCTTCCTGGAGGAGAGCGTCCGCACGCTCGTGGAGACCAAGGTGCTGACCGGGGAGCGCGGCGCCTATCGCCTCGCCCACGCGCTCCCGAGCATCCAGGTCCCGGCGACGGTCCAGGCGGTCCTGGCCGCGCGGATCGACCGGCTCGCGGCCGAGGAGAAGCGCCTCCTCCAGGCGGCCGCGGTCATCGGCAAGGATGTGCCCTTTGCCGTCCTCCAGGCGATCGCGGAGGTTCCCGAGGACGTCCTGCGGCACAGTCTCGCCACCCTCCAGGCCGGCGAGTTTCTCTACGAGGCTCGCCTGTTTCCCGACCTCGAGTACACCTTCAAGCACGCCCTGACCCACGAGGTGGCGTACGGCAGCCTGCTCCAGGAGCGGCGGCGCGCCCTCCACGCCCGGATCGTCGAGGCCAGCGAAGCGCTCTACGCCGGCCGTCTGGCCGAGCACGTGGAGCGGCTGGCCCACCACGCGACCCGGGGTGAGGTGTGGGAGAAGGCCGTGCGCTACCTCCGCCAGGCGGGGGCCAAGGCGTTCGCGGCATCGGCCAACCGGGAATCGGCCACCTGCTTCGAGCAGGCGCTGAACGCGTTGGCGCATCTGCCGGAGACGCGCGAGACGGCCGAGCAGGGCATCGATCTGCGGTTCGATCTTCGCAATGTGCTCTTCCTGCTTGGAGAAGTCGGGCGGTGCGCGGAGTTGCTTCGCCAGGCCGAACGCCTGGTCCGGACGCTCGATGATCTCCGGCGGCTCGGCTGGGTCCACCTCCACATGAGCCAGAATTTCTTTTCCATGGATGAAGCCACGCCCCAGCGGACGTGCGCCGAGCAGGCGCGGGCGATCGGCCAGACGCTGGCGGATGTCCCCCTCCAGGTCGCGGCGACATTCCTGCTGGGCACGGCCTGCATCGACGTCGGGGACTATCGGCGGGCCGAGGACCTGCTCGGGGAGGTCGTGCGGTCACTCGACGGCGATCTGGCTCGCGAGCGCTGCGGTCTGCACGGGTTCCCCGCCGTGCTGTCCCGGGCCTGGCTGACGCGAGCCCTGGCCGAACGCGGCGCCTTCGCCCACGGTCTCGCGTACGGGCAGGACGCAATCCGCCTCGCCGAAGCGCTCGGTCACGCGGGCAGCCTGGGCATGGCGACCTGGCTGCTTGGGTACCTGCACGGGCTCAAGGGGGACTTCAGCCAGGCCGTCCGCCTGCTCGAACGCGGGCTCGCGGTGTCGCGCGAGGCCCACATCCTCAATCTGTCGGTGCATAACGCGGGGGTCCTGGGCGATGTCCTCGTGCGGTCGGGGCGAGTGGCGGAGGGCCTCGACCTGCTGCGATGGGCCCAGGAGGCTCGCGAACCCTTTGGGACGGGCATCTATCTCTCGAAATTTCTCGTGGATCTCGGCGAGGCGTACATCGTCGCCGGGCGGCTGGAGGAGGCACGGGCCATGGCCGGGCGGGCCCTGGCACTGACGCGCGAACGGGGTCAACGGGGCCACGAGGCCTATGCCCTCCGGCTCCTGGGCGAGATCGCCTCCCGAGGCGATCCGCTCGACGCCGAGACCGCCGAGGGCCACTACCGCCAGGCTCTCGCCCTCGCCACCGAGCTCGGGATGCGGCCGCTCGTGGCCCACTGCCACCTCGGCCTCGGCAAGCTCTACCGCCGCATCGACGAGCGCACGACGGGCGACGAGCACCTGGCAACCGCGATCACGATGTACCGCGAGATGGACATGGGCTTCTGGCTGACGCAGGCGGAGGCGGAGATGCGGGAGTTGACATGAGAGTCGTTGCGCTCGAAGGCCGGGACGGGGGAGCGGGTCAACATCGTAGCGGGCCGGCCAGGGCGCCCGGGCGACTGCTGGGACGGGGGGGCCGTCGAGGCGCCCCCTCCGGTCTAAAAGAGCGGCGTCGGGATGTCGCCCCAGCGCACGTGGGGTGGCGGCGTGGCGATGCCCGTCACCTGCCGCGTCTCGGTGTTCACGGTCGCCACCACGAGCGGCTCGCGGCCGTAGGCCGTTCGCACGATCGCCGGTCCGGCGCTCTCCGGGTGGTGGGTCCGGGTCCGGGTGAACAGCACCCGGTAGCGCCCCCGCTCGAAGTCGGCGGGGTGGGCGTGACCCCCGTGACCGCCGGCCGGCGCTCCGTCGAGCGGGAGGTCGGGCAGCGCCCAGCCGAGCGGAACGACGTAGACGAGGAGCTTCCCGCCGGACCCGCGCCGGGCGCCTCGAGCACCTGCCGGACCCGGTCGTCGGCCCGGGCGACCTCGAGGGCCGCCCGCAGCTCCACCGGGGCGAGGCGGGCCGGCGAGAGCACCGCGGCCTCCTCGGTGTAGAGCGCGCTCACCCGCGCCAGCGAGTAGTCGCGCAGCGTGTAGGCCAGGCCGACACCGGCCACGAGCGTGGCGGTCTGGAGCGCGAGGGCGGCCACCAGGCGCGGGCGACCCGCCGCCGGCAGGAGGCGCGGCCAGCCGGCGCCGAGCCGGCCGGGGAGGAACCGGCCCGTCCGCTCAGCGTAGCGCCGGTACGCCTCCCCGAAGCGGGCGAGACAGCGGGCCTCCTCCCGGCGGGCGAGCGCGCCGTAGAGGAAGAGCATCGTCAGGTAGGCGATCAGCACCAGCACCCGGGGCCAGAGCAGCAGCGTGCCCAGCCCCAGGACGGCGAGGCCCAGGTACTGGGGATGGCGAATGACGCCGTAGAGCCCGCCGGTGACCGGGCCCCGGCTCCCGAGCTTCGCCCCGTAGACCTGGAGGAACGCGACACCGAACACCACCGCGCCCGTGACGATGAGGATCGCGGCGGCCCCGTGCAGCCCGTCGAGCCAGGGGCTGCCGGTCTGGGAGAAGTGGGGCAGGAAGAAGTCGGTGAGCCAGGCGGTCCCCCGCCAGCGGTGGAGGACGTTCAGCGACGGCCCGTAGGCCGCGTAGTAGTGGAGGGCGAAGGGGCTGATCATGAAGAGGATCTCGAAGACGATCGCGACGTAGGCCGCCCAGGCGGCCGGGATGACCAGCACCGCCACGTCGGTCCGGCCGGCGAGGCCGGGAAGCCCCTCGGGCCGGGCCAGCCCGTCGGAGGCCACCGGCAGCCGGTACACCCGCACCGGGTGGGGGCTGTTCTTGATCGGCTGATCGCCGAGATCCTCGACTCCGACCGGCAGCTTGTCGCGCACCTGCTCGTGGACGGCGCCGGAGATCGAGACGCCACCCGGCTCGGCCAGGGCCTGAAGCCGCGCCGCCAGGTTGACGCCGTCTCCGTAGATCCGGTCTCCCTCGACGAGCACGTCGCCGAGATGCACGCCCACCCGGAACGCCATGCGGCGCTCGGCGGGGAGCCCGGCGTTCCGCGCCGCCAGGACGCGCTGGATCTCGAGGGCGCAGCGGGTCGCCTCGAGCGCGCTCGGGAACTCGGCCAGCAGGTTGTCGCCCGGGGCGTCGACGAGCCGGCCCCGGTGCTGGCGGACCAGCACCGTGATCTGCTCGCGGTAGGCGGTGAGAGTGCGGAGCGTCGCCACGTCGTCCCGGGCCATGAGGCCGCCGTAACCGACGGCATCCGCGCTCAGGATGGCGGCCAGCCGGCGGTCCACCGCGTCGGGGTCCACGCGCGCCTCGGCCCCGCTCACAGCCATCGCCGGACCCTCGCCCGGTAGGTCCGGTACCGCTCGCCGAACCTCGCCTCCAGGTAGCGCTCCTCGCGCGCGACCACGCCGTAGCGGATCAGGGCGAGGAGGGGAACGAGCAGCCCCAGCAGCCAGAGGTTGTTCGCGGCGACCGCCAGGCCCACATACATCAGGGTCAGCGCGACGTACATCGGGTTGCGGGAGCGCCGGAACACGCCGTCGCTGACGAGGGCGGCGGTGGGCCGGTACGTCTCGACCGGCGTGGCCGCCCGACCGAATGCCCGCACGGCGGCCGCCATGAGCCCGACACCCAGGGCGACCAGCGCGCCGGCGCCGCCGTACCACGCGGTGGCCGGAGCGCCGCCCGGGCGGATGGATGTCGGCCAGAGGAGGTCCAGGACGACGCCGCCGGCCAGGAACGCGAGGTAGAGGCGCGGCGGCCGGGCGATGACGCCCGGCTGGTCTCCGGGATCCGCGGCCAGGAGCCGGGGGATCGGATGCGTCAGGCAGCGCATGGCGGTTCTCCTCGGGCCCTCGAGGGGCCTCACTCCGGTATACGGCCCGCCGGCTGAGGAGTTTCAGGCGGTGGCTTGAAACTCCGGCGTCACCCGGCCGTAATACCCGGCGGGGGTCCCGGGACGGGGAATGGCACCGACGGAGGTCGAGGGGGTCGTGGCCCGCGCCGGCCAGGGGGATCCGGATGCCCTGACGGAGCTCTACCGTCAGTTCGGGCGCCGGGTCTACGGCCTCTGCCGGCACATGCTCGGCTCCCCGGAGGCCGCGGAGGACGCCCGGGGCGAGCTGTTCTTGCGGCTCCCCCGCGCGCTCCGCACCTATGACCCGTCGCTGCCGTTCCCGCGCTGGCTCCTCACCGTGGTCAGCCACTACTGCCTGGACCTGCTGCGGCGCCGCCGGCTCGAGCCCCGCCTCTTCCTCGGCGACGAGGCGGAGGCGGTCCCGGACCCCGACACCGCGGGCCCGACCCCGTCGCCGCTCGGGCGGCTCCTGCTGGACGAGCGGCGCGAGGCGCTGCGCGAGGCGCTGGCGGCCCTGCCGGACCAGTACCGCGTGCCCCTGGCGCTCCGGTACTACGGCGAGCTGAGCTACGAGCAGATCGCGGCGGAGCTTCAGCTCAAGCGCAACCACGTGGCGACGCTGATCTTCCGCGCCAAGCACGAGCTGCGCCGGCGGCTCGGCACGGCGGAGAGGACGACGGGATGAGCTGCTTCAGTGAGCTGACCTGCGCGCTGTACGCGGACGACGAGCTGCCCGCGGAGGAGCGGGCGGCGGTCGAGCGGCACCTCCCGGACTGTGCACGCTGCCGGGGGACCGTGGCCGCCCTGCGCGAGGAGAACCACGTCCTGGGAGCGGTGCTGGCCGACGCCGAGCGCGAGGCGGCGGGGGCGGCGACCCCGGTCTGGCGGTGGATCGCTGCCGGGATCGGTCTGGCCGCGATCGCCGGCGCCCTGGCCTGGGGGGCGGGCGCCGGCGCCCCGTCCGGCGTGGACTGGCCGGGCCTCGCGCTGGAGGCGGTCCTCTTCCTGGTCCTGAACGCGAGCGCCCTGGCCTCGCTCGCCAGCGCGCTGGCCCTCCTCACCATGCTGGCGCTCACGGTCGCCGCCGCCACCTACCTCGTCCGCCGGCCTTCGGCGGCGATCGGCCTGCTGGTCCTCGCCCTGCTGATCGGCCCCTCGCCGGCCTCCGCGCTGGAGACGCGGACGGGGCGCACCGTGGCCGTCGCCGCCGGCGAGACGGTGAGCGGCACGCTCGTAGCCAGCGGCGACGCCGTGGAGATCGCGGGGACGGTCGACGGCGACCTGGTGGTCGCCGCGCGCACGGTGGCCATCGGGGGCACGGTCCGGGGCGACCTGATCGTCGTGGCCGGCACCGCCGAGATCGCCGGCGTCGTCGAAGGGAACGTCTACGCGGTCACCGGCGCGCTGGTGATCCGGGGCCGGATCGCCCGCAACGTCTACGCGCTCGACCGCGCTACGCGTCTCGAGCCCGCCGGGCGGATCGCCGGGGACCTGAGCGCGATCGGCCGCGGCCTGGACCTCGCGGGCGCCGTCGGCCGGGGCGTGTGGATCTTCGGCGCGACCGCGACCGTGGGCGGCACGGTCACCGGAGACCTGACCGTCCGCGCGCATCGGCTCGCCGTGCAAGCCCCGGCCCGCATCGGTGGGAGCCTGTTCGCGCGCGTCGGAGCATCCCATTCCTTCTACGGCCCTCGCGACGAGCGGGTCGGTGACCTCGACATCCAGCCCGGGGCGACCATCGCCGGGGCCCGGGACACGGCGGTGGCGCCCCCGGGGAGCGCGGTCTACGCGGAGCCCGCGTTCTACTTCTGGCTCGGGGTCCAGCTGTTCGGGGCGCTGCTGCTCGGCGGCGTGGCCCGGGCGCTCGTCCCGACGTTCTTCGAGCGCGGCGTCCGCTCGGTCCGGGCCTGGGCGCCGAGCCTGGGGCTCGGCGCGGCGCTGCTCGTCGGCGTGCCGGTCGCCGCGCTCCTGGCCGCGCTCACCCTGGTCGGGCTGCCCCTGGCCTTGATCGCGCTCGGCCTCTACCTGCTCGGCCTCTACGCCGCCAAGATCGTCGTGGGGGCCTCGCTCGGTCGCGCGCTGCTCGGCTCGCGGGGCACCGGGCCGCGCGGCTGGCTCCCGGCGCTCGTGCTCGGGGTCGCGATCCTGCTCGTCGGCTTCGAGCTCCCGCTGGTCGGCCCCGCGCTCCACGTCGCCGTCCTGTGCCTCGGCCTCGGCGCGCTCGGGGCCGCGCTGCGCTCGGCCCCGCGCCCCTGGAGTTCCTGACCACGAGGCGCCGGGCCGCGGGCGGGCCGGCGGGGCTCGCGCCGTTCGGGGTAAGATCGGGGGGATGGCGACGCCGGTTCCCGTCGACCCGAAGCTGGCCGCCCGCCTGGTCCTCGACGAGCTGTTCGACCTCTCGCTCTACCGCGCCCTCCGCGACATCACGGACGGCGAGCTCCGGAAGACGCTGGACGAGCTGATCGAGGTCGAGACCCGGCACTTCGCCTTCTGGCAGGACTTCTACGACATCCGGGTCACCGCGCTCGACCGGGGTCGCCGCGTGAAGCTCCGGATGCTCCTCCTCCTCTGTCGCGTGGTCGGCGACCCCGCGATCCACCTCGCGCTGGAGGCGATCGAGGTGTACGGGGTGCGCAAGTACCTCGCGCTGTGGGATGCCTACCGCGGCGGGCCGCTGGGGACGGCGGTCCGCGGCATCCTCGAGGACGAGCTCGAGCACGAGGACACCGTGGTCACCGGTCTGGCCGAGCGACGGATCAACCCGCAGCGGGTCCGTGACATCTTCCTCGGGCTGAACGACGGCCTCGTCGAGATCCTCGGCGCGGTCAGCGGCTTCTTCGCCGCATTCTCGGACGCCGCGACCGTCCTGGTCGCCGGCTCCACCGTCGCCGTCGCCGGCTCGCTCTCGATGGCGGCCGGCGCCTACGTGGCGGTCGGCTCCGAGTCCGAGGTGCAGCAGATGGAGCAGCGGCGGGCCCGCTTCCTGAGCGGGGAGGACGACGTGCCGCCGGCCGAGCCGGCGGAGAGCCCGGCGGCCTCGGCGCTCGTGGTCGGGGCCAGCTACCTGGCGGGCGCCCTGGTGCCGGTGCTCCCGGTCGTCCTCGGGGCCCGGACGGCCCTCGCCTCCATGCTCGCTGCCGGGACCCTGATCATCCTGGTCTCGGTGCTGCTGGCGTTCCTGTCCGGCATGGACGTCCGGCGCCGCGTCCTGACGAACCTGGTCATCATCGCGGCCGCCGTCGGCGTGACGTACGCGATCGGGAGCGTCGCCCGGGCCTTGTGGGGGATCTCGCTCTGAGCGCGCGCGACGGAATGGGTGCTCCGACGCCCCCGTCCCCCCGGCTCTTCAAGCCCCGCACCCTGCGGGCGCGCTTCTGGAACCCCTGGACACAGACCCTTCCCCGGGCCGAGCTGGACCGGCTCCACCTGGCCAAGCTCCGCGCGCTCGTCAACTACGCCTACCAGCGGAGCCCGATGTACCGGCGCCTCCTGGACCGGGCCCGCGTGAAGCCCGCGCAGATCCGCTCGATGGACGACTTCGAGCAGCGGCTGCCGGTGATCGACAAGAAGGAGATCCTCGACGCTCAGGCGGTCAGCCCGCCGTTCGGCGAGGCGCTGGCGGTGCCGGAGGATTTCTTCCTCCATCGGTTCCAGACGTCGGGCTCGACCGGCGCGCCGCTCCACATCCCGCTGACCTACCACTCCTCGCTCCTGTGGGGCGAGTCCTGGGTCTACCTCTACTGGACCGTCGGCCTCCGTCCCCGGCACACCTTCTACTTCCCGTTCCACTGGGGGATCTTCGCCGCGTTCTGGAGCGCCTACATGGGCGTGCGCCGGCTCGGCGGCACCGTGGTGTCGGGCGGGGGTCTCGACTCGCGGGCGCGGATCCAGCAGATCCTGGCCTACCGCCCGGACGTCGTGGTGGCGACGCCGACGTACGCGCTGTACCTCGGCGAGGTGGCGCGCGAGATGAACGTGGACCTCCGGAAGACGTCGGTGTCCGTCGTCATCGTGTCGGGGGAGCCGGGCGGCTCGATCCCGACGACGCGCGACGCCATCGCGGAGCTGTGGGACGCGCGGGTGTACGAGCTGTACGGGATCGCCGAGCTGGGCCCGACCAACCCGGGCTGCCGGCTCGGCGACCGGGTCCACCTCTGCGAGGACTGGTACCACGCGCTCGTGGTGGACGAAACGGGGCGGCGGGTGCGCGACGGCGAGGTCGGCGAGCACCTCGTCACCTCCTACATCCAGCACGGGCAGCCGCTCATCAAGTACCGCACCCACGACCTGGTGCGGTGGACCCACGCCCGGTGCGGCTGCGGCACCACCTGGCTCGGCTATCCGGGCGGCGTCCTCGGCCGCACCGACCACATGATCATCGCCAAGGGCGTGAACGTGTATCCGACGGCAGTCGAGGCCCTCCTCCACCGTGTAGCGGGCCTGTCGGAGCACCACGAGCTGCACGTGAGCCGGGAAGGGTCGAACGACGTGGTCCTCGTCAAGGTCGAGGCCGGGGCCGACGTGCCGGAGACCGGATACGCGGGGCTCCGCGGCCAGGCGGAGGGGTTGCTCAAGGCGACGATCGGCGTGACGATCGCCGTCGAGGTGCTGCGGTCGGGGAGCCTGCCGCGCTACGAGCTGAAGGCGAAGCGGTTCTTCGACCATCGACCGGCCGGGCATCGCTGGCAGCTCTCGACATGAGCCGGCGCGCCCGGTCCGGACCAAAGCCTGGCCCGCGCGCCGGCGACCGGGCGCGAGCCGTGCGTCGCCTCCAGACGCTGCGGCGCCTGGCTCACGCGCTGCGCCGGGAGGCGACGGCGCCCGCGGTGGAGCGGGTCGCCCAGATCATCGAGACCGAGTGCCACCTCGCCCTGTGGGCGCTGGGCGAGGTGAACGGCCTGATCCCCGAGGTCGAGCCGGGGCGCCTCGGCCGGACGCCCCGCCCACCGTCCTCCCGGCGGTCTCGCGCGGCGCGCTGAGTCTCGCCGGGCGGCCCCGGCGCTTCCACTCCCGGGGATCCTAATTGGAACCCTGGTCAATCCGGCACCGCTGGTGCGCAAATCGTCAAGCGGGCCGCGACGTCCTCGGCTCATACGGGAATCCCCCTACGACAAGTGCCCGTCTGAGAAGCCAACCGGGCCATTCCAGCCGTGGTCCGAAACTTGCTCTTCTACATGGAAACCCCTAGAGGGGGAGGGAGGAGCGAGGCAATGCTCAAGCTGGCCCGTCGCGGAGGTCCCGTCGTCATCCTGCTTGTGCTCGCCGCCGCTGGGGCTGTCGCCGTGGCCAACAGCGGCGGGTCCTCGGACGTGATTCACGCGTGCGTGCAGTACTCCAACGGCCACGTGCGCGTCGTGGGGCCGCGCGAGCGGTGCTCGCGACACGAGGGGCGTCTGGAGTGGAATCGGATGGGACCGAGAGGTCCGGTCGGCGCGCAGGGGCTTACCGGCCCGGCCGGCTCCGGCCGGTCCCAAGGGCGCGACTGGTGCCGCCGGGGCCGTGGGCCCGGCTGGTCCCGCCGGCGTCGCCGGTCCGGCCGGTGCCAAGGGCGCGACCGGGCCGGCTGGTCCCGCTGGTCCGGCTGGCTTGACCGGTCCGGCCGGTCCGGCCGGTGCCATGGGCCCGGCTGGTCCGCAAGGCGCGACCGGTCCGGCTGGTGCCGTCGGCCCGGCTGGTCCCGCTGGTCCCGCTGGCCCACAGGGCGCCCAGGGTCTGCAAGGGCTGCAGGGTCTGCAAGGGCTGCAGGGTCTGCAAGGGCTGCAGGGTCTGCAAGGTCCGAAGGGTGACCCGGGCACCGGGGGCTCGGCATTCGTCGAAGTTGTGGACTCCAGTACTACTCCGCTCGTCGTCGGGCCCGTCGTGACATTCGACGCTGGGTTCCCGCTCGTCGGCTTCAAGAGCCAAGGGGCGGTCTTTGGCTTGAGACTCGAATTCGGCGCGCTGGTCGGAGGTGCCGTGTACTTTGACGGCGACAACTGTAGCAGCCAGACGGGTACCGCCTTCGTCCTGCCGTCCATGACGGCGTTCCGTGCCGCCGCGGTGGACAACGGCGGGCGGGTCTGGGTCGAGGATCCGGCCGGACTCCCGAGTTCCGTCCAGGCCCGCTCCGTCGCCTGGGCGGGAGAGTGCTTCGTCTGGGATCCCAGCAACGAGCCGCTCCTGCTGGCGCCGGCGTTCGTCGCGCTGGATCTCGCCGCGCAGTTCATGCAGCCGTTCCAGCTCCAGTAGCGACCAGTAGATCATCGGAGGGGGCTCCCAGCGAACGGGAGTCCCCTCCGAACCCTTCCTACGAATCTCCCAGCCTGTTGAACACCAGCCCGTCGAGCAGCTTCGGGTAGAAGTGCGTCGACTTCTGGGGCAGGAGCTCGCCGCCCCGCACGACCGCCTGCAGCTCGGGCGGCGTGGTCGGGGCGATCAGGAACGCCGCCTGGTAGCGGCCGGCGCGGGCCAGGCTCACCGCCTCCGCCTGGTCCGCGGTGTAGTTGACGTGGGTCCGGGCATCCAGCCGGGCGTCCGTGATGTCCAGCAGCGGGCGGAGGAGGCCCTCGTGGAGGATCGACACCGCCAGCGCGCGCCAGGCCGCGGAGGTGCCGGGCGGCCAGGGGAGGCGGTCGAACGCGTCGTCGCGCAGCGTGAGGACGGCCGACTCCACGCCCGCGACCACCCCGAGGGACCGGTTGGTCGGCCGGAACGCGAGGGGGTCGGGGAGGGGCGCCGCGTCGAACCAGGGCGCGGCCGCCGCGAGGAAGCGCGGCCAGGCGAAGCCCTCGACCCCGTGGACCAGCCGGTGGTTCGGCAGGATGGTCAAGCCCGGCGCCTCGAGGGCGAACAGGGCCATCAGCTTGTAGCGGCCCTCGGGGTGTCGCCCCGCGTACTCGACGGCCGTCTCGTAGCGATGATGGCCGTCGGCGATGATCACCCGGGCCTCCGCCGTGGCCGCCTGGACGCGCCGGATCGCCTCCGGGTCGGTCACCCGCCAGAGCCGGTGCGTCTCGCCACGCAGGTCCCGGGCCTCGGCGATCGGGTCGGTCGCCAGGGTGCTGGCCCGCCGGATCTCGCCCGTCGGGTCGCTGGCCAGCATGAAGAGGAGGCCGATGTCCGCGCCGGTCGCCTCGAGGAGCCGCATGCGGTCACGCTTGGGGCCGGCGTGGGTCCGCTCGTGGGGCAGGACGGTGCCCTGCGCGTACGGCGTCACCTCCCCGAGGACGACCAGGCCGGCCCGGGTGATGGTGGCGTCGCCCACACCGTAGGTCTGCTGGTAGGGATAGATCGCGGGCACCTCCTCGCGCACCCACACCCCCTCCGCCAGCCAGCGATCGAGCGTCTCCCGGGCCCGGCGGTACTTGTCGTCCGCCGTGTCTCGCGGGAAGGAGACCCGGACGATGTTGTCCGGGCTCATGGCGTAGAGCGCCTCCTGCATGGGCGGGCTGATCTGGTCGTAGGGCGGCGCCACGACGGAGGTCAGGTCCCGCGCGGTACCGCCGTGGCGGTAGCCGCGGAACGGCGCGATCCTCACGGTGTTCCTCCCCTTCGCGCGACGCCGAGGTGGCGGAGCTGGACGTCGGCCGCCGACCGCAGCGCGGCGGAGTCGCCGGTCCACACGACCCGGCCCTTCTCGATGACGTAGTGCCGGTCGGCGATGCGGGTCAGCGCCTCGACGTTCTTGTCGATGACGAGGATGGCCTGCCCGGCGGCCTTGAGCGTTCCCAGGCACCGCCAGATCTCCGCCCGGACGAGCGGCGCCAGGCCCTCGGTCGCCTCGTCGAGGATCAGGAGCCGGGGGTTGGTCATCAGCGCCCGCCCGATGGCGAGCATCTGCTGCTCGCCGCCGGAGAGGGCGCTCCCCAGCCCGCGCTGCCGGGCGGCCAGCGCGGGGAAGAACGCGAGGACGCGCTCGAGCGTCCACGGCTCGACCACCCGGCGCCGGTTGGCGGCGGTGGCGACCAGGTTCTCGCGCACGGTGAGGTTCGGGAAGACCTGCCGGCCCTCGGGCACCAGCCCGAGCCCGGCCTGGGCGATCCGGTAGTCGGGCCACCGGTGGATGGCCCGGCCCTCGAAGCGGATCACCCCGGCCCGCGGCGGCGTCAGCCCCATGATCGTTCGCACGGTGGTGGTCTTGCCCATGCCGTTCCGGCCGAGCAGGGTGATGACCTCGCCGGCGCCGACGGCGAGGCTCATGCCGAAGAGCACCTGGCTCTCCCCGTAACAGGTCTCGACGCCCTCCACCTCCAGCACTACGCGCCCCCTCCCTCGGCCCAGTCGCCGAGATAGGCCTCGCGGACGACCGGGCTGGCGGCGATGGCATCGGGCGGTCCGGTCGCGATGACCCGCCCGTAGACCAGCACCGTGATACGGTCGGCGAGCGCGAAGACGGCGTCCATGTCGTGCTCGACCAGGACCAGGGTCTGCTGGCCTCTCAGCGTCCGGAGGAGCGCGACCATCCGCGCCGACTCCTCGGGACCCATCCCCGCGGTCGGCTCGTCCAGGAGCAGGAGGCGCGGCCGCGTCGCCAGGGCCATCGCGATCTCGAGCTGGCGCTGCTCGCCGTGGGCGAGGTCGGCGGCCACGACGTCGGCCCGGTCGAGCAGGCCGACGTCGCGCAGGACGGCGCGGGCCGGGTCGCGGAGGGCCGCCTGGCGCCGGGTGTCGCGCCAGAAGCGGAAGCTGTGCCCGGCGTGCGCCTGCACGGCGAGGGCGACGTTCTCGAGCACCGGGAAGTCGCGGAAGATGCTGGTGATCTGGAAGGAGCGCGCGAGCCCGAGGGCCGAGCGGGCGTGGACGGGCAGGGCGGTCACGTCGGCACCCGCGAAGCGGATGGCCCCGGCGTCGGGGGCCAGCTCGCCGGCGAGCTGGGCGATGAGGGTGGTCTTGCCGGCGCCGTTTGGCCCGATCACCGCGTGGATCTCCCCGGACTGGACGGCCAGGCTCACCTGGTCGGTGGCCACGACGCCGCCGAACCGCTTGGTGAGGCCCCGGGTCTCGAGGAGCGCTTCAGCCACGGCGCACGGCGGGAAAGAGGAGGCCGAACAACCCCCGCTTGGCGAACAGCACGATGAAGACGAGGATCGGGCCCAGGAAAACCGGCCAGTACTCGGTGTACCCGGCGAGCAGCTCCTCGAGGAGCAGGAAGGCGAAGGCGCCGAGGGCCGGGCCGAAGACGGTGCCCATCCCGCCCAGGATCACCATGACCATGATCTCCCCCGAGCGCGTCCAGTGCATGAAAGCCGGGCTCATGTACTTGGTGAAGTTCGCGAGCAGCACGCCGGCCACCCCGCACATCGTGCCGGCGATGACGAAGGCGGTGAGCTTGTAGCGGTAGGTCGGGAAGCCGATCGCGCGCATCCGCCGCTCGTTGGAGCGGCAGCCGCGGACCACCATGCCGAACCGCGAGTGGACGAGCCGCCAGGCGAGGTAGTGGAACCCGAGCAGGAGCACCAGGACCAGGTAGTAGAAGACCGAGGCCTCCTCGAGATCGAGGAGGCCCCCGAACCGGCTGCGGCTCGCGATCGTCATGCCGTCGTCGCCGCCGTACGCCTTCAGGCTGACGCCCAGGAAGTAGAGCATCTGGGCGAAGGCGAGGGTGATCATGATGAAGGACACGCCGCTCGTCCGGAGCGACACGGCGCCGATCGCCGCGGCGATCAGGGCCGAGGCCAGGACGGCGACCGGCCACTGGACGAAGCCGCTGCCGACGCCGTGGGCGGAGAGGATGCCCACCGTGTAGACGCCGACGCCCAGGTAGGCGGCGTGCCCGAAGCTGACCAGCCCTCCGTAGCCCAGGATGAGGTCCAGGCTCAGGGCGGCGATCGCGAAGATCATGATCCGACCGAACAGCGTGAGGTAGAAGGGCTCGTCGAGCGCCCGGGCGGCCGGGGGCACGAGGGCCAGCACCACCAACCCCACCGCCAGCGTGAGGACGCCCAGCCGGTGACGCATCAGCCGGCGCGGGCCGGGAAGAGCCCCTCGGGCCGGAACGCGAGGACGGCGGCCATGAGGACGTAGATGAGCATGGAGGCCAGGGCCGGGCCGGCCTGGTTCGCCGCCTGGGGCGGCAGGACCGTGCCCAGGAGCGGCGGCAGGAAGGCGCGCCCGACGGTGTCCACCAGGCCCACCAGGAGTGCGGCCACCAGGGCGCCCCGGATCGATCCGATGCCCCCGATCACGATGACCACGAAGGTGAGGATCAGCACCGGCTCGCCCATCCCGGACTCGATGGACACGGTGGGGCCCGCCATGAGGCCGGCCAGGCCGGCCAGCGCCGCGCCGAGCCCGAAGACCAGCGTGTAGAGCAGGCGGATGTTCACCCCCAGCGCGCCCACCATCGTCCGGTTGCTCGCCCCCGCCCGGATCAGCATGCCGAGCCGGGTGCGCGTGATGAGGAGGTAGAGGAAGAGGGCGACCGCGAGCCCCACCGAGACGATCGCCAGCCGGTAGGCCGGGTAGCGAACGCCGGGCAGGAGGGTCACGTGGCCCTCGAGGCCGGCCGGCAGCGCCATGTAGCGGGCCGCCTTGCCGCCCAGGATCCGTACCATCTCGTTGAAGAACAGGATGAGCCCGAACGTGGCCAGCACCTGGTCGAGGTGATCGCGAGCGTAGAGGGTGCGCAGGACCACGACCTCGACGGCGACCCCCACCAGCGCGGTGGCGGGCAGGGCGAGGAGGACCGCGAGCAGGAACGAGCCCGTCCACTGCTGAAAGACGGCCGCGAAGTAGGCGCCGACCATGTAGAGAGAGCCGTGGGCGAGGTTGACCAGGTTCATGATCCCGAAGACGAGGGTGAGCCCGGCCGCCATCAGGAAGAGCATGACCCCGAGCTGGAGCCCGTTCAGGGCCTGGATGAGCAGCAGCATGGGGTGGGAGCGGCGCTTCCCGCCCTACCTCACATCTTGCAGTCCTTCGCATACACGTCGGCGTGCTCGCTGAAGACGAGGCCGCGGCTCACGAGCTTGAGGTCAGCCCCCTCCTTCACGACCTGGCGCAGGTAGAAGTTCTGGATCGGGAAGTGGTTGGTGTTGTACTTGAAGGCCCCGCGCACCGACCGGAAGTCGGCCTTGCGGAAGGCCGCCCGCAGCGACTCCTTGTCCTCGATCTTGCCCCCGACGGCCTTGATGCCGGCGTCCAGCAGGAGAGCGGCGTCGTAGGACTGCGCCGAATAGGTTGACGGCTCGTAGCCGAACTTCTTCCGGAACTCGGCCACGAAGCGCTCGTTGGCCGGGTTCTTGAGGTCCGCGCTCCAGAAGGCGGTGCCGAAAGTGCCGACGGCCGCGTCGCCCTGGGCCTTGAGCGTCGTCTCGTCGATGGTGAAGGCCGAGAAGAACGGCACCTCGGACATCAGCCCGGCCTGCGCGTACTGCTTGACGAAGTTGACGCCCAGCCCGCCGGGGTGGAAGGTGTAGAGCGCGTCGGGCTTGGCGGCCCGGAGCTGGGCCAGCTCGGCCGAGTAGTCGGTCTGGTTGATCTGGGTGTAGACCTCGCCGACGACCTCCCCCTTGAAGTAGCGCTTGAACCCGGCCAGGGCGTCCTTGCCGGCCTGGTAGTTCGGGGCCATCAGGTAGACGCGCTTCACGCCCTTGTCCTGGACGTGCTTGCCCATCGCCTCGTGGGGCTGGTCGTTCTGCCAGGAGACCGAGAAGAACCAGGGCGAGCACTGGGCCCCGGCGATGGGCGACGGCCCGGCGTTCGAGCCGATGAGGAAGATCCGGGCGTTGACGATCGGCCTGTAGATGGCCATCATGACGTTGGAGAACACGGTGCCGACCACGAAGTTGACGCGATCGCGCTCGAGCAGCTTCTTCGCCACCTGGAGGCCGACGTCGGGCTTGAGCTGGTCGTCTTCCTTGACGACCTCGACCGGGAGCCCGCCGAGCTTCCCGCCCGCGTGCTCGATGCCGAGCGTGAACGCGTCGATCATGTGCTGCCCGATGACCCCGATCGGGCCGGAGAAGGTGGCGATGAACCCGATCTTGACCTTCTCGGCGGCCGCCGCCGGAGTCGCCGCCAGCGCGATCGCGCACGCCACGAGCAGGAGTGTCCGTCTCATCGTCTCGCCTCCTTGGTGCCTCGGTCTCGCGGGGAATCGAAGGGCGCCGATGGGGCCCCGATGCCCCGGTATTATAGACGAACCGCCGTGGTGATTTGACGGCACCGCCGGCTAGCCGATATGCTCGAACCGCGTACGCCCCTGGGTTCGTCCGGGCCCTCACAAAGGAGGCAGCATGGCAGTCAAGCTGTACGTGGGAGGACTTTCCTACTCGACGACGTCCGAGACGCTGCGGGAGCAGTTCGCCCGGTGCGGGACCGTCGAGTCCGCCACCGTCATCACCGATCGAGACTCGGGCCAGTCGCGCGGCTTCGGCTTCGTGGAGATGTCCACCAACGAGGAGGCGCAGGCCGCGATCAGCACGCTGAACGGGCAGAACCTCGACGGCCGTCCGATCACGGTCCAGATCGCCAACCCCCAGGGGGCGCGCCCGGGCGGTGGTGGCGGCCGCGGCGGCGGGGGTCCGCGCCGATCGCCCCGCTGGTAGCAACCGCCGGCGGAGACCTGGCCTCCGGCGGGTCCGACCTCGGCGCCCGCCCCGACCCACGCGGCGTGCGCTTCCGCGTCTGGGCGCCGCGCTGCCGCCGGGTCGAGGTGGAGATCGTGGGTCCGGGGCCGGCCCGGCGCCTGGCGCTGGCGCCCCGGCCGGCCGGCATCTTCGAGGCCCTGGTGCCGGATCTCGAGGTCGGGGCCCGCTATCACTATCGCCCCGACGGCCGGGCCGGTCGGCCCGATCCTGTCTCCCGCTCCCAGCCGGATGGCGTCCACGGTCCGTCGGCCGTCGTGGATCCCGCCGCCTTTCGCTGGACGGACGCCGACTGGCGAGGCGTGCCGCTGGCCGACCTGCGCCTCTACGAGCTGCACGTCGGCACCTTCACGCAAGCCGGCACCTTCGAGGCCGTGATCCCGCACCTCCCGGAGCTGCGGGACCTCGGCCTCACGGCGGTCGAGCTGATGCCGCTGGCGGAGTTCCCCGGTCCCCGGAACTGGGGCTACGACGGCGTGCACCTCTTCGCGCCCCAGTCGAGCTACGGTGGGCCGGAGGGCTTGCGGCGCCTGGTGGACGCCGCCCATCGGACGGGCCTCGCGGTCATCCTCGACGTCGTCTACAACCACCTGGGCCCGGAGGGGAACTACCTGGCCGAGTTCGGGCCCTACTTCGCGGAGTCCCGGACGCCGTGGGGCGAGGGCCTGAACTGGGACGGCGAGGAGTCGGCCGGGGTCCGGCGCCACGTCCTGGGAAACGCCTGCTACTGGATCCGGGAGTATCACCTGGACGGGTTGCGGCTCGACGCCGTCCACGCCATCCGGGACACGGGCCGGACCCACATCCTGGCCGAGCTGGGGGAGGCGGTCGAGAGGCAGGCCCAGGAGCTCGGTCGCGCGGTCCACGTGATCGCGGAATCGAACCGGAACGAGTGCCGGATCGTCCTGCCGCGGAGCCGGGGCGGCTACGGGCTCGCCTCGCAGTGGAGCGACGACCTGCACCACGCGCTCCGGGTCACGCTCACCGGGGCCCGTGGCGGCTACTACGACGACTTCACGGGCGGCCTGGACGACCTCGAGGTCGCCCTCCGGGACGCCTGGGTGTACCAGGGCCGGCTCTCGCCTTTCAGGGGCTTCGTGCTCGGCACCCCGAGCGTCGGGCTGCCCGGGGAGGCCTTCGTCGTCTTCGCCCAGAACCACGACCAGGTGGGGAATGGCGGGTGCGGCCGGCGCCTGATCACCGAGGTGCCGCTGGCCGCGGTGAAGCTCGCGGCCGCCACGGTACTCTGCGCCCCCTACCTGCCCCTCGTGTTCATGGGCGAGGAGTACGGCGAGACGGCGCCCTTCGCCTTCTTCACGAGCTTCGGCGATCCGGCACTCGGGGAGGCCGTGCGCCACGGTCGTCGCCGTGAGTTCGCGAAGTTCGCCTGGGACGTCGAGGTTCCCGATCCTCAGGCCGAGGCGACCTTCGCCGCCTGCCGGCTCGACCGGCGCCGCCGGGCGGAGCCGCCCCAGGCGCACGTCCTCGCCTGGTACCGGGAGCTGCTGCGCCTGCGCGCCACCCATCCGGCGCTCCGGGCGCCGGACCGGGAGCGGACCCGCCTGACGCGCGGCGGGTCGACCCTCGCGCTCCACCGGTGGGCCGCGACCGGCGAGGCGGCGTGGGTGGTCCTCGGCTACGGTGCGGCGCCCGGCGACGTCGAGGTCGTGGTGCCGGAGGGTCGCTGGCGGCTCCATCTCGACAGCGAGGCGCGGGAGTTCGGCGGGCCGGGGCCGGCCGCGGCGCCGGCCGGCCTCGAGGGCGGACGCGCCGCGCTCGCGCTCTCGCCCTACCGGACGCTGGTCTACCTCCACGAGGACGTCGCCACCCGATGAGAGCGCGTGAAGGAATGGACGCTCCGGCTCCCCCCTCCCCCCGGTGGGTGGGGGAGGGGGGTTGGGGGGTGGGCGGGAGGTCCCGAACTGAGAGCGTGTGAAGGAATGGGGTTCTCCGACTCCCCCCTCCCCCCGGTGGGTGGGGGAGGGGGGCTGGGGGGGTGGGCGGGAGGTCCCGAACTGAGACCGCGCCCGCACCTCGAGGTCCTGATCCTGGGCGCGCTGGTCTCCCCTGCTCGTCTTCGGCCCGCGGGTGAGCCGCCCCCGGGCGTGCCGCATCACTCCGGGCGTCCGGGCTTTCGGCTTGACACCCCGGTGGCCTTCTGCAACCCTAGCCTTGTTGCGTAAGTTCCCGTATTCGTAACCGAACCGGTGTCGTTGGCTGGCCGGACGCGCATCCCTGCCGGGCCTCGGGTGGCTCGCCCGACCGGGGGTGTCCCCGGGGCCCCCGATTCCAGGCACGGGAGGCGAGAGCCGTGAAAAAGCGCGAGTCCAGCCGGGCGTCGTCCTCGGGTCCCGCGGCGGGTCCCTCCGTCGCCGGCTTCGCCCTCGTTCTCCACACGCACCTGCCGTTCGTCCTGAACCACGGCCGGTGGCCTCACGGCTCCGACTGGCTCAGCGAGGCCGCGACCGAGTGCTACCTCCCGCTCCTCGACGTAGCCCGCCGGCTGGTCGCGTCCGGGATCTCCCCCCGGTGGACGATCAACATCTCGCCGGTCCTGGCCGAGCAGCTCGCCTCCGGCGCCTTCCAGAAGGAGTTCGAGTTCTTCATCGGGACGCGCCTGCGCTACGTCGAGGACAACCGGGCGTATTTCCGCCGGACCGGACAGGACGAGCTGGTCGCGCTGACGCGGTACTGGGAAGAGTACTTCGAGCGGATGTGGGCGCTGCTGCGGGGGGTGGGCGGTGACCTCCTGGGCGCCTTCGCCGAGCTGGGCGCCGCCGGTCACCTGGAGATCATCACCTGCGCGGCGACCCACGGCTACCTCCCGCTGCTCTCCCGGGACGAGTCGATCCGCCTCCAGCTCGGGACTGCGGTCGCGAGCCACCAGCGGCACTTCGGCCGCCGGCCTCGCGGCATCTGGCTGCCCGAGTGCGCCTACCGCCCGCGCTACGACTGGAAGCCGCCCGTCGGCGGCTCGGCGGCGCCGCGGGGGCTCCGGCCCGGGATCGAGGAGCTGCTGGCCGAGTACGGGATCGAGTTCTTCCTCGTGGACACGCACCTCATCCGGAGCGGGACGCCGCTCTCGGCCTACCGCGACTTCTTCCCGGCGCTGGCCGCGCTGCCCCGGGAGCGGCCGCCGGTGCGGTCGTCGCGCGCGGCGAAGGCGGCCAGCCCCTATCGTCCCTACCAGGTGGCCTCGCGCGGTGGGACGGGCACGGCGGTGGCGTTCGTCCGGGATCCGAAGACGACCGTCCAGGTCTGGAGCCGCGAGCAGGGCTATCCCGGCGAGCCCCAGTACCTCGAGTTCCACAAGAAGCACTTCCCCGGCGGCTTCCGGTACTGGCGGGTCACCGGGGCCGGCGTGGACCTCGGCGACAAGCAGCTCTATTCCCCGGAGGTGGCGGCCGAGCGGGTTCAGAGCCACGCCGACCACTTCGTCCACCTGGTGGAGCGCACGTTGAAGGAAGCCGCCGATGACGGCGGCGGATACCCGCCGGTCGTCGTGTCGCCATACGACGCCGAGCTCTTCGGACACTGGTGGTTCGAGGGCCCGGACTTCCTGGAGGCGGTGGCGCGTCGCCTGGCCCGGGACGGCGTGCGGCCCGTCACGCTGGCCGAGGTGGTGGACGCCGGCGTTCCCGGCGAGGTGATGACGCTGGAGGAGGGATCGTGGGGCGAGGGCGGCGACCACCGGGTCTGGCTCAACCCGCAAACCGAGTGGACCTGGGACCGCGTCTACGACGCCGAGCAGGCGCTCGTCGAGCGCCTCGGCCGCGCGGGCGACGGCTCGGCGCTCCACCAGCGGGTGCTGGCCCAGGCCTGTCGCGAGGCGCTCCTGCTCCAGGCCTCGGACTGGCAATTCCTCATCACCACCCGGTCGGCGCGGGACTACGCGGAGCGGCGCTTTGCCGAGCACTACGCGGAGTTCAAGCACCTGCTCGAGCTGTCGGACAAGCTCGCCCAGACGGGCACGCTCGGCCCCGACGAGGAGGAGGCGCTGCGCCGGCTGGAGCGGGAAGACTTCCTGTTCGCCGACATCGACCCGGCCTGGATCCGGGGCCCGGCGGCGCGATGAGCGGACGGGACGGGGAGCGCCGCCCGGCGGCGGGGATCGGCCCCGGAGCATGAGGCCGGCGCGGGTCCTCGCCTTCATCATGGCCGGCGGCAAGGGGGAGCGCCTGAGTCCGCTCACCCGCGAGCGCTCGAAGCCGGCGGTGCCGTTCGGCGGCCGCTACCGCATCGTCGACTTCGTCCTCTCGAACTTCGTCAACTCGGGCGTCCTCTCCCTCTACGTCCTGGTGCAGTACAAGTCGCAGTCCCTCATCGAGCACCTGCGGCTGGCCTGGCGGTCGGGTGGCCTCGTCGCTGACCACTTCGTGACCGTGGTTCCGCCCCAGATGCGGATGGGCGAGGTGTGGTACCGGGGCACCGCCGACGCCGTTCTCCAGAATCTGAATCTCGTAGAGGACTTCCGGCCGGACCTCGTGGCCGTCTTCGGCGCCGACCACGTCTACCGGATGGACGTGCGTCAGATGATGGACTTCCACGCCGCGCACGGCGCCCAGGTTACGGTGGCGGCACTCTCGGTCCCCGTCGAGCAAGCGACCGGGTTCGGCGTCATCGGTGTCGACCGGGACAGCCGCATCGTGGCCTTCCAGGAAAAGCCGGCCCGGCCGCAGGCCATCCCCGATCGCCCCGACCTCGCCTTCGCCTCGATGGGCAACTACCTGTTCGACCGCGACATCCTGGTGGACACGCTCCTGGAAGGCGCCAGCCGGTCCACCGGCCACGACTTCGGGCGCAGCGTCATCCCCGCGCTGTTCCTGCACGGGCGGGCGTTCGCCTACGACTTCCAGGCCAACGAGATCCCGGGACTGAAGCCCTACGAGGAGCGCGGCTACTGGCGAGACATCGGGACCATCGAGAGCTACTGGCGCGCCCACATGGACCTCCTGGGCGACACCCCTCGGTTCGACCTCGACAACGAGGCCTGGCCCATTCTGGCCAGCCGCCACGCCGGCCCCGCCGCCCGCATCCTGGGCGGCCACATCGAGAACGCGCACGTCGGCGAGGGGAGCCTGATCCGCCACGCCACCGTGCGAAACTCGATCCTGGGCCGCGACGTCCGGGTCGAGGAAGGGTGCGTGGTCGAGGACTCGATCGTGATGGACGGGACCCGCCTCGAGAAGGGCGTGCGCCTCCGCCGGGCCATCGTGGACCGGTTCAACCGGCTGGAGCAGGGCACGATCGTGGGCGAGGACCGCGAGGAGGACGCGCGGCGCTGGCACCGCGATGACTCCGGCATCGTCGTGATCCCGCGAGGGGGGCGGGCTCACGTCCTGAACCTGGAGGACCTGTTCTGAGGTCCGTGCCGATACCCGTCGCCCCGGGGTCGTCCGTTCATCCCGACCGGGCCGAGGACGTCCCGGCCTCCGGGGTCGTCGGCGGGCCTCCCACAAGGAAGCGACGTCCCGAGGGCCGGAGGCCCAAGGCGTCGCGACTAGGTCGTCAACGGCGGCATACGCCTCGGCCCGCCTCCTCCCTGCGTCCTTCGGACGGCCATCGGCCTGTGGCCGGGGCTCGGGTCTCGGTCCGGACCATCCACGCGAGACATCTGACCGGATGAACGACGAGCCGCGCTTCATCGCCATCCACGGGCACTTCTATCAGCCGCCCCGCGAGAACCCGTGGCTGGAGGCGGTCGAGGTCCAGGACTCGGCCTTCCCCTACCACGACTGGAACGTGCGGGTGACCGTCGAGTGCTACGCTCCCAACACCGCCGCCCGGCGGGTCGACGGCCAGAACCGCATCACCGACATCACCAACAACTTCGAGCGGAGCTCCTTCAACGTGGGACCCACCCTGATGCACTGGCTGGCCGGCGAGCGTCCCGACGTCTACGCTCGGATCCTCGAGGCCGACCGGACGAGCGTGGTGGCCCGCGGCGGCCACGGCAACGCGATCGCTCAGCCGTACAACCACGCGATCATGCCGCTCTGCACCTACCGGGACAAGCTCACCCAGGTGCGCTGGGGCCTGGCGGACTTCCGTCACCGGTTCGGCCGCGAGCCGGAAGGGATGTGGCTGCCGGAGACGGCGGTGGACGAGGAGACACTGGAGGTGCTGGCCGACCACGGCATCGCCTTCACGATCCTGGCGCCCAAGCAGGCTGCGCGCGTGCGGGTGCTGCCGGACAAGGAGTGGCAGGAGGTCGGCGGCGGGATCGATCCGAGCCGGGCCTATCGGTGGAGCGGAACCGACGGGCGGAGCCTGGCCCTCTTCTTCTACGACGGTCCGATCTCGCACGCGGTGGCGTTCGAGGGCCTGCTCGCCTCCGGCGACGCCTTCGCCGAGCGGCTCATGGCCGGCTTCGACGAGCGGCGGTTGGGGGCCCAGCTCGTCCACATCGCGACCGACGGCGAGTCGTACGGCCACCACCACCCGTTCGGCGACATGGCGCTGGCCGCCGCCTGCGACCGGATCGAGCGCGACGGGAGAGCGAGGCTGACGAACTACGGGGCCTTCCTGGCCGGCTCTCCACCCGCCCACGAGGTGGAGATCACCGCGCCCTCGTCGTGGAGCTGCGCGCACGGCGTGGAGCGCTGGCGCGCGGATTGCGGCTGCAACTCCGGGCGCAAGGGCTGGCATCAGCGCTGGCGGGCGCCGCTCCGCGAAGCGCTGGACTGGCTTCGCGACGTGGTGGACCCCCTCTTCGAGGCGCGGGCGTCCACGCTGCTGAAGGATCCGTGGGCGGCCCGGGACGACTACATCGAGGTGATCCTGGCCCGGTCGCCGGCCAGCGTGGCGGCCTACTTCGCTCGCCATCAGCTCCGTCCGCTCTCGGCGCCCGAGGCGATCGAGACGATCAAGCTCCTGGAGCTCCAGCGCCATCGCCTGCTCATGTACACCTCGTGCGGCTGGTTCTTCGACGAGATCTCGGGGATCGAGACGGTCCAGGTGCTCAAGTACGCGGCGCGGGTCGTCCAGCTCGCCGGGGAGCTGGGGGGCGGCAGCGATCTGGAAGCCGCGTTCATGGTCCGGCTGGTGGCCGCGCCCTCGAACCTGCCCGAGCTGGGCGCCGGCGACGCCGTCTACCGGCGGTACGTCCTGCCGGCCGTTGTCAACCTCCACCGCGTCATTGCCCACTACGCCATCGCCGCGCCGTACCAGCCCTACGGCGAGGAGGCGAAGGTCTACGCCTACTCGGTCGCCCGGCGGGAGTGGCAGCGGGAAGCGTCCGGCGACAGTTCGCTGACGGTGGGCCACGTCCGGGTGATCTCGGACGTCACCATGGAGAGCGAGGAGGCCGGGGTCGCCGTCCTGCATTACGGTGGCTACGACTTCCACTGCGCGACCCGGAGCTACTCGGATCCGGCTGGCTTCGCGGCGATCCGGGACGAGCTGTTCCGGCACTTCGTCGGCCATAGCCTCTCGGAGGTGGTCCGCGCCCTCGATCGCCACTTCCAGGGGCGGACCTACGGGATCCGGGACCTGTTCCTGGAGGAGCGGCGCAAGATCCTGGCTACCGTGACCGACGGCGTGCTCCAGCGCTTCGAGGACACGTACCGCCAGCTCTACGAGCAGACCCGCCGGCTCATGCAGTACCTGCGCGAGGTGGACGCCCGGCCGCCCGACGCGCTGGTGCTGGCGGCGCGGTACGTGCTCCAGCGCGATGTCGAGCGGGAGCTGACCCGACTGATCCAGCAGGACGACGTGGCCGAGAGGATCAACGAGCTGGTGGTGGAGGCCCGCTCCCTCGGCATCGACCTGGCGCTGGAGCGGGAGCGGGTCACCCCCGCGCTCGAGCAGGCCCTGCTGGCCCGGATGTTCCGGCTCCGGGACCGCGCGCTGCCGGACCGCGTGGAGAGCGCGGTGGCGGTGATCCGGCTCGCCCAGCGGATCGGCGCCATGCCCGATCTCTGGGCCGCCCAGAACCGGCTCTTCGAGCTGTGGCGCGCCCACGACGCCGGCGGGCGGAGGGTGCTGGTACCGCTGGCGGAAGCGCTCGGCTTCGCTTTGGAGTAGGGGGCGGGGCCGATGAGCTTCGCAGGGCGTCGTCCTCGGTCGTCGCCGATCCTCGGCGTATGCGGCATACGCCTGCGGTCAGCGACTCCCTGCGTCCTAGCCCTGCTCGCTCCTCGGCCCCGCCCCCGCGCGCTGGCCGCCTCGGGCATGATCGGGCGGGGCCGATGAGCTTCGCAGGGCGTCGTCGTCCCGCCCCCCGGGAAACTCGACCTGTCATGACCGTCCGGCTTCGAGGGAGCTGGGGCGGGTGATGGAGCCGTTCGTGTTCGTGGGGTGCGTCGAGTTGCGGGAGATCCTCGGCCAGCGGGCCGAGGACGAGAAGGAGCTGGCCGACCTCCTGGCCCAGGCCCCCTCGGGCTCGGTGTACTACCACACCCACGGCTTCTTTCTCCGGCACCGGATCTTTGCCAGCACCTACACGAACGACTTCGCGGCCTGGGTCGTCGGAGAGGTTCGCGACCCCGTCCTCGGCGAGAAGCTGGCCATGGTGGACCCCTTCGAGTTCCCGGACCTCGAGGCCCTCCGGGAGGAGCTGGTCTCCGTCATCGATCACCACCTCCGGCACCTCCGCGCCGTCCCCCGCATCGACCGCGGTCAGCCGTTCGACTTCCTGCAGAGCCACGTCCTCGAGCTGCCGGTCGGCCGGTCGGCGGCCACGCTCGCGGAGTTCCGGGACGACCTGGCCGAGGTGGAGGTCAGCTCGATCTTTTTCCACCTCTTCGACGCGCGGGTGCGGCAGGGGCGGCAGGAGAACGACTTCTCGCAATGGCTCCGCCGCCAGGTGGGGGCGCCCGAGCTGGCCGACCGGGTCGCCCGCATCAATCCCTACGTGGGGAGTCTCGAGCGGGTCCGCTCCCGGCTGCTGACGCTGGTGGACGAGGCCCTGGAAGGCGCGGCGTGAGGCGGCCCCGATGACCACGCTGAGCGACTACCGAGAGATCGCCCCCAAGGGGACGGTCGACTTCATCAGCCGGATGGCCGAGCGCGTGAAGGGCCGCCGACTGCTCAACATCAGCGCCACCCGCTACGGCGGCGGGGTGGCCGAGCTCCTCCACCGCATGGGGCCCATGCTGACCGAGCTCGGCGTGGACGCCTCGTGGGAGGTCATCACCGGCAACCCGCTCTTCTACCGGACGACCCGGGCGCTCCACCACGCGCTCCAGGGCACCGAGCAGGTCGTCACCGAGGAGATGCTCGAGGCCTACCGGGCGGTCACCCGCGAGAACGCCCGGCGGCTCCCACTCGAGGCGGACCTGGTCCTCGTCCACGAGGCCCCACCGGCGGGCCTCGTCGAGTACCGGCCGCCGGCCGGCCGCTGGGTCTGGCGCTGCCACATCGACGTCTCGGCCCCTCAGCGGCGCGTCTGGAGCTTCCTCCGGCGGTACGTCACCCGGTACGACGCGGCCGTCTTCTCGCTCCCGCGCTTCGCCCCGCAGCTCCCGATCCCCAAGTATCTCGTCTACCCCTCGATCGACCCGCTCGGCGACAAGAACCGCCGGCTCACGCGGCAGGAGGTGGAGGCCACCCTCGACCGCCTCCAGATCCCGCGCGACAAGCCGATCGTCCTCCAGGTCTCGCGCTTCGACCGCTTCGCCGACCCCGTGGGTGTCATCAACGCCTTCCGGCTGGTCCGCCGGCACAACGACTGCCGGCTGGTCCTGGCCGGCGGCGGCGGCGCCGACGACCCGGAGGGCGCGGCCGTCCTGGCCGAGGTGCGCGAGGTCATGGGCCGCGATCCCGACATGCACGTGCTGGAGCTACCGCCCGACGCCCACCTCGAGATCAACGCCCTGCAGCGGGGGGCCACCGTCGTCCTCCAGAAGTCGCTGCGGGAGGGGTTCGGGCTCACGGTGGCCGAGGCGATGTGGAAGGGGAAGCCCGTGATCGGGGGCGCGGCCGGCGGCATCACCGCGCAGATCATCCACGACGTCACGGGGTACGTGGTCCACTCGCCGGAGGGCGCCGCCTTCTGGCTCCGGTACCTGCTCAACAACCCGGAGGCGATCAGCCGGCTGGGCGGAGCCGGACGCGAGCACGTCAGGCGGAACTTCCTGATCACCCGACACCTGGCCGACGACCTCACGCTCCTGACGCGCCTGGCCGGGTGACGGCGCCCTCCGGGTCGCTGGTGGACACGGCGCTGCCGCTCGACGTCGAGGGCGGATCCGGCGAGATTGGCGAGCTGGACCTCGTCCTCGCCGTGCTCTCCTACCAGCACGCCCGGACCATCGGGGGCGTCGTCCGCGCCCTCGACGCGGGGGTGGCGGCGCGCTTCCCGGGGGTCCGGGCCGCGATCGCTCACTGGGACGCGGGGTCCACGGACGGGACCCGGGAGGCTGCGACCCAGGCGGCCGGCGGCCTGCGCGTCCTCACGCTGCCGGGCCGGCTGGCCCCGGCGCCGCGCCAGCTGGCGCCGGTCCACGGCGTCCCGGGCGGCGACCTCGCGTTCCGCGCCGTGTGCCAGGTGGCGCGAGCCTCCGGCGCCCGGGCCGTGCTGCTCGTCGGGGCCGACCTCCGGGTCCTGCCCGACGAGTGGGTGGACCGCCTCCTCCGCCCGGCCTGGGCGGGCGAGCTCGACCTGGTGACGCCGCTCTTCGCGCGGGCGGTGCTCGACGGCCCGGTCACGACCTGCCTCCTCTACCCGCTGACCCGCGCGCTGTACGGCGCCTCGGTGCGGTCCCTGGTGACCGCCGAGCTGAGCCTCTCCCACCCGCTGGTCGCGCGATTGTGCGAGGCGCCCGGCTGGGGGACGGCGGCTAGTCGGACGCTGCCCCTCTTCACCGCGACGGTCGCCGCCGCTACCGGCGCCCGGCTCGGCGAAGCCTGGCTCGGCGGCCGCGACGCGGAGCCACGGGAGGGGCGGCTGGACCTCGGGGACATCATGAGCGAGGCCGTCGGGGCGGCCTTCGCGCTGGCCGAGCTCTACGAGGAGCCGTGGCACGATCGGGGACCCGGGTCGCCGCCCGCCCGGCTAGGGGAGCCGGCCGCGACCGCGAGCGCCACGCCCCCGGCCGCGCTGGCCCGGATGGTGGCCGTGTTCCGCCAGGGGCTGCGGGACCTCCCGCCGATCTGGGAACAGGTCCTCACCGCCGCCACCCTCGCCGACCTGTATGCGCTGGGGGACCTGGCGCCGGAGGAGTTCGCCTTCCCGGCCGAGCTGTGGGCCCGGGTCGTCTACGATTTCCTGCTCGCCCACCGCTTCCGGGCGCTCCACCGCGGCCACCTGCTCCGGAGCCTGGTCCCGCTCTATCTCGGGCGCATGGCCGCGCTCAGCCGGGACGCGGCGGGCCAGCCGGCCTCCGTCCAGGAGCGGCTGCTCGAGCGCCAGGCCCAAGCCTTCGAGACGCTGAAGGGCGAGCTCGTCGACCGCTGGCGCTGAGCATCCGGCCGGCCACGCCATGCACTGCTCGGAGGGCAGGCGTCGTCTACGGTAAGATGAGTTCAGCCGAGCGCTGACATGACCGACGACCTCTGGTACAAGGACGCCGTCTTCTACGAGGTCCACGTCAAGGCGTTCCACGACTCGAACGGCGACGGGATCGGGGACTTCCGGGGTCTCACCCAGAAGCTCGACTACATCCAGCGGCTCGGCGTGGACTGCCTGTGGATCCTGCCGATGTATCCCTCGCCGCTCCGCGACGACGGCTACGACATCGCCGACTTCTGCTCGGTCCACCCGGACTACGGCACCCTCGGCGACTTCAAGGATTTCCTGGACGAGGCCCACCGGCGCGGTCTGCGCGTGATCGCCGACCTCGTCATGAACCACACCTCGGACCAACACCCCTGGTTCCAGGAGGCGCGCCGGGATCCGGCGTCGCCGCTCCGGGACTACTACGTCTGGAGCGACGACCCGGGGCGCTACCGGGACGCCCGGATCATCTTCACGGACACCGAGCGCTCGAACTGGACCTGGGACCCGCTGGCCGGGCAGTACTACTGGCACCGCTTCTTCAGCCACCAGCCGGACCTCAACTACGACAACCCGGCGGTCCGGGCGGCCATGCTCGACGTCATGTCGTTCTGGCTCGAGAAGGGGCTGGACGGCTTCCGCTGCGACGCGGTGCCCTACCTCTTCGAGCGGGAGGGCACCAGCTGCGAGAACCTGCCCGAGACCCACGCCTACCTGCGGGCGCTCCGCCGCCGGCTCGACGAGACGTATCCGGGACGGATCCTGCTGGCCGAGGCGAACCAGTGGCCGGAGGACGTGCGGGCCTACTTCGCGGACGGGGACGAGTTCCACATGGCGTTCCACTTCCCGCTGATGCCCCGCATGTTCATGGCGGTCAAGAGCGAGGACCGGCGACCGATCACCGACATCTTCACCCACACCCCGGCCATCCCCGGGACCTGCCAGTGGTGCTTCTTCCTCCGCAACCACGACGAGCTGACGCTCGAGATGGTCACGGAGGAGGAGCGGGAGTACATGTACTATGCCTACGCCCCCGACCGGCAGGCCAAGCTGAACCTCGGGATCCGCCGCCGGCTGGCGCCCCTCCTCGACAACGACCGGCGGAAGATCGAGCTGCTGACGAGCATGCTCTTCACGATGCCGGGCAGCCCGGTCCTCTACTACGGCGACGAGATCGGGATGGGCGACAACATCTACCTGGGGGACCGGAACGGCGTCCGCACCCCGATGCAGTGGTCGGGGGACGGCAACGCCGGCTTCTCGCGGGCCGAGCCGTCGCGGCTGTACAGCCCGGTGATCCGGGACCCGGTCTACGGCTACCAGGCGATCAACGTCGAGGCGCAGCTTCGCACGCCGGCGTCCCTGCTCAACGCCATGCGCCAGCTCATCGGGGCCCGGAAGCGCTACCGGGCGCTGGGGCGGGGCGCAATCGAGTTCCTGCGCCCGGTGAACCATCGGGTCCTGGCGTACCTGCGCGAGCACCAGGGCCAGACGCTGCTGGTCGTCAACAACCTGGCCGCCTCGGCCCAGCCGGTCCACCTGGACCTCCGGCGGTTCGCGGGCCGGGTGCCGGTCGAGGCGCTGGGCGGCGCCCGGTTCCCGCTCATCGGGACGGACCTCTACCCCCTCAGCCTGGGCCCCTACGGCTACTACTGGTTCCACCTGGAGCCGGTGGGCGAAGCCGAGCCCGACGCCTGGAGCTGCTACGGCCTCTAGTGCCGTTCCAACTTCCAGCCAGTGCTTTCGAGGAATGTGGTAAGTCGGTGCTTCAAGAATCGCTTGTCCAGTCTGGCTCATCTAGTTGGAACGGCACTAGCCGGGGTCAGGCCTTTCATTCTTACAGTTCGAGCCCGGCCGCGCTCGGCGGAGCCGAACTGAAAGATTGAAAGGCCTGACCCCGAATCTTGACAGCGGCGCGCGCCCGTGCCTCACTAGGGGCAGGAGAGCCCGCCGGCCCGCTCGGGCGGCGCGCTTTCCCGCACAGGTACCTCCCGGAGAGCGCCGCGACGGCGGCGCGCGAGGCAACGCATTCACGCCGGGTCCGGTCCCGACGGGCCGCCGAGCGAGGAGTGCCTGATGGCCGACGCCGCCCAGGATGACCAGTACCGGGTTCCCGCCGTCTTCGCCGAGGCGCACGCCCGCGGCTTCGCCGGCCTCGCGCTGGCGCCCAACCCCGACAAGCTCGTTGACCCGGTGACGGGTCAGCCCGTTGCGCCGGAGGCCTATCACCACGAGACGGTGCTGAAGCGGCGCGCGCCGAACGCCACCAAGCGGGCGTCGCGCAGCGAGATCGCCGAGCTCCGCGCGCGGGCCGAGCGGGCCATCGGGTCCTACCCCGAGCGGCCCGGCGTCCGGTACGTGATCTACAACACGAGCGCGGTGGCGTGCGCGCGGGAGTTCGGCGCCAGCCGGCCCGTCGAGGTCCTCGCCCCCGAGGACTACCGCCGCTTCATCGAGGGGACCGCCGAGCGCATGCTTGGGCGCCTGGAGGAGGCACGACCGACCCCGCGGCGGGCATGATCCAGGCGCGGTCCAGCCGGCCCGGCGACCTGCGTGGCCAGGTGGCGTTGGTCACCGGGGCCGCCCGGGGCATCGGCCGGGCCTGCGCCGTCGCCCTCGCCCGCGGCGGCGCCGACGTCGCCGCCGCCGATCTGCTGCCGGGTGGACGAGACGATCGCCCTCGTCGGCCAGCACGGCCGCCGCGCGCTCGGCCTGCGCCTCGACGTCACCGCGGCGGCCGACGTCCGAGGCGCGGTGGAGCGCGTGGCGCGCGAGCTGGGCCGGCTCGACATCCTGGTCACGTCCGCCGGCGTCGTCCACCGGGACGCGCTCGAGGAGACCAGCGAGGCGACCTGGGACCGGGTGGTGGACGTCGTCCTCAAGGGGACCTTCCTCACGATCCAGGCCGTGGTGCCGGTCATGCGGGCCCAGGGCTACGGCAAGATCGTGACGATCGCGTCGATCTCGGGGATCATCGGGGGCGCGGTCTCGCGGGCCGGCGCCGACCCCGCGTCCCGCCAGGGGCGCTCGGGGCCGGCCTACGCCGCCGCCAAGGGTGGCGTCCTCGCGCTCACCAAGTGGGTCGCCAAGGACGTGGGGCACGCGGGGATCTACGTGAACGCGGTGGCGCCGGGGGGCGTGGAGACCGAGATGACCCGGGGGTTCCGCTATGCCGTCGAGGCGCTCCCCATCCCGCGGATGGGCGAGCCCGAGGACATCGCGGAGGCGGTGGTCTTCCTGGCGTCGCCGGCCGCCAACTACGTCACGGGGCAGGTGCTGTGCGTCGACGGCGGCTGGGTCGTATAGCCGTGCCGATACCCGTCGCGGCTGGTCGTCCTCGGGCCTCGGCCCGGCTATTGAGATGAGCGCGCCGTCACTCATCCTGATCGCCCACCGCATCCTGATCGGCGCCGCCATCCTCTTCGGCGTCTTCTTCACCTGGTGGGAGGCGGCGCAGTACCGACACACGGGGCACCTCGAGAACCTGGTGGTCGCCATCGTCACGGCGCTGATCACGCTGGCCCTCGCGTACTACCTGAAGAACCTCAAGCGCTTCGTCGGCTAGAACTTCGGGGGGTCTCGGAAGAGCCCCCGATGCCCCTCCTCGGTTGCGGCGGCGAAGCCGCCGCTCGGACGCTGTTCGTGGCTCAGTCCGCACTGCACGCGACACGAGATACCTCGACGAGCACCCAGCGGGAGGGGCGGAGGGCGAATCATCGCGATCCGAAGATCGGGCGCCACTCCGTCCGGTGGATCTCCGTCCCGCCCCGGACCAGCACCACCGCGAACTCCGTCTCCCGGGCGTCCAGGAGCGGCAGCGGGATGGTCAGGATCGTCGTCCCGCCGGAGGCCTGGCCGGCCGAGACCGGAGTGGCGCTCGCCTGGCGGATCCGGCCGGCGGCGTCCCGGAGGAGCAGCCGGAGCTGGTCGTCGCCCCGGGCCCGCGCCACGGTGACGTGGACCGCGAGGTCGGTCAGGTCCAGGATGACCGCCTGGTAGATCTCCTGGGCGGGCAGCCGCGCCGGCGCCACGAGCAGCCCAGCGCCGAGGGCGAGTGCCCATGCTCCCTTCCGGGCTACCGCCATGCCCGGTAGGGTACGCAGGCCCCGGCGACCGGTCAACGCGCCGAAGGGAGGGTGCCGGGAGGAGGCTGCGGCGGGAGAAGACGCAGCGGCCAGCCACCCCCGGGCTTGACGCCTTACCCGGAAACGTGCTTTTGTTCCACTACGCCTGTCGATGGCGACGGCTTCGGCTCACTGGCGAGACGCGAAGGACACCCCCAACCACCCGAAAGGAGCACCATCGTGCAGCTGGGCATGGTAGGTCTGGGCCGCATGGGACAGAATATGGTGGTCCGCCTGGCCAAGGCCGGGCACCAGATGGTCGTCAATGATCGCAGCGCCGAGGTGGTCGCCGAGACGGCGCAGCGGGTGCAGAAGGAGGCGGGAGCCCAGGCCGCGGGGACGTCCGCGCTCAAGGACCTCGTCTCGAAGCTGAGCCCGCCGCGGGCCGTCTGGCTGATGACACCCGCCGGCGTGGTGGACCGCGTCCTCGCGGACCTCGTCCCGATGCTGCAGTCGGGCGACATCGTCATCGACGGTGGCAACTCCTACTACATCGACGACATCCGCCGCAGCAAGGAGCTGGCCCCCAAGGGCATCCAGTACATGGACGTCGGCACGAGCGGCGGCGTCTGGGGTCTGGAGCGCGGCTACTGCCTGATGATCGGCGGGCCGGACGCGGCGGTGAAGCACCTCGACCCGATCTTCAAGGCGCTGGCGCCCGGCCGCGGCGACGCCCCGCGCACGCCCGGCCGCGAGAAGGTCAAGAGCACCGCCGAGGACGGCTACCTCCACTGCGGCCCCGCCGGTGCCGGCCACTTCGTCAAGATGGTCCACAATGGCATCGAGTACGGTCTGATGGCCGCCTACGGCGAGGGCCTCAACATCATCAAGCACGCCAACGTCGGCAAGCAGGGCCGCGAGGCCGCGAGCGCCGAGATCACGCCCCTGCGGGATCCCCAGCACTTCCAGTACGACTTCAACCTGCCGGACATCGCCGAGGTGTGGCGGCGCGGCAGCGTGGTCGCGTCGTGGCTGCTGGACCTGACGGCCGCGGCCCTGGCCGAGGACCCCGAGCTGTCGCACGACAAGGCCGAGGTGCCGGACTCCGGTGAGGGCCGCTGGACCGTGCTCGCCGCCATCGAGGAAGGGGTGCCGGCAACGGTGCTCACCGCCTCGTTGTACGAGCGCTTCACGTCGCGCGGCGAGGACAAGTTCGCCTGCCGGGTGCTCCAGGCGATGCGCCGCAAGTTCGGAGGCCACTAGACTTCGATCGGAAACCCGCGCCGGCTCTGAGTTCCTTCCCTCTCCCCCGGTCGGGGGAGAGGGAAGGCGCAACCCGTCCGCCCCGCCCAGCCGCTCTCAAGGAGTATCCAACCCGTAGTTGCCAGCATCGCCCACCGGGAGCTGCGGGTCGTGCGGGACAAGCTGGGCTTCCGTCCCGACGAGCTGGAGGCGGTGACGCTGGGCGCGCGCGACGGAGCCCGCGGCCCGGGCAACGTGGTGCTGCTCGAGCTCGAGAGCGAGCACGTGACCGAGGTGTTCACGGGCTTCGGCGAGGTCAACGTGCGGGCCGAGGCGGTGGCCGACCACGCGGTCCAGGAGGTGCGCCAGTACCTCGCGGCTCAGGTGCCGGTCGGCCCCCACCTGGCCGACCAGCTCCTCGTCCCCCTGGCCCGGCCGGCGGCGGTGCCCTCCGCACGGTGCCGCTCACCCGCCACGGCACGACCAACATGGCGGTGATCCGCCAGCTCACGGGCGCCGAGTTCGCGGTCTACCGGGCGGAGGGCGGGCTGGCGGTCACGGTGGAGCTGGGGCGGGGCGCCTGACCGTCCACCCGCGACCCGTTCTGCGGCGAGGCGGGACGCCGGTCCACGCTCGTCGCCCCCGGCGCCTCGCCCTTCGAGGCCGGCGCCAGCGGCAGGCTCACGCGGAAGATGGCGCCGCCCTCGGGGCGGTTTCGGGCGCTGAGGTCCCCGCCGCACTCGCGCACGATGTTGACCGAGATCGCG
Source organism: uncultured Candidatus Rokubacteria bacterium (assembly GCA_963708025.1). GTDB lineage: Bacteria > Methylomirabilota > Methylomirabilia > Rokubacteriales > DASRDR01 > CAVPSB01. The sequence continues at coordinate 54,352 of CAVPSB010000013.1, read as the reverse complement.
AGGCCGAGCCCGGTGCCGTTCGGCTTGGTCGTGAAGAACGGCTCGAAGAGGCGCGGGAGGGCGCCCTCGGCGATGCCGGGGCCGGTGTCGTGGACCTCGACGACCGCGCGCCCCTCGCCAGCCGAGCCGACGAGGGCGATCGTCCGGGTGCGCCCGCCCGCGCGGAGGGCCTCCTGGGCGTTGGTCACGAGGTTCAGCAGCACCTGCTGGAGCCGGAAGGGGTTGCCGATGACGAGCGGGAACTCCCGCGGGAAGTCGAGCTGGATGGCGATCCCCTCGCGCCGGAGGTCGTAGCCCCGGAGATCGACCGTCCGCCGCGCGATCTCGGCCAGCGAGACCGGTCCCTTTTCTTCCGAGGCGTGACGCGCCGTGTGGAGCACGTTGCGCACGATGCGCAGCGCGGTCTCGCAGCCATGCTCGATCCGGTCCAGCTCGCCGAGGACGGCCGGGACGGCGGCAGCGACCTCCTGGCGGACCATCTCGAGCGCGAGGACCGAGCCCTGGAGCGCGTTGCGGATCTCGTGGGTGATCCCGGCGACGACCTCGCCGAGCACGTTGAGCCGGGCGGAGCGCTGGATCTCGGCGTTGAGCTTGGACGAGCCGTCGTAGGCGCGCTCCAGCTCCTGGTACAAGGTGGCGAGCCGCCGGCGGCTCTGCCGGTAGGCCTCGGAGAGGGTCGCGGCGAGCGCGCCGACCACGTTGACCAGGAGCAGGTTGAACATCGCCACCGCCCACGCGTTAGGCGGCACCACGCCGGTGGCCGGCAGAACGCCCTTCCCCTGGAGGACGACGACGAGGAGATAGCTCGCGGTCGCCGTGAGCGTGGCCACGACGCAGGCCAGGCTGGAGAGGACGGTGCCGGCGTAAACGGCCACGATGGCGTAGACCGCGACGTAGGGAGCGGCCGCGAGGCCACCGGCCCCGTAGAGGCCGAGGGTGAGGAGGGCGACGTTGACCAGCATGCGGCCATAGGCCTGAGCCCGCAGCCGTCGCCCGAGGCGCGCCGCGAGGTAGTACGGCAGGTTCAGGAGGAGGGCGAGGAGCGCGGCGGCGCGGACGATCGGGTTGGCCAGCGGGCCGGTCCCGAGATCGAGAAGCTCGTTGAGCGCGAGGAAGGCCAGGCAGAGGGTGGCACGGACCGCGATCTCCTGGAGGAGCCGGCGCTCACGCCGGCGCGCCCGGAAGATGGCGTCATCTTCCGGGAGGCGCGGACCCCGGGCGCGGATGGACAGGCCAGCCATGGTAGTTGCCGATCAGGGTTTCAACATACCCGGCCCCGGCCCGGCCGACCAAGCTTTCCGCTCCGTCCCAGATGGGACATGCCGGCGGTCGCGGTCCCACTGCCTGGAGAGCCTAGTTGAGGACGCCGAGCGACTGGCGAAGCGCGCGCAGGCGCTGGCGAACGTCGTCCGCGTCGGCCGCCTCCGGGGCGGCACGGAGATAGCGCTCCCAGTCGCGGATGGCCGCCCGGGCGTCTCCCAGCTTGCCGTGGATCGATCCGCGATCGCGGACCTCGCCCAGCGCCTCGGGTTGGAGCGCGACCAGGCACTCGACGGTGCGGAGCGCCGGCGGCCAGTCGCCCCGGCCGGTATAGATGGCCTTGAGGTTGGCGAGCATCCGGGCGACGATCTCCGCGGTCGTGACGGGGCGGACGTACGCCGCGTCGAACCCGGCGTCCGGCCCGCGCACCCGCCGCACGAGGGCGTGGCAGTCGGCCTCGCCGATGACCACGCCGCCGTTGAAGGGATCGAGCAGACGGGCCGCCCCGTGGCGGGTGAGCCGGACGATGAAATGGCCGGGCAGGCCGACCCCGCGGACGCTCACGCCGGCCCGGGCGGCGACGTCGATGTAGATCACGGAGAGCGTGATCGGGATCCCGAGCCGCCGCTCGAGCACGTCGTTCAGGAAGCTGTTGCGCGGATCGTAGTAGTCCTCGGCGTTGCCGCGGAGCCCTTCCTCCTCGGCGAGCAGCGCCCGGAGCGCGGCCGCCGCCTCGTCGGCCGTCGCCTCCGACGGGATGCGGCGCCGGGCGGCGTCCCCGAGCGTGTCGAGCCGGCGGAGCCAGGCCGCGATGTCGAGCTCCGGGTACTCCTCGGCCGCCACCCACAGGGCCGCCTCCGCCAGGCGGACGGTCCCCTCGGCCGCCCCGGCCAGCCTCGCGAAGCGACCCGGGTCGGGGCTCACCGGCAGAGCCGCGCGACGAACCGCGGCGAGAGCACCGCAGCCGGCGGGACGAAATCGCCGATGACGCCCATGAGCAGCTCGAGCGCCTCGGGATGCGCCGCCAGCCGGCGGGCCACGCGGACCGCCAGCCACCGGCGTGCGATCAGCCGCTGGAGCAGGATCGCGAGGCGCTCCTTGCCCGCGAGCGCCGCCCGGCGCCGCGCGTGGGCCGGTGCCAGCGCCGCCGCCGAGCAGTCGCCGGCCCGCAGCGCGGCGTCGGCGACCTCGCCGGCCACCTCCGCGGAGCGGAGCGCGGCGAAGATGCCCTCGCCGGTGAACGGGTCGAGGAAGCCGAAGGCGTCCCCGACCAGGAGGACGCCGTCGTGGCGCGGCGGCGCCACCCGGTAGGCGAGGGGGCCGAGGGCCCGCACCGGGCGCACCCGATGGCGCCCCGCCGAGCCGGTCGCGGAGGCGGGGGAGCGTGGCCAGCGTGCGGTCGAAGTAGCCGGCGAGGTCCGCCTTGTGACGGACGCCCTCGGCCGCCGGCACCACGAGGCTCAGGTTCACCTGCCCGTCACCCACGGGGTTGACGATCGAGTAAGCCGGCGGGGCCAGGAAGATCTCGCCGCGCTCGGCGTCGTGGACGACCCCCTCGGCATGGGTCATGAGAGCGAGCCGCCGGAGCCAGCGATGGGGGCGGACGAGGTCGAGGCGGCGGGCGACGACCGAGGCGCGCCCGTCGGCGCCGACCACGAGGCGGGCGTCGAGGCGCTCCACTGGTCCCGCGGTCCCCTCCGGGATGCCCTCCACCCCGGCCACGCCCGCGCCGTCCCGGACGAGCCCGGTGACCCGGAAGCCTTCGCGCACCGTGACCGGCAGCGCCCGGGCGCGCTCGACCAGGACGGCGTCGAAGGCCAGGCGCCGGACCGCGAGGGCGTGATCGCGGTAGCCGCGCCAGCGGCCGCTCCGCGGGTAGTCGCCGATCAGCGTGGTGCCGTCCGGCGCGACGATCCGCATGCCGCGGAGCGGCCGGGCGCCGGCCGCTTCCACCGCCTTCAGCACCCCGAGGCGGTCGAGGATCCGGCTCCCTTCCGGCGACAGGTACTCGCCGCAGACCTTGTCCCGCGGGAAGCGCGCGCGGTCGAGCAGCACCACCTCGTGGCCGGCCTCGGCCAGCAGGATGGCGGTGGCGGCGCCGGCCGGGCCGGCCCCCACCACCACGACGTCAACCCGCGCCATTCGCGTACACTCCGATGACCCGGAACATCGGCGCCCGGTGCCACCGAACGTCTGGCAGCGTGGCGGCGGCCGAGAGGGCGCGCAGCTCGTCCGGCGTGAAGGCGCGGCGCACCGAGAGCGGGCCGTCGTGACGAGTGAAGCGGTTCCGCGAGATGAGGCGTGTGGCGAGCCAGGCGCCCAGGTACGCCGAGCGGCTCCGCCGGAGATCGCTGACCACGAAGCCGAGCCGGGCGGTGTCGGCCATCAGGCGGAGCAGGGTGACCACGCCGCTCTCCGGAAGGTGGTGGAGGGTCAGCGAGCAGAGGGCGAGGTCCACCCCGTGGGGCCGGATGGGCAGGTGGCGGGCGTCGCCGGCGACCAGGCGCACCTCGGCGAGCCGCCGCGCGGAAGGCGCCACGCAGGCCAGGACCTCGGGCTGGGCGTCGAGCGCGAGCACCGTGACCGGGCAGCCGCGAGCCCGCGCCCACCCGGCGAGCGCGACGGGGATGTCGGCTCCGCCAGTGCCGATGTCGAGCACGCGGAAGGGCCGCCGGTGTCCCTCCTGGCGGAAGCGGTCCAGGAACGGCGCGACGCGGTCGAGGAGGCTCCGGGTCGGGCCGAGGCGGTTGAGGCGGCCGATGTCGGCGAGGCTCTCCGCGAGCTCGGAGGACGGGGCGCCGGGCCGGTCGAGCAGCTCGAGCCGGGTCACCTCACGGGGCAGGGGGCGAAGGGCGCGAAGCATCCGCCGATCGCCGCCGCCCGCTCAGAGCCCGCGAAGAGCCCGGCGGGACCTCGCCGGGGCCTTCCGAGTTCCCCTCGATGCGGGGGCCTTCCGAATCCCCTTCGATGTCCTCACCACCGGAGGAGCGCGCCTTCCGCCGCGAAGCCGGGACCGAGGGCGACCATCACCCCCCAGTCGCCGGGCTCCGGGTGGCCGGTGCGCAGCACCTCGTCGAGCACGAAGAGCACCGTCGCCGACGACATGTTGCCGAACCGCCGCAGCACCTCGCGGGAGAAGACGAGGTCCGAGTCGGGGAGGCCGAGCGCGGTCTGGGCCCGCTCGATGACCCGGCGCCCGGCCGAGTGCAGGACCCAGAACCGCACGTCCTCGCGCCGGAGCCCATGGTCCTTGAGGAGGCGCATCGCGACCTCCTCCATCATGGCCGGCGCGATCCGGCGGATCTCCTTGCTGAGGAGGACGCGGTGACGCCCGCCGGGGAAGGTGAAGCCCATCCGGTCCAGGTGCTCGGAGCGGATGAGCGTGCGGTGGCCGACGACCTCGACCCCCGCCCCCTCGGTGCCCAGGAGCAGCGCGCCGGCGCCGTCGGCGAAGATGGCGTTCGCCACCGCGGTCTCGAGGGCACCGTCCAGCACGTAGGTGGCCGAGCAGATCTCGGCGGCCACCACCAGGGCCCGGTGGCCCGGGAAGGCGCGCAGGTAGTTGTGCGCCTGCTGGAGAGCGACCACCGCGCTCGCGCACCCGGTGTCGCCGACGTGGACCCGCTGCACGTCCTCGCGGAAGCCGAGCGTCCGGATCAGGTGGGCGTCCAGGCTCGGACAGAGTCGCCCCGTGCACGTCGTGGTGGCGAGGAAGTCCACGTCGCCGACGTCGGCGTTCGCCCGCTCGAGGCAGGTCCGGACCGCCTGGGCCCCGAGGGTCACGCTTCCCTCCTGGAAGCGTGCCGTCAGCTCGTTCGACGCTCTCGTCGGCCCGGGGCCGGGCCGCGTCCATGTAGAGGTGGCGCCCGTCGATCCCGCTACGGAGGAAGAAGCCGCGCCGCTGCGCGTCGTCGTAGCCGGCGAGCGCCAGGAGATCCGACTGGTCGAACCGGGTGGCCGGCACGGCCGTCCCGACGGCGAGGATCCGGGGGTGGCCCATGACCGTGCCTCCTGCAGTGCGCGCGTGGATCGTCCCCACTTCGGCCATGGTAACACGCGGGTCGAGGGGCCGTCCGGCGCGGCCCCGGACGGCCGGAGGGAAGGAGAACGAATAAGCCAGGGGCATGTCCAAAGTGAGCGGAGATCTTCGGCCTGCCGTGCTCGGCGGGGAGCGGCTTCAGAGCGCCGGCTTGCCGGCGCAACCGAGGGGGGGCATCGGGGGGTCTTCCCGAGACCCCCCCGAAGAGATTAGCGGGTCCGGAACTTGATCGCCTTCACCCGCCAGCGCTCGATCACGACCGTCTGACCCGACGCGAGCCGCATCGTGTACGCTAGGGGGTCGACGATGCCGCCCACCGCGGTCCCGTTCTTGTAGCGGAGCACGTCGGCGCCGGCGATCGTGCTGAGCTCGACGTCGGCGACGTCGGCCGTTGACACCTGGACCACCCCGCCGGGCGTGGCGACGGGAAGCTGGGTGACGTCGAGCCGCCCGTAGAGGAGATCGCCGTTGGTGAGGACCAGCGTGTCTGCGTGGGCCGGCGACAACGCCGCCGCGCCGGTCAGCAGGACGCCGAGAAGGAGCGGAACGAGCCGCGCGCGCGCGATCGAGCCCATGGTCGTAGCTGGCCTCCCCTACTGCGAGCCGGGTTTGAGGAGATCCTTGGCGCCGCTCTGACCGCTGCTCACGAGCTCCAGCATCCCGTCGCGCCACACCGCCTTGACCAGGGCCAGAACCGGCACCGTGTCGGCGACCCAGACCTCCGCCCCCAGGGCCGTGCCGTGGGCGGCGGTCAGGCGACCCGCCGGCACCACGACCTCCTCGCGCCGGCCCTGCGCGACAGCGGCCTCCCGGAAGGGCCGGAGCACCGACTCGGGGGTGGCGACGGGGCCCTTCGGCCCACGGATGACGCTGCGCCGGGCCTTCCCGGAGGCTCGGTCCACGGTCACCTGGGTGACCGAGAGCGGCGGTGCATCGGGACCCACCTGCGTCACGATCTGCAGCGTGTAGCTCCCGCGGTCGGCGCGGACCACGCCGTACGTCACGACGAGGGGCCCGGGGGTGACCGACTCCTGGGAGACCGACCAGGCCACCCGCCCGCCGGCGCCGGTCTGCTGCACCAGCACCGGCACCGTCTGGCTGAGCGTCGAGGTCCAGCGATAGCTGGCCCAGGCGCCGACCGCCGGCTCCGGCGACTTGGCGCCCTGGGCCACGACCGGGGCCGGCAGGACCAGCCCGATCAGCACCAGCCCACCCACCACGGCGGCGAGCCGTACGGCTTTCACGGGGCCTTCACCACGAAGTGCGCCCGGCGGTTGAGCGCCCAGGCGATCTCGTTGTGAGCCGGATCGACCGGTCGCTCCTCGCCGTACGAGGTGGTCTCGAGCCGCTCGGCCGCGATGCCGAGGCTGACCAGGTAGTCCCGGGCCGACTGGGCGCGGCGGGAGCCGAGCGCCAGGTTGTACTCGCTGGTCCCCCGCTCGTCGGCGTGCCCCTCGACGGTGAGCCGCAGCTCCGGATACGCCTTCATCGCCGTCGCCAGCTCTTCGAGGGTGCGCCGGGCCTCCGGGGTCAGCTCCCACCGATCGAACTCGAACTGGAGGTCGCGGAGGACGGCCCGGACCGCCGGCGGCAGGGGCGCGGGCGCCGCCGGGGGCGGGGCGGCCGCCGGGGGCGGCGTGGCGGCGAGGGCTCGCGGCGCCGGCGCGGCGGCCGCGGCACGCGGCCTGGGGGGCGGCTGGAACACGATCGACCGCACCTCGTCGCGCCCGAAGGCCACCGTCTGCCCGTCGGGCGTCCTCACCTCGTACCGCGGCTCAGCCACGATCCCCGAGAGCTGGCCCCCGTTCAGGAGCTGCAGCGTGTCCCCGGTCGCGGAGTTGAGGCGGACCCCCCAGACCGCGTCCCGACCGTAGCGCTGGGTTCCGGTCGGGAGCGCCAGCGCGAGCTCCGAGGGCGTCACCTGGCCGTAGACGGAGTCTCCGTTCCTCAGGGTCAGGACGTCGGTGACCTGGCCGGTGCCGGGAGCGGCCGGCGGGCCGAGCTTGATCCACATGACCTCCGCCCTGCCGAATGCCCGCGCCTCGCCCCCGGCGACCCGCAGGGTGTAGCGCGGCGCGTCGAGCCGGCCGGAGAGCCGGTTGCCGTTCCGCAGATCCACCGAGTCGCCGGTCGTGCCCTGGCCGAGGATCAGCCGCCAGGCCCGCTGGCGACCCACCTTATACGCGCCCTGCGGGGTCTGGAGGGTGAGGGCACCGTCGTCCAGCTCACCGTGGACCCGCCCGCCGTTGCGCAGGAACACCTCATCGACGGCGGCAGCGGGGGCCTCGGCCCCCAGCCACACCACCGCGCTCAGCACGCCGACCACCGCCCACCGCGCTTTCGCCATCGCTGTCCCCCTCGGAGAGCCGTGCCCCGCGAGTCGTTGGGCTGGGAAAAACCGGCGCTATTGTACTAGGGGGGCCCCGGGGGACCAAGCTTTCCGGGGAACGCCCTGGCTGCCTTGACAGCCCTGGGAGCGGGTGTTAGTCATAGCCCTGATCCCGCCGGTTGGGCCTGGCCTCAGCGCCTGTTCCCATCTGGAGCAAGAGGGCGACGCGACACGATGGACAACCTCCTCCGTGGCATGCTCGTCCCGTCCCCGCCGCGGGGCTCCGACCCGGACCGCGCCGGCGCGGCCGCTCAGCCCGTGCTGCGCGGGCTCCGGGCCCTCGGCGAGGAGGTGGCCCGCTTCAGCCCGGACGTGATCGTCCTCGCCTCGGCCCAGTGGGTCACGACCTTCCACACCTACGTGGCGGGCTCCCCTCGCCTTTCCGGCACGCTGACCGGGACGGAGGCGTCCGATGCCGTTCCTCCGGTTCCCTACGACTTCCCGGGGGACCCGGAGACCGCGCGGGCGCTGGTCACGGCCGGCTGGGCCGCCCGGATCCCCGTCGTCCTCACCGAGGAGTTGGCGCTTCCCCTCGACGACGCCACCGTCAGCGCCCTCCGGTACCTGACGCCCGGTGGACGGTTTCCCATCGTCCCCGTCTCGCTCTGTCACCTGGCGGATCTCGCGGAGACCCTCCGCTGGGGCCGGGCCATCGGGGCGGCGCTCCGGGCCGGCGGCAAGCGCGCGATCCTGGCCGTGAGCGGCGCGGTGTGCTGCCGGCCGGGCCGCGGAGCCGAGCGGTGGCCGGCGACGCCCGACCTGTGGCTCGACGACCGCGTGATGGGGCTGCTCTCCTCGGGCGACCTCGCCGAGTTCCAGGGGTCCCTCGGCGCGCTGGCGGGGGAGGCCGACCTGGCGCCGGCGAGCCGGCATCTCGCGCTGCTCCTGGGCGCCCTGGGCTCCGACTCGCGCCGGCGCCTCGCCGGCTACCGCCCACCCCCGGCGACCGGCAGCGCCGTCCCTACCCTGTCCTCCGACCGAGAGCGTGTGAACTGAGAATGCGTCTCTCCGGCTCCCCCCTCCCCCCAGTGGGTGGGGGAGGGGGGCCAAAGGCCGAAGGCCGTCGAAGGATCGGGTAGGCGGGAGGTCCCGAACTGATCGAGATCGGGGTCGACATCGGCGGTACCTTCACCGACATCGTCGGCATCGTCGACCGCGAGCGGCTGGCCTTCACCAAGGTGCCGTCCACGCCCAAGGACCTGCTGGTCGGCATCCGGCACGCGGTGGCGCGGATCCTCCAGTTGACCGGGGCGCGCCCCGCCGAGGTCACCCGCTTCATCCACGGGACCACGGTGGCGACGAACGCGGTCGTCGAGCGGAAAGGCGCGATCACCGCCGTCCTCACCACCGAGGGCTTCGAGGACGTTCTCGAGCTGGGCCGGCAGCGCCGCTCCCGCATGTACGACCTCGACATGGATGCCGACACCCCGATCTTCCTCGCCCCCCGGCGGCGCCGGGTCGGCGTCCGGGAGCGGGTGGACGCCGCCGGCCGCGTGCTCGTGCCGCTGGACGAGGCCGGCGTGCTGCGGGCGGTGGAGGGCCTGCGGGCGGCGGAGGGCATCGAGGCCATCGCGGTCTGCTATCTCTTCGCCTTTCTCAGCCCCGCCCACGAAGAGCGGACCCGGGAGCTGATCGCCCGGCGGCACCCCGATCTGGCGGTCTCGCTGTCGAGCGAGGTCGATCCGACGTTCCGCGAGTACGAGCGGTCCTGCGTCACCGCGTTCGACGCCTACTTGCGGCCGATCTGCGCCCGTTACCTGGGCGGCCTCGATGGGGCGCTGAAGGGCCTGGGGATCGCCGTCGGCGCCCAGATCATGCACTCGCGCGGCGGCATCACGGGGGCCCGCCTGGCGGCGGCCCGCCCGGTGTCGCTCGTCTTTTCCGGGCCGGCGGCCGGCGTGGTCGGGGCTCTCTTCGCGGCGGCGGCGTCGGGTCACCGCGACATCATCTCGATCGACATCGGCGGCACCAGCTCCGACGTCGCGCTGGTCCAGGGCGGGGTCCCGCTCATCAGCCAGAGTGGCGCCATCGCCGGGTACCCGGTCCGGGTGCCCATGGTCGACGTCAACACCATCGGGGCCGGCGGGGGCAGCCTGGCCTGGATCGACGCGGCCGGCGGCCTGCGGGTCGGACCGCAGAGCGCCGGGGCCGAGCCGGGGCCCGCCTGCTACGGGCAGGGCGGCAGCCGGGCGACGGTGACCGACGCCAGCGTCGTCCTCGGCTACCTGGACCCCGACTACTTCGCGGGGGGGAGCCTGAGGCTCGACCCGCGGCTGGCCCACGACGCGGTGGCCGCCGTCGCGGCGCCCCTCGGGCTCCGTCCGGTGGCGGCTGCCGCCGGCATCCACCGGGTGATCAACGCGCGGATGGCCGATCAGATCCGGCTGGTCACGATCGAGCGCGGCCACGACCCCCGCGAGTTCGCCCTGGTCCTCCTGGGTGGAGCCGGACCGGTCCACGGCGTGGCGCTCGCCGAGGAGCTGGCCATCGAGCACCTCGTCGTGCCGGAAGCGCCAGGCGTCCTCTCCGCCTTCGGCCTCCTGGTGGCCGCCATCGAGCACGCCCACGCGCGCACCGCGGTGCAGGATCTGCGCGCGGCCGACTGCGACGCCATCCGGCGGATCCTGGCCGAGCTGGACGGACAGGGGCGCGCGAAGATGCGCGACGAGCGGGTGCCACCGGAAGCCGTGGAGGTGGGCTTCTCCGCCGACATGCGGTACGTCGGCCAGGCCTACGAGCTGGAAGTGCCGCTGCCGGCGGCAGTGACACCGGAGTCGGTCCCGTCCATCGTGGCGGCCTTCCACGCAGCGCACCAGCGCGTCTACCGCCATCACCGGCCGGAGGACCCCGTCGAGATCGTGAACCTGCGGGTCGTCCACCGCTACCCGCTGCCGCGTCCGCGCCTCGGCCAGCGGCCGCCGGCCGAAGGCTCGCCGGCGGCCGCGTGGAAGGGGACGCGCCGGGCCTGGTTCGGCGGCGCCTGGCACGACACCCCGCTCTACGAGCGCGGCCGGCTGCCGGCCGGCGTGGCGATCGCCGGCCCCGCCATCGTCGAGCAGGCGGACACCACGACGATCGTCCCGCCGGGCTGGACGGCCCTGCCCGATCCGGCGGGGAACCTGCTCCTCGGGAGGACGGAAGGAATCGAGTCCTCCGGCTCCCCCCTCCCCGCCAAAGGCCGAAGGCCGTCGAACGGTGGGGGAGGGGGGCCAAAGGCCGAAGGCCGTCGCCAAAGGCCGAAGGCCGTCCGAAGGATCGGGTGGGCGGGAGGTCCCAAACTGACCATGGCCTTCGCCGATCCCATCCTCCTGGAAGTGCTCCGGAACCGGTTCGACGCCATCGCCGACGAGATGGAGATCACGATCCTCAGGAGCGCCTACTCCCCGATCGTGAAGGAAGGGCTCGACGCCTCCTCCGCGCTCTTCGACGCGCGCGGCGAGACGATCGCCCAGGGGACCGGGATCCCGATCCACCTCGGCTCGCTGATCTTCGCGGTGAAGCGCATGATCGAGGCGTTCCCGCCGGAGTCCATGCGGGAGGGGGACGCCTTCCTGCTCAACGACCCCTACGACGGCGGGACGCACCTGCCGGACTGGGTCGTCGTCGTCCCCATCCGGTGGGAGGGGCGGACGGTCGCGCTGGCCACCACGATGTGCCACCACCAGGACGTGGGAGGGAAGACCCCGGGCAGCATCCCGACCGACGCCACCGAGATCTACCAGGAAGGGCTCATCATCCCGCCGTGCCGCCTGCTGCGCGAGGGCGAGCCCGACCCGACGGTGCTCGCCTTCATCCGCCGCAACGTCCGCATCCCCGACGTGGTCGTCGGCGACCTCATGGCCCAGATCGCCGCCGGGCGCCTGGGGGCGGCCCGGATGCGGGAGCTGTTCGGCCGCCACGGCGTGGCGACCGTGCTGGCCGCGATCGAGGAGCTGTTCGCGCGCGCCGAGACCATGACCCGCCGGCAGATCGCGGCGATCCCCGACGGCACCTATCGCTTCGCGGACCAGATGGACAACGACGGCATCGACCTGGACCGGCGGGTCGAGATCCGGGTGGCGGTGACCGTCCGCGGCTCCGAGCTGACCTTCGATTTCACCGGCACCAGCCCCCAGGTGCGCGGTCCCTTCAACTCGGTGCCCTCGTCCACGCTCTCGGCCGTGTACTACGTGATCCGCGCGATCACCGATCCCGAGATCCCCAACAACGCGGGCTGCTTCCGCCCCATCTCGGTCGTGCTGCCCGAGGGCAGTCTCGTGAACCCGCGCCCGCCGGCGCCGGTGAGCGGCCGGACGGCGACCGTCAAGCGCATCGCGGACGCGCTGCTCGGCGCGTTCGTCCGGGCGCTGCCCGAGAAGGTGCCGGCGGCGAGCTCGGGCACGCTGCTCGTCATGGCGATCGGGGGGACGCGGCCCGAGACCGGCCGGCCGTTCGTCGCGGCCGAGCTGGCCGCCGGGGGCATGGGGGCGCGGCCGCGGAAGGACGGGCTCGACGCCGTCGAGACCGACGTCACCAACTGCATGAACATCCCGGTCGAAGCGCTGGAGATGAACTTTCCGATCCGGATCCCCTACTGCCGGACCCGCCGGGACTCGGGCGGGGCCGGGCGCCGGCGCGGGGGCCTGGGGCTCGAGAAGGCCTTCCACGCGGTCTCGACCGACCTCACGGTCTCGCACCGCGGCGAGCGCTTCTACACGCGGCCGTGGGGCCTCTTCGGCGGCCTGCCGGCGGCGGGGGGCGAGGCGGTGGTCGAGCGCGCCGACGGGATGCGGGAGACGGTGCCGGGCAAGCGGATGCTGACGCTTCGGCCCGGCGACACGCTCCACGTCCGGCTCGCCGGCGGCGCCGGCCACGGAGACCCGCTCGACCGCGACGAGGCGCTCGTGCTGGCCGACGTGCTGGACGGCAAGGTGTCGGTCGAGGCGGCCCTCCGGGACTACGGCGTCGTGCTGGACGCCTCGGGGCGAGAGGTCAACGCCGTCGCGACCAAGGCCCGGCGCGAGGCCGGCCGGGCCGAGCGCGGCCCGGTCACGTGGACCTACGACCGGGGCCCGGGCGGGCGCGAGTAGGCCCCGGGCCGGGAGCATGTGGAGCAATCGGGTCCCTCCGGCCCCCCCCCCGCCAAAGGCCGAAGGCCGTCCAACGATGGGGGAGGGGGGCCAAAGGCCGAAGGCCGTCAAAGGGTCGGGTAGATGGGAGGTCCCGATCAGGATCGGCGTCATCTCCGATACCCACGGGCGGTTCGACCCCGCCATCCCGCGCCTCTTCCGGGGTGTTCAACGCGATCCTCCACGCCGGCGACATCGGCGCGCTGGAAGTGATCTCCGCCCTCGAGTCGATCGCCCCGGTCCTGGCGGTCGAGGGCAACAACGACCACTTCCGCCGCTTTCCCGTCGAGCGGGTCGAGCAGCTCGGTGGCCGGCGCGTCCTCGTGCGTCACATCTTCGGCGAGCTGCACCAGATCGGCCGGAAGGAGGAGCGACTGGTCGAGCGCCTCCAGCCGGACATCGTCGTCTTCGGCCACTCCCACCGGCCCTACCGGGCGCGGCTCGGTCCGACCCTCCTCTTCAACCCGGGCAGCGCCGGGCCGCGCCGCTTCCGGCTGCCCCGGACCGTCGGGTTGCTGCGCCTCGACCGGGGGCGCCTGGCGACCCGGATCCTGGCCCTCGACTGAGAGGGTGTGAAGCAATAGGTCCTCCGACTCCCCCCTCCCCCTCGCCAAAGGCCGAAGGCCGTCGAACGGTGGGGGAGGGGGCCAAAGGCCGAAGGCCGTCGAAGGATCGGGGGGGCGGGAGGTCCCGAACTGAGCCGGGGACGGCTCGGCGCTAAGAGACTTCTCATCTCGGTCTCATCGACCCCTCATCCTGGGCTGTTACCGTTCGAGACCGAGGAGGTACAGGCCATGACCAAGGTACTCGCGATTCTCACGGTACTGGTCGGGATCATCCTCGCCGTCACCCCGTGGGTGCTGCGCTTCGCGGCCGACCGGGTCGCCCGCGCCGACGTCCTGATCGGGGGGATCGTCGTCGCCGTCCTGGGGCTGCTCAGCTACCAGACCCTCGCCTCCGCCAGCACTCATCGAGCCCAGCACTGAGAGCGAATGGGTCCTCCGACTCCCCCCTCCCCCCGGTGGGTGGGGGAGGGGGGTTGGGGGGGTAGGAGGGAGGTCCCGATGGAGGAGACGGCCGATGACGAGGTGGCCCGGAGGGGAGGTGCCCCCCGACCTGGTGGCGATCTTCCAGTCCCGCCGGGGCCGGATCGCGCTGCTGCTGCGCCAGACGATGGTCCCGCTCGTCGAGGAGCGCTCGAAGTGGCTGGAAGAGACGCGCCAGTGCGCGCGCGCGGTGATCACCGGGCTCCGCGGCGCCGGGCTCACCGGCCCGTGGCTGGTCCTCCAGTGGCGGTCGCTCGGCCAGGCGGCGGAAGTCCTCCGCGGCTGGCGGTGCTGCTACGACGCGGACCCGGTCCGTCGCGCGGAGCTGACCCGCATCGTGGAGCGCCGGCTGGCCGACCTGCGGTACCTGGCGGCCGTCAGGGACCGCTCGGACTTCTCCAGGTCGGCAGTGGAAGCCTCCCATCCACCGCTCGATCACCGCGGCGCGCCGGTTCCGCGAGACGAGGCCGGGACGCCGGTTGACGTCAACTCCGGGAAGGAGGCGCAGGGGCTCTTCCGAGACCCCCTCGAAGATCCCTAGGCGCGGGGCGCGAAGGTGATGACGGGCGGATCGGCGGCCGGGGGTGGGGGAGCGAAGCGGACGGGAAGGCCGACGCGGAGGGCCTCGAGCGGGATGCCGGTGGTGCGGCCGAGCAGGGCGACCCCTTCCGGGAACCGGACGACGACGATGGCGTACGGGGCCTGGCCGGCCAGGGGCCCGGGTGGGACGCGGATCACGGTGTAGGAGGTGACCTCGCCCTCGCCGCCGAGCGTCAGGCGCGTCCATTCCCGGCCATGACAGGCGGGGCAGAAGGCCCGCGGCGGGACCGCGAGCTCGCCACAGCCGCCGCAGCGCTGGACGACGAGCTGGCCGGCGCGCACGCCCTCGAAGAACTCCCCGAGGGTCAGGGTGCCGGCGGCGGACGCGGTCGCGCTCACCGCGGCTCCTTGCCGAACACGCTCACCAGCACGGTCGCGGTGTTGCCGCCGAGGGTGTGGGTCAGGCCCACCCGGGCTCCCTCGACCTGCCGCCGGCCGGCCTCGTTGCGGAGCTGGGCGGCGATCTCGGCGATCTGGGCCGCGCCGGTCGCGCCGATCGGGTGGCCCTTGGCCTTGAGTCCCCCGGAGGTGTTGACCGGGATCCGGCCGCCGAGGCTCGTCTCGCCCTTCTCGGCGGCGATGCCGCCGCCGCCCGGCTCGACCAGACCCAGGCCCTCGGTCGCGACGATCTCGGCGATCGTGAAGCAGTCGTGGAGCTCCACCACGTCCACGGCCTGCGGGCCCAGCCCGGCCTGCCGGTACGCGAGCTGGGCGGCGCGCTCGGTGGCGAGCGCCCGGCTCAGGTCCGGCTTGTCGTGCAGGCACATCGCGTCGCCGGCCTGGGCGGAGCCGAGCACCCACACGGGCTTCCGGGTCCGCCGGGCGACGTCCTCGGCCGCGATGACCACGGCCGCGGCGCCGTCCGAGAACGGGCAGCAGTCGTAGAGCTTGAGCGGGTCGGCGACCCGGGCGCTGGTCAGCACCTGCTCGAGCGTGATCTCCTTCTGGAACTGGGCCTTCGGGTTCAGCGCGCCGTGGCGGTGGTTCTTCACCGCGACGTGGGCCATCTGCTCCTCGGTGGTCCCGTGCTTCGCCATGTGGGCCCGGGCGATCAGCGCGAAGACCCCGGGGAACGTGAGGCCGGCCGGCTGCTCGAAGACGGCGTCCGAGGCGTAGGCGAACACCTCCGTGGAGCGCTCGGTCGGCATGGTGAGGACGCGCTCGGCCCCGCCGACCAGGAGGACGTCGGCCGCGCCGGAGGCGATCTCGAACAGCGCGTGGCGGAAGGCCGCGTGGCTCGACGCGCACGCCGTCTCGAAGCGCGTGGCGGCCACGGCGGGGATCCCGAGGGCGGAGGCGACCTGCGGGCCCATGTGGAGCTGGCGCTCGCCGGCCTCGCCGACGACGTTGCCGACGTAGAGGCCCTGGATCCGCTCCGGCCCGATGTCGGCGTCGCCGAGGGCCTCGACGGCGGCCTCGGCGAACAGCTCCGCGCAGGTCCGCGCGTGGCGGCCGAACTTCGTGACGCCCACCCCGATCACCGCGACGTTACGCATGCTGGCTCCTTGTGAGACCTCCGGGTTGACCCTCGGGCTCATTGTAGCCGACGCGCCGCGTCGCGAGAAGCGCGCGCGGTGCCAGGAGCTCGTCGGAGCATGCTGTGTCGCGTGCCGTGCGACGTGAGCCACGAAAAGCGTCCGAGCGGCGGCTTCGCCGCCGCCACGACGGGGGGGCATCGGGGGGGTCTTCCGAGACCCCCCCGAAGGATCTAGGATCGGACCGGCATGGCGCCGTTCGGGCTCTGCATCGCCGGGTGCGGTCGCTTCGCCGCCTTCCACGCGCGGGCGGCGCGAGGACTGCCGGATCGCGTGGCCGTCTCCTTCGCGAGCCGTGACCTGGCGACCGCCGAGGCCTATCGCCGGCGCTTCGGCGGCATCGCGGCCTTCGGCTCCTACGAGGAGGCCGCCGCCGACGCCCGCGTCCAGGCCCTGCTCTTCTGCACCCCGCACCACGTCCACGTCGACAACGTCCGGCTGGCGGCGCGCTACGGGAAGGCGGTCCTCGTCGAGAAGCCGATGGCCCGCACCCTGGAGGAAGCGGACCTCATGCTGGCCGAAGCCCGGGCCGCCGGCATCCCCTTCATGGTGGGAGAGAACTTCCACTTCATGCCGGCGTTCGTGGCGGCCCGGCGCCTGCTCGCCGCCGGGGCGATCGGCGAGGTCCGCCAGATCGTGGCGACGCCCCGTGGCTTCCGGCGCCCCCGGGGCTGGCGACGGACGCGGGAGTCCGCGGGCGGCGGCGTGCTCATCGACAGCGGGGTGCACTACGTCCACCTCCTCCGCGACTGGGGTGGGCCCATCGCCCAGGTCACCGCCCGGGCCCCGTCGAACCTCTTCACGGAGGTCGAGGGTGAGGACACCGCGTTCCTCCTGGTCCGATTCCGGAGCGGCGCCGTCGGCGTCCTGGCCACCTCGATCGCGACCCCGGGCGTGCCGCCCGGCCCGATGCTCATCGCGAGCGGCACCGCCGGGTCGCTGGCGGTGGACGCGCGGGGCCGCTACCTCCGGGTGCTCGGCCCCGAGCGGAGGCGCCTTCGCGTCTTCCTGCGCGACCGTCGCGGGCTGCGCGCTCAGGCCGGCGAGTTCGTCGGCGCCGTGCGCGACGGCCGGGCGCCCGCGCTGCCGGCCGAATCGGCCCGCCAGGACCTGGCGGTCGTCCTCGCGGCCTACCGCTCGATCGAGACCGGCGAGACCGTGTCGCTCTGAGAGCTTCGGTGCGACTTCGCGCGGGCGTTTGCCCGGCTGCCCCGCTCATTTGCCCCCGCGCTCACCTCTCGGCCGGGACGGGCTCACGCGGGAGCCGCGCCACCACGCGTACTTGGCCTCCCCGGTCGCTGGCACTCTCGTTGCTCCCTGTGCTCGCCGGTCCCGCGCTGGCCGAGGCCCGCGGGAAAAGGAGGCACGGAATGCGGGCACACGGATGGAGGGCCCCGTGGCGGTGGGGCGTGGGAGTCCTGGCCGCGATCGCGATGGTGATGCTGTCCGGCTGTGGTGACTCGGGCTCCCGCGGAGCCTCCGGGGTCACGGGCTCGACGAGCGCCAGCGAGAGCCCGAGCGCTGACGCGGTGACGGCAGACAAGAAGAAGGGCAAGGGCGGCGTGGCCATGGGGAAGGACGACGGCAAGGGGAACGACGACGGCAAGGGGAAGGACGACGCCAAGCGAACGACCGGGGTGGGGCCCGCGGCCGCCCCCAGGGCGAGGTCCAGGGAGTGGTCGCCGGCCGGACCCTCGGCTGCCCGACCTTCACGTTCCAGGTGGCTGGGGTGGGCATCCGGGCGAATGGCGTCACCGAGTTCGAGGGGACGACCTGCGCCGCCCTCCAGAATGGCGACCTCGTCAAGGTGGAGGGCCAGCCGCTCGGCGATGGCACGATCTTGGCCCGCGAGGTGAAGAAGCTCAACGGCGTGCCACCGGCGGATCAGGATCACGGGGCCGGTGTCACCGTCCGGCTCGTGGATTCAGCCGGCGGCGTCGCCGCCCAGGGAGTGACGAACAACGACGGGAAGTTCGATTTCCGGAACACCGCGCCCGGCGTGTACCAGCTGACGGCGCAGCTTCCCGGCAGCCTGACGAGCTGCCCCACGCCCCTCGCCTCCGGCATCCAGCTGGTGGCGCAACGGAACCGCGTCAGGGGGACGCTCGATTTCACCGGGAGCCTGGCCTGCGCGAACCTGGTGCTGGCGAGGGGAGAGGCCAGGAACGGCAGCTAGCCCTGGGAAGTCGAGATCGCCCCGGCCACCCCTACCCTCTCCCCCACCGGGGGGGAGGGTAGGGGTGAGGGAAGGGGGTCGGGGTCGTGACAGGCACCGCGTTCACGGCCAGGCGGGCAGGTCGCCGGCCGCGACCCGCCAGCAGGCCGCCGCGTGGTCGGGGCCGACCGGACGGAGTGGCTGAGGCTCGCTCGCGCAGCGCTCGAGCGCCCACGGGCAGCGTGGAGCGAAGCGGCAGCCGGGCGCGTGGGCGAGCGCCGAGCCCGGCTCGCCGGCCACGAGCAGGCGGGCGGGCTCGGCCCACGGCGTGTCGCGGGGGATCGCGGAAATGAGCGCGCGCGTGTACGGATGGCGGGGCGCGGCGAGGAGCGCCGTGGTCGGCCCCGCCTCCACCACCTGCCCCAGGTACATCACCATGACCCGGCTCGCCATCGCGCTCACCACGGCGAGGTCGTGCGAGATGAAGAGGTAAGCCAGGCCGAGCCGGGCCTGGACGTTACGGAGCAGCGCCAGGAGGGCGGCCTGGACCGAGACGTCGAGCGCCGAGGTCGGCTCGTCGAGGGCGACGAACCGCGGCTCGCAGGCCAGCGCGCGGGCGACGGCGACCCGCTGCTGCTGGCCACCCGAGAGCTGGTGCGGGTAGCGGTCGATGTGCTCGGGGCCGAGGCCGACCCAGCCGAACAGCTCCTCGACCCGAGCGCGGATCGCCGGCTTACCCCGCCGGAGCGCGTGCAGCCGGAGCGGCTCGGCCACGGTGTAGCCGACCCGGAGCCGGGGGTTGAGGGACGCGGCCGGGTCCTGGAAGACCATCTGGAGCAGCCGGCGCACGCCCCGGAGCTCGCGCCCGCCCAGCGCCGTCAGCTCGCGGCCGTCGAAGGTCACCGTCCCCCCCGACGGCCGCTCGAGCTGGAGGATGCAGCGGGCGAGCGTGGACTTGCCGCTCCCGCTCTCGCCGACGAGGCCGTGCGTCTCCCCCGCCGAGAGCGCGAGCGAGACGCGGTCCACGGCCGTGAGCGGTCGCCGGCTGAAGGCGCCGCTCGCGACCCGGTACTGCTTCGACAGCTCCCGGACGGCGAGGAGGCTCACCGGAGCGCGGGCTCACCGTCCGCCGGCGGCTCCGGGTAGTGGCACCGGACCGCGCGCCCGGGCCCGAGCGCGTCCAGCGCCGGGTGGCGCTCGGCGCAGGAGGCCTGCGCGCGGTGACAGCGCGGATGGAACGGGCAGCCCGGGGGCCGGGCGATCGGGTCCGGGACGCTGCCGGGAATCGGATCGCCTTCCGGAGGCGCGCCGATGCGCGGCCGCGCCGCCAGGAGCCGGCGCGCGTAGGGATGTCGCGGGGCCGCGAACAGCTCGCCGGCCGCCGCCGTCTCGACGATCTCGCCGGCGTACATGACCGCCACCCGCTGGCACGCCTCGGCGACCACCCCGAGATTGTGGGTGATGAGGAGCTGGGCGAGGCCGAGGGTCTCCCGCAGCCGCCGCAGCAGGAGGAGGATCTGGAGCTGGACCGTCACGTCGAGCGCCGTGGTCGCCTCGTCGGCGATGAGGAGCGCGGGGCGGCAGGCGAGGGCGAGCGCGATCATCGCGCGCTGGCACATCCCCCCCGACAGCTCGTGTGGGTAGGCTCGGAGCACGCCGCGCGGGGTCCGGCAGCTCGACCATCTCGACGAGCTCGCGGGCCCGCGCGGCCGCCGCTCGGCCGGCGATCCCGTCGTGCCGCGCGAGCAGGAGCCCGAGCTGCCGCCCGACCGTGAGGACGGGGTTCAGCGACTCCCGGGGCGCCTGGAAGATCATCGCGATTCCCCGGCCCCGGACCCGCTGCATCTCCGCCTCCGGCAGCGCCAGGAGCTCCCGGCCCTGGAAGCGGACGCTCCCGCCGGTGACGCGGCCGGGATGGCGCAGGAGGCGGAGAACCGCGAGGGCCGTCACGCTCTTGCCGCAGCCCGATTCGCCGACGAGCCCGACCACCTCGCCGCGGATCACCTCCAGGTCGACGCCGGTGAGGACGCGCGCCACCCCGCGGGGCGTCGCGAACTCGACCTGGAGGCCCTGGATGGAGAGGAGGGGCTGACTCTCTTTCTCCCCCACCGGGGGAGAGGGCTGAGACGAGGGGGCGCGATTCATCGGCGCTTCGGATCCAGCCAGTCCTGGAGTCCGTCACCCAGCAGGTTCAGGCCGATGACGGCCACCATGATGGCGAGGCCCGGGAAGAACGCCACCCACCACTGGCCCGCGGTCGCCTGCTGGACGCCCATCCCGATCATCACGCCCCACTCCGGCGTCGGCACCCGCACGCCGAGGCCGATGAACGACAGCCCGGCCGCCTGGAGAATCGCCCACCCGGACTGGAGCGTCGCCTGGACCAGGATCGGCGACCAGGTGTTGGGCAGGAGGTGGACGAACAACACCCGCGCCACCGGGTTCGCCCACCCCGACCGCCGCCAGCGCGTAGGGCGCCGTCCGCTGCGTCAGCACCTGGCTCCGCATCAGGCGGGCGTAGATGGGCACGTTGGTGAGCGCGATGGCGAGGACCAGGTTGGGGAGGCTCGGGCCGAGGGCGGCGGCGATCCCGAGGGCAAGGACGAAGTTCGGGAAGGCCTGCAGGACGTCCATCGCCCGCATGAGCCCCTCGTCGGGGAAGCCGCCGGTGAAGCCGGCCACCGCCCCGACGGCGCCACCGAGGACGAGGGCGATGCCGACGGCACCGGCGGCGATCAGGAGGTCGAAGCGAGCCCCCCAGAGGACGCGGGAGAGGATGTCCTCGCCGAAGACCCCGGTGCCGAAAGGATGCGCCGGCGCCGGCGGGCGGAGCGCGCGCGCCGGATCGGTCGCGTACGGGTCGTGGGGCGCGAGCCAGGGCGCCAGCAGGGCGACCAGGACGAGCGCGAGGGTGATCGCGAGGCCGGCCAGGGTCGTCGCGTCGGCTCGACATTGGTTGGGGACCTCCCGCCCTCCCCCCCCACCCCCCCTCCCCCACCCACCGGGGGGAGGGGGGGGCCGGAAGGACCGGATCCGTGCCGCGCTCACGTTGCGCGGGCTCGCGGGTCGAGCACTGCGTACAGGACGTCCACCACCAGGAAGAGCAGGACGTACATCGTCGTGGTGTAGAGGATGAAGCCCTGGACAGCGGGGTGGTCGGCGTTGGCCACCGCGTTGTAGGCGTACTGGCCGAGCCCCGGCCAGGCGAAGACGGCCTCGACGAGGACGACCCCGCCGAGCTGGTAGCCGAACACGACGGCGACCATCGTCACCACGGGCAGCAGCGCGGTGCGGAGGGCGTGGCGGACGACCACCGTGCACTCGGGGAGCCCAAAAGCCCGGGCCGCCCGTACGTACTCCGAGCCGAGCGCCTCCAGCGTCGACGCCCGGGTCATCCGGGCGAGCGGGGCCATCGCCGCCAGGCCGAGGGCGAGGGCCGGGAGGGCCAGGCTCCGCAGGGCGCCCCAGAGCACCGCGCCCTCGCCGGCCAGGAGCGCGTCCACGGTCAGGAGCCCGGTCACCGGCGCGGGGGCCAGCAGGGACAGCTCGAGCCGCCCGATGGGCGGCGGCGCCCACTGCCACAAGAAGAAGAAGAGATAGAGGAGGAGGAGGCCCGACCAGAAGACGGGCATCGAGACCCCGAGCACGGCGAGGACGCGGCCCGCGTGGTCGAGCCACGAGCCCTTCCAGACGGCCGACCCGACGCCGAGGGGGACCGCGACGGCTACCGCGAAGCACATGGCGGCGCTGGTCAGCTCGAGCGTGGCCGGGAAGCGCTGGCGGAGGTCGGCAGCGACCGGGCGGCTGGTGAGGAACGAGGTGCCAAGGTCGCCGCGGACAAGCCCCCGGAGATAGGCGGCGAACTGGGCGGGGTAGGGGCGGTCGAGGCCGTACTCGCGGCGGATCTCGGCCCGCCGCTCCTCGGTCAGGAACGCGCTGCCGACGAGCCGGTCGGTGGGATCGCCGGGGATGATCCGCGTCACCGCGAAGGTCACCACGCTCACGCCGAGCAGGACCAGCGGAACCAGACAGAGCCGGCGCAGGACGTACCGGATCATGGGGAGCGGGGGGAGCCGGGCCGATCAGAACCCCTCGAGGCCGAGCCGCCCCCGACCGGCGAGCATCTCGCCGAGATGCAGGAACCCCTGGTTGATCAGCGGGAACACCCTACTGCTTGAAGATCGAGTGGTAGCGCGTGTAGCGGTCGGGCCAGTAGACGAAGCCCTTCACGTTCTTCCGCATCGTGACGATCACGTCCGGCTGGTAGAGGAACACCCAGCCGGCGTCGTCCATGAAGAGCTGCTGGACCTTTCGGCTCGCGTCGGCCCGCGCCTTGGCGTCGGTCGTGAGCATGTACTCCTTGATGAGCCCGGAGACCTGCGGGTTCTCGTAGTTGGCGTAGTTGCAGCAGCCGGGCTGGGCGAGCCAGAAGTAGTGGTAGAAGGGGTCGTTGTTGATCGACAGCCACTCGTGGACGAAGAAGGCCATGTCCTTCTTCCGCATCCGGTCGGTGTAGCCGGCCAGTGGCAGCTTCTCGATCGCCACCTCGACGTTCAGGGGTCGGAGGGCCGACTGCACCCAGACCGCGATCTGCTCGTCGTCGGGGAAACCCGCCCGCACGGTGAGCGTCGTCTTGAAGCCGCCGGCCAGCCCGGCCTCGGCCAGGAGCTGCTTGGCCTTGCCCGCGTCGGTCGCGTAGCGCCAGAGCGACGGGTCGGCGGTCAGCATCCCCTCGGGCGCCAGGCCCTTGAGCTGCCGCCCGAACCCCTTCACGACCTCCTTCAGGATCGTGTCGTAGGGCACGGCGTAGGACATCGCCTGCCGCACCTTCACCTGGTCGAAGGGCGGGGTCTTCAGGTTCATCGCCAGGTACTTCACGATCGTGGACGGGTAGGAGAGGACCTGCACGTTGGGGTCGCCCTGGAGGGCGAGGACGTCCTGGAACGGCAGGCCGGTGGCGATGTCGACGGCGCCGTTCCGGAGCAGCAGGGTCCGGGTCGCGGCCTCGGGAACGATCTTGAACGCGACCTGCTTGAGCTTGGCCGGCCCCGCCCAGTAGTGCTCGTTGCGACGGAGCACGATCTCCGAGCCCGACGTCCACCGCTCGAGGGCGAACGGCCCCCCGCCGGCGTCGCTCGTCTTGAGCCACTTGGTGGCCCAGGGGTCGTCGGCGGCGACCTGGGGCTTGAGCGCCTTCTCCTGGGTCACGCCGTGGCCGTACTGCGCCATGTTCCCGAAGAGGAGCGGGTTGCCCTTCGACAGGGTGAACTCGATCGTCTGCGGGTCCACGATCCGGATCGACTCCGGACCCTCGACGGCCGCCATCCTGGTGAGGGCGGCGGTGACCGCCTTCACCCCGAAGATCCGGTCGTAGCTGTACTTGACGTCCTGGACGGTCACCGGCTCGCCGTTGGCGAACCGCGCCCCGGGGCGGAGCTTGAAGGTGACCTTGGTCCCGTCGGGCGAGACGGTCCAGGACTGGGCGAGCTTCCCGGCGAAGCCGTTGAGGTCGCCCATCGTGCCGCCCTTGCCGTCGGGCTTCGTCCCGAACTCGACGAGGTAGTCGTAGAGATTCGTGATGACCTCGTTCTGGAACGGCGCGCCGGAGGAGAAGGGCGGATCGATGGAGACGAGGTCGCCGCCCACCGCCACGACCAGGACGTCGGCGGGGGTGGCGGCCATCGCCGGGCCGGTCGCCGCGAGCACGAGGAGGAGGCAGGTCGCGAGTCGTCGCACGGTCATGACGGTTTCCCTCCGTTCCAACCAGGCCAGCGGGTCACGTATCCCTCGTCGAGGTCGCGACGGATCAGCTCGTCGGGCCGCTTCCCGGGGTCCCCGTAGCCGCCGCCCCCCGGGGACTCGAGCGTGAGGACGTCCCCGGGCTGGAGCGCCAGGACGCTCTTCATGGTCACCGGGCGGCCGTCGGCGAACCGGGCCTCCGCGCGGCGGCCGTCGCCGCCGCCCAGAACACCGGGCGGGGGATGGCGGAAGCGATCGAGGATCAGCGAGGCCATCATCGGGTGCTCGACCCGGAAGGTCTTCCGCTGGCCCAGCCCGCCCCGATGCGTCCCGACGCCGCCGGAGTCCGGGATCAGGCGTTGCTCCAGGTAGAGCACGGGCGCGATCGACTCCAGGATCTCGACCGGAAGGTTGGCGATGTTCGACGGAAACGAGGTGGTCGAGCGGCCGTCGATGGCCAGCTTGCCGCCGACGCCGCCGTTGACGAACTCGAAGGTCAAAAACGGCGTGCCGTCGGGCTTGTTCCCGTAGAAGGTGATGATGGGCGGGGGCGTGCCGCTATCGGCCTGGGCGTGGGCGGGCGCGCACTGGGCGAAGGCGGCGAACACCGCGCCCTGGAGCACGAAGCCCAGGACATGTCGGGACTGGACGGGGGCCGGCTCGATCGCGTTCACGATCGACCCCGGGGTCGCCTCGATGGTGATCCGCCGGAGCAGCCCCTCGTTGTTCGGGATCTCCGGCACGAAGGCGCACTTGGTGGTGAACGCCGCGTAGGCCCGCGTGTACTGGATGACGGCGTTGATGGGCGTGCGCTGCTGGGGCGAGGAGCCGGTGAAGTCGAAGTGGAGGTGGCCGGCCCGGACCGTGAGGGCGAGCTTCACCGTGAACGGCTCGCCGTAGCCGTCTCCCGTCGCCTCGGCCGGGTAGGTGCCGTCGGGCACGTGGGCCAGCGCCTCGCCGAGGGCCCGGTCGCTGGCGTCGTGGATCGCCCGGGCCAGGCCGCGCAGGTCGGCCAGGCCGTAGTCGGCCATGATGCCCGAGATCGTCCGCACCCCCTGCTCGTTGGCGGCGATCTGGGCCCGGAGGTCGCCCACGACCTGGTCGGGGGCCCGGACGTTGGCGCGGATCATCGCCCACACCGGCGCCACCGGGCGGCCGGCGACCATCAGCTTGAGCGGCGGGATCCGGAGCCCCTCCTCGAAGACCTCGGTGGTGCTGGCGCCGAAGTAGGTGCCGCCGATGTCGGTCATGTGGGCCGTGTTGGCCATGAACGCGACCAGCGCCCCGACCCCCCCGACCCCCACCCCCCGACCCCCCCGACGAGGATGGAAGACCGGCGTGACGATCGTGACGTCGGGCAGGTGGCCGGTCACCACCCACGGGTCGTTGGTGATGGCGACGTCACCCGGTCGCCAGGTCTCGGCGGGATAGAGCTCCAGGAACCGCCGGACACCGCCGGCGGTCGTCCCGACGAACCCCGGCGTGGAGACGGCGGACTGGGTCAGCGTCTGCCCGCGGTCGTCGGTGAGGAGCTGGGTCATGTCGTGCACTTCGCGGACGATGGTGGAGAACGAGGTGCGGATCAGCGTGGCGGCGGCCTCGTCCACGACCGCGAGGAGCCGCGCCCAGAGGATGGAGGTCGTGACCGGATCGAGCGCTCCGGATCTCGCCACGGCAGTAGCTTACTGCATCCGGGTGCCCCGGCGCGCGGGGGCCGTGGACAGCGTGACGATCGCGTTGCCGCGGGGGTCGATGGCGGCGCGGGCGCCGGGCGGGACGACGAGCGTGGACTCCCGCTCCTCCAGGATCGCCGGTCCCGGCACGACGGCCCCGGCACCCAGCCGGGCCCGGTCGTACACGGGCGTGTTCACGAAGCGGCCGAAGTACACCGGGCGGCGACCCGTCCGCGCCTCGCGGGTGTCGCGGGCGCGGGGCACGGCCCGGAGCCGGACGCGGGGCATCGGGCCCCGCGCGCGCACCCGCCAGGAGACCACCTCCAGCGGCTGATCGCGGGTCGCCTGCCCGTAGCGCTCCCGATAGGTGGCCAGGAAGGCGCGCGCGATCGCCTCCGTGCGCGCGGCGTCCAGCTTCCCCGCCGGGAGCGGGGCGGTGATCTCGAACCCCTGGCCGGCGTAGCGCATGTCGGCGGCTCGCTCGACGGCGATGGCCCGCGCCGGCAGACCGGCTGCGCGCAGCGTCGCGACCGCCGCCGCCTCCATCTCGGCGAGGAGCCGGCGCGCGCGCTCCCAGTCCACGCGGTCCAGCCGGGTGAGGTAGGTCCGGACCTCGTCGGTCGCGATGGGGGCCGCCAGGAAGCCGAGCGCGGCGGTCACCCCGGCGCCGCGCGGGACGATGACACGGCCGGTGCCCAGGAGCCGCGCCACCCCGTGAGCGTGGACGGGCCCGGCGCCGCCGAAGGTGAACAGGGGGTACCGCCGCGGGTCCTTGCCCTTCTCCAGGATGTGGATCCGGGCGGCGCTGGCCATGTTCTCGTTGACGATGCGATGGATGCCGGCGGCTGCCTCGATGACGGCCAGCCCCGCCGCCTCCGCCACCTCCTGGATCGCCCGGCGCGAGGCCTTCGCGTCCAGCCGCATGTCGCCGCCCAGGAAGCGGTCGGGGGCGAGGTAGCCGAGGAGGAGGTCCGCGTCGGTGACGGTCGGCTCCTTGCCGCCCCGGCCGTAGCAGGCCGGTCCCGGCTCCGCCCCCGCGCTCCGCGGCCCGACGCGCAGGAGGCCGAGGGCGTCGACGGTCGCGATGGAGCCGCCGCCGGCGCCGATCTCGATGAGATCGAGCGCCGGGATGCGGAGCGGCAGCCCGCTGCCCTTCTTCCCGAGCTGGACCCGCGCGACCTCGAACTCGTTCGTCGTGTACGGTCGGCCGCCGTGGATCAGGCAAGCCTTGGCCGTGGTGCCGCCCATGTCGAAGGCCACCAGGTCGCGAAGCCCCGACTGCCGGCCGTGGAACACCGCGGCCAGGCAGCCGCCGGCCGGACCCGACTCGATCAGGCGCACCGGCACCCGCTCGGCTTCCTCGGTCGTCGTCAGGTGCCCGCTCGAGGTCATGATGTGGACGGCCGCCCGCGTGGCGCCGGCCGCGGCGAGGCCGTGGCGCAGCCGGCCCAGGTACCGGCGGGCGAGCGGCTGGACGTAGGCATTGAGCACGGTGGTGGACGCCCGCTCGTACTCGCGGATCTCGGGCAGCACCTCGACCGAGGTGGTGACGGTCACGCCGGGCAGGGTCGCCCGGACGGCGTCGGCGGCGGCGCGCTCGTTGGCCGGGTTCTGGTGGGCGTGCAGGAAGCAGACCGCGATCGCCTCGACCCCCGCCGCCTCGAGGGCGCGGATGGCGTCAGCTACCCGTCCGGCGTCGAGCGGCTGGCGCACGCGCCCGGCGTGGTCGGTCCGCTCCGGCACGCCGAGTCGCAGCCGGCGCTGGACGACCGGCTCCGGCATACGCATCTCGAGGTCGTAGAGGTCGTAGCGCGCCTCGCGGCCGATCTCGAGGACGTCCTCGAACCCCTCGGTGGTGAGGAGCCCGGTCCGCGCGCCCTTCCGCTCGATGACGGCGTTGGTGATGAGCGTGGTGCCGTGGAGCACGTGGGCGACCTCGCGGGCGGGGACGCCGGCTCCGGTCAGCAGTGCCCGCATGCCGTCGAGGAGGCCCCGGAGCGGATCGTCGGGCGTCGTCAGCACCTTGCCGAACCGCACCCGCCCGCGGGCGTCGGTCAGGGCCAGGTCGGTGAAGGTGCCACCGATGTCGATGCCGAGCCGGTAGCCGCCCATCGGGGAGGGATTCTAGCAGACCCTCGAGCTGCCGGCTGCGCGCCGCTCGGCGCCGGTCGCCCGGTGCGGTTGAACCAATGCCGCCGACCGTCAATCCCGCCGCCCATCGGCTTCTCGCAACCCTCTGACTTTGGCCACGCGGCCCTGGCGTTCCGCTTCGAGCCGCGGCTTTGCCGCGGCCTCCGAGGGGGGGCATCGGGGGGGTCTTCCGAGACCCACCCGAAGATCCCGGTGCGGTCGGTTGACAGCCCCGCCCGCCCCTCCTACACTCCGGCCAACTTCCCCGGCTCACCTGGCGCCGTGTCGTCCGACCGAGGGAGGGGGGACGATGATGCTGCAGGGGAGGGTGGTCTCATGAGCGGCCCCATACCGCCGCGGCCGGTTCCGCTGACGAGCTTCGTCGACCAGGTCGCCGTCATCACCGGCGGCGGCAGCGGGATCGGCCGGGCCCTGGCCCTCGCCCTCGCCCGGGCGGGCGCGCAGATCGTCGTCGCCGACGTCGACGAGGCGGCGATGGCCGAGACCGGCCACGCGGTGCGGGCGCTCGGCCGCTCCGTCTTCGTCGTGCGGACCGACGTCACCGAGCTGGCCCAGGTCGAGTCGCTCGCCGACCGCGCATTCCAGCGATTTGGCGCGGTCCACCTCCTCTGCAACAACGCCGGGGTCGCGCTCTCCGGCGGCCTCGAGCACGCCACCCGGCAGGACTGGCAGTGGGCGATCGGGGTGAACCTGTGGGGCGTCATCCACGGACTCCTCGCCTTCCTGCCGCGGATGATCGCGCAGGGTCCCGGCGGGCACATCCTGAACAGCGCCTCCATGGCCGGCCTGATCGCGTCGCAGGGTTTGGGGGTCTATAACACCACCAAGTACGCGGTCGTCGGTCTGTCCGAGACCCTCGCCAAGGATCTCCGGCCGTACGGCATCGGCGTCTCCGTCCTCTGCCCGATGGGCGTGGCCACCCGTATCGGTGAGGCCGAGCGAAGCCGTCCGCCGGCGCTGCGCAACCCGCCGGGTCGCTCCCGGGCGTCATCGGTCCAGCTCATCGGTCGCACGCTCACGGCGGAGGAGGTCGCCGAGCAGGCGCTGGCCGCCATCCGCGAGCGCGAGCTGTACGTCATCACCCATGACGAGGCGCTCGAGCCACTGCGTCGGCGCTGCCAGCGGCTGGAGGCAGCCGTCAAGCGACGGACCAGTTCGCGGGGGCTGTCTTGAGCCACCGGCGGACCCGCCCGTCGGACCGTGCGTTATTTGACAGTGGGTGGGGTGGGGGCTATCCTGGCTTCGAAGGTGGCGGCATGGACAAAGACGAAGCCATCCGAGACCTGATGGCCAAGCTGATGCAGGCGGTCGAGTCCTCTCTCTCGACGTCCTCGGAGGTCCGCGACGCGCTGGCCGATCTGGTGCGGAACGGTTACGAGGCGCGCCTCTTCTTCGTGGCGAACGCCGAGTCGGCCGAGGAGGCCGACGGCGAAGAGGATGCGGACGGCGTCGAGGATGCCGCCGGCGGCGGCGAGCTAGAGGAAGAGGAGGCGACCTACGTGGTTCGTGAGATCGGCGCCGCCCCCGACGCGGGCGATCTCCGCTTCGAGCTGACGAAGCTGGACCGTGATTTCCTGAAGTCCCTCCACATCCGCCCGGAAAACGCGTAGTAGAGCCGCGTCCCCGCGGTCGTGCTCCGCCTTCTCGCCCTCGCCGTCGTCGCCCTCCTGGTCTTCCTCCTGATCCGTTCGGTCGTCTCCGCCTTCCTGGCCGGCCTCGGCGGGACCCGGCGGACCGGCGGTCCCACCCGCGCCCTCCGGAACGACTTGGTGAAGGATCCGGTCTGCGAGACCTACGTTCCCCGGCGCACGGCGATCGCGCGGGCGGCGGGGCCGACGACGTACTACTTCTGCAGCCCGGCCTGCGCCGCCAAGTTCAAGGCGCCGACCTGAGCCGCCGATGCCCGCTCGGCCGACTGGCCGCCGGCGTGGCGGTTGTCCTCGCCGCGGTCGCCGCGCTGGCCGCCACCGGCTTCGACGGCGGCCGCGCCTTCCGCGACGTGGAGCACCTGGTGGCCCTCGGCCCGCGTCCGCCCGGGTCGCCGGCCCTCGAGCGCGCCCGGGGCTACATCACCGGCGAGCTGCGCCGGGCCGGTTGGCGGGTTCGGGAGCAGGCCTTCACCGCCCGCACGCCACGGGGCCCCGTCCGGATGGTGAACCTCGTTGCCGAGTGGCCGGGGCAGCGGCATGATGTCGTCGCGGTGGGCGGGCACTACGACACGAAGGTCTTCACCGGGTTCCGCTTCGTCGGCGCCAACGACGGCGGCTCGTCGACCGCGCTGCTGATCGAGCTGGGCCGGGTCCTGGCGGCGCGTCACCGCGCGGCGCCGCCGCTCTACACGCACTGGCTTCTCTTCTTCGACGGGGAGGAGGCCCAGGTGGAGTGGTCGCCGACCGACAGCCTCTACGGCAGCCGGGCGCTGGTGGGCGCCCTGCGGGCGTCCGGGGAGCTGGGTCGCCTGCGGGCGCTCGTGGTGGCCGACATGATCGGCGATCGGGACCTCGGCATCCGTCGCGAGGCGGCCTCCACCGTATGGCTGACCGACCTCCTGTGGTCGATCGCCCGCCGGCTGGGCCACCAGCGACACTTCCTGGACGAGCGGCAACCCGTCGAAGACGATCACGCGCCGTTCCTCGACGCCGGGGTGGCGGCCAGCCTCCTGATCGACTTCGACTACGGGGGCGGGCAGGGGCAGAACGCCTGGTGGCACACCGCCGAGGACACGCCGGACAAGCTCGACCCGCAGAGTCTGCGGGCGGTGGGCGAGGTCATCCTGGAAGCGCTGCCGGCGATCGAAGCCGAGCTGGCCCGCCGCTCCCGCTAGTCTCTTCGGGGGGGTTTCGGAAGACCCCCCCGATGCTCCCCCTCGGTTGCGGCGGCAAAGCCGCCGCGCGGACGCTGCACGCTGCCGAGCACGGCCAGCGTCCTCGAAGCGCCAACGTCACGGCGGGTGGGTCAAGTTCTCGGGGGGCGGGGCCGAGGAGCGAGCAGCGCTCGGACGCAGGGAGGAGCGACCGCAGGCGTACTCTGAGTACGCCGAGGATCGGCTCCGACCGAGGACGACCATAGGTCGGGACGGACGCCCCCAGGCCGAAGGCCGTCCGATCGACGCAGGCCGAGCGCGTCCCGACCGAGATGAACGTTGCGACGCTCATCGGCCCCGCCCGCTAGAACGTGTAGGTTTCGCCTTGCCGCATGATCCGGATTCGGCTGTCCAGCCGGGCCAGCTCGGCGGCGGTTTCCTCGTAGTAGGCCGGCTTGAGGTGGTAGATCAGGATCGGTCCGTCGGGCATCCGCTCGATCTCCCGCTCGAGCAGGGATGGCGTGTAGTGGCCCGATGCGCGAGCCAGCGCCTCCAGCCGATTGGGGAAGGCGGTCTCCACCACGTTGGCCCGGACCTCACGGACGTGTCGGGCCACTCGCCAGAGCTGCTCGGTCGGCCCGGTGTCCCCCGAGAAGACGAAGCCCGTTGTGCCATCGGTGATGACGAACCCGGCGGCCGGCACGCTGTGATTGACGGGCACGGCCACGACGGTCAGGCCCCCGAACTTCATTGGCTCCCCGTCGGCCAGCGGCTCGATCCGGAGTGCCGGCGGGCCGGGCTTGGGGAGCACGGTGAAATCCGGCCACAGCCGATTGTTGAAGCAGTGGTCGCGGAGGTCCTGCATGACGGGCGCCAGCGAGGCGGCGATCACCGGCCCCTGGCGCCCGGGCGCCGACTGGACGTTGTCCACGAGGAACGCGAGGCCGACCACGTGGTCGAGGTGCGCGTGGGAGACGATCACGTGCTCGATCGCCGCCTGTTGCGGGAGCGTCAGCGCCGAGGTGACCGAGCCGGCCTCCAGCAGGAGGCGGCCGTTGACCAGGAAGGTCGGGAGGCGGAGGTTGGGTACGTCGCCTCCGTGACAGCCCAGCACTTCCAGACGCATGTGGCCTCGCGGTTGTCAGGCTCGCCGTGGGAGGCGTATAGTGAGAGCCCGTTCCTATCGTGACGACGGGCGAAACGAGCGACCTGGACGTCGGCGAGCCTGGCCCACGGGGATAGAAGACACGTCAGCCCGCCCTCGTCGTCGGGCCGCCTCGAAGGTGGCGGAGTCTAGAAGCGCGCGGCGCGTCGTGGCCGATATTTTCCACACGTGTCCGCATACTGTCAAGGAATAAGGAGACCCACGTGGACTGGGTGAAGGCCAATCACGTGAAGCGGGCCCTGCGGGAAGGTCGGCCGACGGCCGGCTCCTGGCTCAGCCTCTGCAGCGGCATCAGCGCGGAAATCATGAGCCGGGCCGGCTTCGACTGGCTCCTCATCGACATGGAGCACGGCCACGGCGACTACCAGACCCTGCTCGCCCAGCTCCAGGCGATCGAGGGGAGTCCGGTCATTCCGATCGTGCGCGTCCAGTGGAACGATCCGGCGATCATCAAGCGGGTCCTCGACATCGGCGCCTACGGCGTGATGATCCCGTGGATCGCCGGCCGGGCCGAGGCGGAGGCGGCGGTGCGAGCGACCAAGTACCCGCCGGCCGGCATGCGCGGGATCGCCGGCAGCCACCGCGCCGGCGGCTACGGGCGCCACGCGGCCGAATACTGGAAGCGGGCCAACGACGAGATCCTCGTCGTGATCCAGGTCGAGACGGCGACCGCCGTCCAGGACATCGAGTCGATCGCCCGGGTGCCGGGCGTTGACGTGCTCTTCGTGGGCCCCGCCGACCTCTCCACCGCGCTCGGCCACATGGGGGACCCCGGGCACGCCGAGGTACAGGCGGCCGTGGAGAAGATCGAGACCGCGGCCAAGGCCCACGGCGTGGCGCTCGGCAACATCACCCGGAGTTGGGATCAGGCCCGGGAGCTGTACAAGCGGGGCTACCAGTTCCTGACGCTCTGCTCCGACACCTCGCTGATCGTCCAGGGCGCCAAAGACCTGCTGACGCGATTCCAGCAAGAGGTCCGGCCGTCGTGAGCCGCATCGCGCCGATCGATCCGGGTCAGGCGCCGGAGGAGCTGCGGGAGATGCTCGCCCAGCAGACCGAGCAGTGGGGCGCGCCGCTCGCGCCGACCCTCGTCATGGCCCACTGCCCGCCGCTGGTGCGGGGGGCCCGGGGCCTCGGCATCGCCCTCGAGAAGTCGGGGCAGCTCCCGCCCGAGCTCCGCGATCTCGTCTCGCTGCGGGTCGCCCGGCTCATCGGGTGCCCGTTCTGAGTTGACATCAACTCATCCCGGGGGATGAGCCACGGCGCGCCGTTCGAGAAGCTCCAGGCCGTGGAGCAGTTCCGTGAGAGCGCTCTCTTCACGGACGCCGAGCGGGCCGCGCTCGCCTACGCCGAGGCGGTGACCGCCACGCCGACCGCGGTGACCGACGGCGTGTTCGAGCCTCTCCGCGCCCACTTCACCGTGCCCCAGATCGTCGAGCTGGCGGTGACCATCGCCACCGAGCACTTCCGCGCCAAGTTCAACACTGCCCTCGGCATCCAGGCCCAGGGCCTCTGTCTCCTCAAGTAGTTAGCGCGCATTCCAGGCTATCGTGGCAGCCGCCGAGGCGGAGGGGCGTAGGTCCGCCCCGCACCCCACGGAGCCTTATGTCAGCGGCGGCTTGGCTCGCGGTCAGTCCGGACGGCGACCGAGGAGCCGGGCCGGTAGTCAATGTCGAGCTGGTGGTGGCCGGCGGCGGCTAACCACTCCTTGGGCTGCCCCCACGCGAGCAACCGGTCATCTCCAAAAAACCTGCCCCTCTACCCGGTCGATCCGCTGCCCTTGCTCGCGCGCCTGCTCCTCCACCTTGATAAAGCGCTCGTCGAGCTTCGCCTTGCGCTTGGCGAAGAGGTCATGAGTCCACTCCTGCGTCGCGCAGCCGGCGCCGAGAAACGCAAGCACGGCGGTGACCACCCCAAGCCGCTTACCGTGCGTCAAATGGAGACCCTCTCACGGTCCGATTGTGTGGTCAATCTATCGTGAACGCCGACACCCCCCCGCATTTTTTTGTCAGGCTCTCCGGTCGCCCACCCTGGATACAGACGCTGGTGGTGGCCCCGCCGAAGCTGGCGACCGCCCCCCACGCTGGCGTGTGGCTCCCAAAGAACACCTGACATACCTTGCAGCCTGATCCCTGATGATCAAGATCAGCAGCGGCGTTCACAGGAGGATCCTGGCGGGCGCAGCGCTCACCGCCTGGAAAGCCCTGGCACGTCGGGCCCCTCCAGAAACGTTCCGAGCCAGGGGGCGCCAGGCATGATGCTTGCGTTCACAAGACCCTGAGCCTGAGCGTCGCGACCCTCCTGAAAGGCTCGCGCTCGCCACGCTCGCCCCCGGCTCCGAGGGAGCCGGGCCCACCGCGCGGGGGACGCTCGAGCCCCTCCCTGGACCCGAGCGCCCCCCACGCGGCTCTCTTCCGGCTCGGGTCGTCTCGCCGCTCACTGGAGCCACGCAGGAGGGACTCATGAATACTGCGGCCGCGGCCGCTCGCATCTTTCGTGCGATCGAGGCGCTTCGCAACGCAGAGGGCAGTTTGAATCGCGTCATTTACCTGGCGGGCGCGGCTCGGTCGTGTGCCCGGGAAGCGGGCGGTGAGATCGAACGAGCCCAACTGGAGCTGAAGCTGGCACTCCAAGAGCTCCAGCGAACCGAGACAAGGGGCAACCCCGAAGCCGCCTGACCCGCTCGTCAACGGGATGGGATGGCAGAGGCTCCCCGAAGCGGCCGCGATCATCGGGGGGCTGATGCCCTCGGCCTGGCGCTGGGCCTCCTGTTGACGAGTGGCCCGTTCTAGGCCCAGGGCCTCTGTCTCCTCCCCCGCGCTGAACGGCTCCCGGGGCCCGCCCCCGCTCAGCCGTTGCCCTCGGTGTAGCGGATCACTCGGACCTTCTCCATCGTGATGAGCCCGCCGCTCATCATCCGCTCGATCTCCGGAAGCACGGCCTCCAGATGTTCCTGGGAATCCACGACTTCGATCACGAGCGGGAGGTCGGCCGACAACCGCTCGATGCTCGCGGTGTGAATGATCGAGTGTGGCCCGAATCCCGCGACGGCCTTCAACACCGTGGCGCCGGCCAGGCCGCGCTGCCGGAAGAGCTCCAGCATGGCGGCGTAGAGCGGCCGCCTCCCCCACTTGTCCGACTCGCCGATGAAGACCCGGAGCATCAGCTGCTCGCCCTCGATCCGTCGCATGGCGCTACCCCCTCGACCCGACCAGCGCGCGGCCGACGGCAATTCCGAGAAAGCACAGGCTCAGGCACACTACCGTGGTGACGAGGATGTTGATCCATGCCTGATGCCAGGCGCCCGTCTCCATGAGTCGAACCGTCTCGTAG
The DNA here is from genome assembly GCA_963708025.1 of uncultured Candidatus Rokubacteria bacterium. Taxonomy (GTDB): domain Bacteria; phylum Methylomirabilota; class Methylomirabilia; order Rokubacteriales; family DASRDR01; genus CAVPSB01. The sequence continues at coordinate 19,356 of CAVPSB010000013.1, read as the reverse complement.
CTGAACGCGGAATAAGTGGTCAGGCCGCCCATGACCCCCACGGTGAGGAACAGTCGCGTGGGATCGGGAACGGCCAGCGTCGCGATGCCGATTTGCTGGATCAGGCCGATCGCGAAGGAGCCGGCGAGATTGACGATCAGGGTCCCGTAGGGGAAATCGGCCCCGAGCCAACGGGCGGCCAGACCGGAGACGACGTAGCGCACCCCGGTGCCGAGCGCCCCACCGAGACAGATCAGGAGCAGGCGCCCCACCGCTCCTCCTCCGGGATTCCGACGATCAATGGACCCTTCCGGCTGATCTCAGCTCGGGCCCTCCCGCCCTCCCCCCCAACCCCCTCCCCTATGTTGGACGGCCTTCGGCCTTTGGCCGGGGGGAGGGGGGAGCCGGAGCACCCCATTCCTTCACACGCTCTCAGCGTCTGCGAACAGATGCCAACCAACTCAGCCCGAGGGCCCCAGGTGGGTCGTCAAGTACTCCATGATGAGTGGCTTGGTGGCGGCGGTGATTGGCGCCCCGTAGGTGATCATCCGGTTGACGATCGTCTCCCACGTCGCGCGGTCGAGCCGCTGCTGGGCCAGGATCTCCGGCGCGTGGCAGATGATGCAGCTCCCCAGCACCAGCTCCATGTGCTTCCCGGCCGGGAGGGGGTTCGCCTGCGCGGCGAGCCGTCCGGCGACCCCCCCCAGCGCCACGCCGGCCGCGAGCGCGCCGGCGAGGACGGCGGATCGCCTACGCCACGCTGACCCGCACGGCATGAATCACGTTCCAGCGGTAACCCTGGGGGTCGGGCGGGCGGCTGGCCGGCTGGAAGCGGCCGAGGGAGTCGCTGGCCCGCGCCATGATCGTGTGCTGGCCGGGCTTGGCGTCGAGCGCGTACTCCCAGCGCCGCCAGGCGTAGCGGGACTCCTCGCCGGCGAGCGTGGCCGGGGCCCAGGTGGCGCCCCCGTCGGTCGAGACGTCCACCGCGACGATGGTGCCCTCGCCGGCCCAGGCGAAGCCGGAGACCTTGTGGGGGCCGGCCGCGAGCTGGCCGCCGTCGGCGGGGCTCACGATCACCGACTTGCACTCGAGGGATTGGAGCGAGTACGTCTGGTTGGCGTCGCTGACGCGCGGCGAGCGGTAGCTCCGCTGCATGAACGGGCCGTTCCACTCCTTGTCGGCGAGCGTCAGCTCCGTGAGCCACTTGATCGACGCCGAGCCGATCCAGCCGGGCACGATCAGGCGGGCCGGCCCCCCGTGGAGGTGCGGGACCGGCCGGCCGTTCATCTCGAGCGCGATCATCGTGTGCGGCTCCATCCCCTTCCACAGGGGATGGCTGCGGATGAAGTCCGGCGCCTGCGGCGTCGGGGGAGCGTCGTTCCCGTTCGGCACGACGTGCCGGGCGGCCGACCGCGGGCGCGCCATCCGGAGGACGTCGGCCAGCCGCACCCCCTTCCACACCGCGGTGCCCACCGCGCCGTTTTCCCACTGGATGCCGGCCGCCTTCGGGTTGTGGAAGCTCCGGCCGTTCCCCGCGCACTCGAGCGTGATGGTCTGGGTGATCTGCTCCATCCGCCGGAGGTCGTCGAGCCGCAAGGTCAGGGGGTTTTCCACCTCGCCGCCCACCTTCAGGACGTACTGGGCCGGGTCGATCTCCGGTCCGTCGTAGTTGTTGCGGACGAAGAACCCCTCGTACGGCGTGACGTCGGCCGTCAGCTCCCGGAGCGGGGCCTCCAGGTTGATGGGCCGCGGGCTCCGGACGATCAGACGCTCCTTCCCAGGAATCGGGGCCGGCGGGGTCTGCGCCGAGAGCGGCGCCCGGGTGGCGAGGAGAGCGGCGGCCGCGCCCACGTGGATGACGAAGGCGCGCCGCGAGAGGTGGCCGGGACGGGGCTCGAGCGGGTCAGCCATGGCGTACCCCCTGTCGTGGAGTGGTGGACTCCGGGTCTCGCGCGCCGCCATTGTATACCGTCGGGTGCCGACGCTCCGCCGGGAATCGCCCAAGAGGACTGGCCACGCCGCGCTATCATGGCCGCGTCCGGCCGACCATCGCCTGAGGGGAGAGCACACCGATGGGCCTGAGCACCTTCCGCGGATTCGCCTTCGACCTCGACGGCTGCATCTGGGCCGGTCCCACGCTCCTGCCCGGTGCCGCCGAGCTGGTGAAGGGGCTACGCGAGGCGGGGCGCCGGGTCGTGTACGTGACGAACAGCTCCCGGGAGCTGGCGGCCGGCATCGCCGGCAAGCTCACCCGGCTCGGCATTCCGACGCCACCGGTGGACGTGCTGGCGGCCCTCGACCTGCTCGGCGAGACCATCCGCCGCCAGGTGGGGCCGGCCCGGGTGCTGGCGCTCGGCACCGACCAGATGCACCAGGTGCTGGAGGCGGCCGGCCACGCGGTGGTGCCGATCGACGCCTGGCCGAAGGCGACGGCGGTCGCCATCGGGTACGATCCGGCCTTCGACTTCGCCCGGCTCCGGGCGGCGTCCCGGGCGGTGGCGGCCGGGGCCGCCTTCTTTACCGTGAACATGGATCCGCGGCTGCCCGTCGCCCCCGGCGAGTTCGACCCCGGCTGCGGAGCGCTGGCCGAGGCGATCGCCGCCGCCGGCGGCGCCCGGCCGATCATCGTCGGGAAGCCCCACCGGCCGATCTTCGAGATCGCGCTCGAGCGGATGGGCTGCCGGCCGGGCGAGGCGGCGATGGTCGGGGACAGCCTGGAGACGGACGTCGCCGGCGGGCACGGCGTCGGCATGTTCACGATCTGGCTGGAGCCGGAGGGGAACAGCCACGGCGAGGGGCGGGCGGACCTCGTCATCCGGTCGCTGGTCGAGCTGCGCGACCGGTGGGGGAAGAGCCGCGGCTGATATGATGAACGGCGTATGACGACCTCGCCGAAGGCGCGCGCCGAGGGGCTGGCGATCGCCGGCGCGGCCGGCCTGGCTGCGCTCAAGCTCGGCGCCGGGCTCGCGACCAACTCCATCGGGCTGATCTCGACCGCCGCCGATTCCCTCATCGACGTCCTGATCTCCGGCCTCAATCTCCTGTCCATCCGGCTGGCCGATTCGCCGGCCGACGAGGGTCACCCCTACGGTCACGGCAAGGCCGAGAGCCTGGCCGGGCTCGTCCAGGGCACCCTGATCGCCGCCGTCGGCGGCTGGGTCATCTTCGAGGCGGCGCGCCGCCTGCTCCGGGGCGTTCGGCCCGAGCACACGGAGTGGGGCACGGCCGTGATGGTGGTCTCCATCGGGGTGAGCTGGCTGATCGCCCGGCACCTGCGCCAGGTCGCCATCCGGACCGACTCGCCCGTGCTCCTGGCCGACTCCCTCCACTATGCGATGGACGTGTGGACCAACGGCGGCGTGCTGGCCGCCCTCGTCCTCGTCTACCTCACCGGGGCGGTTCTCTTCGACCCGCTGATCGCCATCGTCGTCGGCGCCATGATCCTCGGCTCGTCCTCCCGGATCCTGACCCGCTCGGTAGCCGATCTCATGGACGCCGCCATCCCCGCCGAGGAGCAGCGGGAGATCGAGCGGGTGATCGGGCGCCACCGGTTCGTGGTCTCCTTCCACGATCTCCGGACGCGACGCTCGGGCTCCCAGCGGCAGATCGACTTCTCGGTGGTCCTGTGCCGCCACCTTCCGCTCGGCGACGCCCATGACCTCGTGGACCACATCGAGAAGGAGATCGAGCGCACGATCCCACGATCTCGCGTCGTGGTTCACGCCGAGCCCTGCGCCCCCGACTGCAAGCTGCCCGAGCGCTGCGTGCTGGAGAGCCGGCAGGAGGACCTGCTCGCTCACGACTCGGGGCGGGCGGGCGAGGCCTGATGCTTGTCGGGGGCGGGACCCCGTGATACAAGGACCCTGACATGGCGAGCGGCAAGGACGGGACCTACGACTACCCGCGCATCGCGCGGGCGCTCATCGTCGGCGATCGGGACACGGTCGGCCGGATGACGCGCGAGGGCCTGGACCTCGGGCTCGATCCCAAGGAGATCATCTTCAAGGGCCTGATCCCCGGCATGGACGTCGTCGGGGAGAAGTTCCGTCGCAACGAATACTACGTCCCCCAGGTCCTTCTCTCGGCCCGCGCGATGTACGCCGGGCTCGACCTGCTCAAGCCCCTGATCACGGCGGCGGCGACGAACGGGTACATCGGAACCGTCGTCATCGGCACCGCCCAGGGCGACCTCCACGACATCGGCAAGAACCTGGTGGCCATGATGCTGGAGGGTGCCGGCTTCAAGGTCGTGAACCTCGGGCGCGGACGTGGCGCCCGAGGCGTTCTGCAAGGCGGTGGAAGAGCACGGCGCCAACATCGTCGGCATCTCGGCGCTCATGACCACCACCATGCCCGCGATGAAGCGGACGATCGACGCCCTGACGAAGACCGGCCTGCGCGAGCGCGTGAAGGTCATGATCGGCGGGGCGCCGGTCAGCCAGGCCTTCGCCGACGAGATCGGCGCCGACGGCTACGCCCGGGACTCGACCCTGGCGGTGGTGAAGGCCAAGCAGCTCGTCGGGGGCCCGGTGGAAGCGTCGCGATGAGCGGGCGCGGGCCGATACCCGTCGCCGCGGGTCGTCCTCGGGCCTCGCCGGTCCTCAGCGTATGCGGCATACGCTTCCGGCCGGCTCGGCCCTGCGTCCTACCGCGGCTCGGGTCTCGGCCCGCGCCCAGCGACAGCATGCCAGTACCGAGGGTAGGGCGATGAGCGTCGGCGGCGGCAAGGAGTGGCTGGAACGGGTCGGGAGCGGGGAGCTGCTCGTCTTCGACGGCGGCTACGGCACGATGCTCTTCGCCGCCGGCCTGCTCAACGGCGCCTGCCCGGAGCTGTGGAACGACACCCATCCCGACGTCGTTCGCGGCATCCACCGGGGCTACTTCGAGGCCGGCTCCGACTTCGTCGAGACCAACACCTTCGGCGGTACCCGGCTGAAGCTCGACGAGTACCGGATCGGCGACCGGACGCGCGAGCTGAACGTCAAGGGCGCCCGATTGGCCCGTGAGGCCGCCCCGGGCGGCGGCTACGTGGCCGGCTCCATCGGCCCCACCAGCCGCCTGCCCCTCGACTACGCCCTCGACCAGGGCGTGACCGACGACGAGTACGAGGCGACGTTCCGCGAACAGGCGGAGGCGCTCGCCGAGGGGGGCGTGGACCTCTTCGCGGTCGAGACGATGATGTTCCCGCAAGAGGCGACCGCCGCCATCCGCGCCTGCCGGGCGGTGGCCGACCTGCCCGTGATGGCGACGATGTTCTTCCAGTTCGAGGAGGCCAACGACCGCGACCGCACGATGTGGGGCGAGAGCCCGGCCGAGGTCGCGAAGAACCTCCTCGCCGCCGGCGCCGACGTCGTGGGCATGAACTGCGGCCGCGGTCCCGACCGCGCCATCGTCATCATCCGCGAGATGCGGGGCGTCACCGGCGCCCCCCTGGTCGCCTACCCGAACGCCGGCCTCCCGGTCACCACCGGCGACCAGGTGACCTACGAGCTGGGTCCCGCCGAGATGGCCCGCGACTACCCGGCCCTCCTCGACGCCGGCTGCACCATCGTCGGCGCCTGCTGCGGCTCCAGCCCGGAGCACATCCGCCTCATCGCCGAGATCGTCCGCGCCCGCAAGGGGCGCTGAGCTCCGCACCGCTCCTCCGAAGAGCGTCGCGATGCCCGGGCGCGTTTACCTGCTCAGCCTCGCCGACTTCGGCCTGACCCTTCGCCAGCTCGTCGCGCGGGGACGGCGCCCCGTCGTGCTGGTCGCCGAGCTGACGTTGCACTCATACCTCGATACCCGGTGGTCCCGGCGGCTGATCCGCTACCCGCCCGCGCGCCGGAAGCGCGAGCTGGACGAGTGGTACCGGCGGGCATTCGAGCGGCTCGTCCGGCGCTGGCCGTCCGATCGCGTCGAGCCGATCGGGGACCCACGTGCTCCTCGGTGGGTGAGATCGACGGTCGCCGCCCGGGACCTTCCGAAGGTCCTGAGCCTGCCGGATGTGCAGTACGTCCGGATCGAGAGCATCCCGGGGATTCGGAAGAAGCGGAGGCCGCGGGAGAAGCGACTGTTTGCCGTCGAGGTGCGGCTCGTCTTCCAGGTCGAGGGCCAGACGCGAGGGCTCCAGATGTACGAGGATCGCGTGGTTGTCGTCGAGGCATTCACCGAGCGGCAGGCCGAGCGTCGGGTAAGGCGCCAGCTGAAGGACCTGGAGGAGCCGCCGTATCTGAACGCCGATGGAACGATGGCCCGCTTGTATCCCGAGCGGACTCTCAATGTGTGGAACACCCTCCAATCGAAGTTCGATCCAGAGGGTACCGAGGTGTACTACCGCCTCAGAGACCGCCGGATGAAGCCGGAGTACGAGTGGCATCCTCTCGGGCGGAGTCAACCCAAGAAGGGACGAAGGCGCAGATAGACGCGAGCCCTTCGGCGGCCCTCGAGGGCTCAGGGCTCGCCGTGCTGCCGCTCCTCGAGGATGGCTTCCAGCTCGGCGACGGCCTCCAGGTCTTTCGGGCGGCCGGCGGCGCGCTTGACCCGGATCAGGCGCTCGAGGCCGAGACACTGGCAGGCGATCCCGAAGACCTCGAGCGTGATGCATTCGGCGACGAGGTCCTCGTACCGCCCGCCGCCCGTGATCTCGCCCAGGAGATCGATGGCCCCCAGGCCGGTCGTCAGGGTGAAGTTGAGCCCGCGCTGCAGCGTGGCGGCATCCCACCGGAAGGGCAGGCCGGGCGGGGCTCCACGGAGATACGGCGCGTGCGGGGCCAGCGCGGACACCAGCCGGCGCAGGTTCTCCGGCGAGCGACGGTAGACGACGTTGACGTCCTGCGTCAGCCGGGCCGAGCCGTGGGCGGTCGCGGCGGCGCCGCCCACCAGGATGTACTCGACGCCGGCCTCGGAAAGGCAACGGAGCAGGCCGGCGAAGTCGGTCATCCCGAGCGCTCGGCCTCTCGGCCGGCCCGGCGCAGCTCCTCGGCGAAGCGCTGGAGCGCCATGAGCCGGAGAAACCGCTCCTCGACGGAGCACCGCAGGTTCTCCCGGATCAGGGTCCGGTTGACGTCCTTCTTGTAAGCCTCCACGACCGGGTCCGGCTCGAGGGGCGGGCTCCCGGACATGTGGTGAGTGTAGCATCCGGGGGGACCCGGGCGACGGCATCGGGTATCGTGAAGGAGTGGCGAACCCGCTCGGCGGCCCCGATCCTGTCGTCCTGAGCGACGTGCCCCTCGAGATCGACCCCGCAGAGGTGCGCGCGTTCCAGGGCAACAAGCCCCTGCTGCGCCTCCCTCCGGACGAGCTGACCGCGCGCCTCGAGACCGCGCGCGCCGAGGTCGCCGGCCTGGTCACGCCGCGGGTCGCCTACCGGACCGTCGTGGTGACGGACGCCGCGCCCGGCCACCTCGGGCTCGAGGGCGGCGTGCGGCTCGCCATCCCGCACATCGGACGCCACTGGGGTCTGGTCGAGGCCGTCACCGCGGCCGTCGTGACGATCGGCCTCGCCGTCGAGCGGCGGGTCGAGGCTCGGCGTGACGCCGGCGACGAGATCGGGGCCAGTCTTCTCGACACCGCGGGGTCGGCCGCGGTGGAGTGCCTGGCGGAGTGGTTCAACGATCATCTCTGCGAGCTCGGCGTGGCGGCGGGGTTGCGGGTGACGAACCGGATCAGCCCGGGCCTGGTCGGCTGGGCGCTGGATGGACAGGCGACGCTTTTCGAGCTGGTCGCCGCCGCCACGATCGGCGTCGGGTACCGGACGGACGGGTTTCTCGTCCCGGCGAAGAGCATCGGTCTGCTGGTCGGGATCGGCCGGGCCGCCCGCGTGGACCACTACTTCCGGCAGTGTCGCCGGTGCTGGGCCGAGCCCTGCCGGTGGCGTCGCGCGCCCGCGGTGGCGCGCGTCCAGCGGGCCGGGAAGCCTTGACGGCCAGGGGCGCGCTCCGTGGTACGGTGAGAGGGCTGTCCGACCCGCCGGTGGCCCGCGTCAGCAGGGTTGGCGTGGCCGGCCAGAGATGAGAGGGGAGGCATGCCGGACGCCCAGCCAGGCCGCGAAGTTGGCGAGACCCGCGTCCGCCTCTCCCTGAAGGTCAAGCTGAGCCTGGTCATCACCGGGCTGCTGGTGGTCACCGTGCTGCTGGTGACCGCGTTCCTGCTCCGCCAGGAGCAGCGGAACCTGACGGCCGAGATGACCAAGCGCGGCCTCGCCATCGCCACCAACCTGGCGGCGAGCGCCAAGAACTCGATCCTGACCAGCGACGAGCCCAGCCTGAGTCTCCTGGTCAAGGACGCGATGAAGGACCCCGACGTGGCCTACCTCATCATGACGGACCAAGACGGGCGCATCGTCGGCCACCAGGACCTGAGCCTCGTCGGACGACCCCTGGAGCGACCGGCGAGCCTGGCGCCCCTGGGCGATCAGCTGCTCGTCCAGCGATACACGGATCCCCGACAGGGCCGCCTCATCGAGTTCGCGGTGCCGCTGGTCTTCAGCAAGGTCCGGGTGGGGGCCCTCTACCTGGGCTTCAGCGAGCACTCGATCGAGGCGGCGCTGGCCCGCGCCCGAAACCAGGCGCTGCTGATCAGCGCGGTCATGGTCGCCATCGGGATCGCCGGCGCCGTCGGGCTCGCCACCGTGCTCTCCCGCCCCCTCCTCCGCCTGGTGGCGGCCACCCGCGCGATCGCGGCGGGGAACTATCAGGTGTCCCTGGCGGTGCCGTCCGGCGACGAGCTGGGCGTGCTCACGGAGTCGTTCAACCAGATGGCCCTGAGCCTCCACGAGAAGGAGATGATCAAGCGGGCCTTCCGGGGCTACGTGGCCCGCGAGGTCGCCGACGAGATCCTGAAGGACCCCGAGCATCTCGTGCTCAAGGGCGAGCGCCGCGACGTGACCGTGCTCTTCTGCGACATGCGGGGGTTCACCACGCTGGCCGAGCGACTGGCGCCGGAAGAGGTGGTCCGCCTGCTGAACCAGTTCTACACGCTGATGATCGACACCACCTTCAAGCACGGCGGCAACCCCGACAAGTTCCTGGGCGACGGAGTCATGGCGATCTTCGGGGCGCCGATCGCCCACGCCGATCACGCGGGCCAGGCGGTCCGCACGGCCCTCGCCATGCGGGCCGGGATGGCGGAGCTGAGCCGGCGCCGCGTGACGGAGGGCCAGTCACCCGTCGACGTCGGCATCGGGCTCAGCGCCGGCGAGGCGGTGGCCGGCACGGTGGGGACCGAGGACCGGATGGAGTACACCGTCGTCGGCGACAGCGTGAACCTGGCGGCGCGGCTGGAGGCGGAGGCGAAGGCCGGGCAGATCCTCATGAACCGGTGGACCTACGAGAAGGTGCAGGGGTTCGTCCAGGCGCGGTCGCTGGGAAGCCTCAGCGTCAGGGGGAAGGCGGACCCGGTGGAGGTCTACGAGGTCCTGAGCCTCTCCCCCGTCGTGTAGTGTCCCCATGAAGGTCCGCGTCCGTCTCGCCTGTCTCGGTCTCGCCGGCGCGCTCGCTCGCGCTGCCCGGCTGCAGCCTCATCGCGAAGCCGCCGCCGGCGCCCGTCATCGCCAGCCCGGCGCCGGTCATCGCCAGCCCGACCCCGACCCCGACGGTCTTCGAGTCGGACGAGTTCGTCGTCGCCTTCGCCCGGCCCGGCGACACCCGGAGGGCCTGGCCGCCCGGTTCCTCGGAGATGCCGGCAAGGCGTGGATGATCGAGGACTACAACGGCACGCAAGCGCCTCACGCCGGGGCAGGAGGTCGTGATCCCCAAGCAGGCCTGGAACCCGGCCGGGGTCGATCCGCAGGGCTATCAGCTCGTCCCGGTGCTCGTCTACCACAACATCGGCCCAGAGCACGAAGGGTCGTCTCGTCATCGCCGCCCGCACCTTCGAGCAGCAGATGCGCTACCTCAAGGCGCGCGGCTACCGGGTGGTGAGCCTCCGGAGCTGCACGAGTTCGTCGCGGGCCGGCGCCAGCTCCCGCGCAACGCGGTGGTCCTGACCTTCGACGACGGTTACCGGTCGTTCCTCGCGAGTACGCCTACCCGGTGCTGAGGGAGCTCGGCTTCCCGCCACCCTCTTCGTCTACACCGACTACATCGGGGCCGGCCGGAACGCGCTCAGCTGGACGGACCTGCGCGTTGCTCGCCCGCGAGGGCTTCGACGTCCAGGCGCCACTCCAAGACGCACGGCGACCTGCGCCGCCGGCGCGACGAGTCGGACGCCGACTACGCCGGCGGATGCAGGCCGAGCTGGGCGAGCCGCGACGCTCTTCGAGCGTCACCTCGGTCGCGCGGCCCGACCTCCTCGCCTATCCCTATGGCTACTACGACGAGGACCTCCTCCAGAAGGTGCGAGAGTACGGCTACGGCGGCGCGTTCACCGTGCGGCGGGAGGCAACCCGGCGTTCGTCGACCCGTGCGCGCGCCACCGGAGCCAGATCTACGGCGACATGAGCACTCGAGGAGTTCGCGCGCAATCTGAACGTCGTTCAGCCCGGAGCACGCTGAAGTGACGGGCCGAGGTCCGAGCCGCCGGTGCCGGAAGGGTGGCCGGTGAGGCGCATCGCGCAGCGCGCTCCGCTCGCGCTGGTCGGGCTGACCCTGAGCTGCCGGCCTGGGTGCGCGGGCGGGCCCGCGCTCGGCCCCGCCGTCACTGGTGGCCGCGCCGCCGCGATCCCGGCCGCGCGGTGCCGGCGGCGGCGCCGCCCCGGCGGTCCACCCCGCGCGTCGAGGCGCCGCCGTCCCGCCCGGCCCTGGTCGCCTGCGCTGGCCGGCCGCGCATCGCGCGACGGCCGGCGGTGCTCGAGCGCGAGGGCAACCTCCGCCGGGCGCTCGACGAGTGGAAGATCGCGCTCACCATCGCCCCGAAGACCGGAAGCGCGCCAGGAGCAAGCGGCGCCTCGAGACGCAGATCGAGCGGGAGGTCGCCCAGCGCCTGCGAGGAGGGCCGCGCGGCGCTCGCCCGCGGGGCCCACCTCGAAGCGCGCCGCCACTTCCTCGCCGCCCTCGCCCTCGATCCCACGAACGCGGCGCGCGTTCGAGGCGCTGCGCACCGAGGTGCCGCGAGATGGACGTCGTCAACCACACGGTGCGCCGGGGCGAGACCCTGGCGTCGATCGCCCAGCAGTACTACGGCGACCGGCGCGCGGGCCGAGGTGATCGCCGAGACCAACCACCTCCCGGCCAACGCGCGCCTGGTCGTCGGCCGACGGTCAAGGTTCCCGAGATCCCCGGGTCGCCGTTCCGAGCGCCGGAGGTCCGGCGCCCGGCGCCCGTCGAGAGCCCCGAGCTGAGCCCGTTCATCATCGAGGCCCGCGAGGCTCTGGATCGGGGCGACTATCTGGCGGCCCTAGCCGACGTCGACCGGGTCCTGGGCGGGAGCGCCCCGCAGCCCGAGGCGCTCGATCTCAAGAAGGCGATTCTCTACGGGCTCGGCAAGTCCCAGCTCGCACAGCGGATGTACATGGACTCGTACGAGACGCTGAGCCAGCTCACCCGGCTGGCGCCGGCCTACCAGGATGCCCCGACGCTGCTCCGCCAGGTGCGCGACCGCCTGGTCCAGCAGCACTACAGTGAGGGCCTGCGGCTCTACCGGGAAGAACGCATCGAGGAGGCCATTGCCGAGTGGCGCCTGGTGCTCGAGCTGGACCCGCAGCACGCCAACACGCGGCGAAGCCTCGAGCAGGCCGAGCGGCTGCTGCGGGGGCTCGCGAGCGGCAGCGGACCAGACCCCCGGCGGCTGCGGGCCCGCCGATGAGCGTCGCACGCTCGTCCTTCGGGCGGCCTTCGGCCCCTGGGGTCGACGCCCCCTCGGCGTAATGGAGTACGCCGCGGGGGCGACTCCCGCGTCCGTCGGACGGTCTTCGGCCGAGGCGCTGCCGGTCCTCGGCCCCGCACGGTGGCCTGACTGCCGCGAAGGCCGGACAGGAGAGCGGTTCGCCTCTCCCCGCGGGCGGGAAGGGTCCGTGGCCTACCGGCCTCGACGACCGGGTTCTCGATGTGCCCGAGCCCGGTGATCTCCATGCGGACCACGTCGCCGCCCTTGAGCAGCACCGGTGGCTTCCGCGTGAAGCCGACGCCGGCCGGCGTGCCGGTGGCCACGATGTCGCCCGGCATCAGCGTGAGGTGGGCCGAGAGGTAGGCGACCAGGACGTTGATGTTGTAGATCAGGTTCTTCGTGTTCCCGTGCTGGAGCCGCGTGCCGTTCACCCAGGTCGAGAGGTCGAGCACGTGCGGGTCGGGATCCTCGGACCGGTCGGCGATCCAGTGGCCCATCGGCGCGAACGTGTCGCAGATCTTGCCCGCCATCCACTGGGTCGTCACGAGCTGGAAGTCGCGCGCGCTCACGTCGTGGACGATCGTGTAGCCGAAGATGTAGTCGAGCGCGTTGTCCTGGGGGACGTCCTTGGCGGTCCGGCCCACGACGAAGGCCAGCTCCACCTCGTAGTCGAGCTGCTGGCAGCCCCGGGGCCGCACGATCGGCGCCGTCCAGTCGACGATGGCGTTCGCGAACTTGGCGAACAGCGGCGGCTCCTTGGGGATCGGGCTCTTCGTCTCCTCCGCGTGGTCGATGTAGTTGAGCCCGATGCAGAGGAACTTCTCGGGATCGTCGAGCGGGGCGTGGAGCGTGACCGAGGCGCGGGGGAACTGCACCCACTCGAGCCGTCCGGCGCGCGCCGCCGCCTCCATCGTCCCGAGGGCGTCCTCGGCGGCGGCCCCGTTCTCCAGGAAGCTGCCGGGTGCTCGCCGGGAACAGCGCCGCGGCCAGCTGCCGCGCGCGGGCGACGCCGCGCGGCCCAGGTAGCGCTCGTAGGTGCCGGCCAGGCAGCGGACCTGGTCGCCGGCCAGGATGCCGAGCGCGATCGAGCCGCCGCGCCAGGATGAGCTCGCGGATCTTGCGGGGCAGATTGCGGCGCGTGCCCTCGCGCGAACCCCTCCGCTGGAGACGAGGAGCGACTTCGCCGTCTGCTGGGTGATGGTGGAGCCGCCCTGGACGTGCCGGCGCAGGACGTAGGTGTGACGCCGCCCGGAACGTGCCCATCAGGTCGACGCCCCCGTGCTCGAAGAAGTGCTTGTCCTCGGACGCGAGCACCGCCTGGACGAGCTTCCTGGGGATGCGCTCGTACGGGACCACCTTGCGGCGTTCGATCGTAGAGCTCCCCCGCCAGCTGGCCGTCCGCGGAGACCATCCGTCACGATCGGGGGGCGGTACTTCTCGAGCGAGGGCACATCGGGGAGCCCGCGCGCGAAGTGGCGGTAGGCCACGACGGCGGCGGCGGCGCCGGCGAGCGCCAGGCAGAGGAGGCCGAACGCGCCCCACAGAGCGAGGCGGAAGAGGAGGGACCTGCGCCGCGGCGCGAGGGGACTCGGGCGCCCGGGCGGGCGCTCCTCGGGCGCGAGGTCTTCGGGGCCGCTCATCGCACGTCCAATCTATGCGCGCAGTCGAGCCCGGATCAACGAGGGAGGCGCCTGCCCGCTCCTCGACCCATCACCGGGGGCGGAGTGTGTTCCCCAGCCACCTCGCGATTCCCTCCGCCACCTTCGCGGGCGTGAAGCCATACTCCTCCGCCAGGGCCTTCTCGGGCGCGCTCGCTCCGAAGCGGTCGATGCCGACGACGAGGCCATCCCTCCCCACCCACCTCCACCACTCGAGACCTCGCGCCGCCTCCACCGCGGCGATGCGGTGGTCGGGCGGCAGCACGGACTCACGGTACTCCTGGGGCTGCGCCTCGAAGCAGGCGAGGCAGGGCATGGAGACGAGGCGCGCCGGCACGCCCCGCTGGGCGAGGAGCGCCAGCGCCGCCTGGGCGAGGTGCACCTCCGAGCCGGTGGCGATCACGGTCACCTTGGCGCCGGGAGGGTCCTCGACCACGTAGCCGCCCCTCGCGAGGTCGTCTGGCGAGAACGACGGCATCCTCGCGATGCGGGGCAGCTTCTGGCGCGTGAGCACGAGCGCCGTGGGGCCCTGGCGGCGCTGGAGCGCGTGGGTCCACGCCGCGGCGACCTCCAGGCTGTCTGCCGGCCTCGCCACGTGCAGCCCGGGGATGGCGCGCAGCGCGGTGAGGTGCTCGATGGGCTGGTGAGTCGGTCCATCCTCGCCGAGGAAGATTGAGTCGTGGGTCCAGACGAAGATGCGCTGCAGGCCCGAGAGGGCCGCCAGCCGCACCGGCGGGCGCATGTAGTCGGAGAAGATGAGGAACGTGCCCGAGAAGGGGATGAACAGTCCGTCGTAGGCGAGGCCGTTTCCGATGGCCCCCATCGCGTGCTCGCGGATGCCGTAGTGGATGTTGCGCCCGCGCGTAGCTGCCCGGGCGGCGACCGAGCCGCCGCCCTTGATGTCGGTGTTGTTCGACTCGGCGAGGTCGGCCGAGCCGCCCACGAGCGCCGGCACCAGCGCCGCCGCCTTCTGGATGACCGCCGCCGAGAGCTTGCGCGTGGCGTCGGCCGCGTCGGCGCCGTCCAGCAGCCTGCGCGCCGAGGTCGGCGGGCACGCGCGCTCGACGTGCGCGTCGAGGAGCGCCGCCGGTCTGGATTGGCCGCGCGCCAGCGCCGACACCTCTGCGTCCCAGGCCTCGCGCTGCGCGCGCGCTTCTCGGCCTGCACTCGCGTCCAGAAGGCGCGCACCTCGTCGGGCACGAGGAACGCGCGGCTCGAGCGGCCAGCCGAGGTTCTTCTTCGTCGCGGCGAGCTCCTCCTCGCCGAGCGGCGCGCCGTGGACCCCGGAGGTGCCGGCCTTCCGGGGCGCGCCGAACCCGATCGTCGTGCGCACGCGGATCGAGGCTCGGCCGCGGGTCTTTCCTCGCGGCGTCGAGCGCGCGCGAGATGCCCTCGTGGTCGCGCCGTCCACCGACTGCACGTGCCAGCCGTACGGCCTCGAAGCGCCCGGTCACGTCCTCGGAGAAGGTGATCTCCGTCTTCCCGTCGATGCTGATCCCGTTGTCGTCGTAGAGGTAGACGAGGCGCCCGAGGCGCTGGTGGCCGGCGAAGCTCGCCGCCTCGGCGGAGATGCCCTCCATGAGATCGCCGTCGCTGCAGATCGCGTAGACGAACGCGTCCTCGAGCGGATTGCCGGGGCCGAGCCTGGCCGCGAGCATGGCGTGGCCGAGCGCCATCCCCACGCCGTTCGCGAACCCCTGGCCGAGCGGGCCGCTCGTCACCTCCACCCCCGGCGCGCAGCCGAACTCCGGGTGCCCGGGTGTGCGGGAGTGGAGCTGGCGGAACCGGCGCAGGTCGTCGAGGCCGAGGTCGAACCCTGCGAGGTGGAGCAGCGCGTAGAGGAGCATCGACCCGTGGCCCGCGGAGAGCACGAAGCGGTCGCGGCCGAGCCAGCGCGGCTCGCCCGGATCGAAGCGCAGGTGGCGCGTCCAGAGCACGAAGGCCATGTCCGCGGCGCCCATCGGCAAGCCCGGGTGACCGCTGTTGGCGGCCTGGACGGCGTCGGCGCGCCAGCATGCGGATGGTGTTGACGCACTTCTCGGTCAGCTCGCTGCTCGCTATGGCCAAGGGGAAGCCTCCGTGGGGTGGGGAATCTCGCGCGTCGCCAGCTGCGGATCAAGTGGTCAGCGATCCCGAGCGCCCCTCCGCCGGGCGACCACGATCCTGTCCCCTTGGGCTAGACGAAGAAAGGGGGCCCGGCGCTGGGCCGGACCCCCTCGCAAGTTAGCGCCCTTCGAGCCGTGCTAGGCGCTCGCCTTGGGCGGCGTGCCCGCCGCCACCCCCGGCACGAGGTTCGCGGGATTCATCGCCCGGGCCAGGTGCTCGTACAGCGCGTACCTTCTTGCGGACGTCCTTCTGCGCCTCGGCCATGAGCTTCTTGTACGCTCCGGGTTGCGCCTTCGCGACCTGGTGGAACCGGGTCTCGTGCGCCACGAACTCGGCCAGGTCGAGCTTGGGGGCCCCGGTGTCCAGCTTGAGCGGGCTCTCGCCGGCCGCGATGCGGCGCGGGTCGTAGCGGAAGAGCGGCCAGTAGCCGGAGTCGACCGCCAGCTCCTGCTGCGCGAGCGCCGTCCGACCAGGTCGATAGCCGTGCGCGATGCAGTGGGTGTAGGCGATGATGATCGAGGTGCCGGGGTAGCTGTCGGCCTCCTTGAAGCGCCTTCACCGTCTGCGCGTCCTTGGCGCCCAGGGCCACCCGGGCCACGTAGACGTTGCCGTAGCTCATGGCCATCATGGCCAGGTCCTTCTTGGGCATGGCCTTGCCGGCCGCGGCGAACTTGGCCACCGCGCCCATGGGCGTGGCCTTCGAGGCCTGGCCGCCGGTGTTGGAGTACACCTCGGTGTCGAGCACCAGGATGTTCACGTCGCGCCCCGGGGCCAGGACGTGGTCCAGGCCGCCGTAGCCGATGTCGTAGGCCCAGCCGTCGCCGCCGACGATCCAGACGCGACTTCTTCACCAGGTAGTCGGCGAGTGTCGGAGCAGCCGCGCCGCCTCCGGCTCGGTGCCCCCGGCCAGCTTCGTCCTGCAGGGCCGCGACCCGCTCGCGCTGCGCCGCGATGCCGGCCTCGGTCGGACTGGTCGGCCTCGAGCAGCTCCTTCACCAGCTCGTCGCCGACGCTGCGCGCGCCAGCTTCTGGACGAGCAGCTCGCGCGCGTACTCGTTCTGCTTGTCGACCGCCAGGCGCATGCCGAAGCCGAACTCGGCGTTGTCCTCGAAGAGCGAGTTGGTCCAGGCCGGCCCGCGCCCGTCGGCGTTCTGCGTGTAGGGCGTGGTCGGGCAGGTTGCCGCCGTAGATGGAGGAGCAGCCGGTGGCGTTGGCGATGAGGGCGCGGTCGCCGAAGAGCTGGGTGAGGAGCTTCAGGTACGGGGTCTCGCCGCAGCCGGCGCAGGCGCCGGAGAACTCGAAGAGCGGCTGCGAGGAACTGCGTGCCCTTGACGTCCAGCTTCACCTTGGTCCGGTCGGGCTCGGGGAGGGACAGGAAGAAGTCGTAGTTGGCCCGCTCCTTCGCGCTTGAGCGGCAGCGCCGTCGGCTCCATGTTGATGGCGCCTTGTGCCGCTTCACCGTCTTGGACTCGGCCGGGCAGATCTCCACGCACAGCGCCGCAGCCGGTGCAGTCCTCGGGCGCGACCTGGACCGTGTACTTCGCGCCCTTCACGTCGGCGCGACTTGAAGTCCATCGACTTGAAGCCGGCCGGGGCGCCTTGCCAGCGCAGCTCGGCCGCGTAGAACTTGGTCCGGATGGCGGCGTGCGGGCAGACGATCGCGCACTTGTTGCACTGGATGCAGAGCGTCGGGTCCCAGACCGGGATCTCCAGCGCGATGTTGCGCTTCTCCCACTTGCGTGGTGCCGGTGGGCCAGGTGCCGTCCACCGGGAAGGCGGAGACCGGCAGCTCGTCGCCCTTGCCGGCCAGGATGAGCGGCGGTGACGCGCTTCACGAAGTCGGGCGCGGCCTCGGCGACCACCGGCGGCCGCGGCTCGCCGGTGGCCTGCTTGCCCGGCACCTTCACCTCGTGCAGGTTGCGCCAGGGTCTGCGTCCACCGCCGCGAAGTTCTTCTGCACGACCTCCGTCCCCTTGCGGCCGTAGGTCTTCTTGATGGCCTTCTTGATGTGGGCGATGGCCTCGTCGCGCGGCAGCACGCCGGAGATGCGCGAAGAAGCAGGTCTGCATGATGGTGTTGATGCGCGCGCCCATGCCGGTCTCCTTGCGCCACCTTGTAGGCGTCGATGACGTAGAACTTGAGCTTCTTCTCGATGATCTGCTGCTGCACCTCGCGCGGCAGCTGGTCCCAGACCTCGTCCGGCCGGTAGGGCGAGTTGAGCAGGAAGGTGCGCGCCCGGGCGCGGCGTGCTCCAGCATGTCGTACTTCTCGAGGAACGACGAACTGGTGGCAGGCGACGAAGTTGGCCTGCGTCGACCAGGTACGAGCGAGCGGATCGGGCTGCGGCCCGAAGCGCAGGTGCGAGATGGTGAGCGAGCCGGACTTCTTCGAGTCGTAGACGAAGTAGCCCTGGGCGTAGTTGGCCGTGTCCTCGCCGATGATCTTGATCGAGTTCTTGTTGGCGCCGACGGTGCCGTCGGCGCCGAGGCCGTAGAAGAGCGCCGCGGACCACGTCGTCCGGCTCGATGTCGAAGGCGGGGTCGTAGGCGAGCGAGAGTGTGCGGTCACGTCGTCGTTGATGCCGACCGTGAAGTGGTTCTTCGGCTGCGGCCTGGCCAGCTCGTCGAAGACCGCCTTGACCATGGCCGGCGTGAACTCCTTGGAGGAGAGGCCGTAGCGGCCGCCGATGACCGTCGAGCTCGTGGTGGAAGCGGTCGATGTGCGCCTGCTGCGCCTCGCGCAGCGCGGTCACGCACGTCCTGGTAGAGCGGCTCGCCGAGCGCGCCCGGCTCCTTGGTGCGGTCGAGCACGGCGATGCGACTTGACGGTGCGCGGGCAGCGCGGCGATGAACGTGCCCAGCGGCGAAGGGCCGGTAGAGCCGCACCTTCAGCACGCCGACCTTCTCGCCCGCGGGCGATCGAGGTACTCGACCGTCTCGTGCGCCGTCTCGGCGCCCGAGCCCATGATCACGATCACCCGCTCGGCGTCCGGGTGCGCCGCACGTAGTCGAAGAGCTGGTACTGCGCGGCCGGTGAGCTCGGCGAACTTGTCCATCGCCTCCTGCACGTGTCGCCGGGCAGGCCGTCGTAGAAGCGGGTTGCACGCCTCGCGCGCCTGGAAGAAGACGTCCGGGTTCTGGGCGGTGCCGCGCAGCACCGGGCGGTCGGGCGTCAGCGCCCGCGGCGCGGTGGCCCGGCCACCAGGTCGTCGGTCGATCATCGCGCGCAGGTCGTCGTCGGTCGAGCTGCTCGATCTTCGGCACCTCGTGCGAGGTGCGGAAGCCGTCGAAGAAGTGCAGGAACGGCACGCGGCGGCTGCAGCGTGGCGCGCTGGGCGATGAGCGCGAAGTCGTGCGCCTCCTGCACCGAGTCGCGAGGAGAGCAGGGCGAAGCCGGTCTGCCGGCACGGCCATGACGTCGGAGTGATCGCCGAAGATGGAGAGCGCGTGCGTGGCCAGGGTGCGCGCCGAGACGTGGAAGCACCGTCGAGGTCAGCTCGCCCGCGATCTTGTACATGTTGGGGATCATGAGCAGCAGGCCCTGCGACGCCGTGAAGGTCGTGGTCAGCGCGCCGGCCTGCAGCGCGCCGTGCACGGCGCCGGCGGCGCCGCCCTCGCGACTGCATCTCGACCACCGTGGGGATCGGTGCCCCAGATGTTCTTCTCGCCCTTCGCCGACCACTCGTCGGCCCACTCGCCCATGTTCGAGGAGGGCGTGATGGGATAGATGGCGATGACTTCGTTGATGCGGTGGGCCACCGAGGCGACGGCCTCGTTGCCGTCGATCGTGACCATGCTCGCTTCGACATTTAGCCTCCTAAACGTGCAGCCCGTGCGCGAGAACCCGCCTTTCACGGGCTTCGCGCAAA
>CAVPSB010000012.1:0-475194 GCA_963708025.1 uncultured Candidatus Rokubacteria bacterium | reverse complement strand
GAGGAGATCAGAGGCCACGACGGCGCCCAGAGGATCGCGGCCCTCCTGAAGTCGCGGGGGGTCGCGCTCGACTTCGCGCTCGACGAGGGGCTGGTCATCGGCGACGGCCTCATCCCCGGCGTGAGTCGCCCCGTCGTCATGATCGGCACCGCCGAGAAGGGCTGGCTGACCCTAGAGTTGACCGCCACCGACAGCGGGGGCCACGCCTCGATGCCGCCGCCGCAGACGGCGATCGGCATTCTCGCGGCCGCCATCCAGCGCCTGGAGACCAACCCCATGCCGGCGGTCCTCAGGCCGCCGGCCATCGAGCTCTTCGTGGGGGCGGCGCCGGAGATGCCCTTCCTGCCCCGGATGGCCTTCGTCAACCTCTGGCTCTTCGGGCCGGTCGTGAAACGCCCGCTCGCGCGCTCGCCGGCGACGAATGCGGCCATCCGCACCACGACGGCGGTGACGATCGCCCAGGGCGGCACGAGGGACAACGTGCTCCCCAAGGTGGCCACCGCCGTCGTCAATTTCCGGATCCTACCGGGGGACAGCTCGGCGAGCGTCACGGAGCACGCCACGGGCGTGATCGGCGACCCGCGGGTGAGCATCAAGGCCGTGAAGCAGGAAGAACCGAGCCCCGTCTCCCCGACCGACTCCGCCAGCTTCCGCACCGTGGCCACCACGATCCGGCAGACGTTTCCGGGGGTGCTGGTCGTGCCGGGCCTGGTGCTCGCCCGCACCGACAGCGCCCATTTCCTCGGCATCACCGAGGCCGTGTATCGGTTCCGCCCGATGACCTTCACGCCGGGGGACCTGAGCCGCATCCACGGCACGAACGAGCGCATGGCGGTCAACGCGTACGCGGCGCTGATCAAGTTCTACGTGCAGCTGCTCCGCAACTCCGCCGGCTAGGACTCCCCCCCAGTCCCATCGCCCCAGGCGCCGGGCCACCTCGCTATAACTCTCTGCTCGCTCACGCTTTCCGCCATGGCTTGACGAGCGTGAGGGGGTTACGGTACGCTCTGGTGTACAGAAAGTGGTACAGGAGGCAAGGCCGTGAAGACCGTGACAGCGACGGAGGCGCGGAGGGAACTGTTCGGCTTGCTGAAACGATCAGTTCGGGGCCATCGCCAGTACCGGATCACACACAAGGATGGTGATGCAATCCTTCTCTCTCAGGAGGATTACGAAAGCCTGCTGGAAACGTTGGAGCTTCTCTCCACGCCGGGATTACTCAAGAGTGTTCGCCGAGCTCGGCGCGAGATCGCTCGGGGTGAGACCTACTCGCTGGAAGAGGTGCTGGGCGCGCAGTGAGCGCCCCCTGGGAGATCCGCTTCACGAAGCAGGCCAAGAAAGACGTCGAACACCTCCCGCCCAAGCTCAAGGGCAAGCTCCGAGATATCCTCCTTGAAGTCCTAGCCCAGAACCCCTACGAGGGGAAGAAACTGCTCGGGGATCTGGCGGGAAGCTACTCGTATCGCCTCACCTACAAGGACCGAATCGTCTACAGCCTCGATGAGGAACGCCGAATCATCTACGTTGAGCGAGCCAGGACTCACTACGGAGAGTGACCACGCCCCGGCCCGCGGGGGGCCACGCTAGCCTCCAGGCCAACTGACGGGGAACGCATGATCGTCGAGCGAACGTGCTACTACGCCCGCCCCGGCCGGGCCGAGGACGTCCTGCGGACGCGACGCAAGGCCAGCGCCGTGCGGCGGCGACTGGGGCTCCTGCCCGGCGTGATCTTCGCGAAGGCCGACCCGGCGGCCCAGGGCCCCGACGTGGCGTGGGAGTGCGCCTTCGCCTCGGCCGAGGCGCACGCCCAGGACCTGGCGGTGCGGGCCGCGAGCCCGGAGTTCGCCGCGGTGCGGGCCGAGATGACGGCGCTGCTCACGCGCTTCGAGCGCCAGGTGGCCCGGCCGGACGGCGAGGATGCGGCCCGCGTGCCGGAGGGCCAGCCGATCCTCCCGCAGGAGGTCCGGTTCCGGAGCGGGCCGCTCGAGCTGGCCGGCTACCTGTACACGCCGCCAGGGCCCGGGCCGTTCCCCTGCGTCGTCACCAACCATGGGAGCACCATCCACCAGGGGTCAACCGACGTCTGCCGGCCGGGGACGGCGGCGCTCCTCATGAGCTGGGGCTACGCCTCACTCCTCCCTCACCGCCGCGGCTACGGGAACTCCCCGGGACCCGCCTGGCGGAGCGAGGTGACGGGCGACTTCGGGACGGCCGAGTACGACGACCAGCTGGCCCGCCGGCTCGAGGCGGAGAGCGAGGACGTGGTCTCCGCGCTGGAGTTCCTGGAGCGCCGCCCCGAGGTCGCGCCCGGGCGCATCGCGGTCCTCGGCAGCTCCTTCGGCGGCACGGTCTCCCTGCTGGCCGGCGCGCGCTGCGCACGTTTCCGCTGCGTCGTCAACTTCGCGGGCGCCGCCATGAACTGGGAGCGGACGCCCCGGCTGCGCGAGACGATGACGGCGGCGGCCCGGCGGCTCCAGGTGCCCATCTTCCTCGTCCAGGCCGCGAACGACTACAGCACGGCGCCGACCCGCGAGCTGGCCGCCGACCTCGCGCGACTGGGCCACCCCCACCAGGCCCGCGTCTTCCCGGCCTTCGGGCTGACACCGGACGAGGGCCATGTCTTCGCCCGGGACGGGGCGCTCGTCTGGGGCGACGAGGTGCGGGCCTTCCTCGACTGCTGGACAGGGGAGCGCTGAGGGCGATGCGGGGCGTCTTCCTCGAGTACCCAGTGGTCGGCTTCGGCTACTACCCGGCGTTCTATCCGCCGGTTCGAGCGTCACCCAGCATCCCTGGCCGCCCCCTCGGGTTTCGCCACGACGGGCGCGGGCCTGTCGGGGGCCTCAGGGCCATGTCGAGAAGGGTCGCGGCGAAGGAGGGCCGTTTCCCGAATCTCCCAGGAAAACACGGGCACCGTCTCGAGGAGGTCTTCGAAGCTCCGTCTCCCCATGAACAAGACTTCGGCGTCGGCGGACACGACCGTCACGGTCGCTCCGCGCCGCCCGCCTTCGAGGAGCCCCATCTCCCCGAAGACGTCCCCCTCGCCGAGCTCTCTGACGACCCGGCCCCGGACCGTCGCCATCAGATGGCCGGAAAGCAAGATGTAGAAACCATCGGCCTTCTCCCCTTCGACGACGATGGGTTGACCCGACGTGAAGGCCCTGACCTCGCTGAAGATGGCGAAGGCGGAGAGCTGGCTCGTTGTCATGCTCGTGATCACGCTCCGTTCTCTCGAGGGGTCCGCTTCCACCTTCAGCCGTGACCGGGCCTGCGCCAGCTCGAGGCGCGGCAGCAGGCTGCGGATCTTGCCGATCCGCTCCTGGATCACCGGATGGCGCTCGATAAGCTGTCGGTACTGGGCCTCCGACAGCCGAATGCACTGGGAGGGACGCACCGCCACGACGTCGGCCGCCCGGAACCCGCGTTGGTGACTGATCCCCCACTCGCCGAAGCTGTCGGCCTTCTTGAGCGTACTGACGAGGCGCCGGCCGTCCTTCACCGCCACTTCGCCGTCCGCGACGAGGTAGAAGTGCAGCGTCTCGTCCCTCGCGACGGGGCCCTTCCGGATGACGACCTCGCCCGGTGAGTACTCGCGGATCTCGGCGGCGCGGGCTAGCTCCCCCAGCGTCTCGGCCGGGGTGTCGTAGAGGTAGGCGACCTGCCGGAAGGTCTCCAGCAGGATCCTCTCCCGGCAGCGCTCGCTCGGCGGCAGGAGCACGTGGGTGGCGAACACGGGTGGCTTCGCCGGGCGGAAGCCCCCCGGCACCTCCTTGTCGGCGATGTGCACGAGGAAGGTCGCGGCCTTGACGGGATCGGGCAGCGCCTGGAGCGCCTCCTTGGCCGTGTGGATCGGCGGGATGCCGGCTTCGTGGTAGAGAAGGTCGACCCGCGGGATCCCGGTCGGGGTCCAGAAGAAGTACATGAGGGCGTCGAACTGGGCCCGGGTCAGCTTTCCCCCTCGTGCAACCGCGCCAGGAGGCTCGGGTCGTACTGCGTGTCGCCGGAATAGCCGAAGGTCCGCCCACCGAAGCTCAGCCGGAACCCGTTGGTGGGGATCGGGTGGAGATTCCATCGGGTCTCGAGAACCGCGCGCTCGCCACCGATCTCGATGGTCACGGGTGCGCCCGGGTTGGCCGACAGCTGGGTGACGAGGCTTTCGCGCTGGAAGTCGTGACCGGTGATGAGCCGGGCCTTCTCGCAGAAGGCGCGGAAGACCGGGTCCGAGGCGATGACGGTCGTTCGACTGCCGCTCAGGAGCTTTTCCAGGAGCCCGCCGTCGTGGTCCGCATGCACGTGCGTCAGGAACACGTAGGGCAGATCGACCGGTGCCACGCCGATCTGCTCCAGATAGGCGAGCGCCTCCGGCGACGGGTCTACCAGGATGCCCTTCCCGTTGAGCCACACGACGAAGCTGGTCAGGTCCCCCGCGGGATCGAACCCGTGACTGGTCCCGAGCGGCGTCACGCCGAACCGGGGCCGATCGGTGGCGAAGTGGAGGGCCCGGCGAAACTCTTCCGGGATGCCGGCGCGCTTGCGGCGGGGCGCGGCCACCTCCAGCCGCTTGTCGATGGATCGACCGTCGCCCTGCACGATACGGACGTGGACGCTCCCGGGGTCGGTCTGCTTCACGTGAACCTGGCCGAGTGCGGAGCCGTCGGGGGCAGCCGGCGGGTGGAGAGGCACCACGGTCTCGCCGCCCTGGAGCTCGAAGAACTCCACGTACGCGTCCAGGCCCAGCACCGGGCTCGCGGGCCCCGGGCCCTGTCGGGCGCAGTACTCCTCGTGGGCGGCGCGGAACAGCGCGTAGGCTTCCCGGTCCGGCACGCCATAGGCTTCGTGAAGCTGGTCGAAGGTGGGCGGCTCACTCGTCTCCGGGTCGAAGACGCCGAACACGGTCAGCGTCAGCAGCCGTTTCAGCGTCACGCGCTGCTCGGCCGTCCCGACGATCCGCGTGCGCCGCCCTCTCCGAACGAAGAAGTTCAGGTAGACCAGGAACTCGATGTCGAAGTAGTTCGTCCTGTCCGCGAAGAGCGTGGGAGGAAGGATGAACACCTGCTCCCCGGACACCCCTTCCCGCAGGAGGTTCCGGGTCGTATCGAACAGGCTGCCGAGCTGGACTCGAATCTGGCCATCCCGGCTGACCAGAAGGGACGGGTCCATGAGCTGAACTTCCCGCCGCGCCCCCACCACCAGCTCCGCGAACGCCTGCGCGTTGTCCGTGTCCCCGCTCAGGCGCTCGATGATCCGCTCGTGGCGGTCCCCGCGCGCGGCGAGCGCAACGTAGCGCGTGACCCAGTGCTTTTGCGGGGCTGAGAAGTGGGCGAAGACCTCGTGGACGAGCGCCACCGTCCCGCGATCGCACGTGTTGATGACGATCCCGATAGGACACTCCCCGCCGGGTACGAGGAGCGCCTCTCGCCACGGGTCCTTCGCGAGGTGCGGCGCCACCAGCAGCAGCGGCACCCCGCCCTCGGGGTCCGGGCCGACCATCCTCAGGCCGAGATATTCGAGGACCACGTCCGTCCGCTTCACGGGCCGCCCCAGCTCCTCGATGACCGCCTGCTGGAGGGCGGCGCTCGGCTGCTGCGGCTTCAACAGCTCGGCCAGCAGCGTCTCGATCGCGCTCCGTACCGGCCCGAGGGTGAGCCACACACCCCTCGGGACCTCGGGGTCTCGAGCGGTCACCGTTCGCGAGCCCATTCCGTGCCCCCAGAGCTCCCCCTGGCCGCCGTTGGCCCGCAGCTTGGGCAGGCTATTTCCAGGCAGGCCCCGCACTCCTCACAGAATCGGGAGCCTCCCTCGTTTTCCGCGTGGCACCGGGGACACTGCATGCCGCAGCCTCCAGCTGGGGGAGTGCGCCAAGCCTAGCCCGTGGGGCGGGAGGGGTCAAGGAGTGGCTTGACCGCCCTAACCCGGAACTCACGAACCCGACGTTAGCTTACCTAGTAGCAAGACCCTGCCAGACGGCTCGCGTGGTCGCGGAGGGCCGGGATGACCGTCTCCACCGCGCGGCGCATCTGGCCGACCGGATCCCAGCTCGCGAAGCGGAGGATCGGCAGCGTGCAGCCGGCGTCCAGGAAGCGGGCGAGCCGCTCCGTCACCTCGGCCGGCGAGCCGGTGACGAGGCGCCAGCGGAGGTAGTCGTCGGGGAACGTGCCCAGGTGGTACGCCTCGTAGAAGCGCCGGGCCTCGTCGAAGGCCGCCTCGCTCCGATCCTGGACGTTCACGTAGAAGTGGATCATCGAGGTCGACGGGAGCGGGTCCCGCCCGGCCGCGCGAGCGTGCGCCCGGATCCGCTGCCAGCGCGCGCCGAACTCCTCGGGCGTGCTCATCTCGACCTGCCAGCCGTCGCCCAGCTCGCCGACCCGCTTGAGGGCGCGCTCGATCAGCGCCGCGTCGGCGTAAGGGGGCTGCGGGTTGCTGGCGATGGCGATGGGGCACGGCCGCTGGACCGGCGTCACGTTGAGCTGGACGTCGTCGAACCGGTAGAAGCGGCCGTGGTGCGTCACCGGCTCGCCGGTCCACAGGGCGCGCAGGATGGCCATGCCCTCGACCAGCCGCGCCACCCGCTCGGCCATGGTCACGCCCATGGCCGCGAACTCGGTGTCCCACCGGGCCCCGCTCGGCGAGCGATGGCCGCTGGTGGTGTTGGGGCCGCCGCCGAGACAGGCGACCATGAGGGTCCGGCCGCCGCTCAGGAGGTCGAGCGCCGCCCACTGGTTGGCCAGCACGATCGGGTGCCGGAAGATGAAGCTCGCCAGGCACGCGGTGCCGAGCGTCACCCGGCGGGTCCGCCCGGCCACCATCGACAGGAAGACGATGGCGTCGATGCGGGGCTTGGCGACGAGGCTGTCGCCGGTGAAGACGGCGTCGAACAGCTCGGAGCGGTCGGCGACCTCGCACATCGCGAGGAGATCGTGTGGATCGCCGGCGCCGATGACGATGCCGCGGTTCGGCACGCTCAGGCCCAGCCGGATCGCGTTCACCGGCCGCTACGCCGCGTCGGGCGTCACGACCACCAGGAGGTCGCCGGCGTTGACGGCCTGACCCGGGGACACCGCCACCTCGGCCACCACGCCGCCCGCCGTCGCCCGGAACTCGTTCTCCATCTTCATCGCCTCGAGGACGACGAGCGGCGCGCCGGGCTCGACGCGGTCGCCGGGCCGGACGTGGACCGCCACCACGCGACCGGGCATGGGGGCCACCAGGCGCTGCCCGGCGCCGCCGGCGGCGCTCCGGCGCCTCCCGACGTGGCGCCCGGCCTCCTCGACCTGCAGCCGGAACGGCTCGCCGTCCAGCGTCACCACGATCTCGCCGTTCGCCTCGTCGAGGTCCGCGAGCCAGGCGACGCCGTCGATCAGGAGCGACATGGGGCCGCCGGCGCCGCCCTGGGCGTCGACGTCGAGCCATTCGTCACCCAGCCGCACGCGGTAGCGTTCGCCCTCCTCGACGACCTCGACCGCCTTCGTCTCGCCGCCCAGCGTCACCGTCGAGCGCATCGGCTAGCGGGAGAAGCGCCGGAGCCCCGGCCGCCCGGCCAGCGCCCACGGCGACACCGGCGCCGCCGGCGCGACCAGGCGGGCGCGACTCGCTCGCCGGTGGGCGTGGAGCGCGGCGGCGACCATCGCCGCCCGGGCCCGGGCCGGGTCCGGCGGCGCGACGAGCGCGCCGCCGTGGCGCTCCACGAAGGCGGTCGAGATGCTCCCGGCGAGGAAGTCCGGGTGCGCCATGACCGCCGCGTGGAAGGGAATCGTGGTGCGGACGCCGGCCACCCCGAACTCGCGGAGGCCGCGCGCCATCCGCCGGATGGCCTCTGGCCGGTCCCGGCCCCAGACGATGAGCTTGGCCATGAGCGGATCGTAGTGGAGCGGGACCTCGGCGCCCTCGTAGACGCCGGTGTCGACCCGCACCCAGGGGCCGGCGGCCGGTCGCCAGGCCGTGATGCGCCCGGGCGACGGCCGGAAGTGAGCCGCCGGGTCCTCGGCCGAGATGCGGCACTCGATGGCCCAGCCGCGCGGGGTCACCTCGTCCTGCGTGAAGCCGAGCTTCTCGCCGGCCGCCACCCGGAGCTGCTCCCGCACGAGGTCGAGCCCCGTGACCAGCTCGGTGACCGGGTGCTCGACCTGGAGCCGCGTGTTCACCTCGAGGAAGTAGAAGCGCCGCTCGGCGTCGACGAGGAACTCCACGGTCCCCGCGTTCCGGTAGCCGGCGGCCGCCGCCAGCCGGCAGGCGGCCTCGCCCATCGCCGCCCGCAGGGCGGGGTCCACGAAGGGCGACGGCGCCTCCTCGATCAGCTTCTGGTGACGGCGCTGGATGGAGCACTCGCGCTCGCCCAGCGACACCACCTGGCCGTGGGCGTCGGCCAGGACCTGGATCTCGATGTGGCGTGGCTCGACCAGCGCCTTCTCCAGGTACACGGCGCCGTCCCCGAAGGCGGAGGTCGCCTCCGAGCGGGCCAGGCGGAGCGCCGAGCCGAGATCGGTGGGCGAGGCCACGAGCCGCATCCCCTTCCCGCCGCCGCCCATGGCCGCCTTGATCATCACCGGGTAGCCCAGCTCGCGCGCGACCCGCGCCGCCTCCTCGTCCGAGCCCACCGGCTCCCGGGTCCCCGGCACCAGCGGCACGCCGCAGGCCGCCGCCATCCGCCGGGCGGCCGTCTTGTCTCCCATGGCGGCGATCGCCGCGGGAGGCGGGCCGACGAAGACGAGCCCGGCCGCCCGGCAGGCCTCGGCGAACTGCGCGTTCTCGGCCAGGAAGCCGTAGCCGGGATGCACGGCGTCGGCGCCGGCGCGCCCGGCGACCTCGATCAGGCGGTCGATGCGGAGATAGCTCTGGCTCGCGGGCGGCGGCCCGATGGGATACGCCTCGTCGGCCAGGCGGACGTGGAGCGCGTCCCGGTCGGCCTCGGAATAGACGGCGACGCTCCGGACGCCGGCGTCCCGGCAGCCGCGGATCACCCGGACGGCGATCTCGCCCCGGTTGGCGACGAGGAGCTTGGCGAAGAGGCCCACGGGGGCCGCTTACCGGGGCAGCGTCCGGAGCGCCTCGTCCATCAGCGTCCGGAGAGATCGAGGCCGGGGAAGAAGTACGGGATCTCGAAGGTGGCGGAGGCCGCCGAGTCGGAGCCGTGGACGGCGTTCGCCTCGATGGACTCCGCGAAGTCCTTCCGGATGGTCCCCGGCGCCGCCTGGGCGGGGTTCGTCGCGCCCATCAGCTCGCGGACCCGGGCGATCGCGCCCTCGCCCTCGAGCACCATCGGGATGCAGGGGCCCTGGTTCATGAAGCTGGTGAGGCTCCCGAAGAACGGCCGCTCGCGGTGGACGGCGTAGAAGCCCTCCGCCTGGAGGACCGACAGGTGGACCATCCGCAGGGCCAGGATGCGCAGCCCGGCCCGCTCGAAGCGCGTGATCACCTGGCCGGCCACGCCCTTCTGCACCGCGTCGGGCTTCACGATGACCAGCGTGCGCTCGAGGGCCACCCGGTCAGCGGCCTTTCATCACGCGGGCCATCGTCTCGCCGATGTCGGCGGGGCTCTTGACCACCTGGGCCCCCGCCCGCGCGAGCGCCACCATCTTTTCGGCGGCGGTGCCCTTCCCGCCGGCGATGATGGCCCCCGCGTGACCCATGCGCCGGCCGGGCGGCGCGGTCTGGCCACAGATGAAGGAGACGACCGGCTTGCCGAATCCCTCGGCCAGGAACCCGGCCGCCGCTTCCTCGCCGGTGCCGCCGATCTCGCCGATCAGGACCACGTAGCGGGTGTCGGGGTCGTCGCGGAACAGCCGGAGCACGTCCACGAACGAGGTCCCGATCAGCGGGTCGCCCCCGATGCCCACGCAGGTGGACTGCCCGATGCCGAGGCCGGTGAGCTGGTGGACCGCTTCGTAGGTCAGGGTGCCGCTGCGGGAGACGACGCCGACCGGGCCCGGCTTGTGGATGTGGCCGGGCATGATGCCGACCTTGGCCTGCCCCGGCGTGATCAGGCCCGGGCAGTTGGGACCGATGAGCCGGGAGCGGCGGTCGGCCAGGAAGGCCCGCGCGCGGACCATGTCGAGCGTCGGGATGCCCTCGGTGATGCAGACGATCAGCTCGACCCCCGCGTCGGCCGCCTCCATGATGGCGTCGCCGGCGGCGACGGGGGGGACGAAGATCAGCGAGACGTCGGCGCCGGTCTGCCGGACGGCGGCGTCCACGGTGTCGAAGACCGGCGTGCCCTCGTGGGTCGTGCCGCCCTTGCCCGGGGTGACGCCGGCCACGAGCTGGGTGCCGTACTCGCGGCAGCGGGCGGCGTGGAAGGAGCCCTCCCGCCCGGTGATCCCCTGGACCAGGAGCCGGGTCTGGCGGCCGACGAGAACGCTCACCGGCCGGCCCCCGCCCCGGCAGCCAGGCGAACGACCTTCTCGGCGGCGTCCTTCATCCCGTCGGCGGTCGTGAAGTCGAGCCCGGAGCTCTTCAGCATCCGGCGCCCTTCCTCGACGTTGGTCCCCTCCATCCGGACGACGACGGGCACGCCGATCTTCAAATTGCGGGCGGCCCGGATGATGCCGTCGGCCAGGACGTCGCAGCGGAGGATGCCGCCGAAGATGTTGACGAGGACCGCCCGCACGCTCGGGTCCGACAGGAGGATCCGGAAGGCGTTCTCGATCTGGGTGGCGTTGGCGCCGCCGCCCACGTCGAGGAAGTTGGCGGGAGCGCCGCCGGCGTGCTTGATGATGTCCATCGTGGCCATGGCCAGGCCGGCGCCGTTGACCATGCAGCCCACGGTCCCCTCGAGCTTGATGTAGTTGAGGCCGAACTTCGAGGCCTCGACGTCGAGCGGGGTCTCCTCGTTGGTGTCGCGGAGGCCCTTGATCTCGGGGTGGCGGAAGAGGGCGTTGTCGTCGAAGCTGAGCTTGGCGTCGAGCGCCAGCAGCCGGCCGTCGGCGGTCGTGACCAGCGGGTTGATCTCGGCCAGCGAGCAGTCGCGGGCGACGAAGGTCATGTAGAGGCCGCCGATGGCCGCCCCGGCCGCCTTGCCGAGGTCGCCGTCGAGGCCGAGCCCGAAGACGAGCCGCCGGACCTGGAACGGCAGGAGGCCGAGGGCGGGATCGGCCGGCTCCCGGAGGATCTTCTCGGGCGACCGCGCCGCCACCTCCTCGATCTCCATGCCGCCGGCCTCGGAGGCCATCACCACCGGGGCGCCGACCTCGCGGTCGAGGGTGACCGCCAGGTACAGCTCCTTGGCGACGGGGAACGCCTCCTCGACCAGGACCTTCTGGACGACGATGCCCTCGGGCGGCGTCTGCGGCGTCCTCAGGCGCATGCCGAGGATCTGGCGGGCCGCCGCTTCGGCCTCGTCCGGGGTCGCCGCCACCTTGATGCCGCCGGCCTTCCCACGCCCGCCGGCATGGATCTGGGCCTTGACGACGACCTTGCCGCCCAGCCGCCCGGCGACCGCCCGGGCCGCCGCCGGACTGTCGGCGACCTCGCCCCGGGGGACGGGGACGCCGAAGTCCTTCAGGAGCGCCTTGGCCTGGTACTCGTGGATCCGCACGCTACTTGCCGGTCACCTTGCGGAGGAGCCACAGGACCGGGTCGTAGTAGCGGTCGACCACGCGCTCCTTGAGGGGGATGATGCCGTTGTCGGTGATGTGGATGTGCTCGGGGCAGACCTCGGTGCAGCACTTGGTGATGTTGCAGAGCCCGATGCCCGCCACGTCGCGGGCGAACTCGCGGCGGTCGGCGGTGTCGAGCGGGTGCATCTCCAGCTCGGCCAGCCGGATGAAGAAGCGGGGACCGGCGAAGCTCCGCTTCTTCTCGTCGTGGTCCCGGATGACGTGGCAGACGTCCTGGCAGAGGAAGCACTCGATGCACTTCCGGAACTCCTGCCCGCGGTCGATGTCCTCCTGCATCATCCGGTAGGTGCCGTCCGGCTCCGGGGGCCTGGGCTGGAAGGCGGGGATCCGCTGGGCCATCGCGAAGTTGAAGGCGACGTCGGTCACCAGGTCCTTGATGACGGGGAAGGTCCGGAGCGGCGCCACGATGATCGGCGCGTCGGGCGGGAAGAGGTTCATCCGCGTCATGCAGGTGAGCCGCGGCTTGCCGTTCACCTCGGCGCTGCAGGAGCCGCACTTCCCGGCCTTGCAGTTCCACCGGATGGCCAGGTCGTTGGCCTGGGTGGCCTGGACCCGGTGGAGGACGTCGAGGACGACCATGCCCTCCTCGTACGGCACCCGGTACTCCCGGAAGTCGCCGCCCCCCGCATCGCCGCGGAAGACGTGCATCACCGCTTCCATGGGGTCAGGCCTTTCTTTCCATACATTCCGGTTGAACGGCCGCCGGTCCCGGGCCGAGGCGTGGGAGTGTCAAGGAGTAAAAGCCTGACCCCACTACTTCTCCTCCAGGAGTTTCTTCAGCTCATCTGGCATCGATGGCAGCGGCTCCTGGGTCACGGTCATCCGGCCGCTGGACTGGCGGATGACGACGTTCACCTTGGCGAAGTGGCCGTCCGGCTTCGGGTAGTCGTCGCGGGTGTGGCCGCCCCGGCTCTCCCGGCGCTCGAGCGCGGCCAGCGTGACCGCCTCCGACACGGTGAGCAGCGAGGCGAGGTCGAGCGCCAGGTGCCAGCCCGGGTTGTAGACCCGGCCGCCCTCGACCCGGACCCGCCGCGCCCGGTCCTTGAGCGCCTCGAGCCGCTGGACGGCCTCCTTCAGCTCGGGCTCCGTCCGGATGATGCCGACCAGGCTGTGCATCATCTCCTGGAGGTCGCGCTGGATCGTGTACGGGTTCTCGCCGCCCGTCCGCTCGAACGGCGCCAGGATCTCGCGGGTGATCGCCGCGACCTGGCCGTCGTCCACCGCAGGCGCGCCCTTGATCCCCTTCGCGTACTCCGCCGCGTAGAGCCCGGCCCGCCGCCCGAACACGATCAGGTCCGAGAGCGAGTTGCCGCCGAGCCGGTTGGCCCCGTGCATGCCGCCGGCCACCTCGCCGGCCGCGAAGAGTCCCGGCACCGTCGAGGCGGCGGAGTCGGCGTCGACCCGGACGCCGCCCATGACGTAGTGGCAGGTCGGCCCGACCTCCATCGGCTCCCGGGTGATGTCGACGTCGGCCAGCTCCTTGAACTGGTGGTACATCGAGGGAAGTCGCCGCTGGATGTAGTCAGCCGGGCGCCGGGAGGCGATGTCGAGGAACACGCCGCCGTGCGGGCTGCCCCGGCCCGCCTTCACCTCGGCGTTGATGGCGCGGGCCACCTCGTCCCGCGGCAGGAGGTCGGGCGTGCGGCGGGCGCCCTTCTTGTCCGTGTACCAGCGATCGGCCTCCTCCTCGGTGTCCGCGGTCTCGGCTCGGAAGAACTCGGGGATGTAGCGGAACATGAACCGCTCGTTCTTGCTGTTCTTGAGGGTCCCGCCGTCGCCCCGGACGCCTTCGGTCACCAGGATGCCCCGCACGCTCGGCGGCCACACCATCCCGGTCGGGTGGAACTGGACGAACTCCATGTCGATCAGGTCGGCCCCCGCCCACAGCGCGAGGGAGTGGCCGTCGCCGGTGTACTCCCAGGAGTTGGAGGTGATGGCGTAGGCCTTCCCGATCCCGCCGGTGGCGAGGACCACCGCCTTGGTCCGGAACAGCACGAACTCCCCGGTGGCGCGGTAGTAGCCCAGGGCCCCGGCGATGCGGCCCCCGTCCTCGAGGAGGCGCTGGATCGTGACCTCCATGAACACGTCGATGCCGCGATGGACGGCGTGCTGCTGGAGGGTCCGGATCATCTCCAGCCCGGTCCGGTCGCCGACGTGGGCCAGGCGGGCGTAGCGGTGGCCGCCGAAGTCGCGCTGGAGGATCCGCCCGTCCGAGGTCCGGTCGAACAGCGCCCCCCAGCGCTCCAGCTCCAGCACGCGCTCGGGCGCCTCCTGGGCGTGGAGCTGAGCCATCCGCCAGTTGTTCAGCATCTTGCCGCCGCGCATGGTGTCCCGGAAGTGGACCTGCCAGTTGTCCTCCGGGTACACGTTGCCGAGCGCGGCCGCGATCCCGCCCTCGGCCATCACGGTGTGGGCCTTGCCCAGGAGCGACTTGCAGACGAGCGCGGTCTTGGCGCCCTGGGCCGAGGCCTCGACGGCGGCCCGGAGCCCGGCGCCCCCCGCCCCGACGACGATCACGTCGTAGTCGTGGGTCTCGCTCGGCACGCGTGCCATCGGGTGGTCCTCAGATGATCCGGAGGTCGCGGATGACGCCCATGGCCACGAGGCGAATGTAGAGGTCGGTGAGGCCGACGCCGCAACAGGCTGAGCCACGCGAAGGTCGGGTGGCGCTCGTTCAGTCGGCTGACGAGCCGCCACGCGCGGTAGCGCGCCGGGGACTTCGAGAAGACGTCGAGGACCCCGCCGCAGACGTGCCGGCACGAGTGGCAGGAGAACGTGTAGCCGGCCAGGAGGACCACGTTGGCCCACATGACCAGCGTCCCGACCCCGATGCCGAACCCGTCCCGGAACCGGAAGGCCAGGAGCGCGTCCCAGGTGAGGACGACGATGAACAGCACCGCGACGTAGAACATGTAGCGGTGGAGGTTCTGGAGGAGCAGCGGGAAGCGGGTCTCCCCGGTGTAGCCCCGCCGGACGTCGGGGATGGCGCAGGCCGGCGGCGCCCCCCAGAACGAGCGGTAGTAGGCCTTGCGGTAGTAGTAGCAGGTCAGCCGGAAGAGGCCGGGCGCCCACAGGATCAGGAACGCCGGCGACAGGACGCCGATGACGGGAAGCTGGGGGAGCTTGCCGAAGAGCGGCACCGTCACGTGCAGGCACTCGGTCGAGAGGCACGGCGAGTAAAACGGCGAGAGGTACGGCGGGGCGTAGTAGTAGGCGTTCTGGAGCGCGGCCCAGGTGGAGTAGAGGATGAAGGAGCCGAGCACGACCACCACCAGGGTCGGCTCCACCCACCAGGCGTCCCAGCGGAGGATGCCGGCGACGTGGGTGCGGCCGTCGGCGCCCGGGTACTTCGTCGCCGTGATGCCGCTCATGCCGGTGCGACCTCCAGCAGGGGGGGAGTCCCAACCGTCCGATCGCCGGGACGCGCTCGGCCTTCGGCCTCGCGTCCGTACCGCCCCTCCGGTGGTCCCCCCCTGGACCCCCCCACCTGGGGGTTCCGGGCTGTCGCGATCAGCTCCTTCATGACGGTGCTCCCGCGGGGCGGGCCCACTGCTTCACGCCCTCCTCGTAGAGGTCGTTGCCGTGGGTGTCGTCCACGACGATGACCGGGAAGTCCTCGACGGTGAGCCGCCGGATGGCCTCGGTCCCCAGATCGGCGTAGGCGACCACCTCGGCCGCCGTGATGAACCGGGAGAGGAGCGCGCCGGCGCCGCCCACCGCGCCGAAGTACACGCACTTGTGCTCGCGCATCGCGTCCCGGACGGTCTGGGAGCGGTGGCCCTTGCCGATCATCCCCTTGAGGCCGAGCGCCATCAGCCGGGGCGCGTACCGGTCCATCCGGCCCCCGGTCGTCGGCCCCGCCGAGCCGATCACCATGCCGGGTGGCGGCGGGGTCGGCCCCACGTAGTAGATGATCTGCCCGCGGACGTCGACCGGGAGGGGCTGCCCGGCGTCCAGGGCCTCGATCAGCCGCTTGTGGGCGGCGTCCCGCCCCGTCAGCAGCACACCGAAGAGTCGCACGCGGTCCCCCGCCTTCAGCTGGACGACGTCGTCGTCCGCGAGGGGTGTGGTCAGGTGGACGAGCTCTCCCACGCGCTCGTAGCTCACAGGACTGCTTCCTTATCAGGGGGGGAGTCCCAACCACTCCCCCCCTGGCCCCCCCCACCTGGGGGTTCCGGGGCCCTGCTCCGTCGGCGGCTCACAGGACCACCTCCTTGGCAGAAGGGGAGTCCCAACCATCGGGTCGCCGGGACGCGCTCGGCCTACGTCGTTCGGACGGCCTTCGGCCTCTGGGCGTCCGTCCCGCCCTCTCGGTGGTCCCCCCCTGGACCCCCCCACCTGGGGGTTCCGGGTCCCCGCTCCGTCGGCGGATCACAGGACGGCCTCCTTGTGGCGGTGGGCGTGGCATTCGATCGTGACCGCGACCGGCAGCGAGGTGATGTGGCAGGGGTACGTCTCGATGTGGATGGCCAAGGCCGTCGTGTCGCCGCCGTAACCCTGGGGCCCGATGCCCAGGCGGTTGGCCTCGTCGAGCAGCTCGGTCTCCAGGGCGGCCAGCTCCGCGCTCGGGTTCGGCTTGCCGATCTCCCGGAAGAGCGCCTTCTTCGAGAGGAGCGCGGCCTTCTCGAACGTCCCGCCCACGCCGACGCCGGCGATCAGGGGCGGACAGGCGTCGGGCCCCGCCGTCTTGATGCACTCGACGATGAAGGCCTTGACGCCGGCCAACCCCTCGGCTGGCGTCAGCATCCGGTACTTCGAGCGGTTCTCGCAGCCGCCGCCCTTGGCCATGACCTTGAGGGTCAGGTGCTCGCCCGGCACCACGTCCACGTGGACGACGGCCGGGGTGTTGTCCCCGGTGTTCACCCGGTCGAAGGGGTCGCGCACGATCGAGGCCCGGAGGTACCCCTCCCGGTAGCCCTGGCGCACGCCCTCGTCGATGGCGTCGCCGAGGAGACCGCCGGTCACGTGGACGTCCTGGCCCAGCTCGACGAAGCAGATGAGGAAGCCGGTGTCCTGGCAGTACGGGAGCCGCCGGGTCTTCGCGATGACGGCGTTCTCCCTGATCATCTCCAGGACCTGGCGGCCGGCCGGCGAGCGCTCGCGCCCGAGGGCGCGGTCGAAGGCGCGCAGCATGTCCTCGCCCAGCTCCAGGTTGGCCTCCTGGCAGAGGCGCTTGATGGTCGCGGTGATCTCGCTCGCCCGGATCTCGCGCATGGCGTGTCAGACCTTGAGCTTGTCCGTCAACTCGCGGACCGCCTCCGCCGATCGATTCAGCGCCGCGGCCTCGTCTGGCGTGAGGGTGATCTGGATGATCTGCTCGATCCCCCGGCGCCCGAGCTTGACGGGCACTCCGACGAACAGCCCGGTGATCCCGTACTCCCCCTCGAGGTAGGCGGTGCAGGGCAGGATCTTCTTCTTGTCGCGCAGGATCGCCTCGACCATCTCGGTGACCGACGCGCCCGGCGCGTAGAAGGCGCTCCCCGTCTTCAGGAGGTTGACGATCTCGGCGCCGCCGCTGGCGGTGCGCTTGACCAGCGCGTCGATCCGGTCCCTGGGCAGGAGGTCGGTGATCGGGATCCCGGCGACCGTCGAGTAGCGGGGCAAAGGCACCATCGTGTCGCCATGCCCGCCCAGGACGAAGGCGGTGACGTTCTCGACCGAGACGTCCAGCTCCTGGGCGATGAAGGTCCGGAACCGCGCCGAGTCCAGCACCCCGGCCATCCCCAGCACCCGGTGCTTCGGGAATCCGGACCGCCGCCAGGCGAGCTGGGTCATGGCGTCGAGCGGGTTCGTGACCACGATGAGGATCGCCTCCGGCGAGCGGGCGGCGATCTCCTGCACCACCGCCCCGACGATCTCGGCGTTCTTGAAGAGGAGGTCGTCGCGGCTCATCCCGGGCTTGCGGGCCAGGCCGGCCGTGATGACCACGATGTCGGAGCCGGCGGTGGCGACGTAGTCGTTGGCCCCGGTGACCCGGCAGTCGTAGCCGTGGATCGGGCCGGCCTCGAGGAGGTCGAGGGCCTTGCCCTGCGGCAGCCCGTCCACGACGTCGGTCACGACGACGTCGGCCAGCTCCCGCTCGACGATGTACTGGGCGGTCGTGGCGCCCACGTTCCCGGCGCCGACCACGGTGACCTTCGGTCTGGCCATGGCCCGGCCCCTTAGAGGCGCCGCATGTTGTCGACGATGGCGGTGGCGAACTCCGAGCACTTGACCTCGCGGGCGCCCTCCATCAGTCGTGCGAAGTCGTAGGTCACCACCTTCTGGGCGAGCGTCGCCTCCAGCCCCTTGACGATCCGGTCGGCCGCGTCGGTCCAGCCCATGTAGCGGAACATCATCTCGCCCGACAGGATCACCGAGCCCGGATTCACCTTGTCCTGGCCGGCGTACTTCGGCGCCGTCCCGTGGGTGGCCTCGAAGAGGGCGTGGCCGGTCTCGTAGTTGATGTTTCCGCCCGGTGCGATGCCGATCCCGCCGACCTGGGCGGCCAGGGCGTCCGACAGGAGGTCGCCGGTCAGGTTCGGCGCCGCGATGACGTCGAACTCGTCGGGCCGCGTCAGGATCTGCTGGAGGAAGGCATCGGTGATCGCGTCCTTGACCAGGATCTTGCCGGCCGGCGGCCGGCCGCCGCACTCCTCCCACGACACCGTCCGGTCGGGGAACTCGCGCTTGGCCAGCGCGTAGCCCCACTTCATGAACATCCCTTCCGTGTACTTCTGGATGTTCCCCTTGTGCACCAGCGTCAGGTTCCGCCGGTCGTGCTCGAGGGCGTAGCGGATGGCGGCCCGGATCAGCCGCTCCGAGCCCTCCTTCGAGATCGGCTTGATGCCGATCGAGCTGGAGGCCGGAAAGCGGATCTTCTTGACGCCCATGTCCTTCTGCAGGAACTCGATGACCTTCCGGGCCTCGGGGGTGCCGGTCTCCCACTCGATGCCCGGCGTAGATGTCCTCGGTGTTCTCCCGGAAGATCACCATGTCGACCCGCTCCGGGTGCTTCACCGGCGACGGCACGCCCTGGAAGTACTTCACCGGGCGCAGGCAGACGTAGAGGTCCAGCTCCTGGCGGAGCGTCACGTTCAGGCTGCGGAAGCCCTCGCCGATCGGCGTGGTCAGCGGCCCCTTGATCGCCACCAGGTACTCCCGGATGACGTCGAGCGTCTCCAGGGGCAGCAGGTTCGGCGGGCAGTCCGGGCCGTAGACGGCCTGGGCCTTCTCCCCGGCGTAGACCTCGGCCCAGGCGATCTTCCGGCGACCGCGGGAGGCCTGCTCGACGGCGGCGTCGAGGACGCGGACCGATGCCCGCCAGATGTCGGGGCCGGTGCCGTCGCCCTCGATGAAGGGGATGATCGGGTGGTCGGGCACCTGCAGCTTGCCGTGGGAGATGGTGACCCGCTCCCCGGCGGGAATCTTCACGCGTCCGGCCATCCTACCTCCCGTGTTGACCGCAACCGTGCGCTACGTGAGCGCGTTCAAAGCCGACCCCGCCTTGAACCAGCCGATCTGCTCGTTGGTCATGGTGTGGCGGGTCGTGATGGTGACCGTCCGCCCGTCCGGCTTGTGGATCCGCACCTCGACCGGGCGCTCGGGGGCCAGCGCGGCCAGACCGACGACCGACACACGGTCGTCCCGCTCGAAGAGCGCGTAGTCGCTGGCGTTCGCGAAGGTCAGCGGCAGGATCCCCTGCTTCTTGAGGTTCGTCTCGTGGATCCGGGCGAAGCTCTTCACGACGACCATCTTGGCGCCCAGGTAGCGGGGCGACATCGCGGCGTGCTCGCGGCTCGACCCCTCGCCGTAGTTCTCGTCGCCGACCACCATCCAGCCCACCCCCCGGGCCTTCCAGTCGCGCGCGATCTTCGCGAACGGCAAGCCGGTCTCGCCGGTCAGCAGGTTCACGCCCTTGCCGATCTCGCCGGTGAAGGCGTTGACCGCGCCCAGGAACATGTTGTCGCTGATCCGGTCCAGGTGGCCGCGGTAGCGGAGCCAGGCCCCGGCCGGCGAGATGTGGTCGGTGGTGGTCTTGCCCTGGGTCTTGACCAGGATCGGCAGCTTCTCGAAGTCCCGGCCATCCCAGCGCGGGAACGGCTGGAGGAGCTGGAGCCGCTCGCTGTCGGCGCGGACCTCCACCGTCACGCCAGCGCCATCCGCGGCCGGCGCCTCGTAGCCCTCCTCGCCCCGGGCGAAGCCGTCGCGCGGCAGCTCCTCGCCCTCGGGCGGCGTGAAGCGGAACGGGCCGGCCGTCCGGGCCCGGGCAGCGTCCCGTTGACCGGGTCGAACTCGAGGGTGCCGGCGAAGGCCAGCGCGGTGACGATCTCCGGGCTGGTCAGGAAGGAGAGCGTCGCCGCGCTCCCGTCGTTCCGGCCGGGGAAGTTCCGGTTGAACGAGGAGACGATCGTGTTCGCCTCTTCTCGCTTGACGTCCGACCGCTTCCACTGGCCGATGCACGGGCCGCAGGCGTTGGCCAGCACGGTCCCGCCCATCTGCTCGAAGGTGGCCATGATCCCGTCGCGCTTGATCGTCTGGTAGACGCGCTCGGAGCCGGGCGTCACCAGGAACGGGGTCTTCGCCTTCAGCCCGGCCTTGATCCCCTGCATGGCCACGTGGGCGGCCCGGCGCATGTCCTCGTAGGAGGAGTTGGTGCAGGAGCCGATCAGGGCCGCCTTGATCTCGGCCGGCCAGCCGTTCTGCTTGACCTCGGCCGCCAGCTTCGACACCGCCCGGTCCCGGTCGGGCGAGTGGGGCCCGACGATGTGCGGCTCCAGCTGCGAGAGGTCGATCTCGACCACCTGGTCGTAGAAGCGGGCCGGCTCCGCCAGCACCTCGGGGTCCGGGACCAGGTGCTCGCGGTGCTGCTCGGCGAGGGCGGCCACGTCCGCCCGTTCGGTGGCCCGGAGGTAGGCGGCCATCCGGTCGTCGAAGGCGAAGACCGACGTGGTCGCGCCCAGCTCGGCGCCCATGTTGCAGATGGTGCCCTTGCCGGTGGCGCTGATGGACGCCGCGCCCGGCCCGAAGTACTCGATGATCTTGTTCGTCCCGCCCTTGACGGTGAGGAGCCCGCACAGGAAGGTGATGACGTCCTTCGGCGCCGTCCACCCCGCGAGCTTCCCGGTGAGGTGGACCCCGATCAGCTTCGGGTGGAGCACCTCCCACGGAAGCCCGGCCATCACCTCGCCGCAGTCGACGCCGCCCACGCCGATGGCCAGCATCCCGAGGCCGCCGCCGTTTGGGGTGTGGGAGTCGGCCCCGATCATCAGGCCGCCGGGGAAGGCGTAGTTCTCGAGCACGACCTGGTGGATGATGCCCGAGCCTGGCCGCCAGAAGCCGATCCCGTACTTCCGCGAGACCGAGCGCAGGAAGTTGTAGACCTCGTCGTTCTCGGTGAGGGCCCGGACCGTGTCGGCCGACGCGCCGGTCTCCGCCCGGATCAGGTGGTCGCAGTGGACCGTGGAGGGAACGGCCACCCGGGCCTTCCCGGCCTGCATGAACTGGAGGAGCGCCATCTGGCCGGTCGCGTCCTGCATCGCCACCCGGTCCACCCGGAGGCGCAGCTGGACGGCGCCCCGCTCCCAGGTCTGACGCCCCCAGTCGTGGACGTGACTGACCAGGATCTTCTCGGAGAGGGTCAGGGGTCGCTTCCAGGCGGCGCGGGCCCGGGCGATGCGCTCGGGCATCGTGGCGTACAGCGCGCGGATCTGCTCGACCATGGAGCGCCCCCCAACAATTTCGCCTCCCACCGGAGAGGCAGGAGGCGAGGGTCAGTCAGCGACTCGATGCTACTCGCGCTGCCGCGACGTGTCAAGCACCGGAACGCCGCTAAGTGCGCAAAAACAGAGACCGCGCGGCCTTGCGGCGCAGTCGCAGGATCGAGTCCGCCGGCGAGATCTGCATCGGGCAGACGGCCGTGCACTGGGCTTGCCCGTGGCAGCGGAGGACGCCGTCCTCGCCGAAGAGCGCCGGCCACCGGGCGGCGGCCCCGGCGTCGCGGCCGTCGGCGTTCAGCGTGAAGGCCCGGTTGAGGGCGGCCGGTCCCGGGAACCGCGGGTCCCAGCGGACCATCGTGCAGGCGGAGAGGCAGGCCCCGCAGCCGATGCACTCGATGGCAGCGTCGATCGCCGGTCGCTCGGCCAGTCCGGCCCGCGGCGGCCGCCCGCCCGGCACGAAGGCGCCGCCGACCTCCTTCATCTTCCTCATGAAGGGCGCCATGTCGACGACGAGGTCCCGGATCAGCGGGAAGTGGTAGAGGGGGCGGACAGTGACCGTCGCGCCGGGCGAGGCGACCGTCGCCAGCCGGGTCCGGCACGCCCAGCGCTCCCGGCCGTTCACCACCATCGCGCAGGAGCCGCACATGCCGACCCGGCAGGCGTAGCGGAAGGCGAGGTCGGGCACCTGGGACTCGCGCAGCCGGACGAGGGCATCGAGCACCGTCGTCCCGGCGACGGTCCGGATCGGGAACTCCTCGAAGTGGCCGCCCGTCTCGGCGCTCCAGCGGAAGACCCTCAGTACCATCGCCACCACCAGGCCAGGGTAAAGAGGGCCAGCCCGAGGAGGACGGCCCCGACGAAGAGCACCCGGTGCAGGCGGACCGGCAGGCCGAGGTCCAGGAGGATGGCGCGGACGCCGAGCAGCCCGTGGAGGAGCACCAGGGCGAGCAGCACCGCCTGCACCGGCCGGCCGAAGGGGTTCCGGAGGTGGAGCGCGATCACCACGACCAGCGCCACCGCCGCCCCCCGCTGGATGAGCCACGCCCAGAGCCCCAGCCGCGTCCCCCGCCACGCGTCACGGCTCGTCCAGCTTCGGGTCAGCACCGGTGCGCGAGGCTCAGTCATGGCCGCTCCGTGTCGTCGCTTCGAGCGTGACGCGGCACCGGATGTAGTCGTCCAGCGTGACGATGCTCCCGAGGTCGATCGCGACTCCTGCCTTCCTCGCCAGCCGGTCCAGCTCCCAGGACAGGATCCCGATGCCGTCGTCAAACTCCCAGCCTCGCACCGGCTTCAACTCCTCCGCGAAGCGGTCGCCAGGTCGGAGCCTCGCTTCGGGGGTCTCGGTGTCCACCGCCACCGTTCGCAGCGCCCGCAGCACGCGGTCCCTGGGCAGCCCCGACTGACCGTAGTAGCGCTCGAAGAACTCGTCGGGCGCGACATCCGGTCGCTCGGCGAAGCGGCCTCGCTTCTCCTCCCGCATCTGCCGCGTGCCGACGGCAAGGAGCACGAGGCCGAGAGCCATGGTCGCCCCCAGCGCGACCAGCGGGAGGTTCATCCGCGGCTGCCCCGCACGGCCCAGGCGCGGGCGATCAGGCGGATCGAGCCGTCGGGCTGGGTCGGAAGCTCGGCGCGGATCCGCTCGCGGAGCGTCGCCCGCCGGGACTCGTCCAAGGCCATCGCGTAGCCGGGCGCCGGGGCCTGGCCCCCGAGAAACGGCGTCCAGTAGTCGTCGAAGTCGCGGAACATGGTCGGCACGTCGATCGCCCGGACTTCGACCTCCCGCAGCTCGGCGTCCCGGAACAGGGCGGCGAGCGGCTCCGGCCGGCAGATCGGGAAGCGGCGACCCTCGTCGAGGTCGTGCGCGGCGGCGTCCAGGGCCGCCGCCGCGTCCCAGAAATGGCGCATCAGCTCCATCTTGCCGGCGTAGTCCCAGACGTAGCAGGCGACCGGGGCGCCCGCCCGCGCCACGCGGGCCATCTCGGCGACGGCGCGGGCCGGGTCGGGGACGAAGTTCAGCACCAGGCCGGAGACCACGGCGTCGTACGACGCGGCCTCGGAGGGCAACGCCCGGGCGTCGGCGACGCCGAAGCGCACCCGCGGGTCGGGCACCTGTTCCCGCGCGTAGGCGACGTAGCCCTCCGACGGATCCACGGCGTCGATGTGGGACGGGGAGGCCATGGCCACGATCGTGGCGGTGAGGGCGCCGGTCCCGCAGCCCACATCGAGCCATCGCTTCGCCGGCGGCACCGCCAGCCAGCCCAGGAACTCTTTCGCGACGAGCCGGCTCCATCGCCCGACGTACGGCTCGTAGGCCGCCCCGCTCGCCCAGACCTCCGTGGACACTCCTAGTCCCCGATCTCCACCGTCGCGGGCGCGGTGGCAGCCTCCGGCCGCGCTCGCGTCAGTCGGACCGGCTCGGTCCACACCGCGGGCCG
Organism: uncultured Candidatus Rokubacteria bacterium; assembly: GCA_963708025.1. GTDB lineage: Bacteria > Methylomirabilota > Methylomirabilia > Rokubacteriales > DASRDR01 > CAVPSB01. Next base: position 451,452 of record CAVPSB010000012.1, on the reverse strand, counting down.
CCCCTCTCGCTCCGCGATCAACACGTTGACCAGCCAGCGCGCGTCGTCCGGCTCCGGGTGATCGGCCCGGTAGTGGGCGCCCCGGCTCTCGCGGCGCTCGAGCGCGCTGCGGGCGATCAGCCGGGCGGCCAGGATCTGGTTCCGGGTGTCGAGCCAGGCCTGCCAGGCTGGATTGTAGGCCGGGCCGCCGGGGACGGCGGCCCGTTCCAGCCGGGCCTCCAGCTCCCCCAGCACCCGGAGCGCCGTCTCGAGCCCGCCGCCGGTCCGGATGAGACCCGCCCGCTCCCACATCAGGTCGCGCATGATCGCTCGGATCGCGACCACGTCGTCGGGACCCCGACGCGCGAGCGGCGCCCGCGCCGCCGCCGCCCGGCGCTCGGCGTCGGCGGCCGAGACGGCCGGCCGCGGTCGCTCCGCCACCCAGTCCGTCATCACGTCACCCGCGATCCCGCCGAACACGGTCGAGTCCGCCACCCCGTTCCCGCCGAGCCGGTTGGCCCCGTGCACCCCGCCCGCGTCCTCGCCGGCGACGAAGAGCCCCTCGAGCGCCGTGCGGCAGTCGGGATCGATCACGACCCCGCCCATCAGGAAGTGGGCGGTCGGCATCACGGGGACGGGCCGGCGCGGGAGGTCGAGGTCGAAGTCGCGGCAGCGGCGGACCATCCCCCGGAAGTTGCGCTCGACGAAGTCGGCGCCGAGGTGCGAGACGTCGAGCCACACGCCGCCCTCGGGGGTCCCCCGCCCGTGGGCGATCTCGAGGTAGCTGGCCCGGGCGACGACGTCCCGCGTCGAGCGCTCGAGCCGGGCGGGGTCGTGGCGCGCCATGAAGCGCTCGCCAGCGGCGTTGAAGAGGCGGCCGCCCGCCCCGCGGAGCCCCTCCTCGAGGAGCGCCCCGGTCATGAGCGAGCCCGGCACGACGAGCCCGGTCGGGTGGAACTGCACCATCTCCATGTCGCGGAGCGGCGCCCCGGCCCGGTAGGCGAGCGCGATGCCGTCGGCCGACTTGTCGGCCGAGCACGCGATGACCCGGTACATGGTGGGCCCGCCCCCGCAGGCCAGGAGCGTGGCCCGCGCGCGCGCCAGCACGACGCCGCCGGTCCGGATGTCGAGCAGCAGCGCGCCGCTTACCCTCCCCTCGCCGTCCTGGAGGAGATCGAGCGCCCGGTGCTCCTCGAGGACGCCGATCGCCGGCCGCGCCCAGACCTGCTCGGTCAGGCGGTTCATGATCTCGATGCCGGTCAGGTCGCCCTTGTGGATCGTCCGGTCGTGGCTCTGCCCGGCGAACGGCTTCTGGTGGATGGCGCCGGCGCCGGCGCGGTCGAAGAAGCAGCCGTGGCGATCCTCCAGCTCGGCGACGCGCGCCGGCGCCGTCTCGACGAGTCGCCAGACCAGCTCCTGGTCGTTGAGGAAGCTGCCGCCCTTCAGCGTGTCGAGGAGGTGGGCCTCGAGCGAGTCCGGCGCGCGGAGGACCGCGTTGTAGCCCCCCTGCACCATGCGGGTGCAGCCGGCCCGGCCGAGCAGGCCCTTCACCACCAGCGTGATGGCGAGGCCGGGAGCGCGGTCGGCGGCGTGAAGGGCCGCGCACAGCCCGGCCCCGCCGCCGCCCAGGATCAGGAGATCAGCCTCGATCCGCTCCATCGGGCCTCGAATCCCCCCGCTCAGGCGCCACCGCTCGGCAGGACGTCCAGGCCGAGATCACGACCCGCCTCACGGAGCCTCCGGTCCAGGGTCAACAGCGCGAGGCCGCCGACCCCGGTCCGCGCCGACAGCGCGCTGGCGAGATGGAGCGCATCGAGCGTCCGGATCGGCTCTCTCGGGAAGGGGCGCCGAGCCCGGGCGATCGTGTCGGCATCGAGGCGCAGGAGGTGCCATCCCGCTGCGGCCTCGTCGAGCAACGCCTTCAGATCCGCGAACCGGGTGTCAGAGAGCCGCTGGGCGGCGTGCGTCCGGATCAGGATCCGTTCGCATTCCACCATCGTCAGGTCGGACGCCAGCACCAATTCGGCGTCGGTCAGCGCTTCGAGGACGCCCGCGCCCGCCGGCTCGCCGAGCAGCCAGGCCAGGACGGCACTGGAGTCGGCGTAGAGTCTCAGCGGTCGCCTCGCTCCTCGTCGAGGAGCCGCTGGAGCTCCCCGGGGGGCAAGACTCTCGGCTGGGGCCTGTACACCCGGGGGTCATGGGGGCCTCCCAGAGTCACGGAGCCTTTCCTGGCGAGCGCCAGCAGCCCCGGGGGAATGTGGTCGGCTGGAGCCGCCGGCCCGCCGGGCGGGCGCAGCTCGGCGACCACCTCACCGCGGTCGGTCACCTGGACGACCTCGCCAGCCCGGACCAGGCGGACGTACTCGCTGAGGCGATTCTTGAGCTCGCGCAGGCCGACCCGCTTCACCTGGCCAATGTAGCTTCACGAAGCTACATAGTCAACGTCGCAGATGAGCTCGCCGAAGGAGGCGGGGTGCCGAGTCGCCCGGCAAGGGCCTCCGCGCGCCGGACGTGCTCCGGAACACCCAGCGCGCCCAGCTCTTCCCGAGCGAACGCGAGGCGCTCCGGGTCACCGAGCTGGGCGAGACGCGAAGGGAGGCGGCAGCCCGGGTCCGGGCCCAGGACACGGAGATCGCCCAGGGCCGCGACCCGGGGTGGGGCTTCGAGTAGACGGCCTTAGGCGCGCGGCGCCGCCGGCGCCGGGGCGCCGCGCAGGCGGGCGACGAGCGTCTCGGCCCGGGCCCGGGCGGCCCGGGCGCTCTCGAGCTTGATCGCCTCGTAGCCGCGGATCGCGTCGGGGAGCTGGGCCAGCTCGACGGCGGTGGCGTGGCTGCCGGCGTCGAGGCGCGCGAGCGCGGTGTCGAGGAGGTCCGTGTACCAGGCGACGAGCCGCCGCTCCTCGCGCCGGACGGCGGCGTAGCCGAACGGGTCGAGCGCGGTGCCGCGCAGGCCCTTCAGCGCGCGCAGGAGCCGGAGCGCCGGCGCGAACCAGGGGCCGAGGGCCAGCTTCCGCTCGAGCCCGAAGGCCCGCAGGACAGGCGGGTGGAGGTTCCAGACCAGGCGCGTTGGCGCCGCGAACAGACCCCTCGCCTCCGCGTGGAACGCCGGCTTGAGGTGCAGGCGCGCCACCTCGTACTCGTCCTTGTACGCCATCAGCTTGTAGAGATAGCGGATCACCGCGTGCGTGAGCTCCGCGCGTCCCGGGACCGCCTCGCGCTCCCGGGCGGCCACCCGGAGGACGGTGTCCACGTACCGCCCCGCGTAGCGGGCGTCCTGGTAGTCGATCAGCTCGGCGATGCGCACCGCGAGCAGCCGCCGCGCCTCGGCGTCGAGGGCCGCGCAGCGGTCGAGGAGCGACACGTAGGCGTGGGCGTCCCGGCCGCCCAGGCGCGCCAGCACCCGGGCGCGCTCCTCCTCGAACGTCGGCCGCGGCGGCTCCACGAGCGCCCGCACCCGGGCCGGATCGGCCACGTGGAGGCGCCCGTAGCGGAACGCCTGGAGGTTCTGGGCGACCCCGACCCCGTTGAGACGGATGGCCCCCTCGATGCTGGCCGACGTGAGCGGGAGGAGCCCGGCCTGGTAGGCCACCCCGAGGGCGACCATGTTCGTCGCCATGTAGTCGCCGAAGAGCGCTTCGGCGATCTGTCGCGCGTTGACCGCGACGCTCCGGGTCGGGTCGGTGACGCGTCCGATCGCCTCGCGCATCGCCTCCACCGGCGGCGTGAAGTGGACGTCGCGGATCATCTCGCCGCTCGGCAAGAGCCCAGGATTCACGACGGCGGCCGTGCGGGCCGGGTCGCAGCGGTCGAGGTTCACGCGGCTCGCGGCCGCCATCAGGTCGAAGGCCAGGTAGAGGTCGGCCTTGCCCAGCCCGACCTTGTTGGCGTGGAGCGCCTGGCCGGGCACGGCCAGGACGAGGCTCGAGAGGACCGGTCCCCACTTCTGGGCGGCGCCCGTCTGGTCGTAGGAGAGGACGCGGACGCCGTCCATCCACGCCGCGTAACAGAGGAGGGCGTTGATGGTGATGACGCCGGTGCCGCCGACGCCGGGGACGTAGAGGTGGTACGGCCGGTCGAGGGACGCCCGGGTCGCGGGCTCGGGGATGGCGTCGGCCGCCAGCTCCGGCGTGGCCGGCCGGCGGTAGCCGGTGCCCGCCTGCGTCTCGACGGTCATGAACGACGGGCAGTCGCCCTTCAAGCAGGAGTAGTCCTGGTTGCAGGAGGAGGTGTGGATCCGGGTCTTGAGGCCGAACTCGGTGTCCACCTTCTGGAGCGACATGCAGTTGGTGACGACCCCGCAGTGGCCGCAGTTCTCGCAGACCTCCTCGTTGATCACCACGAAGCGATTCGTGACCGGGAGCTGGCCCCGCTTCTGGCGGCGGCGGCGCTCGTTGGCGCACGTCCCGTCGTAGATGAACACCGTGACACCCGGAGTCTCCTGCAGCTCCTTCAGCACCGCGTCCTGGCGGGTCACCGGGTAGACCACGGCGTTCGACGCCAGCCGGGCGTCCCGGTAGGCGGCAGGGTCCTTCGTCAAGAGGGCGATCCGCTTGACGCCCTCGATCTCCAGGAGGCGGGTCAGCTCGGGGATGGGCTTGCCGCCCACCATCTCCTGGGCGCCGGTGTTCGCGACGTAGCCGTTGTAGAGGATCTTGAAGGTGATGTTGACCCCGACCGCGACGCAGAAGCGGATGTTGAGGTAGCTCGAGTGGAAGAGCGACCCGTCGCCGACGTTCTGGACCATGTGGGGGCGGTCGGTGTACGGGGCCAGGCCGATCCACGGGAGCCCCTCGCCTCCGAGCTGGGTCATCGAGACGATGTGCCGCTCGGGCTGCTCGATGATCGAGGCGAAGGAGTGGCAGCCCGGGCTCCCCCAGGCCACCTGCCCTTCGAGGAGGCGGGTCGAGACGTTGTGGGGGCAGCCCGAGCAGTAGTTGGGGGTGCGCCCCGGCAGCGTCTCGGCGGCGCGGCCGCGGATCACCCGCAGCTCGGCCAGGCGGCCCCCGATTCTCGAAAAGTCGCCGGGATGGTCGGGGGCGAGCATGCTCAGGCGGGGGCCCAGGCGCTCGGCGATCGCGTCGGAGTCCATGCCGCCCTGGATCGGGAACAGCGGCGCCCCGCTCTCGTCGAACTTGCCGAGCACGCGGATCGCCCGGGGAAGCCCGCACAGCGCTTCCTTCACCTGGGACTCGAGGAAGCCGCGCTTCTCCTCGATCACGAGGACCTCGTCGAGGTCCCGCGCGAACTCACGGATCAGGTCGGCGTCCACCGGATAGATCAGGCCGATGCGCAGGAGCCGAACGCCGAGGCGCCGGAGGGCCGCCTCGTCGAGCCCCATGTCGGCGAGCGCCTGCCGGGTGTCCGCGTAGCTCTTGCCGGCGGTCACGATGCCGAGCCGGTCGCGCTCGCCCCGCACCTCGACCCGGTCGAGGCCGTTGGCGCGCGCGTAGGCCACCACCGCCCGGTGGCGCTCGTAGTAGAGGCGGCGCTCGGTCTCGATGTTGAGCCCCGGGAAGAAGGTGAAGTCGGTGGACTTCTGGAAGGGCTTGCCGCCGAACGAGAGCTCGGGAAGCACGATGGCCGGCCGGTCGGGCGCGACGTCCACGATCTCCCCGCCGTCGGCGAGCTGGCCGACCAGCTTCATCGCCACCCAGCAGCCGGAGAAGCGCGAGAGCGCGATGGCGTGAAGGCCGAGGGTCAGGAACTCCCCGGTCGACGCCGGGTAGAGGATCGGCATGCCGTGGCCGACGAACGCGTAGTCGTCCTGGTACGGCATGGTCGAGCTCTTCGCCTCGTGGTCCTCGCCGGACAGGACCACGACCGCGCCGTGGCGGCTGGTCCCCGCGAAGTTCCCGTGCTTGAGGGCGTCGCCGCTCCGGTCCACCCCCGGCCCCTTCCCGTACCAGAGGGCGACCACGCCGTCCCACTTCGAGTGCGGATAGTGGTCGAGCATCTGGGTCCCGCTGATGGCGGTCGCCGCCAACTCCTCGTTGGCGCCGGGGACGTGCGAGACGTCGTGCTGCTGCAGGATCGCCCGGGCCTGGCGGAGGGCCAGGTCGTAGCCGCCGAGCGGCGAGCCCGGGAAGCCGCTGACGAAGGTGCCGATCCGCAGCCCCGCCCGCCGGTCCCGGCGGTTCTGCTCGATCGGCAGCCGCACCAGCGCCTGCAGCCCGGAGAGGTACACGGGCCCGCGCTCGCGCAGGTAGCGGTCGTCCAGCGTGATCCCGCTCGTCGCCGCCGTCCCCCGCCCCGTCCCGTCCATGCCCACCCCCGAGCCGGTCAGATTACTCCTATTATGGCCGCCCCGGGCCTCGGTTCCAACGCCCGGCGGGGCTCACGGAGCCTGTCAACAAGAATGAGACAGCCGGGTCATGAGTTTGGTGACGAAGCGCCTCCCTGGTCGCTCGGGTAGTGGTGGCCCAGTTGATCCGAAGAATGCGGGGAGGCGTTCGGTTTCTCCCGCGTCACTGGATCACCTCGTCCGCCCGCGCGAGCAGCGACGGCGGGATCGTCAGGCCGAGCGCCTTGGCGGTCTTGAGGTTGATCACCAGCTCGAACTTCGTCGGCTGCTCGACGGGCAGGTCGGCGGGCTTGGCGCCCTTGAGAATCTTGTCCACGTAGGTAGCGGCGCGCCGATACAAATCAGCAAGGTTCGGTCCATAGGACATAAGGCCCCCGGCATCGACAAACTCCCTCAATGGGTACACTGCCGGCAGCCGGTTCTTGGCCGCCAGGTCCACGAGGCGTCTTCGCTCACTGAAGAACATGGTGCTTCCCAACACAGTCAGAGCACCCGCGCGCGCCCTGGTCATGTCCGAGAAGGCCCTGTCGAAATCGGCGGGACCTCGCGCCTCAACGAATTGAAGCCGCACCCCCAGCGCCCGTGCCGCGACTTCTGCTTCCTTCAGCATGTCCTTTTCCGTGCGTTCGCCGAGGGCACCTGGCTGCCAGAGGACAGCGACCCGACTGACCCCCGGAACGGCCTGCGTGAGCAGTTCCAGACGCTTGCCGACTAGCTCCGGGGCGAGGATGGACAACCCCGTGACATTGCCGCCCGGCCGCGCAAGGCTGGTGACGAGCCCGCTCGTCAACCGGATCGGCAGCAGCAGCGAAGACAATGGGGAGGGTCCTGGTCGCTTGCTTGGCGGCCAGGGCGGCGGGTGTGCTTGGGGCCACGATGACATCAACCTTGAGCGCAACCAGTTCGGCCGCAAGAGCGGGGAGCCGCTCGAGCTTCCCCTCGGCATCTCGGTATTCGATCACGACGTTGCGGCCCTCGACGTAACCGAGGTCACGCAGTCCTTGACGGAAGGCCTCTCGCAGGTGGGGGCCAGCGGCCAGGTTGCCCGCCAGGTAGCCTATTCGAGCGACCTTGGCCGCCTGCTGGGCCTCGGCGGCGACCGGCGCGGCGAGGAGGCCGACAGTCAGGGTGACCATGAGGATGAGTGAGGCCGTCATGTCTCCCGTCCGGCGCGATGCCGTGACGTCTCAGCATAGCTCGGGTCCCCGCTGCCAGCCAGGAACGATTCCGATGCGCGACCTGGCCGACGTCCAGAGTCTCATCCGGGCCAACGGGCTGACCGAGGAGTTCGCCGACCGTCTGGTAGCTAGGTTAGAACAACCTGGATCTGCCGAGACGCAACGGGCCTCAGGGACACCTTCATCGCGCTGCGCCGGGAGTCCCGGCTGGAGCGCGGCCTGACGTAGATCGCGTGGCGCCGTACGATGCGAGTTCTTCCCGCACCACCTGCCGCACGACGTCGAGCACGGAGAGTCGGTGCACATGCCCCAGCAGGGCGTCGTTGATCAGAGTCTGGTAGTTCCCTCCGCCAGCCTTCTCCACCAGATCCCGGAAGTATTCCAGCACGGTGTTGTCCAGGCGAATCGAGATCTTGGTCTTGCCTGGCTCGGGCTTGACGACGGGGCCGCGCTTGGCGCGCGAGAAGTCGATGTCGCGATATTTCTCAGCTACGACCTTCTTCATAGTGCACCCTCTGGCGCTTGTTGGCCTTCCAGGCCGAGATCACGCGGACGATGTCGGGCTCGCGATACATGTACACCACGACGAGCAGGTTTCCTGCGTTGCTGAGGCCCAGGGTTACGAAGCGCGACTCTTCCACGACCCCGGCATCCTCACGAGTCAGGGCAAAGTCGTCTTCGAGAACCGTGACCGCTTCCGCGAAACTCACTCCGTGAGCCCGTAGGTTCGCCTCCGCCTTGGGAGGATCCCACTCGAACCGCACCCGGCTAGTGTATAGACATTTGTCCTCCAGATCAACTCGCGTGGACCCTCTCCTGAGGAGGGAGGGGGCACTACCTTACGAGGCGCCGAGGTGACGCCCTGGGCGGCCGACGTCACGACCGCTTTCGGGACAGCCGCCTCAGCGGCGGCAGATGATGTTGAGGACGGCCTGGCGGCGCTCCTCGCGGACCGCCCGCAGCGCGCGCTGGAGGGCGCCGGGCAGCGCCTCCGGCGCCTCGACGCGCTCGCCGTGGCCGTCGAAGGCGCGGACGATCTCCTCGTAGCGCGGCGACGGCCCGAGGTGGGAGAGCGGCATGGTCTTCGTCGTGGCGGCCCAGCCGTCGGGGTGGACCTGGAGCGTGGCCCGGGCCACCGCCTCCCACGACTCGTTGTTGAACACGATCGTCAGGATCGGGAGGTCGTGCATCCGTGCCGCCAGGTGGGCCGCGGTGGGGGCGCCGAAGATGTAGGCGCCGTCCCCCAGCGTCGCGATCACCGTCTTGTCGGGCCGGGCGAGCTTCGCGCCGAGCGCCGCCCCCAGCCCCCAGCCGAGGCCGCCCGCGTGGGGCGAGCCGAAGTAGGAGCCCGGCCCCGGCGGCGGCGCGTGGCGGGTGTCGAGCGGGTACTCGTTGAACACGATGGTGTCGGGCCCGAGGACCTCGCCGATGCAGCGGGAGGCCCACTGGAAGCCGATCGGCGTCCGGCTCCGCTCGGCCTCGGCGGCGGCAGCCCAGGCCGCCCGCTGCGCCTGGTGCTCGGCGGCGAGCCGGGACCGCCGGGCCTCGACCTCGTCCCGGCGAGCGCGCCGCCGCACCGCCTCGGCGAGCAGCGGCAGCGCCACCGCCGGCTCGGCGGCGATCGGGACGTCGCAGGGGTACGAGCGCATCGGGTAGCGGCTCCAGAACGGATCCACGGCGAGCTGGATCACCCGGGCGTCGTCCCGCAGCTTCACGCGGGCCGGGAACCATGGGACGTCGGAGTCCACCACGAGGATCGCGTCGGCCTCCGAGACGGCCGGGTGGGTCTGGCTCCCGTAGGCGTAGCCGACGTGGCACGGGTGCGCGGCCGGGAAGCTGACGCAGGTCTGGCTCACCTCGGCGACGGCGATCGCTCCCGCGTCGGCGAGGGCCACGAGCCCCTCGATGGCGGCGTGATCGCGTCCCGCCTCGGCGGTGAGGATGAGCGGGGCGCGGGCGGTGGCGAGGATCTCGGCCGCCTCCTCGATCCGCCGGGGATCCGGGAACCGGCGGCTCTCGACCTGGCGGCGGCTCGGGACGGTGACGGTGACCTCGCCGAGCGGCTGGGCCAGCACCTCGCGGGGGAGCGTGAGGTAGACGGGGCCCCGGGGCTCCGCCATCGCGAGCTCGAGCGCCCGGTCCACGACGGCCTCGATCTGGGTCGGCTGGCGCAGCTCGTAGTCCCACTTGAGGTACTCGCGCAGCATCCCGGCCTGGTCGAAGGCCTCCTGGGCCCAGTGGATGTGGGTGTCCCGCGCGCCGCGGAGGGCGCCGTCCTCGGTGATCGGCGTCCGGCCCGCGCTGAAGATCACGGGCGTCCGGCCCCGCGCCGCGTTGATCACGGCGCCGGACGCGTTGGCGGTCCCCACCGTGACGTGGACCATGACCACCTGCGGGCGTCCGGTGACCGCGTAGTAGCCGTGGGCCATCGACACCGCCACGAACTCGTGCGGCACCACCAGGGGGCGCGGGACGGTCTTCCCCTCGGCCGCGAACTTCGCGAAGGCGTCCACGATCGAGGCGAAGTCGGTGCCGGCGTTCGCGAGAAAGACATCGACCCCGCGCTCGCGCAGGATCTCGAGGTAAGCCTGGGCCACGGTCTCGACGCGGATGGTCTTGGTCGCCATCATGTCTCCATCTGGTCGCGACGGCTCCGGCCTTCGGCCTAGTTCGGACGGCCTTCGGCCTTCGGGACGTCGCTCCCTTCTGTCAACCGGTAACTCGAGGGATCGGGCTTGTAGGCCCGGGGCAGCCAGAGCGGGCGCCGCAGGCCCCCGGGTCCCGGCGCCGGCCGGGTCATGTTGAGCCAGCGGCGGTAGACGTCGTGCGCCTTGTTGGTGTCGACCACGACGTCGCCGTAGCGGTCGTCCACGCCGGCCCGCTCGACGCGCACCTTCTGGTGCCAGCAGTGCTGGCCGCTGACCGGGTCGGGCTGGACGGGGAAGGTCAGGTTCTGGTGGACCCCGGCGTCCTCCCAGAAGACGCGGCTCGAGTCCGGGTCCTCGCTCGGGAAGGGCCGGATCCCGTGGATCGTCCGCATCCGCCAGCGGCCGGCGCCGTCCGGCCGGAGGTCCACCAGCGCGGTGGACCAGCGGTCGCCGCCGGTCTCCTCGGCCAGGCGCCAGCGCCCCAGGTGGTGGGAGCAGGCGACGATCCCCGGCCGGATCGACTCGGTGACCCAGACCTTGTCCACGAACGAGCCGATCTCGGTGGCGACCTTCACCAGGTCGTTGGTCCGGACCCCGAGCCGGTCGGCGTCGCGGGGGTGCAGCCACACCGGGTTCGAGTGCGAGATCTCGTAGAGCCACTTGGCGTTGCCGGAGCGGGTGTGGATGAGCGTGGGCAGCCGGAAGGTCGGGAGCAGCAGGAACTCGTTCTTGCTCCGGTCCATCTGGGACCAGTGGACGTGGCTCCGGATGTAGCCGGGCAGCGCGTACTCCGGCCACTTCCAGTCCCGGAGCGTCGTCGAGTAGAGCTCCAGCTTCCGCGACGGCGTCGGGAAGCCGGCCATCGCCTGGCCGTCGATCTGGACGCCGATCGCGGCTCCGCCCTTCGTGATGAGCCCGGTCGCGGGCTCGACGGTCGCGCCCTCGAGCTCGCCCGGCCCCAGCGTCTTCTCGTGGGTCCGGTAGACCCCGTCCTCCACCAGGAAGGCGCCGTACTTCCGCATGTACTGGAGCGGGGTCAGCCCTTCCTTGGCGGCGGCGGCCGGCAGCCCGGGCACCGAGTGCTCGAACATCCAGCCGTAGAAGTCGTCGACGGTGAGCTTCGTCCCCGGGCCGGGCCGGCGACTCGAAGTACTTCCGGATGCCGAGGGCGCCGTCCGGGTCGATCCGCCAGGACAGCTCGATCCAGAACTCGTCCTCCTCCCAGATCTCGCCGACGCCGGCGGCGGCGTGGGCCTCCCACGTGGTGGCGAAGCGCCGGCCGGCCCGCTCCATCGCCACCCGGAGCACCGGCTGGCGGAAGCCGATCCAGCGGGCGGCGTGGGTCTCCTGGCTCATGAGGTCGTGGCGCTCGGAGCCGTGGCCCATCGGCAGCACGTAGTCGGCGAACCACGCGGTCTCGCTCCAGATCGGCGTCAGGCAGACGTGGAGGCCCAGCCGGGCCTCGTCGGTCAGCATCTCGATCCAGGACAAGCCGTCGGGGTTGGTCCAGACCGGGTTGTAGACCCGGGTGAAGTAGGTGTCGAGCTTGCCCCGCCCTTCCTTCAGGAAGTGGGGGAGCAGGAAGCTCATCTCGAAGAAGGCCAGCGGGTACTCGCGCGGGTAGAGCAGCTCGCTCCACACCTTGGCCGGCGGCGGCATCAGCGGCGGGGCCGGGACGGCCTTGTTCCAGAAGCTCGGGGCGGTGCCGCCCGGCATGGCGACGGCGCCCATCAGCACGACCAGCAGCTCGAGGGCCCGCGCCACCTGCCAGCCCCCCAGGTTCCCGGCCGCCGCGTTCCGCCAGACGTGGGTCGAGAGCGCCGAGCCGGCCCGGGCCACCTCGCGCGCCACCTCCACGATGGTCGCCGCCGGAACCCCCGACTCCCGCTCCGCGAACTCCGGCGTGTACTCGGCGTAGAGCCCGGGCAGGAGGGCCTCGAAGCTCTCGAAGGTGCACGGCTGGCCGGGGTGCTCCTCGCGCAGGTAGACGTCCCAGTTCGTCCAGCGCCGGAGGAACTCCCGGTCGTAGGACCGCTCGCTGATGATCATCTGGCACATCGCGAGCAGGACGGCCGCCTCGGTCCCCGGCCACGTCGACAGCCAGTAGTCGGCCATCGACGCCGTGTTCGAGAGCCGGGTGTCGATGGCGCAGACCTTCGCCCCCCGCTGCTTCGCCTCCATGATCCGCTGGGCGTGGGGGTTGAAGTAGTGGCCGGTCTCGAGGTGCGACGAGAGCAGGAGGATGAAGCGGGCCTGGCTGTGGTCCGGGGACGGGCGGTCGAAGCCGTGCCAGAAGGCGTAGCCGGCGCGGGCCGAGGCGGAGCAGACGTTGGTGTGGGAGTTGTGGCCGTCGATCCCCCAGGCGTGGAGAATCCGCTGGTGGTAAACCAGCTCGTGGCCGGGGCGGCCGACGTGGTACATGATCTCGTTGCGGCGGCCCTCGGCCAGCGCGCGGCGCACCCGCGCCGCGATGTCGTCGAGCGCCTCGTCCCAGCTGACCCGCTGCCACTGGCCGGCGCCCCGCTTCCCCACCCGCTTGAGGGGATGGCGGATCCGCTCGGGGTCCTCGATCTGGTTCAGGGTGGCCGGGCCCTTGGCGCAGTTCCGCCCCCGGCTCCCCGCGTGCTCGGGGTTCCCCTCGAACTTCTGGACCTTCCCCGTCTCGCGATCCACGTAGGCGAGGAGCCCGCAGGCCGCCTCGCAGTTGAAGCAGATGGTCGGGATGAGCCGGTAGCGCCGCGCCACCTTCTTGGGCCACGCGACCGGGTCGTACTCCTCCCAGTCGTCCCAGCGGGACGCCGGTGGGTAGCTCTGGAGCGCCGGGGTCAGGTCGCGGGCGACGGGGTGGAGCGGCTCGGAGGGGGGCATGGTCGGGGGTCTCCGCGTCAGCTCAGAGCTGGGGTCTGGCCGGCCTTCACCCAGCAGTCTTCCCAGAGATAGAGGCCGCCGAGCGCAAGCAGGCCGGCGATGGCCGCCGTGGCCCCCGAGGGCCAGACGAGGAGCAGGAACGCCGGGAGCAGGTGGCCGCCGATCACCACGCCGCCCCAGAACCCCGGCCGCGATGGTCCGTGGGTGATCGCCCGTGCCGCCGCGGCGGCGTCCACGTTAGCGTGGGGCGTGTACAGCTCGGCCAGGATCAGCAGCAGCCCCGCACCGAGGGCGGCCAGGAAACCGCCCCGGAGCACCGGGCTCGGCCCGTACATGACGAGCGCGGCCGCCGCCCCCGCCATCGGCGCCGTCACGAGGAGGTGGGGCAGGACGAGCGGGCTCTGCCAGGCGTCGCGCCCCTCGGCCTGGGCGAACAGGAGCGCGCTGTAACCGGCCGCCGCCAGCGCGAGCGCGACGAGGGGGACCGCCAGGAGCGCGAGCAGGGCCGGGCGCCCGGTCACGACCGCCACCAGCCAGAGCCCCAGGACGAGGCCGAAGCCCATGAGGATCCACGCGCCCCAGACGAGCCACGACCGGGGATTCGCCTTGAAGAGGATGTAGTGGAACCGGTCGGGGCGCTTGAGGTCGGCGACCAGCAGGACCGTCGTGAGCAGCAGGAAGAGGAGCGCCAGGAGCGGCAGCCCGACCCCGCCGGCCTTCGGCCACCGGCCGAGAGTCCCGAGGCCGGCGACGAGCGCCACCCCGGCCGCGATGGACTTGGTCCAGAGGTACGCCGAGACCCGCCAGCCCCAGGGCCGGGGCTCGTGCGGCACGTCGTAGACCGTGCGGCCGAGCGTCTCCACCGCCTTCGGGGTCGCGCGCCGGTCCGGCGCCCCGTCCTCGGAGACCGGCGCCGCGGGATGCCGCGGCTGCCCCCACAGGAAGGCCTCGGCCGGCTGCAGCATCTGCGGCGTCAGCGCGGCGGCGTCGGCACCTACGTAGAAGAGCTTGGGTCGGGTTCCCTGCTCCGGCTTCCGGACCGCGACCTGCGCGCGGGCGACGATGCGGGCGACCTCGCTCGCCGGGTCGTCGAGATCGCCGGCCAGGATCGCCCGCTCGGGACAGACGATGACGCACGCCGGCTCGAGCCCGCGCTCCACCCGGTGGGCGCAGAAGTGGCACTTGGCCGCGGTGAGGGTGTCGGGGTCGATGTAGAGCGCGTCGTAGGGGCAGGCCTGCATGCACGACTTGCAGCCGATGCAGCGGTCGCCGTCGAAGTCCACGATGCCGTCGGCCCGGCGGTACAGGGCCACGGTCGGACAGATGGTCACGCACGGCGCATTGTCACAGTGGTTGCAGCGGAGGACCGCGAAGTGCCGTCGCGTGTTCGGGAACTCGCCCTTCTCGACGTACTTGACCCAGGTCCGGAACGCGCCGAGGGGCACCCGGTTCTCTTCCTTGCAGGCGACGGTACAGGCGTGACAGCCGATGCAGCGGGTCTGGTCGATGACGAAGCCGTAGCGCACGGGCCCCTAGAATCGCACAGACGGCGAAGAGGTTACAAGAGGAGCCGGGGGCTCAGAGCTGGCGCAGCCAGTCGCCGAGGAGGTTGATGCCGGTGGTCGCTCCCAGGATGGCCAGCCCGGGAAACGTGGCGATTCACCACGACGTCGTCAGGTAGCTCCGCCCGTCGGCCAGCATGTTCCCCCAGCTCGGCACGGTCGGCGGCACCGACAGCCCCACGACGAGCCCGAGCCGGGCCGCCCGCTCGACCAGGCGCGCCCGGTGGGCCTCCGAGCCGGTGAGGGCGTGGAGGAGCGCGTGGTAAGCCGCGGGCGGCGCCGTCTCCGCCTCGACCCGCAGCCCCCCGGGCAGGTGGAACGCCACGCCGGTCCAGAGCTTACACGCCGGCAGCACGGCGGGCCGGGCGCTGGTACCCTAGTCTGCATGAGGAGCGAAGCATGAACGGGATCCCGATCGTCCTCGCGGTGCTGGTGGGCCTCCTGGCCGTGATCGGCCTGGTCGCCCTCGTCGTCGCGGCGTGGGCCGGCCCGCGGCTCCGCCTCGCGTGGCGGGTGCTGCGCGACCCGGCGGCGGCCGAGCGGCTCGCGGCCCCGCAGCCGGCGGCGGCGCCGGCCGTCCGCCCCGAGCCAGCGCCCGCCGTCCGCGCCGAGCCGAAGCCGGCCCCGCCGGCCCGCAGCGAGGCCCTGAGCCTCCTCGGCATCCTCCAGCAGGAGGCTCGGCTCGTGGACTTCTTCAAAGAATCCCTGGACGGCTACAGCGACGCCCAGATCGGCGCGGTCGTCCGCGACGTCCAGCGGGACGGCGCCGCCGTCCTCGAGCGGCTCTTCGCCGTGCGCCCGCTGCGCCAGGAGCCGGAAGGCGCGGACGTCGGCGTCCCGCCCGGGTTCGACGCCGCCGCCCTGCGGCTCACCGGCAAGGTAGCGGGCCAGCCGCCGTATCGCGGCACGCTCCGGCACCCCGGCTGGGAGGCGACGCGCGTGGAGCTCCCCGTCTGGACGGGGAGCCCGGCGGCGGCGCGGGTGATCGCCCCGGCAGAGGTCGAGATCCGGTGAGCCTGGGGACAGCGGAGCCGTCGGTGCCCGCGGGTAGGACCGGGCCCCGGCCCGGGCCGGTAAAGTACGCGGTCGGCATCGATCTCGGCACCACCAACAGCGTCCTCGCCTTCGCGCCGCTCGACCCGGAGGCGGACGCCCGGCCGGTGCTGCTCGCCGTTCCCCAGCTCGTCGCCCCGGCGACGGTCGAGGCGCGGCCGATGCTGCCCTCGTTCCTCTATCTCGGGAGGGACGAGGAGGCCCGGGCCGGGACGCTCGACCTCCCCTGGAGCCGGGGCCGGAGCTGGGGGGTCGGCGAGCTCGCCCGGCGCCAGGCGGCCGAGGTGCCGGACCGCACGGTCGCGGCGGCCAAGTCGTGGCTGGCCTACACCGCGGTGGATCGGCGCCAGGCCGATCCTGCCCTGGAACGCCCCGGCCGAGGTCGCCAAGGTCTCGCCGGTCGCGGCCTCGCGGCGCTACCTGGAGCACCTGGTCGCGGCCTGGGAGGCGGCGTTGCCCGACGCCCCGCTCGCCGAGCAGCAGGTCGTGCTCACCGTGCCCGCCTCGTTCGACGCCAGCGCGCGCGAGCTGACGCGCGAGGCGGCGCTGGCCGCCGGCCTGCCCGAGACGCTCGTCCTGCTCGAAGAGCCGCAGGCCGCCGTCTACGCCTGGCTGGCCGACACCGGCGAGCGCTGGCGGCGGCGGGTCGCCGTCGGCGACATGCTCCTGGTCTGCGACGTGGGCGGCGGCACGACCGACCTGACGCTGGTCGGCGTGGCCGAGGAGGAGGGCGAGCTGGTGCTGCGGCGGATCGCCGTCGGCAACCACCTGCTGGTCGGCGGCGACAACATGGACCTGGCCCTGGCCCACCTCGTCGCCGGCGCCTTCGCCGAGAGGGGCGTCGGCCTCGATCCCTGGCAGTCGGTCGCCCTGTGGCACTCGTGCCGCGCGGCCAAGGAAGCGCTCCTGGCCGCGGGCGGGCCGGACAGCCATCCGGTCGCCGTCCTCGGCCGCGGCAGCAGGCTGATCGGCGGCACGGTCTCGGTCGAAGTCGACGCGGAAGAGCGCGGCGGCCCTGCTGGTGGACGGCTTCTTCCCGCTCGCCGGCCTCGACGAGCGGCCGGCCCGGCGGCGGGCGTCCGGCTTCCGGGAGCTCGGCCTGCCGTTCGAGTCCGACACGGCCGTCACCCGGCACCTGGCCGCGTTCCTCGCAGGTCCACGGCGAAGGCCGGGCCGGCCCGGCCGACGCACGTGCTCTTCAACGGCGGCGTGTTCAAGGCCGAGGCCCTGCGCGAGCGCGCTGCTGGAGGTGCTCGGCCGCTGGTTCCCGGCCGCGGCCGCCGCGTCGCCCTGGAGGCGGCGCCCGACCTCGACCACGCCGTCGCCCGCGGCGCGGCCTACTACGGCTGGGTCAAGCAGGGCGGCGGCGTGCGCATCCGCGGCGGCACGGCCCGGGCGTACTACGTCGGCATCGAGACCGCCGGCCTGGCGGTCCCCGGGGCCCCGCGGCCGCTGCCGGCGCTGTGCGTGGTGCCCATCGGCATGGAGGAAGGCACCGAGGCCGACGTGCCCTCGGCGAGTATCGGCCTGGTCGTCGGGCGAGCCGGCCCAGTTCCGCTTCTTCAGCTCCCGGTGCGGAAGCACGACCAGCCCGGCGACGTGCTGCGGCGCTGGGCCGAGGGCGAGCTGGCCGAGACCGACTCGCTGGAGGCCACGCTCCCGCCGGCGGCGAGCGCCGAGCAAGGGGCCGTGCCGGTCCGCTTCCACTCGCGGATCACCGAGCTGGGCGTCTTCGAGCTGTGGTGCGTGAGCCAGGTGTCGGCGGACCGGTGGAAGCTGGAGTTCAGCGTCCGGGAGGAGACCCCGGCTGCGTGAGCTGCGAGGCCGCGCGGTTCGTCGTCGGCATCGACCTGGGCACGACGAACTCGGCGGTCGCCTACGTCGACACGGCGGGCCGAGCCGTGGACGTCGAGGATGTCCCCCTCCCGCAGTTGGTGGCCCCGGGCGGGTCGAGGCGCGGGACACGCTCCCGTCGTTCCACTACCAGCCGGCCGCCGGGGAGCTCCCGGCGGGCGCGCTGCGGCTGCCCTGGCACGCCGGGGAGCCGGACCACGCGGTCGGCGTCTTCGCCCGCGACCACGGGGCCGCCGTCCCCGGCCGGCTGATCGCCTCGGCCAAGTCCTGGCTCTGCCACGCCGGCGTGGACCGCACGGCCCCGCTCCTGCCGTGGCACGGCGCCGCCGACGTCGAGCGGCTCTCGCCGGTCGAGGTCAGCGGTCGCTACCTGGCCCACGTGCGCGACGCCTGGGACGACCGCCACCCGGCCCATCCGCTCGAGGCGCAGGACGTCGTGCTCACGCTGCCGGCCTCGTTCGACGAGGTGGCCCGCGAGCTGACCGTCAAGGCCGCCGCCCGGGCCGGGCTGCCGCGGGTCGTGCTGATCGAGGAGCCGCAGGCCGCCTTCTACGCCTGGATCTAGCGCCAGGGCGACAAGTGGGCCGAGCGGGTGGCCGCGGGCCAGAAGATCCTGGTCTGCGACATCGGCGGCGGCACCTCCGACTTCACGCTGATCGGGTCCCGCGAGCTCCAGCGGGAGCGGGGCGGGCGGCGGGCTCCGGTTCCATCGCGTGGCCGTCGGCGAGCACCTGATCCTCGGCGGCGACAACCTCGACCTGGCCCTGGCCCACCACGTCGAGCAGCGGCTGGGGCCCGAGGGCGAGCTGGCGCCGCGCGACTGGGGCGTGCTGGTCCGCCGGTGCCGCGAGGTCAAGGAGCCGCTCCTGGGCGAGACGCCCCCGAGCGGCTCGCCGTCAACGTCGCGGTGGCCGGCACCCGCCTGATCGGCGGCGCGCGCCAGGTCGAGGTCGGCCGCGCGGAGGCCGAGGCCCTGCTCGTCGACGGCTTCTTCCCGCGGGTCGGCCCCGACGACGTGCCGGCCGCCCGGCGCGCGGGCTTCCAGGAGTTCGGCCTCCCCTACGCGCCCGACCCGGCCATCACGCGCTACCTGGCGGCGTTCCTGCGGGCGCACCGCCCGGCCGGGGCGGCGCCCGACCTCGTGCTCTTCAACGGCGGCGTCTTCGACTCGCCCGCGCTGCAGCGGCGGCTGGCCGAGGTCCTCCAGAGCTGGTACGGCGAGGGCCGCCCGGAGCGGCTCGCCAGCGACCGGCTCGACCTGGCCGTCGCGCGGGGGGCGGCGTACTACGGCATGGTGCGCCGCGGCGAGGGCGTCCGGATCGCCGGCGGCCTCGCCCAGGCGTACTACGTCGGCGTGGCGCGCCGCGAGGCGACGGCGGCGGAGGCGGTGTGCCTCGTGCCCGCCGGCACCGAGGAGGGCGAGGAGACCGAGCTGCCGCAGACCTTCGAGCTGCTGATCCGCCAGCCGGTCGAGTTCCCGCTCTTCCTGTCCACGACGCGCACCGGGGACCGCGCGGGCGCGCTGGTGGTCGTCGACCGCGAGAGCTGACGCCACTGCCGCCGATCCGCACCGTGCTCCAGTCCGGCAAGCGGAGCGCGGCGGCCGCGGTGCCGGTCCGGCTCCACGCGCGGCTGACAGAGATCGGCACCCTCGACCTCTGGTGCGCGGAGCTCTCCGGGGACCGGCGCTGGCGGCTCCAGTTCGACGCGCGGGGCGGGCCGCGCGGCGGCCGGGACGCCGACGCCGCGGGCGAGGCCGGGGGGATCCTCGACGAGGCGGTCCGGACGCGGGCGGCCGACCTGGTCCGCCAGGCCTTCGGGCCCGCGCCGGGGAGTCCGGCGGCGGACCCCGGCGGCCTCGTCAAGCGGCTCGAGGCGGCCACCGAGCTCGGCCGCGCCCAGTGGCCCCCGACGCTCCTGCGCAGCCTGTGGGACGCGCTCCGCGAGGCCGGCGACTGCCGCCGCCGGTCACCGGCGCACGAGACGCGCTGGCTCAACCTGACCGGCTACACCCTCCGCCCCGGCTTCGGCCTGGCGCTCGACGACTGGCGGGTGGCCCAGACCTGGCGGCTCTTCGCGGGCGGGGTCGCGCACCCGCGGAACGAGGGCTGCCGCGCCGAGTGGTGGATCCTCTGGCGCCGGACCGCCGGGGGCATGACCGCCGGCCAGCAGCAGACGCTAGCCGGCCCGCTCACCGCCGCGCTGCGGGAGCCGGCCGGCCGGACGGGGCTCCACGAGCGCGCGGAGGTCTGGCGGCTCCTCGGCGCCCTCGAGCTCCTGCCGGCGAGCGCGAAGGTCGAGCTGGGCGGGCTGGCGCTCGACCTGGCCGGCCGGAGCCGGGAGCCCGTCCTCCGCGAGGCCGCCCTCTGGGCGCTCGGCCGCCTCGGGGCCCGCGTCCCGGTGTACGGGCCGCTGAACGCGCTCGTGCCGGCCGAGGTGGTGGAGGACTGGGTCGGTCGCCTCGTGGCGCTCGGGCTCCCGGACCCGGGCACGCCCTTCCACCTCGTCCAGCTCGCCCGCCGCACCGGCGACCGCTACCGCGACCTGCCGGCCACCCGGCGCCAGGCGGTGGCGGCCTGGCTCGTCGAGCGGGGGGCCGCGGCGCACCACGTCGAGCTGGTTCGCGAGGGCGGCCCGCTCCGCGAGGACGAGCAGCGGCTGGTCCTCGGCGACGCCCTCCCCCGGGGCTTGCGGATCGAGTAGGGGGCTCGCGAGCGGCGCCGGTCGGATCAGCGGGGCGCGATCCCCGCGACCATGTTCACGCTGGCCATCAGCCCGATGAGCCGGAGGAGGTCGGCGTCGCGGTTGGTGGCGACGAACACGCCGACGTTGCGCCCCGGCACGAGCACAGCGCAGGCGACGAACCCCGAGAACGCCCCGGACGGTGGAGCAGCGTCGAGTGGCGCGGGCTCGCGAAGTTGTACTCCCATCCCAGCGCCATGCGGTCGGCGCACCCGGGGATCCACGACCGGCGTGCCCTTGCCCGTGGTCATGTTGTTGAACATGATGTTTAGCCGGCGCCACGCGGGCGGTAATCTCGGTTGGCCAGCCACGCCCGCTTCAGCGTGTCCCCCCGGAGGCCGCAGCGGAGCGCCTCCAGGGCCAGGATGTCCTCGGGCGCGACGTTGCCGAGGCTCACGTTGGGGCCGAAGCGGAGGACGAGGTAGCGCTGCTGGGGGCCGAGCGGCGCCTCCCAGAGGATGCGCGCGGGGTCCCGGACGCCCGCCAGGAACGCGTCGATCTCGGCTTCCTTCGGCAGGCCGGAGGCGTCGTAGATGCCGACCCCCTTGCCCGCCTCCCGGGCCTCCATGATGACCATGAAGGCGCCGTGGTCGAGGTCGGCGTTCACGGTGTCGGCCAGGACGGCCATCGGCTGGGCGTCGCTCGGGTCCTTCTTGCCGACCTCGGACAGCACCCGGAAGCCGGCCTTCACCGCCCGGGTGATGGCCTCCGCCCGGGTCTTCGCGTCCATCTCGATCGTGCCGTCGGAGACCTCCATCGCGGTGAAGCCGAGGGCCCGAGCCCGATCGAGATACCGGTCGTAGGCCCCTTGCCAGAGCGCGACCTCGCCGAGGGTGCCGCCGGGCATGCAGTCCACGCCGTGGGCGACGATGGTCCGGACCTTCTCCTTCAGCAGGTCGTAGCCGAAGAAGGCCGAGGTCCCGAACGTGAGCTTCACGACGTCGATCACCGGGGCGGCGACCTGCATCAGGTCGTCGATGACGTGAAGGCCGAGCACCTTGTCGATCACCATCGTCCAGCCGCTCTCCCGCGGCTTGCGGGCACGGTCGGGAACCGGCCACTCGATCACGCCGTCCCAGGCCGGCCGCTCGTTCGGCTCAGTCATCCAGCAGACCCTCCAGGCAGTTGCGCGCCCCGCAGAGCGTGGTCCGCGCGCTCTTGATCGTCGCCCGCTCGACGAGCCCCCGCATGGCCGCCAGCCGGCGGGTCATCAGCTCGGGCGTGTCGAGCGACGGGAGCGGCAGCCGGTCGTAGAGCAGCACCGTGCCGCCGTGCTTCTCCGTCGCGTTGTCGAAGAGGAGCTTGACCAGCTTCTCGCGCCGGTCGAGGCGCCCGACGATGGCCCGGTCGCGCCCCGACTCGACCTTGGGGGCGACGATCCGGAGAGAGGGGCTCAGCAGGACATCGGCGGGGGTCTGGACGTGGCCCAGGTCCAGCGCGATCTTCGTGCCCCACGGGTCTCGTGACTCCGGCAGCGTCAGGCCGAGGCGCTCCAGCACCTGGGGGAAGTCGTAGAGGAGGGTGCCGAGCCGGATGTTGTCGAACAGCGATCCCTTGTAGAGCTCGTAGCCGCCGTCGGTGAGCCGGACGTGGGTCATCTCGGTCGAGAAGATGGTCCACCCGCGACCGAGTCCTTCGAGGAGGAAGACCGTCTTGCCGGCGCCGGCGCCGCCCGGGATGAGCCACAGGTCGCCCTTGTCGTCGACCATGGCGCTGGCGTGGAACGACCAGGTGTCGTGGTAGCGCTCCAGGGCGTGGATCGCGTAGCGGAACAGGAAGCCGAGGTTGCCGAAGAGCGAGTAGCGCCGGTCGGAGGCCGTCGCCTCGCACCCAGTCCAGTCCCCCACCGCCAGCACGCGGTCCGGGCCAAGCGTGATAGCGGGCTCGGCGCCGGCGGCGTCCACGACGTCGATCCGGGCGTCCACCGGATGGCGCTCGTCCCAGGGCACGTCGTTGACCCGATGGTAGTCGGTCAGGAGAGACTGCGGGACCCGGTCCCGGAAGTACTCGGCCCGGTGGATCAGCGGCCCGTTGTTCGACGCCAAGCCGAGTCGGGCGTGAACGATCTGGATCGCGCGGCGATGAAGCTCCACGTCGGGTTCCGGGGCGGCTCCGCGATGCCGGTACTCTCCCAGATGTGGCGAGGAGTGTCAAGCCAGCCGGTATACTTCACGTCATGCACGACGTGGCGCTCGGCCGCGTGATCGCGCTGGCCGCCTTCATGTGGACCTACGTGGGCCTGGCCCTCGGCCGCGTCCCCGGGTTCCGCGTCGACCGTACCGGGGTCGCCATCATCGGCGCGGCGGTCATGGTGGTCACCGGCGTCATCCCGTGGGACCGGGCGGTGGCCTCGGTCGATGCGCCGTCCTGCTCTTCAAGTCGGTCATCCCGACGTTCGGGGAGCCGGCGCGCGGCTGGCTCATCCTGGCGATGGCCTCCACGCTGGCGGGCAACCTGACCCTGCTGGGGTCGGTCGCCAACCTCATCGTCGTCGAGGTGGCCCGCGGCGAGCGGGTTCAGGTGGGCTTCGTGGAGTACTGCAAGGTCGGCGTCCCGCTGACGGTGTTGACGCTCCTCGCCGGCTGGCTGATCCTGATCCTCATCCCGGTTTGAATGCCTCGGGGGGTCTCGAAGACCCCCCCCGAGAAGGAGCGGTCGGCAGTCGGTCAGGCCGCCTCGCGGACGGCCGGCGCCATCTGGCGCGCCTTGCGCTCGGCGCGTGACTGGCAGGCGCTGCACCGGTGGGCGAAGGGGAGCGCCTTGATCCGGGCCAGCCCGATGAACTCCTCGCAGTCGTGGCAGACCCCGTATTCGCCGCGCGCGAGCCGCTCGAGGGCGGCCTCGATCTGGGCGAGCTGGCGGCTGTGGCGATCGGCCAGCGCAACCTGGATCTCGTCGTTCAGCGTCTCGGTCGCCCACACCGTCACGTCGGCCGTGCGGCCGGACTCGGTAGAGCGACGCTCGCTCACGACACTCCGCACCGCTTCCTTGAGCTGGATCTGCTTGACCTTCAGGAACTGCTCGATCTCCCGGACCGTCCGCCGGTCCAGCCGCTCCTTGCTGCTCATGGTGCCCTCCTTTAGGGTGCTGCCGGCACCGATGCACGGGTCATGCCGGGGGCTCAGGGCCCGCCGATGCCCCGGTCTGGCGCGCCACCGCCGAGCCTCACGAGGGCCGAGGGCCCTGACGCCGCTCGCCAGCTGACGCGGGCGGGGGGTCACTGTTCTCAGCGAAGACGCCGGTCCGCCACCCGCGGTCGGAGGGCGTGTGAGCGCCGACCGACCTGGCGGACGCAGGCGCCACAGCAACGTTCGCCCCTCCTCGTCACTCCATCGAGGCCTGACCGGTCAGATGCCGAGCCTGGCGTGAATGGCGGCGAGCCGACGCTGCGCCTCGTCCGCCACATCGGCGTAGAGGTCGCCGCCCTGGGCGTCCATCGCGACGATCAGGGGCCCGAGGCCGCGGACCCGGAAGCGCCAGAGGCACTCTGGCAGGAGATCCTCCCACCACACGGCCTCGATGGCCTCGATCTGCACGGTCTCGAGCGCCGCGGCGCCGCCGGTGATGGCCAGGTACACGCTCCCGTGCTCGCGGAACGCCGCCAGGCTCTCCCCGGACAGGCCGCCCTTCCCGATGATGGCGCGGACCCCGTGGCGGGCGAGCAGGGGCCGTGTGAAGCGATCCATGCGCATGCTGGTCGTGGTGCCGACGGACAGCGGCACGTAGCGGCCCTCCGGGCCTCGCTTCACGTTGGGGGCCGTGTGGAGGACGACGGTGCCGGCGAGGTCCACTGGCGGCGCGACCCCCTGATCGAACATCCGGATCAGCGTGGCGTCCCGGAGGCCGTAGACGATCCCGTCGAGCGTGACGGTGTCGCCGGCTCGCAGGTCCCGCGCCTGCGCCTCGGTCAGGGGCGGCGTCAGGCGGTGCTCAGTAGCCATGCTCCACCCGGCCGTCGGCATGGATCCGGGCAGAGGCGCGCTCGCCGCGCCAGCACTGGAGGGTCACCGCCACCGGGTTCTGCGTGATGTGGGTGTAGGCGGCCTCCACCATGACCGCCAGCGCCGTCGTGTCACCACCCAGCCCCATCGGCCCGAAGCCGGTCATGTTGATGGCTTCCAGCAGGTCGGCCTCGAGCCGGGCCAGGTCGGGATCCGGGTTCGGCTCCCCGACCGGCCGCCAGATCGCCTCCTTCGCCAGCTTCATGCAGAGGTCGGAGGTCCCGCCGATCCCGACCCCCACGATCGTCGGGGGGCAGGGCTTCCCGCCCGCCTCCAGGACGCAGTCGATCACGAACCGCTTGATCCCGGCCACTCCGGCCGCCGGCGTCAGCATGCGGAGGAACGACATGTTCTCCGAGCCGGAGCCCTTCGGCATCATCGCCAGATCGAGCGTGTCGCCGTCCGGGCGGAACGTCCAGTCCACCACCGGGATGCGCCAGCCGGTGTTGGTCTGCGGGTTCTCCCGGCTGAGCGGGTGGCAGATGCTGGACCGGAGGGGATGCTCGGCGGTCGCCCGCCGCACGCCCTCGGCCAGGGCCTCGGCGATCGCGTGGCCGCCGAGAGCGTCGAGCGGGAACGCGCGGCCGACGCGGACCCGGAAGACAGGGGTGCCCGTGTCCTGACAGACCAGAAGGCCGCGCGTCTCGGCGACGTCGAGGTTGGCCAGCATCGTGCCGAGGATCTCGCGCGCCCGCGGCTGTCGCTCGCCGGCGTGAGCGCGGGCCAGCGCCGCCTTGACGTCCGGGGGCAGGAGCTTCAGCGCCCTGACGTACAGGGCCTTGGCGGTCTCCGCGATCAGCTCGAGGTCCGGCTGCGGCATCCCCCCTCCACCACCCGTCGGCTTCTCGTGACCCTCTGACATCGGATGCGCGGCCAGGCATTCCACGTCGCACGACAGCTCGGGAATCGGGCCTCCGGCTCCCCCCTCCCCCCGGTGGGTGGGGGAGGGGGGCTGGGGGGGTGGGAGGGAGGTCCCGAAAATCAGTGCTTCTCGGCCGCCTTGGCCTCCCGCTCCTTCTTCGCCTCCGCGACCACCTTCTCGGCGAGCATCCCGGGCAGCTCCTCGTAGTGGGAGAACTCCATGGAGTAGCTGCCGCGGCCGCCCGACATCGAGCGCAGGTGGGGCTCGTAGTTCAGCATCTCCGCCATCGGCACCTGCGCCCGGACCGTCGTCGTCTCTCCCCCGCTGTCCATCCCGGCGATCTTCCCCCGGCGGCTGTTGAGGTCCCCGATGACGTCGCCGGCCAGGCCGGAGGGCACGGTGACCTCGACGTTCGTGATCGGCTCCAGCAGGCAGGGCCGGGCCTCCTGCACCGCCTTCTCGGCCGCGATCTGACCGGCGAGCTGGAAGGCGATGTCCGACGAGTCGACCGAGTGGTACGAGCCGTCGTAGAGGCTGACCCGGATGTCGACGACGGGGAAGCCCGCGATGACCCCGCGCTCGAGCCGGGCCCGGACCCCCTTCTCCACCGAGGGGATGAAATTGCGCGGGATGGACCCCCCGAAGATGTTGTCCACGAACTCGAAGCCGCCACCCCGCGTCAGGGGCTCGATCTCGATCCAGCAGTCGCCGAACTGCCCGCGGCCGCCGGTCTGCTTCTTGTGACGCCCCTGGACCTGGGCCCGGCCCCGGACCGTCTCCTTGTAGGGGATGCGTGGGGGCAGGAGGACCACCTCGGCGTTGAACTTGCGCTTCATCCGCTCGAGGGTCACCTCGATGTGGAGCTGCCCGACGCCGGAGATCAGGAGCTGCTTGGTCTCCGGATCGTAGTGGTAGCGGAGGGTGGGGTCCTCCTCGGCCAGCCGGGCCAGGGCGTTGGAGATCTTGTCCTCGTCACCCTTGGCCTTCGGCTGGAGCGCGAACGAGATCGCCGGCTCCGGAAAGGCGACCGGCGAGAACACGATGGGCGCATTGTCCACGGAGAGCGTGTCGCCGGTCAGCGTCTCCTTCAGCTTGGCGACGACGCCGATCTCGCCGGGCCCCAGCGCGTCCACGCCCCGCTGCTCCTTGCCCTGCATGTGGGCGACCTGGCCGACCCGCTCGCGGGCTTCGCGGGCCGCGTTGTAGACCTGGGAGTTCCCGGCCACCGTGCCCGAGAAGACGCGGAAGAGGCTGAGCTTCCCAACATGCGGGTCGGTGAACGTCTTGAAGACGAGGGCCGAGAACGGCTCCTTCGCTCCCGGCGCCCGGGTCACCAGCTCCTTGGTGCGCGGGTCGGTCCCCTCGACGGGGCCGCGCTCGGCCGGCGAGGGGAAGGAGTCGATCACCAGAGTCAGGAGCGACCCCACCCCGAGCGTCTTGGCGGCCGAGCCGCACAGGACCGGAACCAGCTTGCCGGCCGCGATCGCCGCCCGCAGGGCCTTGATCACCTCGTCGTCGGCCAGGCTCCCCTCCTCGAGATACCGGGCCAGCAGGTCGTCGTCGGTCTCGGCCACCGCCTCCACCAGCTTCTCCCGGTACTCGCGGGCGGTGACGGCGAGGTCGTCGGGCACCTCGATCTCCACGATCTTGCCGTCGCCACCCTGGACGTTCGCCTTCATCCGCACCACGTCCACGACCCCCCGGAAGGCCGACTCCTGCCCGACCGGCAGGTTGAGCGGGACGAACCGGCCCTTGAGCCGGCGCTGGATCGAGTCGAGCGTCCGGGTGAAGTCGGCCCGCTCCCGGTCCATCCGGTTGACGAAGCAGAGGCGAGGGAGCCCGTACTCCTGGGCGAACTTCGACACCTTCTCCGTCTGGACCTCGACGCCGGCGACGGCGTCGACCACGATCACCGCGCCCTCGACTACCCGGAGCCCCGCCCGGGCCTCGGCGACGAAATCGCCGTAGCCCGGCATGTCCACGAGGTGGAAGCGGTGGTCCTTGTAGTCGCAGAAGGCGACCGCGGTGTTGATCGAGATCTTACGCTTCACCTCCTCGGGGTCGAAGTCCGTGGTGGCGGTGCCGTCGTCCACCCGGCCGAGCCGGCTCGTCATGCCGGTCCGGAACAGGATCGCCTCGACCAGCGACGTCTTGCCGACGCCGCCGTGGCCGACGAAGCCGATGTTGCGGATGCGCGAGATCTCGATCGCCATTCACGCCTCCTGAGGCGGGTGAGCCCGAGGCCGTCGCCCCGGGCGACGGCCGAGATGAGGACCGGCGGTGGGGGAATCCTAGCACAGGACCCCGCCCGGCGGGAGGGCGCGCCCCGGCGGCGGTCGGTTCCGGCGGCGGGCGAGGCGCAGGTCAGCGCCCGACCATCCTCGACCAGGGGACGCGGGGGATCTACGTACAGGTTTTCGGCGGGGCCACCGTGTAGCCGAGGTCGATGGGCGGCACCCGCGGGTCGTCGGCATCCGGCGGCTTCCGCAACCCCTCGACGAGCTCCTGCCGGACCGCGCTCCGATCGGCCCACCGATACAGCCGGTCGAAGGCGCACCAGCCGTCGGTCGCCCGCCCGGAGTAGAGCATGTTGAGGACGATGCCGAGCGTGGCGGCGCGCGCGGTCCGGCTGTCGGCGGCCTGCTCGGCCTCGGCGAGCCGTCGCCGCTCCCGCGCGATCCGGAAGCGGAACACCTGAGGGAAGCGGCGGTTGTCGGCGACGTAGGCCTTCTCCCGGAAGGTGTACACGACCGGGATCAGCGGCGAATCGACGAACGGCAGGTCGAAGGCGTAGGCAAACCGGGCGTCGCAGGCGATCAGCTCCAGGGTCCCGTCGTGGTCGATGTCGGCCACGTGGAGGCGACAATCCCCCGACCGGATCGTGCCTTCCCGCCGGACCTCGGTCCCGTGGATGTGGAGGACGTGGTAGTCGAAGCAGCAGTGGGCGCCGCCCGACCAGTCCTGCACGATGACGTGCCGGCCCGGGCCGCGCCGGAGCGCCTGGCGAGCCTGGTTGTAGAAGGTGAGCCGGAAGCCTTCGAGGACCACGTGCTCCCAGCCGGTGGTCTCGCGGGCGACCAGCGCTTCGCTCTGGTCCACGCGCCGCACGCGGATGAGCGTGACCGCTTCCACCAGGAGCTGATCCTGTTCTCCGTGGGTCCGGAACTCGGGGAGGGGCACGTACACCTCCCGGGCCCGGGTCTCCTCTTCTTCCTGCCCGGCTGCCGGTTGACCGGCGGCCGGCAAGGCGCCCGCGAGAATCCACGCCATCAGCGCGAGGCCGAGCGAAACCCGCCGCCAGCTCACCTTCACTCTCCCCTTCCTGGCTACCCGACTCCCGAGTCCTCCGAGGGCGGGGCCGAGGAGCGAGCAGCGCTAGGACGCAGGGAGTCGCCCACCGCAGGCGTACTCCGAGTACGCCGAGGATGGGCGACGACCGAGGACGACGCGATGCGACGCTCATCGGCCCTGCCCAGCACGCGGTGCAGGAACTGGCCCGTATACGACCGCTCGGCCTGCCCCGCCACCGCTTCCGGCGTCCCGGTCGCCACCACGCGCCCGCCCGCGTCGCCCCCCTCCGGCCCGAGGTCGACGACGTGGTCCGCGGTCTTGACCACGTCGAGGTTGTGCTCGATCACGACCACCGTGTTGCCCTGCCCAACCAGCTCGTTCAGGACGTCCAGCAGCCGCTGGATGTCGGCGAAGTGGAGCCCCGTGGTCGGCTCGTCCAGGATGTAGAGGGTCCGGCCGGTGGCCCGGCGGGAGAGCTCCGTCGAGAGCTTCACCCGCTGAGCCTCGCCGCCCGACAGCGTCGTGGCCGCCTGACCCAGCCGAATGTAGTCGAGGCCGACGTCGTGGAGCGTCTGGAGCTTCTGTCGAATGGGCGGCACCGCCTCGAAGAAGGCGAGCGCCTCCCGCACCGTCATTTCCAGGACCCCGGCGACGTTCCGGTCCTTGTAGTGGATCTCCAGCGTCTCGCGGTTGTAGCGCTTCCCCTTGCAAACCTCGCACGTCACGTAGACGTCGGGCAGGAAGTGCATCTCGATCTTCACCAGGCCGTCGCCCTGGCAGGCTTCGCAACGCCCGCCCTTCACGTTGAACGAGAAGCGGCCCGGCTGGTAGCCGCGCGCGCGAGCCTCGGGGGTCCGGGCGAAGAGCGATCGGATGAAGGTGAAGACGCCGGTATAGGTGGCCGGGTTCGAGCGCGGCGTCCGCCCGATGGGGGACTGGTCGATGTTGATGACCTTGTCGAGGTGCTGGAGCCCCTCGATCCGCTCGTGGGCGCCCGGCTTCTCCTGGGCCCGGTGGAAGACCTGGGCCAGGGAGCGGTAGAGGATGTCGTTGACCAGCGTCGACTTGCCGGAGCCCGAGACGCCGGTGATGCAGGTGAAGGTCCCGAGCGGGATCCGGACCGGCATGCCCTTGAGGTTGTGCTCCCGCGCCCCGTGGATCACGAGCCACTTGCCGGTGCCCGGCCGGCGCACGGGCGGGAGCGGGATCGAGAGATCGCCGGCCAGATAGCGCCCGGTGAGCGACTTCGGGTCCACCGTGATCTCGGCCGGCGTGCCGGTGGCGACGACGTGGCCCCCCAGCTCGCCGGCCCCGGGGCCGAGGTCGATCACGTGGTCGGCGGCGCGGATCGTCTCCTCGTCGTGCTCGACGACCAGCACGGTGTTGCCCAGGTCGCGGAGCCGGAGCAGCGTATCCAGGAGCCGCCGGTTGTCCCGCTGGTGGAGGCCGATCGAAGGCTCGTCCAGGATGTAGAGCACGCCGACCAGGCTCGAGCCGATCTGCGTCGCCAGCCGGATCCGCTGCCCCTCGCCGCCCGACAGCGTGCCGGCGGCGCGGTCGAGGGTCAGGTATTCGAGGCCGACGTCCCGCAGGAAGCCCAGCCGCTCCCGGATCTCCTTCATTACGCGGCGGGCAATGGTCTGCTCCCGCTCGCCGAGCACCAGGGTCTCGAAGAAGGCCGACGCCTCTTTGATGGTGAACGCGCCGACCTCCTGGATGGAGCGGGCCCCGACCCGGACGGCCAGGCTCTCCGGACGGAGCCGGCCGCCCCGGCACGCCGGGCACGGCCGCTCGGACATGAAGCGCTCGATCTCGAGCCGGGTCTCCTCGGACGTCGTCTCCTTGTAACGACGCTGGAGCACACCGACCATCCCCTCGAAGCCGCCCTCCTCGCCGGTGCCGTGGAGGACCAGCTCCCGGGTCGCCTTCGGCAGCTCGCGCCACGGCGTGTCGAGGCTGAAGCGCCGGCGGCGGCCCAGGATCTGGAGGGTCTGCTTGAAGTAGACCGACTCGCGGCCGGCCCAGGGGGCGAGGGCGCCCTCCTTCAGCGACTTCCGCGGATCCGGCACCAACAGCTCGGGGTCCAGCTCGAAGCGCGTCCCGAGCCCACCGCACTCCGGACAGGCGCCGTAGGGGTTGTTGAAGGAGAACATCCGGGGCGAGACCTCGGGGAACGAGATCCCGCAGCGGGCGCAGGCCAGGCGCTCCGAGAAGACGAAGGCCTGCCCGCTGTCCGCGGGCTCGACCACCACCACGCCGTCCGCGAGCTTCAGCGCGGTCTCCAGCGAGTCGGCCAGCCTGGCGGCGATGGTCGGCTTCACGACCAGGCGGTCCACCACCACCTCGATCGTGTGCTTCTTGTTCTTGTCCAGCTCGATCTCCTCGGTCAGCTCGCGCACGGCGCCGTTGACCCTGACGCGGCTGTAGCCCTGGCGGCGGAGATCGAAGAAGAGCTTCCGGTACTCGCCCTTCCGGCCGCGGACGATCGGCGCCAGGACCACGATCCGGCTTCCGCCGGGGAGCGTGAGGACGCGGTCGACCATCTGCTGGACGGTCTGGGCGGCGATCACCTGGCCGCACTGGGGACAGTGCGGGGTCCCGACCCGCGCGTAGAGCACCCGGAGGTAGTCGTAGATCTCCGTGACGGTGCCGACGGTGGAGCGCGGGTTCTTGGAGGTCGTCTTCTGCTCGATCGAAATGGCCGGTGACAGGCCCTCGATCGAGTCGACGTCGGGCTTCTCCATCTGTTCCAGGAACTGGCGCGCATAAGCGGAGAGACTCTCGACGTAGCGCCGCTGCCCCTCGGCGTAGATGGTGTCGAAGGCGAGGGAGGACTTGCCCGACCCGGAGAGCCCGGTGATGACGACCAGCCGGTCGCGGGGGATCTCGAGGTCGATGCTCTTGAGGTTGTGCTCGCGGGCGCCCCGGATGACGATGCGGTCGCTGGCCATGTCACTCCCGGTTCCGACTCGACGAAGTCGGAACCGTCGCTATCCTGCCCGAAGTATCTTCGCGGGGCAAGTCGGAGGACTGCGCTACCCGTGCAGCTCGGCAAGCCCCGGCGGCAGCGGCGTCCGCGGCGACGGTCGCGGCGCGGACGAGAGCAGCCAGGCGGTGAGGGCGTTCAGCGGCGCCGCCACCAGCGCCGGCCAGGCGGCCAGCCAGCCCAGCCACGAGCGGTCCGCCGTCACTGCCCCACCCGCCCCACTCACGAGGTGGACGGCCGTCAGCGCGAGAAACGCCGCCAGGCCGACGCCGGCGCCGGCTCCGAGGGCGGCGGGACCGATCCGCTCGCGCCAGCAGGCGAGGACCGCGGCCGGCGCACAGGCCGAGGCGGCCAGGCCGAAGGCGCCCAGCACCACCGGCCAAGCGTCGGCGGGCCCGAGGATCGCCAGGAGACCCGCGAGTCCGAGCACGGCCAGCCGGATCGCCGGGGCCCGCCGCGAGTCGCCGGGGCCGGCGGCACCGAAGCTCGAGGGCAAGCCGCCGAGCGCGGCGAGTCCGGCGGCCAGTCCGCCGCCCACGAAGCCGAGCCACACCAGGGCACCCAGCGGCCCGGCCAGGCCGACTCGCCCCGCGATCCGGCCGGGCAGCTCGTACACCTCGCTCCCGACCACGCCGCCGGCGTAGATCTCGGGCGTGAGCCAGACGGCGTAGAGCGCCCACAGGACGGCGGCCGCCTGGCCGGCGGCGGCGAGGACGGCGCCCAGGGCGGCCGCACGGTCGTCGGCGAATCGGCCCGCGGGCAATGCGCCGTGCACCGGCGCCAGCCCGAGCGCCCCGACGAGCAGCGTGACGGCGAGCCCGGCGAGTCGCCGCGGGCTTCCCCCACCGTCGCCCGGATCCACCCAGTCCGCCCCGGTGGACGGCGCCCCGGGAATCGCGCGCCCGGGCTGGAACCGGACGGGAAAGCCGTCGGGGACGACGAGGCGATCGCCGGGACGCAGGGTCAGCGCGAGCGGCCCCGTGACCTCGCGGGTCCACCCGCCGCCGTCCCGCGGGTCGAGACGGACCGGCCCCCGTCCGAGCAGCGTGAGGCGCTGCTCCTCGCTGATCCGCAGCTCGGTCTGGCGGCCCGGGCCGCGCACGGGCTGACCTTCCGGCACCCCCGTCCCGGGCCCCTCGAAGACCACGCGCGGCCGCGAGGCGACCGCGCTCCAGACGCGGGGCCACACCGGATCCGTCGCGCCGCCGACCATGACGAGGGGCAGGACGAGCCCGGCCACGGCCAAGGCGCCCCCGGCGGCGGCGAGCCGGCGCTCGACACGCTCGGTCCAGCCACCCAGCGCAAGCCCCAGCAGCCCGGTCCCCACCGCCACCGCTTCCGGCCAGGCGAGCGCGCGCGCCAGCTCGCGGGCGGCGGCGAGCTGAGCCCACAGGAACAGGACCGCAGCGCCCGGCACGGCCACGCCCAGCGGGAGCCCGGCGTCGATAGCGATCGGGGCCCGCTGTCGCACGAGATCGAGGAGCGTCGGGCGTCCGTCCGCCCCGAGGCGAGCCCAGGGGGCGGCGAGCACCACGACGACGAGCGAGGCGGCGGCCGCCAGCACGAGCGGCGGCCACAGCCCGCGGGTGCCGTCGGCGAGCAGGAGCGGCGCCGTCCCGAAGAGAATCGCGGGCGACAGCCAGACCCCGGCAAGCCGGAGCGCCGCGACCACCAACCGCGCCGCCTACCGGGGCTCGCCGCCGGGGCGGCCCGCCCGGGGGCGGAGAACGAGGGCGGCCAGCCCGAGCAGCCAGGCGGCGGCCACCGCCCACCAGGCGAGACTCACCTCGGCGAGCCGGATGCCGGCGAGCCCCTGGGGTGCGCCGAGGAGCCAGCCGACGAAGCCGAGCGGCGTCAGGAGCAGAGCCGAGGCGCCGAGGGCTCGGTGGCGATGGCGGCGAAACCGCTGGCGGAGAGCCCCCGTCGCCGAATCGGGGCGCGTCACGAAGGGGGATCAGTCGGGGCCGGGGTCACCCTGGAATGACGGCATAGCCGAGGCGTCTCGACAGGCTCTGCGCCGCGCCCTTCACGCGCGGAGCCAGCTCGCCCTGGAGCCGTTCGAGCGTCAGGCGCAGGACGGGACCCGTCACGCCGACGGCCGCGACGACCCGCTTCTGGTAGTCCCGCACCGGCGCCGCCACGCCGCGCACCCCCGGGGCGAACTCCTCGTCCTCGACGGCCAGCTCCTGGGCGGCGACCTGCGCCAGCGTCTCGCCGAGCCGGCCCGCATCGGTGATGCTGCGACCGGTGACCGCCGCCAGCTCGTGCTGCTTCCAGAGCTGCTCCAGCTCCTCCTGGGGCCGAAACGCGAGCTGCGCCTTGCCGAGCGCGCTCGCGTGAGCCGGGAGCCGGCGGCCCAGCTGCGACACGACGCGGACCGCGTGGCCCGTCTCGACCATGTCCACGCAGACCGCCCACGGGCCGTCGAGGACGGCGAGGTACGCGGTCTCACCCGTCTCGGCGGCCAGCTGCTCGAGGACGGGTCGGGCCTGCGTGGCGACCCCGAGGTGATGGAGGAACACGCTCGCGACCTCGAAGGTCTTCATGCCGAGCCGGTAGTTCCCCGTCTCCTTGTCCTGCTCGACGTACCCGCGCGTCTCGAGCGTGGCCAGAAGACGGAAGACGTTGTTCTTGTGCAGCTTGAGCTTCCGCGAGAGCTCGGTCACGCCCAGCTCTTCCTGCCCGATCGCGAACGCCTCGAGGATGTCCAGCGCCCGGCTGACCGACTGGATCAGGTAGTCCGACTTTGCCTTCTTCATGATGGTTGGGCTCCCCAACTCCCAAACAGGCGTCGAGCAGAATGATAAACCGACGTTTCTCGTTTGTCCAGCATCTCGGGTGGGAGCACCGCGGGCAAGCTGCCGCCTCGGAGGAGCGTCAGGGGGGCGCCCGATCGCGATGGGTGATGCTGGGTAACCTGGCGTGAACGCTGGCTATCTCTGCACGTCGCCCACTCAGGAGAAGCCTCGGTTCTTTGGCCGGGTCTCCCGCACGGTGACGCGCACCCCGGCCGCCCGGGCCTGCGCCTCCAGCTGGCGCGCGCAGTCGGCTGCGGTTTGTGGGCACGGCACTTCGGCCGTGAGCGACGTCGCCCCACCCGGGGTCCAGCTCCCGCCGGTCCCCTGCCGCTGCTCCTGTGACGATTGGGACTGAGGACTGGACCGGCGGTGGGATGATCCGCACCCCGCCACGAACACCAGCACGGCCAGGCAGATCGCGACGTTCCACATGGCCGGCTCCTCCCTCGTCGATTCGGACGGGCACTCGCGTCGGGGTGTTCGGGCCACGCTGACGCACTCCCTCCCGGAGTGTCCAAGCGACCACCCGGGGCGAACCCGTCTCCGTCGGAGCGCGTGATAGAGTGAAGCCGACGCGACGCGGGTTCCAACGTCCAGCAAGGGAGGCCCCAGTGACCGAGGTGCGCCGGATCCTCGTGATCGTCGCCCATCCCGACGACGCCGAATTCGGCTGCGCGGGCAGCACCGCGCGGTGGGTGGGCGAGGGTCGCGACGTCTTCTACTGCATCCTCACGAACGGCAACCGGGGCTCCGACGATCCGGCCATGACACCGGAGCGCCTGGCCGCGATCCGGGAGGACGAGCAACGGGCGGCCGCCCGCGCGCTCGGGGTCAGGGACACCATCTTTCTCGGGTACCCCGACGGGGAGCTGGAGGACACGCGCGAGGCGCGCCGCGACGTGGTCCGGGCGATCCGGCGGTTCCGCCCGGAGCGGGTCGTCGCCCAGAGCCCCTTCCCGAGCCTGAACCCGTACTCCGGCCATCGGGACCACCGCCACGCCGGGCGCCTGGCGCTCGACGCCGTCTATCCCTATGCCCGGGACCGGCTCCACTTCGCGGAGCTCCTGGCCGAGGGCTGGCAGCCGCACAAGGTGCGCGAGGTTTACCTGATGGGCCACGAGGAGCCCGACCTGTTCGTGGACATCACGGGGACCATGGAGCAGAAGCTGGCCGCCCTCCGCTGCCACCAGAGCCAGCTCAAGGATTTCGCCGGCGTGGAGGCACGGGTCCGCGAGCGCGCCGCCGATGTCGGGAAGCCCCACGGCTACACCTACGCGGAGGGCTTCCGCACCGTCCACCTGCCGCGCTAGTGCCGTTCCAACTCCATGAGCCAAAATGGGCAAGCAATCCTCGAAGCACGGACTTGGCGCATTCCCCGAAAAGCACTAGCTGGAACAAGTTGGAACGGCACTAGCGGAGCCCCATGAGGAAGTCGAGAGCGTGTGACACGATGCCGTCCTCCCGCTCCCCCCTCCCCCCGGCCAAAGGCCGAAGGCCGTCGATGGATCGGGCGGGCGGGAGGTCCCGAATAACCGCAACCCGACTCCGGCTCCTGACGGTCGCCGGCCTCCTGATCCTCGCCGGTGCCGCCCTCGGAGCCGGCGATCCCCTACCGGACGCCACGCGCCTCCTGGGCTGGGTGCGCGATCTGGCGGCGCCCGCCATGGACGGCCGTGCCACCGGGACACCGGGCGCGGATCGGACGGCCCAGTACCTCGCGGATCACTTTCGCCGGATCGGGCTCCGTCCGCTGGGCGAGGGTGGGGGGACGTACCTCCAGCCCTTCACCGTCCTGACCCGCGTGCGCCTCGGCGCCGACAACCGCCTGGAGGTCTCGGCCGCCGGGGCGGCCGGGCGGCCGTTCAACGCCGGCGCGGACTTCCTTCCGTTCACCTTCTCGGACGACGGGGAGGCGTCGGGCGAGGTGGTCTTCGCCGGCTACGGCATCACGGCGCCCCCGCTCGGCTACGACGACTACGCGGGGCTCGACGCCCGGGGCAAGGTCGTCCTGGTCATGACCGGCGAGCCGCAGGAGCAGAACCCGCAGGGGCCCTTCCGGCCGCCCGAGCACTTCCACTACACCGAGCTTCGGCACAAGATCCTGAACGCCCGCGAGCACGGGGCGGCCGCCATCGTCGTCGTCGAGACCCCCGCTCGCGCCCAGGACGCGCCGCGCCCCATCCGGGGCACCACGCCGGCCTGGGGCATCTTCGCGGTGAGCGCCACCCGCGCCGTGGCGGACGCGCTCCTCGCCCCGGCCGGTCTCGGCCTCCCGGCCCTCCGGGCCGAGATCGACCGCCGCCTGGCACCGCAGTCGCGACCGCTTCCCGGGGTCACGGCCCACCTGCGGATCGCGCTCGTCCGCGAGCACGGACGGACGGCGAACGTCGTCGGCCTGCTGCCGGGCACCGACCCCGGGCTGCGCGACGAGGTCGTCGTGGTCGGCGCCCACTACGACCACCTCGGCCGCGGCAGTCCCTTCTCGCTCGCCGCCGCCGAGACCGATGATGTCCACCCGGGCGCCGACGACAACGCGTCGGGGACGGCCGCCGTCCTCGGGCTGGCGGAGGCGTTCACCAGGGCCGGCGGCGCCCGACGGAGCCTGGTCTTCGCCGCCTTCTCCGGCGAAGAGCTGGGCCTGCTCGGCTCGACCCACTACGTCCGCCAGCCGCCGGTGCCGATCGAGCGGACGGTGGCGATGGTCAACTTCGACATGGTGGGACGGATGCGCGACGACCAGCTCTACGTGATGGGGGTGGACACCGGGCAAGGGCTCCGGGCGCTGGTCGAGCAGGCGGCGGCGGGGCTCTCCGTGAAGCTCGTGTTGCGCGGCGACGGCGTCGGGCCGTCGGATCATACGGCGTTCGTGAACCGGGATCGGCCGGTCGCGTTCTTCTTCACCGGGACCCACGGGGACTACCACCGGCCGAGCGACACCGCCGACAAGATCAACGCCGAGGGCATGCGGAAGGTTGTCGCGGTCGCCTACCGCGCGGTGCAGGCGCTGGCCGACCGCCCCGACCGCGTGACCTTCGTCCGGGTGGCGCCGGCGGCGCCACCCTCCGGGCGCGGCGCCGGCGGGTACGGCCCCTACTTCGGGTCGGTCCCGGACTTCGGCGAGAGCCCGACGCCCGGCGTCCGGGTGAGCGGGGTGCGGCCGGGTAGCCCCGCCGAGCGCGCCGGGCTCCAGGCGGGCGACGTCATCGTCCGCTTCGCCGGCGTGAGCATCCGCACCCTGGACGATTTCACGTTTGTGCTGAGGACCCGCCGCGCCGGCGACATCGTCGAGGTGACGGTCGTCCGCGGCGGCGTCGAGCGGACCATGCAAGCAACCCTGGAGCAACGGAGGTGACCGATGCCGAACAAGACCGTCAACGAGCTGCGAGGCAAGACGGACGCCGCCTGGGGGAACCTCACGCGACAGCTCCAGGGCATGGAGCCGCACCTGGAGAGGTCCGATGCCCCCGGCGAATGGACCGCCCGGGAGGTGCTGTCGCACCTGCTCTTCCAGCCGGGCTCGAACCCGGTCGATCTCCTCAAGACGTTCTCGGAGCGCGACTACGCGGTCGTGGAGTTCAAGCCCGGCGAGGTCCACATGACGCCGGAGCGACGCGCGATGACGCTGAAGCAGTACTCTGATTCCCTGGACGCCCAGCGTCGTGGCGTTTACCAGTACCTCGACAGCTTGCCGGAGGAGGACCTCGCGCGCCGGAAGCTCCGGATCCCGCTGTTCAAGCAGTTCATGGGGACTGACGAGATCTCCCTGGCCATGTTCGTCGGCGGGATGTTCGACTTCCACTGGAACAACCACGCCGGTCAGCTCGCCAAGATCCGGAAGGCGGTCGGACTGCCCGACGCCCGATAGTATCCTTCGGGGGGGTCTCGGAAGACCCCCCCGATGCCCCCCTGTCGTGGCGGCGGCAAAGCCGCCGCTCGGAGGCTCTTCATGGCTCATGTCGCAAGGCCTGTAACACGCCAGACTCCTACGGGCTCGTAGTGCTGGACCGGGCGCTCGATCGGCGCGCGCTGTTGCGGCTCGGCCTCGCCGGAGCGGCCGCCGCGCTCCGCGAGCACCTGGGCGCCCGGCGGGCGCGGGCCGCCGGCCCGGCGCCGCCGCGGGACCCGCGGGAGCGGCACCTGGGCAGCCTCCGCCAGCTCACCTTCGGCGGCCAGAACGCCGAGGCCTACTTCGACGGGACGGGCCGGCGCCTGGTCTTCCAGTCCACGCGTCCGCCGTTCGGCTGCGACCAGATCTTCACGATGGACGCCGACGGCAGTCAGGTGCGCCTGGTCTCGACCGGTCGGGGCCGCACCACCTGCGCCTGGTTCTTTCCCGACGGGAGCCGGCTCCTGTACGCCTCCACCCACCACGCGGGCCCGGACTGCCCGCCCGCGCCCGATCGCTCGCGCGGCTACGTCTGGCCGCTCTACGACTACGACCTCTACACCTGCGCCTCCGACGGGAGCGGCACCACGCGGCTCGTGGCCCACCCCGGCTACGACGCGGAGGGCTCGGTCGCTGCCGACGGGCGGCGGGTCCTGTTCACCTCGCTTCGCGACGGGGACCTCGACCTCTACCTCTGGGATGCCGACGGGGGCGGGATCCGACGCCTGACCGACCGGCCCGGTTACGACGGCGGACCCTTCTTCTCGTGGGACGGCCGGCAGATCGTCTGGCGCGCCTGGCACCCGCCCGACGCGGCGGGGCTGGCCGAGTACCGGGCCCTCCTGGCCCAGGGCCTCGTGCGGCCGCACCGCGCCGAGCTGTTCGTCATGGACGCCGACGGCACCGGGACCCGGCAGGTCACCGCCAACGGCGCCGCCAACTGGGCGCCCTTCCTCCACCCCGACGGCGAGCGGATCGTCTTCGCCTCCAACCTGCACGACCCGGGGCGCTTCGACTTCGCCCTCTACCTGGTGCGCCGCGACGGCGGTGGCCTCGAGCGCCTCACCTACGCGGAGTCGTTCGCCGCCTTCCCGATGTTCTCCCGCGACGGGTCCCGGCTCGTCTTCTGCTCGAGCCGCGG
This sequence comes from uncultured Candidatus Rokubacteria bacterium, assembly GCA_963708025.1. Classification (GTDB taxonomy): domain Bacteria; phylum Methylomirabilota; class Methylomirabilia; order Rokubacteriales; family DASRDR01; genus CAVPSB01. The sequence continues at coordinate 412,303 of CAVPSB010000012.1, read as the reverse complement.
CGCCGCCGCGCCGCGCGAGTTCAACGTGTTCGTCGCCGATTGGGTCGACTGACCGGCGCCGAGTCCGCTACAATCGCCTCGCCGATGGCGCCTCGCCGATGGCGGGTGTGGTGCGCCCTGTCTGACCGGAGGGTAGGCCGATGACCCTGGGGCTGGTGGTGGTGATCGCCCTCGCCGCGATCGCGATCTGGCTCTACAACAGCCTGGTCGGGCTGCGGAACCAGGTCAAGAACGCCTGGGCCCAGATCGACGTACAGCTCAAGCGCCGCCACGACCTGGTCCCGAACCTGGTCGCCGCCGTCAAGGGTTACATGCAGCACGAGCGCGAGATCTTCGAACGGGTGAGCGAGGCGCGGGCGCGGGCCATGAACGCGGCCGGTGCCGCCCAGGTCGGCCAGGCCGAGGGCCAGCTCAGCCAGGCGGTGGGACGCCTGATCGCCGTGATGGAGCGCTATCCCGACCTCAAGGCCAACCAGAACGTCCTGGCGCTCCAGGAAGAGCTGGTCAGCACCGAGAACCGGATCGGCTTCGCCCGCCAGCTCTACAACGACATGGCGGCCCGCTTCAACACCCGCCAACAGGTCTTCCCCCTGAACCTGGTGGCCAGCGCCCTCGGCTTCCGCCCCGCCGAGTTCTTCGAGATGGAGGCGGCCGAGCGCGCGGTCCCCCGCGTGGATCTGGGCGGGCGCTGAGCCCCCGTGCAGCCATCACCGCGGATGCGCGAGCGACGGGACGCCCGGAGGGGGGACCCGGGCCACCGGAGGGACGCGGCGTCCCGAGGGCCGCAGGCCCGTACCCGGTTGCGGGTGGGCGCCGCGGCGATTCGGATGGAGCGCGCAGCTCCCCCCCGGCAAGGCTGAGACATGGCCGAAGGGCCGCCGCGGCCGGCGACGCCGCGGAACCTCTTCGCCGAGCAGGCGGCGAACAAGCGGATGACCTGGTTCCTGATCGGTGTCTTCGTCCTGCTCCTGGCCTTCCTCGGCTTCGGCTTCGACCTGTTCGTCTTGGGCTACGACGCGTCCCGGACAGCCCGGCGGGGTGGCCTGCCGATTCCCATCGCGGCCACGCTGGCCGCGGTCTTCGGCGGCGTTTCGTCGTGGTTCGGGTACCGGTTCGGGGACCGGGCGGTCCTGGCCGGTAGCGGGGCGCGGCCCGTGCAAACGGATGACCCGAACTCCCGCGTGCTGATGAACGTCGTGACCGAGATGTCGATCGCCTCCGGCCTGCCCATGCCGAAGGTCTACGTGGTCGACGACCCCGACCCCAACGCCTTCGCGACCGGTCGCGACCCCGACCACGCTTCTATCGCCGTGACGAGCGGGCTCCTGATGGCGATGAACCGCGACGAGCTGCAGGGCGTCATCGCCCACGAGATGTCGCACGTCCGGAACTACGACATCCGGACCATGACGGTGGTCGCCGCCCTCCTGGGCGCGGTGCTCCTCCTGAGCGACTGGGCGATGCGGGTGCGGCTCGGTCGCCGGGAGAGCCGCGACGACGACAGCGGTGGTGGCGCGGGCTCCGGGCTGCTCGGCCTCCTGGTCTTCGTGATCTGGCTCCTCGCCATCGTCCTGGCCCCGATCGTCGGTCAGCTCCTCGCCACCGCGGTGTCCCGGCGGCGGGAGTATCTGGCCGACGCCTCGGGGGCCGAGCTGACCCGCAACCCCATCGGGCTGGCCAACGCCCTCCGCAAACTCCAGGCGGCCACCGAGCCGACCCGGCGGGTCGCCCGCGGCACCGCCCACCTCTGCATCGCCGATCCGCTGGAGCGCGCGGTGAACGAGCGCGAGGGGGCCGTGGCCGACCTCCTCGGCACGCATCCGCCGATCGAGGAGCGAATCGCGCGGCTGGAAGCGATGGCCTACCAGCAGTGAGCGGCACCGGGCCGGGGCCCTTCGCCCCGCGGCGTCCTCGGTCGTCGGCGGGCCTCAACGTATGCGGCATACGCCTCGGCCCGCCTCCTCCCTGCGTCCGAGCGGGGCTCGGGCCGCGGCCCGGTGCCACGCAGGGAAGCTCCGCCACTTCTTACCGAGGGGTGCGCAGTGAGCGGGGCCCGCCCGGTTCTCCTCGGCTGCCTGGTCGGCGTGGCGGTCCTGGCGGCACCGCCCGGCGCCGGGGGCCAGACGAGCCCGCCGGCCGTCCGCTTCGCCTTCCTCTGGGAGGCGGTCACGGCCCAGCGGGCGGCCCGGCCCGGGCTGGCGGCAGTGCTGGAGCGAGGTGTCGTCGAGCGCGCCCCGCCCGGTGCCGTGGACGCCATCCCCCGGGAGGCGCTCGTCCGGAAGCCGATGCGGCTGCTCGCCGGCCCAGAGGCCGCGGCCTTCGGTGGCCAGGGCGAGTTCCAGCTCCTCGCGCTGCGGCCGCCGGCCGACGCCGCCGCCTGGACGTCGCTCGAGATCCAGCCGCGGACGGCACGACCCGGCGACGTCTGCGTGATCGACATCGGCGGGGAGCTCACCACGATCACCCAGGTGATCGGCACGCTGCTCGTGGCCGCGCCCGACGGCAGCTTCGTCCGGCTCGACATCACCCTGCCCGCCCTCATCCGGGGCACGGGCGTCCCGGTCGTCCTGACACCCATGGTCTGGCCGGCGGTGCGCCCCGACGCCCCGAGGCTCTTTCGCCGCGCGGGCGGCCTGGAACTGCTCATCGTCCGGAGCGGGGTCGAGACCATGGTGGACGCGAGCCTCACGCCGCGGGGCCCGGCCGACGTCGCGCCCATGCGGGCCGGCGAGTGGCGCGAGGGGGACCGGCTGCTCGTGCGGGTCCCGCTGGCCACCCTGGAGGCCGGCGCCCCGGGCCTCGTCGTCGGATGGAAAGACCGGGTGCCCCTTTCCCCGATCGGGGAAGGACGATGACGCGGCCCGGTACCCAAGGCCTGGATTCGGTGCCCTCGTCGAGTGCCGCGAGGGCGGTGAGGAATCGATGAAGCTCGACATCAACATCGCGATCGACAGCCTGGTCGACGTGCCGGCCCTGGCCCGCGACGCCGAGGCCCTCGGCTTCGACGGTCTGTGGGCCTCCGAGACGCGGCACGATCCGTTTCTCCCGCTGGCGCTGGCCGCCGAGCACACGCGCCGGCCGACCCTGGGCACCGCGATCGCGGTCGCCTTTCCGCGAAGCCCGACGGTCGTGGCCCACATGGCCTGGGACCTCCAGGCCGCCTCCGGGGGCCGGCTGATCCTCGGGCTCGGCACCCAGGTCAAGGGTCACAACGAGCGGCGCTTCTCGGTGCCGTGGACGGCCCCCGGGCCGCGCCTGCGGGACTACGTCCAGGCCCTCCGGGCCGTCTGGGAGTGCTGGCAGACCGGCGCCCCCATCAACTTCCGGAGCGAGCACTACAACATCACCCTGATGACGCCCTTCTTCACCCCGCGCCCCATCGACCACCCACGGATCCCGATCTACATCGCGGCGGTCAACGGCTACAACCTGCGCCTGGCCGGCGAGCTGTGCGAGGGCGTGCACCTGCACCCGTTCCATTCGGTGACGTACCTCCGGGAGTTCGCGCTCCCCAACATCGAGGCCGGGCTCGCCAAGAGCGGGCGCCGCCGTGACGACATCACCCTCGCCACGTCCGTCTTCATGGTGACCGGGCGCACCGCCGCCGAGCGGGACCAGGCCCGCCAGTTCGCGCGGAGCCAGATCGCCTTCTACGCGTCCACCCGGACCTACGAGCCCGTCCTGGCCGCCCATGGCTGGCAGGACCTGATGCCGCGCCTGCACCGGAAGTCCGTGGAGGGCGACTGGGCCGGCATGGCCGACCTGATCAGCGACGAGATGCTGGCCACCTTCGCGGTCGAGGCGCCCCTCCCGGAGCTGGCGCACGCCCTCGCCGCCCGCTACGCCGGGCTTCTCGATCGGGTCGCCCCTTACGTGCCGCTGGAGAGCCGCAGCGAGCGCGGCGCGATCGAGGCGTTCGCTGCCGCCCTCCGGGGCCGTATCTGATCCCATCGGGGCCGCGTTCACCTGTCAGCGACCTGACGGCGCGAACGGCGCGTCCCGGTCGGCCGTCAGATGGTTCGCGTGCGCCGCGAGGCCGGAGTCCTGGCATGGTGCTTGCCGTCACGAGAGAGCCGAGGGCCTGGCCCTCGAGGAGGAGCACACATGAGAACGCTACCGACGCCGCGGTCGGTCAAGGCGGGGGCGATCGCCGCCGGGATCGCGCTGGCGGCGGCCGCCGCCTGGGCCGGCCCGGCCACCGACCAGGTCAAGGCCTCGGTGGATCGGGTGCTGAAGCTGGTGCAGGACCCGGAGCTCAAGAAGCCGCAGCACGCCGAGAAGCGCCGCGCCCAGATCCGGGAGGTGGCGCGCGGGCTCTTCGACTTCGAGGAGATGGCGAAGCGGGCGCTGGCCCGCCACTGGGCGGCGCGGACCCCTGAGCAGCGGAAGCGCTTCACCGAGCTCTTCGCGGACCTCCTCGAGAACTCCTACGTGACCAAGATCGAGTCGTACGGCGGGGAGAAGATCGTCTACCTGCCCGAGGTGGCCGACGGGGACACGGTGAGCGTGCGGTCCAAGATCGTCACCCAGCGGGGAACCGAGATCCCCCTCGACTACCGGCTGCAGAAGAAGGGTGACCGGTGGGAGGTCTACGACGTGTCGATCGAGGGGGTCAGCCTGGTCGCCAACTACCGGTCCCAGTTCAACAAGATCATCACGCAGAACTCGTTCGACGAGCTGATGAAGAAGATGGAGCAGAAGCAGCTCGAGGTGGCGGAAGAGCAGAAGACCCGGAAGTCCGGCACCGCGACCCAGTAGACCAAGTAAATCGGCGACTCCGACTCCCCCCTCCCCGGTGGGGGGCGGAGGGGGGCTGGGCGGGACGGAGGCCGGTCCCGAAAAATCAGCGCGCGTCGTGGAAGATGACGCCCAGCGTGTACCGGGAGCCCGAGCGCACCCGGCTCACGCCATGCCGCATGCCGGCGCGGAAGTAGCCCCGGCTCCCGTGGACCGGCCGCTCCGCCGTCGCGAAGATCACCAGCTCCCCCTGCTCGGTCGGGATCGCCTCGCCACGGGACTGGGCCCGCGGCCGCTGCTCGACGAGGAGGAACTCGCCGCCCGTGTAGTCGGCCCCGCGCCGGCTCAGGAACGCGGTGAGCTGGAGGGGGAACGCCACCTCCCCGTAGAGATCGCGGTGGAGGCAGTTGTAGCCGCCGGCCTCGTAGTGGAGCAGGAGCGGCGTCGGCTTCGTCTGGCCGGCCCGGTGGCAGCGGGCGAGCAGGCCGGCCAGCTCCTCCGGATAGCGGTCGCGGACGCCCAGCGCCTCCATCCACCGGTTCGCGATCGCCGCCAGCGGCGGGTACGCGTGCTGGCGGAGCGTGGCCACCAGCGGCGGGAGCGGGTCGGCGAAGTACTTGTAGTCGCCCACACCGAACCGGAAGCGGGCCATGTCGATCCGGCTGCGGAACCGCCGGTCGTCGGGGTAGAGCGCGATCAGCTCGGCGCACTCCGCCGGGGTGAGGACGGCGTCCGTCCGGGCGTAGCCCCATTCCCAGAGCGCGGCCTCGATCTCCTTCCAGTCGAGGCGCTCGAGCCGCTCGCGGATGCCCATGGATCGCGGGGAAGGCGCCGGCCGGGACGGCTCAGCCGATGATGTCCCGAGCGCGGAGATCGAGACCGGGGAACGCGGCGGGCGAGAGGCGCGCGTCGCCACCCGTCGACCGGACGTCGGCGTACCCATCGGGTCCCGGCGTGCGATGCACCACCACGCGGCTGGCGGCGAGGTCCACCAGCCAGACCTCGCGGATCCCGGCCCGGGCGTAGAGCGGCAGCTTCACGCTCCGATCCAGATCGAGCGAGGTGTCGGCGACCTCGACCAGCACCAGCACGGAGTCCGGGCCCGGATGCCCCTCCGCGTAGAAATCCGGTCGGGGGCGCAGCAGCGTGACGTCCGGCTGCGGCTCCGAGCGAGGACCGAGCCGGATCGGGCCCTGAACCCGCACGATCGCCCGGTCCCCGCACGCCGCCGTGAGCAATCGATTCAGTCGGTCCACGCACGCCATGTGCCGGCTGCCGATGGGCGTCATGTCAACGATCTCCCCGTCGATCAGCTCGACCCGGTCGTCATCGGACAGGACCCCCGCCGCCGCCATCCGGTGGTAGTCCTCGACGGTGAACCGATGCCGGAGCCCCTGGCTCGCCACGACCCCATTGTACGCGGAGCCGCGGCGCCCGGGAAACCATGCGCTGCCGCTTGACAGCAGTCCAGGGGCGCGAAAAGATAGGCGGGCACCACGGTCCACCCAGGAGGCTCCCGGCACCATGACGCGTCCCCGACTCCGCAGCGAGCTCTGGTTCGGCGGCAACGACCTCAACGGCTTCCTCCACCGCGCCTGGCTGAAGGCGGAAGGCCTGACCGACGACACCTTCCGCGGCCGGCCGGTGATCGGGGTCGCCAACTCCTGGAGCGAGGCGACCAACTGCAACAGCCACCTCCGCACGGTCGCCGAGCATGTCAAGCGCGGGGTCTGGCGGGCGGGCGGCTTCCCGCTGGAGTTCCCGGTCATCTCGCTCAGCGAGCCCCTGATGAAGCCGACCACGATGCTCTTCCGGAACCTCCTGGCCATGGACACCGAGGAGTGCATCCGCTCCCTGCCCTTCGACGGCGTGGTCCTCCTCTCCGGCTGCGACAAGACGACCCCGGCGATGCTGATGGGCGCCGCCAGCGCGGACGTGCCCGCCATCATGGTCACCGGCGGGCCGATGCTGCGGGGCATGTACGGCACCGAGCCGCTCGGCTCCGGCACGGACGTGTGGCGCTACTGGGACGAGCTCCGGGCCGGGCGGATCGGCGAGGAGGAGTGGTGCGAGATGGAGAACTGCATCTCGCGCTCCAGCGGCCACTGCATGGTGATGGGCACGGCGTCCACGATGGCGTCGATGGCGGAGGCCCTCGGCATGACCCTCCCCGGCAACGCCGCCATCCCGGCCCCGGACGCCCGGCGGCTCGCCCTGGCCGAGGCCTCCGGCCAGCGGGCCGTCCAGATGGTGGCCGAGGACCTCCGCCCGACCCGGATCCTGACCCGCGAGGCGTTCGAGAACGCGATCCGAGTGGACATGGCCATCGGCGGCAGCACCAACGCCATCGTGCACCTGGTCGCCCTCGCGGGCCGGGTCGGCGTGCCGCTGCCGCTGTCGGTCTTCGACCGGATCTCGCGGGAGACGCCGTTCATCGCCAACGTCCGCCCCTCCGGCGCCTACCTGATGGAGGACTTCTTCTACGCGGGCGGGCTGCCGGCCGTCCTCCGCGAGCTGGCGCCGCTGCTCCACAACGACGCGCTCACGGTGACCGGCCGGGGCCTGGGCGAGAACGTCCGGACCGCCAAGGTGTGGAACCGCGAGGTGATCGTGCCGCTCGACCAGCCCCTCGGGAAGGAGGGCGGGACCGTCATCCTCTACGGCAACCTCTGCCCGGACGGCGCCGTGCTCAAGCAGACGGCCGCGTCGCCGCACCTCCTCCGCCACCGCGGCCGGGCCGTGGTCTTCGAGTCCAAGCACGACCTGATGGCGCGGATCAACGACGCCGCGCTCGAGGTCAACGAGACCTCGGTGCTGGTCCAGAAGCTGGGCGGGCCCCGGGGCGCGCCCGGGATGCCGGAGTGGGGCCAGCTCCCGATCCCCGAGAAGCTCCTCCGCCGGGGCGTCAAGGACCTGGTCCGGATCTCGGACGCCCGGATGAGCGGGACCTCCTACGGCACCTGCGTCCTCCACGTGGCGCCCGAGTCCGGGATCGGCGGCCCGCTCGCCCTCGTCCAGGACGGCGACGAGATCGAGCTGGACGTGCCGGGTCGCCGCCTCACGCTCCACGTGGACGACGGGGAGCTGGCGCGCCGGCGGGCCCGGTGGTCCCCGCCCCGACCGGCCTTCACCCGCGGTTACGGCAAGCTCTACCTCGACCACGTGCTCCAGGCCCACGAGGGCGCCGACTTCGACTTCCTCCGCGGCGGCCCCGGCCAGGACCTGGACGCTTACCTGCCGACGAGCCACTGAGCAAGCCCGAAGGGAGGCTTCGATGTCCGCGTCCACACCGCCTCACGGTCAGGCCTACCGCCCGACGGTCATGGGCACGCACGGCTGCATCGCCGCCGCGCATCCACTGGCGACGCTGGCCGGCATGCAGGCGCTGCTCCAGGGCGGGAACGCCGTGGACGCCGCCGCCGCGACGTCGTTCGCCCTCCACGTGGTGGAGCCGTACATGTCGGCGGCGGGCGGAGTGGCCTCGCTCCTGATCTCCCGCCGCGGCGTCCGGGAGACGCTGGTCTCGGCCGGCCAGGTGCCGGCGGCGGCCGACCCGGGCCGGCTCACCGAGGCGGACCTCAAGGGCGGCGCGCGCTCCATCGGCGTCCCCGGCCTCCCGGCGGCGATCCTCGCCCTCCACGAGCGGAACGGCACGCTTCCGCGGAGCGCCGTCCTGGCTCCCGCGATCCGCCTCGCCGAGGAGGGCTTCCCGCTCACCTGGAAGAACTGCGATTTCTTCGCCAAGGGGCGCGTCCAGCTCGCCTACTCGGCCGAGGCCGAGCGGACCTTCCTCGGCGCCGGTGGCCGGGTGCCGCGGCCAGGGACAGTGCTCGTCCAGAAGGAGCTGGGCGGCACGCTCCGCCAGCTCGCCGAGGGCGGCGCCGAGGCGTTCTACCGAGGCCCGCTGGCGCGGACGATCGCCCGGGCGGTGCAGGAGCACGGCGGCTGGCTCACCGAGGCGGACCTCGCCGGCTACGCGCCGACCTGGGGCGAGCCGATCGCCTCGCGGTTCCGTGACCACGAGGTGTGCGTTCCCACCTACTCCTTCCCGATCCTCCAGACCCTGCAGCTCCTCGAGGGCTTCGACCTCCGCGGCTTCGGCCACAACTCGCCCGACTACCTCCACCACCTGATCGAGGCGGTGAAGCTGGCCTCGGCCGATCGCGTCGCGTGGGGTCCCCGGGAAGGGCTGCCGATCGCCGGCCTCCTCTCGCCGGCCTACGCGGCCGAGCGGCGACGGCTGATCGATCCGAAGCGCGCCGGGGTGTCGGGGGGCGAGCGGTGGAGCGCGGAGTGGCTGCCGGACGAGATCCTTCCCGGCCATCCCGCCGACTTCATGAAGGAGCACACGACCCACTTCGCCACCGCGGACGGCGACGGCACGGTGGTGACCGTGACCCAGACCCTCGGCAGCCCGTTCGGCTCCGGCGTGATGGTGCCCGGCACCGGCCTGCTCCTCAACAACATGCTCTTCTGGACGGAGCTCGACCCGGCGAGCCCGGCGATGCTCCGCCCCGGCGCCCGGCTCCAGACCCGGATGTCCCCGTGCCAGGCGTTCCGGAACGGCGGCTTCCGCCTCTCGATCGGGACCCCGGGCTCCTTCGGAATCCTCCAGACCACGCCCCAGATGCTCCTCAACGTGCTCGAGTTCGGGATGGCCGTCCAGGACGCCATCGAAGCGCCGCGGGTCAGAGCCTACCGGGATCGCCTGGTGGACGTGGAAGGTCGCGTCCCGGAGCCGACGCGGGACGCCCTGACCGCGCGCGGCCACCAGGTCAACGTGATCGACGACTGGTCGTGGGTCGTCGGGGGCGGCCAGGGGATCGGGCGCGACCCCGAGTCGGGCGTGCTGCAGGGCGGGGCCGACCCGCGCCGCGACGGCTACGCCCTGGCCTTTTGATAGCGTGTGAAGCGATCGGAGCCTCCGACTCCCCCCTCCCCCCAGCCAAAGGCCGAAGGCCGTCGAAAAATGGGGGAGGGGGCCAAAGGCCGAGGCCGTCGAGGATTGGGTAGGCGGGAGGTGCCAACATGGTGACGACGCGACAGGTCCGGCCGAAGCGCGGCGACGTGCTCGTCCTGGTCGGCACGCTGAAGGGCGCGTTCCTCTTCCGCGCCGGTGGAGGCCGCGCCCGCTGGGACGTCGGGGGGCCGCACTTCCCCGGCCACGCGGTGTACGCGCTCGCCTGGGACGGCCGGCAGGGTCGCCGGCGCCTCTGGGCCGGCGCCTCCAGCATGCACTGGGGCGCCACGCTCCACCGGAGCGACGACTTCGGGCGGACGTGGACGGACGACCCTCAGGGCGCGGTGCGGTTTCCCGCCGAGTCCGGTCTCTCGCTCCGGCAGATCTGGCAGATCCGTCCCGGCCGGGCGGAGGAGCCGGAGACCCTCTACTGCGGCGTCGAGCCCGCCGCGCTGTTCGCCTCCACCGACGGGGGCGAGAGCTGGGCGCCGGTCCGCGGCCTCCTCGATCATCCGCACCGGGCCAACTGGGCCCCCGGCGGCGGCGGGCTCTGTCTCCACACCATCCTGCCGGATCCGAGCCGCCCGGATCGGATGTGGATCGCCATCTCGACGGGCGGTCTGTACCGGACCGACGACGGCGGCCGCACGTGGCGAGCCCGCAACAAGGGGATCCGGGCGGAGTTCCTCCCCGACAAGCACCCGGAGTTCGGCCAGTGCGTGCACAAGGTCGTGCACCACCCCGCGCACCCGGAGCGGCTATATCTACAAAACCACTGGGGGCTCTACCGCTCGGACGACGCCGCCGAGTCCTGGCAGGACATGGCCCACGGCGTGCCGTCGGACTTCGGCTTCGCGATGGCGATCCACCCGCACGACCCGGACACCGTCTACATCGTGCCGCTCGAGTCCGACCAGTTCCGCTGCCCCCCCGGCGGGAAGCTGCGGGTGTACCGGACCCGGAACGGCGGCCGCTCCTGGCAGGCGCTGACCCGCGGCCTGCCGCAGAAGGGCGTGTTCGACCCCGTGCTGCGGGACGCGCTGGCCACCGACACCCTCGACCCGGCCGGCGTCTACGTCGGGACCCGCAACGGCAAGCTGTGGGGCTCCCGCGACGGGGGAAGCTCGTGGCGGCTGCTGGCCGACGGCTTGCCCTCGATCGTGAGCGTCAAGACCGCGGTCGTGGGATGACCGCGTGAGCCGACCCACGATTCCTTCCGGCCCCCCCGCCCGACCGGTCCGCGTGCACCTGCCGGCCCCGCTGCAGGGGCTCGCCGGCGGCCGGAGCCGGGTGGAGGTGCAGGCCCCGACCCCGACCGTCGCGGCAGCCCTCGAGGCGCTGTGGGCAACCTGTCCCGGTCTCCGGGATCGGGTGCTCACCGAGCAGGGCGAGGTCCGGCCGCACGTCAACGTGTTCGTGGAGACCGAGAGCATCCGCCTGACCGGGGGCCTGGCCACGCCGCTACCGGATGGGGCCGAGGTGTGGATCCTGGCCGCCGTCAGCGGCGGATGACGCGGGCGGGGCCGATGAGCGTCGTGGCTTCGGCGCTTCGAGGAAGCAAGGAAAGGATTCAGCTGGAATGCCTCCGGATGCGGTGAGCATCGAACAGTACGACCTGGTGATCCTCGGCGCCGGTCCCGCTGGCGAGAAGGGCGCGGCCCAGGCCGCCTACTTCGGCAATCGCGTGGCCGTGATCGAGCGCGAGCCCTACGTCGGCGGGACCGGGATCAACACCGGCACCATCCCGTCCAAGACGCTGCGGGAGACGGCCCTCTACTTCTCGGGGCTGGGCACCCGGGGGCTCTACGGCGTCGACTACACCGTGAAGCCGGACCTCAACGTCCGGGACTTCATGTTCCGGAAAGAGGAGGTGGTGGCCGCCCTTCGCGCCAAGGTGGCCGAGAACCTGGAGCGACACAAGGTCACGCTCGCCCACGGGCTCGGCCGCTTCGAGGACCCGCACACCATCCGGGTCTCTCAAGAGGGCGCGCCGGACCGTCTGCTCCGGGGCCGCTTCATCCTGATCGCGACCGGCTCCCGCCCCTTCCGCGCGCCGGACATCCCGTTCGACGGCCGGCTCATCCTGGACAGCGACACGATCCTCCAGATGGACCGGCTGCCCCGGAGCCTGGCGGTGGTCGGCACCGGCGTGATTGGCTGCGAGTACGCGGGGATCTTCGCCGCGCTCGGGATCGCGCTCACGCTGTTCGGGAAAGGGGAGAGGATCCTGCCGTTCCTCGACGAGGAGATCTCGACCCGCCTGCGCGAGCAGATGGAGCGCGTTGGTGTCCGCATGCGGCTCGGCGTCAACGCGGAGCGGTACGAGCTCCTGACGGACTCGGTGCGCCTGACCCTCTCCACCGGTGAGCGACTGGAGGTGGACAAGGTCCTGATGGCGACGGGCCGCCTGAGCAACACCGACGGCCTGGCGCTGGAGAGGGCTGGCCTCACCGCCGGCGCCCGGGGGCTCCTGAAGGTGAACGAGCACTACCAGACCGAGGTGCCGCACGTCTACGCGGCCGGCGACGTCATCGGCTTCCCGGCGCTGGCGGCGGTCTCGATGGAGCAGGCCCGGGTGGCCATGTGCCACGCCTTCGACCTCAAGTACAAGACGCGGGTCTCGCCGGTGCTCCCGCTCGCGGTCTACACCATTCCCGAGGTGGCCATGGCCGGGGAGACGGAGGAGACTTGCCGGCAGAAGAACCTGACCTACTGCGTCGGCCGGGCCTTCTACGCCGACAACGCGCGGGGCCAAATCATCGGCGATCTCGGCGGCGAGTTCAAGCTGATCTTCTCGCCGGAGGACCAGCGGCTCCTGGGCGTGCACGTCATCGGCGAGAACGCCTCCGAGCTGGTCCACGTCGGCCAGTGCTGTCTGCAGCTCGGCGGCACGCTGGACTTCTTCATCCAGACCGTCTTCAACTACCCGACCCTCGGCGAAGCTTACAAGTACGCCGCCTACAACGGGCTCCAGAACCTCGCCCGGCTCAAGGCCGGCGAGTCCCCGGCGCCGGCCACCCGGACCTAGCCACAGTTCGGGACCTCCCGCCCACCCCCCCTCCCCGATTGTTGGACGGCCTTCGGCCTTTGACCCGGGGGGAGGGGGAGTCGGAGAATCCGTTCCTTCACACGCTCTCACTCGAAGGGCAGCGGGGCCTTCCGGCGGAGGCTGTCGAGCAGGTCGGGTGCCAGGGCGCCCTCACAGACCTCGGCGACCGGGCCGCGCAGCCGGATCGACCAGTCGGGCCGCACCTCGAGCCCCAGCTCCCCTCCCGGCATGAGGAGAGTCATCCGGCCGTCGGTGAGTCCGTTCCGGACGGCGGCGGCCGCGACCGCGCACGACGAGGAGCCGGAGGCCAGCGTGTAGCCGGCCCCCCGCTCCCAGATCCGGATCTCGATGCGGTCCCGCGCGAGGACGCGGGCGAACTGGACGTTGATGCGGTTGGGGAAGCTCGGATGCGTCTCGATCCGCGGCCCCCACACGCGGACCTCGGCCTCGTCGAGCCGATCGGTGAACACCACGCAGTGCGGGTTCCCGACCTGGACGCAGGTCACCGTGAAGAACCGCTCGCCGACCTGGAGCGGCACCGCCACCACCTCGCGCTCGGGCCCGTGCATCGGGATCTCGGGGGCCAGGAAGGTGGCCCGGCCCATCTCGACCGTCACCTCGGTGACCGACTCCCCGCTCAGGTGGCACACCGCCTCGACCAGACCGCCCTTGGTCTCGATGCGCATGGGCGACTTCCGGAGGGCGCCGCGCTCCCACATGTACTTGGCGAAGATGCGGAGGCCATTGCCGGACTTCTCCGCCTCGCTCCCATCCGGGTTGAAGATGCGGAGGCCGACGTCGGCGGCGGCCGAGTGGGTCCGCAGGAGGATGCCGTCCGACCCCACGCCCCAGTTGCGGTGGCAGATCCAGCGGATCGCGGCGGGCGCCAGCGGGAAATCGAGGTCGCCCTCGGCCATGACCAGGTAGTCGTTGCCGAGGCCGTGGCCCTTGGTGAACCGGGTCATTTGGATCCACCCCCACCCCCGACCCCTCCCCACCGATCGGACGGCCTTCGGCCTGTGGCGGGGGGAGGGGGGGCGCCCCGCAAGCGCGACGCGGGACGTGGTCGGCGGAACGCGCCCCTCGCGTTCATCTCACTTCTTGAGGGTGAAGCCGGCCGGCACCTCGAACCGGGTCGGGTCGGCCGGCAGGGTCCGGATGCTCTTCACCTCGGAGTAGAGGCTGAAGAGCGCCCCTTTCTTCTCCTCGCCCCCCGAGGCCGCCGGCTCCGAGCCGCTCTTCTTCTGGCCCCCGCCGCCGAGGAGCTTGCCGAGCTGGCCCATCAGCTCGCCCATGCCCGGCTGGCCGCCCCCGCTCCGCGGCGCACCGCCCTCCTTGGCCTCGCCGCCGCTCCCCTCGCCCGTCCAGGCCAGGTCGGTCACGATCGTGTAGCCGTGAATCTTGGACAGCTCCCCGCCCAGCTTGGCCAGCGCCTTCTGCTGCTCCTCCTCGCCGACCCCGCGCAGGCCGGCCAGGAACTTCTGCGCCTCGGCCGGCGAGACGTCCATGCCGATCTTCTTCAGATACGCCCGGCCATACGTCTGCTCCTCGGCCTGGACCGCCCGGATCTCCGGCGTCTCCGTCGTGGTCCACAGCCGGTTGGTCATCAGGCTCTTGCCGGTCTCGCCCGTCTTCGTGTTCTTCGTCTCCACGAGCCACGTCATCAGGTACTCGTCGCACGGGAACCCGTTGATCGCCTTGCTGGCGCCGGTCTTCTCGACCTTGAACTCGTTCCGGGTGATCACCACGTCCGACGGCTCGCCCTTGTCCTTCGGGCGCTGGTCGCCGGGCCGGGGCTGGGTCGGGCTCGGACGCTCGCGCTCGCCCCGGGCCGTCAGCGGACTCTCGGTGTACGTCTTCTTCTCCGGATCGAGGGTCCAGACCAGGTCGCGGTCCAGCCGGGTGATCCGGATCGACCCGCCGATCCCGGCCATCTTCTGGACGGCGCTCATGAAGCCGCCGGTGAACTTCAGGTGGCTCTCCTCGCGCTGCGCCGTCGCCGCCGTCGTCTGGATGGTCGTGTTCTCGAACGCGCCCATGCCCGCGAAGCCGTCGCTCCGCGAGTATCGCTCGATCACCGCGTCGGCCCAAGCGGGGGCCGCCGCCAGGGCGATCAGACCCACCGCCATCAGGAGTCGTCGCATGGAAAAACCTCTCCTCTCGGGGATTTTGTCACCGGGGATCATAGAGCCGGGCAGCCGCCGCTGCCAGCGGGGTTTTCCCCGACGGGGGCGCGGAAGCTCCGATGATGTCAGCGCGGGTCGCGCAGCCGGAAGCACCGACCGCGCGCGTCAGCGCCGGTCGAGCGAGACGTAACTCGCCTGCCGCGGGCCCATGTACTCGGCCCGCGGCCGGATGAGGCGGTTGTTCGACTGCTGCTCGAGGATGTGGGCTGTCCAGCCCGACACTCGCGAGACAACGAAGATCGGGGTGTAGAGGTCGGGGTCGATCCCCATCGAGTAGTACGTCGAGCCCGAGTAGAAGTTGACGTTGGGGTTCAGCCCCTTCTGCTCCTTGACCACCCGCTCGACGATCCGCGACATCTCGTACCAACGGAGGTCGCCGGCCTCGCGGCCGAGGGCCTCGGACAGCCGCCGCAGGTGCGTGGCCCGCGGGTCCTCCGTGTGGTAGACCCGGTGCCCGAAGCCCATGATGCGCTTCTTCTGGGCCAGGGCGCTCTTGATCCAGGCCTCCGCGCGGTCGATCTCCCCGATCTCCAGCAGCATCCGGATGACGCCCACGTTGGCGCCGCCGTGGAGCGGACCCTTCAGGGCGCCGATCCCGGAGACGATGCCCGAGTAGATGTCCGACAGGGTCGCCACCGTGACCCGGGCCGCGAAGGTCGAGGCGTTCAGTTCGTGGTCCGCGTGCAGGATCAGCGCCGTGTCCATGGCCTTGGCGGCCAGGTCGCTCGGCTTCTTGCCGAAGAGCATGTACAGGAAGTTGGCGGCCAGGCTGAGCCGGGCGTTCGGCGCCACCGGCGGCCGGCCCTTCCGGATGCGGGCCCAGGCGGCGACGACGGTGGGGATCTGCGCCTGGATGCGGATCGCCTTGCGGAGGTTGGCCTCCCGGGAGTTGTCCGCACTGTCGGAATCGTGGAGCCCCAGGGCCGACACCGCCGTCCGGACGACGTCCATCGGGTCGGCCTTCTTCGGGAAGCTCTTGAGGAGCGCCAGCACCTTGGGCGGGAGCCGTCGCTGGGTCGTGAGGGCCTTCCGGAACCGTTCCAGCTCCTCCCGCTTCGGGAGCCGGCCGTGCCACAGGAGGTATACCGTCTCCTCGAACGTCGACTGGGCCACCAGGTCGTGGATGTCGTAGCCGCGGTAGAGCAGGCGCCCTCGATCCCCGTCGATGAAGCAGATCTCGGAGGTGGAGACGACAACGTCCTCGAGGCCGGAATTGGGGCCGGCGGTCGTCATGGACGACTCTCCCGTGTCGAAGGGGTTGGGGAAACGCGCACGGCCCCGCGCTGGGGGCCGCCTGTTCGGACGGAAGCCATTCTGGCACACGGCGGCGGGGGCCGCAAGGGCCGGCCGGCCCCGCGGCCCCGCCCGCTGCGCGCGCGGGGCACTACTGGCGCTTCTGGGGGACGCCGTGCTTCCGCATCTTCGAGTACAGGGTCGGGCGGTGCAGCCCCAGCAAGGCCGCCGCCGCTTGCTTGTTCCAGTTCGTGTTCTCGAGCGCCTGAAGGATGGCCTGCCGCTCCCGTTCCTCCAGGTTGAGGGTCGCCGGCGTCGTGGCCGGCGCCTCGGGGGCCGCCGGCGCGCCCACCGGTCGGCTCCGGGTCACGACCTCCGGCAGGTCGCCGACCGTGATCTCGGCGCCCCGAGCGACCAGGATCGCCCGCTCCACGGCGTGCTCCAGCTCCCGGACGTTCCCCGGCCAGGCATAGCCGAGGACCGCCTGGTAGGCGTCGGACGCGATGCCTTTCACCCCGCGCGCGTGCTTCTCGGCAAAGCGCTTGACGAAGTGGTCGGCCAGCATCGAGAGGTCCTCGGGCCGCTCGCGGAGGGGCGGGATGCGCAGCGTCACCGTGTTGATGCGGTAGTAGAGATCCTCCCGGAGGCGCAGCTCCCGCACGGCGGCCTCGGGATCCCGGTTGGTGGACGAGATCAGCCGGAAGTCCACCTCGATGTCGCGGGAGGTGCCGAGACGCCGGAACTTGCGCTCCTCGAGGACCCGCAGGAGCTTGGCCTGGAGGTCGGCGGGCATCTCGGCGATCTCGTCGAGCAGGAGGGAGCCCCGGTGGGCCTCCTCGAAGAGTCCGGGCTTGTCCGCGGTGGCGCCGGTGAAGGCGCCCTTGGCGTAGCCGAACAGCTCCGACTCGATGAGATCCTTGGGCAAGGCCGCGCAGTTGATCTTGATGAAAGGCCCGTCGGCCCGGGGGCTGGCGTAGTGGATGGCGTTGGCGACCAGCTCCTTCCCGGTTCCCGACTCGCCGACGATCAGCACGTTGGCGTCCACCGACGCCACCGTGTCGAGCAGCTCGAAGACCTTCTGCATGGCCGGCGAGCGCCCGACGATGTTGCCGTAGCCGCTCCGGCCGTAGATCGTCTCGCGCAGGTTCTTGTGCTCGAGCGCGTTCGCCACGACGGTCAGGATCTTCTCGGGCACCATGTCGTCGGGCTTCTCCAGGAAGGCGTAGGCGCCGGCCTCCCGGGCCGCGAATCCCTTGGCGCCGGAGCCGTGGGCGGTGATGACCACCGCCAGCAGTCCCGGCCGCCGGGCCTTGAGCTTCTTGAGCAGCTCCAGCCCATCCATGTCGGGCAGCACGAGATCCACGAATGCCAGGTCCCAGTCCGCCCGCTCGACCTCGGCCAGCGCGCGCGCCGCCGACCCCGCCGTCCGGACGGTGTAGCCGTCGTCCTGCAGCACCGCCCGGAACGAATCGGCTATCGACTCTTCGTCATCGACGACCAGAATCCGTCCTTCTGCCATGATCCTCCACCTGTGCCGTAGTGGGCAGGGCGACGCGAACCACGGTGCCGTCGCCGGGCCCGCTGCGTATCTCGATCCGGCCGCCGTGTAGCCCGATGAAATGGCTCGCGATGGTCATCCCGAGCCCGGTCCCATCCGTCCTCGTCTTCGTCGAGAAGAACGGCTCGAAGACCCGTGCCTGCACTTCGCGAGACATCCCCGTCCCGGTGTCGCACACCAGGAGCTCGATCTCCGTTGCCGCGCCCGACGCCGCCCGGAGGCAGGACAGCGTGAGGGTCCCGCCCGAGGGCATCGCGTCCAGCGCGTTCTCGATGAGCGCCCGCAGCGCCTGCCGGAGGAGACGGGGGTCCGCCGGCACCTCCAGGTCCTCCGCCCCGCCGCGGACCACCCGGACGCCCAGCGCCGCGACGCGCTCCGACACGGCCGCCAGGCAGTCCTCGATCAGGCCGCCGAGCGCGACGGGGGTCCGTTCGAGGGAGCCCGGCAGGCCGAGCGTCATGATCTCGTCGATCACACCCGAGAGCTCATCGGTGGCCCGGGCGATCTTCCCGACCAGCTCCCGGCCGTCGGGCTTCTCCTGCTGGATCTGGCGCTCGAGCAGCAGCACGTAGAGCTTGAGGGCGCCGAGAGGGTTCTTCAGCTCGTGCGCGAGGTGACGGCCCAGCCGGCCGAGGCCATCGAGGATCGCCACCCGTCGCGCGGCCTCGGCCTCCCGGGACCGGGTGAGGTCGGTGATCGAGAGGACCACGCCCGCGGGCGCCCCCGGCGAGCCCCCGCCGGCCAGCGGCGCCGCCTGGATGCCCAGCACCCGCGGCCGGCCCCCGATGAGGGCATCGACCTCCTGCCACTCGCTCGGGCCGGCGGATCCGGCACCGGCGGTCCCGAGCCGCACGATCTCGGGGACCTCGCCGAGGAGATCGACGACGGACCGTCCCTCCACTTCCTCTCCGAGGCCGAGCAGGGAGCGCGCGGCCGGATTCGCCAGCAGGACCCGGCCCTGGCAATCCAGGGCCACGATCCCCTGCTCCACGCTCGCCACGACCCGTTCCTTCAGCGACCACCCGAACTCGACCGACCACTGGTCCATGGGCCCAACGATCTTTCGGGACCTCCCGCCCACCCCCCAACCCCCCTCCCCCACCCACCGGGGGGAGGGGAGCCGGAGGACCCCATTCCTTCAGACTTTCTCAGTTCGCGGCCTGCCGCCTACTCCCCCAGCCCCCTTCCCACCCGGGGGATGGGGAGCCGGACGGCACGCTACGGCCCCTTCGCTTCCCTGACCGGTTTACCTGGCTTCTGTCACGCTGGAGACAGTGCCAGCGTAGCACACTCTGGAAAACGCGTGCACGCGCCCGCAGGGGCCGACACGCCACAGGGCGGCCCGGCGCTACCGGGCCCCGGTGGAGGCGGGAGGGGCTGGCGAGGTGCGCGCCTTCGGCGAGCGTGCGGCGCCCAGCAACTCGGTCAGGGTCTTGAGGAGTCCGCGGGGCTCCGCCGCGTAAGTCGGCTCCCGGGTGGTCCCGCCGACCTTGACACCGAACGTCGAGCGTCCGCTCTTCACGTCGAGCTTGAAGTCCAGACGCGTGTCGAGGAGCCCGTAGGTGCCACTCCCGGTCACGCGGAGGCGCTGGCTCTGCATCGCGAGCTGGGTGACCCGGAGCTGACCCTCACCCGTCAACCCCGAGGCGGTCAGGGACTGAAACTCGATCGGCGAGGCCAAGAGGACGGCCGGGGCGTCCAGGTTCGCGACCGAGTAGAGCGCCGTGCCCACCCGGATCGCCCCGGACAGGAGGCTGAGGGCGGCCGGTCCCACCAGGCGGCCGGCTCCGAACTCGGCCTGCCAGGACCCCCGAGCGGTACGAAGCAGCTCCGGGCCCGTGCCGGAGAACTCGACCTCGCCCGCGCCATCGATCCGCCCTGTCACGGCGTATGGCTGGCAGAGGAAGTCAACCAGCACCGGCTCCGCCGACACGCCTTGCACCCGCACGTCGGCGAGGCGGACCCCCGGAACCCCGGCCCGCCAGGTGAGGCGCGCCGAGCCCTGGACGGTGCCCCCGGCCACCCGGAACGCGAACGGCTCCACCGTCACCTTCGGTCCGGCGATGCGAACGGGCAGCTCGACGGCTTCCAGCACGAGGCGGTGGGGTTCCCGCCGGGCGCAAGACGTCGGCGACTGGGTGAGGGTGAGCCGGGCGAAGCGGAGCTGCCCGCCGCCTACCATGTTGCCGAGCGGGCCCTCGGCGCGGATCTCGCCTTCCCCCCGGCCCGTCAGGCCCAGCCCGCCGGCGCCGGCGGCCCGGGCCTCCTCGGCCGCGAAGCGGGCCGCCAGTCGCGCGGGAAGCGCGGCAAGATCGGCCCCGGCGGCGGCCAGGGGCCCGACCTGCCCCTCCAGGCCGACGACGAGACCCCCGCCGGGCAGGCGGGCGGTCGCCCGGAGGCGGATCGGCAGGATCCAGCCCAGGTCCTCCAGCGCGACGTCGATGCGGTCCACCAGATGCGCGAGGGACGTCCCGCCGGTCTCGGCCGGCAGGCGGATCTCCACCCTCCCGTCCTCGAGACGCATGCGCGAGACGAGGGCGAACGGGGCCGCGGGGCCTGGCCGCCCTCCGCCGGGAGCCGGGAGGTTCCAGGCGCCGTCCCGTCGCTGCTCGACGACGACGCGCGGCCGGGTCAAGGTCACCTCACCGAACGAGAGCCGTCCCCGCAGGAGCGAGAGGAGGCGGACGCGGACCCGGGCGTCCTCGACGCTCAGGAACGGGTCGGGGCCGAAGCCCGGCGCGTCGGCGACGGTGAGGCCGCGCACCCGGATCGCCGGCAGCGGCCACAGCGACACCGAGACGCGCTCGAAGCGGACGGGCCGATCGACGAGCCGGCTCGCCTCGAGGCGGAGCAGGCTCTGGACGCGCGGCAGGTCGATCAGGAACGGGAGGCTCAGCAGGAGACCGCCGGCCAGAGCGAGGACCCCGGCCACGATGCCGGCCAGGACGAGCGTCAGGCGGCGTGCCCGCATGGCTCGGTGGACGGTGGGGTCGCCGGCGTGGCCGGCGACCCCGTCAGACCCGAACTCAGCTCGGCTGCTGGATCGCGGAGAGCTGCCAGGGGTTGGGACCGACCGGCCGCACGAAGGTCCAGTACTCGTCGAAGCCGGTCGGGACGGTGTTGCTGCCCTCGACCACGGCGCCGGTCGTCTCGTCGATCGTGTAGTCGAGGACGCTCGCCCGGAAGCGCACGGTCACGAAATCCTTCCCGTACTCCTGCCAGGCCTCGGTCACCTCGGCCGTCTGCACGGTCAGCTTGTCCAGGCGGTTGACCCGCCGGAGCGTCTTGAGCCGGGTGAGGTCGGTCTCGAGCGAGCCCGCCATCTCCTCGGTCAGATCGGCCCGCACCGGACCGAGGTCCCGGGCGGTCCAGGCGGACTGGACGCGGAGGAAGGCGGCACGGCTGATCTCGGCGAAGCGCACCGGGGTGAACGCCGGGTCCATCGTGCGAATCGCGGCGATGCCGCGATCCAGGTCCTCGTCGACCAACCCAACCGCTGGCCCCACCGCCGGCGCGACCGTCGAGCCCATGGACATCGGACGCTCGGGCATCGCGGTCTCCGTGGGCGCCCACTCCGAGCGCCCCGGTGCCCCTGCGTAGGCCGGCTGGGGCTGGCGGCGGCGGAAGAAGGCGAAGGCCAGGTAGCCGATGCCGGCGATCAGCAGGATATCCATCAGTCCGATTCCGCCGAACCCGCCGAGCCCGTGGCCGAGCCCACCGAACAGGAGCCCGCCCAGGAGTCCGCCGAGGAGGAAGCCCCCGATCATGCCACCCATGCCGCCAAACCCGAATCCTGGCCGCTGGGGCTGGGTCGGGGAGGAAAGCCCCCGTTGCGGCGAGGTGGGGCTCGCCGGCGCCGAGGGGCTCCGCGGGGCCGAGTAGGAGCGCGAGCCCCGGCTGCCGCCCGAGAATCCGCCGCCCGCCCGCGCCTCGGCGACGGCGGTCACGACCAGCGAGGTCAGGAACAGCGCGAAGATCGCGCAGACGATCGAGCTACGTCGCATCATGGCCCTCCTCGAGCCTCTCACCGGGGCTCGCCGGCTATCTTACACCATTCGGCGGTCCGACATCGCGCAGGTCCTTCTTGAGGATCTTGCCGGTCGGGCTCTTCGGCAGCATCGCCACGAGCTCCAGGATCGCCGGCACCTTGTACGCCGCGATCCGCTCCCGGCAGAGCCCGATCAGCTCCTCGGCGGTGTCCCGACCGAGGACGACGCGATGCGATGGTCATCGGCCCCGCCCGCTAGCGCATCTTCGAGAGGTCGAGCGTCTGCTGCATGATCTCCTTCTGATCCACGGCGTGGCGCACGACCAGCGTGACCGTGCCCCGGGGCGCGATCCCCTCCAGCGGGAAGACGTAGACGTTCCGCGCCGCGTACCGCCCGTCCTCGAGTCTGAGCGCCGTCCGCTCGTTCTGGGTGAAGGTCGCCTTCACCTCCCGGCCCGCGACCCGGAGCACGGGCTGATACCACCGGGCGAAATCCGCCGTCCGGCCGTGCATGGTGACGAGGAGCTGGATCTTGCCTTTCCCGCGGTCGATCTGCTCCTGGCGCTGCTTGTCGGTGAGCGCCTCCCCCTTCAGCGCCGCCTGCCGCGCCGCCAGCGTCAGCCGCGAGAACGGCGTGCTCACGACGATCTCGCCGCCGTCCGGCAGCGGGAGCCGCCACTCGTCGCCGAAGTCTTCCTGCACCATCGCCTCGCGGCCGACCTCCAGCGCCTGCTCGACGTCGGCCGGCGACAGCTCCGGGATGATCGCCGCGACCAGGCCGGGGGCGGCCACCAGCCCCGCGAGAACGAACGCCAGGCCCGCCGCGCGCCCCGTCCTCACAGCCACCGCCGCTGCCGGAAAAGAAGAAACAGGCTGCTCGCGATCACGACCATGACGCCGACGGCGGCGGCCACCCCCCACGGCTGCTTGATCCACGGCAGCGCCTCGAAGTTCATCCCGAAGAACCCCGACACGATCGTGAACGGCAGGCCGATGGTGGCGAGCGCGGTCAGCGTCTTCATCACGTCGGCCAGTCGGTTGTTCACCTGCGAGAGGTAGCTCTCGAGCAGCCCCGACAGGACCTCGCGGTTGGTCTCGACCTCGTCGAGGATTCTCAGGATGTGGTCGTGGACGTCGCGGAAGAATGGGCGCAGCTCGGCGCGGACGTGGGGGACGCCACTCATGAGGTTGGTCAGCACCTCCCGCAGCGGCCCCATGCTCCGGCGCAACAGCACCAGGTGCTTGCGGGCCACGAAGATGCGCTGCAGCACGCCACGCCGGGGCCGCGTGAACACCTCGTCCTCCAGCGCCTCGACGCGGTCTTCCAGCTCCTCGACGATCGGGAAGTAGTGGTCCACCACCTGGTCGAGCAGGTGGTGGAGGAGCCGGTCGGGGCCGTCACCGAGCAGCTCCGGGTGCTTGCGCAGCCGCTCCTGGGCCGTCGCGATGCTGCGCATCGGCTTGTCGTGCACGGTCACGATGAGCCGGTCCTGGAGGAAGATGAACATGGTGAGGAGCTCGAGCGGGGTCTCGCCGGGGGTGTGACGCACGCCGCGCGTGACCACGAAGAGGAAGCCGTCGTACTCCTCCGTGGTCGGCCGGGTGTCGGGGTTCTGGGCGTCCTCCACCGCGAGGGGATGGAAGCCGAAACAGCCCTCCAGCGCCGCGATCTCCTCGGGCGGCGCCGCTTCCAGGTCGAGCCAGGCCCGCGTCCCCGGGTCCCGGAGGGCCTGGCTCAGCTCGTCGGGCGTGAGCCCTTCCTCCAGCACCCCGCCGGACCGGACCACCGCGCTGTACCGCGACATCAGGGGGTGGACAGCCCGGCGTCGCGCACGTTCGCCACGATGGCCAGGCTCATCAGGTCGGGGTCCCAATTGGCGCGGACCGCGCGGAGGACGGCCTCCGCCGTCACCGCCTCGCACCGCCCGGCGGTAGCGCGCCGGATAGTCGAGCCCGAGCTCGAACCGCTCGACGGCGAGCAGCAGCGTGGCCAGCTCGGCATTGGTGTCCATGCGGAGCGGGAAGCTGCCGACGAGGTAGGCCTTGGCCCGGGCCAGCTCCTCGTCGCTGACCGGCTCCCGCCGGAGGCGCACCAGCTCCTCGCGCACCAGCGTGAGCACCTCGCGCACCCGGGCGTTCTCGCTCTGGAACCCCACCAGTAGCATGCCGCCGTACCGGGCCGGACCGTACTGGGCGTAGACGCTGTAGGCGAGGCCGCGCTCCTCGCGGACCCGGCTGTAGAGGCGTGACGACGAGCCTCCGCCGAGGATCTGGCTCGCGACCACCAGGGGGTAGTGATCCGGGTGGGGCCGCGTGATGGTGGCCTGCCCGATGAACACGGTGGCCTGCGTGAGGTCCCGCTGGACCATCTCGGTCCGGGCCGGGGCGCCCAGGGTGACCATTCCGGGAGCCGCGGGCGGCGGCTCCGGGCGGCGCCATCCGCCCAGGCGCGCGGTCAGCGCGTCCCGCACCTCCCCCACCGTGACGTCGCCCACCACGGCGACGACCGTGGTCTCCGGCCGGTAGGCGGCCCGGTAGAAGGCGGCGACGTCGGCGCGGGTGATGCGCCCCAGCGACTCCTCGGTTCCCGTCGATCGGGCTCGAGTACGGGTGGCCCGGGAAGATCAGCCGGCGGAACAGTCGCGCCGCCACGGTCTCCGGATCCTCTTCCGAGCGCCGGACCGAGGCCTGCACCTCTCCCCGCTTCCGCTCGACGTCGTCGGCCGGGAACGCCGGCCGGAGGAGCACGTCGGCCAGGAGGTCCAGCCCGAGCCCGAGGTCCTTGCGGAGGACGGCGAGGGCCAGCTCGCTCCAGTCGCGGCCGCCCTCGGCGTCGAGGCTCCCGCCGACGAACTCGATCGCCCGGTCGATCTCGAACGCGCTGCGGGTCGGGGTGCCCAGGAGGAGCGCGAGCGCGGTGAGGTTGGCCAGGCCGGGCTTGTCGGCGGGGTCGAGGACGGCTCCGGCGCCGACCGACACCCGGACGGTCACGATCGGGAGCGCGTGACGCTCGGCCACGAGGACGACCAGCCCGTTGGGAAGGGTCAGGCGGTCGGCGAGGGGGGGCGCCGCGGCTGGGGTCTGGGCCCACGGTGAGCCGGCCGGGGCCAGGACCACCACCAGGAGGACGGCCCGGGCGACCCGGCTCAGCGGCAGGCGCATGGCGGCATTATAGTTGATCCGCACCTCCCGCCCACCCCCCAACCCCCCTCCCCCACCGTTGGACGGCCTTCGGCCTGTGGCGGGGGGAGGGGGCCGGAGAAGCCGATTTCTTCACACGCTCAGTCGAGGGACTTGCGGAAGCGGAGCACCGACAGCGTGAAGATCACCACGCCGAAGGCGACCAGGGGCCAGATGTCGGGCCAGAGCTGGTCGAGCCCGGTCCCCTTGAGCACGATGCCGCGGATGATCCGGAGGAAGTAGGTGATGGGCAGGAGGCGGGCCAGGTACTGGGCCGGCTCCGGCATCCCCTCCAGCGGGAACAGGAGCCCCGAGAGGTAGATGGACGGCAGGATGGCCAGGAACCCGAGCTGCATCGCCTGCGGCACGGTCCGGGAGAGCGTCGAGACGTAGATGCCGATGCCGAGGGTCCCCATCATGAAGAGCGCCGACACCGCCGTAGAGGAGGCCGACGCTCCCCCGGATGGGCACCGCGAAGACGTAGTGGGCGACCAGGAGCGCCAGGGTCATCTGGCCGTACGCCACCAGCAGGTTGGGAACGATCTTCCCCAGCATGATCTCCCAGCGCCGGAGCGGGCTCACGACGAGCGCCTCCAGGGTGCCGCGCTCGCGCTCGCGGACGACCGCGACGGCCATGATCGTGATCGTCGTCTGCATCAGGAGGGCGCCGATCAGCCCGGGCACGATGAACAGGGCCGACTCCTGGTCGGGGTTGTACCAGGCGCGGATCCGCACCTCGAGGCCCTGGACGCGGTCGAGCCGGGCGCCACCGGCCGTCTGCCGCAGGAGGTCGATCGAGCGGGAGAGCCCGAGGGCGGTGGCGGCGTTCATGGCCGAGCCGGCCACCTGCGGGTCCGAGGCGTCCACGATCACCTGGATCGCCGCCCCCCCGCGCCCGCGGAGCCTCGCGGCGAAGTCGGGCGGGATCACGATCCCGACCTTGGCCCGCCCGGTGTCGATGAGCCGGGTCACCTCCGCCTGCGAGCGCGCGGCGTAGCGGAGGTCGAAGTACTGGCTGTTGGCGAAGGCCTCCAGCAGGGTCTGGGCCTCCACGTCGCGGGACTGGTCGAAGACCACCGTCGGGAGATGCTTGACGTCGGTGTTGATGGCGTAGCCGAAGATGAACAGGAGGGCGACCGGGATGAACAGCGTGAGCGTGAGCGCCATCGGGTCGCGCCGGAGCTGGAGGAACTCCTTCCACATCATCCCGACCAGGCGCATGGGGGCTCGCTCCGCTCAGGTCGACGGTGAGGGCGCGGAGCTGCGCGCGCAGCCGCGTCTTCCGCTCCCGGTCGACGAACGAGATGAAGAGGTCCTCCACCGACGGCGCCACCGGGACGACGCTCGCCGGAAGCCCCTTCGCCCGCAGCTCGGCGGCGACCGCGTCCGCCGTCAGGGTCTCCTCGGCCGCGACGACACGGATCAGGGCCCCGTAGCGGATCACCTCCTCGGCGGCCGGCCAGTCGGCGAGGACGTCGGCCGCCCGGCGGGGGTCGGCGGTCTCGACCTGGAAGACCGGCTTCCGGAACGTCTGGGTCTTGATCGCCACCGGGGTCCCCTGGGCGATGAGCTGGCCCTGGTAGATGAACCCGAGCCGGTCACAGTGCTCCGCCTCGTCCATGTAGTGCGTGGTGACGACGATCGTGACCCCGCCGTCGGCCAGGCGCCGGATCAGCTCCCAGAAGGTCCGCCGGGAGACGGGGTCGACCCCGGCGGTCGGCTCGTCGAGGAACACGAGGCGCGGCGCGTGGACCAGGGCGCAGGCCAGGGCCAGCCGCTGCCGGTACCCGCCGGAGAGCCGGCCGGCCAGCGTGTCCTCGCGCCCCACGAGGTCGGCGAGCTGGATCATCCGCTGGATGCGCTCCGCGCGCTCCCGGCCCGGCACCCCGTAGACGGTGGCGTAGAAGGTGACGTTCTCCTCGGCGGTGAGGTCGTCGTACAGGGAGAAGCGCTGCGACATGTAGCCGATCGCGGCCTTGATCCGCTCCGGCTCGGCTCGGAGGTCGAAGCCGAGGACGCGGCCCCCGCCCTCGGTCGGCTCCAGGATGCCGCACAGCATCCGGAGCGTCGTCGTCTTGCCGGAGCCGTTCGGGCCCAGGAAGCCGTACAGCTCGCCGCTCGGCACCAGCAGGTTCACGTGATCCACCGCGGTGAACCGGCCGAAGCGCTTGGTCAGACCCTCGGTGACAACGGCGGGCGTCAGTTGGGGACCTCCCGCCTACCCCCCCAGCCCCCCTCCCCCACCCACCGGGGGGGAGGGGGGGCCGGACGAACCCGCTTCTCAGGGACGCGCTCACGCCAGGAGGGGCGGCGTGGCGCCCAGCCGGAGCGCCTCGGCCCGGAGGATCTCCCACGCCTGCCGAACGTCGCGCTCCTCGGTGCGGAGCTGGCGGATGGCCAGCCGGAGGGCGTACCGGGAGGCGCGGGATTCCGCCGCGCCCGCCTCCGGGGAGGCGCCATGCGCTGGGGAGCCGGGCACGAGCGGGAGGACGGCGTGGGAGAGGAAGACCGCGCCCGTCGCGGTGACCGCCTCCCGGAGCCGCTCGTTCAGCGGGTTCAGCCGCGCGTCGTCGGCGGCCCAGCCCCGCGGCCGGAGCCGGAAGCAGACCGTGCTGAACGGCACCGGGGCCAGCCGCTCCCAGTCGGGGTCGGCGTCCACCCAGCCGGCGAAGGCCCGGGCCAAGCGGACGTGCTCGGGGAGCGCCTGGAGGCCCGCCCGCCCGTGTGGCCGCTCCGCCATCCCGGGCCTCATGGCGTCGCGAGGACGGCGTCGGCCGGCATGCCCGGCTTCAGGCGACCGTCGGGGTTGGCGATGGCGATCTTGACGCGGAAGACCAGGTTCACGCGCTCCTTCTGGGTCTGGACGTTTCGCGGCGTGAACTCCGCCTCCGACGCGATCTCGCTGATGCGACCCTCGAATCCCTGGCCCGGGAACGCGTCGACGGTGACGCGCGCCGGCTGGCCGATGCGAACCCGGCCAAGGTCCACCTCCGGGATGTAGGCGCGCAGCCAGAGGTCCCCCGGATCGACGAGGGTCAGCACCGGCGTGCCCGGCGTCGCCGTGGCGCCCGGCTCGAGGTTCTTGCGCAGGACGACCCCGTCGAGCGGCGCCTCGATGCGGGCGTCGGCGAGCCGGGCGCGGGCCTGCGCCAGCGCCGCCTCCGCCTGGGCGACCTGGGCCCGCGCCGCCTCCACTTGGCCCGGCCGCGGCCCGGCCTCGAGCAGCGCGAGCCGCTGGCGGGCCTGGCGCACCTCGGCCTGGGCCGCCTCCACCTGGTTCGGGCGCGGCCCCGCCTCGAGGAGGCCGAGCCGCTCGCGCGCCTGGCGGACCTCGGCCCGGGCCGCCTCGATCTGCTCGGGGCGCGATCCCGCGCGGAGCAGGTCGAGCTGCTGGCGCGCCGCCTGCTCCTGCTGGCGGGAGACCTCGTACGCCTGCCAGACGCGGTCGCGCTCCGAGGCCGCCACCAGGCCCTGCTCGAAGAGGCCCTGGAAGCGATGGTACTCGCGCTCGGCCATCGTGCGCGTCGCCTCGGCCGAGGCCAGCGCGCTCCGGGCCTGCTCGATCTCCTGGGCGCGGGCGCCGGCCTCCAGGTCCCGGAGCCGCGCCTCCGCCTGGGCCACGGCCTGGCGGGCGGCCTGGATCTCCTCGCGCCGGGCGCCGGCCACGAGGTCGGCGAGCTGGGCCTCGGCCCGCGCGACGGCCGCCTGCGCCTCGGCGAGCTCCTCCTTGCGGGCGCCGGCCAGGAGGTCCCGGAGCTGGGCCCGGGCCAGACCGAGGGCCGCCTCGAGCCGGGCGACGTCGGCGCGGGGCTCGTCCTGGTCCAGGACCAGGATCACCTGACCCCGGCGGACGCGGCTCCCCTCGTCCACGGGGATCTCGCGGATGCGGGCGGTCGTCTTCGCGCCGATCTCGACCTGCGTCGCCTCGATGGTCCCGGTGACCTTCAGCTCGGCGGGGGCGCCGCTGCGCCGGGCGAGCGCCCAGAGCCCGAGGCCGGCCCCGACGACGAGGAGCAGCACCACGGCGAGGCTACCGCGCAGGAGCTTCGGGAGACCGGGCATGGCACGGACCCTACCGAGCCGGCGCGGACGTAGCGGGGGCGACGGGGACGAGGATCGCGGTGGTCTGGTGCTCGCCGACGAAGTAGCGCCGGGCGGCCTCCTGGAGCTCCGGCGCCGTGACCGCCCGGACCTTCGGGAGGTAGTCCTCGCGGAGCCGCCAGCCCCCGACCAGCTCGTAGCGGCCGAGGGTCGCGGCGCGCTCGTACGTCGAGTCCTGGCGGAAGACGAAGGCCGCCTCGATCTGGTTCTTGGCGCGCTGCAGCTCCTCCTCGGCGATCGGCTCCTTCCGCAGCCGCTCCACCTCGCCCAGGAGCGCCCGCTCGACCTCCTCGACCGTCTTCTCGGGGAGGACGGTGGCGTAGAAGGTGAAGAGATCCGGGTCGAGGCTGAGCCGCGTGTAGTCCCCACCGGCGTCGAGGGCCAGCCGCTCGTCGTAGACGAGCTTCCGGTACAGCCGCGAGGCCCGCCCGCCCGAGAGCACGGTGGAGAGGAGGTCGAGGGCGTAGGACTCGGGCGCGCGGTGGTTCGGCGCGTGGTAGCCGATGAAGATGACCGGAAGCTGCGCCTCCTTCTTCACCCACAGCCGGCGCTCGCCGAGCTGCTCGGGCTCCACGACCCGGACCGGCGGCGGATCGGGGCCGCGGGGGACGTCGGCGAAGCGCGCCCGCACCTTCCCCAGCATCTCCGCGGCCGCGAAGTCCCCGGCCAGCACGAGGATCGCGTTGTTCGGCCGGTAGTAGGTGTCGTACCAGGCCCGGAGGTCCTCGGCGGTGAGCTGCGGGATGTCGGTCACAAATCCGATGGGCGGGATCCGGTAGGGGTGCGCCTTGAAGGCGATCGCGTTCAGCTCCTCGGCCAGCGCGCCGACCGGGTCGTCGTCGGTCCGCGTCCGGCGCTCTTCCATGATCACCTTCCGCTCCGAGTCCACCTCCTTCGGGTCCAGGAGCAGGTGGCGCATGCGGTCGGCCTCGAGGTCGAGGACGAGGTCGATCTTCTCGGCGGCGATGGTCACGTAGTAGACCGTCGCGTCCTGGCCGGTGAAGGCGTTCTCGCTGGCCGCCCTGCTCTTCCAGGAGCCGCGAGTAGACGCGCGGGCCGTACTTCGGCGTCCCCTTGAACATCATGTGCTCGAGGTAGTGGGAGAGGCCCGACAGCCCGACCCGCTCGTTCCGGGAGCCGACCCGGTACCAGATCTGGGAGGTGATCAGCGGGCTCCGGTGGTCCTCGAGGAGGAGCACCCGGAGGCCGTTGTCGAGCGTCGCCTCGACGACATCCGCGGCCCGCGCCTGAACGGCCAGGCCAAGCAGCAGGGCGACGAGCAGACCGGAGATCCGGCGCGCAAGCACGGGAACATTATACAGGCGGGGCCGGCGGCCCCGATCAGCGCGCGGCGGCGGCGGACGAGGGCACCGGCGGGGCCGGCGCGAGGCGGAACGCGGGGGTCACGGCCATCGCCACCGGCACGCCGGCGAGCCCGATGAGCGCCGCCAGGTAGCAGCCGCCGGCGAACGAGCCGCTCCAGTCCCTGATCCAGCCGCTGACGTAGGGGGTCAGGATCGCCGAGACGAAGCTGATCGTGTTCAGGAAGCCGTAGGCCGTCCCCATCACGCGCTGCGGGAACACCTCGGCGACCAGGGCATAGACCGGCCCCCAGGCGCCCCACAGGAACAGGCTCGTCACGAAGACCAGGACGGCCAGGACCCAGGCCGGCCCGCGGAGCTGGACGGTCAGGCCCATCGCGGCGACCGACGCCGCCATGCAGAGGATCGCGCCGGCCAGCACCGCCTTCCGGGCGATGCCGCGGCGCGCGAGCCGGTCGGAGAGGGCGCCGAGCGCCAGGAGCCCGGGCGGCGCGGCGACGCCCAGCAGGCTCGCGTAGAGCGACGAGCGGCTCAGCTCGCGGACGCCCAGCTCGCCGAACAGCGCCGGTCCCCAGGTGGCGATGAAGAACTGGGTCCAGATCGGACACATGCCGGCCAGCCCCAGCACCCAGAGGTCCCGGTGGCCGAAGACGCTGGCGCGGCCCGGCTCCCCGCGCCCGGCGTCCGGGCGCGCCCGCCCGCCCTCCCTGCTCCCGATATCCGGCACGAAGCGGGCGATCAGCGTCGCCGAGATCAGCGGGAGGACCGTCAGCACCAGGAAGACCTGCCGCCAGGGCATCAGCTCGCCGAGGGCGCCGCCCGCGACCACGCCGAGCGCGTTGCCGATCCCCAGCCCGGAGAACGAGATCCCCTGCCCGAGCGCCAGGCGATCGCGCGGCGTGGCCGCCGCGATGAGGGGCCGGTCGTTCGCGAAGTACATGCCCTGGGCCAGCCCGGCCAGCAGGCGCGCGAGGCCGAGCGTGAGGAGCGTCGGCGCCAGGCCCGTGGCCAGCGTCGAGACGGCGACGATCAGGATGCCGACCACGAGGACGCGCTTCCGCCCGAACCGGTCCCCCAGGAAGCCGGCCGGGATCTGCATGCCCAGGTAGCCGTAGAAGAAGACCGAGAACAGGAAGCCGGCGCCGGCGTGGCTCAGCTGGAACTCCGCCATCACCGGCTCGAGAAGCGGCGAGAAGGCCATCCGGACGATGTAGTTGGCGATCCAGCCGAGGACGACGAGCGTCCAGACGGTGTGGTAGGGTTGCCAGGGCATCCAGCCCGAGTATGGCGGCCGCTGCCGCGAGCGTCAAGAACGGACCGGTCCGATCCACACGACGGAGACGAGCATGGCGCGACGGATCGAGCTCTGGCTGGTGCGGAAGAAGGTGCGGGCGGTCGCCACGCTGCTGGAGGCCGAGGCGCCCCGCACATGCCGCGCGGTGTGGGACGCGCTCCCCCTCGAAGGCGACACCTACCACGCGAAGTGGGCCGGCCGCGAGCTCTACACGCTGGTGCCCCCGCTCGGCCGCCGGCCCGTCCGCGAAGAGAACGCCACCATCACCCCGATCCCCGGCGACGTCTGCTACTTCGAGGTCTCGCCCGACACGATCGACCTGCCGGTCGCCCTCCGCCGGCGGCATCCCCGGGGCCTCGTCGACCTCGCCGTCTTCTACGGGCGGAACAACCTCCTGCTCGGTCCCGCCGGCTTCATGCCCGGCAACCTCTTCGCCACCATCACCGAGGGCCTGGAGGCCTACGCCCGGGCCTGCGCCGAGCTCTTTCGCGAAGGCATGGCCCGCGAGCGCTTCGCGATCCGGCGCGTGGGGGGCTCATCGGCCCGCCGCCGAGCCCGGAGGTGACCCGCCTTACAGGCGACCTCCCGCGCCGACCAAGGTCAACCGTCCTCAGGCACACTGGAGGACCAGCCAGGTATCCGAAAAGTCGCCTGCCCTTGCATCCCGCTCGCGCACCCAGAAGTAGATCATCCCGCCGTCACCCCACATGATGCTCAGATCGTCGTCGGAGTCGAACTGGAAGAGAAGCCGCCACTCGGCTGCGCCGGGTGCCAACGCGGACGCCCTGGGATCGTCGTAACCGCTACTGTCGCCGCAGTACAGGCCGTTGCTGACGAGCTGGCAATCGAGCTCCATGTCGTCGCCCTGAACCGGCGCTGGGAACCCGCCGACCTGATGTTGCGGCATGCCGTGAAAAGGCTCATCACGAGCCTTGACGTACTCGTCGGATTCCTCGTCAGTGAGAGCCAGGGCTCGGACGGCGTCACGTTCCAAGAAAGGCAGCGTGGGAACGCGCCGAAACCCGACGTACCGATGTGGTACCGCGGAGTCGTCCATCGCGGTGGTCGGTTTGACCTCGACGGGAGATACGAGGTCGGGCACGTGGTAGACAACCCAGCTGCCACGGTCCACCGGATCAAAGCCCCAGGGTTGCTGCTCCAGATCGTAGAAGAAGAGCAGCGCACCCGAAGGCGGAAGCCATTCGATCGGCGACGCGCG
Source organism: uncultured Candidatus Rokubacteria bacterium (assembly GCA_963708025.1). GTDB lineage: Bacteria > Methylomirabilota > Methylomirabilia > Rokubacteriales > DASRDR01 > CAVPSB01. The sequence goes on along the minus strand of CAVPSB010000012.1, from coordinate 379,476 downwards.
CTGAAGCTCCGTGAGCGAAAGACGTGCGAGAAAGCCCAATGGCACTCCGTTTCGCTCGGGCCAACGAGCTCCAGCGGAAAGGTTCGGCAAGCCCCCGAAATGGGAGAGAGACGGCGCGTCGCGCTTGATGACGTGCACGCCTGGTGAGGCCAGTGGCCTCGCCAACTCCCTGACGTTTCGCACTAGCGCCCTCGGCCCTTTCTTCCTCGAACAAACGGGCCTGAGCCGTCCCGTCGACTCACCGCGCCGGTTTCAGTCAACCCGTGCTCAGAGGTGTCCCACCTCCTTGCCGGACAGCCCAACGAGAGCCAATCTATTCCAAGGAGGGGAAGAAGGCCAGAGCCTCGGAACCGCTTGGGAGAATCGATCTGGCGCTACGACTGCGGCGATTTCTTGGCGACCGCGTGGAAGGTCCGGCGGCCCTCCTCGCGGGTCCAGAGACGGATCATGTGCCGCTTGAGATGCGGTTCGGGGGCGTCCGTGAAGTCCGTGCGGCTGTGGGCAAACTGCCGGTTGTCGATGTACTGGAGCTGGCCGCGCTCGATGGTGAACTCGACCCAGAGTTCCGGGAGGTCCACGATCCTCTGCATGGTCTCCAGCGCCTCGCGTCCCTCGCCGTCGAGCGCCTCACCGGCCAGGTCGGCGCCGGAGCTGATCAGCCTCTCGTTGAAGCGCCCGACCAGAGACCGGCCGTCGTACCGAAAGATCGGACGCCGCGCGACCTTGACGTCGTCGGGCGCATGCTCGGCCTGGCGGTCCCACGGGAAGGGGCGGTAGAGGCGGGGGACGAGGCCGGCATGGCGACGCCTGAGCTCGTTGTGAACGGTGCAGAGGCTGACGAACCGGCTCACGCCCCCCTCGCGCGCCGGGTTGATGCAGTAGAGCCCCACCAGCTCCGGCGGAAGCTCCAGCCACGGCGCGTCCGTGTGGAAGGTGAGGTCGAGATTCGTGACCGAGCGCCGCACGCCGTACTCGAGCGCCTTGCCGGTGTCACGCACGTCGTAGAGCATCGTGCCGTCCCACTTCTGGGCGACCGGCCGGCCGAGCAGGCTGCCGAGCAGCCACGCCAGCGCCTGGTTCTCCAGGACCGTGTACCGCTCCACCGGCACGCGGTCCAGCACCGCGAGGCCGACGCCCCCGCGGAGCTTCTCGCGCACCCGGTCCATCACCTCGGCGCAGGCGGCGAGCGCGTACTGGCCAGGATCGAGCAGGAGCGTCGGCAGCGGCTCCCGGCGCAGCTGGCGGGCGGCGGCGTCCAGCTCTTCGACGCAACGTGATGGCAGCGACACCAGCCAGTGCCCGGGCGAGAGGTTCTCTCGCCTCCAGGCCCGGCTGTCCCGGATGTCCTCGGCCAGCATGAGCGGCACGGGCCCCAGGGCCCTGCTTCCGGTTACTCGCGTCATGGTCGCTGATCCCCCACCGATCCGAGCCTGCTACGTCGCATCGAGGCGACCCCCGATAGCCTCGCGAAGACGGCGCGCAAGTTCGCCGGTTCGGCGAAAGTTGATGACCGCAAAGTAGCCGAACACCGCACAGCGTACGACGGATACGTAGACGGTGCCCTTCTCGTGAGAGATCCGGATACAGCGACCGAGGCCGTGCAGCCGGAACAGCTCGGCCGCTCGAAGCTCACGAATGGGGATCTCGACCGGGGAGGAGCCGGTGATCGTCAAGGCGTCCCGGGCCAGGGATGCCCGCCCCTGCAGGACCTTCGTTCGTAGGCTCAGCACGTCCCCGACGTGGTACGCCACGCGGTAGCTGCCGCCGGCCGTCGAAGTCACGTCGTCCTCCTGACGCAAGACGTGGAGCGGCTGGCGTATCCGGCCTCCCCTGACGCCTCCCGCCCGGCAAACAGCCCCACGCCGATCGGGCCATCCGATGCGCCTTGGTGGGCCAATCTAAGCCAAGGAGGAGGAAAAGGCCAGCCCTGGATGAGCCCGGAGTGATCTGCGCCCTCGCCGGCGGCCGGCGGCGGGGTCGCCGGCGACTGCCGCCAGGGCAGCCGTCTGCGCCGCTCACGCGGCCCTTGACGAGCCCCCCCCTGGAGCAGGATCATCGCCGCAGGAGCCGGATCCGAGCCGGGCGGTTTCGGTTCCAGGGCCGGCGGCTCGACGAGGCTGAGGTCTTTCAGGGGGTCCTGGATGCCCGCTGGACAGGGCCGCGTGATACGAACTGACGTCAATGTTTCCTCAGCGCCATCCACGTCACACACAAGGGGAAAAGACATGGCACAGCCCGCACAGCCGAAGGCCACCCGTCGTGATTTTCTGAAGCTTGCCGCCGGGGCCGCAGGTGTTGCCGGGGCTCCCTGGATCGCCCGCAATGTCCAGGCCAAGCCGGTCACCATTACGTTCGCGCGTGAAAGCGCCTACGTGAAGAACTTCGACGAGCACTTCCTGAAAGTAGTGGGGCCGGCCTACGAAAAGGCCACGGGCATCAAGATCGAATACCAGATCCAGGCCGCCGGTGGCGGCGCGGTACCCCAGCTGATCTCGATGGTCGAGAACAAATCCGGCGCCGATCTGGCCTGGGTTCAGCAGGAGTGGCTCTACCGCGACGCCCTGGTGGACGTGTCCGACATCGCCGAGGCGGTGGGCAAGGAGCAAGGCGGCTGGTATGACGAGATCAAGCGGTTGTCTGTCGACAACGGGAAATGGAAGTCCGTGCCCCACGGGAACATCGGCCAGCTGATGGTCTACCGAAAGGATTGGTTCGACGAGGCCGGGGTCAAGAAATTCCCCGAGACCTGGGACGAGTTCCTGGAAGCCGGTATCAAGCTCAAGGCCAAGGGCCATCCGTACGGGATGTCCATGGGTCACGGCTTCGCGGACAACTACTCCTGGCTCTACCCCCTGCTGTGGTCGTACGGGGCGACGGTCATGGACAAGGATGGCAAGAAGGTCGCTTTGGACACCAACGAAACCGCGCGCGCCGTGGATTTCGTGCGCAAGCTGTACAAGGAAGCCTGCATCGAAGACTGCGTGGGGTGGCTGGATCCGGCCAACAACAAGGCCTTCCTGACCAGCCAGATCTCATGCACCAACAATGCCTACAGCATCATGGTTTCGGCCAAGCGCGACCTGCCGGAGATGGGGAAGGTGATCGAACACGGCCTCAATCCCAAGGGACCCAATGGCCAGCGCTACCATGCGCTCGTGCCCGTGACGCACGGTGTCTTCGCCTATGGCCCTGACCCGGCGGCCGCCAAGGATTTCCTGCGCTGGACCATGGACCCGAAGCAGTACCGCCCATGGATCGCTTCCGGCGACATGTATTTCGCTCCGTTCCTGCACGGCTTCGACAAGGTGCCCGAATGGGATATCGAGCCGCGCGTCAAGCCGTTCCAGAAAGTCCTCGAAACCGGGAAGCTCACGTCGTGGCCGGCGCCTGCCAACCGCGCCCACGGGGCCGTGGTCAATCGCTGGGTGGTGATCGACATGTTCTCCAAGGCCTGCACGGGCGGGGCGACCAAGACCGTCATGGCGGAGGCCGTCGCGCAGCTCAAGCAGATCTACGGGTAGGGATGAGCCGAGTCGTCGAGGCATCTCGGGCGACCGCGCTGGCCGCGCCGGCCCACCGGCCGTTCCGGTTGGGCCGGCTCGCAGCGTTGGTACAGCGGGAGTCCGTTTTCAGCTGGCTCATGCTCACGCCCCCCTTGCTGTTCCTGCTGGCATTCCTGGGCTACCCGTTCTTCTACGGCGTGTACCTGAGCTTCTTCCGCAGGGAGGTGGCCGGCGCCGCCTCCTTCGTGGGCCTGGGCAATTTCGTCACCCTCGCGAATGACCCGATCTTCTGGCAGTCGGTTGGAAACACGATCAAGTTCACGGCGGTCGCGACCCTGCTGAAGGCAGCCGGCGGGCTCGGCATGGCCCTGGTGATGAACCAGAACTTCCGGATGAAGGCCCTCGCCAGGGCCATGCTCCTGCTCCCCTTCATCGTGCCCACGGTGCTCAGTACCGTGGCGTGGCAGTGGATCCTGGACCCCGGCATGGGCCTGTTCAACCGCTTGCTCGTGGTGAGCGGACTGGCGAAGACGGGGCCGTCCTGGCTCGGCACTCCGACCATGGCCATGATTTCCATCATCATGGTCAATACCTGGCGCGGCCTGCCGTTCTTCGGCATTTCGATCCTCGCGGGCTTGCAGACCGTTCCCACCGAGCTGCACGAGTCGGCGACCATCGATGGCGCGGGGACCTGGGACCGCTTCCGTCACGTCACGCTGCCCCTGCTGCTGCCCGTGATCTTCATCGTGACCACGTTCTCGATCATTTTCACCTTCTTCGACTTTCAGCTCGTCTATGTGCTCACCGGCGGCGGCCCCGCCAATTCCACGCACCTGATGGCGACCTACGCGTACAGCCTGAGCATGGGTGCGGGTCAGCTGGGACTCGGTTCCGCAGTGGCGCTCAGCATGGTGCCGGTGCTGGGTCTGGTGCTGGTACTGCTGACCCTCTACGTGCGCAAGGACTGATATGGTCGGTGAATTGACATGGCAGCGGCGCCTCTTGGGACTGTGGCTGCCGCTGTCGGTGTTCTTCGTGGTGGCGCTGTTTCCGTTTACATGGATGGCGGCCACCTCGCTCAAGACCAATGCCGAGCTGTACGACCCCAAGGCCATGCCGCTGGCCATCCGGCACCCGTCCCTGGTCCATTACATCGACCTGCTCCGGGAGACCAACTTCCTGACCTGGATAGCCAACACGATGCTGGTGGCCGTGGTCGCTACCGCCATCTCCCTCCTGCTCGGGAGCATGCTGGCCTACCCGCTGGCGCGGCTGCGGTTTCGAGGCGCTGCGCTGCTGGCCGTCACCGTTGCCGTGACCTACCTGGTTCCGCAGACGCTGCTGTTCGTTCCGATGGCCGATCTCATCGGTCGGCTGAAGCTGGGTAATACGCTCAGCGCCGTGATGTTGACCTATCCCACCCTGCTCGTGCCCTTCATCGCCTGGCTGCTGATGGGCTACTTCAAGACGGTGCCGAAGGAATTGGAGGAGCAGGCGCTGATCGACGGCGCCGGCCGCTTCGGCGCCATGACCCGGGTGATTCTTCCCCTCTGCATGCCCGGCTTTCTTTCCGCTGGCATCTTCGCCTTTACGCTGGCGCAGAACGAGTTCCTCTACGCGCTGCTCTTTCTCAGCCGCTCGAGTGTGCGCACCGTGCCGATAGGAGTCGTGGGCGAGCTGATCCGCGGGGACGCCTTCTACTGGGGCCAGCTGATGGCCGGGGCCCTGCTGGGCTCCATCCCCGTCGCCATCATCTACTCGTTCTTCGTGAAGTACTACGTCGCGGGTCTCACCGCCGGTTCCGTCAAGGGCTAGCGCCGCAGGAAAGGCCCGGGCCGTGGGAACCATCCTGATTTCGCAATAAGGTACGGACACCCGTCTGTATCCCGGCCTGCCGGCGGCTACAGACCCACTCTGGCGCCGACCTTCCCTTCGCGCGTCACGGGCGCATCTCCGAGCCGCGCTCCCGAAAGACCCCCGGTACGGAACTCATCACGAATCCATGCACCGTCGGATACACTGGACGCGCTGTTTGACCCTCCACGAGGGAGTCCCGGTGTGAGCCATCGCGACCCCAAGATGTGGCGCGGCCGGCGATTCTCCCGCCAGCGAGTATCCCGCTGGAGGCGCTGGACCCTCGGCCTCCTCTTCGTGTGCGTCCTGTGGCTCTGGTTGGTGGCCGCGGTGTGCCCTGCCGTGGGGCCTGACGCCGGTGGCCGTGCCAGACCTCAACAGCCCGCCTACGAGAGCTGGCTCTGCAAGAAGATCGGCGGCATCTACTGGTGGTTCTAGTTCCGACTTGCCCGGCCCCGCAACCGGCACGACAGCGTGACGGTCGGTAGCCACCGGCTGAAACCCTTCTCGCGCTTGCCCGCGAAGGCGCCTTGGCGTAGCCTGTCGTCGATCATCGCGCCGTCGCCATGCCCGTGCCGGTCAAGGAGAGGCCGATGCGTCGAGGTGCGAAGCCCGTGAAGGCCAGGGTCGAGGCCAAGCCGGCCGTCGCCGGCAAGCCGCCGAAGAATGACGGCTCCCGGATTCGCGATCTCGAGAAGCGCCTGGCGGAGGCCCTCGAGCAGCAGACCGCGACCGCCGAGATCCTCAAGGTCATCAGCCGCTCGCCCACGGACCTCCAGCCGGTGCTGGACGCCACCGCCCGGAACGCGTCGCGGCTGTGCGGGGCGGCCAACGTCTCGCTGTACCGCGTCGAGGGCCCCCTGATGCGGAAGGTGGCCGAGCAGGGCCCGCCGCTCACGACGCTTCGCGTGGGCGAGACCCGGGCCATCGCCCGGACGAGCGTGAGCGGCCGGGTCATCCTCGACCGGACGACGATCCACCTGCCCGACTACCAGTCCGCGGAGGCGACGCGGGAGTATCCGGAGTCGCGGCGCGACACGGGCATCCGGACCACGATCGGCATCCCCTCCTCCGGGAAGGGGTCGCCATCGGCGCCTTCACCGCGTACCGCACCGAATCCCGGCCGTTCTCGGAGCGCGAGATCGCGCTGCTCCAGACCTTCGCCGACCAGGCGGCGATCGCGATCGAGAACGTCCGCCTGTTCAACGAGACCCAGGAGGCGCTCGAGCAGCAGACGGCGACGGCCGGGATCCTGCGCGTGATCTCGAGCTCACCGACCGACCTCCAGCCGGTCCTCGACGCGGTCGCCGAGAGCGCCGCCCGCGTCTGCGGGGCCACGGATTCGCACATCCTGCTCCTCGAGGGAGACGCGCTTCGCACCGTGGCCATCTACGGCGCCCTTCCGCCGTCGGTGGCGGTCGGTGACCCGATCTCCGCCACCCCGGCCACGATCGCCGGCCGGGCCGTGTGCGAGCGACGGACGATTCACATCGATGACCTCGAGGCGCTTCCCGAGACCGAATACCCCGAGACCCGGGCCCGCCTCCGCCGGGCGCAGGTGCGCAGTCGGACCTCCCTCGTGGCCCCGCTCTTGCGCGAAGGAGCGCCGCTGGGATCCATCGTGATCCGCCGCGGGGTCGTCCGGCCGTTCTCGGACAAGCAGATCGCCCTGCTGGAGACCTTTGCCGCCCAGGCCGTCATCGCCATCGAGAACGTGCGGCTGTTCCAGGAGCTCCAGACCCGGAACCGCGAGCTGTCCCAGGCGCTCGAGCGGGAGCGGGCCACCGGCGAGGTCCTCGCGGTGATCAGCGCCTCGCCCACCACCGTCGAGCCGGTCTTCGAGACGATCCTGGCCAGCGCTATGCGGCTGTGCGACACGCCGGTCGGGCTGCTGTTCCTCTACGAGAACGACGCCTTCCGGCTGGTGGCCGAGCGTGGCGCGCCCGCGGCCTTCGCCGAACGTGTCCGCGCCACGCGCCAGGCCTCTCCCGGCGTGGGGCTCGCCCGGGCGGTGGCCGACCGCCGGCCGATCCAGGTGCTCGACACGCTGGCCGACCCGGCCTACGCGGAAGGCACCCGGGCCAGGGTTGGCGACCGTCGAGCTGCTCGGCGCCCGGACGGTCGTCTGGGTGCCCATGCTCCGGGAGGGCGAGCCGGTGGGCGTCATCTGCACCTGGCGACAGGAGGTGCGGGCGTTCACGGACGCCCAGATCCACCTCCTGGCGACGTTCGCCGCCCAGGCGGTCATCGCCCTCGAGAACGCGCGGCTGTTCGAGACGCTCGCCTCGAGGAACCAGGAGCTGACCGAGGCGCTGGAGCAGCAGACGGCCACCGCCGAGATCCTGCGCGTCATCTCGCGGTCGCCGACCGACGTCCAGCCGGTCCTGGACACCGTCGCGGAGAACGCCGCGCGGGTCTGCGGGGCGGACGACGCCCTCATCGCGCGCCTCGACGGCGACGTCTTTCGCACCGTCGCCGGCGTGGGGCCGCGTGCCGAGACTACCGTCCGACGAGCGTTGGCCCGTGCGTGGGACAGTATCGGGCCGCGCCGTGATCGAACGACGGACAGTCCACATCCACGACATGCAGACGGTGTCCGAGGCGGAGTTCCCGTACGCCAGGGCCCGTACGCGAGCGCTCGGCCTCCGGACCGTGCTCGCGACGCCGCTGCTGCGCGAGGGCGTTCCGATCGGAGCGATCGTGATCCGACGCGTGGAGGTCCGGCCCTTCTCGGACAAGCAGATCGAGCTCCTGGAGACCTTCGCCGCCCAGGCGGTGATCGCCATCGAGAACGTGCGGCTGTTCCAGGAGCTGGAGGCCCGGAATCGAGAGCTGACCGAGGCCCTGGACCAGCAGACGGCCACGGCGGGGATCCTGCGGGCCATCAGCAGCTCGCAGACGGACACGCAGCCCGTGTTCGACGCCATCGTGCAGAGCGCGGTCCGGCTGTGCGACGGCTTCTTCAGCACGCTCTGCTCGTTCGACGGCGAGCGGCTCCACCTGCTGGCGGCGCACAACGTCCCGCCGGCGACGCGGGCGATGCTGGACCAGGCGTTCGAGACGCCCGTCCGTTTCCGCTCCAGCATGACGGGCCGGGCCGTGCTCGAGCGGCGGGTCGTTCACATCCGGGACACCCAGGCCGACCCCGACGTGCCCGAGGGGCTCCGCCACGTCACGGCGAGCATCGGAGCCCGCTCATGGGTGGCCGTGCCGATGCTCCGGGAGGGCGACGCCATCGGGGCCATCACCGTCTCCCGGCGCGAGGTGAAGCCCTTCACGGAGGCCGAGATCGGCCTCCTGCAGACCTTCGCCAGCCAGGCGGTCATCGCGGTCGAGAACGTCCGCCTGTTCCGGGAGCTCCAGGCGCGCACCGAGCAGCTCACCCGCTCGGTCGAGCAGCTCACGGCGCTCGGCGAGGTGGGTCGGGCGGTCAGCTCGACGCTGGATCTGGAGACGGTGCTCACGACGATCGTGTCGCGGGCCAGTCAGCTGGCCGGCGCGGACGGGTGCTCCATCCACGAGTACGACGAGACGACGCAGCAGTTCCAGTTACGCGCGACGCACAACTACGACGCGGAGCTCGTGGAGATCATCCGGGCGATGCCACTCCGGATGGGCGAGGGCGTGGCGGGCGCAGCCGCGGAGCGGCGCGAGCCGATCCAGGTGCCCGACATCGCCCGGGAGGGCGCCTACCAGAGCCGCTATCGAGACGTCCTGCTCCGGATCGGTTATCGGGCCGTTCTGGCCGTTCCCCTGGTGCGTGAAAACCAGGTCATCGGCGCCCTGACGGTCAACCGCAAGGTCCCCGGCGAGTTCGCGCCCGACGTCGTCGAGCTGCTGAAGACGTTCGCCACCCAGTCGGCCCTGGCGATTCAGAACGCGCGCCTGTTCCGGGAGATCGCGGACAAGAGCCGGCAGCTCGAGGCGGCCAGCCGCCACAAGTCGGAGTTCCTCGCCAACATGTCCCACGAGCTGCGGACGCCGCTGAACGCGATCCTCGGCTTCAACGAGATGATCCTCGGCGAGGTCTACGGGGAGGTGCCGGCCGACCTGAAGGAGCCGCTGACCGACATCCAGAACAGCGGGAAGCACCTGCTGCGCCTCATCAACAACGTCCTCGACCTCTCCAAGATCGAGGCCGGGCGCATGGAGCTGGCGCTGGCGGACTACGCGGTCCAGGACATCGTGGAGAGCGTGCGGGCCTCGCTCCACCCCCTGGCGGCGGACAAGGGGCTGGAGTTCGTCGCCTCGGTCCCCGAGGACATTCCGCTCGCCCACGGCGATCCCGGGCGGATCACCCAGTGCCTCATGAACCTCGCCGGCAATGCCCTGAAGTTCACCCGGCAGGGGCGGGTCGAGATCTCGGTCGACGCTCCAGGGCGACCTCCTCGTCTATCGCGTCGCGGACACCGGGATCGGCATCCGCCAGGACAAGATCGAGACCGTGTTCGCCGAGTTCCAGCAGGGCGACGCGACCATCACGAGCGAGTTCGGGGGGACCGGACTCGGGCTCAGCATCACCAGGAAGTTCGTCGAGATGCACGGCGGCCGGATCTGGGTGGAGAGCGAGCTGGGCAAGGGCTCGACCTTCTTCTTCGCGATCCCGCTTCGCCTGGCCGGAGGCCAGACCGCATGAGCGCCAAGACCATCCTCTACGTCGAGGACAACGAGCTGAACCGGAAGATCGTCCGCGATCTCCTGCGCCGCACGTCCTACCGCCTGATCGAGGCGCCCGACGGCGAGGCCGGCGTGGCGATCGCCCTGGAGCAGCGTCCCGACCTGATCCTCATGGACGTCCAGCTCCCGAAGATCTCCGGCATCGAGGCGACGCGCCGGCTCCGGGCGGAGCCGGCCACCGCCGCCACCCCGATCATCGCCATCACGTCCTTCGCGCTGAGCGGCGACGAGCAGAGGGCGAAGGAAGCCGGGGCGTCCGCCTACCTGGCGAAGCCGTACAGCCCGTTCACCCTCCTCGGCATGATTCGAGAGCTGCTCCCCGAAGCCTGAGCGGTGGCCGGTTTGGCGGGTGCTGGGGCTCATGGACCAACCCGGCGGGCTCAAGTCGTGTGAGCAAATCGGAAGGCACGCCTACCAGGGTAACTTCCTCGCCCCAGCCATCGTAGCCGGGGCGTGCGGCAGAGCCGGGAGGAGCCGGTGAGGAAGGGAACCGCTGGACGACGAGGCGCCCCGCACGTGCCGGGCGGTGTGGGACACGCTCCCCCTCGAAGGCGACACCTACCACGCGAAGTGGGCCGGCCGCGAGCTCTACACGCTGGTGCCCACGCTCGGGCGCCGGCGAGGGCCTGGAGGCCTACGCCTGCGCCGAGCTCTTCCGCGAGGGCATTGCCCACGAGCTTCGCGATCCGAGGGGCGGCGGGCTCGCCGGCCCGACGCCGCTCCCGCCGATACGCGTCGGTTCGAGCCTCGCTCTCAACCCTCGGTCTTGTCCAGCATCTCCTGGAACTCCTTGTTCGCCTGGGCCAGAACCTGGACGGACGGCGCTCCCTCGATCGCCTTCTGGATGGCCACGCCGATGATGTCGCGGTACTCGGTGACCCCGACGATCTCGGGAAGGGCCGGGCGACCGATCCTCATCGAGTCGACGTAGGTCTGCGACCAGGCAGCCGGCATTCTGGCCTTGGCCTTGACCTCGGGGTGACTCCAGGCCGAGGTGCGGGCCGCGGAGGAGCCGGCGAGGAGACCGCGGACGGCGTTCTGCTTGTTCGTCGCCCACTGACAGAAGAGGTAGGCGGCCTCCTTGCTGCGGGACTGGGAGGAGACGGCCAGCGCCGAGCCCAGGAGCGAGGAGAAGTGGCCCTTCGGCCCGGCGGGCATCATCGTGTAGCCGACCCGGCCGACGACCTTCGACTTCGTCGGGTCCTCGAACTGGCTCGCGATGGTCATGCCGTCCGTGTAGATGGCGGCTTGCCCCTGCATGAATGTCGTCGAGCACTCGTAGAAGTCGTAGTTGATGGCGCCGGGCGGCCCGTACTTCCGCAGGGTGCCGGCGTACCAGTCCAGCGCCGCGACGTTCTCGCTCGTGTCCAGCGCCGCCTTCCCGTCCTTGGTGAGAAAGTCCGCCCCGAAGGCGAACTGGGCGTTGCTGAACGTCGCCGCGTTGGAGTTCTTGAGCCCCCGGTACACGATGCCGTAGACCCCGGGGGGATTGTGGAGCTGCCTGGCCTGCGCCGCCAGCTCGTCGTAGGTCTTCGCCGGCTTGAGCCCCTGGGCGGCGAAGAGATCCGTCCGGTAGAAGAAGCCCCACGCCTCGACGCTGATCGGGAGCGCCGAGATGCTGCCGTCCTTCTGGGTGACCATGGCCTTGGAGCCGGCGGAGACGTCCTCCCAGTCCCAGTCGGCCGGCGTGAGCGTCCGGTCCTGGAGATACCGGTTGAGCGGCTCGAACCAGCCCGCCTTCGCGAATCGCTTCTTGTCCACGTTGGGCGTGGTGAAGAAGGCGTCGAGCCCGCCGGAGCCGCCGGTCATCTCGATCATCACCTTCTGGCGAGCCTGGAGCTGGGGGAGCGTCTCCACCCTGACCTTCATCCCGGTCAGCGACTCGAACTCGGGGAGGTTCTTCTCGATCACTTCGGTCCAGGGCCACTTGATGAGGATGACGAACAGCTCCTTGCCCTGGAAGCGCTTCCAGTTGAACCCCTGGGCGCGGGCGGGCGTCCAGACGAAGGGCCCGGACGCGGCGGCGACGGCGGCACCACCCAGGCGCAGGACCGTGCGGCGCGAATAGCGGCGGACGGACGGGGTCGAGGTCAACTCGGGTCGGGGCATGACACTCTCCTTTTCGGCGACGGAGCTCCGGGATCAGCTGATGAGCGGGTCGAGACCCCAGGTAGACCCTCGCGCGGCGGGGATCGCGAAGGGAAGGGCTTCGCGGGCGTGACGAAGGGGCGGCGCCGGGGCGTGACGCGGGCCTGGGTGCCCTCGATCGGCGACGACCGAATCACGACGTGATCGCTCCATCGTCGTGGACGATCCGCCCACCGACCATGGTCAGATGGGCGCGGAGGTCTCGCAGATCCTCGTCGGGTCCTTCCAGGGGATCGGCGGACAGCACGGCGAGATCCGCGAGCTTGCCGGGCTCGAGGGAGCCCTTGACGGCCTCCTCGCCGGAGAAGAAGGCGCCTCCCATCGTGAAGGCCCTCAACGCCTGCTGTCGGGTCAGGCGCTGCCCCGGCCCGACACAGGCACCGGAATGGCGCTCCCGTCGGGCCACCGCCGCCCACAGGGTGTGGAAGGGATTGTACGGCTTGTTGTCCGTCCCCAGGCCGAACGGGAGACCCGACCGGAGAAAGTCGGCATGGGGCACGGCCCGGGCCGCTCGCGCCGGGTCACCCAGGTACCCGGCGCCGCGGAGCCACAGGTGCGTCAGCGGGATGGTCTCGCAGACGACCCCGAGGCGCTTCAGCCGCGCGAGCTGGTCCTCGTCAACGTCGCGCGCGTGAACCAGGGCCCATCGCCGGCCGGCGATGGAGTGCTGTTTGTGCGCCGCCTCGAAGGCGTCGAGCACTTCATCCAGCTCGTCCTTCGCCGGGGCGACGGTGTAGACGCGGATCCCGTGCTGCGCCGCGAGCTCGACGAGGTCCCGGAACCGTGACGGCGGGTTGTGGGTGACGACGAAGCCGGCCCAGCCCGTGTAGGGAAGGGCGGCCCCACAGGCGCGTGCGACGTGGGGCTCCCCCCCGAGCTGGATGAACACCCCGCCGACCCGCAGCATGTCGTCACCGAAGCCGGGCCCGGCGAACAGGGGGACGAGCCGCGCCATCTCGCCGGCGGCGTCGGCCTCTGGAGCCCAGGCGGGACTGAGGACCAGGCGGGCGCGGACGGTCAGCTGCCCCGCATCCCAGAGCACCTTGTAAGCGTCCAGAACCTCCGCGGCGACCCCGTGACTTTCGCACACGGACGTCGTCCCCACCGTGTTGTAGAGGCGCATGGACTCGCGGAGCGCTCGGACCCGGTCCGCGGGCGTGAACCGCGGGACCACGCGCATCAGCGTGTGCTCGACGATGGGGTAGGGATTGTGATCGATGAAGACTCCCGTCGGGTCTCCGGCGGCGTCCCGCTCGATCACGACGGACGGATCGGGCGGCCGGGTGTCACGGGTCACGCCCGCCAGCGCCAGAGCCCGCGTGTTCGCCACGGACACCGACGGTGGGACGTTCCACGCCGGCCAGATGCCGCGGATGTAGACCGGATGGTCCGGCGCGGCGCCGTCGAGGTCCCGGCGGTCCGGATACCGCTGCTCGGCGAGAGAGACCGGGACCCCGGTGTAGTGGGGGCGATCCCCGATGGGCATGGTCACGACCCACTCTCCGGGAGGCCGGACGTCGGCCTCTCGCCGGATCACTGCCTGGATCTCCCCGATCGACCGGACGCCCTCGAGGCCCGGCAGCAGGTTCTTGAGTCCCTCCCGATCCATGTGGGCGTGGGCGTCAACGATGCCGGGGATGACCGTCCTCCCCTGGAGGTCGAGGACCTGCGTCAACCGGCCGGCCAGCGCCCGGACGTCCGCGGCGCGGCCCAGCGCCTGGATGCGCTGCCCGCGCACCGCGACGGCCTCGTGGACCGAGTCGAACGGAGTCCATCGTGAGGACCCGGCCGTTGACGAGGAGAGTGTCCGCCTCGGCCGTCACGACGCCTCCCCTGGACGGAAGTCGCATGACCGCGCGGTCAGCGGATCGGGAAGAGCCGGAGCGCGACCCCCCCGAAGACGAGGGCGCGGTCCTCGGCGCTCCGCGTCGCGAGCTGCTCCATCGGCAGCCGCAGCGCGTTCGCATAGCCCTCGCGGGCGCTGACGGGGGGGTAGTCGCTCCCCCACATCATCCGCGACGGCCCGAAGGCGTCGTAGGCGAGGTCCAGCAGCGGCGGGATCGGACGCGCGAAGGGGAAGTCGCCGTCCGGGGGCAGCTCCCGGGGGCAGAACTCCCCGAGGCCGTGGATCTTCACGTGGACGTTCGGGAAGCGACCCAGACGGAAGACGTTGTGGCGAATGTCGGGAGGGACCGACTCCACGTCGGGCCCATTGCCCGACCCGAGGTGCTCGATCACGAGCCGCAGGTTCGGCACGCTCTCGATGAGGGAGACGAACTCCAGGCTCCCGTACTGAGGACTGCGGCCGGGACAGCTCACCGTCAGGTCCAGGCGCGCGGCGGCCCGCCAGATCGCGAACGGGTCCTGGCCCGGCGATCGCGCCATCTGGCGGAGCCGGACTCCGCTCGCCCCCTCACCGGCGAGTCGCTCGAGGACCGCCACCGCATCCGGGCGGCTCGGATCCACGACGACGACCGACGCGAAGCGACCCGGGAAGCGTCGAACGCACTGGGTCTGGTAGTCGTTGTTGGGCTCGGAATAGTCCCCCACCAGGACGGCGCGCTCGACGCCGCATCGGTCCATCTGGAAGAGCAGGCTCTCGACCGGCTCCCACCAGTTGGTGGCCACGTGGCAGTGGCTGTCGACGATCATCATCGGGACACCGTCTCCAACCCGATCAGTGCATGAGGAGTCCGCCGGTCACGTTGAGCGCCTGGCCCGTCATGTACGACGCCCCGCTCGAGACCAGGAAGCCGACGACGCGCGCCACCTCCTCGGGTCGGGCAGGTCGGCCGAGCGGGATGCGGTCCGTGACCTGGCGGAGATACTCGTCCGGGTCGATCCCGAGGAGCCGGGGAACCGCCACGTGGGTGCGCGCGGACATGTCGGTGTCCACGAACCCGGGACACACGCAGTTCACGCGGATGCCGTCGGCCGCGTAGGCGATCGCCAGGCCACGGGTCAGGGCGATGACAGCCGCCTTGCTCGCCGCGTAGGGCACCGAGGTCTTCGCCGTCACCTTGCCGGCCATCGAGGCGACGTTGACCACGTTCCCCCGGCGGGCCGCGATCATATGGGGCAGGACGGCCTGGGCGCAGAAGAACGTCGCTCGCGCATTCACGTCCATCAGAGCATCCCAGTGCTCTTCGGTGACGTCCAGCGGGAGCGCCGTGCGGTGGATTCCCGCGTTGTTGACCAGGATGTCGATGCGCCCGAACGCGTCCATC
The DNA here is from genome assembly GCA_963708025.1 of uncultured Candidatus Rokubacteria bacterium. Classification (GTDB taxonomy): domain Bacteria; phylum Methylomirabilota; class Methylomirabilia; order Rokubacteriales; family DASRDR01; genus CAVPSB01. Next base: position 364,067 of record CAVPSB010000012.1, on the reverse strand, counting down.
GTTCGGTCAACCAGCGCCGCCCGATCGGGCCCGCGGGTCACATCAGCCGCGATGGCAAGCGCCCGACGGCCCATCGCCCCGAGCTCGCGCGCGGTGCGGTCGGCCGTCTGGGGGTCCCGGTCGGCCACCACGACGGCCGCGCCCATCGAGGCGAGCTCGATCGCGATCGCCCGGCCGATCCCCTGGCCGGCGCCCGTGACGATGGCCGCCTGGCTCTCGAGGTCTCCGGTCACTGTGCCCGGTGGATCGCCTGGCCGCGGCTCGGACGCCGGCGGTTCCACCTCACCACGAGAGAGTAACGATCTCGGTGGTTCGCTCGCCGACAGTCACGCCGATGTCGGACGGCTGGGCTGGCAGGTCGGGAATCGCGCGATGAGTTGCGATGGGCCCTGCTCGAACCGATGCCGCTGTCGCGTCCCCGGACAGGACCTCCCATCGGTGCGAGCTCATCTTCGCGGTCAGACATAATACAGTCTTTGTCGCGGCGTCAAGGGGCTCCTGGCGGAGTGGCTCCTGGCGGAGTCGGCGTACGGGGCCACGACGCTGCCGGCCAACTCGCGGGGGCTCGCCGCGGCCGATCCCACCGGGGCCGCCCGCCCCACCAGGGCAAGGAGAACCGGCGTTGCCCCTCCCGCCAGGCCGCCCATCGGCGTACGCCGTGGGGCGATGCCCTCAGGACGCGAGGTAGTCCGCGAAGAACTCGGCGGCCGTGATCTGGCGGCTGGTCAGGCCGAGGCGGAAGGCCTCGCCCGCGAACATGTCGATCTGGGACCGGTTGCGCTCGAGGCCGTAGGGGTGGAAGTCGTCGCCCATCACGGCCGCCGTGTCCTCGAGCTCCGCCTCCAGCCAGGGGGTGGCGTAGGGAAAGCCCTTCTGCGCCGCGGTGAAGGCGTCGTTGCACTCGACGAACGCCTCGGTGAGGCTGCGAGCGATCCCGCGGTTGGCTTCCCACGCCTCGCGCCGGAGGACGATCAGGTGCTGCGGGGGAAAGGCGCCGGTCTTGCGGAAGTACGCCTGCTCGATGCCGCGGAAGTCCGGGAACAGGCGGGCGATGGGGCCCTTCACCGGATGGTAGGCCTGGGGGCGCGGCGGGCTGTAGATCGCCTCCAGCTCGCCGGCGACCAGCATCTCCGCCAGCGACCGGCCCGGGGCCGGCGCCTTCACGCCGGAGGGCAGCGTCACGTCCATCGGCGCCGACCAGGGCGTGTCGATGTCGCCGATCCACCACTGGATGGCGGCCGGGTCCAGGCCCACGAAGCGCAGGAAGTGGCGGTACCAGATCGAGCCGCTGGCCGTGTAGCTGTACATGCCGACGCGCTTGCCGGCCAGGTCCTCGGGCTGCCGGATGGGGCCGTCCCGGCGGACGTACAGGTCGCGGGCCGTGAAGTTGCGCAGCGGGAACACGGGCAGGCCGACGTAGCGGCGATCGCCCTTGTCGATGCGGTAGAGGTACTGGGCCATCGACCACTCGCCGCCGTGCACCTCGGGGTCCTGCACGGCGCGCCGCAGCATCTCCGCGCGCGCCGGCCATGACCCCCGGCTTCCCAGGATCATCGTGAGCGCGATCCCTTTCGGCTTCACCTCGCCGGTCGCGAGCGGCAGGACGCGGGCATAGTCCGCACAGGTCAGCGAGATCCGGACGTCGGCCATCGTCTGCTCCTGGAGGTGGGAGGGTGTCGCGGCAGGTCGGCGGCGGCGCGCGTCGGGGTCTTACTCGCCGCGGAGCTCTCGCAGCCGCTTCTTGAGCACCGTCACCCGGTCGTTCATCTGCTCCGAGAGCCGCTCGGCCCTGCTTCGCCGCTTCGGCGTCACCGGGCGCGCCACGGGGGTCGTCGTCGTCGTGTGGCAGTAGGAGCACCCCAGTCTGAGGCCGTGCTTGCATTCGCTCATGGCTCTCACTCTATCATCGACCCCCGATGCGGAGCTGCCGAAGTAAGGTGAGCGTTCGCGGGGCGCCGTCACGGCGCGCCCTCGTGGCCGGCGTTGCCGCAGGCGTCCAGATCCAGCCCGCCGGGCCAGCGGTCTCGCGGCTCGTAGCCCAGGAGGGCCCGGGCCGCTCCCAGGTCGTAGCGCGGGGGCCCGACCGGCCGGCTGGTGGCGAAGATCACGGCGAAGCGCGGCACGGGCTCCACCTCCACCGCGGCGGCGAAGCAGCGCCCGGCGTCGCCCGGGCTCAGGTAGCTCGCCCGGCCGAAGGGGCTCCCCTCTAGCTCCCGCGCGTGGTCGGCAGAGCGCGGGCACCAGCCGCAGCGGATCACGAGGACCTCGAGGCCGTGGGCGTGCGCGTAGACCTGGGCCGCCGCCTCGGCCAGGATCTTGGTGGCCGCGTACCAGTTGCGCGGCGAGGTCGGCGTGTCGGGGGTGATCGGGAACGGCCCCGCGTGACCCCGGACGACCTGGCCGCTGCTCGCCAGGATCACGCGCCGAACGCCGGCCAGGCGCGCCTCCTCCAGCACGTGGTGGAGGCCGGCGACGTTGTTGGGCAGGAGCGCCGTCGGGAAGTCGTCCTCGTCCGGCGTGGCGGCCAGGTGGATCAGCGTCTCGACGCCGGCCATCGCGCGGGCGACGTCGGCCCGCCGCGTGATGTCGCCCTCGGCTGCGTCGGCGAGGCCCGGCGACGGGACGCGGTCGAACCCGCGCACCCGGTGTCCCCGGGCGAGGAGCTCCGCGCACACCGCCCGGCCGATGCGCCCGGCGGATCCCGTCACCAGCACCGTTCTCGGGCGTGACATCAAGGGGCGGCCGGGGCGCAGGCCTTCCGCGGCGCCGCCGCCGTCTCGACGAAGGCCGCCGCCATCTCGTGGGCCGGCAGCGCCGGCGCGTCCTGGTACAGGAAGCAGGACACCACGCGGTGACGCCCGGTCTGGAACAGGGGCGGCGCCGAGGCCCGGCAGGCGGGCATCGCCGACGGACAGCGATCCTCGAACGGGCACCCGGCCCCTCCGGTCGCCGGGCGGGGTCCCGCCGGCGCCGGCCCACCGGACGCCGACCACGTCCGCTCGACTCCCGGCAGCGGGATCGACGCGATGAGGAGCTGCGTGTACGGGTGCTGGGGCTGCTTGACGACCAGCTCCACGTCGCCGGCCTCGACGACGGCGCCGCGGAAGAGGACGACGATGTTCTCGCTGACCTGGTACGCGGTCGCCAGGTCGTGCGTGATGTAGACGACCGGGATGCCGAGGTCCAGCGTCATCTGCCGCAGCGCGCCGAGGATCGTCGCCCGGAGCGAGGCGTCCACCATCGACACCGGCTCGTCGGCCAGGATCACGCGCGGCCGGAGCAGGAGCGCCCGCGCCACCATGACCCGCTGGCGCTGTCCCCCGGAGAGCTGGTGCGGGAACCGCCCGAGCGTCTCCTCGGGGCGGAGCCCGACGGCGCGCAGCGCGTCCTCGATCAGGGACCGGGCCTGGGCCCGGGAGGCTGCCAGCCCGAACCGGGCGACCGGCACGGTCAGGACGTGGTCCACCCGGTAGAAGGGATTGTAGACCTCGTAGGGATCCTGGAAGATCGCCTGGACCTCGCGCCGGAAGGTCCGCCACTGCCGGCGCGACATGGCCGCGAGGTCCCGGCCGCGGTACGAGACCCGGCCGCCGCTCGGCGTGAGGAGTCCGAGCAGGAGACGGGCGAGCGTCGTCTTCCCGCTGCCGCTCTCCCCCACCACGGCGGTGACGGACGGGCAGTCCTCGCCGAGGGCGAGCGAGAAGTCCCGGAGGGCGACGGTGTGGGTCCGGTCGAGCAGGCCGCCGCCGAACCTCTTGCTGAGATCGCGGGCCTCGAGAAGCGCCGTCACGCTGACCCCCTACGCGAGGTGACACGCCGCCCAGGCGCCGGGCCGCGCTTCGCGGAGCGCGGGCGCCTCGGTCCGGCAGCGCTCGACGGCGAGGGGGCAGCGGGGATGGAATGCGCACCCCGACGGTAGGTCCCGGAGCGGCGGCGGGAGCCCCGGGATCCCCTGGAAGACGCCCCGGCGCTCCAGGGACGGCAGGCTGGCGATGAGCATCCGCGTGTAGGGGTGGAGCGGCGCCGTGAAGACGTCGCGGACCGGCGAGATCTCGACCAGCTTGCCGGCGTACATGACGCCGAGCCGGTCCACGAACTGGGCCATCAGCCCCATGTCGTGGCCCACCAGGATGATGGAGGCGCCGAGGTCGGCCTGGACCCGGGCCAGCGTGTCCATGACCTGCTTCTGCACGACGACGTCCAGGGCGCTGGTGGGCTCGTCGGCCACGATGACCCGGGGCGAGAGGCTCATGGCGATGGCGATGCAGGCCCGCTGCTTCATGCCGCCGCTGAGCTGGTGGGGAAACATGCCGGCGACCTCGGGGCCGAGGCCGACCCGCTGGAGGAGATCGCGCACGCGCGCCTCGATCTCTCCCCTCGTGGAGCGCACGTCGTGGTCCCGCAGGGCGTCGGCGATCTGGTCGCGGATCCTCAGCACCGGGTTCAGCGAGTTCATCGAGCCCTGGGGGACGAGGGCGATGCGGGCCAGCCGGAGCCGCCGCATCTGATCGTCAGAGAGGGTCATGAGGTCCTGCCCGTCGAGCCAGATCTCCCCGGACTCGATGCGACCCGGCGGCTTGATCAGGCGCAGCAGGGACAGGGCCATCGTGGACTTGCCGGAGCCGGACTCCCCGGCGATGCCGAGGCGCTCGTCGGCGCGGAGGCTGAACGTGATGCCGTCCGCCGCCCGCACCGCCCCTCCCGGCGTGTGGTACCGCACCGAGAGCTCCCGCACGCGCAGGACCTCCGGCTTCACACGGCCCGCCGCAGCCGGGGGTTGGCGACCTCGTCCAGGCCCACCGTCACGAAGAACAGCCCGAGGAACACGACGAGGATGACGACGATGGGCGCCGCCCACCACCACCACCAGCCGTTGATCAGGGCGGCGTTGAAGTTCACCCAGTAGAGGGTCATGCCGAGGGTCGGCGAGTCGATCGGCCCCAGGCCGAGGACCTCCAGGAACACGCTGGCGAGGATGGCGCTGGAGACCGCGTTCACGAGCGTGGCCGCCAGGTAGGGCAGGAGGTTCGGCACCAGCTCCCGCACGATGATCTCGGGGCCGCTCATGCCGGAGAGGCGGGCCACCTCGACGTAGCCCCGCTCCCGGAGGCTCAGGACCTGGGCCCGGATGGCGCGGGTCGGGCTGAGCCAGGCCAGCGAGGCCACGACCACGGCCATCTGGTCGACGGTCAGGCCCTCCTTGATCGAGACCGCGATGATGATCAGCACCAGCAGCCCGGGGACCGTGAGGCCCACGTCGACGACCCCCCGGATGACCACATCGATCTTGCCCCGGTAGTACGCGGCGGTGAACCCGAACACCGAGCCCAGCCCCACGCCGATCAGCCCGGCGATGAACCCGATCCGGAGGGTGAGCGGCGTGCCCACGACCATGACGGCCAGGAGGTCCCGGCCCTGGCGATCGGTGCCGAGCGGGTACTGCCGGGAGGGCGGCCGGAGCGTGGGGGCCGAGAGCGGCCGGGCCTTCGCCGTGTCCACCACGAGGTGGCCGATCCCGACGAACGCGGTCAGGGCCCCGAGCAGGACGACGCCCAGGACCAGGGCGAGGTTCCGGCGCAGGTAGCGCAGCGCGGCCGGGATTGCGCCCGCCCGCGGGGCGGCAGCCGACGGCTCCGTCTGACCGCTCACAGCCACCCTACGCTCCTTGAAGTGCCAGCGTTGTCGCAGATGAGCCAGATTGTCCCGGGCGGGGCCGAGGAGCGAGCAGCGCTAGGACGCAGGGAGTCGCCGACCGCAGGCGTACTCCGAGTACGCCGAGGATCGGCGACGACCGAGGCCGACGACCATAGGTCGGGACGGACGCGAGGCCGCAGGCCGAGCGCGTCCCGACCGAGTTGAAGGTTGCGACGCTCATCGGCCCCGCCCTACGCTTTCCGATACGAGATGCGGGGATCGAGCAACGGGTAGACGGCGTCGAGGATCAAGGTCGCGAGCCCCAGCGCGACGATCACGGTGAACACGATCCCCTGGATCAGGAAGTGGTCGTTCTCCCGGATGGCCTGGAACAGGACGGTGCCGATGCCCGGATAGCCGAAGATCACCTCGACCAGGACCGCGCCGGACACGATCTGGCCGAGCGCCAGGGCGAGGCCGGTGGCCTGGGGGAGGAGCGCGTTCCGGACGCAGTAGCGGAGGAAGATCGTGAGGCTCCGGAGGCCCTTGGCCTCGGCGAAGATCACGTAGTCCTCGCCCTGGGTCGTGACCATCATGCCGCGCATCGACAGGGCCCACCCGCCCGTCGCCACCAGCACGATGGACAGGGCCGGCAGGATCGCGTGCCGGACCAGGTCGACGACGAAGGCGAGCGTGAAGGCCGGGAAGGCGCCGGCGCTGTAGCCGCCGAACATCGGGAGCACCGGGATCCGGAACGCGAAGAGGTAGATCAGGATGAGGCCGAGCAGGAAGAACGGGATGGCGTGGAGCGCCCACAGGGGCGGCATGAGCCACCGCATCCACCGGGGCGCCCCCGGCCAGCCGAGCAGCGCGCCCAGGAACGTCCCGAGCGCGAAGGAGACGACCGTGGTGGTGCCGAGGAGCGCGACCGTCCAGGGGAGGGCCTCCGCGATCATCTCGTTCACGGTGCGCGGGTAGTTGGCGATGGAGTAGTTGAAGTCCAGCCGGGCCGCGTCCCGGAGGAAGGCGAGGTACTGCACCCACAGCGGCCGGTCGAGGCCGAACCGCCGGTCGTACTCCCGGACCATCTCCTCGATGCCGGCCTGGACGTGCCCGCCGAGCTGGGCCTGCTGGAGCAGCTTGACGCGGACCGGGTCCTGCCCGGTGAGCCGGGGCAGGAAGAAGTTCAGGCTGGCGGCGAGCCACGCGATGAGCAGGAACACGCCCACCCGCCGGAGGAGGTAGTCAGCCGGCATTGTTCAGGCGGGGGGGCGCAGCGGCGGGCTTTTCGACGGCCTTCGGCCTTTGGCCCCGCACCCCTCCACCACTCTGGACGAGGTCGCGCGCTCCGCGGCGCCTACTGCTGCGTCGGCTGGAGGTTCCAGAGCACCATCGCGTACGTGAGGTGCCAGAAGGCGCCGTTGACGTACGGGTTCTCGGCGGTCGGCCAGTTCGTCCAGTAGGTCGTGTTCATCGGGATCCGGTGGAAGTTGCTGGACGAGCGGGATGTCCGGCAGCTCGGGGAGCCAGATCTCCATCGCCTTGCGGAAGAGCTCCAGGAGCCGGGTCTTGTTCCGCATGTCGGTGACGAACACGTCGTCCACGATCTTGTTGTAGGCCTCGTTCTTCCACGGGCGAAGTTGACGAGGTGGGCGCCGGGGACGGCGACCGTCGACGCTCTGGTAGAGCCGGAGGGTGTAGTAGGGGTCGTTGACGCCCCCGCCGTGGCCGTAGATCGCGCCCGTGTACTGGCCCTTCTGGAACCGGTCGTCGAAGTCCGGCGGCAGGCTCATGCTGGCGTCGACCCCCTGCCGCTTGAGGAGCTCCGACGAGCACCGGGCCGATCGCGGGCCCGCTCGACGCCGAAGCCGATGATGTCGAGCTTCAGGCGGCTGCCCCTGGGGTCGATCCAGAAGCCCTGGGCGTCCTTCTTCCAGCCCTTGCGGGTCAGCAGCTCCTCGCCCTTCTTGGGGTTGTACTCGAGCGTGTTGTACTTCGCGAGGAGGTCCTTGACGCCGTCGATGTACGGCTTGAGCGCCGGGTACTCGGGCAGCGGCAGCGGCGACACCAGCGAGGCCCCCAGATACCCGACGTCGACGATCTGCTGCCGGTCGATGAAGTAGCTGATGGCCCAGCGGACGTCCTTGTCGTCGAAGGGTGGCCGCTCGTTGTTGACGTAGAGCGAGATCGGCCACCAGTCCATGTAGCCGTAGGGCGGCTTCTGCCCGGAGTGCGTGATGATCTTGGGATTCTGGCGGAAGACCGTCTCGAACGTGGCCGGCTGCAGGGACCCGGAGAAGTCGAGCTGGTTCGATGATGAGGAGCTGGGCGTTCTGCTGCTCGGTGGCGTTGGGCAGCCAGATGTTGCGCTCGACCTTCGGCATCGGCGCCAGGCCGGCCTTGGCCGCCCACCACTCGTCCCGCCGGTCGATCACCTTCTGCTGGGGCGAGGAGAAGACCACCTTCCAGGGCCCGGTGGTGATCGGCCAGCCCTTGGCGACGTCGAAGTGCTTGAAGGTGGTCCAGTCCTGGCCCTGGAAGACGTGCTTCGGCACGATGTAGACGCCGATGTCGTACTTGTAGGTCAGGAAGAAGAAGAACCGGGGCGCGGGGACCTTGAACTTGATCACGACCGTGTTGGCGTCGGTCGCCCGCGCCTCCTGCATGAACTGCTGGACGTCGACGCCCCACCGCACCTTCGGCCCCAGGTCGCGCAGGCTGGTCAGCGTGTAGGCCACGTCCTCGGCCGAGAACGGGGCGCCGTCGCTCCACTTGATGCCGGAGCGCGTCTTGATCGTCAGCTCCTTGAAGTCGGCGCTGTACCGGTAGCTCTCGGCCAGCCAGAGGAGCTCCTTGTCGGCGAAGGCGCTGTAGAAGGCCAGCGGCTCGTAGAGGATGCCGGGGCCGTTCTGGTGGTTGGAGCCGATGGAGTACGGGTTCCAGAGCTCGAAGTCGACCCACCGGCCCTCCCGGCTCCCGATCCACACCAGGCTGAGCGTCCGGTTGCGGGCCACGGTCTTGAGCTGGGCGGCCGCCGGCCGGGCCGGCAGCACCGCGGCGGCGCCGGCGGCCAGGGCGCCCGTCTTGATGAGCTCGCGGCGGCTGAGTCCCTTGTCACTGGGCTCTCGAGACATCGTCGTCTCCTCTCCCGATGGGTGGGCCCGGACCTACTTGCGCAGGGTTACCGAAAAGTATATGAAATTCATCACGAACACACGCGCTCGTCAAGGGGTGCCGGACGCCCGGGAGCTCCCGGGCGGAGACAGGAGGCCAGGGTGGCACGGCTAAAGGTGGTGACGCCGCAGGGCATCAGCTTCGGCGTTCCGGGCGTGGGCTACGAGGCCGAGATGGAGACTCCGGGGCCGATCGGGGCCGAGATCGTCGAGGTGCCTCCGGGGAGCGAGGAGGAGTTCGTCCGGGCCGCGCGCGACGCCGACGCGCTCTACGCCAAGGCCCGGCGCATCACGAAGGGCATGATCGACGGTCTGGGGCGCTGCAAGGTGATCGCCCTCGGTACGGTCGGGGGCCGACGACCGTGAAGCGCATCGCTGCCGCCTGGCTCGCCCTGGTCCTGCTGGCCGTGAGCCCCAATGCCGCCAGGGCCGAGGACAGCGACCGGACACGCTACTATCTCGGCCTGCGGACCTTCGACACCAATCCCGGAACCGGCGTGCACGATTCGCACGGTCTCTCTCTCGGGGTAAGTCTGAACCGATACGTGGGCGTCGAGCTGGCGGGAGACTTCTGGGAGCTCAAACCCAGCTTCAGTGGGCGCGGCGTCATCGGCGAGATCGGCGTCTTCTCCCTCGTCCCCGAGGTGCGACTGCGCTACCCCCTCCTCGACGGCAGGCTCACACCCTACATCGTCGGGGGCGTGGGCTTCGCCGTCTCCCAGTTCAACGATCGCAAGCCGCGGGGCTTCGGCCTCTCCGTCAACGGCGACCGCACGGTCGCGGTGGCGGCGGTCGGGGGCGGAGTCGAGTACTTCGTCGCCGACAATATCGCGGTGGGCCTCGAGGTCAAGTACCTCCTGTCCGGAGGCCAGTCGATCGAGATCGACGGCGTGAAGCACTCGAACGACATCGACTCGCTGCTCACGTTCCTGACGCTTCGCCTCTTCTACCCCGAGCTCAGACCGGCGCCCCTGGCCGAGTCGAGACGCGACGTGCCCGTCCGCCTGTACCTCGGCGTGCGCGTCGGCGGCGCTCTCCTCACCGATGACAGCGCGTTCCCGACCATCGAGACGAGGAAGGACACCGGGGCGACCGGCTTCAGCTGGATGTACGGGGTAGCTGTCGGCTCGAACTTCGGCCGCTATTTCGGGGCCGAGGTCGCCTTCGAAGGCCACGAGGTGCAGCTGGCCCTCCCCGGCCGGGGCAGCATCGGCGAGTACGCCTTGTACACGATCATGCCGCAGGTCCGCCTGCGCTATCCGTTGATGGGCGGGCGGCTACAGCCCTATGGGCTCGTCGGCGTCGGCGCGAGCTACGCCGAGTTCAACGACGGGAAGCCCCCGAGCGCCGATCTCCAGATCGGCTCGAAGGACTTCGCGGTGGCCGCCGCCGTGGGCGCGGGCATCGAGTACTTCGTCACGAGCAACATCGCGGTCGGCTTCGAGGCGAAGTACAACTTCCTGGGGAGTCACGAGGTGAAGATCACAGGCAGCCCGGCCGAGCGGGGGGACCTCGGCTCCGTGTATTTCAGCTTCGGTCTCCGGGTCTTCCTCGCCGAGTTCGGCGGCTGACCCGTCCGAGCCCGCGTCCGTGGACACTTTCGGGCGCTACGCGGACGCCCTCGTGGTCGGGTCGGTCGGGCCGGCGTCGGGGCCGACGAACGCGAAGCGGTACCCCGGCCTCCAGCGGCCGTCGAAGTCTTCGAGGCCGAGCTCGCGGCGGCCGGCGTTCTCCCAGAGGCAGAGCACGTCCCGGCGTCCGAAGAAGCCGACCCAGGGGTCGTGGAGGAAGACGACCGGCCGCTCGCGCTGGACCTCCGGGTGCGCGATCGCGAAGTAGAGGGCGTCCTCGTACGTCGGCGGCCCGAGGCCCAGCCGGGCGGCCCCGGCCACGGCCTCCGCCGAGGAGACGTCGCGGTCGAACTCGACGAGCACGACGTCGCGCGCCCTTGGCCCGCCGAGGTGGCGGGCCGGGAAGTTCTCCGAGGTCACGCAGGAGTGCGCGTAGCCGTAGCCGGCGGCCGCCACCAGCGCCTCGGTGGGCCGGCCGTCGCCGCTCGTGATCGGATAGACGCCGGCGGCACGCCCCTCGGCCACGGGGGGCGGTCAGGCGGCCGGGGGCGCCAGGTAGCGGCCCTCCTCGTCGCGGGCCAGGCGCACGCGCTCCCGCACCCGGCCCCACGCCAGCAGGACCGCGCGGTAGGGCACCTCGGGGAACGCGCGGACCAGGTCGATGAAGAACCGCGGCTCGGCCCGGAGCATCCGGAGCATCGCGTCGGCCAGCCGCGTCACCTCCGCCTCAGAAGTACTCATGGGGGTCCACCTCGTCGAGACCGGCCACCACCAGCCGCTCGTAGTGGGTCGGGGCGATGCCCTCGGGAATGGTCGCGTCGATGCCGAACTTGGCGGTGATCGGGACCTCGCCCTTCGGCAGCTCCCAGGCGCGGACGCTGGGGTCCAGGTGCTTCCCGCGCATGCCGGGCAGGATGTAGACGTCCCGGTCGGCCTGGACCCGGAACGTCACCGCCCAGTCCAGCTCGTCCTGGTCGTAGATGTCGATGTCGTCGTCGGTGACGATGGCCCACTTCACGATGCCGAGGGACAGGAGCGCGAGCAGCGCGTTCTTCCCCTCCCCCGCCCGCTTCTTGATCGACGCGATCACCTGGAAGTGGCAGCAGCCGCCGGGGGTGACCCGGAGCGTGGCCACCTGGATCCCCGCCGTCCGGAGCGCGGCCAGGGCGGTGGCCTCGACGGCCGGCGCCCCCAGCCAGTCGTTCTCCCACGGCATGGTCAGCACGTAGAGGAGCGCGTCCCGGCGGTAGGACATCGCGGTGTAGCGGACGATCGGGTTCCACTTGAGCCCGCACTGGAGGTTCGTGAAGTCGCCGAAGCGCCCCTCGTCCTCCGTCCAGCCGATCGGCAGGATCTCCCCCTCCAGCACGATCTCGGCGTTGGCCGGCACCTCGAGTGGGACGGTCCGGCAGCGGACCAGGTCGACCGGCTGGCCGTGCAGCCCCCCGGCCACCGCGAACTCGTCCACGCCCATGGGGCGCGCCGTACCCGGCGGCCATCAGCTCGTTCAGGTGGGTGCCGAGCGCGATCGCGATGGGCAGCGGCTGCCGCCGCTCCAGGCTCCGCCGGTAGAAGGTCCGGAGGTCGGAGTGCGAGACCATGTCGATGCTGGTGTGCCGCGGCCCGCGGTACATGAGCCGGTACACGCCGGCGTTGCGGCCGAACTCGGCGTCCTTCGCCACCACCACCCCGCTGGTGAGGTACGGGCCCCCGTCCTTCTCGTGCATCACGGGGATCGGCAGCCGGGTGAGGTCCACCTCGTCCCCGGTCAGGGTGACGTCCCAGGCCGGAGGAGCCTCGCCGACGCGGGGCGGGATCGGGTGGTCGATCGCCTGCTGGAACACCTTGCCCAGCTCGCGCTCGGCACACCCCATCCCGATCGCCAGGCGCCGGCGGGTGGCGGCCAGGCCGCCGACCACGCCGATCTCGTGACCGGTCACCTTCTCGATGAGCGCGGCGCCCGGCGCCCGGGCCAGGAGCGCCGGCACGACCCGGGGGTCCGCCTCCCGCCGGGCCCGGGCCAGCTCCCCGCCCGCCTCCAGCTTCCGGATCCACTCCCGCAGGCCGTCCGCCATGTCTCGCAACCCCCCGTCTACGTAGGTTCCTGCCAGTAGATGCACGCCCGCTCCAGGAGGCAGACGCCGCCGTAGAGCGCGAGCCCCATGAGGCTCAGCACGACGATGGCCGCCAGCATCGTGGCGGTGTCGAGCAGGCCCTGCGCGAAGATCATCAGGTAGCCGAGCCCCTCCTGGGAGGAGACGAACTCCGCCACGATGATCCCGATGACCGCGAACGTCGCCGAGATCTTCAGCCCGGCGAAGATGGATGGGAGCGCCGCCGGCAGCCGCACCCGCCAGAACACCTGCCGGGGGCTTGCGGTGAAGGCGCGGGCCATCCGCACCATGTCGGCGTCGGCGCTGGCCAGGCCGGTCAGCGTGTTGACGACCATCGGGAAGAAGCAGATGAAGAAGGCCAGCAGCACCCGGGAGGTGCCGCCGACGCCCCACCAGAGGATGAAGAGCGGCGCCACCGTCACCTTGGGGAGGACCTGGAACGCGACGAGGTGCGGGTAGATGGCCTTCCGGAAGGCGCTGGACAGGCTCACGGCCACGCCGAGGAGCGTCCCGCCCAGCGCGGCCAGCAGGAACCCGGCTAGGCACTGCCACAGGGTCGGCCACAGGTGCGAGAGGAGCAGGGCCCGGCGGGTCACCAGGGCGGCGGCGACCCGGCTCGGCGGCGGGAGCACGATCGGGCGGATGCCGAGCACCGCCACCGCCGTCTCCCAGGCCAGGAGGAGCGCCACGCCGGTCAATGCCGGCCACAGGAAGTCGCCGGCCGTCCAGCGGCGGCGCTCCTCGCCGGGGACCGGCTCATCCACGGGCGGAACCCCCGGCCGGGGCCGGTGGGAGGCCGATCGAGGCCCGCAGCTCGGCGCAGTAGCGGTTGAACTCGGGCGTCTCCTGGACCTCCAGGGTCCGCGGCCGAGGCAGGCCGACCGCCAGCTCCCGGACGATCGTCCCCGGCCGCCGGGAGAACACCAGCACCCGGTCCGAGAGGAAGACCGCTTCCCGGATGCCGTGGGTCACGAACAGCACCGTCTTCCGGAACTCGCTCCAGATCCGCAGCAGCTCGACGTTCATCTGGTCCCGCGTCAGGGCGTCCAGCGCCGCGAAGGGCTCGTCCATCAGGAGGACGGCCGGATCGTGGATCAGGGCGCGACAGATGGCCACCCGCTGCTGCATCCCGCCCGAGAGCTCCCGCGGCAGGTGGCGGCTGAACTCCTCGAGGCCCGTCATGGCGAGGAGATCGAGCGCGCGCTTGCGGTGGACGCCGGCGTCCCGGCCCTGCAGCTCGGCCGGGAACAGGACGTTGGCCAGGATGCTCCGCCACGGCAGGAGGCACGGCGCCTGGAACACGACGCCGATGTCCCGCCGCGGGCGCTCCACCGTCTGGCCGTCGATGGCGATCCGACCCGCGCTGGGGGAGGCGACCCCGGCCGCGATCATGAGGAGCGTGCTCTTCCCGCAGCCGCTCGGGCCGACGATCGACACGAACTCCCCCTCGGCCACGGTGAACGCGACCTCCCGGATCGCCTCGATGGGGCCGCGCCGGCTCGGGTAGACCTTGCGCAACCCCTCCACCGCCAGGTGAGCCCTGGCCATCCGGTTCGGCCCTCAGAGCTTGATGAACTTCCGCACCCGGGCCTCGACGGCGGTCCACTCCGCCGGCTCCAGCTTCACGGTCCCGGCGAACTGGTTGGTGTAGAGCGTGGCGGCCGGCATCGCCTGGGTGAGGCCCATGTAGCGGGTCACCAGATCGACGGTGGTCGTCCAGTCTTCCGGGTCCATCGTGCCGAGGCCGCCCCGCTTCACCGCCGGCACCGCGGTCAGGGCGTTGGCGATCTCGACCCCGTGCTCGAGGATGGACGGCGCGGCGCTCGCGCCCTGGTACTCCTTGACGGAGGCCAGCGTGAGGTCGACGCCCGCCTTCGGATCGACGAGGGCGACCCGCAGCCCCTTCATGGCGCCCTCGACGAAGTCGGCGCAGAGCTTGGGATCCTCGCGCACGCGCCGGCGCTGGGTGAAGAGCCCGAGGTCGAGGAGGCGGAGCCCGTGCTCGGCGTAGGGGATGATGTCCAGCTCCGCGCCCTGGCCGAGCAGGACCGCGCCGTCGCTGACGAGGTAGCCGCTCAGGGCGTCGGCCTTCCGCTCGAGCAGCATGGGGTGGCGGACCGGCGGGGCCACCAGCAGGAACTTCACCTTGGCGGCGTCGATGCCGGTCAGCTTGGCCAGGGCCGGGAACAGCACGTACTCGCCGGAGCCGGTGCTGGCGATGACCGTCTTCCCCTCCAGGTCCTTCGGGCGGGTGATCCCGCTCCCCTTCAGCGCGAAGATGGCGAAGGCGGTGCGCTGGATGCGGCCGCCGATGGCCATCAGCTCCAGCCCCTGGCCGACGGAGTTCACGACGACGCTGTAGCTCGCCTCGCCGAAGTCGTACTTGTCGAGCCCGACCCCCTTGGCGGTCTCGCCGGAGCCGAAGCCCCGGTCGACCTGCACGTCGAGCCCCTTCTCCAGCCAGAACGGCTTCGCCGCGAAGACGTAGGCGTGCTGGCCGGAGGGGATCCAGGCGAGCTGGAAGGTGACCTTGCGCGGGGTCGAGGCCCCGGCGTGGCGGATGAAGGCCGGCGCCGCCGCCGCGCCCGCCGCCACCGCGGCGGCCTTCAGAATGGCCCGGCGTCCGATGGGGCGGGGGTCGGTCACGGCCGATGCGATCCGAGGAGTGCTCATGGGGCTCTCCGTTTCTCGGGCTCAGGCGCCCGGCGCGAGCACGCGGTGATCTCGTGGACGAGAGCTCTCACTGGTGCGAGCGGGCATACCGCCGCCGGTAGGCGTCGGCGGCGGCGGTGAAGCAGGCGAGGGGCGCCCGGAGGACGCCGGCCCCGATTTGGCCGCCCTTCCGGCCCGCCACCCCGATGTCCATGACGGGGAGGATCCCGGTCGCCACGACCCGGTGGATCTCGATGCCGGTCGGGGTGCCGCGGAAGCCGAGATAGGGGATCTTGAGCTCGGGATGCTCGGCGAGCGTGATCGCGTACATGGCGCGGTTCATCTCGGCCATGCCCTCCGGGGATCCACCCTGGTAGTCCTGGAGCGCGAAGGCCGCCGCCTGGGCGAAGCCGCCGAGCCCCACGGTCTCGTTGATGACGCTCTCGCCGCCCATGAACTCGATGTCGTCGCGAGTGTAGCCGGGGAACAGCTTGGCGTCCACGGCCGGCAGCGGGGCCCGGTACCAGGTCTCGCCGAGGCCGCTCACGCGGATCGCGAAGTCGCGGCAGTTGAAGGCCATGGCGGTCACGACGCTCGAGGCCTCGATCCCGTGCGCCGCGTCGGCGGTCGCCTTGGCGGCGGCCATCGACAGCCGCAGGAAGACGTAGTCGCTGCCCAGGTAGTCGAGGAGCTGGCGAACCGGGCCGGGCCGGCGCGCGGCCAGGTCGAGCAGCGCGGGGAACAGCTCCCGCCCGAACAGGAGCGTGGCCGCCGTGTTCCGGCTGTGCAGCTCGTCCCCCATGTGGAGGGCCCGCCGCATGAGCGGCCGGAGGGCGACCCCGCCCGCCGCCCGCACCGCCTCTGCCAGAGTCGGGCCGATCACGTCGCGGATGAAGAGCAGGCTCCGGCGGACGTCCTCGTTGTAGACTCCGTAGTTCAGCCGCGCCGGCGAGGGCCCCTCGAAGAGGTTGCAGAACCCGCGGTTGCCGCCCTGGCGGTTCTCGACCACGAAGACCGGCATCGAGGCGGTGTAGATGCCGGCCAGCGAGCCGACGCAGCCGTGGTCGTGGCACGGTCGGAGCGGGATCCGGCCGTCCCGCAGCTTCCGGTCCGCGTCGTTCGGGTCGGCGGCCAGGCCCTCGAACAGGGCGCCCCCGATGATCCCGGCCCGCTGGCCGCCCGTGTAGTGCTCCCAGGCCATGGGCGGTCCCGAGGTCAGGATCGTAACCGGCGTCATGCCGGGCAGGACCTCCAGGGCCGGCCGGAGGTCGATCAGCACGGGCTCGGCCGCGCACAGCCGCTCGACCGCCCGGGCGTTGGCCTCCGCCATCGGATCCATTGGCGGCTATCCTATCCTGACCGCCCGTCGACCCCGAACACGCAGAAGCTGTCGGGATCGATGGACAGGTAGATGCGCCGGCCCGGCTCGAGCCCGCCGGCCGCGCCCCGGCCCACGTTCTGGACGATGGCCGCGATCTCGACGTCGCCCAGCATGGCGGTCACCCGGGTGAAGTTGCCCTGGTAGACGACGTCCTTGACCAGCGAGGGAAAGGCGTTCCGGTGTCGGGTCACCGCCGGCGGATCGATGTGGACCTCGATCTTCTCCGGCCGCACCATGACCCCGGCGATCCCCCCGCGCGTCCCGGCGGCGATGTCGAGGTCCACGCCGGCCGAGGTCCGGAAGCGGACGGCCGGCCCGTCGGCGTCGACCACCCGGCCCTGGAAGAAGTTCGACACGCCGATGAAGTCGGAGACGAAGCGGGTCCGCGGGGCCTCGTAGACCTCGGCGGGACTGCCGGTCTGCTCGATCCGGCCCGTCGACATCACGGCGATCCGGTCGGCCATGGCCAGGGCCTCCTCTTGGTCGTGGGTGACGAAGACGGTGGTGACCCCGAGCGTCCGCTGGAGCGCCTTCAGCTCCACCTGCATCGCCTCGCGGAGCTTCTTGTCCAGCGACCCGAGCGGCTCGTCCAGGAGCAGCACGTCGGGCTCGATCGCCAGCGCCCGGGCCAGGGCCACCCGCTGCTGCTGGCCTCCCGAGAGCTGGTGGGGATACCGGTCCTCGCAGTCCGGGAGCCGCACCAGGTCGAGATAGCGGCGCACGTGCGCCAGCTCGGCGCCGGGCGCCCCCCGGAACCGCCCGCGCATCCGGAGGCCGAACCCCACGTTCTCCCGGACCGTCAGGTGCGGGAACAAGGCGTAGCTCTGGAACGTGAAGCCGATGTTCCGGCGAAACGGGGGCAGGCCGGCCACGTCGCGGTCGCCGATCCAGATCGCCCCGCGGTCCGGCTGGAGGAACCCGCCCAGCATCCGCAGCAAGGTGGTCTTGCCACAGCCGCTTGGCCCCAGGAGCGCCAGGAACTGTCCGTCGGCAACCTCCAGCGAGCAGTCCACCACCGCCTGGACCGCCCCGAACGCCTTGCTCACCCCGGCCAGCCGCAGCGTGCTCACCGCAGGTAGTCCAGGCCGACGTAGCGGTCGAACAGCAGCAGCACGATCAGGGTGCCGGCGATGACCAGCGTGGAGATGGCGGCGAATACCGGGTCGATCCCGTACGCCTCGACCTGCGAGTAGATCTTCACCGGCAGCGTGACCAGCTTGGAGCTGCCCAGGAAGATGGAG
This sequence comes from uncultured Candidatus Rokubacteria bacterium, assembly GCA_963708025.1. Taxonomy (GTDB): domain Bacteria; phylum Methylomirabilota; class Methylomirabilia; order Rokubacteriales; family DASRDR01; genus CAVPSB01. The sequence goes on along the minus strand of CAVPSB010000012.1, from coordinate 346,301 downwards.
AGCGGGACGTTGTCGAACGAGGTCATGAACGCGAAGAAGCCCCCGGCGAAGATGCCCGGCTTGATGAGCGGCAGCGTCACGTGCCACTGGGTGCGGAAGTCGTCGGCGCCGAGGCCGAGCGCGGCCTCCTCCAGCGTCCGGTCGAATCGGCTGAGCACGGCCAGCACGGTGCGGATCACGTACGGGGTCGTGATCAGGACGTGCATGACGACGAAGCCGGTGAGGCTGGCCCGGAGGCCGAGCGCGGCGTAGAGCAGGAGCACGGCCAGCCCCAGCACGATGAGCGGGATGAGGAGCGGCGAGAGCAGGAAGCCGCTGATCGCCTCCCGGCCGGGGAACTCGCACCGGCTCAGCGAGAAGGCGGCCGGCACCCCGACCAGGATGGCGAAGGCCGTGGACACCGTGGCCACCACCAGGCTCACCTGGAGGGCCTGGACCAGCTCGAAGTCCCGGAAGAAGGCGACGTACCACCGGAGCGAGAAGCGCTGGAGGGGGAACGACAGGATCTCCGCGTCGTTGAACGAGGCGATGACGACGATGACGATCGGGGCCACCAGGAAGGCGATGGTGGCGACGGTCGTCGCCCACACCAGCAGGGCGAAGCCCGATCGCCTCACGCCACCTCCCAGCGCCGGCGGCCGAACAGCCGCAGGTACGCCACGATGATCAGCAGCGCGGTGATCAGGAGGACCCAGGCGCCGACCGACGCCAGCGGCCAGTCCAGGAGCGAGACCGCCCGCTTGTAGATGAAGTTCGACATGAGCTGGACGCGATCACCGCCCATCAGGGCCGGCGTCGTGAAGATGCTGACCGCCAGCGAGAAGACCAGCAGCGAGCCGGCGACCAGTCCCGGGAGGCTCAGGGGCAGCACGACCCGGAAGAACACCTGGTGCTCCGACGCCCCCAGGCTCCGGGCGGCGTCGAGCACCTCCTCGCCGATCTGGCGGATCACGCTCTCCAGGGTCAGGATCATGAACGGGATCAGCACGTGAACCATGCCGATCACGATGCCGGTACGGCTGTACAGGAGCTGAACCCGCTCGGTCGCCAGCCCGGTGCCGAGCAGCACCCAGTTCAGGAACCCCTGCCCCGACAGGATCACCATCCAGCCGTAGGTCTTCACCACCTGGCTCACCAGGAACGGCGCCAGCACCACCAGGAACAGCAGCGCCTTGCCGCGCCGCAGCCGGGCCAGCACATAGGCGATGGGGTAGCTCAGCACCACGCAGGCTAGGACGACGATCAGCCCCGTGAGCAGGGTCTCCCCGAGCACCCCGAGGTAGAAGCGATCGGTGAAGAACCGGCGGTAGTTCCCGGTCGTCCACGGCGCCAGGATCCGCACCTGGCCCGGCCGCATCTCGTAGAAGCTGTACCGGCCGAGCACCAGCATCGGCACCACCAGCAGGCCTCCGTAGAGGGCCAGCACGGGCAGGAGGCCCGGCAGGAAGGCGAAGCGGCCGCCCTTCCACGCGTGGATCCGGTCGGCCAGGCGGGGGGACGGCGGACCCGGAGCCCGGCCAGCCGGCGGCCGGGCAGGTGCGGGCTCCAGGATCCGCATCAGGGTCTCCGGCCGCCGGCTCCGGCTACTTCCCCATGTTCTTGTCCCACCAGTCGGTCCACTCCGGCCGCACCGTCGCCAGGTACTCCCAGTCGGGGTTGATGAGCTTCTTCACGGCCTCCTCGCCGATCACCGCCCGCTCGCGGGCCTTCGGCGACACCTCGGTCAGCTTGTTCGTGGGCCCCCAGTACACTTCCTCGACGAAGTCCTTCTGGGCCTTCTTCCCGAGCGCGAGGTTGACGTAGGCGAGGGCCAGGTCCTTGTTCTTCGAGTGCTTCGCGACGGTCATGTAGTCGATCGCGCCCAGGGCGCCTTCCTTCGGGTACGCGACGTCCACCGCCTGCCCCTTGTCCTTGGCCCCGAAGGCGTAGCCGGCGACGGCGACGCCCAGCCAGGCGTCCCCGCTCTTCATCACCGTCAGCGCCTGGCTGGTCCCGGTGTGGAAGACGACCACGTTCTGGCGCAGGTCGAGCAGCTTCTTCCGCGCGTCGGCCACGTCCTTCTCCTTCTTCTCGCTGCCCCCCATCGCGCGAACGATCGCGGTGACGAACGCCTGGTTGACGGCGGTCTTGGTGTTGGGGACGAGGACCCGGTTCCGGTACTCCGGCTTCCACAGGTCCAGCCACGAGGTGGGCGGCGTCTTGACCTTCTCGGGGTCGTAGATCAGGGCGATGGCGTGCAGGTAGACGCCGTAGGCGCCGTCCTGGGCGACCGGGTAGAGGTTGGCGAACTCGGGCACCGCCCGGGGATCTGGCGGGTCGGTCAGCCCGTCCCGGGTCATCTGCTTGGCGTCGGTGTTTGCCACGTAGAGCACGTCGATCTCCGGGTTGGTCGGGTTGGCCTGCAGCATCGCCTTTCGGTCCTGGTCCCCGCCCTCCCGGATGAACAGCTTCGCGTTCGGGAACTTCGCCTGCAGATCGGGGAAGATCGCGGTGCGGATCACCTTCGGGCCCGCTCCGCCCCAGTGGCCGACCACCAGCTCCTGGTCGGCGGCGCCGGCGCCACGCGTCCAGGCCAGGCCCGCGGCCGCGGCGACGGCGCCGGACGCGGTCGTCCCCAGGAAAGCCCGCCGGGTGATCGAGGTCTCGTTCACGTGTGCCATGTCCGCTCCTCCAGGTGAGGGTGCTCTCAGTTCGGGACCTCCCTCCTACCCCCCCAACCCCCCTCCCCCACCCACTGGGGGGAGGGGGGAGTCGGAGGACCCATTGCTTCAAGCTCTCACAGGTCCATTCCCTTGGGCAGCGCGAGAGGATCCAGCTCGACGTCGAGGACCGCCGATGTCTTCGCCGCGAAGACCAGGTCGAGCGCCGGCGCCAGCTCCGCCCCCGTCGCCACGTGGGCGCCGGTCAGGCCGTAAAGCCGCGCGTAGGCGCCGAAGTCCGGGTTCGTGAAGTCGACCCCGACGTAGCGTCCGCCGTAGTCCTTGTACTGGATCACCTTCTGGCCGTACGCGCCGTTGTCGTACACGACCGTCGTCAGCTCGAGCCCGAGCCGGGCAACGGTCTCCAGATCCTGCATCACCATCCCGAAGTCGCCGTCGCCGATCAGGCAGACCACCTGGCGGGACGGCGCGACCAGCTTGGCGCCGAGGGCGGCCGGAAACGCGAAGCACATCGAGCCGAGCCCCGCCGAATGCAGGCTCCCGGGCGCCTCCCGGACCAGGAGCTTGTTGAAGTAGCGGGTGTGTGTGCCGGCCCCGATGGTGAGGAGGGCGTCCCGGCGGAGCCGCGGCGAGAGGCCGGCCAGCAGCGCCTCCGGCGACAGCACGCCGGGGGACTCGTCGAGGAACGAGCGGCGCTCGGCGGCGAAGTCGGCGTGGCGCTCCCGGCCCCACGCGCCGTTCGCCGGCCGGGCGCCGGCGAGCGCCGCCGTCATGGTGTCGAGGAAGCGCGCCGCGTCCGCCTCGACGCCGAGCGCGACCGGCCGCTCCCGCCCCAGCGCGCCGGGGTCGACGTTGACCTGGAACACGGTGGCGCCGGCCGGGGGCAGCGTCCAGTCGGACGTGGTCACGTCGGTGAAGCGCGCCCCGATCGCGAGGACGCAGTCGGCGTCCCGGAGCGCGGCGTCGGCCGCCTTGTCGCCCATCCGGCCGGGAAAGCCCAGGCAGGCCGGGTGATCCTCGGGAAGGATGCCGCGCGAGGTGTCGGTGGCGATGACCGGCCAGCCGGTCGCCTCGACGAGGGCGCGGGCGGCCGCCACCGCGCCGGACCAGAGGACGCCGCCGCCGAGCAGCAGGAGCGGGCGCTTCGCCCGGCCCATGGCGTCGGCGATGGCCTTCACCTCGGCCGGCCCCGGCGACGACCGGGACCACGGCGTGGTCACCGGCCCCTCGCCGGCGCCCCGCTCCACCTGGCCGACGGCGGGCCGGATGGAGACGTCGCGGGGAATCTCCAACAGCACCGGACCAGGCCGGCCGGAGGTCGCGGCGATGAGGGCGCGCCGGAGGGCCCACGGCACCTCGTCGGGCCGCGTCACCCGGTAGGCCCACTTCGTCACCGACTGGAAGATCGGGACCGCGTCGATCTCCTGCCAGGAGTCCCGCCCCAGCTTGGCCTGGGGCTGGAGCCCGGACAGCACCAGCATCGGGACCCGGTCCTTCCAGGCGATGCAGACGCTGAGCAGGAGGTTCGTCACCCCGGAGCCGCCCTGCACGAGGACGACACCGGGCCGGCGGGTCAGGCGCGCGTAGCCGTCGGCGGCCGAGGCGCCGACCTGCTCGTGGCGGACCGAGACGTACTGGACGTCCGTCCGGTCGTGAAGGGCGTCGAGGAACGGCAAGGTCGTGGTGCCGACCACGCCGAACACGTGCGTGGTGCCGGCGGCGGCGAGGGCGTCGACGATCTGGTGGGCGACCGTCGGCGTCACGCGTCGGCCTCGGTGACCACCGCCACCTGCCGCGAGTCCTCCAGGCAGCCGTAGTACTCGGCCAGGAAGGTGTCGGCCTCCTTCTTCCCCCACTCGCGCTCCAGCGCCGCGCCCGACCAGTCGTAGAAGTGATGGAGGTTCTCGGCCCGGAACCGGACCAGCGCCATGTAGACGCCGCGCTCGGCCGTCGCCGAGCGATAGATCCGCACGCTGATCTCGGGGAGCTGCTTCTGCCAGGCGGCCCGGACCGCCCGCATCATCTCGAGGAAGCGCGCCTCCTTGCCGGCTCGCGCCTTGTGGTGCACGACCCGGGTCACCCAGATCCCGTCCTTCGGTGCGTCCGCCATGTCTCTCCCCTTCGTTACGCGACGACCGTGGGCGCGAGGCCCAGCCGTCGCATGGTGGCGATGTAGTCGCGGATCCCCGCCTCCAGGTCGAACCGCGGCGCGAAGCCCAGCTCCTTTCGCGCCCGGCCGATGTCGTAGACCGAGTAGTAGGGGATGCCGCTGCCGTAGTAGTCGAGGCCGGGGCCGACCTCGATCTCCGCGCCCGGGATCACCCGGCCCACCGCGGCGGCGAACTCCCGCATCGTCGCCGGCTCGCCGCGCCCGACGTTGAACACCCGGTGCTCGAGCCGCTCCGCGTAGCAGGCGAGGACGATCGCCTCCGCGATGTCCCGGTGATAGATCATGTCGTCCGGCTGGTCTCCGCCCTGGGGCAGCCGGGCCGGCCGCCCGGCCAGCGCGTTCTCGACCAGCCGGCTGTGCCAGGACACCGGGCCGTGGCGGATGAGCTTGCCGGGGCCGAACGTTGACGCGAACCGGAGCGTCACCACGTCGAGCCCGAAGCTCGCCACGTAGTTCTGCGCCATGTGCTCGCCGGCCAGCTTCGTCACGTCGTAGACGCGGACCGGGTTCTTCGGCGCGTCTTCCGGCAGCGGCGCGTACGTGGGGTGGCCGTGGACGCCGCCGACCGCCCCGTACACCGACTTCGAGCTGGTGTAGACGACGCGGGCGACGTCGGTCATGCGGGCGGCCTCGAACACGTTGACCGCGCCCTCGGCGTTGACCTTGAAGCCGAGCCAGGGATTCGCCTGGCACTCGCCGATCAGGAGCGCCGCCATGTGGACGATCCGGCTGACCCGGTGGGCCCGGATCGCGTGGACGAGGTTGGGGAGGTCGAGGACGTCGCCCCGCACGTACTCCACCCGGTCCATCACCTCCGGCGGCATCAGCGAGCGGTCGAGGTGGCGGGCGTAGAGGACGGGCCGCTCGCCACGCGCGACCAGCGCCTCGCTGACCATCGAGCCCAGCACGCCCAGGCCGCCGGTGACCAGGACCGCCATGGTTGCTATTCGGGCCGGGGGGGAGCTGCGCGCCCATCCAGCTCGCCGCGGCGCCTCGGGCCTACGGCCCTCGGTGCGCCGCGTCCCTCCGGGCGCCCCGGTCCCCCCCTCCGGGTCGTTCGCCGCCTACCTCTCACGGCCCTCAGCTCCGCCGGAGGACGTGGCCGGGGAGCGCGCCGGTGTGCCGGCCGCGCTCGACCACGACGGTGCCGTTGACGAGCACGTGCTCGATGCCGATCGGCGGGCGGGCGAACTCCCCGAGGGTGGCGGTCGTCGCCACCCGGTCGAGGTCGAGCACCACGACGTCGGCGTGGTACCCCGGCGCCAGCCGGCCGCGCTCCCGGAGCCCGAAGCGGTCGGCCGGCAGCGAGGTCAGCTTCCGCACGGCCTCCTCGGCGGTGAGGAGCCGGCGCTCCCGCACCATCTCGGCCAGGAACTGCGGGGCCCAGCCGTAGCACCCCGGCGTGAGCGCGGCCTGGCGCAGCACGCCGTAGGGGGCCGCCGCCACATCGTCCGACTCCGGCATGCAGTGCGGGTAGGCGAGGGCGGCCAGCGTGTCGGCCGTCTCGAAGGCGCGCCCCAGCATGAAGACCTCGTAGAGCGCGTCCTCGTGGTCGAGGAGGATTTCGCACGCCGTCTCGTGGAAGTCCTTGCCCGAGGCCTGGGTCAGCTCGGCGAACGACCGGCCGACGAGCTCGGGGGTCCGGGGCGCGCGGGCCAGGATCATCCGGTCGTACTGCGTCGGGTCCAGTGCCATCCGCCAGCTCGGATCGGCCTGCCGGAGGCGCGCCCGGGCGCCCGGGTCGCGGAGGCGCCGGAGCGTCGCCGCCAGGCCGCCCTCGAAGGCCTCGGGACGCAGGAACGAGCTGAGCTGGCCGGGGCCCCACTCGCACACCAGCATGTCGCAGGCGACGTCGAGGCCGCGCCGGCGGGCGCCCTCCACCTGCCCGAGCGCCCACTCGGTGGCGCCGGGCGGGGCCCCGACCTTGGTCACGATGTGGGAGATCTGGAGCGGCACCCCGGTCTCCTCGGTCACCCCCAGCACCTCGCCGAAGCCCGCCTCGTACCGCACGTCGCGATTCCGGACGTGGGTGGCGTGGACGCCGCCCCGCCGGGCCACCACGCCGCAGAGCGCGCCCAGCTCCCGCCGGTCGGCGTTGTTGCCCGGCGGATAGGCGAGCCCGGTGGACATGCCGAGCGCGCCCTCGTCCAGCGCCTGGGCCAGCACGTATTGCATCCGCGCCAGCTCGGCGTCGGTCGCCGTCCGGCTGGCGAGTCCCATGACGGCGGCGCGCACCGCGCCGTGACCCACCAGCGAGGCCACGTTGATGGCGACCCCTGCCCGCTCGACCGCCGAGAAGTACTCGTCGAGGCTCGCCCAGGCGACGCCGACCGACGGCTCGAACCCGAGGACCAGGTGCCTGGCCAGCTCCTCCGAGGTGAGCGGCGCGCAGGAGTAGCCGCAGTTGCCGGCGACGTGGGTGGTCACGCCCTGGCCGACGGCGCTGTCGGCCGGCGGGTGCGCGTAGAGCGTGTACTCGGAGTGCGTGTGGGCATCGATGAAGCCGGGGGTGACCGCCCGCCCGCCGGCGTCGATCACCCGCCCCGCCTCGACCCCGTCGAGACGGCCGACGGCCGCGATCCGACCCCGGGCGATCCCGACGTCCTCGCGCCGCGGCGGCGCGGCGGAGCCGTCGAAGAGGAGGCCGCCGCGGATGACCGTGTCGAGCATGCTCGTGGACGGCGCGACGGGCGCCCGGCCGGCCGACCGGCCGGGCGCCGCCCGCCCTTCTTGCTCTAAGGTCCCTGAAGGTTCCAAGTCATGACACGTTCTCGGTGGCAGGGCCGAGGAGCGAGCAGCGCTAGGACGCAGGGAGTCGCCGACCGCAGGCGTACTCCTTGTACGCCGAGGATCGGCGACGACCGAGGACGACGCGATGCGACGCTCATCGGCCCTGCCGCCTACCCCTTGGTGGACTGGTAGAAGCTTTCCTTCTTGTAAGCCCAGTGGGCGCCGTACTTCTCGTCCCACTGCTGGAACAGGTTGTTGTCGGTCAGCCGATCGACCGCGACGTTCAGCACGTTCAGCATGCTGAGCTGGCCCTTGGCCACCGCCCACGACACCGCGTTCAGACCCCAGGGCTTGTCCACGTAGGCCGGCATCTCGGCCAGCTTGCCCTTCTGCTGCTCGACGTTCTTCTTGATGAGCCAGTCGTCCTCGACGTAGATGTCGGCGCGGTTGGACAGGACCTCGAGCGCCATGTTGGCCGGCACCGTGCCGGGGGCGGTCGCGATCACCTTGCCCTTCTTTATCAGCTGGACGAGCTGCTTGTGGATGGCGGTGCCCTCGGACTGGATGAAGCGGACATTCGGCTGATCGGCGTCCTCGATGCTCTTCCACTTCTTGGCGTCGGCCTGGCGGACGAGTGCGCTGGAGCCGAACCACATCACGTTCTTGGTGAAGTTGACCGCCATCGCGCGCGGCACGGTGGCGAAGGACCCGGCCAGGGCGATGTCGGCCCGGCCGGACTGGATGGCGGCGATGAACGTGCCGAACTCGGCCTCCACGAAGCTGGGCGTCGCGTCCATCTGCTTGGCCAGCCACCGGGCGGCCTCCACGAAGGTCCCCGACAGCTCGCCGCCCTGCTTGATCGTGAGCGGCGGGTAGATGACCACGGCGATGTTGATCTGCTTGGCCTTGATGACCTTCTGGAGGACGTCCTCACCCGTCTGGGCGGCGGCCGGGGTGGGACTCAGGAGCCCGCCGCCGGCGGTGAGGAGCCCGCCGCCCACGAGGGCGCCGCCGGCGGCGGCCGTCTTCAGGAACTCGCGTCGCATCCGATTGCTCATGGCTGTCCCCTCTCCTCCGGACCTCGACGCGGTCCGGACGCTCTGATTGTTATTTGGGACCTCCCTCCCACCCCCCCAGCCCCCCTCCCCCACCCACTGGGGGGAGGGGGGTGCCGGAAGACCCCCTTCCTTCGCACGGTGTCAGCTGCCGGCGGCGACCCGTCACCGGAGGACGGCTGCCAGGAACCGCTGCGTCCGGTCGTTGACCGGACTGGAGAAGATCACGTCCGGCTGCCCCTCCTCGACCACCACCCCGTCGTCCATGAACACCACCCGGTCGGCGACCTCGCGCGCGAAGCCCATCTCGTGGGTGACGACCAGCATCGTCATGCCCTCGGCGGCGAGCTGCTTCATGACGTCCAGCACCTCCTTGACCAGCTCCGGGTCGAGGGCCGACGTCACCTCGTCGAAGAGCATCACCTTCGGCTGCATGCAGAGCGCCCGGGCGATGGCGACCCGCTGCTGCTGCCCGCCGGACAGGGTCGGGGGAAAGGCGTCGATCTTGTCCATCAGCCCGACCTTCTTCAGGAGCTCCTCGGCGAGCTTCACGGCCTCCGCGCGGGAGAGCTTCCGCACCCGGAGCGGGGCCTCGACGAGGTTCCCCAGCACCGTCTTGTGGGGCCAGAGGTTGAAGTGCTGGAAGACCATGCCGATCTCCGACCGCGCCCGGTTGATCTCCCGCTCCGAGGCCCGGACGAGCCGATCCGGTCCCGCTTCGCGAAACCCGATCAGCTTGCCCTCGAGATAGACCCTTCCCCGCTGGGGGACCTCGAGGAGGTTGACGCAGCGGAGCAGCGTGCTCTTGCCGGAGCCGCTCGGCCCGAGGATGCAGACGACCTCGCCCCGGTCCACCTCGAAGTCGATGCCCTTGAGGACCTCCAGGGCCCCGAACGACTTGTGGAGGTCCTCGATCTTGATCACGGCCTGGCCGGGCCCGCTCGGATCGTGCACGGGGCGGTCTCGCTCTCAGACTCGCGCGGCCACCCGGCGGGCCAGCCGGCGCTCCACGTAGCCGGTGAGCCAGACGACCGGGTAGATGAGGAGCAGGTACGTCACCGCCACCGCGGTGTAGGCTTCCAGCGGGCGCCAGGTGTTGGCGATCAGGTTCGAGGTCTGGCGCAGCAGCTCCCAGACGCCGACCACCGAGGCCAGCGCCGAGGCCTTCATGAAGTCGGCCGTCACGTTGAGGAACGGCGGGATCATGCGGCGGATCGCCTGGGGCAGCACGATGCGCTGCATGCCCTGCCAGAACGACATGCCGAGCGACCGGGCCGACTCCATCTGGCCGCGGTCGACCGACTGGATCCCGGCCCGGTACACCTCGGCCAGGTAGGCCGAGGCGTGGATGGAGATGCCGAGGATCGCCGACTCGATGATGTCGATCTTGAGCCCGGTGAGGATCGGCAGGCAGTAGAAGATCCAGAGCAGGAGCACCAGCAGCGGGATGTCGCGAAACACCTCGACGAACACCGACGCCGGGATGCGCAGCCACGGCCGGCTCGACAGCTTGGCCAGGCCCAGGAAGAGTCCGGCCACCAGGCCGATACCGACCGAGGAGCCGGTGAGGAACAGGGTCATGAGGGCGCCTTGCACGAAGATGTGCCAGTTGTCCCAGATCACGCCCCACTGCCAGGTGTATCTCAAGGTTTGATCGGGACCTCCCGCCCACCCGATCCTCCGAACGGCCTTCGGCCTTTGGCGACGGCCTTCGGCCTTTGGCCCCCCTCCCCCACCGTTGGACGGCCTTCGGCCTTTGGCTGGAGGGAGGGGGGGGCCGGAGCAATCGAGTCGTTCACGAGTTTCAGCTCCCGGAGAGTGCCCGTGCCGGGTTCTCGACCATCAGCGTCCGCAGCGCCGCGTCGCCGATCCCGTGGGCCCGCAGCATCGCGGCCCCGAAGCCGAGGAGGTAGGCGTACCCGTGACCGCCCCAGGTCCGCAGGCGATGTCGCGTGCAAATGTCGTGCGCGAGGAGAAGCCGCTCGCCGCAGCCGGCGTCCAGCATCCGCTCCACCAGCTCGACGCGGCGGGCGTCGTGCAGGAAGCCGTCGCGACGGGCCGGCCAGTAGAGGTCGTTCCAGCCCCACACGTCGTACTCGACGTAGGCTCCTCGCTGGGCGATCTCCTGGTGATACTTGACGTCCTCCTCCCAGCTCGAGTCGAGGTGGCCGAGGATCACCCGCTCGGGGGCCACCCCGTCGCGCTCGAGCATCTCGAGCACCGCCAGCGCCAGGCGGGACCGGGGCAGGCCCTTGACCCGCGAGCGCGGCGGATGGATGGAGATCGTGGCGCCGCTCATCCGGTGGGCACGTGCCGCCGCTTGCAGCACCTTCAGCTCGGCCGGCGCCACCTCGTCGATCGAGCCGATGCCGTCGAACGCGGTCCGACCCCCGATCCCCAGCTCGCCGATGAGGCCGGCCCGCACCCCGGTCCCGTCGATCCCCTCGGTGAGGTCGCGCACGAACTCCTCGGCGATCGCCTCGACCGGCCTGGCCGCCATGTCCGGCGGATGGGTCCGCGCGACGTAGTAGCCGGTCCCGAGGACGACGTGCACGCCGGTCGCCCGGGAGACGCGGGCGAGCCCGGCCGGGTCCGGGGCCAGCCCGCGGACGGTGCAGTCGACGATCGCGCCGCCGCCGGCCGCCCGGTAGAACTCCAGCTCGCGCGCGGCCACCGTCTCGTCGGTCTGGACGAGGTTCTCCCGCTGCTCGAGCGGTCGCTCCCGGACCCGCCACAGCGTGTCGAGCGACAGCGGCGCCTCGGCTGCGGCCCGTTCCGCCGGGTCAGGGCTGGGCGTGTACATGGTGCGCGCCATGTCCCACAGCACGTGCTCGTGGGGCAGCGTCACCCCGAGCGCCGACGGAGACACGGGCCCGAGCACTGTCATCACCATCGATCGGGACCTCCCACCTACCCCCCCAGCCCCCCTCCCGTTCGACCGGATCGCCGGGACGGCTCGGGCCTACGGCCCTCGCGACGTCCCGCCCCTCCGGCGGCCACCGGGGGAGGGGGGAGCCGGACAACCCGATTCCTTCGCGCTCTCAGAACATCGTGAGGTAACGCTTGAGTTCCCAGTCGGAGACGTGGTTGTGGTAGTCGGCCCACTCCCGGCGCTTGAAGTCGATGAAGGCCCCGTACAGCAGGTCCCCGAAGACGTCGCGGCTCAGCGGGTCGGCCGCGAAGGCCTCCACGGCTTCCAGGAGCGTGCGCGGGAGCACCCCGATGCCGAGCCGCTGGAGGTCGGCTTCCGAGTACTCGTACATGTTCTCCATGTGGGGCGCCCCGGGATCGAGGGCTTCCCGGATGCCCTCCAGCCCGGCCGTCACCATCATGGCCGCGGCCAGGTAGAGGTTGCAGGCGATGTCCGGCGCTCGGCACTCGACGCGGCCGCCCCCCATCGGGATGCGCAGCATGTTGGTCCGGTTGTTCCCGCCGTAGCAGACGTAGACCGGCGCCCACGTGTAACCGGACATGCTGCCCTTGAGCACGAGCCGCTTGTAGCTGTTGACCAGCGGCGCCGCCACCGCGCAGATCGCCCGGGCGTGGCGCAGGACGCCGGCGATGAACTGGTAGCCGAGCTTGGACAGGCCGCACCCCCGGGGATCGGCCTGGTCCTCGAAGAGGTTTTCCCCGGTGCGGAGGTCGGCCAGCGACATGTTGAAGTGGGCCCCGCTCCCGGTGCGGTTCGCCAGAGGCTTCGGCATGAAGCTGGCGAAGGCCCCGTGCTTCCGCGCGATCTCGTGGGCCATGAAGCGGAAGAACGTGAAGCGATCGGCCATGACGAGCGCGTCGGCATAGGCGAAGTCGGTCTCGAACTGCCCGGGCGCGTCCTCGTGGTCGAAGGAGAAGACGTCCCAGCCGAGTCGGTTCATCGCCCCCACCAGCTCGTCGAGGAACGGGTAGTAGTCCAGAAGCGTCCGCACGTCATAGGCCGGCTTGTCGAGCGCGTCGCGCTCGCTGGGGACCGCGAACCCGCCGTCGGCGGTGCGGCGGAAGACGCAGAACTCGGTCTCGATGCCGAGGTTGAAGCGGAATCCCATGTCGGCGGCCTGGGCCAGCGCCCGCCGGAGGATGCCCCGGCTGCACCCCTCGAAGGGCGCGCCGTGGAGCTGGAGGTCGCTCGCGAACCAGGCAACCTCCGGGTTCCACGGCAGCACCGTCACCGAGCCCGGGTCCGGCTTCGCGCACACCTCGTCGTCGTGGACGGCCTGGGGGACGCCGTCGAGGGCCGCCCCCGTGAACATCTCGGAGGCCCGCAGCATCCGGCCGAGGTGGGGGATCGGCACCGCCTTGCACTTGGACACGCCGTGCAGATCGACGTAACTGGCCAGACAGTACTTGACGCCCCGCTTGCGGAGCGAGTGGTCGAGGAGCTCCATGGAGTCGCTCATCGTCGAGCCTCCCTGCCGCGGTCGGGTCAGGCGCCGAGGCGGACGGCGTCCGCCGGCAGCTTGCGCCAGCCCCACCGCTCGACCGAGCCACCGGAGGTCTGGAGCGGGCCCGGGCCCAGCAGCCGGTCCAGGACGTAGTTGGCGATGTGGTGGACGAGCTGCTCGCGCATGGAGTAGCGGCCGGGGCGGGCGCCGGGGGCCCGGATGCCGCGCTGCTGCGTGGCGCAGGCGTTGTTGTCCTGGGGCAGCGTGGTGCTCGTCCGGTTGTAGTACCGCTTGGCCGTCGCCTCGAAGTCCGGCCGGGCGACGGTGGAGACGGCGAAGCAGTTCCCCATCCGGATCGTGGAGTGCTCGGGCCCCTGGGGCTCGACGATCACGTAGAACATGGTGTCGGGGGAGATGAGGAAGACCAGCGTGGGGTACACGTAGGGGATGTACGAGCCGATCAGCTCCTTCTGCGAGAGCCCCGGGATGGGCGGGAAGCCCTCGTCGCCGAGGAGGGCCAGGCTGCCCTTGGTCTCGGTGTAGAGGACCTCGTAGAGCCCGCGCGTCTCCTCGACCACCCACGACTCCAGCGGCACCCGCTCGGTGTACTGGGACTTGTGCACCGTCGGCGTGTGATACTCCTCCATCGCGTTCTCGACGTACACCTTCCAGTTGCACAACACTTCGTAGTTCTGCCGCCGCGTGCAGACCAGCTCCTCCATCTTGTAGTTCCGCATCAGCTTGGGCAGGTCGCCCAGCACCGACAGGAGCGGCGCGCTCGCCGGGTCGAAGTTCACGAACAGGAACCCGCCCCACGTCTCCAGCTTCACCGGCAGGAGCCCGTAGTCCCCCTTGTCGAAGGCGACCGCCTCCTCCATCTCCGGCGTGCCGAGCAGCTCTCCCGACAGCGCGTACGTCCAGTTGTGGTATGGGCAGTGGAACGCCGTGCACTGCCCGTCGCCGGCCACGATCTCGGTCCCCCGATGCCGGCACGAGTTCACGTGGGCCCGGACTCGTCCCGCCTTGTCCCGGACCACGATCAGCGGCCGCCCGAACAGCTCCACCGTGAAGTAGTCCCCCGCCTTCGGCACCTGCTCGGCCCGCCCCACGCACAGCCACTCCCGCAGGAAGATCCGCTCCACCTCGCGCGCGTAGAACTCCGGGGACCAGTAGGCGTACGGCGCCAGCGTCTGCGCCTCCCGGATGGGCCGCCGCGTCGCGGCGAAGTTCTCCGGCGCGAAGAGATCGGCAGGCAACGTCATCGTCGGTCCTCCTTGTTGGTCGCTCGAGAGCGGCGCCCGGCGGCGGAGCCGTGGGCGGCGGGCCGGGTCCGGATCGGGGTCGCGGCGGGGCCTCGCCCGGCCCGCGGGCGCCCGTTCCGCGCGTCCCGCGGCCCGGCGTCGTCGTGGTCGAGGGGCAGCTTCCAGTCGTAGTTGATCTTCACGGTCTGCAGCACGTGGTAGGTCTCGTTCTGCATCACCCCCGGGACCCTCGCCAGCGTGCCGGTCAGGAACTCGAAGAGCTGCTCGTCGGACTCGAAGAGGGCTTCGATGAGCATGTCGTACCGGCCGGCCGTGTACGCGACGTAGACCACGTTGGGGAGCGCGGCGAGATGCTCACCCGCCTCGCGCGCGTGGCCGCGCTCCAGCCGGATCCAGATCATCGCGTCGGTCAGGTACGGGGTCTTCCGCGGGTCGATCACGGCGGCGATCCGGATGAAGCCGTTGGCGATCAGCCGGTCGATGCGGTGCCGGATGGTGGTCTCGGTCACGCCGAGGGCCCGGGCGATCGCCACGTTGGAGCGCCGGCCGTCCTCCTGGAGCTGGACGATGATCCGCCGGTCGAGGACGTCCAGCTCCTTGGTGGTGACCGCGATCATTGGTCGGGACCTCCCGCCCACCCGATCCTTTGGACGGCCTTCGGCCTTTGGCGACGGCCTTCGGCCTTTGGCCGGGGGGAGGCGGGAGTCGGAGGATCCATTCCTTCGCACGCTCTCAGTACCCGCGGTCCGGCAGCACGCGGTTGCGGAGGGGCCGGCCGGCCAGGAGGCGGCCCAGGTTGTCCACGAAAATCCGGCTCATGCGCTCGACGTAATCGACGGGATCGGAGGAGATATGCGGCGTGACGATCAGATTCGGCGTGTGCCAGAGCGCGTCGCCGGGAGGAAACGGCTCCGGGTCGAGGACGTCCACGATGGCCCCGCTCAGCTCGCCGGCCTCCAGCTTCCGGGCCAGCGCCTCGTAGTCAACCAGGCCCGCCCGCGACATGTTCACCACCCCGGCCGCGGGCTTCAGACGATCCAGCTCCTTGGCGCCAAGGAGATGGCGGGTCTCCGGCGTCAGCGGCGCCGTGACGACGACGAAGTCGGCCTGGGGCAGGACGTCGGCCAGGCCGGCGGGGCCGACGACCCGGTCGGCGTGGGCGTGCGGGCGCCGGCTCCGCCGGACCCCGAGCACCCGGAGTCCCAGCCGCTTGGCCTGACGCGCCACCGAGCCGCCGATCGCCCCCAGCCCGATGAGCACCACGGTCTTGCCGCCGATCGGGGAGTTGAAGACCTGATCCCACCGGCCGCGGCGCTGGTTCGTCGCGTGCGCCGGCATCCGGAAGTTCAGCGCCAGCAGCGCCGCCGCCCCGTACTGGCCAGCCAGCTCGGCGTGGACCCCGCTGGAGTTGGTGAGCGCGACGCCCGGTGGCAGCCAGTCGAGCGGGAGGAGGTGATTGACCCCCGCGCTCACGAGATGGATCCAGCGCAGGTCAGCCAGCTCCGCGATCCGGTGGGTGGGCAGGTCGAACCCGACGAGGACGTGTGCCGCGCGCATGTCCGGCGGCACGTCGCCCGGATCCTCGCTCACGGTGATCCGGACCGGCCGCCGGGGCCCCAGGGCCTTCGCGACCTGGCCGCGCAGCCGGTCGGGATCGAACCAGTAGGCGGCGATGTCGGGAGCGTTGAGGAGGTGGACGTGGAGCCCGGCCCCGCCCGCCGGGCGTCCGCCGGTCTGGATCGCCTGTTTTCGCCGCCGCATCGACATTTCGCCCCGCTGTTCGAACCTGGAGCCGCCGAACTCGGCGAGAACCACTGCTCGGCGGGTGTTCTGGTTCGAGATTCGGTTTCCCCTCAATACCGCACAGCGCGCGCGGCTGTCAAGAGCCGCCAAGGGCCCGGGTTTGACGGGTCGGGAGGCGCGCGTATCATCGTAGAGACCATGGAGACCCAGGCCGCGCTCGCCGATCTGGTCGCGTCGCTGGCCGCCCTCGGCCGCTCGATGCACGAGAAGTTCGATCCGCAGCGCTTCCTGGCGGAGTTCTCGGCGAAGATCCAGCGGCTGGTGCCCCACGACCGGCTGGTCCTCGACCACCTGGACGACGACGGCCGGACCTTCACCGTCTTCGCCGAGCACGCCGCCCCCGATCTGACGCTTCACGAGGAGCACTACACGACGACGCTCAACCCCGCCGGCCGGTACGTGGTGGCGGAGTGGGCGATCCGCGACGTCTTCGGCGGCCAGCCGATGCGGATCGACGATTTTCGAGCCGACCCCCGCTTCGCCCGCCCCAACGCCCACGAGACCCGGGTGCGGGAGACCTTGCGCTCGGGGCTGGTCCTCCCGCTCGACAGCGGCGGACGGGTCGTCGGCGCCCTCGTGTTCACCAGCCTCGCGCCTCACGCCTACACCGACGCGCACCTGGCCGCCAGCCGCCAGGTGGCCGATCTCATCGGGCCCTTCATCGAGAGCACCGTCCTCCTCCACCGGGAGCGCCGGCGCCGGCGCCGCCTGCAAGCCGTCCAGAAGCTCATGCAGGTGCTGGGGGCCAGCCTCAACGTGCAGGAGGTCTTCGATCGGCTGGCCGAGGAGGTGCGCCCGGTGCTCGACTTCGACATCATGGGCATCGGGCTCCTGTCCTCGAGCGGCCGCGAGCTGGAGATGCTGGCCGAGGTGGACTACGCGGCGACCGACGACCGGAGGCCCCCGCGGATGCTCCTCGACGACTTCTCCTTCGCCGCCAGGGTCGAGGCCGGAGAGGCGATCATCATCCGCGACGCGCTCGAGGAGCTGGACCCGGACCGCCCCGGTGACCGCCGCATCCTCGACAACGGGGGACGGTCGTGCATGGCCGTGCCGCTCTGGTTCGGCGAGCGCGTCGGCGGCGGCCTGTACTTCGGCAAGCGGCAGCCGCACTGGTTCGACCCGGCGGACGTCGAGCTGGCGACCGGCATCGCCGGCCAGCTCGTCCTCGCCCTCCAGCACCAGCGCCTGGCCGAGGAGCAGCGGCGGCTCGCCCTGGCGGAAGGCCGGGCCCGCCGCCTGGAGCGACGGGTCGAATCGCTGGAGAGCGCGCTCGACGAGCGCTACGGCTTCGACCGGATCCTCGGGCGGGCCCCCAGCCTCCGCGAGGCGCTGGCCCGGGCGGCCAAGGTCGCGCCGACCGACACGACGGTCCTCATCACCGGGGAGAGCGGGACCGGCAAGGAGCTGGTGGCCCGGGCCGTCCACCACGGCAGCGGCCGGGTCGAGGGGCCGTTCGTGGCCGTCAACTGCGCGGCCCTGCCCGACACGCTCCTCGAGTCGGAGCTGTTCGGCCACGAGCGGGGCGCCTTCACCGGCGCCGATCGCCAGCGCCCCGGGCGCTTCGAGCGTGCGGCGGGCGGCAGCCTGTTCCTGGACGAGGTCGGGGAGCTGTCCCAGGCGGTCCAGGTCAAGCTCCTGCGGGTCCTCCAGGAGCGCGAGTTCGAGCGCGTCGGTGGCACCGCCACCCTCCGGGCGGACGTCCGGCTCATCGCCGCGACCAACCGGGACCTCGCCGCCGCCGTGGCGGCCGGCCGCTTCCGCGAGGACCTCTTCTACCGGCTGAACGTGGTCAGCGTCCACCTCCCGCCCCTGCGGGAGCGCGGGGACGACGTCCTGCTGCTGGCCGACCACTTCGTGCGGACGATCGGCGCCCGGATGGGAAAGGGCGAGCCGGGGCTCTCCCGGGACGCCCGGGAGGCGCTGCTCGCACATCCGTGGCCCGGCAACATCCGGGAGCTGGCCAACGCCGTGGAGCGGGCGCTCATCCTCCAGGAGGGGGAGGACGGCACGCTGATCACCGCCGCCGATCTCGGGCTCGGGGGGCCGGGGCCCGTGGCCGACCGCGACGCCCCGCCACCGCCCTCCGCCGCGATCGGGCCGGGAGGGGGTTCGCTCGCCGAGTGGGAGCGCCAGATGGTCGTCGATGCCCTCGGCCGGGCCAAGGGCAACAAGTCCCGCGCCGCCCGGCTCCTCGGCCTGACGCGCTCCCAGCTATACACGCGCATGAAGCGCTTCGGCCTCGAGTAGCGGGCGGGGCGATGAGCTTCGCATCGCGTCGTCGTTCGGACGGCCTTCGGCCTTTGGGGTCGTCGCCGATCCTCGGCGTACTCGGAGTACGCCTGCGGTCGGCGACTCCCTGCGTCCTAGCGCTGCTCGCTCCTCGGCCCCGCCCCCGGCCGGAGAACTCGATTCATCGGTCATGACTCTGGCACCCCAAGGACGCTGACGCTCGGGCGGGCGGGATGACAGCGTCCGCGGCCGCCCCGCCGTCTCCGCGCCGGTTCACGGTTGTTCTGGGCATGCTCACGGCCTTCGGGCCGCTGTCGATCGACATGTACCTCCCCGCCCTGCCGGCGCTCGCCGCCAGCTTCGGGACCAGTCCCAGCCGGGTCCAGCTCACGCTGAGCGCCTTCTTCGTCGGCTTCGGCGCCGGGCAGCTCGTCTACGGCCCGCTGGCCGACCGGTGGGGGCGCCGGCCCCCGCTGCTCGGCGGCGTCGGCCTGTACGTCCTGGCCAGCACCCTCTGCGCCCTCTCGCCGAGCGTGGGTTTCCTGATCGTGCTCCGGCTGCTCCAGGGGCTCGGCGCCTGCGCCGGGCCCCTGATCGCGCGCGCCATCGTGCGGGACGTCTACGAGCGGGACCGGGCGGCGCGGATGCTGTCGCTCCTGATGCTGGTGATGGGCGCCGCCCCGCTCCTGGCCCCGCTGCTCGGCGGCCAGCTCCTGGTGACCGTCGGGTGGCGCGCCATCTTCTGGACCCTGAGCGCCTTCGGCGTCCTGTGCCTGGCCACCGCCGGGCTCGGCCTGCCCGAGACGCTGGGCCCCGGCCGCCGCTCGCGGGGAAGCCTCCTCCACGTCCTGGCCCGGTACGCCGAGCTGGCGTCACACCGCCGGTTCCTCGGCTACGCCCTGGCGAGCGCGTCGGCGTACGCCGGGATGTTCGCCTACTTCGCCGGCTCGCCCTTCGTGTTCATCCAGCTCTACGGGATCCCGGCCCAGCGCTACGGCTTCCTGTTCGGGCTGAACGTCCTCGGCCTCATGGCGGGGGCCGCGCTCAACAGCCGCCTGGTCCTGCGCTTCGGCGCCGACTCGCTCCTGCGCTTCGGCGTCACCGCCGCCGCGGTCTCCGGTGGCGCGCTTGCCGTCGTCGCCGTCGCCCGACTCGGGGGACTGCCCGGCCTGGTCGTCCCGATCTTCTGCTTCATGACGTCCCTGAGCTTCATCGGCGCCAACGCCATGGCCGGCGCCCTGTCGGCCTTCCCCCACATGGCCGGGACCGCCGCCGCCCTGGCCGGCACCATCCAGTTCGCCGTCGGCGCCCTGAGCGGCGCCGCCGTGGGCGCGCTCCACGACGGCACCGCGCTGCCGATGGGGCTGGTGATCGCGGTCGCCGGGCTGGCGAGCCTCCTGGTGCACCGGCTCCTCGTCCGCGTCTGAGAGCATCGGGGGGGTCTCGGGAGACCCCCTCACGGGCGCTGAGTGGCCCGCCAGTTGCCGATAGCCCGGCAACCTGTAGAGAAATCGCCAACCGTTCCTGCGGGGCCATCGACAGTCGGCCTGGCCACCCGGTGGGCCGGGGCGACTCCGCGTTGCCCGGCGCGAGGTTGCGTCCGGCCGCGCTCCGGGCTCGGGCCTTGCAGTCTCCCGGCGCCATGAGCCAACGCGCCGTCGAACAGACCCTGGGCAAGCTGATCACCGACGAGGGCTTCCGCAAGGCGTTCTTCGCCGATCCGGCCGGCACGGCCCTCCGCGCCGGGCTGGAGCTGACGGGAAAGGAGCTGGAGGCCCTCAGCCGGATTCCCGCGCGAGCCGTCGCCACGCTGTGCGCGTGCGTCGACGACCGGATCTGCCGGCTGCCGGTGCCGAGCGGGTCCCGGTGGGAGGAGAGTCCGATGAGTCCACGACGCCACCGCTTCGTCACGGCCGCCCTGGCGCCGCTCGCGGCGCTGTGGCTGGCGGCCTGCGACAGCTCGGAAGCGACCAGGGCCGCGCCCGACCCGGCTCCCGGACCGATCGCGGTGGCGACGGCCACCGTGGAGGAGCGGCCCGTGCCCACGACCCTGGAGGTGACGGGCACGCTGACGGCGGACGCCCGGACGGACGCCGCCGCCGAGCTCGACGGCCGGATCGTCCAGGTGCCGATCGAGCGCGGCATGGTGGTGGGCGCGGGCGCCGTGCTGGCCCGCCTCGACGAGCAGGACGCGGTGAACCAGCTCCGCGAGGCCGAGGCGACCGAGGCGCAGACGCGGGCCCGGCTGGGGCTCGGCGAGAGCGGCGCCTTCGACCCCCGGGAGACCCCCGAGGCGCGGCGGATGCGTGCGGTGATGGACCGCGCGGAGGCGGACTACCAGCGGTACGCGCGGCTCGTCGACCAGGGCATCGTCTCCCGCTCGGAGTACGACACCCGGCGCGCCGACGCCATCGCGGCCCGCGAGCAGTACGAGGAGATGCAGAACCAGATGCGGCAGCTCTACCAGACCCTCCAGGCGCAGAAGGCCCGGGTGGCGCTGGCCCGGAAGGCGGTGGCGGACACCGTGGTCCGGGCGCCCTACGGCGGGTCTGGTCGCCGAGAAGCACGTCACCGTCGGGGACTACGTGAAGAAGGGGTCGCGCGTGGCGACGGTCATGCGCGTCGATCCCCTGCGGATCGAGCTGACCATCCCCGAGGTCGCGGTGGCCTCGGTCCGGAAGGGACAGAAGGTGTCGTTCACGGTGCAGAGCCATGCCGCCCGGGCCTTCGAGGGCGCCATCGCCTACGTCGGTCCCGCCCTGCGCGCCGACGCGCGGAGTCTGATCGTCGAGGCGATCGTGCCCAACGCCGGCGGCGTGCTGCAGCCGGGCCTGTTCGCCAGCGCCCGGATCGAGCTGCCGGGGGCGACGCCGACGCCGGTGGTGCCGGCGGCCGCGGTCCGGACCGAGGCGGGCGTGTCGAAGCTGTTCGTGGTCCGGGGGGACCGGGCCGAGCAGCGGTACGTTCAGCTCGGGCGGCAGGGCGCAGGGGTTCGTCGAGGTGGTACGCGGGGTCGCCGCCGGCGAGCGCGTCGCGGTGAGCGCGCTGGATCGCCTGACCGACGGGGCCCTGGTGACGCCGGCCCCGGAAGGACGCTGACCCATGCAGTGGCTGGCCGAAGTCTCGATCAAGCGCCCGGTCTTCGCCTCGGTGCTCATCCTCGCGCTGGTCGTGGTGGGCGTCTTCTCGTACTTCGAGCTGGGGGTCGACCGCTTCCCCAAGGTCGATTTCCCGACCGTTTCGGTCACGATCCGCCAGCCCGGCGCGGCCCCCGAGGACGTGGAGACGGAGATCACCGACCGGGTCGAGCGGGCCATCAACACCGTCTCGGGAATCGACGAGATGCGCTCGGTCTCGACCGAGGGCGTGGCCCAGGTCTTCGTCCAGTTCCAGCTCGAGAAGAACGTGGACGTCGCCGCCCAGGAGGTCCGCGACAAGATCAGCCAGGTCCTGGCCGATCTGCCCCGGGACATCGACCCCCCGATCGTGGACAAGATCGACTCCGACGCGGCGCCCATCCTGTTCCTGTCGCTGGCGGCCGATCTGCCGATCCGCGAGATCACCGAGTTCGCCGACAAGACCGTGCGGCGCGAGCTGGAGTCGCTGCCGGGAGTCGGGCAGGTCCTGGTCGTGGGCGGCCAGCCGCGCCAGATCAACCTCTGGCTCGACCCCGCCCGCCTCCGCGCCTACAACCTCACGGTGGCCGAGGTGACCCGCGCGGTCGCCAACCAGAACCTCCAGCTCCCCGGCGGCAACCTGGGCCAGGGACCCCGGGAGCTGACCGTGCGCATGAAGGGGCGCGTCAACTCGGTGCCGGAGTTCAACGGCCTGGTGGTGGCGTCCCGCGACGGGGCCCAGATCCGGCTGCAGGACCTGGCGACCGTCGAGGACGGCACCGAGGAGGTCGAGACCGCCGCCAGCATCGACGGCAAGCCGGCCGTCCTCCTGACCATCCGCAAGCAGTCCGGGACCAACACGGTCGCGGTGATCAACGGGGTCAAGGCGCGGCTGCGAGAGCTCCAGCCCCGGCTGCCGGCCGGCTACCGGCTCCAGATCGTCCGGGACCAGTCCGAGTACATCGAGGCGTCGGTCAAGACCGTCCAGGAGCACCTGGTGGTCGGGGCGCTTCCTGGCCTCGCTGGTGGTGCTCCTCTTCCTCCGCAACTGGCGCTCCACCGTGATCGCGGCCATCGCCATCCCGGCCTCGATCGTGAGCACCTTCGGGCTCATGTGGGCGATGGACTTCACGCTCAACATCATCACCCTGCTCGCGCTGACCCTCGCCGTCGGCATCGTCATCGACGACGCGATCGTCGTCCTCGAGAACATCTACCGGTTCATGGAGGAGAAGGGCCTCTCCCCGCTCCAGGCGGCGATCGAGGGCACCCGCGAGATCGGGCTGGCGGTCCTCGCCACCACGCTCTCGCTGGTCGCCGTGTTCCTCCCGGTGGCCTTCATGGGCGGCATCGTGGGCCGGTTCATGAACTCCTTCGGGCTGACCATGGCGTTCGCGATCCTGGTCTCCCTCTTCGTCGCCTACACGCTGACCCCGATGATGGCCAGCCGCTGGCTCGCCTTCGACAAGCACGCCGCGCGCTCCTCCAAGCAGTCGTGGCTCTTCTCGCGCCTGGAAGCGGGGTACACGCGGGTCGCTCGCCTGGTCGATGGCCCATCGCTGGGTGATCGTGCTCGCCTCGCTCCTCACCCTGGTGTCGGTGGTCCCGCTCTTCATCTTCGGCGGCAAGGACTTCCTGCCGAAGAACGACGAGTCGCAGTTCGGTGTGTCCATCCGGACCCCCGAGGGCACCACCGTCGAGCAGACCGAGCTGATCGCCGCCCGGATCGCCCGGGAGATCAAGCCGATGCCCGGCGTCGCCTACACGATCGTCACCGTCGGCGACGACGAGCGCCGCACCGCCAACGTGGCCTCGATCTTCGTGAAGCTGACCGACGTCCGCCAGCGCGAGCTGGCGCAGTTCCAGATGATGGACCGGGTCCGCACCCAGGTCCTGCCCCGGTTCGAGGACCTCGGGCTGCGGACGAGCGTCTCCCAGGTCGCGGCCTTCTCGGGCGGCGGCTTCACCAACAAGGAGGTCGCCTTCTACGTGAGCGGGCCGGACCTCCGGAAGCTCGGGGACTACGCCCAGCGGCTCACCGGCGCGCTGGAGCGGACGCCGGGCGTCGTGGACGTGGACACCACCCTCGTCCTCGGCAAGCCCGAGCTGTCGGTGCGGCTCGACCGGGCCAAGGCGGCCGAACTGGGCGTCCAGGTAGCCGACGTGGCCGGCACGCTCCAGACGATGGTGGCCGGCCGCGAGATCTCGACGTACAACGAGGGCGGCGAGCAGTACGAGGTCCACGCCCGGGCGGTGGCCGCGGGACGGACGACCGCCGAGAGCCTCCGCCAGATGACCGTGCCGTCGACGAAGCTCGGCTCGGTCAGCCTCGACCACGTGGCCCGCTTCGAGGAGAGTCAGGGCCCCTCCCAGGTGGACCGGCTCGGGCGCCGCCGTCAGGTGACGGTCACCGCCAACATCCGGCCGGGCTACTCGCAGCAGGTGGCTCTGGACGCGCTGCAGAAGGAGGTCAAGGCCCTCCGGATGGATCCGGCCTACAGCTCCGGGACCACCGGCACCTCGCGGGAGATGGGCAAGGCGGCCCGGAACTTCCTCCTGGCCTTCGTGCTGTCGATCATCTTCATGTACCTGATCCTGGCCGCCCAGTTCGAGTCCTGGCTCCACCCGGTCACGATCCTGCTCGCGCTGCCGCTCACGCTCCCGTTCGCGCTCCTGTCCATCGTCGTGTTCAGGCAGTCGCTCAACATCTACACCGCCCTCGGCCTCCTGGTGCTCTTCGGCGTGGTCAAGAAGAACGCGATCCTCCAGATCGACCACACCATCCAGCTCCGCGTCCGGGGCCTGTCGCGGCTCGAGGCCATCCTCCAGGCCAACCGGGACCGCCTGCGGCCGATCCTGATGACGACCTTCGCCTTCGTCGCCGGGATGCTCCCGCTCCTCGTCTCCCGGGGCGTGGGCTCGGGGGACAACCGGGCGATCGGCTCCGTCATCGCCGGCGGCCAGACCCTCTCGCTCCTGCTCACGCTGCTGGCCACCCCGGTCTTCTACTCGCTCTTCGACGACCTCCAGGCCCGCTTCGCGCCGCGGGCCTGGCTGGCCCGCCTCCTCGGCCGGCCGGCCCCGGCTCTGAGGACCGCCCCGGAGTCCTGAGGCGACCTCCCCCCCGAGGAGCGCGGCGCTTCCCTGGCACGGGACCGCCGGGGCGCCCGTGCACGAGGCGGCCCGGATCGTTGTAGGCTATCCGCCATGCGCTCGACAGCCTGGCTCCTGAGCGTGACCGGCTGGCCTCCTCATGCTCGCCTCCGGCCCTCCACGCGGAGACGCCGGCGCTCGCCCTCGGCGGAGAGGGCCGGGTGGTGGCCGTCGATCGGTCGAGGGGCTGGATCACGGTGGAGCACGGCCCGATCGAAGACCTCTTCGGCGCCGGCCAGACCGACTTCCCGGTCAGAACGGACAATCTCCTGGAGGGTGTCCGTGTCGATGACCGGGTGGCCTTCACGCTCATCGCGCCCCGGGAAGGCCACGGCGAGCTCTCGATCTCGGCCATCCGGGTGTTGCGACAGGGACTGCGCGACACCCTCGGGACGGGCATCACCAGTCGCGGCGTGGAGATGGCGCTGCTCGGCTCGCTCCTGGTGGCCGGCATCGGGCTGCTCGGCCTGCAGACCCGCCGGCTCCGGCAGCTGATCCAGGGAAGCGAGACGACGATCGCCGGCCTGCGGGAGCAGGTACGGCTCCAGCGCGAGATGAACGCCAGCGTCGAGGAGGCCGCGTCGGCTCTCCTCCCGGCGCTTCGCAGCCACCAGTCCGAGCTCCGGCAGCTCGGCCAGCAGATCCGGGCCGCCCGCACCGGGCCCCGGGATGAGCCGCTGGTGGCGCCCGAGACCAGCCGTCCCCTCGTCATCGTCCGCAGCGGCGAGACCGAGACGTTTCGCATCCTCGACGAGCGACTCGGCGAGCCCGGGCTGGCGCGAGTGACCTGGGACCGGCGCCGGCAGGAGCGACGATCGACGGCGCGGCCGACCGAGCCCGACCGGCGGCGACGCGAGCGACGGGCGCCGATACCCGTCACCTGGCAGGGCCTGGGTTACCTGCTCGTGCAGCCGAAGGCGCGCCGCCTCAGCATCGTCGCCTGACCGGTCGCGCCGGGCCACGGACCTCTAGGGCCCGCCCCCTCCACGAGCCGGAGCCGACTCTCGCGACCCATCCCATACCTGGTCCTGGCAGGTAACGCGATGTATACTACGTCGTGCAATGCCAGACAGACCAGCTCGGTCAAGACGACGGCGCGGCCAGGCGTCACGCGAGGGCGAGGGGCGAGCGGAACGCCTGGTGACCACTTCGTTTCGCCTCCGCGCGGGGCTGCGGAAGTACCTGGACAATCTAGCGGAGCGGAGCCAGCGGTCGGTCTCGGACGTCGCCCAGCAACTTCTGGAAGAGGCGATTCGAACCATGGAGTGTCCCGGCATCTACTTTGCGGACGAGGCGGCGGGCCGCACGGCCAAAATCATGGGCACCGGGCTCGGAGTGTGGGAGGTCATCCGCGACTACGCCGCGGTTGGAGAACGTGAGGACGAGCTGCGTGGAATCTTTCCCCAGCTCACTCCGGCTCAGATCGGCGCGGCGCGGAACTACTTTCTCCGCTACCCCGACGAGGTCCAGCGAAGGATCGACTGGAATGCCGCCCTGACCCCGGAGCGAGTGGTCGCAAGGTATCCCGGCCTCGTCCGCCTCGCCGATTGAAGCTCTACCTCGACGAGGACCTCTCGCCTCGGGTGGTTGCACTCCTTCGCGAGCGCGGTCTGGCTGCGACGGGAGCCCACGAGGTCGGCCAGGCCGGCCGCAGCGATCTCGAGCAACTCCGCTATGCGACCCGAGAAGGTCGTTGCCTGGTCACGCGGAACGTCACGGACTTCCTCGAGATCGTCCACCAGCTGATCAACCGCCAAGAGTCGTACGCCGGTATCATCCTGGTTCCTGCGAGCTTTCGGGGTGACGAGTTCGCCGCGCTGGCCGACGCGATCGCGGCGTGCGCAGCTACCCATCCTGAAGGGCTGGCCGAGCAGGTGCTGTTCCTGAGAAGGACCGCGCCGAACACTTGAGAGGTGAACGCCAGCGCGAGTCAACCCTGACGGAGACTTCCCTGGGCCGTCCAGGCCTCGTGGACTACGGCTCAGCGGCACCCTCAGGGCGACGTGTCGCCGAGCGCTCCGATGAACGTCGCCGAGTCCGAGACGGTGCCGAAGACCCCGCTGGCCTTCTTGACCAGTGACAGCGCGGCCTCGTGGTACTGCCGGCTCGAGGCGCCGACGCAGTCCTCGAGCACGAGGCAGTCGTAGCCCCGGTCCAGCGCCTCCCGCAGGATCGAATGCACGCAGCAATCGGTGGTCACGCCGGTCAGGACGACGTGCTCGACGCCCCAGGCCCGCAACGTCGCGTCCACGTCCGTGAACGCGAACACCCCGTACCCCGGCTTGTCGAA
Organism: uncultured Candidatus Rokubacteria bacterium; assembly: GCA_963708025.1. Taxonomy (GTDB): domain Bacteria; phylum Methylomirabilota; class Methylomirabilia; order Rokubacteriales; family DASRDR01; genus CAVPSB01. The sequence continues at coordinate 319,454 of CAVPSB010000012.1, read as the reverse complement.
CACGGGCTCGCCGGGCAGCGGCTGGAGCTCCGGAACGGTCTCCCAGCCCGGCTCGCCGCGGATCAGCGCCCGGCCCAGCGGCCCGGGATCGCCGATCCTGACGCGGTCGGCCAGCTTCCAGCGCTGGACGTCCCCGAGGTCGGCGCCATAGCCCTCGCGGGTGTGGGCGACGCGATAGCCGCGTGACCGCACCGCTCGCAGGACGCGCTGGATCGGTGCGATCGGGGCCCGGAGCGGCCCCAGGTCGGCGCCGAGGCGATCCATGTACCCGCCCTCGGCGCAGAAGTCGCGCTGCATGTCGATCACGAAGACGGCGGTGTCGTCCGGCCGGAGGACGCCGCGCCGCGGAAACGGAAAGGGCTGGCCGGGAACCGACACGCTCATGTGCCTCGCCTCATGCTCGACTCCTGTCCGCTCGCGTCACCCCCTCACCCTGCCCTCTCCCCCTGACGGGGGAGAGGGTAGGAGGGGGCTAGGGGGCGGCCCCGCTGACCTCCAGGGTGGCCCCGGAGACGTACCCGGCCTCGTCCGAGGCGAGGAAGCGCACCGCCCCCGCGATGTCGCGCGGCTCGCCCGGCCGGCCGAGCGGCAGGGGGCCGATCAGCGCCTGGCGCTCGGCCTCGCTCAGCTCGTGGAACTGGCGATGCACGCGGGCGCCGGGCTCCGTGAGCGTGAACCCCGGCACCACCACGTTGACCGTGATGTTCCAGGGGCCGAGGTCGCGCGCGAGCTGATACGTGAGCCCCTGCACGCCCGCCTTCGCCGCGCAGTACGGCAGCCGGGCCCCAACCGTGAGGAGGGGCCCGAAGCTGCCGCGGGCGGCCACCGACGACAGGTTGACGATGCGGCCGTAGCGCTGCGCCTTCATCAGCGGCACCGCCGCCCGGCAGCACAGGAACGCCCCCTTCAGGTTGGTGCCGACGATGCGGTCCCACACCGCCTCGCTCGTGTCCTCGATGTCCGCCACGCCGACGGTGCCGCTGCCGCCGGCGTTGTTGACGAGGATGTCGACGCGACCGAACGCCGCCTTCGCCGCGGCGACCATCGCCGCGACCTGGTCGGCCGAGGTGACGTCGGCGACCGCCGCCGCGTGCCGGCCCGGCCCGCCGGGGAGATCGCGGGCCGCCGCCTCCACCTTCTCCGCCTGGATGTCCGAGAGCAGGACCCGGGCCCCGCCCTCGGCGAGCGCGCGGGCGATGGCCAGGCCCAGCCCCTGCGCCGCCCCCGTCACGATCGCGTGCCGGTTCGCCACCGTCCCGTCCATGTAACCTCCCGCCCACCCGATCCGTCGACGGCCTTCGGCCTTTGGCCCCCCTCCCCCACCCACCGGGGGGAGGGGGGAGTCGGATGCTCCCGACTGCTTCACACCCGCGCTCAGGTCCTCCGCCGGATGACCTTGGCCAGAAACTGCCCGGTGCGCTCGCTCTTCGGCTCCTTGAAGAGGTCGCGGGCCGGCCCCTGCTCCACGATCACGCCCTCGTCCATGAAGATCACGCGGTCGGCCACCTCCTCCGCGAACGCCATCTCGTGCGTGACGATCACCATCGTCATCCCCTCCCGGGCGAGGTCCTCCATGACCGCCAGGACCTCACCGACCAGCTCGGGATCCAGGGCCGACGTCGGCTCGTCGAACAGGATCACCGACGGCTCCATGGCCAGCGCCCGGGCGATCGCCACCCGCTGCTGCTGGCCGCCGGAAAGCTGGGCCGGGTAGGCGTCCCGCTTGTCGAGCAGCCCGACGCGCCGGAGGAGCCGGTCGGCGCGCGCCTCGGCCACCGGGCGAGTCTCTCCCTTCACGTACACCGGCGCCTCGACGAGATTCTGCGTGACGGTCATGTGGGTCCAGAGATTGAAGCTCTGGAATACCATGCCGATCTTCGCCCGCCGGCGGTTGACGGTCGCTTCGGCTTCACGCCGCCGCCGCCCCCCCGGCTCCTCCACGAATCCCATGGGCTCGCCATCCAGGAGGATCGTGCCCCGCTGGGGCTCCTCCAGGAAGTTGATGCACCGGAGCAGCGTGCTCTTCCCGGACCCGCTGGGGCCGATGATGCAGACCTTCTCGCCCCAGCCGACCTCCATGTCGATGCCCCGCAGCACGTGCAGGGGGCCGAACCACTTGTGCAGCCCGGTGACCTGGATGACCGGCCGCCGGGCGACCGGGACCGTACTCATGACTCCCGGCTTCCGCTCAGCAGCGGTGCCAACCGCCCGGCCGCCCGACGGCGACCCGGCGTCCACCGCTCGAGGGATCCCATGGCGAGGGCAATCGCCAGCGCGACCCCCCAGTAGAGCAGCGCGACCACGCTGTACGCCTCGACCGCGGCGAACGTCTGACCCAGCACGATGGAGCTGGCCATGGTCAGCTCCGTGACGGTGATGATCGACAGCACCGACGATTCCTTCACGATGCCGATGAACTGGTTCGTCAGCGACGGGACGAGATAGCCCATCATCTGCGGGGTCACGATCCGCCGCATGGTCAGGAGCTGCGACATGCCGGCAGCGCGGGCCGCCTCCACCTGGCCGCGGGCGACGGACAGAATCGCCCCCCGGATGGACTCGGCGAAGCCGGCCGCCGCGTAGAGCGCCAGCGCGATGATCCCGGCGGTGGTGGCGGGCAGCCGGATCTCGTAGCGGGGCAGCAGGAAGTAGATGAGGAAGGCCTGGACCAGGAAGGGGGTGTCGCGGATGACCTCGACGTACACGGACGCCGGCCACCGGAGCCACGAACGGCGCGACAGCCGCCCGAGCGCGATGACCCCTCCCACGACCAGACCGGCGGCGATGGCGAGGACGGAGCAGAGAAGCGTGGTGCCGAAGCCCCGGACGAAGATCGGCCAGTTCTGGGCGATGACCGACAGGTCGAACGTCATGGCGGCCGCCGGTCAGGCTCGGTACACGGCGGCCCGCTGCTCGAGCCACCGGGCGGCACCACCGAGCGTGAAGCACATGACGAAGTAGAGCGCTCCGGTAACCAGCCAGAGCTCCACCGGCCGGAAGGTGGCCGCGACGATCTGCTGGGCGGTGCGCGTCAGCTCGACCACCGCAATGACGGAAAGCAGGGCCGACGCCTTGAGCAGGCTGGTGAACTCGACGGTCAGGGGCGGCAGCACCAGGACGAACGTCTGCGGCAGGAGGATGTGCCGCCAGATGAGCGAGCGCGGCATGCCGACCGACCGGGCCGCGTCGACCTGGCCGCGCGGGATCGCGCTCAGCCCGCCGCGCAGGATCTCGGTGACGTAGGCGCCGCTGTTCAGGCTCAGCGCGATGACCCCGGCGAAGAATCGCGGGATGTCGAGGCCCACCGCCGGCAGGACGTAGTACACCATCAGGACCTGGATGAACAGCGGGGTGCCGCGCATGACGCTCATGTAGGCCTGGCAGGCCCACTCGACCGGCCGGACGGCCGTCTGCCGGAGGACGGTGAGGCCGATTCCCACGCCGACGCCGAGGATGACCGCCAGCAGCGACGTCTCCAGGGTGACGAGGGCGCCCTGGAGGAGCGCGGGCAACGCATCGACCGCGTACCGGAACTCGAGCTTCACGCGGGCGAACCGCCGGGTGTCCCGCGGCCGGTGCCGGGGTCGCGGAACGCCGCCACCCCGGCACCGGCCAAGCCCCGCCCGCCCGGTCTCGCCCGGCCGGGGCCTCCCTTCACGAGCCGGCTCATGCGCCGGCGGTCGGGATCACTTCGCTCCGGGCGGCAGGTAACCCGAGGTCGGAACCTCCATCGTGTAGCCGAACCATTTCTGCTGGAACTGCTTCAGCGCCCCGCTGTCCCGGAGCTTCCGGATCTCCGCGTTGATGGCGTCGCGGAGGTCGGTGTCCTCCGGCCGGGTGACCCACCCCTCCCAGAACGGGTCGCCGATCGTGCCGACCATCTCGAAGCTGTTCGGGGAGGTCTTCATGGCGCCCAGGAGCGGTGGCACGCTGTTCGACCATCACGTCGACCTGACGGTTCGCCAGGGCGACGGCGATGTCGGGGGAGCTCTGGAAGTGCTTGACGTCCGCGGCCCCCTTGCCGCCGGCTTTCAGCGTCTCGTTGTACTTCAGCAGGAACTGGGCCGGCCCGCCCGTCGGCGGCACCGTCCCCACCACCAGCCCGCTGAGGTCGCTCACCGACTTGACCTTCGCGTCACCCTTCCGCTTCAGCACTCCCACCTTCACCTCGGCCAGCGGCATGGTGAAGGCATATCGCCCGGCGCGCTCGGGGTTGATGATCAGAGCGGTCGCCACGAAGTCGTACTTCTTCTGGAGCAGCCCGGGAAGGATGCCGGTGAAGGGCAGATCGAGCTGTTCCATCTGGACGCCCCAGGCCGCGATGATCCGGTCGAGCACGTCCTTGTGGTACCCGACGATCTTGCCGCCCTCGACGAACTCGAACGGGTAGTACTGGGCTTCGGTCGCGACGACCACCTTGCCCCGCTTCTTGATGTCGTCCCACAGCCCGGCGGACGCGGTCGACGCACCGAGGAGCAAGGAGCCGACGATGACCGCCGCCGCCAGGACCCGCCACGCCTTCCGTCCGATCCCCATCACGTGCCTCCCCTGTTGCCAATGTTGCCAATGTTGCCAATGTTGCCAATGTTGAATGTCCCGGTCCTCGGCTCACACCACGGCGCGCCGGCGGCGTTGGCGGCGCGCTACTTCGCGGAGAGCACCCGCCCGGCCAGCAGGTACATGATCACGTAGACGATCGCGCGGTAGATGACCGCGGACCCCGGCGGGATGCAGATGAACGACAGGCCGCTGAGCCCGCGCTTGCCGATCTCGAAGGCCAGGCGGATCACCTCGTAGTCCGTCATCCCGATCGGCTCGGCCAGCTCGCCCAGGATGTCGCCGGGGGCGGGCCCGGCGCCCCCGAGGACATCCATGTCGAAGTGGACGTACACGGCGTCGGTGCCCTCGTAGGCGTGGCGCAGCTCGTGGCACAACCCGTCGATGCCGAGCTGGGTCCGGACGGTCCACATCGGATAGAAGTGCGCCCCCCGCTTGATGAACTCCCGGACCGTCTGCTTGTCCTCCAGCAGTCCCCGCTCGCCGATCTCCACGAGGTTGGGCACCGTGATGTTCTCGTGGAACTCGTACATCTTCCGCTTCCAGCTGGCGGCCCCCGCGATGCGGGCGTCCATCGTCAACTTGTCGATCGGCTGGGCATCCCAGTGCGTGTCGAGGCTGATCACCCCCACGTTCCCCCGGGTTCGCTCGGCGATGGGCTTGGCGATCGCGTACGACCCGCACGGCGAGTTCTGGCCGATGACGATGGGGATGGCGCCGGCCTCGAGCACCTGGCCCACCTTCTCCTCGACCGCCGCCTGCGCCCGGAGGATGTTCTCCACCGTGGGCTTCTCGTTCGCCTCGGGAGGAATCCGGGCGTCGCCGAAGTCGACCACGCGCAGGTGCTCGAACACGTCGAGGTCGAAGTCCTGGATGTAGCCCGACCCGTAGCGGATCGACTGCTGGCGCACGCGCTTCGGGCCCGCCAGCCATTCGCTCTTCCCGACACCCGCGTACTGGCTCCAGCCGGCGACGTACGGCGCGCCGATGATCACCGCGTCCGTCCCCCGGAGATCGGCCGGCGACGTCGCCAGGGGGAGTCCCATGAACGTGGGCATGTCCTCTTCGATGAGGGGGAAGAAGCGGGCCCGCGCGAAGTTGGAGTTGCGGATGTCGGTCCAGTCGGGGTAGGTCACTCGAGATTCCCCTGTGCGCACGCCCTCTCGGTCGGCCGGGCTGCCGGCAGTCTGTACTCCGTCGCGACACCTTGTCAAGGCCTGCCGGCGAGATCGGCTTCGCGCGGGAGGTTCCGGCTGCAGCGAGGTCGCTCAGTTCAGACGAGTCCCGGGCATCGGCGGGGCGCCGCGGCCGCGTCCTTGCCGACGGCGCCGTGGCCACGCTACCATCGGCCGGTCCGCCCAGGGGCCATCCGGCCTGAAAGGAGCTCGTGATGATCGAGAATCCGATTCCGTGGCCGAACGGCGCACGCTGCGCCGTCGCCTTCACCTTCGACATGGACGCCGAGAGCCTGCTCCACATCTATCTGGGCGAGACCGCCCACAACCGGCTCGCGCTCTCGTCCATGCTTCGCTACGGACCCGAGGTCGCGGTACCGCGGATCGTGGCCACGTTCGAGCGGCTCGGCCTCCGGCAGACGTTCTTTGTTCCGGGCTGGTGCATCGAACAATATCCGAGAGCCATCGAGCTCATCGTGTCCCACGGACACGAGGTGGCGCATCACGGCTACATGCACGAGAGGCCCAACCAGCTCAGCCGCGACGAGGAGCGCGACTGGCTCCGACGGGCGATCACGAGCATCACGAACGCCACCGGTGAGCGCCCCCGGGGCTATCGCGCGCCGTCCTACGCGTTCTCCCGCCACACCCTCGACCTCCTCCTGGACGAAGGCTTCACGTACGACGCGTCGCTGTGCGGTCACGACATTCCGTATGTCCTGGCCGGCGATCGGGGCCGTCTCCTCGAGCTGCCCTCCGACGTGTCCCTGGACGACTGGACGCAGTATGTCTGCCTGAGAGAGTTCAACTACATGATGCCCATCGCCTCGCCCGAACGGGCGGTCGAAGTGTTCCGCGCCGAGTTCGACGCGGCCTGGCGTCACGGGGGCTTGTGGATCGCGGTGTGGCACCCCTTCGTGTCGGGCCGGTCGTCACGGTGGGATGCCGCGACCGACATGATCGAGTACATGAAAAACAAGGGAGGCGTCTGGTTCGCCCGCCTCGACGACATCGCCGCTCACGCCCGCCAGTGTATCGACGACGGCTCGTGGAGGCCGCGCGTCGATCAGCTGCCCTTCTACACCGGCCCCCTGCCCGGCCTGCCATCGGGCAAGGTGGTCCGTGCCGACTGAGATCTTCGGGACCTCCCTCCTACCCCCCAACCCCCCTCCCCCCGACCCACCGGCCTTGGCCGGGGAGGGGGGAGTTGGAGGACGTCGTGCCCTGACACGCTCTCAAGAACATCCAGGGTCTGGGGAGATCGCCGCCAGGGCCCTGGTGGTATAGTCGGGGAGCCGAGTTCCACGACCATGCGCGCATCCCGAACACAGGAAGGAACCATGGCCACCACGATCGACGCCAAGGGGGACCGATGGGGTGAATCGGCGGAGCGTCAGCTGCGCGTCGATCTGGCGGCCGCCTTCCGGCTGGCGGCCGAGCTCGGCTGGCACGAGGCGGTGGCCAACCACTTCAGCCTGGCCGTGCTGGCCGACGGCAAGAAGTTCCTCATGAACCCGCGCTGGCGGCACTTCTCGCGCGTCAAGGCGAGTGACCTGCTGCTGCTCGACGCCGACGACCGGGAGACCATGAGCCGCCCCGACGCGCCCGATCCCTCCGCGTGGTGCATCCATGGCCACATTCACGCCGCCTTGCCGCACGCGCGCTGCATCCTCCACGTCCACCCGGCCTACGCCACCGCCGTGGCCGCCCTGGCCGATCCCGAGATCAAGCCGATCGAGCAGAACACCGCCCGCTACTACAACCGCATCGCGATCGACCTGAACTACGGCGGCATCGCCGACAACGACGAGGAGGGCCGGCGGCTGGTTCGCATGCTGGGCGACAAGCGCCGCCTGATGCTCGGCAACCACGGGGTCCTGGTGGTGGCCGAGACGGTGGCGGAGGCCTTCGACGACCTCTACTACCTGGAGCGCGCCTGCCAGACGCTGGTGCTCGCCTACTCGACCGGCCAGAAGCTCAACGTCATGCCGCCGGACGTGGCCGAGCGCACCGCGCGCGGCTGGGACGACTACAAGGGCGCGGCCTTCTCCCACTTCGAGGAGATGAAGCGGATCCTGGACGCCAAGGATCCTTCCTACGCGGACTGATCGAAACCTCCGCCTACCCCATCTTTCGACGGCCTTCGGCCTTTGGCCCCCTCTGTTTGACGGAACGCCGGAACGGCTCGGGTCTGCGGCCCTCGCGACGTCCCGCCCTCCGGCGGCCACCGGGGGGGAGGGGGGAGCCGGAGAAACCCGAGTCCTCCACACGCTCTCGGGGCCGGGCGACGCCTCAGCCGACCGTCAAGAGGCGGAAGAGGTCGCTGGTGAGGTCGGTCAGCTGGAAGCAGCCCTGCCGCCCGCCCAGCCGGGCCCGCACGACGCCGGGCCAGTCCGCTCCGATCCTGACGCCGACCATGTCCCGGACCCGGCGCTGCGGCTCGTCACAGATGCCCATGTAGGGAAGCCGGGGCGTCAAGGCCCTCGCGCTCAGCAGTTCGTGGCTGCCCGCATCCAGCTCGTACCAGAGCTCGAACCCGTGGACGTGATCGAACATCGACTGGTAGAGCGAGAAGGTGTCGCCGGCGCGGGCGATATGGGTCCGCTTGTAGCGATGGAAGACGAGCTTCCGCCCGGGCGGCGAGGAGTACATCTCGACGATCGCCGGCGTGCGCACCGGCCGCTCGGCGAAGAGGGCCTCGGATCCCCGGCTGTAGGTGAAGCACAGGTCGACGAGCTCCGGCCAGGCCTCGAGGTCGAGACGGTGGAACTCCGCCGGGCCCGGTCGGGTGGAGCCGGGAACGTCGATCTGGGTCACCTGTCGCGACAGCCGCGCGGCCTCGATCGTCGCGTCGAGAAGGTAGTCAGCCAGGGGATGCTCGCCCAGGAGACTGGCGACCTGCCGCCGGAACCCCGAGACGATGCGAAGACCTCGAACCCCCGAGAAGGTCTCCAGGAGATGGCCCCATTCCAGGCTCGTCGCCTCCGATCGCGCCGTCGCCGTCGCCGATGACACCAGGTAGCTCGGCGACGGCTCGGCGACGACACTGACCTCGAGGTCGACCAGTCCATCGCTGAAGCGAGCGCTGAACTGGAGCAGCGAGTCCTCGCACGAGTCGACCCAGCCCGTCACGGTGCGCTCGTACGGGCCCCCCCGATCCAGGAAGCGGCACCCGATCGTCATCGGCTCAGCATCAGGGCCGCTGTCCGGCCGGTACCGAGTAGACCTGCACCGCCTGGCTCCGGCTCTTGAACTGCGCCGGGCCGTGCGACTCGACACGGATCCCGTCGCCGAGCCCCTCCCGCGTGTTGTCGTCGATCAGGATCGGCTGGCCGACGACCTTGGTGTGCGCCTCCAGGTGGGCGGCGAGGTTCACGGAGTCGCCCACGCAGGTGTAGGTCATGCGCCGCTCGGTGCCGGTGAAGCCGGCGACCAGCGGTCCGGAGGCGATGCCGATCCCGATCCGGATCTCCACCCCGCCCCGGAGCGCCTGCTCCCGGTTGAACCCGTCCACCAGGTCCAGCATCTCCAGGGCTGCCCGCACCGCGCGCTCCCGATGATCCGCGCGGGGCAACGGCGCGCCGAAGATTGCCATCAGGCCGTCCCCGAGCATCTGGTTGACGATGCCGCCGTGGCCGCCGATGGCGTCGAACATGAGCGTGTAGTAGCTGTTCAGGAGCTCGATCGTCTCGGCCGGCGACAGGACCTCGGCGATGCGCGTGGACCCGCGGATGTCGGAAAACATCACGCTGGCGTCGACGTGCTTGCCGCCCAGCGCCAGGCCGCTGGTCAGGAGCTCGTCGGCCACCTCGGCGGTCGCGAACTTCCGGAACAGCTCGCGTTGCCGATCGCGGAGCCGCTTCTTCTCCAGGCTGGCGCCGACGCGAGCCTTGAGCAGCACCGGGTTCACCGGCTTGAAGAGGTAGTCCTCGGCGCCCATCTCGATGCACCGGGCGACGCTGTCCACCTCTTCCACCGACGACATCATCACGACCGGGAGGTCGCGGAGGCGCGGGTCGGCAGCCAGGGCCGCCAGCACCTGGTAGCCGTCCATCTCCGGCATCTCGATGTCCAGCAGGACCAGGTCGACGCGGCGTTGCCGCAGCGCCTCCAGGGCCTCGCGCCCGTTCTCGGCGAACGTGACCGTGTGCCCGAGCTGCTCCAGGGCCCGCCCGAGCAGCAGCCGGTTCACCCGGTTGTCGTCGACCACCAGGAGGTCGCCGGGCTGCGGGTTACGCGGGGAGGTCACGTCGGAGCTCTCCGAGCGCGCGCGCGACGGTCTCGTACCCGCGGACGAGCGGCTCGATCCGCTCCGTCGGCCCCGTCCAGGCTTCCGGCCCGGGCCAGGGCCTCCAGCTCCCTGGCCAGGGTCGCCAGGCCGGTCGCGCCGAGGGTCTCGCCGTTGGACTTGAGGGAGTGGGCGGCCCGGCGGAAGGCGTCGAGGTCCGTCCCGGCCAGGGCCCGTCGCAGCGTGGCGATCAGCTCGCGCCCGTCCTCGACGAACGTGTCGATCAGCTCGCCGACGAACTCGCGGCCCATGGTCGCCGTGAGCCGCTCGAACACGGTCCGGTCGATCGCCGGGGACGTCGGCGGCGTCTCCACCGCGCTGTCGTCGGCCGCCGGCGCCCCGCGCAGGCGCGCCTCCGGACGCCACCCGCAGCGCTCGAGCGCCGCCACCAGCTCCTCCACCCGGATCGGCTTCGCCACGTAGTCGTCCATCCCGGCCGCCTCGCACAGCTCGCGGTCGCCCTGCATCGCGTTGGCCGTCATGGCGACGAGGCGCGGCCGGCGCTCGCCCGGCCAGCGCCGGTTGATCTCGCGGGAGGCCTCGAGGCCGTCGAGCTCCGGCATCTGCACGTCCATCAGGACCACGTCGTACGCCTGCCGCTCGACGGCGTCGATGGCCTCCAGCCCGTTGGCGGCCACGTCGGCCCGGTAGCCCAGCTGCCCGAGGAGCCGGAGCGCCACCTTCTGGTTCACGACGTTGTCCTCGGCCAGGAGGATCCGGAGCGGGTGACGGCGGGCCATGTCCGGGTCGAGCTCGCTCCGCGCCACCCCCCGCTCCCGCACGGGACGGGCTGCTCGGCCAGGACGGAGACCAGCGCGTCGAAGAGCTGGGACGGCTTGATGGGCTTGTGGAGGTACGCGGCGAAGCCCTCGGCCTCGGCGCGAGCCTCGCGACGGCCGAGCGACGTGAAGAGGATCAACGGCAGCCCGGCCCCCGCCGGGTGCTCCCGGATCGCCCGGGCCAGGGCCACGCCGTCCATCTCCGGCATGTGCATGTCGAGGATCCCGACGTCGAAGCCCTCGCCGGCCCGGATCCACGCCAGCGCTTCGCCCGGGCGATGCCGGTCGCCCGCGCGCTCATTCCCCAGACGTCCAGGTGCGAGGTGAGGATGCGGCGGTTGGTCGCGTTGTCGTCCACGACGAGCACGCGCTTGCCGCGAAGGGACGGCTGCACGCCGCTCAGGTCGCGGCGGGTCGGAGCGGGCACCTCGGCGGCGGCCGCGCGGATCGTGAAGCGGAACTCGCTGCCCGTCCCCACCTCGCTGGTGACGCCGATCCGCCCGCCCATCAGCTCGGTCAGCCGCTGGCTGATCACCAGTCCCAGGCCGGTGCCCCCGTAGCGGCGCGTGGTCGAGGCGTCGACCTGGCTGAACGACTGGAACAGGCGGCCGAGCCGGTCCGGCGCGATGCCGATGCCGGTGTCCCGGACCGAGAAGGTCAGCTCGTGGAGCGGCGCCGGGCCGTCCAGGCGGCGGGCGCTCACCGACAGGACGACCTCGCCCCGCTCGGTGAACTTGACCGCGTTCGAGAGCAGGTTCAGGAGGACCTGGCGCAGGCGCGTCACGTCGCCGACGATGGCGGCGGGGGTCCCGTCGCCGACCAGGTAGGCCAGGTCGAGGCCCTTCTCGGCGGCCCGGGTGGCCACGAGGTCGAGCGCCGACTCGACGCACTCCCGGAGGTCGAAGGGCTGGGACTCCAGCTCGAGCTTCCCGGCCTCGATCTTCGAGAAGTCGAGGATGTCGTTGATCACGGTCAGGAGCGTGTCGCCGCTCTGGCGGACGATCTCCGCGTACTCGCGCTGCTCGTCGGTCAGCGCGGTGTTCAGCAGGAGCCCGCTCATCCCGATCACGGCGTTCATCGGCGTCCGGATCTCGTGGCTCATCGTCGCCAGGAAGGCGCTCTTGGCCTCGTTGGCCGCCTCGGCCTCCCGGCGGGCCTGGAGCAGCTCCGAGATGTCGTGGTAGATCGCGATGAAGCCCACCTCGGCGCCGTCCACGACCACCGGCACCGACGAGACCTCGACGTCCACCGGACTCCCGTCCTTCCGGTGGCGCTGCGTGATGGCGTGCACGCGCTCGCCCGACAGCGTCCGGCCCGAGACGCGCCGGGCCTCGTCGCGCGACTCCGGCGCCGCGACCAGGTCGTCCACGTCGCGGCCGATGGCCTCGGCCGCCGTGTACCCGAAGAGCCGCTCGGCGGCCGGGTTCCACCCCACCACCGTCCCGCGGAGGTCCATGGTCGCGATCGCGACCGGGCTGGTCTCCACGAGGGCCTCCGAGTATTGCTTCTGCCGCTGGATCTCCCGGAAGAGGCGCGCGTTGTGGATGGCCAGGACCGACTGGGCCGCGAAGGTCTGGAGGGTGGCGACGACCTCGGAGGAGAAGCCGCCCCGCTCGCGCCGCAGGACCACGAGGCCTCCCGAGCAGCCGCCCCTCCCGGACGAGCGGGACCGCGAGGAGCGAGCGCGTGCCTTCCCGGGCGTGGAGCGCCCGCACCTGGGGAGCCACGAGCTGCCACTCCGCCTCGATGTCGGCGACCTGGACGGGCTCCCGGATCACCCCGGCCCGGCCGACCGCCCCCTCGCCGAGCCGGATCGGCGAGGTCCGCAGCGCCTCGAGGTGGACGGCCGTGACCTGGTGCGTGGCTCGAACGTGGAAGGTCTGGGTGGCCTCGTCGAACTCGTAGACGATGCCGTTGTCGCTGCCGGAAAGCTGGACAGCGCGGCCCACGATGGTCGTCGAGCACGGTCTCGAGGTCGAGCGTGGAGCCGACGGCCTGGCTGACCTCGCCGAGCGCCCGGAGCTCCCCGACCGAGCGGGTCAGCTCCCGCGTCCGCGCCTCCAGCTCCCGGAACAGGCGAACATTCTCGATCGCGATGACGGCCTGGTCGGCGAAGGTCTTGAGCAACTCGACCTGGGCGTCGGTGAAAGGCGCGGCCTCGGCCTTGTGGACGTTGATCGTGCCAATGGGAAGCCCATCGCGCAGCATCGGGACGGCGAGGATGCCTCGGAATTCGGCCGCCTGCGCGAGGGCGCGGTGCTCGTACTCGGCATCCGCGTGCACATCGGCGATGCGCACGATCGCCCGGGTAAGAATGGCCCGGCCGGCGGCGAAGCCCCGGCCGGGACGGCGGGGGTAGATGCGGCGAAACGCATCGGACCCTTCCGGCCTGATCTGGGCCTGTGCCGAGAGGTGGATCAGCTGGCCATCAAAGGTCGTCACGATACTGCTGGCGGCGCCACAGAGTCGCAGCGCGGCGTCGGCGATGCCATCGAACACCGGCTGGACGTCGGTCGGCGAGCTCGAGATGACCCGCAGGATCTCCGCCGTCGCGGTCTGCTGCTCCAGCGTTTCGGTCAGGTCTCGGTTGCGCGCCTCCAGCTCCTTGAAAAGACGGACGTTCTCGATCGCGATGACGGCCTGGTCGGCGAAGGTCTTCACGAGCTCGATCTGATTCTGAGAAAACGGAGCCTGGCGGGCGACCATGACGGCACCGAGCGGGCTCCCGTCGCGGATCATCGGCGCCGCCAGCACGGAACGATAGTTGTCGGCTCTCGCGACATCGCCGAACTCGTACTGGGGATCCAGGCTCACATCGGGAACGTGAACGACCGCGCGATCGAGAATGGCCCGACCAGAATAGGAGCCACGCGTCGGCCTTCGCGGGAATCTCTCTCGTATCACGGCGAGGGCTTCGGGGCTCGCATTGTGCGCCGCGACGAACCGCTGCATCTCGCCATCGAACAGGAAGAGGTACGTGTAGAGCGCGTCGCACAGCCGGACCGCACTCTGGGCGATCGTGTCGAACACGGGCTGCACGTCCGTCGGCGAGCGCGAGATCACCTGGAGGATCTCGCTCGTCGCCGTCAGGTCCCGGTTGCGGGCCTCCAGCTCCTGGAACAGGCGGACGTTCTCGATTGCGATGACGCCCTGGTCGGCGAACGTCGAGACCAGCTCGACCTGCTTGTCGGTGAAGGGCTGGACCTGGTTCCTCCAGAGCGAGAACACCCCGATGGGCACGCCCTCCCGCAGCATCGGGACCCCCAGGATCGACCGGTAACCTCCGAGCCCGACCCCCGGGTATGCGTAGTCGGGATCGGCCAGCACGTCCTGGATCTGAACCGTCCGGCCCTCGAGCACCGCCCGGCCCACGACGCTCCCGCGGCCGGGGCGAAGGGGGTTCTGCGTGACGAAGCTCTGGAACTCGGGAGAGACGTTGCACGCGGCCGCCAGCCGCTGCAGCTCGCCATCGAACCGGTAGATGACGCCGGCTTCGGCACCGCAGAGCCGGGTCGCGTTCTCGATGAGCGTCTCGAGGACGGGCTGGAGATCGAACGTCGAGCGACTGATGACCTTCAGGACTTCGCTGGTGGCGGTCTGCTGCTCCAGCGCGTCGGTCAGGTCCCGGTTCCGGGTCTCGAGCTCCTTGAACAGGCGCACGTTCTCGATGGCGATGACCGCCTGGTCGGCGAAGGTCTTCAGCAGCTCGATCTGCTTGTCCGAGAACGACCCGGGCTCGGCGCGACGCGACGGCGATCGCCCCGATGGGGTTCCCTTCGCGAAGCATCGGAACCACCAGCATGCTTCGATAGCCCAGGGCTCGGGCGAGCGAGAGGGACGGCGGGGGCACTCCCGGGTCGTTCTCGAAGTCGGGCACCTCGACGACGGTGCGGTCCAGGATGACCGTAGCGACCACGGACTCCCGGCTCGGCGCCATTGGGAACACGCGCGCGAGCCGCCTCGAGCGCCCTCGTCTGTCCAGTTGTGGTGAGCGACGAAGTGAATCAGGTCGCCGTCGAACCGAAACACACCACTGAAGAGGCCGTCGCAGAGCCTGACGACGCTCTCCGCGATCGTGTCGAAGACCGGCTGGACGTCGGTCGGCGAGCTCGAGATGACGCGCAGGATCTCGCTGGTCGCCGTCTGCTGCTCCAGGGTCTCGGTCAGGTCGCGGTTGCGGGCCTCGAGCTCCTGGAACAGGCGCACGTTCTCGATGGCGATCACCGCCTGGTCGGCGAAGGTCTCGAGGAGCTCGATCTGCTTGTCCGAGAAGGGCCGGACCTCCAGACGGCGAATCAGGATGGCCCCGAGGGGCTGCTCCTCGCGCAACAGGGGCGTGGCGAGAGTGGTCCGATGGCCAAAGAGCTTCTGGGTCTCCCGGCCGATCGGGGAACTCTGCTTCCGTCTCGGCCGCGAGGTCATGGACATGGATCGTTCTCCGGTCAACGACGGAACGCCCCGTTACCCAGCCGCGACTGATGGGGCGCCCCGGATGTATCGGTATGGATCCGAAGGACGTGGCCAGCCGCAGGATTTCGCCCTCCACGCGAAGATCTGCGCGTCGGTCGCCTCGCACAGTCCGCGCGGACGTCCGGAATGTGCGCGACCCCGCGAGATCGACCGCCCCACCCGTACCCCGGCGGCGCCATCGGCCAGGCCGGCGAGGCTTCGACCCCTCCGGCGTCAGCCCGTGGTGGCCCACGAAGTGCAGAGCTCGCCGTCAAACGAAAGACGTGCAGAACTGGCCTCGCAGAGCCGGCCGCGCTCTGGGCGATCGTGTCGAACACGGGCTGGACATCGGTCGGCGAGCCGAGATCACCCGAGGATCTCGCCGTCGCCGTCTGCTGCTCGAGGGTCTCGGTCAGGTCGCGGTTCCGGGCCTCCAGCTCCTTGAAGAGCCGGACGTTCTCGATCGCGATGACCGCCTGGTCGGCGAAGGTCTGGAGCAGCGCGATCTGCTTGTCGCTGAACGCCCGCGGCTCCCGTCGCCAGCAGAAGATGACACCGATCGGCAGCCCGTCACGCAGCATGGGCACCGCCAGCCAGGCTCGGTACTCGAGAGCCGCTGCGACGGCCTCCCGCAGCGGGTTGGACGGCTCCCGTAGAACGTCCTCGAAGTGGACGGTCGCCCGCTCCAGAATCGCGCGTCCAATGGCAATGTCCGCGGTCGGGCGCATGGGGAAATGGCGGTGGAAGGCGTCCAGCCGCTCCGGCTCCACGTTGTGCGCCGCCGCGACGTGCATGAGCTCGCCGTCGAAGCGCAGCACCCCGCCGAACGAGGCGTCGCAGAGCCTGACCGCGCTGGCGACGATCGACTCGAACACCGGCTGGACGTCGGTCGGCGAGCTCGAGATGACGCGCAGGATCTCGCCGGTCGCCGTCTGCTGCTCCAGCGTCTCGGTCAGGTCGCGGTTCCGGGCCTCCAGCTCCTGGAAGAGCCGGACGTTCTCGATCGCGATCACCGCCTGGTCGGCGAAGGTCTTGAGCAGGTCGATCTGCCGGGCGGGGAAGAGTCCGGCCTGGGATCGCGCAACCCCGATCGCCCCGATCGGGGACGCCGTCGCGGAGCATCGGGACCGCCACGATGCTGCGGAAGGCTGACGACCCTGGCGATCGCGCCGATGCCCGTAGTCCGGGTCCGCGTGGACGTCCGGGATGTGCTCGACGGCGCCACTGAGGACCGCCCGGGCGGCCGCACTGCCCCGGCCCGGCGCGATGGGATAGCCGCGCCGCACGGC
The DNA here is from genome assembly GCA_963708025.1 of uncultured Candidatus Rokubacteria bacterium. Taxonomy (GTDB): domain Bacteria; phylum Methylomirabilota; class Methylomirabilia; order Rokubacteriales; family DASRDR01; genus CAVPSB01. The sequence goes on along the minus strand of CAVPSB010000012.1, from coordinate 302,917 downwards.
CTCGACCCCCTCGGGCGTGAGTCCATGGTGGGCCACGAAGTGGAGCAGCTTGCCATCGAACCGGAAGAGGTGCGCAGAACTGAGCCTCGCAGAGTTGCCTCGCGCTCTGGGCGATCGTGTCGAACACCGGCTGGACGTCGGTCGGCGAGCTCGAGATGACCCGCAGGATCTCGCCCGTCGCCGTTTGCTGCTCCAGCGTCTCGGTCAGGTCGCGGTTCTTGGCCTCCAGCTCCTTGAAGAGCCGGACGTTCTCGATCGCGATCACCGCCTGGTCGGCGAAGGTCTGGAGGAGGGCGATCTCCTTGTCGGTGAACGGCCGGGCCTGGCCATTCACTGCCCTCCGTCCGACCCCGATAGCCCCGATCGGGTTCCCGTCCCGTAACATCGGCACGCCGAGGATGCTGCGGTAGCCGACGGCCCGCGCGAGCTCTCTCGATGCCGGCGGAATCTCGGCATCGCTGTCCACGTCGAGCACGTGCACGACGGCCCGGTCGAGGACAGCCCGAGCGACGACGCTCGCTCGCCCGGGGGGCATCGGATACACACGCTCGAAGACCTCGAGTCCCGCCGACGTGACGGTGTGGTGATGGGCCACGGGATAGATCACGCTGCCATCGAACCGAAAGACCGTGGTGAAGACGCCGTCGCACAGTCGGACCACACTCTTCACGATCGTGTCGAAGACGGGTTGCGCGTCGGTCTGTGCGCCGCTGATGACCTTGAGGATCTCCCCCGTCGCGGTCTGCTGCTCGAGGGCCTCGGTGAGATCCTGGTTCCGCGCCTCCAGCTCGGTGAACAGGCGCACGTTCTCGATGGCGATGACCGCCTGGTCGGCGAAGGTCTTGAGCAGCGCCATGTGGGTGTCGGAGAACGGACGGACCTCGAGGCGACCCACCATGATTGCGCCGATCGGCTGACCGTCGCGCAGCATCGGCACGGCGATCGAGCTGCGATTCCCGAGGGTCTGGCTGAGCGCCGGGTTGTACTCCGCATCGGCCTGCACGTCCGGCACGTGAACGACGGCGCCCGTCAGGATCACGCGGCCCACCAGGTTGATCCGGCTGGGACGCGTCGGGAAGATCTGCCGCATGACGTCCACGCCCTCGGCGGTGGCGTGTGCGTGCGCCGCGAGGTGCAGGAAGGCTCCGTCGTACCGGCTGACCACAGCGAAGCTGCCCTCGCAGAGACGCATGGCGCTCCGGGCGATGGTATCGAAGACCGGCTGCGCATCGGTCGGCGAGCTGGAGATGGCACGCAGGATCTCGCCGGTCGCCGTCTGCTGCTCGAGCGTCTCCGTCAGCTCGCGATTTCGCGCCTGCAACTCCGTGAACAGGCGGACGTTCTCGACCGCGATGACCGCCTGGTCGGCGAAGGTCTTGAGCAGCTCGACCTGCGTGTCGGCGAAGAGCCCCGGTCTCCTCTGGGCGACGAAGATCGCACCGATGACTTGCCCTTCGCGGACCATCGGCACCCCGAGGCAGCCTCGGTAGCCGCTCGCCCGCGCCGCATCCTTTCGCTCGTAATCGGGATCGGTGAGGACGTCCGGGACATGAACGACCGCACGAGCCCGGACCGCGCGCGCCGACACCGACCCGGTGTCCGGACGCATGGGGAACGCATCCCGCACGGCCTCCACGCCCTCGGGGGTGACCCCGTGCAAGGAGACCAGGTGGATCAGCTCACCATCGAACCGCGAGACAACGCTGATCTCGGCATCGCACAGCGTCTTTGCGCTCGTTCCGATGATGTCGAACACGGGCTGAACGTCGTTCGGCGATCTGCTGATGACCCTCAGGATCTCCGCCGTCGCCGTTTGCTGGTCCAGCGCTTCGGTGAGCGCGCCATTGCGCGCCTCCAGCTCCCGGAACAGGCGGACGTTCTCAATCGCAATCACCGCCTGGTCGGCGAAGGTCTTGAGGAGCTCGATCTGCTTCTCGGTAAACGGCCGGGGCTCGAGCCGTCCGACGGAGATCGTCCCGATCGGCTCACCGTCGCGCAGCATCGGCACCGCCAGAGTGCTCCGGTTCTGGATCGCCAGAGCCACCGGTCTGGCGTACTCGGGGTCTTCGAGCGCGTCCGGCACATGCACCACGGTCCGGTCGAGGATGGCCCGGCCAGTGGTGGTCGCCCGACTCGGGCGCATCGGGAACAGTTGCTGTAGCGCCTCCACACCCTCCGCTCGGACATGCGCGTGGGAGACCAGATGCAGGAGCTGGCCGTCGTACCTCCCGATCACACTGTAGGCCGCGTCGCACAACCGCACCACGTTGCGGGCTATGGCATCGAACACCGGCTGGACGTCGGTCGGTGAGCTCGAGATGACCCGCAGGATCGCGCCGGTGGCCGCCTGCTGCTCCAGCGACTCGACCAGCTCGCGATCGCGCGCATCCAGCTCCCCGATGGCGACGGCCGCCAGGCCGGCGAACACCTCGAGGAGGCCGATCTGCTCGTTCGAGAAGGGGCGCGCCTTCACGCGACGGACCGCGATGGCGCCGACGGGGGCACCATCCCGGAGCATCGGCGTCGCGACGGCGGCTCCGGCCCGGCTCGTCCGGCCGTCGAGGATGGCGCGGCCGAGGGTCGTGCGGCGGTCGATCGGATGCACGTCGCCGGAGGCCTTCCTCGTCCGAGGTGATCCGTGCCTGGCGACCAACCGGAGCTGGTCGCCCTCCCTTCGGTAGACGAGGGCCTCGGTGGCGCGGGACAGGCGGGCGGCGGTCTCGGCGATCGCGGCGAGCGCCGGCTGCCCGTTGCGAGATGGGACGCTCATGTACCCGCCCTTACCGCTTCGGGTGAGCCTGAGCCGAGCCCTTCGATCGAGCGCTCGAGCGGCGCCCGTGGCCCGGGCGGTCGGGCCGGGGAACACTGTGCCGGACGTCCATCGTCACCTCCCAGGCCTCATTGTCACGCGATGCGAGGACGAGATCCAGCCGGAGACGATCTCGCGGCGTGCTCGGGGCGACCCCAGGATACTCCGAATCCGCGCCGCCTCGAGGCTCCTTCTTCGATTTCGAGGATCCGGTCCGCTGACTCGCGGCGTCACGCGATGGCGGCGCCGGTCTGGGGATCGAAGTAGCGGACCGCGCGGACATCGAAGCCGACCCCGGCGGGATCGCCGACCTGCCGCGAGCTGTCGCGGCCCACCCGCGCCGTGATGTCCTCCTCGACGCCCTCCACGTTCAGGATCAGGAGCGTCTCCGCCCCCAGGGGCTCGACCGCGATCACCCGGGCCGGCACCGCGACGTAGCCGGCGATGGCGCCCTCCGGCCGCCGGTCGCTCAGGTCTTCCGGGCGGATCCCGACCAGCACCGGTCCATCCGCGTGCCGGGCGAGGCCCGGCGGTCCCGCCGGACCGACGGGGATGCGCAGGCCGGCGACCCGCACGGTCGGGGCTCCGTCTGCGGTGGTGACGGTCCCGGGGATCAGGTTCATCGCCGGGCTGCCGAGGAACCGGGCGACGAACGTGTTGGCCGGGTTGACGTAGACGTCGAGGGGCCGGCCGATCTGCACCACGCGTCCCGCGTTCATGATGCAGATCCGGTGGCCCATGGTCATGGCCTCGATCTGATCGTGGGTCACGTAGATCATCGTGGCCCGCAGTCGCTGGTGCAGCTTGATGAGCTCGTTGCGAGTGGTGACGCGCAGCGAGGCGTCCAGGTTCGAGAGCGGCTCGTCGAACAGGAACACCTTCGGATCGCGCACGATGGCCCGCCCCACCGCCACCCGCTGGCGCTGACCGCCCGACAGGGCGTGGGGCCGGCGGGCCAGCAGCTCGGAGAGGCCCAGGATCCGCGCGGCCTCCTCGACCCGGCGCTCGATCTCGCCCCGCGCGATCCGTCGCCGGCGAAGCCCGAACGCCAGGTTGTCGTAGACGGTCATGTGGGGATACAGCGCGTAGGACTGGAAGACCATGGCGATGTCCCGGTCCTTCGCGGCCACGTCGTTGACCACGCGGTCGTCGATGGCCAGGGTGCCGGAGGTCATCGACTCCAGCCCGGCGATCATGCGCAGCGTGGTGGACTTGCCGCAGCCCGACGGCCCCAGCAGGACCATGAACTCCCCGTCCGCGACCGTGAGGCTCACGTCCGCCACGGCCGGGGTGGCGGCGCCGGGGAAGCGCTTGGTCACCCCCTCCAGCCTCACCACCGCCACGCCGGAGGCCTCCCCGCCGATCCGTCGCGCCCGCTCATCGGGCGGCGCCGGCCGTCACGCCTGGATGATCTTCTCGGAGAGGAAGGCATGACCCCAGAGGGTCAGGGTGAACCACGCAGCCCCATGGACCCTCACCCCGACCCTCTCCCTGGAAGGGAGAGGGAGCGGCCTCCGCTCGGGCCCTGGCTCGCGAGGCTTTGCCGGATCCGGTCACCTCGCCAGCGGATCGGGGCGAAGCTGGAACTTCACGACCTTGGGGGTCGTCCCCTTGCCGCCCTCGACGTGGAACGGCGTCCGGGTGGCGTAGGTCGCCCACAGCCCCCGGCCCTTCCAGCCGCCATTCGGATCGTCGATGCGCCCATCCATCCACTTGGCGAAGAACCCCATGGGATAGGGGACGCGAAGCGTGACGAATCGCCCGTCCACGAGGGCCAGCAGGGCCTCGTTGGCATTGCCGGTGGCGATGGGCACGTCCCTGCCCAGCCCGGAGGTGTCGAACTGGTCCACCCAGGTGTAGTAGCTCGCCTCGGCGCTGCCGGGGTCGGTCACGTTCTGGAGCTGGGGTCCGGGGAACGGGTAGAGCGTCCACCCCTCGGGACAGTGCGGGCCGGTCGCCGTGGGTCCGTTGAGCGGCCCCTTGCACTTGCGCCGGTCGAAGCTGGCCATGTGGCCGCTCGACAGCGGCGTCCAGACGACCCCGCTCCGGTCGATGTCCATGCCGCGCGGCGCGTATCCCGGCAAGGGCGGCTCGAAGACCTCCGCCAGGGCGGTCGCCGGGGGGTTCGGTCCCGGATCGAGCCGGATGACGTAGCCGGGGAAGCCCAGGACCGAGCCCCAGATCGTCCCGTCGACCGGGTTCACGCCGATGCCGTAGAAGGCCGCCAGGATCCGCTTGTCCTTCGTCGGGTCGAGGGGCTGGCCGGGCTCCACGTGGTCGTCCCGCTTGCCGTTGCCGTTGGTGTCGAGGACGAGCGCCGTCCAGCCCTGGGACTTCTGCTCGTCGCCCGTCTCCTCGAACGTCTTCCGGTTCAGCCAGCCGACGACGCCGCTCTGCGGGCCGCCGGCGCTGGTCCACAGCGTGTGGCTGGCGTCCTCCGCGAACACGAGGTGGTGGGTGGGGAAGCACGTGCCGATCAGCGTGGTCTTCCCGGTCTTCGGCTCGTACATGGCGAGATGCCGGTTGGCCGACTCGACCGGGGTGAGCCTGGCCGACGGATGGTCCGACCCCTTCTTGCAGAAGTCCGGGTTCGCGGGCGGACGGACTCGCGAGGTGAACCAGACCCGCCCCTTCTCGTCGAGCATCGGGTTGTGCATGCTGGTCTGGCTGTCCCAGATCGGCTCGGCGCCCCAGTACGGCGACGGCAGCATCGCATTCTGCCTCGACGAGGGCGTGTTGGGGTCGCGCACCGGCATCCGGACCTGGGTCGCCTTGTGGTTCACGGGATCGAGCACCGGGAAGAGATCCGTGCTCTCCTCCGGCGAGCCGTATATCAGGCCGTTGGGATTGATCGTGGGGTTGCGCTTGTCGGTGGAGACCTCGTCGTGCAGGTAGTCCCGGGGGCCGGCCCAGTCCCAGAGCGTGACGACGACGTTGCGCTCCACGCCTTGTGGGCGCGGCGGCTTCGACCGGGGCAGCTCGCCGGCGGCGATCCGATCGGTCCACTCCGCGAACAGCCGGTACGCGCGCGCAGGGTCGAGCCGGTGGATGCCGTTGGCCATCTGGGTCATGGCCTGTCCGGACAGGATGCGGCGCGCCCACGCCTCGTCCGAGCTCTTGAACTCGCCCAGCTCTTTCGGGATCGTGCGCGTCGCCTTGTTGCCGAGCTGGTGACACGTGTAGCAGCCGTTCGTCTTGACGACGTCCAGCCAGTGCGCCTGGCTCTTCAGTGTCACCGGCATCCCGTTGCCGCCGGGCCCGGTGCCGGGGAACTCGCTCTTGTCCGGCACCCTCAGCATGGAATACCAGTAGATGGCCGGATAGTATTCCGCCGCGGCGGCCGCGCTCGGCGCCACCACCGCGGTCAGGTTCACGATCTTCCCGGGCGCCGTCTGCACCCTGGGGGAATCGACGAGCCCGTAGCCGCGCACCCACACCCGGTAGCTGGCGCTCGGGAGGTCGGGCAGGACGTAGCGCCCCTGGTCGTCGGTGACCACGATCCGGGCGAACTTCGTGGGCAGGTCGGTGGTTTCCGCGATCACCCAGACGCCGGCTTCCGGGCCGTTCGCGCTGGTGACCACGCCGCCGAGATCCCGGTCGCCGACGTGGATCGCCGGGTCGGCGCTCGGCTGGGCGCCCAGCCGCGCCTGGCCGGCGGCCAGGAGCGCGACGATGCCGACCGCCACCATCGCGGAGCCCAACACGCCTGTCGTCTTCATGTGCCCGCTCCTCTCGTCTCTCGCCATTCCGGTCGACCCGCGGCTCGCCGCCGGCCGCATCATAGCGAATCTCCGCCTCGGCCGCTGCCCACCGCCTCGGCCTGAGTCCGATCCATCTCGCCCGGTCATCGGACGGCGCCCGCCGTCATGCCCTGGATGATCTTCTCGGAGAAGAAGGCGTAGACGGCGATCACCGGGATGATCGAGATCATCACGCCCGTCGCGATCATCCCGACGTCGACGAACTGGTCCCCCATGAACTTCTGCAGGCCCAGCGGCAGTGTGCGCTTGGCGTCGTCGGCGATCAGGACGACGGCGAAGAGGAACTCGTTCCAGAGCAGGATCACGTTCAGGATGACCGTGGTGACGATGGCCGGCATGCCGACGGGCACGGCGATGCGCCAGAAGATCTCCAGCTCGGAGTAGCCGTCCATCCGGGCGGCGTCGAACAGGTCCTGGGGCAGCCGCGCGAAGAAGCTCTCCAGGATGTAGACCGTCAGCGGCAGCTGGGTGCCGATGTAGACCAGGATCAGGCCGGCCAGCGTGTTGTAGAGGCGGTAGCCCACCAGGACCTGGAACAGCGCGATGATCGTGATCTGCGGCGGCAGGATGATGGTGCTGACGATCAGGTACAGCATCGCCCGGTTTCCGGGGAAGCGCCGGCGGCCGAGGCAGTAGGCGGCCATGGCGCCGATGACCGTGACGATCGACACCGCGCCGAGGGCGACCAGCGTGCTGTTCCAGAAGTAGGCGCCGTAGCGCGACCCGGTCCAGGCCGTCGCGTACTTGTCCCAGTGGTAGACGCCCGGCAGGGCATACGGCGCCAGGTTGATCTCCGGCGTGGTCCGGACCGACATGATCGCCAGCCAGACCAGGGGGCCGAGCACGAAGGCGGTGTAGAGCCCCAGCCCGACCAGCAGCAGCAGCCGCGGAAGCCGACCCACGAGGGTCACGGCTAGGTTCCTTGAAGCGCCAAGATCATGGTCGATTCAGGGTCCCCGGGGCGGGGCCGAGGAGCGAGCAGCGCTAGGACGCAGGGAGTCGCCGACCGCAGGCGTACTCCGAGTACGCCGAGGATCGGCGACGACCGAGGACGACCAGAGGTCGGGACGGACGCGAGGCCGTAGGCCGAGCGCGTCCCGACCGAGATGAACGTTGCGACGCTCATCGGCCGCCCACCTAGTACTCCAGGCGCTCGCGCGGCCGGAAGACCCGTGACAGCGCCATGACGCCGGCCAGGACGACCGCGAACCAGACGGAGGCGAGGGCGGAGGGGTAGCCGAGGTCGAAGGTGTTCCAGTCGAAGGCCCGCTTGTAGACGTAGGTCGAGACCGTCTCCGTCGCCCACAGCGGGCCGCCCCGGGTCATGATCCAGACCAGGTCGAAGACCTTCATCTTGCCGATGAAGCCCAGGATCAGGAGCCCGGTCAGCGTCGTCCGGATCATCGGCACCGCGATGAAGACCAGCTTGGCCATCCAGCCGCACCGGTCGAGCTCCGCCGCCTCCACGACCTCCGAGGGCAGCGAGTGAAGCGCGGCCAGGCACACGATCATGTTGAAGCCGGCCCACTTCCAGACGTCGACCAGGATGAGCGCCCACAGGGCGGTGGCCGGCTGGCCGATCCAGGCCGTGCGCAGGCGCCCCAGGCCGATCCAGGCGAGCAGCTCGTTGGCCGCCCCCCAGTCGTAGTTGTAGATCCACGTCCAGACGATCGCCACCACGACGTAGGAGATCAGGGCCGGGGTGAACCAGGCCACGCGGAAGAAGCGGGCGAAGGGGACTCTCGCGTAGAGGCAGAGCGCCAGCAGCAGGCCGACCCCGACGTCGAGCACCGGCGCCACGCCCGCCCAGATCAGCGTGTTGCCCACCGCCGTCCAGAAGGTGCCGTCGCGCAGCAGCTCGGCGTAGTTGGCGAGGCCGACGAACTCCTCGACCCCCCGGGGCTTGATCGTGTGGAGGCTGTTGACGAGGGTGCGCAGGACCGGATACGCGGTCAGGCCGAAAAAGACCAGGAGCGCCGGCCCCATGAACACGGCGATGGACGCGATGGGGCCCGGCCGCCAGCCTCGGGCTGGGCTGCTCGGGCGAGCCGGGGCGGGCGCGGAGTCCTTCACTACGTTCGCCGTGCGGCGGCGTGTCCGCCCGGGGTCTCGGCCGCCCGCGGTGCCGCCGCTACTTGCCCTTGTAGCAGGCGGCGTTCATCCGCTTGATCGTCTCGTCGACCCCGATCAGGCCGGCCGGGAACGCGACGTTCACGACCTGGATGAAGGTCTCCTTGCACTGGCCCTTGACGTAGTCGAGGGGGATGCCGATGGAGAACTTGGCGTTCCGGTTGAGCGCCATCAGCTCCTCGAAGTAGGCCTTGTAGGGACCGGTGATGGCCGAGGCGTCCGACTTGATGCCGCTCTGGCGGGAGCTCGAGCTGACCCAGAGCGTGCCCATCTCCGGCGTCGCCATCTCGCTCATGAACGCGACCGCGGAGGCGCGCTCCTTGGTGTCCGCGTTGATCGAGTAGCCGCCGCCCACCGCCAGCGTCTTGCACTCGTTGCACGCCCCGCCGTCCATGGCCGGGTAGTTCATGATCCCCAGCGGGAACCCCGCCGGCTGTCCGCCCTTCTCCGGCGGGGCGAAGGCCCGCCCCGCGTACCACGTGCCCTGGGGGTACAGGAGGCCGCCGGGCTTCGCGTAGAAGTAGGCGTAGGAGTCGGTCAGGGTCATCGTCGAGAACGTCTTGGGGAGCGCCCCCGCGTCAACGATCTCCTTCACCCATCGCAGGACCTGGACGACCCGGGGGTCGCCGTACGAGATCTCGCCCTCCAGCAGCTTCCGGTAGTCCTGCGGCCCCAGCTTGCGCAGCATCGGCTCGAACGAGAGGTACGCCCCCGGGAAGGGCCGGTCGCCGGTGCCCAGGGCGATCGGCGTGATGCCGGCCGCCGCCGACTTCTTGACGATCGTCAGGAACTCGGCCTGGCTCACCTGGCCGCTCGGCGGGATGGTGACGCCGAGCTTCTTCATCAGGTCCTTGTTGTAGTAGATCTCGTTCGTGTAGGCCGAGATGGGGATCCCCCAGCTGTGGCCCTTGCTGGACCAGGCGGTGCGGGCCCAGGGCTCGATGTTCTGCCAGTTGGCGACGGCATCGAGCGGCATGAGGTAGCCGGCGTCGGCGTACTCCGACTGATCGGGCTCGCCGTAGATGATGTCGGGACCCTGGCCCGCGCGCAGGGCCGTCTTGAGGGCGGCGCTCAGGGCCATCTTCTCGTACCACGTCACCTTGACCTTGGCGCCGGGGTTCTTCTTCTCGAACTTCTCGACGAGCACGTTCATCCACTCGACCCACTTCGGCTGGTCGCCGCCCATGCTCCACAGGGTCACGGTCGTCTCGGCCCGCCCCGGCGTCGCGTAGCCGGTGACGAGCAAGGCGAGCGCACAGATCGAGCCACGAAGGAAGCGAGTGCGGATCATTGGCTCCTCCCCTTCCCCGAACGCGGTCTCCACCCTCGGACGACCCCCGGACGCCATCGATTTACGCTCACGCGGAGAGACGGTGTCAAGGGGCGCCCCGGGTGGGCTATGCTGGCGGGCAGACGAGGGCGGGCGCGGGGCCGAAGACCCTCCGGAGGAGTGCGCCATGGAATACCGGGTCATCTCTGCCGACGATCACATCGACCTCCAGTGGCTGCCCAGGGACCTCTGGCAGCGCCGGGTCCCGCCGGAGTGGCGCGAGCGCGCCCCCCGGGTCGTGGACACGCCCGAGGGCCCCTACTGGGTCTGCGGCGGCGACCGCTGGGATGCCTGGGGCGGGCGAAAGGGCGCGGCCGGCGCCATGGGCGGCCGGCGCCTGGCGCTGGAGCGGGGGGGCGTGCTGGAGCCCGGGGTGCTGCGGCCCACCACGACCGAGCTGCGCCTGGCCGACATGGACCGCGACGGGATCGACGCGACCGTCATGTACGGGCCCATCGTGCCGCTCCTGATCCCCGATCCCGAGCTCCGGCGGGTCTGCTACCGCGCCTACAACGACTGGCTGGCCGGGTTCTGCGCGACGGCGCCCGAGCGGTTCGTCGGGGCCGGCCTGGTGCCCATCGACGACCCGAAGAGCGCGGCCGACGAGGTGCGCCATCTCCGGGAGATCGGGCTGCGGACCGGCATGTTCCTGGCCGCCCGCGTCGAGCTGCCGCTCTGGGACGAGGCCTGGGAGCCGCTCTGGGAGGCCGCGGCCGAGACCGGCATCCCCCTCGGCTTCCACCTGGGAGGCGGGCTCCGCACCGTCCACTGGAGCGGCCCCAAGGCCACCAGCGCCGGGAACATGGGCGTGCGCGTCGCCTGCTCCACCCTGCAGATGGACGAGCCGCTGGCCGCCGTCATCTTCTCGGGCGCCCTGGAGCGCCATCCCGGCCTGAAGATTGTCCTGGCCGAGACCGGCATCGGCTGGCTCCCCTACATGCTGGAGCGCATGGACGACACCTACCGGAGGTTCCTCGACGCCGAGGAGTACTGGCGCCGGCAGGGCGGGCTCGCGCTCACCCGGCCGCCGAGCGCCTACTTCCACCAGCAGGTCTGGGCCACGTTCCAGTCCGATCACGCCGGGCTGCGCCTGCTCGACGTCCTCGGCGAGGAGCGCGTGATGTGGGCGTCCGACTACCCGCACGCCGACAGCACGTGGCCGGAGTCGCGGCAGGCGATCGAGGACAACTTCCGCCACGTCACGGCCGGAGCGCGCCGGCGGATCCTCTGCGAGAACGCCCGGGCGCTCTACGGGCTGTAGCGCAGGCGGTGCGCCAGTGGACCGCCTGCCCTGACAGGCCCCGCGCGGCCGAGGAGGGCTTGCCCTCCGGGGCCGTCCCGCGGTAGGGTCGGGGCGGTGTCCGTGCCCTGGGCAGGGCCCACCGCGCCTTGCCGTCCCCGTCCAAGCCGGTCCCAACGGAGGGGCGAACCATGAAGCGCACGAGTCGAATTGTCTGTCTGTCGCTGCTCTCCCTGGCCCTCGCGATCCTGGCCGCGGCCGGGCCCGGCTGGGCCCAGGCGAAGTCGGAGCTGACGGTCGCGCTGTCGAGCTTCTCGGCGGAGACGCTCGACCCCGCGCTCCAGGGCCACAACGTCAAGTACTACCTCTCCCTGATGTTCGACTACCTGGTCGGCAGCACGCTCGACGGCCAGCCGTCGCAGAGCGGCGGCCTGGCTCTGCGGTGGGAGAACTCCGCGGATCACAAGCGCTGGACGTTCCACCTCCGCAAGGGCGTGAAGTTCCACAACGGCGACGAGGTGACCGCCGAGGACGTCAAGTGGAGCCTCCAGCGCGCCATGGGCAAGCGCTCCACCACCGGCTACGCCGGCCCGCTCCGGACCCTGATCCAGGACATCGAGACCCCGGCCCCCGACCGCGTCGTGATCGTGACCAAGGAGTCGACCCTCATCATCCCCACCTACCTGTCGCGCTCGCTCTCGACGGAGGGCATGGTGCTGCCCCGGAAGTACATCGAGGCCAACGGCGACGACGTGTTCGCCCGCAAGCCGGTGGGGAGCGGCCCGTACCGGTTCGTGGAGCAGATGGTCGGCTCCCACATCAAGCTGGCCGCCGTCGACCAGCACTGGCGCCTCGGCGTCCCCAAGTACAAGACCATCACCTTCCGGCTGGTGCCGGAGGAGACGACGCGCATCGCGCTCCTGCGCCGCGGCGAGGTGGACGTGACCGACGTGAGCCGCGAGCGCGTCAAGGAGCTGGAGAAGGAGGGCTTCCCGGTCCACTTCCGCCGCGAGGAGGCGGAGGTCCACATGTGGTTCGTGCTGGGCCCGGACGGCTGGGTCGCGCCGATGAAGGACAAGCGGGTCCGAGAGGCCCTCAACCTCGCCATCGACCGGGCCGAGATCGCCCAGGCCATCTTCGCGGGGAGCGCCGAGCCGGCCGCCATCCCGATGGGCCTCTCCTGGTCGTTCCGCGACATCGGCTTCAAGGTCACCCCGGAGATGGCCTACGCCTACGACCCGAACCGGGCCAAGAAGCTCCTGGCCGACGCGGGCCTGGCCGGGGGCTTCCCCCTGGACGTCTACGCGTTCCAGCTCCCGGGGCTCCCGGAGGGCAAGGCGTTCGCCGAGGCGGTGGCCGGGTACTGGGAGAAGATCGGCGTCAAGACCAAGCTGATCCCCGTGGACTACCCGGCCTTCCGCAAGCTGTGGGTGGACCGGAAGGCGCCGGGATCGGTCGGGTACTACAACATCGCCAACCGCGACTGGATCGGCACCTACGCCCTGCTCGAGAAGCAGGCCTACACGCCGTCCAAGCTCAACGACACCGTGAACGACGCCGAGATCGACGGCATGATCGCCCAGGTGATGCGCCAGACCGACCGGGAGAAGATCAACGCCTTGATGCGGGGCATCTACACGCGGCTCCGCAGCGAGCACTACGGTGTGCCGGTGGTCTACGTCCACTCGCCGTACGCCACGTCCAAGACGCTCGGCAAGTGGAACCCGGGCACGGTGATGTACGACCTCTTCATCGACGAGCTGGCCTCCTCGAAGTAGGGGGCGAACCGAAGAAAGTGACAGCGCCGCCCTAAGCAGGCGATGCCCCGAGAAGAGTTCCGAGCGGCGGCTTTGCCGCCGCAGTCCCTCCCCGGGGGAGGTCTCGGAGGGGGTGTTCCGACACCCCCTCCGAGAATGATGCGGCGGGAGCCGTGATCCGCTTCGTTCTCTCACGGCTGCTGCAGTCGCTGGTGACCCTGGCCATCCTGTCAGTGGTGGTGTTCGTCCTGGCCCGGACCACCGGCGACCCGCTTCACCTCATCCTCCCCATGTCGGCGACCCCCGAGGACTACGCCAACGCGCGCCAGTACCTCGGCCTCGACCGGTCCTACCCCGAGCAGTACGTCTCGTTCGTGGCCAGGGCGGTGACCGGGGACTTCGGCACCTCGATCCGGGCCCGGCGACCGGTGAGCGAGCTGATCCGGGAGCGGCTGCCCAACTCGCTGCGGCTCGCCGCCTTCGCCATGAGCCGTCTCCCTGGCCATGGCCTTCCCGCTGGGCGTGATGGCCGCCGTGAAGAAGGGGACGGGCATCGACCGGGCGGCGCAGGTGGTGGCGGTGCTCGGCCAGTCGTTGCCGACCTTCTGGGTGGCCATCGTCCTGGTGGAGTTCGTGGCCGGGCGGCTCCAGTGGCTGCCGGCGGGGGGCGCCGGGGGGTTCGCGAGCTACATCCTGCCCGGCTTCACGCTCGGGTGGTTCGTGGTGGCGGGGATGATGCGCCTGCTCCGCTCCGGCATGCTGGAGGTGCTGGACTCCGAGTACGTCAAGCTGGCGCGCGTCAAGGGCGTCGCCGAGCGCCGGGTGGTGTGGCTCCATGCCCTGAAGAACGCGCTCATCCCCGTCGTCACGTTCGCCGGGATCTACTTCGCGATCCTGCTGACGACGGCCATCGTGGTGGAGACGGTGTTCGCGTGGCCGGGGCTCGGGCGGCTCGCCTACGACGGGATCACCTCGCGGGACTTCCCGGTGATCCAGGCCGTGGTGCTGACCGCCGCCGTCATCGTGGCCGCGGTGAACCTCGCGGTCGACTGCCTCTACGCCGTGCTCGATCCGCGCATCCGCTATGCCCGCTGACGGGCGCCTCGTCGGCGCGGGCCCGGGAACACCCGGAGGGGGGGCCCGGGGCGCCCGGAGGGACGCGGCGCACCGAGGGCCGTAGGCCCCGAGGCGCCGCGGCGAACTGGATGAGCGCGCAGCTCCCCCCCGGCCCGAATGTCGCCGTCCTGACCCTGCCCGAGATGCCAGAGCTGGACGTCCGGCCCGCGGCCGAGAGGACCCGCGGCCGGCTCCCGCTCGTCTCGCTGGCATCATCGTCCTCTTCGTGCTCGGCGGGCTGCTGGCGCCCTGGGTGAGCCCGGCGGACCCGCAGGAGCAGTCGCTCCGCAACCGGTTCCGGCCGCCGGTGTGGGAGGCGGCCGGGAGCTGGCAGCGCCCGCTCGGGACCGACCGGCTGGGCCGCGATCTCCTCTCGCGGATCCTCTGGGGCTCGCGCGTGTCGCTGGCGGCGGGGGTGCTCACCGTGCTCCTGGCCACCGTCGTCGGGGCCGCGGTGGGACTGGTGGCCGGCTACTACGGCGGCCGCGTGGACGTGGCGCTCATGCGCGTCACCGACGCCACCATGTCGTTCCCGGTGATCCTCCTGGCGCTGATCCTGGCGGTGACGGTGGGCCCCAGCTTCGTCAACGTGGTGGTCGCCATCGCCGTGATCCTGTGGGCGCGCTACGCCCGGGTGATCCGGGGCCAGGTGCTGACGCTGATGGGGCTGGACTTCATCGCCCAGGCGCGGCTCGCCGGCGCCGGGGCCTGGCGCATCATCACCCGGCACCTCCTGCCCAACACGCTCAACACGCTCGTCGTGCTGGTGACGCTCCAGATCGGCTACGTCATCATCGTGGAGGCGTCGCTCTCCTTCCTGGGCGCCGGCATCCCGCCGCCGACGCCGGCCTGGGGCTCCATGATCGCCGAGGGCCGCGAGTTCGTCACGAGCGCGTGGTGGGTGTCCTCCTTCCCCGGGCTGGCCATCCTCCTGGTGGTCCTGGCGTTCAACCTCCTCGGCGACTGGCTGCGCGACACGCTCGACCCGAAGCTCCGACAGCTCTGACCCAGCCGGGCATCCAGTGATCTCGCGGCGCGACTTCCTCGCTTCGCTGGCCCCGCTGCTGACGCCGCTCGCCGCCGGGCGCAGCCCGCCGGGAAGATCGCGCGGATCGGGTACCTCTCCCAGCGAGCCGGGCCGTCGGCCGTCGAGGAGGCGTTTCGACAGGGTCTCCGCGAGCTCGGCTACGTCGAGGGCGCGAACATCACGGTCGAGTACCGGTGGGCGGGCTTCAGGCCGGATCGGCTCCGCGACCTGGCGGCCGAACTGGTGCGTCTCCCCGTTGACCTGATCGTGGCAACGGGGGGATCGGCCACCGCGCTCGCGGCCAGGTCCGCGACCGGCACGATCCCGATCGTCTTCACGGCGGCCGATCCCGTGGCGGCCGGGTTGGTCACCAGCCTGGCCCGGCCCGGTGGGAATCTCACCGGGGTCAACCTCCTGAGCAGTGACTTGAGCGGGAAGCGACTCGCGCTTCTGAAGGAGGCCGTACCCACCATCACCCGCGTGGCCGTCCTCTCGAATCCGGCGCGTCCAGGTAACGAGCGGCAGCTGAAGGACACGAGGGACGTGGCGCCGTCGTTAGGGTTGCGACTCCTGACCGTGCGAAGTCCGAGAACCCCGCGGGCTCGACGACGCGTTCTCCCTCATGAGCCAAGAACGCGCCGAGGCGCTCGACGTCTTGTCGGATCCGATGTTCTTCGAGCAGCGCGACAAGATCGTCAACCTCGCCGCGCGACACCGCATGCCGGCGATCTACGAGTGGCGGGAGTTCGTCGACCTCGGCGGCCTGATGAGCTACGGAACCAGCATCGAGCACATGTACCGGCGCCTGGGGTACTACGTGGACAAGATTCTCAAGGGCGCGAAGCCGGCCGACCTCCCCGTCGAGCAGCCGACGAAGTTCCAGCTGGTGGTCAACCTGAAAGCAGCGAAAGCACTGGGGCTCACGATCCCGCAGTCCTTTCTGCCGCAAGCGGACGAGATCATCCAGTAGGTGGTGCCGATGGGGTCATCCGCCCGGGCCGGGCGCTCCTTCCGAGTGGAAAGCGGATCCTGACGAGGGCCGCCCATGTCGCGTCCCGTCGTCGAGGTCCGGGATCTCCAGACCCACCTGGTCACCCGGTGGGGCACCATCCGCGCCGTGGACGGCGTGTCCTTCAGCGTGGCCGAGGGCGAGACGCTGGGGCTGGTCGGCGAGTCGGGCTCGGGCAAGAGCATGACCTGCCTCAGCCTGGTGCGGCTCCACCCGCGGCCGGCGGCGCGCATCCTCGGCGGCCAGGTCCTCCTGGACGGGGAGGACCTCCTGGCCAAGAGCGAGCGGGAGATGGAGCGCATCCGGGGCCGCAAGGTCGCGATGATCCTGCAGGACCCGATGAGCTCGCTGAACCCCGTGTTCTCCATCGGCATGCAGGTCCGCGAGCCCGTCGCGATGTACCACGGGCTGCGGGGGCGTCCCCTCACCGAGCGGGCGGCGGAGCTGCTGGCCGCCGTGCGGATCCCCTCGCCCGCGCTCCGGCTCCGGGCGTTCCCCCACCAGCTCTCGGGCGGCATGCGCCAGCGCGTGGTGGGGGCCATGGCGATCGCCGCGCCGCCGCGCCTCCTGATCGCCGACGAGCCCACCACCAGCCTCGACCTCACCATCCAGGCGCAGTACCTGGGGCTCCTGAAGGAGCTCCAGCAGCGCCACCGCCTGGCCATGATCTTCGTCACCCACAACCTCGGCATCGTGTCGCGGATGTGCGACCGCGTGGCCGTGATGTACGCGGGGCGGATCGTCGAGACGGGGCCGGTCCGGCGGATCTTCGGCCAGCCGGCCCATCCCTACACCCGCGCACTCCTGGAATCCATCCCGCGGCTCCACGCCCGGCTCGAGCGCCTCTCCGCCATCGAGGGCCAGCCGCCCGACCTGGCCCGGCTGCCGGCCGGCTGCGCGTTCGCCCCGCGCTGCCCGAAGGCCCTGGACCGCTGCCGCGCGGAGGCCCCGCCCGAGAGCGGCGTCGGCGACGGGCACCTGACCCGATGCTGGCTGCACACCCCGGCGTGACCCGCACCGGGCCGATACCCGTCGCATCCCGTCGTCCTCGGCTCGCCTGGCGTCGCCGATCCTCGGCGTACTCGGAGTACGCCTGCGGTCGGCGACTCCCTGCGTCCTAGCGCTGCTCGGGTCTCGGCCCGGTGCCATGGTCGGTGTGTCGGTCGTCTCCCGTGCCGAGGTTGAGCAGTGACCCCGGCCGGGACGCCCCTTCTCGAGGTCGAGGGACTCACCAAGCACTTCCCGGTGCGGCGGGGCGTGCTGGGCCGGGTGATGGGCGTGGTGCGCGCCGTGGATGCGGTGTCGTTCCGCATCGAGCCGGGGACCACGCTCGGGCTGGTCGGCGAGTCGGGGTGCGGCAAGACCACGACCTCCCGGCTCATCTTGGGCCTGGAGCGGCCGACCGCCGGCGCCATCCGCTTCGCGGGGGCGGACGTGCTGGCGCTCGACCGCGAACGGCTGCGTGGCTACCGGCGCGCGGTCCAGGCCGTCTTCCAGGACCCCTACGCCTCGCTCGATCCCCGGATGCGCGTCCGCGACACCATCGCCGAGCCCCTGGTCATCAACGAGCGGGGCCTGGGGGCGGCCGGGCGCCGCCGGCGCGTGCAGGAGCTGCTCGAGCTGGTCGGCCTGCCCGCGCGGTCGGGGGACCTCTTCCCCCACGAGTTCTCCGGCGGTCAGCGCCAGCGCATCGCCATCGCCCGGGCGCTCGCCCTGTCGCCGCGGCTCGTCGTGCTCGACGAGCCGGTCTCCGCCCTCGACGTCTCCATCCGGGCCCAGATCCTGAACCTCCTGCGCGACCTCCAGCAGCGGCTGGGGGTGTCCTACCTGTTCATCGCCCACGACCTGGCCGCCGTCGCCCACATGAGCCACACCATCGCGGTGATGTATCTGGGCCGCATCGTGGAGTGGGGCGAGGCGACGGCGGTGGCGCTCCAACCCCGGCACCCTTACACGCAGGCGCTCTTCGCGGCAGCCCTGCCCATCGATGGGGACTGGGGGGACGGGGGGGACGGGCCAGGCGAGACGACGGTCCTCGCGGGCGAGGTGCCGAGCGCCCTCGATCCCCCGAGCGGCTGCCGGTTCCACCCGCGCTGCCCCCACGCCATGGACCGCTGCGCGAGCGCGGAGCCGCGGCTCCGGACCGAGAGCGGCCGGCTCGTGGCCTGCCACCTCTACGACGTGCGAGGATCGGAAGCGTGACGGAGCGTGGGGCACCCGGCCGGAGGAGGCTGCAGATGTCGCGTGTAACCGTGAGCCTCGTGATCGTCGCCGGCCTGGTCTCGGTCGCGCCCGGGCTCGCCCGGGGCCAGGCGCCGCGCTCGCCGACGCCGGCCCCGGTGGACGGGGGCGTCCGCGTCGAGACCATCGCCCGTGGCCTCGAGCATCCCTGGGCGCTGGCCTTTCTCCCCGCCGGGCGCATGCTCGTCACCGAGCGCCCGGGGCGACTCCGCATCGTCGACCCGGACGGCCGCGTCTCCGAGCCGCTCGCCGGCCTGCCGCGCGTCCTGGCGCACGGACAGGGCGGCCTGCTCGATGTCGCGCTCGACCCGAAGTTCGCCGACACCCGCCTCGTCTACCTGTCCTACGCGGAGCCCGGGGCCGTCGGCACCGCCGGGACGGCGGTGGCGCGGGGACGGCTCGGCGAGGGCCGCCTCGAGGACGTCCGGGTGATCTACCAGCAGCACCCCAAGGTGGAGGGCTGGAACCACTTCGGGTCTCGCCTGGTCTTCGCCCGCGACGGCACGCTCTTCGTCACCCAGGGCGACCGCTTCACCTACTACCGGGGCGCGCAGGACCTGTCGGTCGGCTTCGGCAAGATCGTGCGGATCGCCCCGGACGGCTCGGTGCCGCGCGACAACCCGTTCGTCGGCCGGGCCGGCGCGCGGCCCGAGATCTGGTCGTACGGGCATCGCAACGTCCAGGGCGCCGCGCTCCACCCGGAGACCGGACAGCTCTGGACCGTGGAGCACGGGGCACGCGGCGGTGACGAGCTGAACCACCCGGAGCCCGGCAAGAACTACGGCTGGCCCGTCATCACCTACGGCATCGACTACTCGGGGGCGAGCATCGGCGAAGGCACGGCGAAAGCCGGGCATGGAGCAGCCGGTCTACTACTGGGATCCGGTGATCGCGCCCTCCGGCATGGTCTTCTACACCGGCGACGCGCTCCCCGGCTGGAAAGGCAGCGTCTTCATCGGGTCGCTGCGGCCGGGGCTCCTGGTGCGGCTGACGCTCGAGGACGGCCGGGTCGCCCGGGAAGAGCGGTACCTGGGCGGCCTGGGAGAGCGCATCCGCGACGTGCGGCAGGGACCGGATGGGCTGCTCTACCTCCTGACCGACAGCCGCGACGGGCGCATCCTACGGGTGGTGCCGGCCGGGCCCCGCTGAAGTCTCGGCGAGGAGATCCGCGCCGCGACGCGATCGTCGGCGACGCCGAGCCTCCACGCCCGTGGGACGATCCTTCTCTTCGCCGCCCTCAGTTCGGGACCTGCCCGCCCACCCCCCCAGCCCCCTCCCCAACCGTCGGACGGCCTTCGGCCTGTGGCGGGGGGGAGCGGGGAGCCGGAGGACCCATTCCTACATACCCTCTCAGTGACTGCGGGGGACCTCCGGATGGCCGGCGGCCGCGTCGGCGATGGCGTGGTCGTGCTCGGCCGGGACCGCGCCGCTGACGCCGACCGCGCCCACGATCGCCCCATCCTTCACGATCGGGACGCCCCCCCTGCCGAAGACGAACCGGTAGTCGCCGAGGCCGGCCACGTTGTCGGCGAACAGGATCCGCTTCGTGAACCGCTCCTCGAGATCCAGGGTCGTGGCGCGGAACGCGGCGGCGGCGTTGGCCTTGGCCCGGGCGATCTCCGGCGTCACCCAGAGCGCGCCGTCCATGCGATCGCAGGTCACGAGATGCCCCCCCTCGTCCACCACCGCGATGGCGACCCGGAAGCCCAGCTCGCGGGCCCGGGCGAACCCCCGGGCGATGCACTCCCGCGCGCCCTCGAGGCTGACGGAGCTCACGGAACTTCGACCCACACGGCGCCGGCCTCGACCCGCGCGGGGTAGGACGGCACCGCCGCGCCCCGGCCCGGGAAGGCGCAGGCGCCGGTGCGGACGTCGTACATCCAGCCATGCCACGGGCAGGCCAGGCGCGTGCCGGAGAGCTTGCCCTCGCCGAGCGGCCCCCCCTGGTGGGCGCAGGTGTCGCCGAGGGCGTAGACCTGGGCGCCGACGCGGGCCAGGACCACGCGGGTCCCGTTCAGCACCACCAGCGTCGGCTGGCCCGGCGCCACCTCCGCGAGGGAGGCGGCGCGGACCTCGCTCACGCGTCTTCCTTGAGAACGTAGGTCCGGTAGACCCCGGTCATGTACTGCCAGCGCATCTCGGTCGCCTGGCGCACCTGCTCGACCGCCTCGGCCTGCCGCTCCAGCGTGGTGCAGTGCCGCTCGACGATCTGGTAGCCCCGCTCGCCGTGGACCTCGTCGGCCTCGATGTGGACCGCGAAGAACTCCACCTCGTGGTCGCTGAACCCGTAGTGGGTCCTGAGCGGCGGCAGGTTCCGCTGATAGATGCCGGGCACCTGGGACTCGAGCCCGACCAGGAGCCCGGCGGCCGCCACGTGGAAGGGCCTCCGGGACGTCTCGTGGCACCAGGCGGTGAGGGCCCGCGTGGTGGGGAGCTGGCGGGCCGTCTCCACCTGTTGGCGGGTCACCCCGCACGCCTCCCCGAAGCGGATCAGCAGGTCGACGTGCTTGACCCCGGCTTCCTCCTCGACGATGTTCTCCAGCAGGAAGTCGCGGGCGTCGGAATCGGGGCACTCCGCGTAGACGGCGGCGCACCAGCGGGCGAACTGCGAGACGTACTGGTAGTGCTGGCAGACCCAGGCCCCGAGCTGGTCCCGGCTGAGCTCGCCCTTCACCCACTTCTCGGTGAACGGATTCAGGCGGCTGTGCCGGGCGCTGACGGTCTGCTCGAGCCGGGTGCGGAACTCGCTGGGGATGGCGCTCATGACGACCTCCTGCCGGCGGATGATCCGGGTGCTGGCAAGCTAACCGCGCCCTCGGGCGGGCGTCAAGGGGGCATCGGAGCCGGGCCGCAGGATTGGGCCGATGCCGAGTGGCGTCCCGGCGGAATGCCCCACCGGAAACAGGCTACCCAGGAGAGCGGTACGCGAGTGGATTGGCCGCGGGGTGGAGGACCCCGATCGCCCAGTGGAGGTCGAGCCGCTCCCCGAGCCAGCTCGGACACCCCGTCCGCGGGCCGATCGCCAGGCCGTTCGCCCGGTTGGTCGCGACGAGGGCCTGCATCGGATCGGGCGGCACTGCCGGGGGCGCCGGGACCTCGGGGATTGGCCAGCCGTTCGGGGTGCTGAAATGTAGCGTGCCCTCGGCGTCACGCTCGATCTGATAGCCCTCCTCGTGCACGGCGCGGTGATGGAACCCGCACACCAGCGCGAGGTTGTCCAGCCGGGTCGGGCCCCCGTTCGCCCAGTGATGAAGATGGTGCCCCTGGGTGTGGCGCACCCCGCAGCCCGGGAACCGGCACCCCCGGTCCCGCGCCTGCAGCGCTCGTCGCAATGCCGGCGGAATCGTCCGCGTCCGCCGCCCCACGTCGAGCACCTGCCCGTCCCCCGCGTGGCGGAGGATGACCCGGGTCGCGTCACAGGCCAGCCGCCGGGACGTCTCCGCGGAAACGTGCACGCCGTCCTCGAGCGCCGACTGCCCCGGCTGCTCGGGGTCGGCCAGCGCGGCGGCGTCCACGTGGACGACGACCTGGTACCGCTCGCTCCCCGAGCCCGGATCGAGCCCCTGCGCGAGGGCCGTCTCCGCCACCAGCGCCAGGGCGTCGGCCTGCTGCTGGCCCTGGGTCGGTGGGTCCATCTCGGCGCCTCCCACCGCGGCCGCCCGCCGCTTCGCGTACAGCGCCTCGCGCGCCGCCTCCAGCGCCCGGATCAGCACCGCCCCCACCTCCGGCTCCAGCCGCCCCCGCACCACCATCATCCCATCCGTGTCCGGGTACACCTGGAGCGACCGCCCCCGGTGCCGCGCCGCCGCCTCCTGCGTCTCCATCTGCCGGTCCACCCGCCGCCACCCCCGCACGATCCGCTCCACGTGGGCCGCCGTCCCGGCCCGCCCCACCGCCAGCAGCCGCGCCTCGGTCTCCGGGGTGGCGACGCGCGTGAGGGCCCGCACCTTGGCGTAGGACAGCTCTCCCCGGGCGAGAGCCGCCGCGAGCTGGGGCAGCCCGCCCAGGGCCCGCGCCACCCGCACCCGCTCCCGGGCCGCCCCCAGGTCGAGCCCGACGCGCCAGCTCAACCACGCCGCACACGAACGGAAGCCGTTCCCCCAGCCGCCCCGCGCGTCGAACTCGCGGATCATCGCCAGCAAGTGGGCGGTGGCGGCGTCGATGTGGGCCGAGAGCTCGGCGATCTCGTCGCCGAGGCGGTCGAGGTCGGCCGAAGCAGATGTGGGCGCGAGCATCGGGGCGAGGTGCATGGTGAGCCTCCTGCCTCGCACCCTACCACGCGATTTTCGACCGCCCTGGGAGGCTGCTCGATCGCACATCGGGGCCAAGGAATGATTTTCGACTCGGCGTCGGTGGCGGGTGGCGCGACAGGCCGACACAGCCCGCTGGGCGTGACTCAGAGCCGCGGCCACGACCGTCGCCCATTGCAGGTCAGAAACCGTGTCAAGCAGAAAATGCGGCGCGTGAGGGGCGCGAAGGGAGTGTGGCAGCTTGACGCCGGGCGGCGCCGTCTCTAGTGTGCGGCTCATGGTCACTGGCATCGACCACCTGGTCGTCGTGGTCCGCGACCTCGAGGCGGCGACCCGGGCGTACGGGGAGCTCGGCTTCACCGTCGTGGAGGGCGGCCGCCACCCGGTGGGCACCTACAACTCGCTGATCGCCTTCGACGACCGGGCCTACCTCGAGCTGATCGGCTTCTACCGGGACAACCCCGAGCACCGCTGGTGGGCGCCCCTGCAGCGTGGGGGCGGCCTCGTGGACTTCTGCCTGGCGACCGACGACCTGATTGCCGACACCCGCGCCTTCCGGGTCGCCGGCGTCGACATCGCCGACCCGACCTCCCAGTCCCGGGTCCGACCGGACGGCTACCAGCTCCGCTGGGTGTTCTCGCTCCCCCGGGGTGCGCATCGCGGCGTGGCGCCGTTCCTGATCCGCGACGAGACGGAGCGGGACGAGCGGGTCCCGCGGGAGACGCATCACGCCAACGGCGTCACCGGGATCGAAGCGCTCACGGTGGCCGTGGACGACCTCGCCGCCGTCCGTCACTGGTTCGCCAGCGCGCTGGGGACGCCGGGGATCGAGGTCGCGCGGCCGGAGCTCGGCGCGGCGGGAGTCCGGTTCACCGTCGGTCCGCACGCGCTCGAGTTCCTGGCCCCCCGGGACCCCGGCGGCGAGATCGCCGGCTGGCTCGCCGCCCGGGGACCATCTCCCTACGCGGCCACCCTGCGGGCCCCGGCCGGTCGACGCGGGCCCCTCGACCCGCTCCACGCCGCCGGCGCCCGGCTCGTCGTCGCCTGAGCGCGTGTGGAACGGGTCCTCCGACTCCCCCTCCCCCCGCCACAGGCCGAAGGCCGTCCAAGGGTGGGGAGGGGGGCCAAAGGCCGAAGGCCGTCGATGGATCGGGTAGGCGGGAGGTCCCGATATGAGCCGGCCCGGTCTCCCGGGCGCGGACGCGGCGCGGTCGAGGCTACCGCGCCGCCGGGCGGCGGTCCGGGGCGCGCGGCGGGGCGGCGGCCGGCGCCGCGGCGGTGGCCTCCCCGGTCGCCGGCCCCGCGGCCTTCAGGAGCTCGACGAAGCGGCCGGCCGCCGGCGTCAGCGGCTTCTGCTTCCGGTGGATGATGCCGACCGGCCGCACCAGCTCGGGCATCGCCAGGGGCACCGCGGCCAGCGTCCGGACCCCGACCTCCTTCTGCACGGTGTGGCGGGGCAGGACGCTGACCCCGGCGGCGATGATGATGGCCTGCTTGATGGTCTCGATGTTGTCGAACGCCATCACGATGTTGGGGCGCACGTTCCGGGCGCGGAGCGCGCGGTCGATGGCCCGCCGGATCCCGAGCCCGGCGTCGAAGGCCACGAAGGGCTCGCCGTTCAGCTCGGCAGGGTGGACGACCGGGTGCCGGGCCAGCCGGTGGCCGGGGTGGCAGACGACCGCCATCGGCTCCTCGCGCAGCGGCAGCACCGTGAGCGCGCGCGCGCTGGGCGGGTAGGACATGATCCCGATGTCCGCCTCGTCGCTCAGCACGGCCTCCACGACCTTGTGGGGGTGCAGGCACTCGAGCTGGAGGCGTGCCTCCGGGTAGAGCGACTGGAACTGCTGCATGGGCCGGCTCACGTCGTGGAGGCCGACCGAGTAGATCGCGGCCACCCGCACGGTGCCGTCCACGCGGGCCCGGGCCGCCGCCACCGCCGTCTTCGCCTTCTCCCACCCTTCCAGGAGGTCCCGGCAGGCGGTGTAGAACGCCTCGCCCTCCGGCGTCACCACCAGGGGGCGCTTGGTGCGGTCGATCAGCGTCACGCCGAGGGCCGTCTCGAGCTGCTGCACCGCCTGGCTGGCCGCCGACTGGGAGACGAACCGCTGCTCGGCCCCCCGGGAGAAGCTCCGCAGCCGGACCACGTCGCAGTAGAGCTGGATCGTCTCGAGGTGCACGGCGGCAGTCTACACTATTAGTCCGTCTGATATCTAGCATCCGTATTTTCCGTGATGACTAATGCTCCGTCGCACCGTATGATCTGGCAACTGTTTGCAGAGAGGTGGGATATGAGTCAGCAGGACGCCGGCCCGGAGCACGGGTTGTACGCCGGCCAGCCAGGTCCCCAGGGTCTCTACGATCCCCGCCACGAGCACGACGCGTGCGGCGTCGGCTTCGTCGTGGACATCAAGGGCCGCCGCTCGCACGCGATCGTGCGCCAGGCCCTCCAGGTCCTCATCAACCTCCTGCACCGGGGCGCGTGCGGGAGCGAGCCGAACACCGGGGACGGCGCCGGCATCCTGCTCCAGATGCCCGACCGCTTCCTCCGCCGTGAGTGCGCGACGCTCGGCATCGACCTGCCGCCGCTCGGCGACTACGGAGCGGGGCTCGTCTTCCTGCCGCGCGATCCCTTCCAGGCCGACAAGGTGCGCGCCCTCTTCCACTCCATCGTCGAGGAGGAGGGCCAGCACTGCCTCGGCTGGCGCAGCGTCCCCACCGACGACCGCCTCCTGGGAGCCACCGCGCTGTCGGTGGAGCCGACCATCAGCCAGGTCTTCATTGGTCGCGGGGGTCTGGGGGTCGGGGGGGCCGCGGGGATCGGGCCGCCGGGGCCGGCGACCCGATGGCCTTCGAGCGCAAGCTCTACGTGATCCGGAAGCTCTTCGAGAAGGCGGTGGCGGCGATCGACCTCCCCGAGCGCACCTTCGCCTACATCCCGAGCCTCTCGTCGCGGACGCTCATCTACAAGGGCATGCTGAGCGCCGACCAGATCGAGGTGATGTACCCGGACCTGGCCGACCCGGCCGTGGAGTCGGCGCTGGCCCTGGTCCACCAGCGCTTCAGCACCAACACGTTCCCCTCCTGGCCCCTCGCCCACCCCTACCGCTACATCGCGCACAACGGCGAGATCAACACGCTGCGCGGGAACATCAACTGGATGCGCGCCCGGGAGGCCCTCTGCCGGTCCTCGGTGGTCGGTGACGACCTCTGGAAGATCCTGCCGGTCACCCGGGACGGGCTGTCGGACACGGCGACGTTCGACAACGTCCTCGAGTTCCTGGTCATGAACGGGCGCTCGCTGCCCCACGCCATCCTGATGATGATCCCCGAGCCCTGGCAGAACCACGAGAGCATGAGCCCGGAGCGCCGGGCCTTCTACGAGTACCACTCGTCGCTGATGGAGCCCTGGGACGGGCCGGCCTCGATCGCCTTCACCGACGGCGTCCTCATCGGGGCGGTGCTGGACCGGAACGGCCTCCGCCCCTCCCGGTACTACGTCACGAAGGACGACATGGTCGTCATGGCGTCGGAGGTGGGCGTCCTCGACATCCCGCCGGAGAACATCCGGCTGAAGGAGCGGCTCCACCCCGGGCGGATCTTCCTGGTGGACACCGCCCAGGGCCGGATCGTCTCGGACGAGGAGATCAAGGCGCACCTGGCGGCCGAGCACCCGTACGCCGAGTGGCTGCGGGCCGAGCTCGTCACGCTCGACGAGCTGCCGGCGGCGCCGGTGGCCGAGCCGGACCACGAGGCCGTGCTCACGCGGCAGCTCGCCTTCGGCTACACCCACGAGGACCTGCGCCTCCTGCTGGCCCCCATGGCCAAGCAGGGCGAGGAGCCGGTCGGCTCGATGGGCACCGACACCGCGCTGGCCGTCCTCTCCGATCGGCCGCGGCCGCTCTACGACTACTTCAAGCAGCTCTTCGCGCAGGTCACCAACCCGCCGCTGGACGCCATCCGCGAGGAGCTGGTGACGTCCATGGAGAGCACGATCGGGCCGGAGGGTAACCTCCTGGAGCCGACGCCCGGGTCGTGCCACCAGATCGTGATCCCGGACCCGGTGCTCTCGAACGAGGAGCTGGCCAAGCTGGCCCACGTGGACGTCCACGGCTTCCGCTCCACCACGCTCTCCATGCTCTACCCGGTGGCCGAGGGGGCGCCCGGGCTCGAGCGGGCGATCGAAGACCTCCAGCGGAGCGCCAGCCGGGCCATCGCCGGCGGCCACAACATCCTGATCCTGTCCGACCGCGGTCTGTGCCGCGAGCGGGCGGCCATCCCGAGCCTGCTGGCCACCGCCGCCGTCCACCACCACCTCGTGCGCGAGGGCACCCGCACCCGCTGCGGCCTCGTCGTCGAGACCGGGGACGCGCGCGAGGTCCACCACATGTGCCTGCTCATCGGTTACGGGGCGGGCGCCGTCAACCCCTGGGTGGCCTTCGAGACGCTCGCCGACATGATCCGCGAGGGGCTCCTCGCCGGCGTGGACCCCGCCAAGGCGGTGCGGAGCTACGTCAAGGCCCTGAACAAGGGCATCCTCAAGGTCATGTCCAAGATGGGGATCTCGACGCTGCAGAGCTACTGCGGCGCCCAGATCTTCGAGGCGGTCGGCCTCGACACCGAGCTCGTCCGCCGCTACTTCACCGGCACCGCCTCCCGCGTGAGCGGTGTCGGCCTCGACGTGATCGCCGAGGAGGTGCGGCTGCGGCACGCGCGCGCCTTCCCGGACCGGTCGTCCGGCGAGCCGGACCTGGACTGGGGCGGCGAGTACCAGTGGCGGCGGGACGGCGAGTTCCACCTCTTCAACCCCGACACCGTCCAGAAGCTCCAGCACGCCACGCGCAGCGGCCAGTTCCGGATCTTCCGCGAGTACACCCGGCTGGTGGACGACCAGGGCGCCCGGATGGCGACCCTGCGCGGGCTGATCTCCCTCCGGGAGGCGGAGCCGGTCCCCCTCGACCAGGTGGAGCCGGTGGAGTCGATCCTCAGGCGCTTCGCCACCGGCGCCATGTCCTACGGCTCCATCGGCCAGGAGGCGCACGAGACGCTGGCCATCGCCATGAACCGGATCGGCGGCAAGTCGAACACCGGCGAGGGCGGCGAGGATCCGGTCCGCTACCGACGGGACCCGAACGGCGACTGGCGCCGGAGCGCGATCAAGCAGGTCGCCTCGGCCCGCTTCGGCGTGACGAGCGAGTACCTGGTCAACTGCACCGACCTCCAGATCAAGATGGCCCAGGGGGCGAAGCCCGGTGAGGGCGGCCAGCTCCCCGGCCACAAGGTCTACCCGTGGATCGCCCGGGTGCGCTACGCGACCCCGGGGGTCGGCCTCATCTCGCCGCCGCCCCACCACGACATCTACTCGATCGAGGACCTGAAGCAGCTCATCCACGACCTGAAGAACGCGAACCCCGAGGCGCGGATCCACGTGAAGCTGGTGGCCGAGGTCGGCGTCGGCACCGTGGCGGCTGGCGTGGCCAAGGCCTACGCCGACGTGGTCCTGATCTCCGGACACGACGGCGGCACCGGGGCCTCCCCGCTCACCAGCATCAAGCACGGCGGCGTCCCCTGGGAGCTGGGGCTGGCCGAGACCCAGCAGACGCTCGTGCTCAACCGCTTGCGCGACCGCATCGTCGTCCAGGTGGACGGCCAGATGAAGACCGGCCGCGACGTGGTGATCGCGGCCCTCCTGGGCGCCGAGGAGTTCGGCTTCTCGACCGCCCCGCTGGTCGTCATGGGCTGCATCATGATGCGGGTCTGCCACCTCAACACCTGCCCGGTCGGGATCGCTACCCAGGACCCCGAGCTGCGGAAGCGCTTCACCGGCCAGCCGGAGTTCGTCGCGAACTTCTTCCGCTTCGTCGCGGAGGAGGTGCGGGAGTACATGGCCAAGCTCGGCTTCCGGACGATGGACGAGCTGATCGGCCGCGTGGACCGCCTGGACTTCCGGGCCGCCCTCGACCACTGGAAGGCGCGCGGGCTCGACTTCTCGGCGATCCTCCACCAGCCGGCGGTGGGGCCCGACGTGGCGCGGCGCCGCGTCGTGGCGCAGGACCACGGGCTCGGGAAGTCGCTCGACGCCACCACGCTGATCCCGGGCTGCCGGGAGGCGATCGAGCGCGGCACGCCCGTCGAGCTGCGGCTGCCCATCCGCAACGTCAACCGGACCGTCGGCACCATGCTGGGCTACGAGGTGACCCGCCGCCGGGGCGGCGAGGGCCTGCCCGACGACACGATCCGCATCCACTTCACCGGCTCGGCCGGCCAGAGCTTCGGCGCCTTCGTGCCGCGGGGGATCACGCTGCACGCTCGAAGGCGACGCCAACGACTACTGGGGCAAGGGGCTGTCGGGCGGGAAGCTGATCGTCCACCCCCCGCGGGCGGCGACGTTCGTGCCCGAGGAGAACATCGTCGTCGGCAACGTCGCCCTCTACGGCGCCACCGGGGGCGAGGCCTACGTGCGGGGCGTCGCCGGTGAGCGCTTCGGCGTGCGCAACAGCGGCGTCCACGCGGTCGTGGAGGGCATCGGCGACCACGGCTGCGAGTACATGACCGGCGGGCGGGTGGTGATCCTCGGCCGCACCGGCCGCAACTTCGCGGCCGGCATGTCGGGCGGGATCGCCTACGTCCTCGACGTCGACGGCGACTTCAAGCGGCGCTGCAACCTCGGCATGGTGGACCTGGAGCCCCTCGACCAGGCGGCCGACATCGAGCTGGTCCGCGACCTGATCCGCCGCCACGTCGAGCACACCGGCTCGACCTACGCGGCGGGGCTCCTCGACCGCTGGATCGACGTGCAGCCCCGGTTCGTGAAGGTGATGCCGAGGGACTACAAGCGGGTGCTCCTGGCCGAGGCCCGGGCGCGGAGCGAGGGGCGGGAGCCGACCTTCGCCGAGCTGGTCGGGGCCACCAGTGGGTAAGGTCACCGGCTTCCTCGAGATCCAGCGCAAGAAGCCACCGGCCCGGCCGGTCGCCGAGCGGCTCCGCGACTGGAAGGAGGTCTACCTCCCCTACCCGCGGCCCGAGCTCGAGAAGCAGGCGGCCCGCTGCATGGACTGCGGGATCCCGTTCTGCCACCAGGGCTGCCCGCTCGGGAACATCATCCCCGACTGGAACGACCTCGTCTACCGGGACCGCTGGGCGGAGGCCATCGAGCGGCTCCACGCCACCAACAACTTCCCGGAGTGGACCGGGCGGCTCTGCCCGGCCCCCTGCGAGGGGTCGTGCGTGCTCGGGATCAACGACGACCCCGTCACGATCAAGGCGGTCGAGGTGGCGATCGTCGAGCGCGCCTTCGACGAGGGGTGGGTCACGCCGCACCCCCCGGCCGCCCGCACCGGCAAGCGGGTCGCCGTCGTCGGCTCGGGGCCGGCCGGGCTGGCCGCCGCCGACCAGCTCAACCGCGCCGGCCACGCGGTGACGGTCTTCGAGCGGGCCGACCGCATCGGCGGGCTCCTCCGCTACGGCATCCCCGAGTTCAAGATGGAGAAGCGGTTCGTGGACCGCCGCCTGGCCCTCATGGAGAAGGAAGGCGTCGTCTTCCGGACCAACGCCCACGTGGGCGTGACCGTGCCGGTGGACGAGCTGCGGCGCGAGTTCGACGCGATCGTCCTCGCCGGCGGCGCCTGCTGGCCGCGGGATCTGCCGGTGCCCGGCCGCGAGCTCGCCGGCATCCACTTCGCGATGGACTACCTCCCGCTCCAGAACCGGCGCTGCGAGGGCGACGTCGTCCCCGACGCGGCCTTCATCACGGCCCAGGGCAAGCGCGTGGTCATCATCGGCGGCGGCGACACCGGCGCCGACTGCCTCGGCACCGTGCACCGCCAGGGCGCCGTCTCCGTCCACCAGTTCGAGCTGCTGCCCCGGCCCGCCCGACGCCCGCGCCGCCGACAACCCGTGGCCCCAGTGGCCCAACATCTTCCGCGTCTCCTCGGCCCACGAGGAGGGCGGCGAGCGCGTCTACGCCGTCTCCACCCAGCGGTTCACCGGCGACGCCGAGCGGGCGCGTCCGCCAGCTCCACGCGGTGGCAGGTCGAGATGGTGCGCGACGGCGGGCGGGTCGATTTCAAGCCGGTCCCGGGCTCCGAGTTCACGCTCGACGTGGACCTCGTGCTCCTGGCCATGGGCTTCCTCGGCCCCGAGCGCCCCGGCATGCTCGACCGATCTCGGCGTCCGGCTCACCGAGCGCGGCAACGTCTGGCGCGACGCCGGCTGGATGACCAGCGTCCCCGGCGTCTTCACCTGCGGCGACATGCAGCGCGGCCAGTCGCTCATCGTGTGGGCCATCGCCGAGGGCCGCTCCGCCGCCCGCGGCGTCGACGCCTACCTCATGGGCGCCTCCAGCCTCCCGGCGCCCCTGGCCTGAGAGGGCCCACCAGCCCGTCCACTGCACCGGCGATGGGTCGTCCACGACGGCCGCTGACGTCAAGACCTGAAGCGGCGTCACGCCCGCCCGCTGGCTTCCGGCCCACCTCCGATCCAATGGCGCCTGAGGTTAGCCGGCCATTCGACTACGAGTTGACGCCTCAGTTCTCATCGAGCCGGAAGAGGCAGGCGAAGACTTTCTGATTCGTCATCTCAACGTTAGACCGCGGGACGGGTGCCCACGAGGACGGGTTGAAAGAAGCGGGCGTCCACGCGTCGGACGCTCTCGAAGCCGACTCCCTTCATGAGCTCAACGACCTGTGCCACCGGAATCGCGAGGTAGCTGCTCTTGTGAGTCGTGGCCGATTCCGCAGATCCATCCAGGGGAACGATCTCGAACGCCAGGTCGTAGTGCGGCCCCCGCCAGCTCCATACCTGGCGCACATCGTACCGGCGGCCCGCCCAGACACGCTCGCCATATGGTCGTACCTCGACGGTGCCGGGGGGCGGCGGCGGCCCGTAGTCGCGCATCGAGATCAAGCACCCACCGCCGGGCCGAGCACAGCGGAAGCACTCGGCCAGGGCGGTCTCGATGTCCTGTGGCGTCTCGAGGTGCGGGAGGGCGTTGTCACAGATGAGGACGACGTCGACACTCGCCGTCCGGACTGGCAGCGCGCCGAAGTCGGCGACGAGACAGGCGAGCGGAAGGTGCCGCGCCGCGGCTTCGCGCCGGGCTCGATCAACGGCACCCCGGGACAGGTCCGAGCCTATTACCCGAAAGCCTCGCGCCAGGAGTCCAAGCGCTTGCGTCCCTATGCCGACGGCAGCGTCGAGCACCGTGCGCGTGCCGGCCCAGTGCTCACCGATAAGCGACGCCAGCGCTGTCCCCTGCCGCGCGACGCTGGCCTCCCAGTCCTCGTAGACGAGGTGATACAACGGGGCCAGCTCATCGTAAAACGCTCGGACCGACACGAGATTCGCGATCGTTCAATGCCACACAAAGATCACACCGGTCCCTCGTCGTACCGGCGGCCATTCAATACCGCGGCCCGAACCTCGGTTCTCGGCGGCCCGGTGAGTTGTGGCCGAGCGGCTCCCGGGGGTCGGGCCCGTGTCCCCCGTCGAGCGGAGAGGGACGCCGTCGGCCTGGATGCCTAGATGCCGACGATGTCCGCCTTCAGCGAGCCGAGCAAGGCCAGCAGGTCGTTCTTCTCCTGCTCGGGCACCTTGTACTTGTCGAGGGTCTTCACGAGATCCTCGACGGTGGCGTTCCACTCGGCCTCGGTGATCTTCATGCCGGTGTGGCTCGCCTTCATGTCGCGCCCGGTGTACTTGCACGGGCCGCCGCTGGCCTGGCAGATCTGGTCAACCAGATGTTTCTTGAGGACGGGGATGTTGGTCTTCTCGAACCGCTTGTTGATCCGGCTGTCGGCGGCCACGTTGGCGACGAAGTCGTCGACGACGATCTGGATGTACGGCAGCCCGCCCAGCCGCTCGTAGAGCGAGGCCTTCCCCCCGAACATCGCGCAGCCGGCCACCGCCAGCGCCATCGCCCCGATCGCCACGCCCCTCATCAACCCCATGCGCCCGATCATCGTCGCCTCCCTGTCCCGTGCATTTGTGGACACGATACGCACCGTGTGACGCTACCACGCCACCGCCAGCCTTGACAATCGCGTCGGCGCGTACCCTGTCTATCCCGGTCCCCTTCGTCGAGCACCCCTCGACCGTCGGGATCTTCTGGAACTCTTCGTCGTCACCTCCCGAAGTAGCCGTAGCGCTCGATTCACCGATCCGCTGTCGGGGAACGCACGCGCCACGTCTGGCTCCAACAGGACCAAGTTCGTTCCTGCGGTTGCCTGCCTGTAGTATTTACCCCGTACGCCGCCCTTCAAGCTGGCGAGGTCGTACTCGGGGCGGAGGTCGTCACTGCGTCGCTTCGCCAATTCCTTCCTCATACTGCCTCTGCTCCTGGCGGCTGACCCGCCGCGCGCTGATGATGCGGACACGGCCTTCGCGTGCGGCGTGCGCCACGAAGAGCACGCGTGTCTTCCTCCTCCGAGTGATCGGGATCCCAAAACGTCAGCGCCGCGGGGTCGAGGAACACCGAGGCGGCTTCCTCGAAGGTGACGCGGTGCTTCTTGACGTTCGCTGCGGCCTTGACCGGATCCCACGCGTAAGTCACGCCGGCAGGTTACCGCCGGCATGACGTCCCGTCGAACCTCGGGCTTCCAGCCACATCGGGAAGCCATCGGGCGACGACGAGACGCAATGGGACGTGCTCAGTCCGCATAGTGCTTCTGGTTGAGCCGCGGCGGCACCGTTGTCAGTGCTGGAGCACAGCGCTCGCCGCTGTCGGCCTCAATCAGTTGTTAGGGTTCGCCTTCTTCTGCATCGATCCGAGGGCGCAACCATTCTCGCAACTCTTCCAGACTGTCAGTCGTCGGCGGTGGTGTGGCGTCAAGGAACTCTACCTCCATGACTTGCCTCCAGACGGCCTCGCAGGACCTCCGGGGGTGATTACTCGTTTCGAGTCAAAACGACGGTGCCAATAGGTCTCTATCCCGTGAGGGTCATCGGTCTCGATCGAGTGGACCAGGCTCGTTGGATCGGGCAGATCCAGGCGGACCTCACGATGGCGGCGAGATGGGGAGGTGGCATGGCCGATCTTGTAGCGCCGGCCGGACCGCATCATGTAGACGTACCCTTGAGCGGGCGCACGCCCAAGCGGGGAGGCCTCGCCCGAGCGAGGCACGACGTGAGCGGCGGCAAAATTCGCGGCATCGGTGAGGTCTGGACGATCTGCGCAGTGAGCCTGGAGCATGCTCGCAAGGGTCCCCGACTGTCGCAGGCGTCGAATGACCTTCAGGCTTGGAAAGGACGAGTCGCGACGACGTTCGAGTGAGAACACATTGTACGTAGGCCACTTCTTGCGGCGCTGGACCAGCTGAGCGACGGCTTCAAGGACACGCTTCTCATCAGCACGCGGCCGGTGGGAGATGGTCGTCGCGATCCCGGCGTCGGTGAGAGTTTCGTTCCAGGTGGCCCAGTATCTGCCCAGGATCTGCTTCTCAGGGATCCCGGTTGCCTTCAGAAAGGACGCCAGGCCAACCCGGCCACCGCGCTGGCTCGCCGCCCGGCGAATCTCAGAAAGGATCTCGTCTCTGGTCATCATATTCGCTGGATGACCCTGGCGCTCAGCCGCGAGCCGCACGCAGCCGCTTTCGCTTCCGCGTACCACGCCGACGGCGGCTCGACGGCTGTAGTGCCTTGTTGGGCAGCCCGCCCTTGCCCCGGACCGCGCGAGTAGTGTTCAGCACACCTCGAAGGGCCTCGTTCACAGCTGCATCGGAAGGAAAGGCGGCGGCGACTTCAGGCTCCAGGAGGGCGAGATTGTGTCCTTCCTTGCGGAGCCTCGCGGCGTACTTGCCCCGAACGCCGCCCTTCATTGACGCGAAGTCGTACTCTGGCCGAAGCTCGTCGTCAGCCCGATCAACGTTCTTCATAGAATGCTCGCTCGCGCCGCGTCGCTCGCCGGGCGCTGATGATTCGGATGGTATCGTTTCGTTCGGAGTGCGCTACTACCAAGAGACGTCCGCGCGACGATGACCCGATCGTCACGGACCGCCGCTCCGCCACTGAGTGACTGTCGTCCGGAAACGTGGTCGACAGCGGATCTTCCAGTACCCTCGCGGCCTCATGGAACGTGACGCCGTGCTTCCGGATGTTCGCGGCAGCCTTCGCCGGGTCCCACTCGAATCGCACCTCGACAGTATACGCGGGCGCTCGGTTTGGCCACGTGCCGCCTAACGACGCGCGTGACGGCGCCTCAGGCGACGGCGCCCGGAGGCAGGGGCAGGTCGAGCCGGCGGGCCAGTTCGGCGGCGCGGCGGGCGTAGGCGGGGACGCCGAGGGCCCGGAACACCGACGCCGCCTCCTCCACGTGCCGGGCGGCCGCCTTGGACTCGCCGAGCGCCCCGGCGACCTCGGCCAGCGCCAGGTGGGTGCGCCCCACCTCGAAGCGCGCCTCGCTCTTCTCGAAGCTCCCGAGCCCCTCGGTGAGCTGCCGGCGCGCCTCCGGCAGCCGTCCCTCCGCCTGCAGCACCCGCCCCAGGAACCGCTCGGCGAAGCCGAGGGCGGCCCGGTAGCCGCCCGCGCGAGCCACCGCCAGGCCGTGCTCGGCCAGCTCCCGCGCCCGGGCCACGTCGCCGCTCAGCAGGCACGCCTCGCCGAGCCACGTGGTGAACGTGGCCTCCATCTGGCGGA
The DNA here is from genome assembly GCA_963708025.1 of uncultured Candidatus Rokubacteria bacterium. GTDB lineage: Bacteria > Methylomirabilota > Methylomirabilia > Rokubacteriales > DASRDR01 > CAVPSB01. Next base: position 267,620 of record CAVPSB010000012.1, on the reverse strand, counting down.
TCCCGAACTCGCCGAGCCGCTGGCGGGCCTCGGCGAGCGGGGGGATCGCCGCCGCCGCATCACCGGTCTCCAGGTAGGCGTGGCCGAGGTAGGCGAGGGCCACCGTCCGGTTGAGCGGATCCGGTGAGCGCTCGACGCCTCGCCGGCAGTCCGCGATGCCGGCCGGCCCCTCACCGAGCATCGCCCGGAGGTCGCCGATCGTGACCGCGGCGTAGCTCACGAGGTTGGCGTCGTCCAGCTCCCGGCCCAGAGCCTCGACGCGCGCCAGGCCCTCGAGGGCGGGCTCGAACTCGCCCCGGAACGCCTGGCCCAGGCCGAGGAACCACTCGGCCTGCCCCAGCCACACGCGCTCGCCCGACCGCTCGAGGAGCGTGATGGCCTCCCGGGCATGCTCGATCGCGTCGGCCGGCCGGCCGGCCCAGTATGCCTCGCGGGCCAGGACGTAGTACGCCTTCCCGAGCGTGGCCTCGTCCCCACACTGCCGGGCCTCCTCGATGGCGCGCTCGGCGTAGGCCACGGCGCGGGCCTGGTCGGCGACCAGGCTCAGGCCCCGGGCGAGCAGGAAGTGGAACCGGCCGGCCAGCGACGGGTCCCCCAGGCTCTCGAGCCGCGCCTCGTGGGCCTGGAGCAGCGTGACGCTCTCCGGCGACTGGCCGAGGAACAGGAGCGACCGCGCCTGGCGCAGCACCAGGTTGACGAGCCGGCGGTCCCGCTCGGGAGCGGCCGGGAGCCGCTCGATGTGCAGGATCGCCTGCCGGAGCGCCGCGATGGCCTCCGCGTGGGCGGAGATGCGGGCCGCTTGCTTGGCGAAGCGGGTGAGGTACAGCACGGCCTTCTCGGCCTGATCGGTCTGCGCGTAGTGGTAGGCCAGGCGATCGTAGACCTCGGGCAGCCGGTCGCCGTACAGCGTCTCCAGGGCGCTGGCCGCCGCCGCGTGGAGGCCACGCCGGTCCGCCGCCGGCAGGCTCGCGTAGGCCACCTCCTGGGTGAGCCCGTGCTTGAACACGTAGAGCGGCTCGTCGGCGCCGGTCCGCTCGTAGAGGAAGTCGCTCAGCACGAGCGTGGCGAGGTGCAGCGACAGGTCGCCGCCTCCCGATCCCAGCCCGCGCCACGCCGTCTCGAGGACGCGCGGCGAGACCTCCCGACCCAGGACGGACGCGGCTTGCAAGAGTCGCTTCGCCGTGTCGGGCAGCCGGTCGATCCGGTCCATGATCACGCCCTGGATCGTGTCCGGCACCGGATCCGACGGCGCCAGCCCGCCGCGCTCCACGGCGGCGCGGGCCTGCTCCTCCAGGAAGAAGGCGTTGCCCCGGGCCCGGTCGAGGATCGCTCGCCGGGTCGCCTCGGGAACCCCGGCCGGCAGCAGCGCCCCGAGCAGCTCGGCGGCCTCGCTCTCGGTCAGCTCGCGGATCGGGATGCGCGTGTAAAACGGCCCTCTCGTCCACGGCGGCTCGTACTCCGGGCGATAGGTGAAGACGAACAGGACTGGCGCCCGCTCGATCCGGGGGAGGAAGCTGGACAGGAACTCCTCGGTCGAGCGGTCCACCCACTGGAGATCCTCGATGACGATCACGATCGGGCGGCCGACGGTCCCGGTCAGCCCGAGGGCGCCGAGCGCTTCGAAGGTCCGGCGACGCCGGGCCTCGGGCTCCAGGGGCGACTCGTGCGGTGCGGGGACGAGGCCGAGCACCTCGAGGAGCGCGGCCTGGTGGCTCGCGGCCAGTCCGACCGCGGCCAGCGTCTGCTCCAGCTTGGCGCGGGCGGTGTCCGGCGGGTCGTCCTCCCGGATCCGGCCGAGGACCTTGACGAGATCGAGGAGCGGCACCAGCGCGGTGGCCTGGGTGTGGGCGGCGCACCGGCTCCGCAGCAGGAGGACGCCCTGCCGCCCGAGGATGTGGCGGAACTCGTGAACGAGGCGAGACTTGCCGACCCCGGCCTCGCCCACGATCCCGACCGCGTGGCCGAGTCCGCGGGCCGCCGCGACCCAGCGGCCCTCGAGCAGCGCCAGCTCCTGGTGGCGTCCGACGAGCCGGGTGATCCGCCCCCCGAGTCCGAAGCCCGCGCGCTCCCGCCCCGCCAGCCGGTAGGCGGGCGAGGCACCGCCATTCGAGCCCGGCAGGCGCTCCAGCTCGAAGCGCCGCTCGAGGAACCTCGCCGCGCCCTCGCTCACCGCGATCGCGTTCGGCTCCACGCGACCCGCCAGCGCCTCCAGGACCGCCCACGCCTCCCGCTTGGCCTCCCGCTCGATCTCGGCCGCGTCCCCCACCCGCCCCACCAGGAAGGCGCCGGTGTGGAGCGCGATCCGCACGGCCGGCCGTTCGGGATCCGACTGCCGGCCGCGCTCCGCCGCCTTCTGCATCGCCATCGCCGCGTGGGCCGCCCGCCCGGGAGCGTCCTCGGTCACCGGCGACGTCTCGAGCCCGAACTCGGCCTGGATGCCGGTCTGGCTCAGCGCCTCGAGCCGGCCGCCGAAGCTCTGTACCTTATCGACGAGCACGGCCAGGGCGCGGCTCTGATCCGCGACGGAGGCCTCCGGCGTCGCGCCGCCGACGACGGCCCGGAGCAGCGTGACGTGCCGGCGCTCCCACCGGACTACCACCGGACCTGGCACCCGCCCCCCACCGGGCCCGGCACCGGACTTGGCGCCGGAGACGGCGCCGGACTCGACACCGGGCTCGGCACCGGATCCGGCCGCGCAGCCGGCGCGAGGCGCAGCGGGTCGGCGCCGGTGCCGGCGGCGCGCTTCGATGCCGGCGGCCGGGCCGACCGTGACGAGGCGGACGCCCGGTCGGCGGGACCGGGCGCCTGGATCCGGTACTTCTCGAGCCGATAGCGGATGGTGTTGCGCGAGATGCCCAGCCGGGCCGCCGCCCGGCTGACGTTCCAGCCCGCCGCCTGGAGGGCGTCCAGGAGTTGATCCCGCTCGGCGCCCGCGCCGGCGGTCGGCAAGGAGCGCGGCCCCCGGACGGACGGCGTCGCCCGCTCGACGGGCCGGACGGCCGGCAGCCCCAGCATCTCCCGGGTCACGCGCAGCGCCTCGGAGAGGAGGGCGACCCGCTCCATCACGTTGGCCAGCTCGCGGAGGTTCCCGGGCCACGGATAGCCGAGGAGGGCCGCCTCGGCCTCGGGGGCCAGGCTCTTCCCGGCCAGCCCGTAGTCGGCGCAGGCGCGGTCCAGGAAGTGCTTGGCGAGGCGCACGATGTCCGCCCCGCGCTCGCGGAGCGCCGGCAGCGCGACGTTCACCACCGCGATGCGATGGTAGAGGTCCTCCCGGAAGCGCCGGGTCCGCATGGCGGCGACGAGATCCTCGCTGGTCGCCGCCACGATCCACACGTCGATGGGCTCGCTCTTCGTGCTGCCCAGCCGGCGCACCGCGTGGTCCTCGATCACCTTGAGGAGCTTCGCCTGCAGCGGCTCCGGGAGCAGGCCGACCTCGTCGAGGAAGATCGTGCCGTGATGGGCGGCCTGGAACAGCCCCATCTTCGCCTGGCGCGCGTCGGTGAACGCGCCCCGCTCGAAGCCGAACATCTCCGACTCGAGCAGGGTCTCCGGGATCGCGGCACAGTTGACGTTGACGAACGGCGAGGCGGCCCGGGGGCTCGCGGCGTGAAGCGTCCGCGCCAGCAGGCCCTTGCCCGTCCCGGTCTCGCCCTGGATGAAGATCGGTGGCAGGCGGCCGGAGTCGGACGGGCGCCGGAGCAGCCTCCGGACCTTGTCCCGCACGGCCGCGATTGCCGGGCTCTCCCCGATGAGCTGGGTCAGGGGATCCACGTCACGCACCCGCCGGCTATCTTAGCGGGTGTCGAAACCCCGCTCAAGTTTCCACCACCACCACCGCCCGATCGGGTCCGATCGCTCCGAAACCCGCGTCGTTACAGCACCACGGTTTGGCACCACGGCTGCGTATCTCTTCCAGCAGCGGAGGCGACATGCAGATCCAGGCGAAGTTCGTGAGGGAAGGCACGTACTGGGTGGGGTGGACCGATCAGGTCCCCGGCGCCTTCACCGAAGGCGCGACCGTCGGCGAGGCGCGCGCCCGGCTGATCGCGGCCATCCAGGAGCTCTGGGACATCCGGGGCGGCGGTGGAGCGGACGCGGCGAGGCAGGGCGTGGTCGTCGAGGTCCTGGACATATGAGGAGCGCGCCGAACGGCGCATCGCGCGGTGCCTGGGAGGAGCCCACCCGGCCTGGCTCCCTCAGGACCGCTGGCCGAGAGCCGGACCACTCGGGGCCTCCCGAGGGCCCAGGGCGGTTCCGGCTCTCGGTCCGGCGCGGACTCGATCTGGCCGCCCACCGGGACATCGACCGCGCCATCGTCGAGCTCTGGCGTCAGGGCATCCGGGGGCAGGGCGAGATCGGACGGCTGGTGGGACGGGACCAGCGAAGCGTGAGCCGGCGCATCGCCCGGCTCGTGCGGATCGGCGCGTGGCCCTTCGGCGATCGCCCCGCCCGCGGTCGCGTTCAGGTGCCGGTGGCCGCCGGCTTCATCGTGATGCCGATCGCCCGGGTCTTCCCGGCAGGAGACCCCGCCCTCTCCCCTTCCTGAGCGGCCCTCCTCCGATTCGAGCCCCGGTCCGCCGCTCAGGAGGAGTCGGTGGGCGCGGCCGGCACGGGCGGCGGCTCGGCGGCCCGCGACGCCTCGACGAAGCCCAGGAGCGCGATGACGAGCGCCACGATGACCGGCCCCAGAACCATGCCGATGGCGCCGAAGGCGCTGAGCCCCCCCATCAGTCCCAGGAACACCGGGAGCGTCGAGATCTGGGCGCGGCCCGAGATGAACAGTGGCCGGACGAAGTTGTCGGCGGACGAGACCGCCAGCGCGCCCCACAGCAGCACGAACACCGCGGCGCCCACCCGGCCCTGCACCAGCAGGGCGACGCCGGCCGGCACCCAGATGAGGGCGGTGCCGACCAGCGGCACCAGCGACGCGATCGCGGCGAAGACGCCGAACACCACCGGCGAGGGCAGGCCGACGATGGCCAGCGCGATCCCCACCAGGAACCCCTGCACGAGCGCCGTGACGAGCGAGCCGAGCACCACCGCCCGCGTGACCACCGTCAGGTGCCCGGCGAGGTGCGCCTTCCGCTCGGGCTCCATCGGGATCAGCCGGATCGCCCGCGCCGCCATCTCGTCGCCGTCGCGGAGGAAGAAGAAGAGCAGGAAGAGCATCAGGACGAAGTTGACGACGACCCCGAGCGCTCCGGACAGGAGCGCGCCGCTGACGCCGACGAGCGCGCGGAGGAGCGCCTGGCCTCCCTCGACGGTCCAGGACTGGATCTGGCCCACGCTGATCGGGGCGAACCGGCTCAGCCAGCGGATGGCGCGATCCAGCACCGGCACCCGGAGGAGATCGGCCGCCTCGCCGATGTGGTAGCGGGCGGCGACCTCCTGCAGGACGCCGATCAGGTCCGCCCCCTGCTGGGCGAACGCCACCGTCAACCCCGCGCCGGGGCCCACCACGAGCAGCGTGGTGGCCAGGGTCAGGAGCAGCGCGGCGGCCCCCCGCCGCTCCTTCACCGCGTGCCGGATCGCCTGGTTGGCCGGAGCGAGCATGAAGGCGAGGAGCAGCGCCCACAGCATCGGCCCGACGAACGGCTGGAGGATCCTGAACAGCGCGAGCGCCAGCAGGCCGATGGCGACGAGCCCGAATACCCGTGTGTAGAAGACGGTGTCGGGGGAGCTCACGACTCTACCTTACCGAGGACGAGCCACCGGGGGAACGGCCCTCCCGCTCCCACCATCCCGTCGGCTTCTCGCGACGCTCTGCCGCGGCCGCGCGGCCAAGGCGTTCCGCTCCGCGCCGCGGCCCAAAGGCCGAAGGCCGTCCAAGAGTCGCGGCCTCCGAGGGGGGGCCTCGGGGGGGGTCTTCCGAGACCCCCCGAAGAGCTTCACGGCGTGGGCAGCTCGACCCCTTCCATGGGGTCGGACTCGGGGTGGTAGTACATCCACGCGAGTGCCGCCTCCGCCACCGTCCGGTTGAGCGCCCGGGCGTGGCGGTCGCCCAGGTCGCGTACGACCTCGCCGGCCGGGCCGTGGCGGGCCAGGATGAGCGCGTGCCGGGGATCGAGCGGGACGCGAACCTCATCCGCCGTGACGAGGCCGACCTGGTAGAGCTTGGCCCCGCCCGGCCGACTCCACAACACCGCCGGCGCGTCCCCGGTGAGGAGAACCCGGCCCGGGAACCGGAGGAGCTGCCACGTCCGCGCGGCCAGGAGCCGCGCCACCCGGGGCAGGCGGGCGAGGCTGCGGGGGGTCGGCTCGCCGTCGTGCAGCAGTACGTGCGCCGCCTCGGGCGGCGGCGGCGCGTCGGGGGCCTCGGACGCCTCTGGGGTATCGGGGGTGTCGGGGGTGTCGTCCTCTTCGGCCTCCGCGGCCGCCTGCTCGAGCTGCTCCACGCCGGCGCCGACGATCTCGCCGAGCACGCTCACCGCCTGCGCCACGGCTGCGCGCGGCCCCGGGGCCAGCAGCAGCCGGAGGCCGAAGAACACCGAGAGGCACGCGCGATCCGCCTCGGTCGGCGGAAAGGCGCCCCCGACCATGCGCTCGACGGCGGCCGGCGCGCCGGCCTCGATGCGGCTCAGCAAGGGCTCGAGGCCTCCGGCGGCGCCGGCCCCCGGCCCGACGGTGTAGGCCCCCGAGTCCGCCGCCGCCTGGTCGGGGGACAGGATCAGCCGCCGGCTCCGGTCCCGGCGCTCGACGAGAACCCGCCCCGCCTCGTCGGCGAACCGGCGGAGCAGGAAGGCCGGAACGAGATGATGCGGCGGCGCCTCGGTCATTCGATACCTCCCGCCCTCCCCCCAACCCCCCTCCCCCACCCACCGGGGGGAGGGGGGCCGGAAGGAACCCGCATCAGTAGCGGAGACCGGAAAGGGTTGCCGCGACCATCCCCGGCACCGCCTCCGGGGTCACGACATCTGGGGACCTCCCGCCCTCCCCCCAGCCCCTCTCCCTCTACGGTTGGACGGCCTTCGGCCTGTGGCTGGGGGGAGGGGGCCGGAAGAACCCGCATCAATAACGCAGGCCGGAAAGGGTTGCCGCCAGCATGCCCGGCACCGCCTCCGGGGTCACGGTGTCGCCGGCCTGGACCCGCTCCTCGACCGCCCGGCTCACCCGCTCCCAGAGAAACGTCCGCAAGCGCCCGGGATAGGGCAGGAGCGCCCGGACCAGCGCGGTGCGCAGCGGGTCGGGCCAGAGCCGCTCGTAGGCCTCCCGCTCGGCGCCGAAGCTGAACGCCGGCACCGGGCCGGTGTGTCGCCGGCGCATCCCGGCCCGCAGCGCCTCGGTGGCCTTGGTGTCGACGCCGTCGCCACCGAACACGACGCCGTAGTCCTCGCGCGCCCGCTCCCGGCTCAGGAGGCCCGCCTGGACGTCGGCCCGGACGCGCTCGGGCTCGCGCTCCAGCGGATCGCCGAACCCACCGCCCCCCTGCGTCCCGACGCGGATCACGTCCCCCGGCTCGAGGCGCAGCACGTCGATCTTGCCGATCTCCTTCTCGCGCGGCGTGCCCGGATTGAGGCGCGTGTAGCCCGTGCACGCCGGGCCACCGCCCTGGCGGCCCCACGGCCGGAAGACGTAGCGCTCCATCGCCCGCGAGGCGACGTGGGCGTTGGGGGGGAAGACCTTCACCTCCAGCTCGATGCCGGCACCGCCGCGCCAGCGTCCCGCGCCCATGGAGTCGGGGCGCATGCCGTAGCGCTCGATCAGGATCGGCAGCTCCGTCTCGATGGCCTCGGCCGGCACGTTCCGGAGAAACCCCCACGCGTAGTCGATGCCGTCGATGCCGTCCCGGAACGGCCGGGCGCCCGAGCCGCCCATCAGCGGCTGCACGACGTTCACCTTGTTGCCGCCGGTCTGCCAGGTCCGGGAGCTGGATCACCATGATCGAGGCCTGCCCGGCGCCGGCGGCGGGGATCAGGTCGGGCCGGGCCTGCGCCAGCGCTCCCGTCACCACGTCCAGGAGGCGCACCTGCGTCGCGGAGCGGTTGCCGACCGAGACGCCGGGCTCGGGGTTGAGGAGGCTGCCGCGCGGCGCCACCACGCCGATGGGACGCACCAGCCCGGAGTTGAAGGCGAGGTCCCCGCGCGTCGAGCGGAGGTAGTTCACCAGGCCGAACACCAGCTGCCAGTGGCCCCGCTTCTCGTGGGTGGGAAGGCTGTAGGACTCGCGAGTCTGCGGGTCGGTGTCGGAGAAGTCCAGCGTGATCTCCCCGGCCTGGACCCGCATCGCGAGCTTGACCCGGATCGGCCGCCCGCCGCCGGCGTCCCCCTCCAGGTAGTCCCAGAAGACGTAGGTCCCGTCGGGGATCTGCGCGAACGCCTCCCGGGCCTGCAGCTCGGCGTAATCGAGCACCTGCTCGATCCCCTTGTGGACGGCGTCGGCGCCGTAGCGGCCGACCAGGTCGTGCACGCGCTTCTCCGCCGTGTTCAGCGAGGCGACCAGGGCCTTGATGTCCCCCCAGTTGGTGTCCGGGATGCGGCAGTTGGCCATGAAGAGACGCAGGAAGTCCTCGTTCAGGCCGCCTCGCTTGAAGAGCTTCAGCACCGGGATGCGGAGGCCGTCCTGGAAGATGTCGGTGTTGGCCGGCGAGATGGAGCCGGGCACCCGCCCCCCGACGTCGGAGCAGTGCATGAAGGTCCACGCGTAGCAGATCACCTGCCCCTCGTGGAAGATCGGCTTCCAGACGAAGATGTCCGGCAGGTGGGTGGCCATGCCGCCGGTGGCGTGGACGTCGTTGCTGATGAAGACGTCGCCCTCGTCCTCGCCGAGCTGCCGGGAGAGGGCGACCGCCGTGTCGCACGGCATCCCGACCATCAGGGCGACGCCGGTCGCGACCGGGGCGGCGGCCACCTCGCCCCGCGTCGAGACGAGGGCGGCCCCGAAGTCGGAGGTCTCCTTGACGAAGATCGTGTGCCCGGCCCGCAGGATGAGGACCGCCATCTCCTCGACGATGGCCTGAAAGCGGTTCCGGAGCACCTCCAGCAGGATCGCCCGCTCTTTCATTCGGTACCTCCCCCACCCCCGTCCCCTCCCCACCCACCGGGGGGAGGGGGGCTGGTCCTCGCGACTCCCGCGCTGCCCCCGCGCGGGGAATCGAGCTCCGTCTCTCGCCACTCGTCGTGGCGAATTCCTGCCCGAGCTCTCACAACGGCCTCGCCGATCAGGTTGCCCCAGGCGTCCACCCGCATCCGGAAGCCCGGCGGCAGCAGCGTGGTGCTGTCGTACTGCTCCACGACCGCCGGCCCGGGGAAGATGTCCCCCGGCCGGAGGTCCGCTCGCCGATGGACGGCCGCGTCCACGAAGCTGCCGTCGAAGTAGAGGCGTCGGCGCGACGGCGCCGGGACGTCCCGCGCCACCACGGTCGCCGGCGGCGACGGCGCCGGGCGCGGCACGGTGGCCACGACCTGGAGGCGCACGTCGACCACCTCGACCGGCGCCGCCTGGTCCACGTAGCCGTACGTCCGATCGTAGGCCTGGTGAAAGGCCGCCAGCACGGGAGCGAACTCGGTGATCGGGCCCCCGGGCAGCGGCACGCTGACCTCGAAGGACTGGCCCGTGTAGCGCATCTCCGCGGAGCGGAGGAACCGCTGCTCCGGGACCGGCAGGCCTTCCCGCTTGATCCAGTCGCGCGCTCGCCCCTCCAGGTCCTGGAAGGCCTTCTCCAGCTCGTGGGCCGGGAGCTCCGTCGACTGGCGCTGGACGGTGGCGACGAAGTCCGCCCGGAGGTCGGCGACGAGGCAGCCGAGCGCGCAGAGCGCCCCCGGCAGGACCGGCACCACCACGCGCGGGATGCCAACCTCGCGGACCAGCAGGAACACGTGGGTCGGCCCGGCGCCGCCGTAGGGCAGGATGGCGTACTCGCGGGGATCCACGCCGTGCTTGGCGAGGAGCGGCGTGAGCTGGGCGTACATGTTGGCGGTGGCGACCTCCAGCACCGCCCAGGCGGCCTCGTGGCGATCGATCCCCAGGCGGCCGCCCAGCGCCTCCAGCGCGGCGTGGGCGCGGTCCGGGTCGAGCGGCAGGTCGCCGCCCAGGAACCGCTCGGGGTGGAGGACGCCGAGCGTGACGTAGGCGTCGGTGACCGTCGGCTGCGTCCCGCCCCGGCCGTAGCAGGCCGGACCCGGGTCGGAGCCGGCCGAGGTCGGCCCGACCTTGAGCAGGCCCGCCGAGTCCACACGGGCGATGGAGCCCCCGCCGGCGCCGATGGAGGAGATGTCGATGGACGGCATGATGACCGGGAACTCCCCCACCATCGCCTCGGTCGAGTAGGCCGGGCCGCCGTCCACCACCGAGACGTCGGCCGAGGTGCCGCCCATGTCCAGCGTGATCACCCGCGGCCAGCCGGCCTGGGCCGCCACCCAGGCCGCCCCGATCACCCCCGAGGCCGGACCGCTGAACAGGGTGTGCGCCGGCAGCTCGCCCGCCGAGCGCGCGGTCATCACGCCGCCGTTCGACCGCATCGACAGCACCGGCGCCCTGAAGTCCCCGAGTCCCCGAAGCCCGCGCTCGAGCCGCCCGAAGTACTCGCGCATCCGGCCGCCGACGTGGGCGTTCATGACCGTGACCAGGCCGCGCTCGTACTCGCGGCGCTGGGGCCACAGCTCGTGGGACGTGCAGACGTAGACGCCTGGGTGCCGCGCCTCGACCAGGGCCCGGGTCGCCCGCTCGTGGGCGCCATCGACGTAGCTGTGCAGGAAGCAGATGGAGATCGCCTGGCAGCCGGCCGCCACCAGCTCGTCGGCGGCCCGCTCGACCTCCCTCCGATCGAGGGGCCGGTACTCCTCGCCGCTGACCAGGAGGCGCTCGCTCACCTCGCGCACCAGCTCCCGCGGCACCAGCGCCTCGGGCTTGTCCACGAAGAAGTTCTGCGCCTCGCGCAGGCGGAGGCGGCGCAGCTCCAGGAGGTCCCGGAACCCGCGGGTCACGATGAGGCCGACCCGGTCCCCCGATCGCTGGAGCAGCGTGTTCACGGCCAGGGTAGTCCCGTGGATGAAGGCCACCACCCCCCCGGCCGTCGCCCCGGCGCGCTCGAGGAGCGTGCGGGTGCCGTCGAGCACCGCCGCCGCCGGGTCGGCGGGTGTGCTGGGCACCTTGAGCACCTCGACGCTGCCGTTCTCCTCGTCCAGCAGCACCAGGTCGGTGAACGTCCCGCCGATGTCACAGCCGAGTCGGTGGCTCTGCACGAGAGAAGGCCTCCTCAACGGTTCCGGTCGCGGGGATCGAGCAGGTCCCGCAAGCCGTCGCCCAGCAAGTTGACGCCGCTGGCGGTGACCATGATGGCGAGCCCGGGGAAGGCGGACAGCCACCAGGCATCGCGGATGTAATCCCGGCCGTCGGCCAGCATGTTCCCCCAGGTGGCGATGGGCGGCTGCACGCCGAGACCCAGGAAGCCGAGGGCGGCCTCGGTGATGATCATGCGCGCCATCTCGAAGAAGGCGATGACCGTCAGCGGGGCGATCGTGTTGGGCGTGATGTGGCGGAGCAGAATGCCGGCCTCCCGGCGCCCCAGCGCTCGCGCCGCGGAGACGAAATCCAGCTCCCGCAGGCTCAGCACCGAGCCCCGGACCACCCGGGCGTAGATCGGCCAGGAGGTGACGATGAAGACGACGACGATGTTCCGGAGGCTCGGACCCAGCAGCGCCACGATGGCCAGCGCCAACAGGATGAACGGGAAGGCGAGCTGGAGGTCGGTCAGGCGCATGATCACGGCGTCGGTGGGGCCGCCGTAGAACCCGGCCAGGAGCCCGAGGGCCAGCCCCAGCAGGAGCGACCCGGCCACGCTGGTCACGCTGATCGAGGAGCGAGATGCGGCTGCCGTAGACGAGACGGGAGAGGATGTCGCGCCCGAGGTGATCGGTGCCGAGCCAGGCCGTCCACCCGCTGCCGTCGCTCCAGCCCGGCTCCTGCAGGCGGGCGATGACCTCCTGGGCCAGCGGGTCCCGCGGCGCCAGCCGGGCGGCCGCCAGCGCGGTCCCGGCCACCAGGACGACGACCAGCGCCCCCGCCACCGCGGCCCGGTGCCGCCCAACCCGCCGCCAGCGAACGCTCGTCCAGTTCATGAGTCGTCGGCGTGGGCCTTGGGGCGGGGCCGAGGAGCGAGCAGCGCTAGGACGCAGGGAGTCGCCGACCGCAGGCGTACTCCGAGTACGCCGAGGATCGGCGACGACCGAGGACGCCGCGATGCGACGCTCATCGGCCCCGCCCACTAGCCATGCTGGATGCGAGGGTCGAGCAGTGTGTAGCTCATGTCGACCAGCCAGTTGACCACGACGAACACGCCGCCCAGGAGGAGCACGATGCACTGGACCACCGGGTAGTCACGCTGATAGATCGCCTGCACCGCCAGCTGCCCCATCCCCGGCCAGGCGAAGACCGTCTCCGTCACCACCGCGCCGCTCAGCAAGGTGCCGACCTGGAGGCCGAGCACGGTGACGATCGGGATCATGGCGTTCTTCAGCGCGTGCCGGAAGACGACGAGGCGCTCGGGCAGGCCCTTGGCGCCGGCGGTGCGGACGTAGTCCTGGGCCAGCACCTCGAGCATGCCCGAGCGGGTGAGCCGCACCACCAGGCCGAGGAAGAAGATGGCCAGCGTGACGCTGGGCAGCACGAGGTGCGCCAGCCCACCACGCCCGGACACCGGCAGGATCCCGAGCTTGACCGAGAAAACGGTGATGAGGATCAGGCCCACCCAGAAGTTCGGCGCCGACTGGGCCAGGAGCGCCAGCGCCGTTGACGAGAAGTCCCAGGCCGAGCGGCGGCGAGCCGCCGCCAGGACGCCGAGCGGGATGCCGAGGCCGGTGGAGATGAGCAGGGCCCCGAGCGCCAGCTCCAAAGTCGCCGGCAGGCGCTCGACGACGTAGGGCAGCACCGGCCGCATCGCCCGGATGGACTGGCCGAAGTCCCCCTGCACCGCCCGGCTCGCGAACCGCCAGTACTGCTCGGGGAGCGGCCGGTCGAGCCCCAGCGCCGTCCGGATCTCCGCCACCCGCTGGGGCGTGGCCTGGTCGCCCAGGAGCACCTGGGCCGGATCGCCCGGCACGACGTGGAGGAGGAGGAAGACGACCAGGCTGACCCCCACCAGCAGGCCGACGGAGTGGAGCGACCGCCGGACGACGTAGCGGAGACTCATGGGGTCAGGCCTTTCATTCTTGACAATTCATCAGATCGTCGAGAATGAAAGGCCTGACCCCCCCTTCGTCAAGCTGGCAGGTCGATGGTGGGGAATCGGAGCCACTCATCGGGTAGCGGCGCGAAGTTCGTCAGGCGCTTGTTGACGCCGATCAGCTCGGGCTGGTAGTGCAGGAAGAGCCACGGCGCGTCCTCCCACACGGTCGCGAAGATCTTGTGGTAGGCGGGCCGGGCCTTGGCGGGGTCCATGATGAGCACCGCCTCGTCCATCGCCCGATCGAGCTCCTTGTTGGTGTAGGCGTTCCACTTGGCGTTGTTCGCCGAGTGGTAGTGGTCACGGACCTGGTAGTCCGGCTCCATGGTGATGACGCCCCACCCGAGGAGGTGCATGTCGTACTTGGACTTGTCGCCCTTCACCACCTCGCCCAGGTAGGTGGCCCACTCGGGCGTCTCCAGGGTCACCTTGAGCCCGACCTTCTGGAGGTAGCCCTGGACCGCCTCCGCCACCTGCCGGTCCATGATGTAGCGCCCGTTGGGCGAGCCCATGTTGACGGTCGCCCCCTCGGCTCCCGCCGCCTTGAGGAGCGCCTTGGCCTTCTCGGGATCGTAGTTGTAAGGGGGCAGGCTGGCGTCGCCGCCCAGGATCATCGGCGCGATGGGCGTGGTCGCCGCCTGGGCCTTGCCGCGCAAGATGTTCTTCGTGATGGCCTGCTTGTCCACCGCGAAGTTGATCGCCTGGCGCACCCGCTTGTCGCTGAACGGCGCGCGGTCGCACCGGAACGCCATGTAGATGATGCGGGCGGTCGGCGTGCTGAGGAGCTTCAGCTTGGCGTTCCCCTCGACGCGACCCACCTGGTCCGGCGGCACGTTGTTGATGAAGTGGACCTCGCCCGACTCCAGCGCCGAGAGCCGGGTGCCGTTCTCCGGGATCCACCGGAAGTGCATGCGCGCGATCTTCGGCTTGGGCCCGTAGTAGCCCTCGTTGCGCTCGATGATCAGGTGGGAGCCCGGCACGTACTCCACGAACCGGTAGGGGCCGGTGCCCACCGGCTGGAGTCCGATCCGGTCGCCCACCGCCTGGGCGTGGCCCGGCTCGATCATGGCGATGGTGACCAGGTTCATCAGCACCGAGCGGAAGGGCTTCTCCATGTGGAGCGTGATGGTGTGGGCGTCGTGGATCGTCGTCCGCTTGATGGCCGCGATCATCGACTTCCACAGCGCCTTGGACGTCGGCGCCGTGATCCACTCCACGGCGTACTTGACCGACTCCGCGTCGAACGGCTTGCCGTTGTGGTAGGTGACGCCTTTCTTCAGATACAGCTTGATGTCGGCGCCGCTGACCTCCCACTTCTCGGCCAGGTTCGGGACGAGGTTCATCTTCTCGTCGTGCCAGAGAATCGACTCGTAGACGGTCGGCCAGAAGGTGGAGAACATCGGCATCCCGTTGACGATCCACGGCTGGAGGGCGCCGGGGTCGCCCGAGATGGCCACCTTGAGGGTGTCCACGCTCTTCGCCACCTGGGCGCCCGCCCAGCGAGGCGCCGCGCTCGCGGCCACGCCGGCCCCGAGGACACCGAGCATCTCCCGCCTGCCGAGCCCCGCGTTCCGTGCCCTGTCCTGTGCCATCGCGCTCACCGATCCTCTCTGCACGCTGGGTGCATTGCCATCCGAACGACTCCTTGGCCCCCCTGGCGCTGTAGCCGCCCAGTACCACGGCCGCCGGCCAGGCGTCAAGGCGCCCCCCGGCCGGTGCCCCCCGGCCGGCGCCCCGACCTCCGCCGTCCAGGCCCATGTAGGCGCGGTGGAGGCGCAGGAGGTCGGCGCTCCGGCCGGCCCGGACAAGCCGCGGGCTCTCGAGCAGTACCCCTGATCCCGCTGTTCCTGATCGAGCGAGGCCGCTTGTCCCAGCCGCTTCTGTACTGGTCCGCTTTCTGCGAGCGGCACCGCGGCGAATACTACGACTGCCTACAGCGGGTGAGGACCCACGGTGACTGGACCAGCTGGCTCCATTTCTTCCTCGTCGGCATCACGGAGGCCGCCCGTGAAGCGGTGCAACGGGCCGGCGACCTCATGGCCTTGCGCGAGCGGTGGCGGGGTACCCTGCGCGGGAAGCCCAGGGCTCTGGCGCTCGTCGACGAGCTCTTCATGAACCCATACGTCACGGTCGCGCGCGCAGCCAAGGCGCTCGGCGTCTCGAATCCAACTGCTCGCCAGGTCGTCGCGCAGCTGGAGAAGCAGGGGATACTCCAGGAGATTACCGGGCGCGCGTGGGGCCGACTCTATCTGGCCCGCCCAATCCTGAACATGATTCAGCCCCCAACGGAAGCCACCTGAGCCGGCATCGCGAGGAGCCTCTCGGCTAGCTGACGGTCGCTCCGCCGTCCAGCCCCATGTAGGCGCGATGGAGGCGCTCGTCGGCGAGGAGGTCGGCGCTCCGGCCGGCCATGACGAGCCGCCCGCTCTCGAGCACGTAGCCCCGGTGGGAGATGGCCAGGGACTGCTGGATGTTCTGCTCCGTGAAGAGCACGGTGACGCCCTCGGCGTTGATCCGCTGGATCGTCTCGGCCATCGTGAGCACGAGCCGGGGGGCCAGCCCCAGGAACGGCTCGTCCATCATGAGGAACCGCGGACGCGCCATCAGGGCCCGCGCGATGGCCACCATCTGCTGCTCGCCGCCGGAGAGCGTCGAGGCGAGCTGGCGGGCCCGCTCCCGGAGGACCGGGAAGAGCGCGTACACCCGCTCCAGCGCCGCCGCCCGCTCGGGGCGCAGGGCCGGCAGGTACGCGCCGAGCAGCAGGTTCTCGAGCACGGTCATATAGGGGAACAGCCGCCGCCGCTCCAGGACGTGGGCGAGCCCGAGCCCGAGAAGGCGATGCGTGGGCACCTCGGTGATCGGGCGCCGGTCGAAGCGCACCGTGCCCGCCGCCGGCCGCACCAGGCCGGAGACCGCGTTGAGGAGCGAGCTCTTCCCCGAGCCGTTGGCCCCCATGAGGCACGCCACTTCCCCCGGGCCGACCTCGAGCGACACCCCGCTCAGGGCCAGGTAGCCGCCGTAGCGGACCTCGAGCGCCTCAACGGAGAGCAGGCGCCCCTCCCACGTAGATCTCCACGACCTGGGGGTCGCGGACGACGGCATCCGGCAGGCCTTCGCAGACCTTCTCCCCGAGGTGCAGCATCACCAGGCGGTCGGCGACCGCGGTCACGGCGCGGAGGTTGTGCTCGATGATCAGGAGGGTCAGGCCTTCCCGCTTGATCTTCTGGATGAGCGCCACCAGCCCGGGCAGGCTGGCCTGGTCGACGCCGCCCATGACCTCGTCGAGGAGCAGGAGCCGCGGCCGGGTCGCCAGGGCCCGGGCCAGCTCGAGCCGCTTCCGCTCCCCCGTGCTCAGGCCGTCGGCGAGCACCGCCGCCCGGTGCCGGAGGCCGACGAAGGCCAGGCAGCGCTCGGCCTCCCGCCGGGCCTCGGCGATCCCGCGGGCCCGCGGCAGGGCGGCCACCACGACGTTGTCGCGCGTGGTGAGCCGGGTGAAGGGCCGGACGATCTGGAACGTGCGGGCGATGCCCAGCCGGTTGATGGCGTCGGGGCGGAGGCGGGTGAGGTCGATGCCGCCGTAGGCGATGGCGCCGGCGCTCGGCCGGAGGAAGCCGGTGACCAGGTTGAAGACCGTCGTCTTCCCGGCCCCGTTCGGGCCGATCAGCCCTACGGCCTCGCCCGGCTCGACCTGGAGGGTGAAGTCGCGGAGCGCCACCGCGCCGCCGAACCGGCGGCCGACCTGGCCGAGCACCAGACGCGGCGCGCCGGCGCCCGCCGCCGGGCGGTCCCCGAGCAGCGCGCCGTCCGGGAGGACGATCTCCGGGCGATTGGCGACCACGGGGGCCGCCGACGGCGCCGGTGGCGCCACCCGGGCGGCCAGCCACCGGACGAGCCCGGCGGCCCGGCGGCGGACCCAGCCCTCGACGCCCTGGGGCGCGTACAGGATGACGCCCATGAGCAGGGCACCGTAGACGATGAGGTGCGCCCCCTGGAGCCCCCCGCCCCACGTCGCCCGGGTCAGCTCGGCGATCGGCACCAGGATGAGCGCGCCGTAGACCGGGCCGAGCACCGTGCCCAATCCGCCGAGGACCGCCATGATCACCATCTGCACCGAGAAGTCGAGGCCCATCGTCCGGGTCGGCGTGATGAACAGGATGAACTGAGCGTAGAACGTGCCCGCCATCGCGGTGAAGAAAGCCGAGAGCAGCATCGCGGCCAGCTTGGCCCGGGCCGGGTTGATCCCGAGGCTCGACACCGCGTCCTCGTCGTCGCCGATCGCCGCCAGGTAGAAGCCGAGCCGCGAGCGCTTCACCGCCCAGCCCACCGCCAGGACGGCGAGGAGCAGCGCCAGCATCACGTAGTAGTAGAAGCGCTTGTCCACGAACTGGAACGCGGCCGGGTCGTGGCCGCGGACCGGCAGGAGGAGGCCGCTCACCCCGTTGACCTCGAGCCCGAAGAGCGTGTCGGTCAGTTCCGTGCCCACCCGGAGCATCTCCGCGAACGCGATGGTGACCAGGGAGAAGAAGGCGCCCCGCAGGCGGAAGCACGGGTAGCCGATCACCCCGCCCACGATCGCCGCCACCACGCCGCCGGCCAGCATGCCGAGCCAGGGGGAGAGCCCGACGTGGATGTAGAGGAGCGACGAGGCGTAGGCGCCGATGCCGAGCAGCCCGGCGTGGCCGATCGAGTACTGGCCGGCGAAGCCGCCGATCAGATTCCAGGCCGCGGAAAGGTACGCGAAGAACAGGACCCAGATGGCCACTTGGAGCCAGTAGTTGTCGTCGGCCAGGACGAGACGCGTCGCCACCGGCACCAGCGCGACGGCGGCGACGACGAGCCCGCCGAGACCGAGGCCGATCAACCGCTCCGTCCGGTTCATGTTCATTCGGGTCCACCCCCACCCTTTGACGGCCTTCGGCCTGTGGCGACCCCTCCCGGGCGATCGGACGGCCTTCGGCCTTCGGCGGGGGGAGGGGGGGCAACCCGCAATCCCGGTGGGGTACGGCGTCGTCGGAATGAAGCGGCTAGCTCGAGATGTCTCACTGGCGCTCCACGCCGAGAAGTCCGGTCGGCCGAGCGAACACCATGGCGATGAAGATCGCGAACAGCACGATCTGGGCGGCCGCCGCCTGGACGTAGAGGCCGACCAGGCCCTCGATCACGCCGACGAGGAGGCCGCCCAGCACCGCGCCCGGCATGCTGCCGAGACCGCCCAGGACGACGATCACGAACGCCCTGAGGAGGAACGACGTCCCGACCGCCGGGTGGACGTAGAAGAACGGGACCAGGACGGCGGCCGCGATCCCCATGAGGCCGGCGCTGAGCCCGAACGCGACGTTGTAGATCCGCCGGTCGTCGATGCCCATGAGCCGCGCCACCTGCCGGTCCTGGCCGGTGGCCCGGATGGCCCGGCCGAGGTCTGTCCGCGTGAAGAAGAGGTAGAGCCCGGCGCCGGTCGCCAGCATCGCGCCCAGGCCGACGAGCCGCGGCACGCTGACGATGAGGCCGGCTACCTTGAAGGTCTGGCGCCCGATGCTGGTGTCGACGGTCTTGAAGTCGGCGGCGAAAAGGAGCAGGGCGAGGTTCTCGAGCACGAGGGCCAGCCCGAGGGTGAGAAGGAGGACGCTCATCGGCTCCCGGCCCCGCTCGCGGGCGAACAGGGGCGCGACCAGCGTCTGCTGGACGAGGTACCCGAGGCCGAAGAGCAGGGGGACGGTGACCAGCGGCGAGAGGTACGGGTGGAGGCCGGTCAGGGCCCACAGCCAGTAGACGCCGAACATCCCGACCATGAGGAGCGTGCCCTGGGCGAAGTTGACGACCCGCATCGTGCCGAAGACGATGTTGAGTCCGAGCGCCACCAGGGCGTAGACGCCCCCGATCAGGAGGCCGCCGATCGCGCCCTGCAGGAGTGTCCGCACCGAAGAGGGGGAGGCGCGGGGCCCCGGCCGGCGGGGTGCCCCGCGCCGATCAGCCTACTTGGACCGCGGATACGGCCAGATCACCTTGGCGTCGGGCTCGGCCACGTGCTCCGGAGCGACGAGGCGGAACTTCCCGTCCTGGATCTGGACCACCATGGCGGTGGCGAACGGGTTCTGGCCGGTCTCGTCGAACCGGATCTGCTTGTAGGGCAGCAGCATCGCCTTGTGGTTGATGTCGGTGATGCTGGTGGCGGCGATCGCGTCGCGCAGCGCCTTGGCCTCGGAGGTCTTGGCCCGCTCCAGCGCGTCCACGATGATCTGGAACCCCTGGTAGTAGCCGGCCGAGTCCTCGGTCATCGGCATGCCGAAGCGGGCGACGTGCCGGTCGTTCTCGGCCTTGATCCAGGGCACCGCCTTCCCGACCGCCGCGTCCCACATCGTGGCGGCGAACACGCCCTCGGCCAGCTTGCCGGCGCCCTTGAGGTAGTCGGGCTGGAGGTGCCCGCCGCCGCCGGCCGCGTACACCTGAGGCCGCAGCTCCTGCTCGTCCATCTGGCGGGTGATCAGGAGCGCGTCGCCCAGGTAGGAGTTCGCGACGACCAGCTCGGGCTGGAGCCCCTTGGCCTTCACCACCATCGAGGTGAGGTCGGGGGCCGCGAAGGGGTAGTGCTCGACGAAGTGGACCTTCACCCCCTGGGTCTCCAGGAAGCCCTTCTGCTTGTCGCCGACCGACTTTCCCCAGTCGGTGTTCTCGCTGAAGATCACCGCGCTCTTCACCCCGCCCGACCGCTTGGCGATGGCGGCGAGGCCCTCGATGAGGGTCCGCGCCTTGATGGTGTCGTTGGCGTGGGCCCGGAAGACGTACTTGAAGCCGCGCTGAGTGATCCGGTCGAACGTCCCGAAGGTGAGCCACGGGACCTGGTAGCGCTCGGCCACCGCCGAGGACGGGAAGCCAACCCCGCTCTGGAAGGCGCCGATCAGGGCGTGAACCTTCTCCTTGGTGATCAGCCGCTCGGTCTCCGTCACCCCGATGTCGGCCTCGCCCCGCGTGTCGCCGAAGACCAGCCGGATCTTCGCCCCGCCCATCGACTTGATGCCGCCGGCCTGGTTGAGGTCCTCGACTGCCAGCGTCAGCGTGTTCTTCTGGATCGCCCCGAACTTCGCGTTGGGGCCCGTCATCGGCGAGAGCACACCGATCCGGACCTCGTCGGCCGCCCCGGCCGGCGGCGCCGCCGTCAGCCCGGCCAGCAGGAAAACCGTCACGAGCCCGACCCCGATCATGATCCTTCGCATGGCTTCCTCCTCAACTGATTGAAATGTCGAGCCATCCGAGCGATGTCACCACCGCCCGCTCGCCAGCCCGGAGCAGCACGGTCGTGGTCGCCGCCTCCACGACTGCCGGGCCTTCCAGCCGCTGGCCCGGGGCGACGGCCTCCAGGTCGAAGACCGGCACCTCGCGCCAGTCGCCGAGATAGACCCGGCGCCGGGTCCGCGGCGCCGCCGCCGTCCGGGCCGTCACCGCCGGCTCCCGGGGCAGCTCGGGCAGCTCGCCGACCACCGCCACCCGGGCGTTGACCAGCACCACCTCCTGGTCCCGGACGCTGTAGGTGTACAGCTCCTCGTGCCGGCGGTGGAAGCGCTCCACCACCTCCTTCATGAGGTCCGGCGCGCCGAGGTCGAGGCCGTCGAGCGATACGCCGATCTCGAAGATCTGCTCCCCGTACCGCATGTCCACGGCCCGCTGGATCCGGACCGGGCCCTTGAACGCCGCCCGGAGCCGCTTCCGGCCCTCCGCCTCCATCTGGGCCAGGACCCGCCGCAGCGCCACCTCTCCCATCGTCTTCACGTCGCCGATGTGGGTGCGCACGACCTCGTAGCGGAGGTCGGTCGCCAGCATGCCCCACGCCGACAGCACCGCCGCCACCCGGGGCAGCACCACGCGCCGGATCTCGAGCCGCCGGGCCACGTCGGTGATGTGGAGGCCCGCCGCGCCTCCGAACGCCAGCAGGGCGAACCGCCGGGGATCGACGCCGCGGCGGACCGAGACGAGCCGGATGCCCTCGGCCATCCGCGTGTTGACCACCTGGTGGATCCCGTCGGCGGTGGCGATGGTGTCGGTGTGGAGCCGCTCGGCCAGCGCCTCGATCACCGTCCGCGCCGCCCGGGCGTCGAGCCGGGTCTGGCCGCCGAGGAAGTTGGCGGGATCGAGGTAGCCCAGCACCAGGTTGGCGTCGGTCACCGTGGGCGCCCGGCCGCCCTTGCCATAGCAGGCCGGGCCGGGATCGGCCCCGGCGCTCTCCGGCCCGACGTGCAGGATGCCGCCGGCGTCCACCCAGCCGATCGAGCCCCCGCCCGCCCCGAGGCTCGCGATGTCGAGGCTCGGGAGCGACACCCGCTGGAGGGCCACCGACCGGTCGACCGCGAGCTGGGGCTCGCCGTTGACGATCAGCGAGATGTCGGTGCTGGTCCCGCCCATGTCGAACGGGATCAGGTTGCCCTCGCCGAGGAGCCGCGCGCAGTACCGGCTCCCGGCGACACCCCCGGCCGGTCCCGAGAGGACCGCGCCGGCCGCGAGCCGCACGGCCTCGTCGATCGGGACGACGCCGCCGTGCGATTGCATGATGAGGATGGGGGCCGCGTAGCCGGCGTCCTTCAGCCGGGTGCCGAGCCGGGCCAGATAGCGGGAGAGGATCGGCCCGACGTAGGCGTTGACGACGGTCGTGCAGACCCGCTCGTACTCCTTGATCTGGGGCAGCACCTCCGAGGAGAGCGACACGTAGACGCCGGGCAGCGCCTTGGCGAGGGCCGCCCGCGTCGCCACCTCGTGCCGGGGATCGCGGTAGGCGTGCAGGTAGCAGACGGCGACTGCCTCGACGGCGTCGCGCTTGAGCTGGCCGATGGCGCGCTCGAGCGAGCGCGAATCGAGCGGCGTCGCCACGCGGCCGTCGGCGCGGAGCCGCTCGCGGACGCCGATTCGCCGCGCGCGCGGGACCAGCGGCTCGGGCGCCGGCATCCGCAGGTTGTAGCGGTCGTCCTTCAGCCCCTCGCGCATCTCGATGACGTCGCGGTGGCCCTCGGTCGTGAGGAGCCCGACCCGGGCGCCCTTGTGCTCGAGGAGCGCGTTCGTCGCCACCGTGGTGCCGTGGACGATGCGCTCGGTGGTCTGGAGCAAGCTCCGTGTGTCGGTGCCGAGGACGGTCGCCAGCCGGCCGAGGCCGTCCAGGACGCCGATGGAGGGGTCCCGGGGCGTGGACGCCGCCTTGGCCAGGACGACCCGTCCGGCGTCGTCCACCGCGACCAAGTCGGTGAAGGTGCCGCCCACGTCGATGCCGATCCGGTACATGGGCTCAGCCCCTCCGCCCGGCGCGCTTCGGCGGGCGGGCCGCGGGTCGGCGGGCGCGGCCGGCACCGTTCTTGCGGCCGTCCCGGGTCACGAAGCCGTTCGCCAGGTCGGCGGCCCGGGCCTCCGCCGTCCGCTTCCGCGGGTCGCCCCAGCCCCCGCCGCCCCCGGACTCGACGAGGAACACGTCGCCGGGGCCCACCGGGATCCCGACCTCCTTGGTCTTGAGCACCCGGAGGCCGCTCTTCGAGCGGAGCCGGTAGCGGTGGGGCAGCCCGTCCTGGCCGCCGGCCATCCCGCAGGCGCCGTAGCGGACGCCGTCCCCCGCCGTGTTCGCCGTCGCCGGCTCCTCGATCTCGGCCACCAGCTCGAGCACGCCACCGGTGCCCCCCCGGTACCGGCCGTCCCCGGCCGAGTCCGGCCGGAACTCGTGGCGCCGGAAGAAGAGCGGGAAGCGCACCTCGGTGACCTCGACCGAGCCGAACTTGATGCCGCCGGCGGCCTGCCACTCCCCGATTCCCGGCCAGCCGTCGCCGGCCGACGAGGCGCCCCCGCCCGGCCGGGCGTGGAACATGTGCCAGATGAAGGGCCGGCCCGAGCGCGGGTCCCGCCCCTGGATGGCGATCCGGAAGCGGCGCCCCCAGCCGGCCATCGCGCGGTCCGGGCAGGCGGCGGCCAGCGCCTTGATGATGGCCTCGCCGATCTCCTGGGCGCAGTGGTTCGTGCAGAGCGTGACCGGCGCCGGCGGGCTCGCCCACACGACGGTGCCCTCGCGGGCGATCACGCGGAGCGGGCGGAAGGTGCCGTCGTTCTTCGGCGTGTGGGGATCGATCAGGTACGCCAGGGCCATCGCCACCGCCGAGCGCATGTTGGCGTACGAGGAGTTGATGAAGCCGACCACCTGCGGGTGGGAGTCGGTGAGGTCCACCGTGAGGTCCCCGCCCTTCTTGGTCACGGTGGCCCGCACGTGGACGTCCTGGTAGCGGTGGCCGTCGTCGTCCAGGAACGCCTCGCCGCGATAGACGCCGTCCTTCCACGTCGCGATGCAGGCCCGCGTCTGCCGCTCGGCGCCGTCCAGCATCGCCTCGATCCCGGCCAGCGTCGTCTCGACCCCGTACTCGCCCAGGAGGGCCAGGAGCCGCCGCTCCCCGACTCGCGCCGAGCCGATCATGGCCGCCAGGTCGCCCCGGAAGTCGCGGGGGTGGCGGAGGTTGGTGGCGATCATGTGGAGGACGTCGTCCCGGACGACGCCTTCCTCGTAGAGCTTGAGCGGAGTGATCCGGAGCCCCTCCTGCCAGATCTCGGTCGCGCCCGGATTGTAGGCGCCGTGGGTGGCACCCCCGATGTCGCTCTGGTGCGAGCGGTTGATCGACCAGAAGACCAGGCGGTCGTCCGCGAACACCGGGACGAAGGCGGTCAGATCGGGCAGGTGGTTGTTCCCGTGATAGGGGTCGTTCAGGAGGTAAACGTCCCCCGGCCGGACCCGGTCACCGAAGAACTTCCGCAGCGCCTGGACGGCCCACGGAAGGGCCCCCACGTGGATGGGGACGTGCTCGGCCTGGGCCACCAGCCGCCCCTCGGGGTCCGAGATCGCGGTCGAGAAGTCGCGGCTGGAGTTGAGGATCTGCGAGTAGGAGGTGCGCAGCATCGCCTCGCCCATCTCCTCGACGATCGCGTGGAGGCGGTGCTGGATGACGGACACGGTGATCGGATCGACGCGCTCGCCCACGGGTGGTCTCCTCTCGAGGCGCCGGGGGCGCGCGCGGCGGTTCCGCGGTGCCCCAGCGCCGGGAATGCTTCATTATAATGGGGACGGCGAAGCCGGCTCAAGGGCGCCACATCGGTGGGGGAGGCGCCGACGGCGAAACCGAGGGCGGGGAAGCCCGGGCGCTACCCCCGCCGATCGCACTTCACGATCTGGTAGAGCTCTCCCGCGTGGGTGAAGGAGCGAATCGGTGTCAGCGCACACGCGGCCTGGAGATAGGCGTCCACCGGCGACGCCCTGACCTCGTCGGTCTCGATCACGTAGAAGGCCGGAACGTCCTTCTTCTGCGGTATCAGCTCGAAGCGCAGGAAGCTCCGGTCCTGGAGCGCGAACCACTCGTTGTGGCTGCCGAAGACCGGCAGGCCGTCACCGGGAACCGCCGCCCCGAGCTCCCGGACGAGGGTGGGAAAGGAGAACTCCCGGTTTCGATACGCCACGAAGCTGTACTGGAGCAGCAGGAAGCCGACGGTCGCCGCCACCAGGGCGCGCAGCACCCCGAGCCGACGGGCCCCGTAGACGACCAGGAGCAGGAACGCGGGATAGGCGTAGACGGCGTACAGGAAATTGGGCCGGCGGACGAGAAGGCTGGACAGCACGACGATGACGACGAAGAGCCCGACGAAGCGGTTGTCCCGGAACCAGCCCTTGCGCCAGTACACCACCAGGGCCGCGATGAACAGCACCAGCTCCGGCACGTGCCGGTAGTACTTGGTTCGCAGGAAGTAGTTGTGCAGGTAGTTGTTCACGTCGACGTCGGTGGTCGTGGCCCGGGCGAGCACCTGCCCCACCCCGGTCAGCCCTTGCCAGTGGAGCACCAGGTAGTACCCGAGGCCGGCGGCCAGGCCCAGGCCCATCGACACCGCCGCGACCGCGAGGTGGCGTCGCGAGGGGGCCAGGCGCTCCGGCCAGGCGGCCACGTAGGCCGCCATGTACACGAAGGCCATCAGCCCCATCGGATGGGTCTCCATCCCGATCATCGCCACCGCCCCCGCCGCGAAGAAGCGCCCGGCCACGAACAGCGCGAATGAGAGCGACGCGATCAGGAAGACCAGGGCATCGACCCGGGCCTGAGAGGCCACGCTGAAGAAGGGATCCATCACCAGCATGAGCGCGGTCACGGCCACGGTCACGGCCGGCTCGAAACGCAGCCGCGCGATGATCCAGCCCCAGAGCCCGATCGCGAGCACCGTCAGGACGGTGGAGACGTAGTAGGCGTTCTCCCGGCTCCACCCGACGAGATGCAGCACCCCGCCGTAGGTCCAGGCATACGTCTTTCCGAAAAGGCCGAGGCCGCCCCAGGGGTTCTCGAAGACGAGATCCCGCGTGATGCCCTTGTAGAAGAAGTTGTAGGCCAGCGACAGCGTCCAGGCGTCGTCGATGTGCTTGACGCGATAGCGCTGGCCCACCAGCCAGTAGAGCGCCACGACCGCCGCCACGTACGCCGCCAGCCAGAGCAGCCGAGGCTCGAGCGACGCCCGGAGCGTGCCCACGCTCGCCCCGGCGGGGCGCGTCCGGATCGGCGATTCTCCCGGGGGGCGCACCCGCGCGTCAGCCCTCGAACGCGCGAATGGTGTCGACGACGCGGGCCTGGTCCGCCTCGGTCAGATCCGCGTAGAACGGAAGACGGAGGAGGCGATCGCTGACGCTCTCGGTGACCGGGCAGTCGCCGGCCTTCCCGCCGAACCGCTGCCCCATCTCGGAGAGGTGCAGCGGCTGGTAGTGAAAGACGGCGAGGATGCCCTGCGCCTTGAGCCGCGCGATCAGGGCTTGCCGGTGCTCGAGCGAGGCCATGAGCAGGTAGTAGAGATGGTACGGCTGCGCGCAGTGCGCCGGCACCACCGGCAGCCGGACATCGTGCCGCGCGGCCCACGGACGCAGTGACTCGTCGTAGCACTCCCACACGCGTCGCCGCTTGGCCTGGATCTGCTCGCGGGCCTCGAGCTGGGCATACAGGAAGGCCGCCAGCAGGTCGGAGGGCAGGGCGCTGAAGCCCACGTCCACCCACGTGTACCGGTCGACCAGGCCACGGAAGAAGCGGCTCCGGTTGGTGCCCTTCTCCCGGATGATCTCCGCTCGCTCGAAGTAGCGGGGATCGTTGATGACGAGGGCCCCCCCCTCCCCGCAGGTGACGTTCTTGGTCTCGTGGAAGCTCTGGGCCGCCAGACAGCCGAACGTCCCCAGCGCCCGAGCGCGGTACGCTCCGAACAGGCCCTGGGCGTTGTCCTCGACCACCGGGATCCCGTGCCGACCCGCGATGGCCAGGATCTCGTCCATCTCGCACCCGACGCCCGCGTAGTGGACGACCACGATGGCCCTGGTGCGCGGCGTGACGAGCCGCTCCAGCTGCGCTTCGTCGAGATTCAAGGTGTCCGGCCGGATGTCGACGAAGACCGGCCGGGCGCCCCGCAGGACGAAGGCGTTGGCCGTCGAGACGAAGGTGAACGCCGGCATGACGACCTCGTCGCCCGGCTCGATCCCCAGCAGGAGCGCGATCATCTCGAGGGCGGTCGTGCAGGACGTGGTGAGGAGCACGCGGGGGACGCCCATCAGCTCTTCCAGGAGGCGGCTGCATCGCCGGGTGTAGACTCCGTCGCCCGAGATCACCCCGGCGTCGAGCGCGTCGGCCATGTACTCGAGCTCCCGGCCGGTTCGGGTGGCGCGGTTGAAGGGAATCCGGTAGGTCACGCTTCCGTCCGCCAGCTCGGGACCCCGCCGTGAGGCGTTGTCACCCACGACTCCTCCCCTCGCGAACCGCAGATGTCGCGCATCCGGGGAGTGCCAGTGAAAGGTCACTTCGGGGTCCCGGAAGCGGTAGCCGAAATCGATCCCGAGATTCATGACGCGGACGTTGGTCGTCGAGACCTTGGCCTTGATCCAGCGGACCCCGTCCGGCCTTCAAGTCGAGGTGCATGCCGGTCATGAGCTCCGACGAGGCGGTCGTCCCCTGAGCCGTCTCGTCCACGGCCATGATGCCAACCTCGGCACGGGTGCCTTTCACGATCACCTGGAAGAACCCCCTGACGCTACCCGGAGGGCCGACGACGTACACGCGGCCCGCGGGATCCGTCGAGGCACGCCGAACCCACTGGCGATAGCGACGGTCGGCCAGATCGGACGGGAACCGCGGGTCGGCATGATAGCGACCGTGACGAAACGCGTGGCCGGCGATCTCCTCGACTTGCGGCCGATCGTCGGGGGTGGCGAGCCGCACCGGGCGCGACGGTGGCGGGGCATCGAAGGACTGGAGGCGACACCGGAGCCTCAGGGTCTGCTCGACCCACACGAACCCCAGCCCGGGCAGGAGTGTCCGCCATGCGCGATCGCCAGCTTCCACGGTGCAGGAGACCAGCTCGACCTCGTGAGCCGCCGCCCATTCCCGGAAGCGTCGTCGAAACGCCTCCAGGCCGGCGCCCACGACCCCGGGCTCCCCCGGCTCGTAGGCGGCCACCGGGAATCCGAAGATGTCGGTGTCCCAGGGAATGATGGCGACGCGTCCCCACCCCGGACAGTCGTCCTGCAGGGGTCGAGACGTCGCCTCGGGCATCGTCACCGGCCGCACCGTCGGCCTAGTGCCGTTCCAACTTGTTCCGGAATGCCGCAAGTCCGTGCTTCAAGAGTCGCTTGCCCCATCTTGCCTCATGTGGTTGGAACGGCACTAGTCGCCGACACGCTCCCGCTCCACGTAGGTGGGCTCCCGCATCACGCGGTGATGGATGCGGGCAACGTACTCGCCCATGATGCCCAGCGCGAACAGCTGCGCGCCCGAGAAGATCGCGAAGATCGACGCCGTGAAACGGAAGACCGACAACGGCGTCCCGCTCACCAGATACGCGCCCAGCACGAAGGCGAGCGCGCCAAGCCCCAGGAGCATCACGCCGAATCCGATCAGGCTCGCGACACGGAGCGGCCACGTCCGGAAGGTGGTCGTCGCGTCGATCGCGAGGCGGACGAGCTTGAGCCAGCTGTAGTGTGACCGGCCGTGCCGCCGCGGCTCGTGCCGCACGGGCACCGAGGTGACCCGGGTCGTCGTCCACGCCAGGAGGGCGTCGATGGCCACCACCGGGCCCTCGTGCTGCGCGAACCCATCGCGGAGCGACGTCCGGAACGCCCGGAACGCGCTGGCCCGCGAGGCGATGGCCACCCCGAGCACCCGGTGCAGGCCCGCCTTGGCGAGCCGAGAGGCGAGGTTCCGCCAGAAGCCCTGCTGCGCCAGCGTGGGCGTCCCGTAGACGAGATCGAACCCGGCATCCAGCGTGTCGAGGAGGCGCGGGATCTGATCGGGTGGATGCTGGAGGTCGTCGTCCATGGTCACGGTGACGTCGCAGCGTACCGCGCGGATCCCGGCCAGGAGCGCGCTGTGCTGGCCGTAGTTGCGCATCAGGTTGATGCCGCGGACCCAGGGATGCTTCCGCGCCGCCTGGCACACCGCCTCCCAGGACCCGTCGCGGCTGCCGTCGTTCACCAGCACGACCTCGAAGCGGGTGGCGGTCGCCGGCAGGACCTCGGCCAGGCCGTCGACCAGGGTCGGCAGGCTGGCCTCGCTGTTGTAGACGGGGATGACGACCCCGCACTGGCGTTCCCGGCGGCGGGGTGAGATCGCCCCGGGCTCGGACTGCATCGGGTCCGTCATGCGACCTCCGCTCCTTCGGCCGGGTCCGCCGCCTCGTTGAAAGGCCTCCGTGCACGAGGCCGATCGATCGCCGGAGGCTCGCCACCCCGGCGGCGCCAGCATAGCCCAGCCCGGGCGCGAGCCGCCAGGGGCCGGGCAGGCGGTGGGGGGGCGACCCCCCCACCCGTCCCCCCCTGGCCCCGGCTCTCGGTCGGGGTTATGCTGCCGGCGAGGCGGGCACGTCAACCGCAAACGGGTGTCGGAGGGAGAGAGGGACAGACCATGCGCGCGCGTCAGGACAGCCTTCCGTACCGCCTCGTCTCGGGCGCGGGCCTCTTCGTGCGAGACCAGCTCGAGTGGGCGATCGCCCGCTCCTCGCCCAACCAGCCATGGTTCGACCCCGGCGACTTCGCGTGGACGAAGGTGATCGAGGCCCGCACCCCGGAGATTCGGCGAGAGCTCCTCGCGGTGCTGCAGGGGCCCGTGCCCGAGTTCCGCGAGCTGTCGATCGAGCAAGGGCGCATCACCGAGGGCGCGCCGTGGAAGGCCTTCGTCTTCTTCCTCTACGGCCAGCCGTACGAGAAGAACACCCGCCGCTGCCCGGAGACGACCGAGGCGCTGCGGGCCATTCCCGGCATGACGTCGGCTTTCTTCTCGATTCTCGAGCCCGGCGCGCGGCTCACGGAGCACCGCGGGCCGTACAAGGGCGTGCTCCGCTACCATCTCGGGCTCAAGGTGCCGAAGGAGCCGCAGCAGTGCGGCATCACCGTCGGCGGCGAGACCCGGCACTGGGAGATGAGCCGGAGCCTCGTCTTCGACGACACCTTCGCCCACAGCGCGTGGAACGACTCGCGCGAGACGCGGGCCGTCCTCTTCGTCAACTTCAAGCGCGAGCTCACGGGGCCGCTCAAGGCGCTCAACGACGGGCTGGTGTGGCTGTTCCGCGTCTCGCCGTTCGTGCAGAACATGTTCGAGCGGCTCGACGCCATCGACGAGAAGGCGGGGGGGGCCGGCGAGCGAACGCCCTGACGCCCCACCGGTGGCGGGCACCTCCCGGCTCGACGTGGAGAATCGGCCGGCGGCACTCGGCGGGGAATCAGGCGCCAGGGGGCCGCCCCTGGCGGCCCGGGGTCGTCGTGAGTGACTGACGCGGGCGCGCGCCGGGCCCCGCGGGGCAGACCAGCTCGACGAGCCGGGCGGCTTCCGCTTCGGCGGCGATCCGGTTGCCCCGGAACGTCCAGTGGGTGTCCCGATACCGATAGAGCGCCTCGCTCGAGACGCGGCTGGCCTCGACGAGCACGGGGGTCAGGTCGAAGCACGGGAGACCCGCGGTCCGGCAATAGTCGGCGAGGCGCTTGTTGGGAAGCCGGGGGTCGATGGCGTCGAGCGACAGCGGCGCATAGCGCGGCCGGCGGCGCAGCCGCGGCGCGAGGTCCTCTCGCATCGCCGGGTACACCTGGAGGGCCGAGGGGTAGAGGACGATGGCCAGACGGCTTCTGTCCTGGGCGACCCGCTCGCGAATGGCGTCGAGCGCGGCGAGCACGGGACGCCAGGCTTCGTCCACGACGGCCGCATCGGGGGGAACGTACAGCCGCCGCAGCTCGATCGCCATGATCGAATCGAAGGCGTTCGCCTTCGGGGTTGGCGCGGCCAGGGTCGGGTCATCCTCGCTGATCCGACGCCCCGGATCGACGACGGCGCCGCCTCGGGGGGGCGGGCCGCCCGGATCGGGGCGTGGCGACCTGGTCCTGTCCGCGCCCGAGGCGCGGAGGCTCTTCCGGAGCTTGACGACGTTGCGGCCGAGGGTCCACAGGCGCGAGTGATCGACGAGCGACCTCAGCGATGACCCCCGCTCGTGGACGAGCCGGTACAGGTCCGGTCCGTCGTTCCCGGCGTAGAAGTTGACCAGGACGAGGTCAGGCTCGTAGGTGGCGAACGCGAGCGTCACGATGGTCCGGTAGTCCTGGACCCCCGCACCACCGATCCCGAAGTTGAGGAGATCGAGGTCCTTGCCCGGGCAGGCGGTGCGCAGGAAGGACTCTAGGAGCGTCATGACGGTGTACGGGTAAGGCAGGAGGCCGTACGTGAACGAGTCGCCGAGGGCCATGATGCGGAAGCGCCCGACCGGTTTCGGGACCGTGAACTCCTCGTCGTTGAACCCCAGGGCGTTGGTCCAGTAGTTGAGCCAGTCCCGGTGGGGGACGACCTGGGCGGCCTGCGAGGCCAGGTACGCCTCCAGGGTGTCGAAGGAGCGGGTGGGCCGCTCGCTCCCCGCAGTGGCCAGGTACTGCACCTGGGGGCTGAGCCACCCGGCGAGGCGGGTCAGCGCCTCGCCGGCCGCGAGTGCCGCGAGGAGCCCACAGCCGAGGGCGACGAAGGGGAAGAGCCTCCGCATGGACGGGACTTTGGCAGGATACCCCAGGCCGCCGACGTGTCAATCGCTGGCCGTCCCGCCTGGGTCGGTCGGAACTGAGAGGGTGTGAAACAATCGGGACCTCGGACTCCCCCCTCCCCCCAGTGGGTGGGGGAGGGGGGTTGGGGGGGTGGGCGGGAGGCCCCGATCAGACAGGGAGGCCCGATGACGGACGGCGAGGCGACGATGTCCTGTGAGCGCTGCGGGGTCGAGTACCCGCTGGACACCCACGTGTGGCGCTGCGCGTGCGGCGGCGCGCTGGACCTGGTGTGGGCGCCGGGCCGCGTCGTCCCCGACGCCGTCCGGTCGCGGCCGCCCGACCTCTGGCGCTACGCCGAGGCGCTGCCGCCCCTCGCCCGGCGCGTCTCGCTCGGCGAGCCGATGACTCCCCTCGTCCCCGTCGAGCGCCACGGGCGCCCGGTCGGGCTCAAGTGCGACTTCCTGCTTCCCACCGGCTCCTACAAGGACCGGGGGTCGGCGCTCCTCATGAGCCACCTCGCCTCGATCGGGATCACCCGGGCCGTCGAGGACTCCTCGGGCAACGCCGCCGCCTCGCTGGCCGCCTACGCGGCGCGCGCCGGCATCGCGCTCACGGTCTTCTGTCCCGCCGCCGCCTCACCGGGCAAGCTGGCCCAGATCCGGTGCTACGGCGCCGCCCTCCGCCTGGTCGAGGGGCCGCGCCCGCAGGCGACCGAGGCGCTCCTCCGCCACGTGGCCGAGACCGGTGAGTTCTACGCCTCCCACCTCTGGCACCCGTACTTCGTGGAGGGGATCAAGACGGTAGCCTACGAGCTCTGCGAGCAGGACGGCTGGCGCGGGCCGGATGCGGTAGTCTGTCCGGTGGGCGCGGGGAGCATCCTCCTCGGGCTCTACCGCGGGTTCGCCGAGCTGGTGGAGGCGAAGCTGATCCCCCGGCTGCCCCGGCTGTTCGCCGCCCAGGCGGCGAACGTCAACCCGGTCTACCGGGCCTTCCGCGAGCAGGCGGCGGAGGTCGCGCCCGCCGAGGCCCCGCCGCCGACGCTGGCCGAGGGGATCGCCCTCCCCCGACCCGTCCGCGGGGCCCGCGTGCTCCAGGCCCTGCGCGAGAGCGGGGGCGGCGTGGCCGCGGTCAGCGAGGACGAGATCCGCGAGGGGGTGCGCGCGCTCGGCCGGGCCGGGTTCTGCGTGGAGCCGACCTCGGCGGTGGTGTGGCCGGCCCTCGCCCACCTCGAGGCCGAGGGCCTCGTCGATCGCCGGGAGCGCGTGGTGCTGCTCCTCTCCGGCTTCGGCCTCAAGGCCACCGCCGCGCTCGCCGAGCTGACCGCGTAGATACCTCGGGGGGGTCTCGGAAGACCCCCCCGATGCCCCCCCTCGGTTGCGGCGGCGAAGCCGCCGCTCGGAGGTTTCTCCAAGGCTTCGGTCGCACGGCACGCGACACGACCATGCTGCGACGAGCTCTCAAACGACCGCCACCGGCTGTCGGCGGCCACGGGTGTGACGCCTACACCACCAGGACGCTTGGCCGCTACTTCACCCGGTGCCGGTCTGCCCGGAGGTCTATCTGACGAACCGGATCTGCGCGAAGTCGGTGAGCGGAGCCGGCCGCGCCTCCTCGACGTCCTGGAACGGATCGACGTCGGCCAGCGGCCCGAACGACAGGCCGGTCTCTCGCTCGATCGACGCGATCGACACCTGGGACGTCTCGTGTTGGCCGAAGACGAATTCCTCGTCCCTCAGGAAGTCTTCCTGGGACATGCGATAGCCGGTCGCGGACAGCGCGCCGGTGTCGTCGTGGACGAAGGCGATGACCTTCCAGAACGTCCGCGGGATCTTCACGCCGAACATCACCGGGTCGTCGCTCCTCAGAAACGGCCCGGTGAAGACCGAGATTCGCATGTCGTCCTCGCGCGCGTGCTCGAGGGCGTAGTCCTCCAGTCCCAGCCAGATCCCGGCGTTGAAGGGCTGCATCTGCGGGACCGCGTTGGTGACGTGCATCGAGTCCGCGTTCCCGAGGCGGGCGGCGGTCAGCGGACCCCAGATGGGGTCCTCGCGACGCGTCATGTGTCCCCGGGCGAACTTCGGCGGATTCCCGTAACATTCCTTCATGATCTGCGCGTCGGCCGGGATGCGGGGGTCGTTACGCCAGGCCGGCCGCTTCACCTTCTTCGTCTCCTTGCCGTCGATGTTGACGGCGCTGAAGCGGCAGAGCCGCCGGCTCCGGCTCATGAGCACGGCGAAGTGCTCGTACTTCAGGACCTGCTGCGGCTCGCCCTCGAGCTCGAACGTCAGCACGTCGCCCTGTCCGGCCGTCACCCGGGGGAGCGACACCTCGTGCCCCCGCCCGAGGAAGTCCGCCACGTAGCCGGGCCGATCGAGGTAGTCCTCGGGCCGGGCCTCGGTGATCACCAGGTCGTCGTCCGAGTCCGTGTCCGCCGGCAGCCGACGCGTGGCCGACGTGACGGACGCGTCGCCGCCCCCGAGCACGGGCGCTCCCACGTTCACCGTCACGTGGATCGGGATCGTGCAGGTCACCGCCCGTCCGGGCGCCGGGGCGGCCGGCGCCTGCATCGCCGCCCGGGACGAGACCGGCGCTCGCGTCACCCGCGTGTCGTCGGGAACGGGGGATCGGCGTGGCGATTCGCCGCGGGTGATCGAGTCGAGCCGCTCCGCGATGGCTCGGGCCGGCACGGCGTAGTTGGCCTCCAGGAACCGGCCGGCGAAATGGAGCCCGATGGCCTTGCCGGAGGCGAGCGAGAGCACGACCGAGCCGGAGTTGCCGCCAAGGGTCGAGCAATCGTGCAGGACGGCGTTCGATCCCGTGCCCGTGACCTGGCCGGGGGCCAGGCGCTTCTTGTCGTAGTGATCCCCGAAGATGCTCCGCATCAGGTCCTGCTCGGGGATCCGGCTGTCCCGCGCCGGATAGCCGATGACGGCCACGTACTCGTCCTCCTCGACGGCCGTGGGCGCCAGGTCGATCTTCCGGGCGAGTTGCGAGCCGTTCCGGAGCACCCGGATGAAGGCGATGTCGGGCCCGTCCTCGTCCTCGATGTGCAGGATCCGGTCGAGGCGGAACTCCAGGCTGTCGAGACGCTCGAACTCCTCGATGAAGTCGATGGACGCCTCCATGCGCTGGCCGTCCACCCCCTGGCGGTACACGAACTGCGCGCCGCCCCGCCGCCCGAACTCCCGGGCCACGTGTCGGTTGGTGACCACGACGTCGTCGGCGACCAGCCAGCCGGTGCCGATCCACTCGTAGCGCGGGTGATGCCTGACCTCGACCCGGCCGACGGCGGGAATGGCCTGGACGAGGTAGGGCCGGGCGTTCTCGAGCCGCTGCTTCCAGATGACGCTGTCCTCGGCCGAGAAGGCCAACACGGCCGCGTCGCGGCGGATGGCGAGGACCGGCCGGGCGGTCCGGAGCACGATGGTCTCGACCGCGAAGTCCGGGTGGACCTCCGGCGGCTCCAGCGCCATCGCCTCGGGGGCGAGGACCTCCCGTGGCGGGACGCGTCGCACCTTCTCTCGCAGGTCCTTCAGCTCTTCCGAGAGCCGCCGGTCGCGCTGCTGGATCTCCGCGACGGACCGGATGAGTCGCTCGGTCACATTCTTCATGGCCCCGTCCTCTCAGGCGATCGTGGACTCCGGCCGCCCGCCGCCGGCGCGAGTGATCGCCGATGGCGCCAGCATGTGAGTCCTGGACAGGGCCGTCAACCGTCTAATGGCGGTCGGACCGAAATGTGACCAGGGCGCGACGCCTCGCTTCGAGTGGCTGCGGTCGGACCGCGGACGGCGGCCGCATTCAGGGCGGTAGCGACTCAGCGTGACGCCGGAGGCTCACCGTCAGACTTTCGGTCGATGCGCCGCCTGGCCGCTCCAACAGGTTGTTATGCGTCCCGTGATATCGGAACAAAGGCATGCTTGGGATCGAGTAGAAGGTGTACCGCACCCGGTACACGCCCTGCCAGCAGGGGAACGGCGTGGATCCCGCCCGCGCGCATGATCTGATCGCGCGGCCTTTCGTGCCGCTGGGCACGGTGGCTCCGGGGCCGGCCGCGAGGACGTAGGCGCGGGTTCGAATCCCGCCGGGGTCAGTCAAGGTGGGACAAGAGCTCAAGAACCGTCATACTTCTCCCTGCTCGAGGGTGCTCACAGCGTTGCCGTGAGAATCCTGCCGCTCTCGAGTCGTCCAACGAATTTGCTCGATAACCTGGGCTAGTTCGGCCACCGTGGGCGCCTCAAACAGGCGGCACAAGGGAAGTTCTACCCGCAAGGCGTCGCACAGCCGGGAAATGACCTGCGTTGCCAATAGAGAGTGCCCCCCCAACTCGAAGAAGTTGTCGTAAATGCCCACCTGCTCCAGCCCGAGTACTTGAGCCCAAATCCCGGTCAGCGCTTTCTCGGCCGGACTACGGGGTGCTACAAAAGCCTTCTCCAGGTCCGGCCTGATCCCGGTGTCGTCCGGAAGTGCTTGACGATCCACTTTGCCTTGGGATGTCAACGGCAGGGTATCGAGGAACACGAAAGTAGACGGCACCATGTGCTCGGGACACTTTGATTTCAGGAAGCCGCGCAGAACATTGATCGTAGGGGGCTGCTCCTTCCGCGGCACAACGTACGCCACCAATCGCTTGTCACCGTGTACATCTTCCCGGGCCACCACCACAGTCTCCTGCACGGCGGAGTGTTGGCTCAGCACCGCCTCGATCTCACCTAACTCGATACGGAAGCCGCGGATCTTTACCTGGTGGTCACGGCGACCGCTGAATTCGATGTTGCCGTCGGGTAAGTAACGCGCCAGGTCACCGGTCCTGTATAGTCGCGCGCCGGGTTCGCCGCTGAACGGATCGAGGATGAAACTCTCGGCCGTTAGCTCCGGATGGTTGAGATATTGTCGGGCAAGACCATCCCCACCAATGCACACTTCTCCACAGACCCCGATGGGCACAGGATTGAGATGACCGTCCAGGATGTAGACCGCGGTATTGGCAATGGGGCGGCCGATAGGGACGGGAGCGGCGACTTGGCCGGAAGCGGTCATCGGGAAACAACAGGTAAACGTTGTTCCCTCGGTCGGACCGTAACAGTTGATCAACCGGCATTCCCGCAGCTCTTGAAGTGCCTTCCGTACGTGAGGGAAGGATAAGACATCACCACCCGTCAAAAGTTGTTTAACGTGTCTCAGCCCCTGGAGGTTGCCTTCCACCATTCTGTGGAACAATCCGGCCGTGAGCCAGAGGGTTGTTACCTGATACCGCTCGAGGACTTGTCCCAGCTCCTCCAAAGACGGCGTATGAGCGGGGAAGACCACCAGCTGCGCGCCGTTCAGCAGGCAACCCCAGATTTCAAAAGTCGATGCGTCGAAGGAGACGGGCGCAAATTGCAGGAAGACTTCCCGTGAGGTGAGGCTGGCGAAGCTGGTACCGTTGACCAGACGTACCACGCCCCTGTGCGGAACGCAGACTCCCTTGGGTTTGCCCGTCGAACCCGAGGTGTACATGATGTAGGCCAAGTTCTCAGCCGTCGCTCCGCTTTCGGGATTCTCCTCGCTCTCCTGAGCAATGACTTCCCACCCCTTGTCCAGACAGACAACCTCAAGTCGAGAACCGAGGACGGAGGGTCGGGGATCGCCGTTATTTGTCCCTTCGGCTTCAACCAGCTCTGGGACCAACCGCTGTTGGGTCAACAGCACCGGCGCCCGGGTATCTTCCAACATGAACGCCAGACGTTCCTTTGGGTAGTCGGGATCAAGCGGCACGTATACGCCACCCGCCTTCAGAATGGCCAAAAGACCAATGACCATCTCGAAAGAGCGGTCCATACAAATGGCCACCGGCACTTCAGGTCCAACACCGAGTGTTTGGAGGTAGTGAGCGAGTTGGTTCGCTCGGCGGTTAAGCTCTTGGTAGGTCAGTCGTTGGTCTCCGAAGACGACCGCGACCGCACGAGGAGTTCGTTCCACCTGGACCTCGTAGAGCTGGTGGATGCATTTGTCTCTCGGATAATCTACGCTAGTGCCGCTCCATTCTTCGAGCAGTTGATGCCGCTCGTTCCCCGTCAAGAGCGGCGAACTCTCGATCGGTTCATCTGGATTTGCCACAACGCGTTCGAGCAATAACTGAAAATGCTCGGTCATGCGTGCGATCGTCTGCGCATCGAATAAATCGGTGTTGTAGTCTATATAGCCCCGCAGCGCACTCTCTTCCTCTCTCAGGTACAGGTGCAAGTCGTACCTTGCTGTTCCTGGATCGACCTCCACTTCAAGTGCGGTTACGCCGGCCAACTTGAGGCGGGATCCCGGCGTATGCTGCAATGCAAACGTCACCTGAAAGAGGGGGTTGTAGCTCAGATCCCGTTCAGGCCGCAGTTCTTCCACGAGTTTCTCGAAGGGCACGTCTTGGTGGGTGTAGGCCTCCAGGCAGACCTCCCGTACACGAACGAGCAGCTCCCGAAACGTTGGGTTGCCTGAAAGGTCCGTGCGCAGTACCAGCATGTTAAAAAAGAACCCGATCAAGCCCTCGAGCTCGCTGCGGTCCCGACCGGCGACGGGAGAGCCGATCACAATGTCGTTCTGCCCGGTGTAACGGTGCAGCAGTGTCTGATAGGCGGCGAAGAGTGTCATGAAAAGCGTAACCCCGTGCCGATTGCTCAGGCTCTTGAGGTCCGCGGAAAGCGGCTTGGAAAGCGCGAAGGAGTGTCGCGCGGTTCCGACGGTCTGAACCCGAGGCCGAGGTCGATCGGTGGGCATCTGTAGCTTTTGGACACCGGCAAGCTGCCGTTTCCAGTAGGCGAGGTGCTCTTCGAGCACGTCCTTTCGCAGCCACTCGCGCTGCCATCGGGCAAAATCCGCATACTGAATAGGCAACTCCGGCAGCAGCGATGCTCGTCCTGCGGAGTAAGCCTCGTAAAGAGATGAGAGCTCGTGAAGCAGTATGCTCGTAGACAAGCCATCGAAGACCAGATGATGAGTTACCAGAACAAATAGGTGTTCATCTTCAGTCAGCCGCAGTAAGAGGAGCCGCAACAAAGGGCCCTGGGATAGGTGGAAGGGTCGCTGGATTTCTTCAGTGATCAGAGTCTCGGCCCTTTGCGCGGTGTCAGGCTGCTCCCGCAGGTCAACAACGGGAAGGCTCAAGCTCAGGACTGGAGCGAGGACCTGAATCGGTTGACCCTGAATGGCGGCAAAGCTACTGCGCAGGACTTCGTGACGCCGCACGATTTCGTTGAGACTCTGCTCCAGAACCGCCACATTGAGGGAACCAGTGAGACGAAAAACGGCGGGGATGTTATGGACGGGGCTGTTAGGCTCCAGCTGTTCGATAAACCACAACCTCTCCTGAGCAAAAGAGAGAGGGAGCTGCGGGCCCCTGGCAAGAGGCCTTGGAGCGTCAGCCTGCAGGCCCCGACCTGCCCGACGAGCCACGCCAACGTGCTCGGCCAGGCCGGCGACGGTGGGCGCTTCAAACAGCTCGGGCAGCGTCAGCTCCACCTGCAAAGTATCGCGCACCCGCGAGATGACCTGGGTGGCCAGCAGCGAGTGACCACCGAGATCGAAGAAGTTGTCGTGGATTCCTACCAACTCCAGATCGAGGAGCGTAGCCCAGATCTTTGCCAGGATGTCCTCTACAGGAGTACGGGGAGCCACAAACTCTTCGTCTAAGTGCGGCCTGACTCGATTCGGCGCCGGCAGGGCTCGTCGATCGAGTTTGCCGGTGGCCGACAGCGGGAGAGTCTGCAGAAAGACGAAGGCGGAAGGCATCATGTAATCTGGCAGGGTCTTCGCCAATCCTCGGCGGAGTTCGTTGACTTTCGGGTCCGTGCCCGTGGCGGGCACGACGTAAGCAACGAGTCGCTGCTCGCCTCCATCATCCGAATGCGCCTGCACGACCACTGCCTCGATCGAATCCATGTCGAGCAGCGCTTCCTCTACTGCAGTGACTTCGACTCTGTAGCCGCGAATCTTTATCCGAAAATCCTTGCGTCCCAGGTGAGTCAAGCAGCCATCGGGACGCATCACGCCCAGGTCGCCTGTTCGGTAGAGCCGCTCATCTCCGCCGTGAGGATCGGGCGTAAAGGCGGCGCGGGTGAGTTCAGGCTGTCCCCAGTAGCCAAGCGCCAGATACTTGCTTCTGACTGCGATCTCTCCGATCTCCTCGGCGCCGACCTCCCGTCCTGCTTCGTCCAACAGCAGCACATCCTTGTCAGGGACGGCATAGCCGATGGGAATCTTGGCGTCGCTGCCGTTCCAGTCGTGGGTGATGGAATAGTATCGAATGTCGAGCGTCTCGGTCGGACCGATGGCGTGTATCAACAGGCAGCTGGGGGAGAAGCGGCGCTGATATTGTCTTATATCGTCTCGGTTGATCGACTCTCCACCGAGTCGCAGTATGCGCAGCGCCGAAAACATGGCGTCCGGTTTGAGCGTTTGGCAAAACGTACGAAAGGTCGTCGGCAGGGTATGGATTACAGTGATCCGGTGAGTAAGCATCCAGTCAGCCAGCGCCGGGAATCCCTCGTTGACGAGATCGTAGATGAACAAACCGGCACCGTTCAGCAGAGCAGCATACAGATTTCGAATCGAGTTGGTATAGCTGCAAGAATGCCACAAGGTCAGTCTGTCGTCCGGAGAGAGCCGCGCGTAGTTGGTGTAGTTCCGGGCTTCGACGAGAATATTCCTATGACTATGGACCACACCCTTGGGACGGCCCGTGGTCCCTGAGGTGTAGAGCATGAGCGCGGACTCCTCCGGAGCTATAGACCGATCAAGGTTTCCGGCAGCGTGGTTGGCGTCGAGATCGTCACAGTTGAGAACCTGTTGGCCGCTTCCTTGGGCCAACTGCCTGGCCCGGGAGAGGTGCTTCGAGTTAGTAAGAAGCAGTCTGGCCCGGGAATCCTCCAGCATCGACGCCATTCGCGGCTGAGGATCAGGTAAATCCAACGCCATGTAGAATTTCCCGGCCTTGAGAACCCCCAGCAGCGCGGCAATCAAGAACGACCCATGATCAAAAAGGAGCGCGACCGGCTCTTCACGTTCTCCCAGACGCGACAGGATGGCGCGGGCGATAAGATTGGCTACCTGATTGAGCTCAGCGTAGGTGAATTGTCGGTCCGCGCTGGCGACGGCAATGCGGTCCGGGTAGCGAGCAACCTGCTGCTCGAAGCGGGCCGCTATGGATTGATCTATCGCTATATCTTCAAATGGAATGAAAGGATAAGCGGGTTGCGTGTCAGTGGGCATTGCAGAAACGTCCTTTCATAGGAATCCGTGCGCTCCCAAGAACTTCGGGGTTTGCGGGGCAAGGTGGCGGTTCGCCCCGCAAAGCTCGCACCATATTTTCCGATGCTTCGATCTGGAAGTCCATGACCGATTCGTGCGAGTAGAATGCAAGTGGTTGGGGGCCCTTGCAACTGCAACCACTCCTGGCAAGGGCGGCTCCGGGGGTGCGGGGCTCGGGTATACGGATGGCACGGGGGACTCGAGGACAAGGTGGGTCGTCCCATCGCGCCAGGCCCGCTTCAGCCTGATCGCCACCCGCCCATCCGCCCGGAGGCGCAGCCGGTCCTGGACGAGCGGGGGCCTGAGCAGGTAGCGGCAGAGACGCTCCAGCCGGGCCCGATCGTTGGGGGGCACCCCCACGTTGGCGTGCAGGTCGAAGCCATCCAGGTGCGCCTGGCGCGGCCCCCGGGCGGCGCCGATGGAGGCAGTCGGCGCCTCCCCAGCCGCCCGACCCGGGTGCCCGTGTGCGGGCCGAGGGCGACGCGGCCTTGGACCGAGGCGCTGAGGAGCTGGGCGTGGATCGGCGCGACCTCCGCCAGCCCGTCCGGGGGCCCAGGTCGGCCCGGTCAGGGTCCAGACCCCGGCGCGCCAGCAGCCGCCCGACCCGGGCCCGGATGGTGGCGAGGACCTCGGCGACCGCCGCGTCGCTGGGCGGCGGTGCCGCGTGGAACTGCAGGCGGTCCGGTGCCCGTCAGCAGCCC
This sequence comes from uncultured Candidatus Rokubacteria bacterium, assembly GCA_963708025.1. Taxonomy (GTDB): domain Bacteria; phylum Methylomirabilota; class Methylomirabilia; order Rokubacteriales; family DASRDR01; genus CAVPSB01. The sequence continues at coordinate 226,461 of CAVPSB010000012.1, read as the reverse complement.
GGTCCGGCCCCCGCCGATGCCCTGTCGGTGGGCCTCGCGGCCGTAGAAGCCCTGGAGCACCCGGGCGTAGATGCTGAGCACCGCGAGAGGCTGGCCGGGCAGGACGAGGCCGTCCGGGCCTCGCGGGAGGCCCTGGCCATCGCCGAGCTGCGCGACACGAGCGGGCTCACGAGCAACCTCGACGTCCCCAGAGCCGGTTGCTAGCTAGCGGCGGGCGGCGTCCCCGAAGTAGAAGGAGTCGGCCGGCGGGTCGCCGGGACGGGGGCCGCGGGGCGGCGGGATTCGCCCGGCCACCGGCGGGAGCGCGCGCAGGTACGCGATCATCGCGCGCCGGTCCTCCTCGGACCAGTGGGAGGTGATGTCCCACGGCATCGCCTGCCAGTGCAGCGCGCGCCCGTCGGCGCCGATCCCGCTCCGGAGCGCCCGCTCGAGGGCGGCCCGCGGGAGCCCGGCCGCGCCGTCGCGCGCGTGCGGGGTGAGGTTCGTCGAGGTCGCGCTCCCGTACACCCGCCAGCGGCCCTCCATGCCGCCGGCCATCATCCGATCCGTGTAGAAGCCGACGAAGGCGCCGGCCGGCGTGTGGCAGAGCCCGCACGGGGCGATGGTCGCCACGTACTCGCCCCGCTCGGCCCGCGCCCGCTCGGGCCCCGTCAGCGCGGCCGGGAGGGCCGGGACGCGGCGGAGGAGCCACGCCACCGTGACCTCCGGGGTCATGAGCCAGAGCGGAGGCCAGATCGCCAGCGTTCCCCAGCCGAGGAGCAGGACTGCCGCCGCGGCGAGCCGGAGCCCGCGACGGCGCCCTGTCGCGACGCCGAGCGCGACGACCCCAACCGCCACGACGAGCAGGCCCCAGCCGAGGACGCGCGCCCCCGCTCGCCGGCCGGGCGGGGCCGGGATGCCCCCGCGCAGCGCCGGGTCGGTGACCGCGTTGCCGCCCCAGAACTCCACCGCGACCTCGGCGCCGAGGAGGGCCAGGAGCTTGCCGCCGACGGCCTCGGGCACGGCGACGCGCTCCGCCGCCGGCACCGGGCTCGTCACCGGCGGGAGCGCCTTCAGGTAGGTGGCGATGGCCGCGGCGTCGCTCGCGGTGAGCCGGGAGAACCAGGGCCACGGCATCGCCATCGGGTCGAGCCGCCGGCCGTCCTTCGCGACGCCGCGAGTGACCGCCGCCACGATCTCCGCGTCGCTCCACCGGCCGAGCCCCGTCTCGGCGTCGGGCGTGAGGTTCCGGCTGTACCAGACGCCCCACGGGTACGCGCTCACCCGCATGCCGCCCGCCATGAAGCGCGTGGTGTCGTAGGCGCCGGTCTCGGGGCTGATGGGAGTGTGGCAGAGCGGGCAGAACATGGAGGTGACCAGGTAGCGGCCGCGGTCGCGGGGATCGCCGGCGACGCCGGCCGCGCGGATGACCGCGGGATCGGCCGCCGCCCAGAGCGGCGCCCGGGCGAGCGAGCGGACGTGGGCGGCCAGGTCGCGGGCCTCGGCGGCCGTCACGGCCCCCGCGTACGCCGGCATGGCGCTCCCGTCCAGCCCGGTGAGGATCCGGAGGGCGATCGCGTCCTCGTCGGCGCCACCACGGAAGGTCCACGGCTCGGTCAGGTCGGTCGGCCGCGCGACCGCCGGGCCCTCGCGGGCCGGCCGCCAGCCGGCGGCGCGGCCATCGGCCCCGTGACAGTCGGCGCAGCCGGCGCGGGCGTAGAGCGCCGCGCCGCGGGTCACGCGCTCGGCCGACGCAGGGGCGCCGGCTCCCAGGTCGAGCGGCGGGCCCGGCGGCGCGGTGGCCGGGCGCGAGAGCCAAGGACGCTCCCGCGCCAGCGCCTCGATCTCGCCGGGCGCCAGCCGATCCGCGTAGCCCGGGCATGCTGGTGCCCGGCAGGCCGCCGCCGGATCGTCCGGGCCACGTCGGCGACCGTCGGCAGCGTGCCGCTCGGCGTCGAGCGGATCTTGTACACGCCGGACCGGAAGTCGCGGGGCGGCGGGGCGAGGAGCCCGGCCGCCGGCCCGTCCCCCCGCCCGGTGGGACCGTGGCAGACCGCGCAGTGCCGCGCGTAGAGCGCTCGCGGTCTCGGCGGCGGACGCCGCCGTCGTCGCGGCCCCGATCACCAGGGCGACGACCGCGGCGAGAACCGTCAATGCAGCCGGGCGAGAACCGCGGTGACCGCCTCCCAGGGCTGGCCGTCGGGGAGGCCGGCCACGACGAGCTGCACGACCCCCTCGCGGTCCGCGACCACGACGGTGGACGCCGGATCGTTGTCGCCGAAGAGCCGGCTCATCGCGCCTTCCCAGTCGAGCCACAAGGAGTAGCCGGCCTCCACCTTCTGGCGCAGCAGCGCCCGCACCATCCCCCGGACCGGCTTCGGCGCGTTCCCCATCTGGGCGACGGCCAGGATCTCGACCGGCCGGCTCCGCGGGGGATCCTCGGCCCGGTAAACGCCCCGCGCGCGCAGGCTCACGTCGAGCCGCTTGCCCCACGCCACGTGGTGCTCGACGCCGGCGCGCCCGCCGTAGACCACGACCACGGTGCGGCCGCGCAGCCCGTCGAGGTCGAGCTTCCGCTCCTCCTGGTCCTCGAGGACCAGGCTCGGGAGGACCGACGGGCGCGCCCCGGCCACCCCCGTCATCGCGAGCGCCAGCGCGAGGCCTACGACGAGGCGGCGCCGGACCATGCCCCCGCCTTGGCCACGCCGGCCGCGACGCGGCCGGCCGCCCGCTCCCGGACCGCGCCGAACTCGCGCTCCACCGCCTCGGCCACCAGCCGGCCGGAGAGCATGACGATCGGGACGCCGCCCCCGGGATGCGAGCTGGCGCCCGCGTGAAAGAGGTTCGCGTAACGCGCCGAGCGGATGGTCGGGCGAAACGGCCCCGACTGGAAGAGGGTCGCGGCCAGCCCGAACGCCGAGCCGTTGACGAGATTGTAGCGCGTCGCGAAGTCCTCGGGGGTCAGCACCGTCTCGGCGACGATGCGCCCGTCGAGCCCGTCGATGCCCACCCGGGTGAGCCGATCGAAGACGACCTTGCGGAACCCCGGCAGCTCCCGGGCCCAGTCCACCTCGCTCTCGAGGGTCGGGCACGGCACCAGGACGTAGAGCAGCTCCACGCCGTCCCCGGTCAGCTCGGGATCGCTCGCCGTCGCCCGCGAGACGTAGATCGACGGCGCCGCCGGGAGCCGGCGGTGCTGGAAGATGTCGGCCAGGTTGCCGTCGAAGTCGCCCGAGAGGATGAACGTGTGATGCGGCCCCTCGACGGGACCGCGGACGGCCAGCAGGAAGAGGACCCCCGAGCAGCCGTAACGCCGGCCGTTCACCCGCTCGCCGCCGGCCAGGAGGTGCTGCTGGGTGTAGCCCCACTCGGCGTTGGAGACGACCACCTCGGCCCGCTCGACCTCGCCGCGCGCCAGGCGGACCCCGACCGCCCGGCGTCCCTCGGTGAGGATCTCCGCCACCGGCGTGTCCAGGTGGAGCTCGACCCCCAGCTCCCGGGCCAGGCGCGCCATCGCCAGGGCGATGCGATGCACGCCACCCCGGGGATACCAGACGCCGAGCGTGGCCTCGACGAAGGGAATCATGACGTAGGCGGCCGGGGTCTCCTCCGGCCGCGTCCCCAGGTAGAGCGTCTGGAACGAGAAGGCGCGCCGCAGCTCCGGCCGCGTGAAGTGGGCGGCCACCGTCGAGGCCACGCTGCCGAACGGCCGGGCGCGCAGGAGCGACGCGAGGACGTTCAGGCGCCTCAGGTCGCGCAGGCCGTCGTAGGCGCGCCCGATGATGGAGGTCCGCGTCACGCGCGAGAGGCGCTCGGCCTGGGCCAGGAAGCGCAGGTACCCGGCGCCCGCGCCCGGCTCGAGCGCCTCCAGGTTCGCCAGCATGGTGGGCAGGTGCCCCGAGAAGTCGAGGTGCCCGCCCTCCTCGAAGGCCACCCGGTAGTACGGGTCCACGGGCCGCAGCTCGACGTAGTCCTCGAGCCGCCGGCCGGCGGCCTCGAACAGCTCGCGCAGCACCTCGGGCATCATGATGAGGGTCGGGCCGACGTCCCAGGTGTAGCCGCCCGCCGACACGGTGCTCATGCGCCCGCCCGGCTGGCCGTTCTTCTCGTACACCGAGACCTGCCACCCTGCCGCCGCCAGGCGGATCGCGGCCGACAGGCCGCCCAGCCCGGCTCCCACGACGATCGTCCGTGACATGAAACTAACCCTTTCCTCGGACGGCGCTCGAATAGGCCCGCGCGCGCCAGACCACCGGCCGTCCGGTGGCGTGTCTCACGAATGAGTGGAGCTGAATGCCGATCATCGAACGCGACCGCCACCGGGGTGGCGAGGACCGTCCACGCCGGGATCCCGAAGCGAACCGTCAGCGCGGCGCGGATCCCGAGGGCCAGCGCCGCCGCCATTCCCCAGCTCGCGGTGGCCACGACGCCGGCGCCGGTCAGGATCGCGACCGGTAGCGCGACGAAGGGTAGCACGAAGAAGGCACCGTTGAGCACCACCATCGTCGCGAGCGCGGCCGGGGAGCCGAGGGCCTCGTAGGCGTTGCGCGCGAAGCCGCGCCAGGTCGCGCGGAAGCCGGCGTACATGCGGCACGTCGCGATGTCGCCGCCGTCGAAGAGCCCGACCGGGAAGCCGGCGGCCTTCATCCGCCGCGCGAGCTTCAGGCCGTCGTGGAGGGTCGCCGGCACCGCCTGGTGACCGCCGGCCGCCAGGTAGGCGGCGCGCTGGACCAGCATGAACTGGCCGCAGGCCGCCGAGAGGCTCGGCATCGGGAGGCGGCGGATCAGCGCCATCGGCAGGTACGCGAGGAGCACCAGGTAGACGAGTGGGACGAGCAGCGCCTCGCCCGCGCTCTTCGTCTCCTGGCGGGGGAACGCGGAGACGAAGACCGCGTCCTGGGCCCGGGCCGCCGCCAGCGCGCGGGCCGCCGCATCGTGGGCGAGCCGGACGTCGGCGTCGATGAAGAGGAGCCAGTCGTGACGGGCGTGCCGGGAGGCGAGCTGCCAGCAGGCCCAGGCCTTCCCCGCCCACCCGGGCGGGAGTTCCGCGCCGGTCACGACGCGGAGCCGGGGCAGCTCGGCCGCCAGGCGGGCCAGGATCTCCGCGGTCCCGTCGGTGGAGCCGTCGTCCAGCACCACGACCTCGACCGCCGGCGCGGTCTGCGCGCACGCCGCGCGCGCGGCCGCCTCGATCCCGGCCGCCTCGTCGCGGGCCGGGATCAGGATCGACACCGGCGGCGGATCGGGGAGCGCCGGCGGCGCCGGGCGGAAGATCCGAAGATTCGCCGCCACCAGCACGGTGACGCCGGCCAGCCCGAGCACGACCGCGAGCGCGAGGACGGTCACGGGCGGCCCCGCCGCGGGTCCGACACGACGTCGCCGTGCCGCCGAGGATCCGCACGCCCGGTCGCCCAGGCGCGGATCGCGCGGACCCGGTCGTAGACCAGGCTCGCGGAGGTGGCGCCGGCGATCAGCACCCGGAAGCCGTCCAGCCGCCGCTCCGCGATCGCCGTCTGGAGCGCGTCCAGCTCCCGCTCGAGGTCCTTCTCCAGCACGCCGGTGATCGCCGCGGCCGTCTCCCTGATGTCCTCGAACACGCGCGCCGGACCGAAGCGGACGAAGATCTCCGGGCGTGGCTCCTCCAGGAACTCGTAGGCGATCGCCACCGGCACCACGGCCAGCCGGGGTACCCGGCGCACCAGGTGGCCGACGCCCGGCTGGAAGCGGACCGGCCGGCGCCAGCTCGAGGCGATCTCGCCCTGCGGCGTGATCCACACCGCCCGGCCCGGCTCGAGGAGGCGGGTCGTGTACTGGAGGAAGGCGCGCATGCCCGCGGTGGATCCGCGATCCACCGAGTAGAGGCCGATGCGCGTCAGGATGCGGTACCGGCGGAGCTGGGGCTCGTCCATCGGCGCGTAGCTGTTGACCCGCACGACCTCCCGTGCCAGGTGGTGGGCCACCAGCACGTCCCACCAGGAGGCGTGGCTCATCACGAACAGGAGCGGCCGCTCGCGCGGGAACTGGAGCGTGGCCTCGTCGCCCCAGAGCTGGCAGCGGTGGAACCGGCGCGCGATGTAGCGCCGGACGTAGCGGTCGAAGAATCGGAGGATCGGCGCCGACCGCCGCGCGGGGATCATCGCGGGCTCTCGGTCAGCGTCGCGTCGAGGAGCGCCGCCGCGCGGAGCCCCGAGCGGACCACGTTCGCCACGCCGGGCCCGGGAAAGACGCTACCGCCGGCGAGGACGAGGTTGGGGATCCCGGCGACCCGCTGGGCGAGGCGAAAGCTGGCGAAGAGACCCGGCCCGATGGCGTAGCCGTAGCAGGACTCGCTGCCGCCGGCCACGCCGTGGGCGAGCACGGGGCCATCGGGCCACTGGCCAGCCTCCACGACCGCCGCCCGGAGCCGCTCGCCGAAGGCCGCGGAGGCGGCCTCGCCGGGCGGTCCGTGGAGCAGCGCGTAGATCACGCTGGTGCCAGGCGGCGCCAGGGTGGGGTCGCTGGCGGTGGGCGTCGCCACGTAGAGCGGCTCCGCGTGGCCCGGACCGAAGTGGAAGCGGTTGTGGACCGCGAGCGGCGATCGCCCCTCCACCACCCACCAGGCGATGCGGGCCGCGAGCGTCGGCACGAGTCGGGTGACCCGCGCCGCCAGCGGCGTCGCCGGGAGCCAGCCCGCCGTAATGCCGGCGTCCACCGCCGCCACGCAGCCGTCGGCCTCGAATCGCCGGCCGGAGGCCGTGCGCACCGCGCGGAGCCGGCCGCCCGCGACGTCGAGCGCGACGACCCGCTCGCCCGTCTCCAGCGCCGCGCCGTGCTTGGCGGCGAGCCGGACGATGGCCTTCGCCAGCGCGGAGACGCCGCCGATGGGGTAGGCGACCCCGCGGGTGGCGAGGAGATACGGGATGACGAGGGTGACCGCTGGCGCCTGCCGGGCGTCGAGTCCCAGGAAGCGCGCGAAGTGGGCGATCAGGACCCGCAGCTCCGGGGTCGCCACCTCGGCGTTCAGCAGCCGGGCCAGCGAGCCGTGGCGGGCGAACGGCAACAGCTCGCGCAGCCGGACGTCGCCGCCAGCCACGAAGCCCGCGAGCTCGCGGAGACCCGCCACGTCGCCGCGTGCGTAGTAGTGGGCGGCCAGCCGATCCGCCCGGGCGCCAAGATCCAGGAGCCGCTGCCAGTCGGCCACGGCCCGGCGGCCGAGGGCGTGGTCGAGGTCGGCGAGCATCCGGGCTGGATCGGCGTGAAGGGCCACGCTCTTGCCACCACCACTACCGCCACTACCGAATGTCGCGACGAGCCCCGGGTCCAGCCGCGCGAGCGGCAGCGCGTCCTCGAGCCGGACGCCGGCCACGCCGAACAGCGCCCGCAGCGGCTCGAGATCGACGAGGACCGTGGGCCCGACGTCGATGCGCGCCCCGGCCGCCTCCACGCGGCGGGCATCGCCGCCCACCTCGGCGCCGGCCTCGAGGATCGTCACCGCGTGGCGCCGGGCCGAGAGCGCCAGCGCGGCCGACAGCCCGGCGAGCCCGCCGCCCACGACGACGATGCGGCTCATTCGTCTCGCCGCGACGCCTCGGGCCTACGGCCCGCGGGACGTCGCGCCCCTCCGGCGGCGGGCCCACCCCGACCAACCGACGGCCTTCGGCCTGTGGCGACCCCTCCCCACCCCCCGGGGGAGGGGGGCAACCCGACGTTCCGAAGGGGCACGCAACCGGTAGAACAAGAGGATTGACGCCGAATGTGTGGGGCGTCTCATCTGCGGCCTCGGGCGAGGCGGGCCAGGGCGCGGAGGAGCGCCAGCACGGCGGGACCCCGGCCGCGGAGCCCGCCCTCGGCCAGTCGCGCGGTCGCGCGGAAGAGGTCGGCCGTGCCGGCCGGCGCCGGCAGGTAGTGCCGGCGCGGAGCGCGGAGCGGCGTCTCCGACACCACCTTGGGCTGCACCATCTCCAGGAGACCGGCGAGGCCCCGGCTCGCGCCGAAGCCGCTGGCCCCGCGGCCGGCCAGCGTCACCGCGGGCTGACCGGTCGGGTGCAGGGCGTCGTTGATCCACACCTGGCCGACGTCGAGCCGCGCGGCGACCCGGCGCGCGCTGGCGGAATGCGCCGCCCACACGCTCGCCGACAGGCGGTAGGGGGAGCCGTTGACCCAGGCCACCGCCTCGTCGGCGGAGGCGACCGTGGCCACGGCCAGGATCGGCCCGCGCACTTCCTCGTCGACGACCCGCATGCCGGGGGCGACGTCCACGAGCAGCGTGACGCCCCCATCGTCGCCCGCCAGCCGGCGCGCCCCACGGGCGACGGCATCGGCGACCAGCGCATCCAGCCGACCGCGCTCGCCGGGGTTGACGGGGTCAGTCGCGTCGGCGCGGAGCGCGCTCAGGACGGCCCGGATCGCCTCGAGGAACCCGGCGGCGGCCGCCCGCTCGACCAGGACGAGCTGGACCGACACGCAGTGCCGGCCCCCGTTCGCGAGCTTGCCGAAGGCGATGCCGCGCGCCGTCAGCCCGAGGTCGGCGCCCGCCAGCACTACCGCCGCGTGACGTCCCGACAGCTCGAGCACGGCCGGGCGACCCCGCGCCGCCTGGCGCGCGTAGAGGGCACGGCCCGCCTCGGAGCCGCCCGTGAAGAAGAGCTTGTCGACCCCGGCGTCGATCACCGCCCGCGCCGCCTCCGGCCCGCCGGGGACGACCTCGAGCAGCCCGGCGGGCAGCCCCGCCCTCGCGAAGAGCGCGGTCGCCGCCTCCGCCACGGCCGTCCCGGCCGGAGACGGCTTCCAGACGACGGCGTTCCCCGCCAGCAGCGCGGCGGCGATCTGGGTGACCCCGAGGAAGAGGAGGGCGTTCCCGGGGGTGACGACGCCCACGACCCCGTGCGGCTCCCAGATGAGCTCGTGACGGGTCGCCCTGATGTACCACTGGAGGCGGGATCGGTGCAGAGCGCGCGGGCGCAGCTGGCGGACGCCGTCCCGGACGAGCCACCGCAGGGCGTCGAGCGTCGGGAGGATCTCGCCGCTCCACAGCTCGACCGCCGGCCGGCCGGAGCGCTCGCCCAGGATCGCGGGGAGCGCCTCGGTCCCCTCGACGAGGAGGTGCCCCGCCCGTGTCAGCACCCGACCCCGCTCGGCGAGATCGCGGGCGGCCCACGCCAGCTGAGCCCGCCGCGCCGCGCGGCACGCGGCCTCAGCCCGGTTGACGGCGGCCCGCTCCGGGCTCGACGCGTCGATCACGAGCCGGTCTCCCGGAGTCCGACGGCCTCGCGGAGGCCGGCCGGCAGCCACCGTGAGCGATGGAGAACGTCCAAAGGGCTCGCCACGTCGAGAAATGATAGCCTGAACGGAGGCGGCCATGAAGACCGTCGTCGTCCTCTTCACCCGCGACCGCTGGCGCTTGTCCGGACCCCGTCCCCGCCCTATAATCGCGCCGACCGAGCGGTCCCCGACGATCGAGGCCCCAGCGGATTCCCGTCACGACCAGGAGGTGCGGCCATGAGACGGTCAGCCATCGTCACCCGGAGAGCGCTCCTTGCGGCCCTACTCGCGGTCGGCCTGGGGGGCGTCCACGCCTCGCCGGCCTGGGCGCAGGCGCAGCCGGCACCCGCGCAGCCGAAGAAGCCCGAGCCGGCCAAGCCGGCCGCCGCGCCGGCCAAGAAGCTCCGCGTGGTCTCGATCTTCCAGACCCCCATCGAGGAGCCGTGGGACGGCGCGATCCACCAGGCGCTCCTGCGCGCCCAGAAGGACCTGGGAATCCAGTACGAGTGGACGGAGAAGGTCGCGGGCGCCGACTTCGAGCGCGTCGTCCGGGAGTACGCCGAGAAGGGCTACGACCTCGTGATGGGCGACGCCTTCGGCCAGGAGCAGGCGGCCCGGCGCGTGGCGAAGGCCTACCCCAAGATCAAGTTCCTCTTCGGCTCCGGGCTCGGCGCCGCCCAGCCGAACTTCGGGGTGTTCGACGACTGGATCCACGAGCCCGCCTACCTCTGTGGCATGATCGCGGGCAAGCTCACCAAGTCCAACGTGCTCGGGGTCGTGGGCGGCCACCCGGTGCCCGAGGTCAACCGCCTGATCAACGCCTTCCGGGAGGGCGCCCGCGAGGTCAACCCGGGCGTCAAGGTGAAGGTGGCGTTCATCGGGAGCTGGTTCGACCCGCCGAAGGCCAAGGAAGCGGCCCTGGCCCAGATCGAGGCGGGCGCCGATCTCCTCTACGCCGAGCGCTACGGGGTGATCGACGCCGCCAAGGAGCGCGGAAAGCTGGCGTTCGGGAACCTCCTCGACCAGCAGTCCCTCGCCCCCGACACCGTCATCACCAGCCCGGTGTGGGACATGTACCCGCTCGTCAAGTTCGCCGTGGAGTCGGTCCGCCGGGGCAGCTTCGTGGCGATGGACTACGCCGAGTGGACCATGATGCAGAAGGGCGGCGCCCGGCTGGCCCCGCTGCGCGCCTGGGAGACGAAGCTCCCCAAGGACGTGGTCGAGCTCGTGAAGAAGCGGGAGGCCGAGATCATCAGCGGCCTGTTCCGCGCGCCGGTGGACGAGAGCAAGCCCAGCTCCGATTGACCCCCTCCCTCACCCCGGCCCTCTCCCTCCCCGAGGCCGGGAGGGAGAGGGAACCGCCCGGACGTCCCGCATGACCGGCGCGGTCCCGGCCGTCCGCATGCGCGGGATCACCCGGCGCTTCCTCGACGTCGTCGCCAACGATGCGATCGACCTGGAGGTCCAGCCGGGCGAGGTCGTCGCCCTCCTCGGCGAGAACGGCGCCGGCAAGACCACCCTCATGAACATCCTGTTCGGCCTGGTGGCCCCCGACGCGGGGACCATCGAGGTCGGGGGGGAGCCCGTCACCTTCCGCTCGCCGGCCGACGCGATCGCCCGCGGCATCGGGATGGTGCACCAGCACTTCACGCTGGTGCCGCCCCACACCGTGCTGGAGAACGTCATCGTCGGCACCGCGGGGTCCCGGGGGCCGTTCCTGGACACGGCCTCCGCGCGGGCCCGCCTCCGGGCGCTGGCCCGTGAGCACGGCCTCGAGGTCGATCCCGATGCCCCGGTGTGGCAGCTGTCGGTGGGCGAGCAGCAGCGGGTCGAGATCGTCAAGGCGCTCTACCGGGGCGCCCGTGTCCTCATCCTGGACGAGCCGACCGCCGTGCTGACGCCGGCCGAGGCCCAGGGCCTCTTCCGGGCGCTCCGGTCCCTCACCCGCGAGGGCCACGCCGTCGTCTTCATCTCGCACAAGCTCCGCGAGGTCATGGAGGTGAGCGACCGGGTCGTCGTCCTGCGCGGGGGCCGGGTGGTGGCGAGCCTCCCGACCGCGGCCACCGACCCCCGGGAGCTGGCCCGCCTCATGGTGGGCCGCGAGGTCCAGGCGCCGGCGCGCCGGCTGGGGGCGGCGACACCCGCCGGGCCCGCGGTCCTCGAGATCGAGGCGGTCACGGTGGCGAACGACCGCGGCCTCACCGCCGTCGATCGGCTGTCGCTCGCGGTGTACGGCGGCGAGATCCTCGGCCTGGCCGGGGTCTCGGGCAATGGCCAGGGCGAGCTGGCGGAGGTGATCTTCGGTCTCCGCCGCGTCCGGTCGGGGCGGATCCGCGTCGGCGGCGATGACGTGACAAACCGGCCACCGGCGGAGATGATCCGCCGCCGGATCGCGCGCGTCCCCGAGGACCGGATCGGCCTGGGGCTCATGGTGGAGCTGTCGCTCGCCGACAACCTGATCCTCGAGACTTACCGCGCGCCCGAGCTCCGGCGCGGGCCCTTCCTCAGCGCGGCCGCGGTGGGCGAGCTGGCCGACCGGCTGCTCGCCGCCTACCGGGTCCGGGCCCCGCACCGGTCGATCCCGGCCCGGACCCTCTCCGGCGGGAACCTCCAGAAGCTCCTGCTGGCCCGGGCCCTCGCCCGTGACCCCGCGCTCCTCGTCGTGCACCAGCCGACCCGCGGCCTCGACGTCGCCGCCACGGAAGAGATCCACGGCCGGCTGCTCGAGCTGCGCGAGCGCGGCGTCGCCGTCCTCCTGATCTCGGAGGACCTGGACGAGGTTCTGGCACTCTCCGACCGGGTCGCCGTGCTCTACGAGGGTCGCCTGATGGGCGTGGTGCCGGCCGGCGAGGTCCGGATCGAGGAGATCGGGCTCCTGATGGCCGGCGTCTCGGGCGCGGCCGGGCGAGCCGGGTGATCGGCCTCCGCTTCGAGCGGCGCCACCCCCTCCCCCGCTGGCAGCAGGCCCTGCTCCCGGTTCTCGCCGTCGCGGCCGCGCTCGCGCTCTGCGCGGTGCTCGTCGTGTGGGCGGGAGCCGACCTGGCCACCGCCTACGCGGCGCTCTTCGCCGGCGCCCTGGGGAGCCGCTTCGCGATTCTCGAGACGCTCGTCAAGACCGCGCCGCTGATCCTCACCGGCCTGGCGGTGGCGGTGGCCTTTCGCGCCCGCTTCTGGAACATCGGCGCCGAGGGGCAGCTCTACGCCGGGGCCGTCGCCGCCACCTGGCTCGCGCTCGGCTTCCCGGACACCGCGCCCGGGCTCCTGCTCCCCGCGCTGCTCATCGCCAGCGCCGTGGCCGGAGGCCTCTGGGCCCTGGTGCCGGGGCTCCTCAAGGCCCGATTCCGCGTCGACGACGTCGTGACGACGCTCCTCCTGAACTACGTGATGCTCTACCTCGTCTCGGCGCTCGTGGACGGCCCCTGGCGGGACCCGGTCAGCCAGTGGCCCCAGTCGCCCGACATCGCGGAGGCGGCCCAACTCCCGATCCTCCTGGAGCGCTCGCGGGTCCACCTCGGCATCCCGCTGGCCTTCCTCTGCGCGGCGCTGGTCTGGCTCCTCCTCAGCCGGACCCCGCTCGGCTACGCGATCCGGGCCACCGGCGCCAACCCGCGGGCGGCGGAGTTCGGGGGGATCCGCACCAGGCGGGTCGTGGCGCTGGCCGCGCTCCTGTCCGGCGGCCTGGCGGGGCTCGCGGGCGCCGGGGAGCTGGCGGGCATCCAGTTCCACCTGATGGAGGGCCTCTCGCCCGGCTACGGCTACTCCGGGATCGTCGTCGCCATGCTGGGCGGTCTCCACCCGGTAGGCGTGGTCCTGGCTGCGTTCTTCTTCGGCGTCGTCAACAACGGAGCCCAGACCATGAGCCGGGCTACTGGGGTGCCGACGTACCTCGTGGAGGTCATGCAGGGCGTGACCCTCCTGACCATGCTGGCGGCGCTGCTCCTCAACGACTACCGGATCCGCATACGGCGCGCCTGACGATGGATTTTCTCTCGTGGGCATTCCTGGTGGGCCTCCTGGCGGCGACGCTGCGGCTGGCCACGCCGCTCCTCTTCGCCACCATGGGCGAGCTGCTCACCGAGCGGGCCGGCGTCCTCAACCTGGGGATCGAGGGCACGATGCTGATGGGCGCCATGGCCGGCTACCTGGCGGCCTACCACACCGGAAGCCTCTGGCTCGGGCTCCTGGCCGCCGCCGCGGCCGGCGCCGGCCTCGGCCTCCTGATGGCGCTCATGGCGGTGACCCTCGGCGTGAGCCAGCACGTCAGCGGGCTCGGCATCACGCTCCTCGCCACCGGGCTCTCCCAGTACGTCTACCGGATGCTGATCGGCTCGCCGAGCATCCCCCCCGCCGTCCGGCCGTTCGAGGTCCTCACGATCCCCGGGCTCGGCCAGCTCCCCGTGATCGGACCGATCCTCTTCCAGCAGTACGGGCTGGTGTGGGTCGCGCTCCTGCTCGTCCCGCTGACGTCCGTGCTGCTCTTCCGGACGCCGCTGGGGCTCGCGATCCGCACGGTCGGGGAGAACCCGAAGGCGGCCGAGGTGGCCGGGGTGAGCGTGGCTCGCACCCGTTACCTCTGCCTGGTCGCGGGCGGCGTCCTGATGGCCCTCGGCGGCGCCTTCCTCTCTCTCGCCCAGTTCAACATGTTCCTCTTCGGCATGGTCGCCGGCCGCGGCTGGATCGCGCTGGCCCTGGTCGTCTTCGGGAACTGGCGGCCCTGGAAGTGCCTGGGCGGCACCCTCTTCTTCGGCGGCCTCGACGCCCTCCAGCTCCGCCTCCAGGCCGTCGGGTTCAAGGCGGTCCCCTACCAGTTCTTCCTCATCCTGCCCTACGTCCTGACCATCGTGGCCCTGGTCAGCGTCTCCCGCCGCGCCGCCTACCCCGGGTCGCTCCTCACCCCCTACAAGCGCGGCGAAGCGTGACTCACGGCCATCCAGATCGAGACACCGGCCGCGGCGATCGCCGGTCCAGCCAGCCGGGCCGGCATCCGGACGGCCCTCCGGCGTCACCGGGCGCGTGTCCGGCGGGCCTCGATCCGGGATTCGACGCTCGCGACGTCGAGCTCAACGACGACTTCCGAACCGCGCTCGCCCTGATCGAGCACACGCCGCAGAGTCTCTTCATCACCGGGAGGGCCGGCACCGGCAAGTCGACGCTGCTTCGCTATTTCCGGGCGACGACGAAGAAACCCCTCGTCGTCCTCGCGCCAACCGGCCTGGCGGCCATCAACGTCGGTGGCCAGACCGTTCATTCCTTCTTCAAGTTTCCGCCGCGCCTGATCGACCCCCGGGGTCTGCGCCCAAGCCGACACGCCGATCTCCTTCGCCGGCTGGAGACCCTCGTCATCGACGAGGTCTCGATGGTCCGGGCGGACGTCATGGATGGCATCGACGCGGCCCTCCGGCTCACGCGAGGCAGGCCGGGCAGTCCGTTCGGGGGCGTCCAGGTCGTTCTGATCGGCGACCTCTTCCAGCTCCCGCCGATCGTGAGAGAGCGGGAGCTCCGCGAGTACTTCACCGATCGCTACGGCGGTCCCTACTTCTTCCAGGCTCCGGTCTTCCAGGAGACACGGCTTCACGTCGCCGATCTCGAGAAAGTCTACCGGCAGACCGATGCCCACTTCCTGGACCTGCTGAACGCCGTCAGGGAGCGACGCCTCGACCGGGGCGTGCTGGAGTCGCTGAACGCCCGGGTCCGGGCGTTCGAGCGGCAGGAGGACCTCGACGAGTACGTCACCCTGACCCCCACGAACCAGGCGGCGCTCCAGATCAACCTGGCGTTCCTCGGAGGCCTTCGAGGTCCCGAGCACGCCCTGGAGGCCGTCGTGGCCGGCAGGTTCGATCCCTCCTCCTACCCGACCGACCCGACCCTCCGGCTGAAGGTCGGCGCACGGATCATGATGCTCCGAAACGATTTCGACGGTCGATGGGTCAACGGGAGCATCGGCGTGGTGGAGGAAGTCGGCCCCGCCGGGCTTCGCGTCGCCATCGACGGTCTCTCGCACGAGGTGGAGCCACACACCTGGGAGAACGTCGAGTATGTCTTCAACCGCCGCGAGAACCGGATCGACCAGCGCGTGATCGGGACGTTCCAGCAATACCCGCTCCGGCTGGCCTGGGCGCTCACGATCCACAAGAGCCAGGGCCAGACCTTCGATCGCGTCCACCTCGATCTCGGACGCGGGGCCTTCGCCCACGGCCAGACGTACGTCGCGCTGAGCCGCTGTCGCTCCCTGGACGGCCTCGCGCTCAGCCGTCCCGTGTTCGCGAGCGACGTGATCCTCGACGAGGCCATCCACGACTACCGAGGCCTGTTCGTTCCGGTCACGGCGGCCACCGGTTGACTCGGCCGCCGGGCGGGATCCTGACCGCGCGCGCGGCGCCCACCACTCTTCCTCATCCTGGTATACAGTCGGATGATCCACGCCATGATCGACCGTCGCGTCGCTCCTGAGCCGAGGAGTAACGGATGAGCGCCGCCGAGCCGTCCCTCGACCTCGTGATCCGACAGGCCCGCCTGTGGGGCCGGGATGGCCGGTGGGACGTGGCGGTCGCCGGCGGCCGGTACGCGGAGATCGCGCCGGCGGTCGCGGCGCGGGGCGCCCGCGAGGTCGAGGCGGGTGGCCGGCTTCTGGCCCCGGCCTTCGTCGACCCCCACATCCACCTCGACAAGGTGCTGGTGGCCGAGGACGTGCGCCCCAACCGATCGGGCACCCTCGGCGAGGCGATCGCGATCCTGTGGGAGCGGAAGGCGGCGTACACGGTGGACGAGATCGTCCGCCGGGCCGGCCAGGTCATCGAGTCGGCCGTGATCACCGGGACGACGCGCATCCGGACCCACGTGGACGTGGACACGATCGGGAAGCTCCGTCCCCTGGAAGGGGTGGCGGCGGCCCGCGAGCGCTACCGCGACCTGGTGGACGTCGAGATCGTCGCGTTCCCCCAGGAGGGGGTGGTCCGGGACCCCGGGACGGCCGACCTGCTCGCGCAGGCCGTCGAGGCCGGCGCCGACCTGGTCGGCGGCATGCCGCACAACGAGGCGTCGCCCGCCGACAGCCGCCGCCACGTCGAGATCTGCTTCGAGATCGCGATGCGCCACGGTCGCGACATCGACATGCACGTGGACGAGACCGACGACCCGGCGTCCCGGACGCTCGAGATCGTCGCCGACCTCACCCTCGCCAACGGCTATCAGGGCCGGGTGACCGCCGGCCACACCTGCGCGCTCGCCGCCTACCCGGACGACTACGCGCGCGCCGTCATCGACAAGCTGGCGCGGGCCGGCGTCCACATGATCACCAACCCGGCCACCAACCTGATGCTGCAGGGCCGCCTGGACCGCCAGCCGGTCCGCCGGGGCGTCACGCGCGTCAAGGAGCTGCTGGCAGCCGGCGTCAACGTGGCGATGGGGCAGGACTGCGTGAAGGACACGTTCTACCCGTTCGGGCGGGCCGACATGCTGGAGGTCGCGCTCATAACCGCCCACGCCGCCCACCTGAGCCTCCCCCCCGAGGTCGAGACGGTCTTCGCCATGGGGACGACCCACGCGGCGCGGGTGCTCCGGATTCCCGACTACGCGGTGGAGACGGGCCACCGGGCGGACTTCATGCTGCTGGACGCCTCCACGCCGGCCGAGGCGATCCGCCTCCAGGCGCCCCGGCGCCTCGTGGTCCGCCGGGGCCGCGTCGTCGCCGAGACCCTGACCGAGCAGCGCCTCCATCGCGGCACCCGAGCCTGAAGCCATCCGACGTAAGGCCGCGACGACAGATGGGCTCTGCCTTGTCATCCACCTCCCGTCGGACTATGATCTGCATGCAGAGGCAGACATGCGAACCACGCTCAACCTGGATCACAAGGCCCTTGCGGGCGCCATGCGGCATGCCCGGGGCAAGACGAAGACCGACGTGATCAACGAGGCGCTCCGGGAATATGCGCGCCGCCGAAGGCTGCGGGGACTGCTCAAGTTCGCGGGTCGGATTCGATGGGAGGGTAACCTGGACGATCTCAGGAAGCGGGACCCGAAACGACGGTGAGAGTCCTGGTCGACACGTCGGTGTGGGTTGATTTCCTGAATGGTCATGCCTCTCCGGAACGGTCGGCCCTGGTGAGGCTCATTCAAGGCGAGGATGATCTCTGCACGTGTGGGATCGTCGTGGCCGAGGTATTCCAGGGTCTGCGTCGCGAGAAGGGTCGGAACGAGATCAGTGCCCTGTTCGCGCAACTCACCTTTCTCGAGCCTTCCGGCATCGACCTCTACTTCCGGGCCGCTCAGGTCTACAGGTCGCTGCGCCAGAGGGGACGAACGGTGCGCTCGACCATAGACTGCGTGATTGCCGCCATCGCCGAGGAGAACGACTGCCGCGTGCTGGCGCGCGATCGCGACCTGCGGACGATCCTGGACAGCGGGCTCGTGAGGGCCGGCCTCTTGCCGCTGGACCCGGCCGCTCCCTAGATGGGTGAGGCTGGCGTCGCCGGTGCACGCCCGTACCAGAAGAGCTCCCGTTGCACGAGAGTGAAGCTGGCCGCATAGGAGGACCGGCATGAAGACCAGCGCGTTCAAGGTGGGGATGCGGAGCCCGGAGGACGTCTCGGAGGCGGCCCGGCTCCTGGACCAGAAGGCCTTCCGGGCCGAGGACGTCGTCGCCATCCTCGGGAAGACCGAGGGGAACGGCGGGGTGAACGACTACACGCGGGGCCTGGCGACCCTCTGCTTCCAGCTCCTCCTCTCCCAGCGATCCGGCGCCCCCGTGGAGAAGATCGCCAAGCGGGTGCCGATCATCTGGTCGGGCGGCACCGAGGGCCTCATGAGCCCGCACGCCACGATCTTCGTCCGCGAGGCCGACCGGGCGACGCCGTCCGGCCAGAAGCGCTTCACCGTGGGCACCGGCTACACCCGCGACCTCCTCCCCGAGGAGTTCGGCACGCTCACCCACGCCGAGGTGGCGGCCGAGGGCGTGCGGGCGGCGATCAAGGACGCCGGGATCGAGGCGGCCGAGGACATCCACTTCGTCCAGATCAAGACCGGGGCGCTGACGACCGAGCGGATCGCCGCGGCGCGAGGGCGCCGGCGGGAGGTCGTCACGACCGACACCGGGAAGTCGATGGCGTACGGGCGGGCGGCCGCCGCGCTGGGGATCGGGCTGGCCACCGGCGAGGTACCAGCGGGCCGGCTGGGCGCGGCCGCCATTCTCGCCGACTTCGGCCTCGCCTCGGACGTCGCCTCCACGTCCTCGGGGATCGAGCTGATGAACTGCGAGATCATCGTCATGGGCAACTCCCCGCGGTCGACCAGCGACCTGGTGATCACCCACACGGTCATGCGGGACGCGCTGGACGCGCCGGCCGTCCGCCAGGCGCTGCGCCAGGCCGGGCTGGGGGTCGACTGCGAGCTGGCCGAGGGCGACCGGGCCCGGCTCGTCAACGTCTTCGTGAAGTGCGAGCCCGACGGCTCGGGGGCGACGCGGGGACGCCGCCACGTCATGTTCGAGGACTCCGACGTGGGCTACACGCGCCACATCCGGGGCGCCGTCAACGCCGTCGTGGCCTCGGTGACCGGCGATCCGATGTGCTACGTCTCGGCCGGGGCCGAGCACCAGGGCCCGCCGGGCGGCGGCGTGGTGGCCGTCCTCGCCCACGTCTGAGCGCCGTGGCCGATACCCGTCGCATCCCGTCGTCCTCGGTCGTCGGCGGGCCTCAACGTATGAGGCATACGCCTCGGCCCGCCTCCTCCCTGCGTCCTAGGGCTGCTCGGGTCTCGGCCACGGCGCACGCCAGCTGACCCTCGTGGGCGCGCGATACTTCGGGGCCGCCGTCCGGCGCCGGGAGGATCCCCGGCTCCTGACCGGCCGGGGACGCTACGTCAACGACATCGCGCTCGGCGGCATGGCGCACGTGGCCCTCCTGCGCAGCCCTCACGCCCACGCCCGGATCCGCCGCCTCGACACCGAGGCGGCCGGCCGGCTTCCCGGCGTCCTGGCCGTCCTCACGCACGCCGATCTCGGCGAGCGCGCCCGGGTGCCCCCGCTCGACGCCGAGATCGCGCCGCCCCGGCTGACCTCCCGGATCGCCTTCACGGTCAGGCACGCCACCCCCGACCTCCTCTGCCGGGACCGGGTCCGCTACGTAGGGGAGCCGGTGGCGGCGGTGGTCGCCGACAGCCGCGCCCTGGCCGAGGACGCCCTCGACCTGATCGAGGCCGACTACGCGCCGCTGCCGGCGGTCGTCGATCCCGAGGCCGCGCTAACGGCGGAGGCGCCTCGAGTCCACCCGGAGTGGGACGACAACGTGGCGGTCCACTTCGCCCACTCGATCGGCGACCCGGACGGCGCTTTCGGCACGGCCGACGTCGTCGTCCGCGAGCGGTTCCGCATCCAACGTCACGTCGGGATGCCGCTGGAGCCGCGCGGGATCGTGGCCGACCCGAACGGACCGGCCGGCTCCCTCACGGTCTGGACGTCGCACCAGATCCCACACTTCGTCCAGGCGGCCCTGGCCGCCGTGCTCGGCCTCCCCGCCCATCGCGTACGGGTGACGATCCCCGACGTCGGCGGCGGCTTCGGCACCAAGGCCCTCCTCTACCCCGAGGACGTCCTGGTGCCGCTCCTCGCCGCGCGGCTGGGCCGGCCGCTGAAGTGGATCGAGGACCGGCGCGAGCACATGCAGGCGGCCGCCCACGCGCGGGACCAGGTGCACGACCTCGAGATCGCCGCCCGGCGCGACGGGACGATCCTCGGGCTGCGGGACCGCGTCCTGCTCGACCAGGGCGCCTACAACCCGTGGGGCATCGAGCTCCTCTACATCACGGTCTCCCACCTCCGCGGCCCGTACCGGATCCCGAACTTCGCGTTCACGGCCGACGCGGTGGTCACCAACAAGACGCCCAACTCCCCGTTCCGGGGGGCGGGCCGCCCGGAGGCCGCGTTCGTCATGGAGCGGGCAATCGATCGCGTGGCGCGCGAGCTCCACCTGGACCCCGCCGAGGTCCGCCGCCGGAACCTGATCCCGGCCGGTGAGATGCCGTACGACGCCGGGCTGCTCGACCGGGACGCCTCCCCGCTCGTCTACGACTCGGGCGACTTCCCCGCGATGCTCGCCCGGGCGCTGGAGGCGGTCGACTACGACGCCGTCCGGGCGGAGCAGGCGCGGCTCCGCCACGACGGCGTCTACCGGGGCGTCGGCCTCGGCGCCTACGTGGAGGGCACGGGCGTCGGGCCGTACGAGGGCGCTGTCGTCCGTCTCGACGCGTCGGGCGGCGTCGTCGTGGCGACCGGCGCCTGCTCGCAGGGCCAGGCGCACGAGACGACCTTCGCCCAGATCGCCGCCGACACCCTGGGCGTCCCGCTGGCGTCGGTCACGGTGACCGGCGGCGACACCGGGCAGGTTCCCTTCGGGATCGGGACCTTCGCCAGCCGGAGCGCCGTCACCGCGGGCAACGCGATCGCGGCCGCGGCCGGGCAGGTCCGCGAGAAGCTGCTGGGCGTCGCCGCGCGGCTGCTGGAAGCGAAGGCCGAGGACCTCGAAGTCGAGGACGGGCGCGTCTTCGTGCGCGGGGTCCCCGGCTCCGCGGTGACGCTCTCCCGCGTCGTCACGTCGGCGCTCCCCACCCTCGCCGGGCCGGGACACGGGACGCCGGATTTCGAGGCCGCCGCCTACCACCACGTGCCGGGCCAGACGTGGGCGAGCGCGGTGCACGCGGCGGTGGTGGAGGTCAACCCCGAGACCGGCGCCGTGCGGCTGCTCCGCTACGTGGTGGCTCACGACTGCGGGCGCGTGATCAACCCGCTGGTGGTGGAGGGCCAGATCCGAGGCGGCGTCGCCCAGGGCCTCGGCGGAGCGCTCCTCGAGGAGATGGTCTACGACGCGCAGGGTCAGCTCGTCACCGGGACGCTCATGGACTATCTCCTCCCGACCGCGATGGAGGTCCCGTCGGTCACCACGGTGCGCCTCGAGTACCCCTCGCCGCGCAACCCGCTGGGGATCAAGGGTCTCGGCGAGGGCGGCGCCATCGGGGCGCCGGCGGCCATCGCCAACGCCGTCGAGGACGCGCTGGCGCCGTTCGGCGCGCGCGTCACGACGACCCCCCTCCACCCGTCGCGGGTCCTCGCGCTGATCCGCGACGGCGGGGCGCGACCCCGATGAAGCCGGTCCGGTTCGCCTACGCCGACCCCCGGTCGGTGGACGAGGCGGTGGCGCTCCTGGCCGAGCACGGCGACGAGGCCCGGCTCCTCGCCGGGGGCCAGAGCCTGGTCCCGCTCCTCAACCTCCGCCTGGTGCGCCCCGCGGTCGTCATCGACCTCAACCGGGTGGCCGGGCTCGACGGCGTCACCCTCGACGGCGACGTCCTCCGCGTCGGCGCCATGACCCGCCAGCGACGCCTGGAGAAGGACGCCGCGGTGCGGGCGCGGTGCCCGCTCCTGGCCGAGGCCCTCGGCTTCGTCGGCCACCCGCCGATCCGGCACCGCGGCACCATCGGGGGCAGCCTCGCCCACGCCGATCCCGCGGCGGAGCTGCCGGCGATTCTCGTCGGGCTGGGAGGCGAGGTCGTGGCCCGGGGCCGCGGGGGCGATCGGTCGATCGACGGGGCGAAGTTCTTCCAGGACCTGATGACGACCGCGCTCCGTGGCGACGAGGTGCTCACCGAGGTGCGCCTTCGCCTCCCCTCCCCCGCGGCCGGCTGGGCGTTCCTGGAGATCGCCCGCCGCCACGGCGACTTCGCCCTGGCCGGCGTGGCGGTCGTCGTCGAGCCGGGGCCCGACCGGACTGTGCGCGAGGCGCGGATCAGCCTGTTCGGCGTGGGGTCGACGCCCATCCGGGCGAGCGCCGCCGAGCGCGAGCTGGCGGGGCAGGCGCCGACGGCGGAGCGCCTCCGGCGCGCTGCCGACCTGGTGAGTGAGACCCTCCGCCCCGACGCGGATCTCCACGCGTCGGCGGAGTACCGCCGTCAGGTCGCCGGGGTGCTGACGCGACGGGCGCTCGCGCTGGCCGTCACGCGATGGGGAGCGTGAGCCGCCTGGCGACGGAGGCGCGCGCCGTCGGGGTCCGGGTGAACGGCCGGGCGCACGAGCGGACGGTGGAGGCGCGGCGGAGCCTGGCCGACTTCCTCCGCGAGGACCTCGCCCTCACCGGCACCCACGTCGGCTGCGAGCACGGCGTCTGCGGCGCCTGCACGGTGCTCCTCGACGGGGCGCCGGTCCGGAGCTGCCTCGTCCTGGCGGCGCAGGTCGATGGCTCGGAGATCCTCACGGTCGAGGGCCTGGCCCCGGCCGGCGGCGGGCTCCACCCGCTCCAGGAGGCCTTCTGGGCTAATCACGGGCTTCAGTGCGGCTTCTGCACGCCGGGCATCCTGCTCGGCGCCTACGCCTTCCTCGAGGAGAACCGGACCCCGTCGGAGGCCGAGATCCGCGAGATGCTGGCCGGTCACCTCTGCCGCTGCACCGGCTACGAGCACATCGTCCGAGCCATCCAGGCGGCGGCGCAGGCCTGGACCGGGAGCCCTTCGATCGATCTTTAGGGGGCAGGCCATGGGCGACCATGAGGCCGTGAGCGCCGACCTCGAGGCGGCGGCGCGTTGACCGGCCCCGTGACCGACCCGGCTGCTCCAATCGACCTGCGCTTGGACGCCGTGACCGCTACGAGGCCTTCTCCCGCGGTGAACCGTCGCCCCTGCCGGAGCCGGCATTCCAGTACGGCGACTTCGCGGTCTGGCACCGGCGGGTGGTTTCACCAGGACAGCGAGCTGTACCGGCACGATCGGGAAACGATCGCGGCGATGGTGGTGGACTACTGCGCCCTGCTGGCCCGGGTCGTGGCCGACCCGGCGCTCCGGGTCTCGGAAGCTGCGACCGGCCAGCGCGTGAGACGCCTCGCGGGCACGTTCCTCGGCTGGAGCGGGCGGCCGGGACGGAAGCCTCGTCCCGGCCGGGTCATCGGGGGGCGCGGAATCCCCCCGAAGATCCCTCGGGGCCCGCCTACTTCCGCATCACCATCGACTCGACGATCATCCAGCGTCCCGCGCGCTTCTCGAGCTTGTACATGAAGTCCGCCTTGCGCTCGCCCACCTGGACCTGCCCCATGGCCGTCGCGTGGGTGGGGTCGGCGAACGACACGTTCCACTGGGCGTGCTCGAGCAGGGTCCGGTCGCCCCGCGCCATCAGCGCGGCCATGTCCGTCCGGTACTGCACCTTCGACACCTGCGCGTCGTCGCTTCCGCGACCCGATCCGAACACCGGCAGCGAGACGACCTTGGCGTCGTCCGCGATGGCCACCAGGAGCCCGTCCAGGTTCCGGGCGTTGAAGGCCACCCGCTGGGACTGGATCACCTGGTTGACCGCGTCCACGTCCGCCGCCGGGACCGCGATGCCCCCGGGCGTCGTCGCGCACCCTCCCGGCAGGACCAGGACCGCCAGCACTGCTGCCGCGAGCATGCTCCGCATGGCCTGACTCTCCTTCGTCCGGATTCCGGTCGGTCCGATGGTCACCGGCGCCGGCCGCCGCCGCCCCGGGAACCCCCGCCGCCGGCGCGGGAGCCTCCCGAGTAGGAGGCCCCGCCCGCGGCATTATAGCTGTTCACGCGCGCCTGGCCGGTCAACCGGGCCTGCGCGTCGCGACTCACCGAGCTGGGGGCCGACGTGCCGCTCCAGCCCCCGCCGCTGCGCTGCTCCCAGCTACTCCCGGTGTTGCGGTAGACGTTGCCGTCGCGGGTGGCGTAGACGTCGTTGCCGACCCGGGCCACCCCGCCGGACTCGCCGCGGACGTAGCCGGCCGAGCCGCCGGTGCCGGAGTACACGTTGCCGCCCGCGACCCGCCCGGCCGTGACGGCCTGGCCCGTCCGCGGGTTCACGGCAGTCGCACGGCTGCCGGCGGCCCAGTTGCCGGAGTAGGCGTTGCCCACCGCCGATCGCTGTCCCGCCGCCACGGTGCCCGTGCGGGAGTTGTACGACATGCCGGCCGAGCCCGCCCACGCGTTCCCGGTCCAGGCGTTGAAGCCGGACGAGTGGCGGGTGACGGCCGCCGTGTCGCCCCAGCGATGGTAAACGTTCCCGGTGGTCGCCGCCCAGCCGCCGGGCCCCCAGGCTGCGGCGCCGTAGCGTCCCACCGCCGCGCCGGAGCTGTAGCGGTATGGACCCCACGCCGGGTAGCAGCCCCACGCCCATCCCGCGGTCGCCGCCCCGAACGCCAGGCCGAAGCCGAAGCCCATGACCCAGCCGGTCCACGGCGTGTAGGTCGGAGCCACCGCGTACCCGTAGGTGACCGGGGCCGGATAGTACACCGTGCCGACCCACGCCGGGTAGACGTAGCCCGTGCCGTAGACCACGACGTCCTCGTACACGTAGGTGCCGTAGTACCCGGGCGTGTAGCCGACGTAGACCACGGTCGGCGTGGCCCGGTAGACGTAGACGTACGTGACGTAGTGGAGCGGCGAGCTCGGGGGGATCGAGTAGATGACCGGTGGGACCGAGGTCGCGGTCTCCCAGAAGCCCTGGGGGGTCGGCGCGACGAACCAGATCCCGTTCTGGAGCGCGTAGTAGCTCGTGGGGCTCACCTGGATGACCGGGTACGGGCTGTTCACCACGTAGGCCAGCGGCGTGCCCTCGATCGGCTCGAGCTGGGGCGAGCCGCCGTCGTACGTCGGGGGCGGCAGCTTCACCTCGCTGCGCTTGATCGCCGCGGTCTCGGGGATTGTGCTGGCGATCACCGCCTCCTGCGCCTGCGGCGTGCCGGGGACCGACGCCTTCACGTTCTCCTTGGGGCTGTCGTCGGGGATCTTCGCGAAGTCGGGCGGCAGGTCCTTGCCCGCCACGTAGGTCCACGGGCCGTCCGTGAACGGGGCGCGGAACCAGCGCCCGCTGACGAGCACGTAGGTCTGCTGTTCGCCCCGGTGCCAGAAGACGTGGCCGGTCGTGTTCGACACGTAGGTAAGCTGGGTGCCCTCGATCACCGTGTAGGTGGACGTCCCCTGGGTGACGATCAGCTCGGTGGGCTCCGTCGCGACCAGGATCGCGGGGACCGGGCCCTTGGCCAGGGACGGCCGGTCCTGCGAGTCCTTCGGGTCGGCCAGCTCCAGGAGGTCGACGCTGCCGCTCTTGGCCACCAGCTGCATGATGAAGTCGAGGTCGGTCGGAGGTCGCTGGGCGACGCTCCAGGGCCCCGTCACGGCCGGCGCCGTCATCCAGCCGTCGAAGAGGCGCAGGTAGTGTGTGCCGGCGCCGTCCTTCAGCACGAGCGGGCGGGTGTTGATCACCCGGGTGTAGAGCGTGTTCGGCACCGCACGGTAGACCGGGGCGCCGTCGATCGGGATCAGGATGGCCGGCGTCTTCGAGAACACGATGCGGGGCGGGTCGTTCCGGAGGGGTTTCTTCTCCCCCTTCTCCCGCGCCTCGATCGTCGCCAGCGCCGCCTCCAGCCGGTCCAGCTCGATCGTGCGGACCCGTTTGGGCACCTGCTCCTCGAGGAGCTTCTTGTAGGTCGCCTCCTTGTCAGGGGCCGAGGGAAACGTGACCCGCGCGATCCGCAGGCCGTCGAGGGTCACCGTGCGCGCGCCCCTGTCCACCTCGGTGTCCCAGACGACCGCCAGGACGCCGAACACCGGGGCGTCGTGCTCCGACGGGGTGATGCTGACCGCGGCGTGGGCCTCCAGGCGATGGCCGTCCCAGGAGTCGACCTGCGGGAGATAGATGGAGATCGTCGCCGCTCCCGCCTTGGCCACCTTCGGCCAGTCGGGGGCGGCCCCCGTACCGGCCGCCCCGCTCGGGCCGGGAGGCGCCTGGCCCGGGGCCGGCGTCTGGGCCAGGGCCCGGGTTCCCCAGGCGAGGCCGAGGAGCCCCGCCAGGGCGGTCCGCCGGTCTACGGGTCTCGCGAGGCCGGCCGTGAAACGCGCGCAGGCGTCCCAGGGGTTCGAGCCGCGTGGTGGCCTGGTCATGGGTCCCTCCTCCATCCGGCCCGCGCCCTCCAGCCGGTGAAGCCATGGTAGTACACCTCGGGCCCCGGTGGGCTTGAGCGTGCGTCCCGGGAGGGGCCCCCGTTCCGGAGGGCTCCATGGAGCTCCTCGCCGACCGCGACCCCGAGGAGGCCAGGAGGCTCCTGGACCCGGTGCTCGAGCGGATGATGGAAGCGGTTCACCGCTACGAGGGCACCGTGAACCAGGTGATGGGGGACGGGATCATGGCCCTCTTCGGCGCCCCCTCGCCCACGAGGATCACGCCGTGCGCGCGTGCTACGCCGCCTTGCGGATGCAGGACGCCGTGCGGCAGTACGCCGGGGGCATCCGGCGGAGCGAGGGCATCCCGCTCCAGATCCGGGTGGGCCTGAACTCCGGCGAGGTCGTCGTCCGGTCCATCGGAAGCGACCTCCACATGGACTACACCGCCGTCGGCCAGACCACTCACCTCGCCGCGCGCATGGAACAGCTGGCAGTGCCCGGGTCGATCATGATGCCCGCCGACACCCTGAGCCTCGCCGAAGGGTATGTGCACGTCAAGCCGCTCGGCCCGCTGCCGATCAAAGGGCTCCCGGCCCCGATCGAGGTCTACGAGGTCGTCGGGGCCACCACCGTGCGCTCGCGGCTCCAGGCGGCCGCCGCCCGGGGCTCACCCGCTTCGTGGGGCGTGACCCGGAGCTGGACCAGCTCCGGCAGGCCCTGGAGCGGGCCCGCACCGGGCACGGTCAGGTGGTGGCCGTCGTCGGCGACCCCGGCGTCGGCAAGTCGCGCCTCTTCTGGGAGTTCACCCACTCGCACCGCACCCAGGGCTGGGTGATCGTCGAGAGCAGCTCCGTCTCCTACGGGAAGGTGACCGCGTTCCTGCCGCTCATCGACCTGCTTCGGACCTACTTTCAGATCGAGGCGCGCGATGACGCGCGCAAGGTCCGCGAGAAGGTCACAGGCAAGCTGTTCTCCCTGGATCGGGCCCTCGCCGCGCCGGATCCAGACCACCTTAGGAGGATGTCCCAACACGAAGCTCCGTTGACGGAAGTCCGCGTCCTTCGAGACGATGGCGAAGCCGCGTCTGGCGGCATAGGTCCATACGGAGTCGTCGTCCGCCGCCTGCAGCCGAACCTCACGGACATGGGTCGAGCCGGGGTACAGGTCCGCCAGGGCGTCCGCCAGCCGTGGTGCGAGGTTCTGGTCGAAGAGGAGCTTCACTCCGGAGGAGCGCAGACGATCCTGCGCTCTCGGTCAGCGGCGAATGCGAGGCAGGCTCGGATGTCCTCGGCCGTGAGGTCAGGAAAGTCGTGCAGGATCTCGGCCTCCGACATGCCGGAGGCCAGGTATTCGAGGACGTCGTAGACCGTGATGCGCAGGCCGCGAATGCACGGCTTGCCTCCGCGCTTGCCGGGCTCGATGGTGATCAGCTGTCGATAGTTCACGGGGTCAAGACTACCGCGAGGGCATCCAGGGGTCAATCAAGCGATCCTCCATGGGGTCCCTCATCGAGAATAGGCCGGCGCAGACCCGGGATACTCGGACATACTACCGCGCCGGGCCGGACCCGGCGGCGCCTCCCCGGGCGCGGCCTTCCCGGATCAGCTCGAGAATCCGGGGCGGGGCGAGCGGCATCTCGCGGACCCGGACGCCGAAGGGGGCGAGGGCGTCGTCGATGGCCTCGGCCACCAGGGCGGGCACGGGGATCGCGCCGGCCTCCCCCACCCCCTTGACGCCGAGCGGGTTCAGCGGCGACGGCGTCTCGAGATGCGCGATCTCGATGTCGGGCACCTCCATGGCGGTGGGGATCAGGAAGTCCATGAAGCTCCCGGAGAGGAGCTGGCCGCTCGCGTCGTAGACCATCCGCTCGTAGAGCGCCCCGCCGATCCCCTGGGCGACCCCGCCGTGGACCTGTCCCTCCACGATCGTCGGGTTGACCACCGTCCCGCAGTCGTGCTGGACGACGTACCTGACGAACCGCACCTCCCCGGTCTCCACGTCGACCTCGACGATCGCGGCGTGACAGCCGCTGGCGAACGTGGCCTGGGGCGGCGAGTAGTAGCCGTGGGCCTCGAGCCCGGCTCCTCGCCCGCCGCGAGGACGGCGCCCTGGCGCGGCTTCGACGAGCCGGAGCGCCGCCTCGGCCGCCTCCTTGCCGTAGGCGTAGCGGATCGGGTTGGCCACCGTCGCCAGCGCGCCGAGCGCCAGCCGGCGGCTCGGCGCGCCCTTGACCCGGACGGCGCCGCCGGCCAGCTCGAGGTCGTGCGGCGCGGCCTCCAGGAGCTCGGCGGCCAGCCGCAGCGCCTTCTCTGGACCTTGGCCGCCGCGATCCCGACGGCGTTGCCGGCGGTCACGAGCGCGCGGCTCGCGAACGTGCCGGCACCCCAGTTGAAGCGGCTCGTGTCGCCGGTGACGACCGTGACGTCGGCCGGGTCGCAGCCGAGGGCCTCCGCCGCGATCTGGGCGAAGATCGTCGGGTGCCCCTGCCCCTGGGTCGTGAGCCCGGTCGCGACGTACACCTGGCCGCTCGGCTCCACGCGCACGTGGGCCCCCTCGTAGGGCCCGACGCCGGTCCCCTCCACGTAGCACCCGATGCCGAGGCCGAGGTAGCGGCCCTCGGCCCGGGCCGCCGCCTGCCGGGCCCGGAAGTCGCCGAGCCGATCAGGGCCAGCGCCTGCTCGAGCCCGGCCGGGTAGTCCCCGCTGTCGTAGCGGGTCGGCCCGCCGTCCTGGAAGGTCAGGCCCACGTCGCACGGGAACTCGTCGGGCTGGATGAAGTTCCGGCGGCGCACCTCGGCCGGCTCGAGCCCGAGCTCGCCGCGCGATGCGCCCGATCAGCCGCTCCATCACGAAGACAGCCGTGCGGCCGGCCGGCGCCCCGGTACGGGGTCACCATGACCTTGTTCGTGTACACGACGTCGAACTCGACGTGGTAGTGCCGGAGCCGGTAGGGGCCGGGGAGCTGGGTCGCGGTGATGAGCGGGACGACGATGCCGTATGGCGTGTAGGCGCCGGTGTCGTGGAGGAACCGGTCGCGGACGGCGAGGATCCGGCCGGCCGCGTCGGTCGCCACCTCGGCCTCGTGGAGCTGGCCGCGCTCCTGGCTGGCGCTGGCCAGGTGCTCGCATCCGGTCCTCGATCCACTTCACCGGCCGACCCAGCCGGATGGCGGCCGCTGGGACCAGGATCTCCTCCGGATAGAAGAGCATGATCTTCGTGCCGAAGCCGCCGCCGACGTCGGGGGCGATGACCTCGACCTTGAACTCCGGGAGCCCGAAGAGGCGGGCGAGCCCGTTCTTGATCGGCAGCGGCGCCTGGGTCGGCGATCCAGGCTCGCAGCGCGCCGGTCCGCGGGTCGTACTCCGCCACCACGCCTCGGGTCTCGATGGGGCTGCCCCCGCTCCGCTCGATCGCAGAGCCGCTCGCGGAAGACGTGCGGCCGCGCGCGCGAAGGCCTGGTCCGGCGTCGCCCACGCGCTGGACCAGGCGCGCGGCGAGGTTGTCCGGGACGTCGGCGTGCACGCGCGGGCTGCCCTCGGCCAGGGCGGCCTCCAGATCGATGACCGCGGGCAGCGGCTCGTACTCGACCTCGATCTGCCCGGCGGCGTCCTCGGCGACGTAGCGGTCCTCGGCCACGACGAAGGCGACCGCCTCCCCGACGTAGCGGACCTCGTCCGCCGCCAGCGGGTGCTGGGTGCGCGGCTCGGTCAGGCCCGGGTGCGGGATCAGGAGCGGCATCGGCTGGTTGAGCGGCGCCGAGGTCGGCGGCGGTGAGGACCAGGTGGACGCCAGGCGCGGCGCGGGCTCGCGTCGACGTCGATGGAGACGATGCGGGCGTGGGCGTGGGGGCTGCGCAGCCCGGCGGCGTGGAGCACCCCGGGCGGGTTCAGGTCGTCGACGTAGCGGCCGAGCCCCCGCAGGAGGCGCGGGTCCTCGTTGCGCGGGATCGGCGCCCCGATCTACCGCGTGGTCACGGCCGCTTGGCCTCGCCCGCCAGGAGCTGGCTGGCCCGACGCACGGCCCGCACGATGTTCTGGTAGCCGGTGCAGCGGCAGAGGTTCCCGGCCAGGCCGGTCCGGATCGCCTCGTCGCTCGGCTCGGGGTGTCTCGCGCAGGAGGGCGACCGTGGTCAGCAGATGCCCGGCGTGCAGAAGCCGCACTGGAGCCCGTGCTCCTGGCGGAACGCCTGCTGCACCGGATGCAGCCGCTCGCCGTCCGGCGCCAGCCCCTCCACGGTCGTGATCGCCGCGCCGTCCACCTGCACCGCGAACATCAGGCAGGAGCGGACGGGGTCGCCGTCGAGCAGCACCGTGCAGGCGCCGCAGACCCCGTGCTCGCAGCCGACGTGGGTGCCGGTGAGGCCCAGGCGCTCCCGGAGAAAATCCGACAGGAGCAACCGTGGCGGCACGACCTCCGAGTAGTCGCGGCCGTTCACCCTCAGGCGGACGGTCAGCTGGAATCCATCGATCATGTCTGGTTTTGGAACCCCGTCCACCCCTGGCGGGATGCTAGGCGGGAGGCGGCAGCGAGTCAAGGGCTCGGCCGACGCTGGTACAATGACCCGAGCCGTGATGGATCCCGTACTCGAGCGCTTCCATCCCGCCGTCCGCGCCTGGTTCAGCCGTCGCTTCCCGGGGCCCACCGAGCCCCAGCGCCACGGCTGGCCGGCCATCGGGGCGGGACACCACACGCTGATCACCGCGCCCACCGGCTCCGGCAAGACGCTGGCCGCGTTCCTCTGGGCCCTGGACGCCCTCGTCCAGGACGCGGCGGCCGGCGCGGCTCGCCGACCGCATCGACGTCGTCTACGTCTCGCCGCTCAAGGCGCTGAACAACGACATCCACCGGAACCTGGCCGAGCCCCTGGCCGGCATCCGGGAGGCGGCCCGGGAGCTCGGACTCGAGCTGCCGGAGCTGCGGGCGGCCGTGCGGACCGGGGACACGCCCGCGCCCGATCGCGCCGCGATGGGACGCCGGCCGCCGCACATCCTGATCACCACGCCGGAGTCCCTCTTCATCCTCCTGGCCTCGGAGCGGATGCGCCGGGCGCTGGCCGCGGTGCGCTTCGTGATCGTCGACGAGATCCACGCCGTGGCCGGCACCAAGCGCGGCGTCCACCTGGCGGTGACCCTCGAGCGGCTGGCCGACCTCGCCGCCGCGCCGCCCGTGCGGATCGGCCTGTCGGCGACCGTCGAGCCGGTCGGGGAGATCGCGGAGCTCCTCACGGGCCTGGAGACGCCGGGCGGTCCCCCGCGCCCCTGCCGGGTGGTCGACGTCGGCCGCCGCCGGGCGCTCGACCTCCAGGTCGTCGCGCCCACCCGCGACCTGGGGGCGGTGGCGACGAACGCCGTCTGGGACGCCACCTACGCGCAGCTGGCCGCCATCATCCAGCAGCACCGCACGACGCTCGTCTTCGCCAACAGCCGCCGCCTCGCCGAGCGGCTGGCGGTCCGCCTGACCGAGCGGCTCGGCCCGGACATGGTGGCCGCCCATCACGGCTCGCTGTCGCGGAAGCGGCGCCTGGAGGCGGAGGCGCGCCTGAAGGCCGGGGAGATCCGGGCGATCGTCGCGACCGGCTCGCTCGAGCTGGGCATCGACGTCGGTGCCATCGAGTGCGTCTGCCAGGTGGAGTCGCCGCGCGCCGTCGCCACCGCCGTCCAGCGCGTCGGGCGCTCGGGGCACTGGCTCGGGGCCACGCCGCGGGGGCGGCTCTTCGCGCTCACCCGCGACGACGTGCTGGAGTGCGCCGCGCTCGTCCGCGAGATCCGGGCGGGACGGCTCGACCGGGTCGAGATCCCCCGGGGCCCGCTCGACGTGCTCGCCCAGCAGGTGGTGGCAGCCTGCGCCGACACCGAGTGGGAAGCCGACCGGCTCTTCGACCTGGTCCGCCGCACGCCGCCCTACCGGGACCTCGACCGCGCCGCGTTCGACGGCGTGCTCCGGATGGAGGCCGAGCGGCTGCCCACCGAGCCGCGGGGCGTGGCGCCGCGCATCCACTGGGACACGATCCAGGGTCGGGTCCGTGGCCGCCGGGGGGCGCGGCTGGCTGCCATCACCTCGGGAGGGACGATCCCCGACACGACGGACTACGACGTGGTGCTGGAGCCGGAGGGGCTCGTCCTCGGCCAGGTGAACGAGGACTTCGCCCAGGAGTCCATGCGAGGGGACATCTTCACGCTGGGGAACAGCCCCTGGCGGATCGTGCGGGTCCAGCGGGGCCGGATGGTCGTGGAGTCCGCGGCGGGGCTGCCCCCGACGATCCCCTTCTGGCACGGCGAGGCCCCCGGGCGTACGGCCGAGCTCTCGGCCGGGGTGGCCCGGCTCCGCTCCGAGATCGCCGCGCGCCTCGCCGAGCCCGAGGCGGCCGCCCGGTGGCTCGCGGCGGAGGCCGCCGTCGAGCCCGACGCCGCGCGACAGGTGGTGGAGTACGTGGCCCGGCAGCAGGCGGCGGTCGGGGTCGTGCCGACCGACACCGAGCTGCTCGCCGAGCGCTTCTTCGACAGCCTGGGCGGGACGCAGGTGGTCCTCCACGCGCCGTACGGGATGCGGGTGAACCGCGCCTGGGGTCTGGCCCTCTCCAAGCGGGTATGCCGGACGTTCAACTTCGAGATCCAGTCCTCCGCCACCGACGACGCCGTCCTGCTCGCCTTCGGCCCGCGCCACGCCTTCCCGCTGGAGACGATCTGGTCGTACCTTCACCCGGCGACGGTGCGGGAGACGCTGGTCCAGGCCGTCCTCCAGTCGCCGCTCTTCGAGGCCCGCTTCCGCCAGGCGGCCGTCCGCGCGCTCGTCCTCCTGCGCCACGCCGGGGGGCGGCGGGTCCCGGCGTACCTCCAGAAGCTCCGCGCGACGGATCTCCTCGCCGCCTGCTTCCCCGAGCAGCAGGCGTGCCTGGACAACCGGCCGGCTGACCTCGACGTCCCGATCCCCGATCACCCGCTGGTCCACGAGACGCTCCGGGAGTGCCTCGAGGACGCCCTGGACCTCCGCCGGCTGGTCGCGGTGCTGGAAGGGATCCGGCTGGGGACGATCCGCACCGTGAGCCGGGAGGTGCCGGCGCCCTCCCCGTTCGCTCACCAGATCCTGGCCGCGTGGGACTACAGCTTCATCGATGACGCGCCGCGGGAGGAGCGGCGGAGCCGGACGGTCCAGTCGCACCGCGGCCTCCTCCAGGAGGTGGCGCCCGGGGACCGGCTGGCGGGCGTGCTCGACCCGGAGGCGATCGCGCGCGTCGCCGAGGAGGTGGGCGGGCGGACGCCGGCCACCCAGGCGCGCGACGCCGACGAGCTGTGCGAGGCGCTGAAGGACGCCGGGCCCCAGACGGACGCCGAGCTGGCGTTCCGCGTGGCCGGCGACCCGGCGCCGCTCCTCGTCCGCCTCGCTGCCGAGGGCCGCGTGACACGCACCGATCGCGGCAGCGGCGCTCCCGTGTGGATCGCCGTCGAGACGTTGCCACTCTGCCGGGCGGCCTACCCCGAGCTGGCGGAGGCGCCCGGGGTGACGCTCCCGGCGGCGCTGGCGGCCGAGGCGTGGGAGCCCGAGACGGCGCGACGCGAGCTGTGCCGGCGCCGGTTGCGCCACGCCGGACCGGTGGGCGTCGCCGACCTGGCGGCGGCGCTCGCGCTCCCGACCGAGGCCGTCGTCCAGGCCCTGGCCGCCCTCGAGGCGGAGGGCGTCGTCTTCCGGGGCCGCTACGATCCCCGGGGGCCGGCCGAGCAGTGGTGCGAGCGGACGGTGCTCGACCGGATCCACCGCCTGACGCTCAGCCGGCTGCGCGCCGAGATCGAGCCGGTGGGCCCGGCGGAGTTCACCGACTTCCTCTGCCGCTGGCAGCGGGCCGGCCCCGACGCGCGCCTCCACGGCGTCGGCGGGCTCCAGGAGGTGCTGGCCCAGCTCCAGGGGCTCGAGCGCCCGGCCTTCGGGTGGGAGCGGGACATCCTCGCGGTGCGGATCGCGGACTACCGGCCGGAGCTCCTCGACCAGCTCACGCTGTCGGGCGCGTTTCTCTGGGGTCGCCTGGCGCCGTGGGCGCGCGCGAGCGAGCCGGCCGCGGCGCGACCGGGCGGCCCGCCCCCGGTGGCGTTCCTCGCCCGCGCGGACGCGGGCTGGCTCCGCCAGCCGCCGCCGGATGGCACGTCCACGCTCGAGGCGCTGGACGGCCCCGCGCGGGCAGCGCTCGCCGCCCTGGAGAGCCGGGGCGCCCTGTTCGTGGACGAGCTGGCGCGACTCCTCGCGCGTGAGCCAGCTGACGTCCTGGCCGCGCTCTGGGAGCTGGTCCGGGCCGGCCTCGTGACGAGTGATGGCTTCCAGGCGGTGCGGCTGCTCGGCTCGCTCGAGGGCCGCCAGGGACTGCGGCACGCCCGGGCCGGCGAGGCGCGGCCGAGTCGCTCGGCGCTGCGCCTGCGGGTCACCCTCCGGACCCTGCCCGGGCGCTGGTCGCTGCTGCCGCCCGGCGCCGCGGACGGCGAGGCGCGGGCGGAGGCGTGGGCCGACCTGCTCCTGGCGCGGTACGGCATCGTCTTCCGCGAGCTGGCGCGGATGGAGGAGGACGCGCCACCGTGGCGGGAGCTGGTGGCGGTCTACCGCCGGCGCGAGTACGCGGGGACGGTCCGCCGCGGCGTCTTCGTCCAGCCGGCCTCGGGCGAGCAATATGGCTTACCGGCGGCGGTGGATCACCTCCGGGAGGTCCGGCGCCGCCCCGACACGCGCCTCCTCGTGCTCTCCGCCGTCGATCCAGCCCTCGGCTACGGCGCCGCCTTCCCCGAGCCGCGCCTCGTTCGCCACCCGGGCCACCTGGTCGTCCTACGCGGCGGGCAGCCGCTCCTGGGGCTCGAGGGGACCCGGCTCTGGGCGACCGCCGACCTGGCCGCCGACGCGCGCCGGGACGCGCTGGCCGCGCTCGTGGCCGGCCGGCGGGGCCGCCGGCTCACGGTGGAGAGCGTCGAGGACCAGCCGGCGCTCGCCTCGGGCTGGCTCGAGGCGCTGGCCGACGCCGGCTTCCACGGCGACGGGGAGCGGCTCACGTGCGACGGCTATCCAGGCCCCCGCCCGCGGGGCCGATGAGCTTCGCATCGCGTCGTCCTCGGTCGTCGCCGATCCTCGGCGTACTCGGAGTACGCCTGCGGTCGGCGACTCCCTGCGTCCTAGCGCTGCTCGCTCCTCGGCCCCGCGCCCCGAGAACTTGACTCATCGGCCACGCACTCGGGTGGGTGACCCAGGGGAGGGTCTTGGCGCCGTTGTTTCTTCACGGGCCCTGAGCGCGGCGGGGTCGCGACTCGGCGTCTTGCTGATCGCGCTTGCCGCCGTTAGCTGGGGGACGACGGGGGCGACGATGCAGCTCGTCGCCCGCCACTCCCCTATGTCGCCGCCGCTCGTCGGCTTCTTTCGCATGGCGATCGCGGCGCCGTGCCTGCTCCTCGCGGCGTGGGCGGTGGCCGGCCCGATCCGGCTGCCGGCCCCGCGCGACCGCTGGCGCCTCCTCGCGGGCGGCGTGGCGATGGGGGCCTACCAGATCTGCTACTTCTGGGGCGTCGCGAAGACGTCGGTCGCGGTCGGCGCCCTCATCGCGATCTGCAGCGCCCCGCTGTTCATCATCGGGCTAGCCGTGCCGCTCCTCGGCGAGCGGGTGACGGCGACCACGGTCGCGGCGCTGGCCGCCGGCGTGACGGGGGCCGCTCTCCTGACGCTCGGGCCCCACGGGCCCGGGACCCTGCCCGCCGCCTTCGCCACCGGCGCCCTGCTGGCCCTCGGGGCCGGCTTCTTCTATGGGCTGTACGCCGTGGTCGTCAAGGACCTCGTCGGCCGGCTGCCGCCGCTCGCCGTCGCGGCGCTGACGTTCAGCGTGGCCGCGGTCGTCCTCGCCCCCGCGCTCGCCACCGAGCCGGTCGACGCCGGGCCCGCGGCCTGGGGACTCCTGGCCTATCTCGGCGTCGTCCCGACGGCGGTCGCGTACATCCTGTACGTGGTGGGTATGCGGACCACTCCGGTCGCCGTCTCGGGCGTGCTCTCGCTCGTCGAGCCGCTCACCGCCACGCTCCTCGGCGTCTTCTTCTTCGGTGACCGCCTGGGGTCCCTCGGCAGCCTGGGAGCGCTGCTCCTGGTGGGGGCGGTGGTGACCCTGACCATCCGGAGAGCGTGAGCCGCCGGTCGTCGGCGAAGGACGGCGGCTCCCACCTGGGACCGGGTCGTGTTCTCCGTCACCGGGAGACCGGGGTATATCTGTAGAGCGGACGGGCGGGGGATGGGAGCGGTCCCGGACGAGGTACCGGCATGACACCCGATGGCGTAGTCTACGTGATCGACGACGACGAGTCGGTGCGAAGGGCGCTGGCCCGGCTCATCCGCTCGCTCGGCCTCGACGTGGAGACCTTCGCGTCCGCCCCGGCCTTCCTGGCGTACCGGCCGCCGGACCGTCCGTCGTGCCTCGTTCTCGACGTGCGGCTTCCCGGTCCCAGCGGCCTCGAGCTCCAGGCCTCCCTGGGCCGCGCCCAGCGCACGATGCCGATCATCTTCATCACGGGCCACGCCTCGGTGCCGACCAGCGTGCGAGCCATGAAGGAGGGCGCGCTCGATTTCCTCCAGAAGCCCTTCGAGGACCAGGCGCTGCTCGAGGCCATCCAGCGGGCGCTGGCCCGGAGCCGCCAGGGCCGCGCCGAGCGGACCGCGCGGGCCCGCGTCCAGCGCCGGCTCGATGCGCTGACGCCCCGGGAGCGGGAGGTGCTGGCGCGGGTGGTCTCGGGCAAGCTCAACAAGCAGATCGCGGCCGAGCTGGGGGCGGCCGAGAAGACGATCAAGGTCCACCGCGGGCGGGTCATGAAGAAGATGCAGGCGGAGTCGGTCGCGGACCTCGTCCGGATGATGCTGGAGCGTGGGGGGAGGCGCCTTGAGATCTTCGGGGGTCTTGGAAGATCCCCGCGGCCTCCCCTCGGAGGCCGCGGGGGAGCCGCGGCTCGAAGTGGAACGCCCCGGCCGCGGGGCCGGGGTCAGAGAGTTGCGAGAAGCCGATGGCCGCTCTGATGAGAGCATGTGAAGGAATGGGGTGCTCCGGCTCCCCCCTCCCCCCGGTGGGTGGGGGAGGGGGGTTGGGGGGGTGGGCGGGAGGTCCCGAACTGAGTGAGAGCCGCCGGCATTGGCCGCAGGCCCTGAGATCGGTCAGCCGAGGGTCGCCGCCCGTGGAGGCTGGCACGCGCCAGGAGATGCCTGGGTGAGAGTCACCTCCAGCACCTTCCTCACGCCGCGCCACGAGACCCGGCGCTGCCCGATGCGCGGGTCTGCGGTGACCGTCTCCACCGAGACCTGATTGTCGGGGCTGACCGAGCCGCGCACGTCCCACGACACGGGCCCCTGCGGCAGCGCGGACGTGGCCCAGCCCTCGATCTGCCCTTCGAAGATCACGATCTCGAACTCGAGAGCGGCACAGTCGCCGGCCGAGCCGGTGCTCGTGCCCACCCAGCGCTGGCGAGAGCCCATTCCGTGGGCACATCCCGCCAGCAACGCGAGGACCAGAACGGCCGTGGCCAGGATCCGGGCCCGCGCGCCACCCATCGCCCCTCCTCCCCTGACCTGCGTTCGGTCCACATCCGCCAGGACCTCATGCCCACCACCACCCAGGGTCTCGGCAGCCCCACCGTACACCAGGGGGGCCCCCGATCCAGCCAGAAACACCCGGGGGCCGGCGCCCCAGAACGCGCTTGTCGGGGCCGGGCTGGCGGTGTACCAGTATGGAGGGCTCGGTGGGCGGCGAGCCGACCCCGAATGGCACGAAAGGCGACGCAGCCGGTGACCGACGAGGCGACATCGGGATCGAAGCAGCCAGGGGGGGAGGTGAGGACCTCGTCCGCCCGGTCGTCGGCGGCCACCGTGGCGACCGCGCTGGGGGTCGGCGCCGCCTATTACCTCGGCTCGACGATCGGCTTCGTGCTCAGCTTCCCTCCGGCGACCTCGTCCGTGCTCTGGCCACCGAACGCGATCCTGACGGCCACGCTCCTGCTCACGCGGCCCCGGCGGTGGTGGATCTACCTGCTCGCCGCGCTCCCCGCCCATGCGCTCGTCGAGCTCCAGGCGGGTTTCCCGATCTCGCTGGTGGCCGCGCTCTTCGTGACGAACTGCAGCGAGGCCCTGATCGCGGCCGCCGGCGTGCGTCGATTCAGCGACGCGCCCACCCGGTTCGACACGCTGCGCCGCGTGACGGTCTTCATGGTCGCGGCGGTGCTCACCGCGCCCTTCGTGTCGTCGTTCGTGGACGCCGCCGCGGTGTCCTGGCTGCGGGCCGAGCCCTACTGGCTCGTCTGGCGCACGCGCTTCTTCTCCAACGTCCTCACGGAGCTGA
This sequence comes from uncultured Candidatus Rokubacteria bacterium, assembly GCA_963708025.1. Taxonomy (GTDB): domain Bacteria; phylum Methylomirabilota; class Methylomirabilia; order Rokubacteriales; family DASRDR01; genus CAVPSB01. Next base: position 188,001 of record CAVPSB010000012.1, on the reverse strand, counting down.
CGCTGGTGCCGGCGCTCGTCATGGGGATCACCGCCGGACCGAGATGGGTCCGGACGGCCCCGCCTCGCCGGCACCTGGAGGCGGCGCTCCTGACCCTGGCGCTGGTGGCGGTCGGGCTGGTCGCCTTCGCGGGAGCGGCCGGGATCCCGGGCCTCATCCCCGGATCGCCCCGCACGCCGCTGGCCTTCGTCCTGCCCTTCTTCCTGTGGGCCGCCGTGCGGTTCGGTCCGGGAGGCGTGAGCCTCGCGCTCCTGACCACCGCGCTCCTGGCGATCTGGGCCGGCACCCGGGGGCAGGGGCCGTTCACGACACTCCCGGCCGCCGAGAGCGTCCTCGCGCTGCAGATCTTCCTGAGCGTCATCGCCATCCCGCTCCTCGCCCTGGCCAGCGTCATCGAGGAGCGGCGGCGGGCCCAGGAGGCCCTGGAGGAGCGGCTCCGCTTCGAGAACCTGCTCGCCCGCTTCTCCGGCGCGTTCGTCCACCTCCCCAGTCGCGAGATGGACCCCGCCATCGACACGTGGCTCCGGCAGCTCGGGGAGTTCTTCGGGCTCGACCGCCTCACGCTGTTCCGGCTCGCGGAGAACGAGCAGGCCCCGGCGGTCCGGTACTCCTGGACCGCTGCCGGGATCGACGACGCCGAGCTGCCCGTCGTCACCGGCCGGGACTTTCCATGGGCGGTCGAGGGCTTCCGTCGCGGCGAGCCCGCCGCCGTCTGGCATCCCGACGGGTTGCCCGACGACGCCGGGCACGAGGGCGCGCGCCGCCGATCGGGCCTCACGCTGCCGCTGGTCGCCGGCGGCCGGGTCGTGGGCGGCCTGGCGTTCGTCACCGCGGCCGGCCGGGTTTGGCCGGAGGCGCTCGTCCAGCGGCTGCGCCTGGTCACGGAGGTCTTTGCCGGCGCCCTCTCGCGCCAGCGGATGGAGGACGCCCTCCGGGCCGGCGAGCTGATGAAGGCGGCCATCCTCGCCTCCCTGAGCAGCAACGTCGCCGTCCTGGACCGGGAGGGCCGGATCGTCACCGTGAACGAGAACTGGAGTCGGTTCGGGCGCGACAACGGCTCGGCGACGGACGCCGGCGGTCGGGGTCAGCTACCTCGACGTCTGCCGGCAGGCGGCCCGCCAGGGCGTCCCCCACGCCAGCGAGGCGCTGGCCGGGATCGAGGCGGTGCTGGGCGGCTCGCGGGTTGCGTTCGCGCTCGACTTCGCCCTCCCGGCCCCCGTCGTCGAGCGCTGGTTCGCGATGTCGGTGGTGCCCCTGAACCGCCCCGAGGGCGGGGCGATCGTCTCGCACACCGAGATCACCGAGCGGAAGCGCGCGGAGATGGATGCTCAGCGGAGCCGCCAGGAGCTGGCTCACTTCACCCGGGTGTCGACGATGGGCGAGCTGGCCGCCTCGCTGGCCCACGAGCTGAACCAGCCGCTCACCGGGATCCTGACCAACGCCCAGGCCGCCCGCCGGTTCCTGGAGCGCACCCCGCCCGATCTCGGCGAGCTCCGGGGGATCCTGACCGACATCGTCGAGGACGACAAGCGCGCCAGCGACGTGATCCAGCGGCTCCGCGAGCTGCTCCGGAAGGGTGAGCCCAAGCTGTCTCACCTCGACCTGAACGCCCTGATCCGCGACGTGGCGAAGCTCCTGGGCAGCGACGCCATCATCCGCAACGTCTCGGTCGCGCTGGAGCTCGACCCGACGCTGCCGATGGCCAAGGGGGACCGGGTCCAGCTCCAGCAGGTCGTCCTGAACCTCCTGCTCAACGCCATGGACGCGATGAGCGACGGCGTCGATGGCGACCGCACCGTCCTGGTGCGGACCCGGAACACCGAGGTGCAGGCCCTCCACGTGTCGGTGCAGGACACCGGCAGCGGACTTCGGGACGGCGCCCACGACCGGGTCTTCGAGCCGTTCTACACGACGAAGCCGGCCGGGATGGGGATGGGGCTGGCGATCGCCCGGTCGATCATCGAGGCGCACGGCGGCGTCATCTGGGCTGCGAACAACCCGACCCGGGGTGCGACCTTCCACTTCGCGCTGCCGGTCGCCGGCGACCCGGCCCCGTGAGCGACCGCGGGGCGACCGTCTTCGTCGTCGACGACGACGCCTCGGTCCGCCGCGGCCTGGAGCGACTGCTCCGTTCCGTCGGCTACCGGGTCGAGACGTTCGCGTCGGCCCGCGAGTTCCTGGAGCTCGGCCGGCTCGAGGGTGCGGGCTGCCTGGTGCTCGACGTCCGGATGCCGGGCCAGAGCGGCCTCGAGCTGCACGAGGTGCTGGTGGCCGGCGGCCACGACATCCCGGTCGTCTTCATCACCGGACACGGCGACATCCCGATGGCCGTGCGGGCGATGAAGTCCGGGGCCGCCGATTTCCTGGCGAAGCCCTTCGACGACGAGGTGCTCCTGGACGCCGTCCGGCAGGCGATCGCGACGGACCGGAGCCGCCGCCCGGGGGTCGGCAGCCAGTAGTCCGATGCGGGTCCGCTGCACCCGCACCGATGGTAGAGTCTAGGCCATGGGCAGCGTCGCCGACAAAAGCGAGGGGAAGCGAGGTGCCATGATCATCAGAGCGCTATCGGTCCTGCTGCTGTGCGCGGCCGGCGGGGGGGTCGCTTTCGCCCAGTCGCCAGCGCCGACGACGATCCCGCTGGAGCAGATCACGGCCAAGTGGACCGGTGATCTGGACGGCATGATCGAGCGGCGAATGATTCGCATGTTGGTCCCCTACAGCAAGACGTACTACTTCGTCGACAAGGGGGACCAGCACGGCGTCGCGTACGAGATGGGCCGGAAGCTCGAGGAGGAGCTCAACGCCAGGCTCAAGACCGGCCTCCTGAGGGTGCAGGTGGTGTTCGTGCCGGTCTCACGCGACGAGATGCTGCCCGGCCTGGTGGAAGGTCGGGGGGACCTGGTCGTGGCCGGCCTCACCGTCACCCCCGAGCGGGAAAAGCTGGTCGACTTCACCGCTCCCGGGCGCACCAAGGTGGACGAGGTCGTCGTCACCGGGCCCGGAGCTCCTCGGATCGCCCGCCTGGAGGACCTGGCCGGCCGGGAGGTTTTCGTCCGCCGGTCCAGCAGCTATCACGAGAGCCTGGTCGAGCTGAACCGGCGCTTCAAGGCCGCGGGCAAGAAGGAAGTCGTGCTGAAGGCCGCCCCCGAGGCCCTGGAGACCGAAGACATCCTGGAGATGCTGAACGCCGGCCTGGTCAAGATCACGATCGTGGACAGCTACCTGGCGACGTTCTGGAAGCAGGTCTTCCCCGCGATCACGCCGCACTTCGATCTCGCGGTGCGTCGGGACGCCATGACCGCTCCCGCCATCCGGAAGAACAGCCCGAAGCTCGAGGCGGAGATCGATGCGTTCCTGAAGCGACACGGCGCGCAAACCACGTTCGGCAACATCCTCACGCAGCGCTACCTCAAGAGCACGAAGTTCGTGAAGAGCGCCACCAACACCGCCGACATGAAGCGGTTCCGGGAGACGGTGTCGCTGTTCCGCAAGTACGGCGACCGCTACAAGCTCGACTGGCTGCTCATGGCGGCCCAGGGCTACCAGGAATCCCGGCTCGACCAGAACGTGAAGAGCCCCGTCGGCGCCGTCGGCGTGATGCAGGTGATGCCCAAGACCGCGAAGGACCTGAAGGTCGGCGACATCCAGCGGCTCGAGCCGAACATCCACGCCGGCGTCAAGTACATCCGGTTCATGATCGACCAGTACTTCGCGGACGAGCCCATGGACGCCCTGAACAAGGGGCTCTTCGCGTTCGCCGCCTACAACGCGGGACCGGGGCGGGTCGACCAGCTCCGGCGGGAGGCCGAGCGGCGCGGGCTCAACCCGAACCTCTGGTTCAACAACGTGGAGCGGGTCGCCGCCGAGCGCATCGGCCGGGAGACGGTGCAGTACGTGAGCAACATCTACAAGTACTACGTGGCCTACACGCTGGCCATGGAGGAAGCGGAAGAGCGGCGCAAGGCGAAGCAAGGCGTGCGGTAGCTCGGCCCGCCCGACGAGGCCTGACCGTGGACACCGTGCCGTGGCTCGGACCCGCGCGCGTGGTGAACGGGTCAGGCTAGCCCGACACCCCCGCGATGTCGCCGACGACGCGGACGCGGGTCCGCAGCGAGTTGCCCGGCAGGTAGGCCAGCGGGATGTCCTCGACCTCGACGACCTTGAGGCTCTCCCGGGCGGCGCCGGCCCGGACCGCGCGCTCCTCGGCCAGGCCTCGGGCCTCGGCGATCGCCGCCTCGCGGCTCATGTTCTGAAAGACCTGGTCCAGCTCCCCGCTGACCTGGGCGATGGCGGCGCCCACCGCGTTGGCGACCGCGTGGTGCGCCACCCGGACCACCCGCGAGACGCCGGGCATGGTGGGCGGCACCAGGAAGGCGCCGCCGCCGACCGCCACCACGGGCACGTCGTGGGCATCCGTCTTCATGCGGTCGACGGCCTCGGCGATCCGCCCGTGGATCGCGCGGATGGCGGCCTCGACCAGGTCGCGGCCGAGGTGGGCGACGCGGGCCGGATCACCCAGCTCGATCAGCCCGGCGGCGACGGCGAGGTCGGTGGCGGTGAGCCGGTCGCCGCCGAAGACGAGCGCCTGCTCGGTCAGCCGGAAGCCGACGCTGCGCGGGCCGATCGAGAGCGGCGACGGCTCGACCAGCGTCCCGCCGCCGAGCGCGAGCGAGAGCAGGTCGGGCATCCGGAACAGCGTCCGCACGCCCCCGACCTCGACGACGGCGTTGGCCTCGCGCGGGAAGCCGTGCTTCAGGCAGCCGACGTCGGTCGTGGTCCCCCCCACGTCGATCACCACGGCGTCGTCGAGCCCGGACAGGAACGCGGCGCCCCGCATGCTGTTGGTGGGCCCGGAGGCGAAGCTGTAGACCGGGAACGCCTCGGCCTGGCTGGCCACCGTCACCGTCCCGTCGTTCTGGGTGAGGTAGAGCGGCGCGTCGATCCCGCTGGCGGCCAGCGCGTCGGTGAAGGCCCGGGTCGTCGTGCGGGCCAGCTCGACCAGGGCGGCGTTGAGCAGGCAGGCGTTCTCGCGCTCGAGCAGCCCGATGCGTCCCAGCGCGTGGGACAGCGTGACGGCGACGCCCGGGCACTCCTCGGCCAGGATGGCGCCCGCCATCTTCTCGCCGCCCGGGTCGATCGGCGAGAAGATCGCGGTGACCCCGACCGAGCGGAGACCGGAGGCCCGGATCTCGCGGGCGACGCGGCGCATCGCCGTCTCGTCGAAGGGCACGATCGGCCGGCCGTCCACCTCGTGGCCGCCCTCGACCATGAACACCCGGCCGCGCGCGATCGCGGCCAGGTCCTCCGGCCAGTCGATGAACGGCTCCAGGGAGGCGCTGGCCGGGAGCCCGATGCGGACCGCCGCCACCGGCGTGAGGTCGCGGCGCTGCGCCACCGCGTTGGTGAAGTGGGTGGTGCCGATCATCACGGCATCCACCCGGCGCGCCTCGGCCGGGACGGCCGCCAGCAGGCGGCGCAGGGCTTCGGTGATCCCGGAGGTGACGTCTCCGGTGGTCGGCGTCTTCACCGCGTGCTCGACCCGCGACCCGTCCAGCAGCACGGCGTCGGTGTTGGTCCCGCCGACGTCGACGCCGATCCGCCTCATGGCCGACCGCCCGCGGCCCGACGTGCTCGAATCCCCTGGGTGCCAGCAGGATCTCGGGGGCCGGCTGGGCCACGACGCCCGATCCGCCTCACGGCTGAACGCCCCCGGCCCCACGTGCCCGAATCCCCTGGGTGCCAGCAGGATCTCGGGGGCCGGCTGGGCCACGACGCCCGATCCGCCTCACGGCTGAACGCCCCCGGCCCCACGTGCCCGAATCCCCTGGGTGCCAGCAGGATCTCGGGGGCCGGCTGGGCCACGACGCCCGATCCGCCTCACGGCTGAACGCCCCCGGCCCCACGTGCCCGAATCCCCTGGGTGCCAGCAGGATCTCGGGGGCCGGCTGGGCCACGACGCCCGATCCGCCTCACGGCTGAACGCCCCCGGCCCCACGTGCCCGAATCCCCTGGGTGCCAGCAGGATCTCGGGGGCCGGCTGGGCCACGACGCCCGATCCGCCTCATCGCCCCGGCCCACGTGCCCGATCCCCTGGGTGCCAGCAGGATCTCGGGGGCCGGCTGGGCCACGACGCCCGATCCGCCTCACCGCCCGCCCCACGTGCCGAATCCCCTGGGTGCCAGCAGGATCTCGGGGGCCGGCTGGGCCACGACGCCCGATCCGCCTCACGACCGGCTCGCCGTCGGCGCCTCGGCGAACACGGACCGGAAGTCGAGGTCGTAGCCGAACGCTCGCGGGCCGACGTGGTCGAGCCCCTTCGGCGTCAGCAGGATCTCGGGCGCCGGCAGGACGACGACGCTCACCCGCTGGCCGTAACGCAGGGTCTCGGTCCCGATCGCCTCTCCCGCCACGCTGTCGATCACGCAGATCAGGTCCGGGGTCGTCACCCGGGGAGCGCCGTCGTGCCACCCGACCGCCCACTCGTTCTGGAAGGCGAGATCGAAGCGCTGGCCGGCGAACTCGTCGAGCCCCTCCAGGCTGGCGGTGCCGCGGAGGAAGCCCTCGGTCGTCCGGCGGGCGACGTCCCGCACCTTGCCGCGGAAGAGCGCGCGACCGCCCTCGGCCTCGAGGATGGCGTCGATGGGGTCGCGGTGGGCGCGTCGGGCCGCCTGGACGGTGGCGCCGAGCCGGATCGCCTTGGTGGTCGTGTAGAGAATCCCGGCCTCCTTCACCTCCTTGCCTGTGCGCGGCGCCTTGCAGGTGGCGGCGGTGGAGCCGACCTCGGTGCAGACCTTACGGGAGAGGCGCTCCATCCACTTCCAGCTCGCCGCCCGGGCCACGATGACGCCGTTGTCCCGCACGTCGGCCAGCGTGAGCGGAAAGCACGGCAGCTCCTTGATGGCGAAGCTCGTCATCTGCGCTTCCGGGAACGCCCGGCCCATCGCGTCGGCGTCCACCACCGGGATGTCGAGGAGCGCGGCCGCCATGAACGGGGCCAGCCCGTTGCCGCCGCCGATCTCGACGGCCATGACGGCGCGAAACCGACGGCCGGTGTACTCCTCCATCATGCGGACGGCGCGGGCGATCGCCCGCGGGTCCTTGAACCGCTCCTGGCCGACCAGCGGCGCCCCCATGAACGACACCACGGCCACGTCGTCGTCGTCGGCCAGGGTGGCGGGGTCGAGGAGGCGCACGACGGACCCCTCCCGGTAGAGCTTCCGCATGTTGAGGAGGCCGTGATACGGGCTGCCGCCCCCGCCGGTGCCGAGGATCCAGGCCCCGGTGGCGAGCTGCTCGATCTCCTCGAGCGCGACCGGGCGCGACTTTTGGGACCTCCCGCCCTCCCCCCCAACCCCCCCTCCCCCACCCACCGGGGGAGGGGGGGCCGGACGGGGCCCACTCCTTTACCCGTTCTCACCTTGGGACCTCCCGCCCTCCCCCCCAACCCCCCCTCCCCCACTGTTTGACGGCCTTCGGCCTTTGGCCGGGGGAGGGGGGGCCGGACGGGGCCCACTCCTTTACCCGTTCTCACCTCGGGACCTCCCGCCCTCCCCCCTCCCTACCGATCGGACGGCCTTCGGCCGGTGGCGGGGGGCGGACCGGACGGCGCGATTCGCTCACGAGCCCATCAGGCGATCAGCTCCTGCAGGGCCCGGGCGGCGGCCGAGATGGCCAGCACCGCGCGGAGCCCCGTGACCTCCCGAACGCGGCGCTTCATCGCCTGCCCGTAGCCCATGCAGTCGAGCACGACCAGGTCGGGGCGTCCCCGCGCCATCTCGCGAGCCGCGGCGTCGAGCTCCGCGCCCTCGGTCCGGGGTCGCAGGGGGAGCGCCGAGACCTCCCACTCGCCCTGGCTCCACTTGTCCTTCATCGCGGCCTCCTGCTCGGCGATCGGCATGAACACGCCGAGTCGCCCTCGCGGCAGCAGTCCCAGCACCAGGCCGGTCAGCACCGCCGACGGGAAGACCAGGTGGCCGCGGGGCACGAGCCCCTCGAAGACGCCGGTGCAGTTCATGAGCGTCACGTCGATCCCCTGCTCGGCCAGCCAGTCGAGCCGGGCCTGGGACCGCTTGGTCACCTCGGCCTTGCTGATGACGACGCCGGAGCCGTCCGGCAGGTTGGTGAAGAGCGCGTCGTGCGAGCCGCTCGGCCGGAGCCGGTCGATCTCCGCCCGGCTCAGCCCGTCGAGGGCGCCCACCAGCCGGATCGGCACCCGATTCCCCAGCACCTCGCGCAGCTCCGCCTCGATGTCGGGCCGCGGCGACTGACCGATCACCACCACGCCGATACCGTCGGAGTTCATGCTTCACCTCCATTCGGGGCCTCCAGCCCCCTCCCCCACCCACCGGGAGGAGGGGGGCTGGAGGAAGTGGTGCGCAGTATAGCTCAGCTCCCGGCTCGAATCGCATCGTGGGCGGCACGCCTGGGTCGGCCGGTGCCCGAACACCCCCGGGGAGTCATTTCCCCGACGCGGCGGCCTCCATCGGCAGGATCCACTCGGCCGCGTCGTCCGGCCCCGCCCCGTTCGAACGGGCGGCGCCGCCGGTCTGCAGGTCGCGCCAGCGAAGCGGGCCCCCGACGCCATGGAGGATCAAGCGCACCCGCCGTGCGGAGCCCTCCACGCGGACTTCCACGAAGCTCTGGAAGAACGGGGCGCGGTTGAAGTCGAACGCCCCCGACAGCGCCTCGACCGAGGCCGGCCAGGCGTTGAAGCGCTTGATCCACCACCACACCGGCCACTTCCACCGGCTGGTCTCGCTCTCGAGCTTCGCGCGGACGGCGTCCGTGGCCGGGTAGAAGGCCCAGTCCGGGACTGGTGGTGTCGGCGGCCAGTCGAGGGCGGTCCCGATGCTGAGATAGGCGCCGCCCCCGCCGTTGACGAAGTGATGCATCAGTCGTGGGCCTCCGGGGCTGTCGTACCGCTCCCGGTAGTACTCGAAGTCGTGCGTGTCCCCGGCCATGACGACCGGGACCCGGTACTGCCGCAGGAGACCGTGGATCCGGCCGAACGCCTCGTCGAACCCCTGGTAGGCGCCGCCGGCGTAGAGCGGGTGGCCGAGAATCACCATCGTGAACCGGTCACGCGCCCGGGACAGGGCGCCCTCGAGCCACGCGGCCTGGGAGGGGTCGATCCGGCGCAAGATGCCGGTGTCGACGGCGATCAGGGAGAACTCCCGCCCGTGGACTTCGAAGAACGGGGCCCGCTGCTCGGCGGTCCGGACCCCGTATTCCGCGCGCAGCCGCGCCGCCTCGGCCACCGCGCTGGCGACGCCCTTCCGGTCCGGCGGGGTGACCAGCGCGGTCAACTGCTCGCGGGCGTCCATCGCCGCCCGGGCGGCCACCGGCTCCATGAGGTTGGCGGCGAAGCCGTCCAGCGCGCTGAACCAGTCGTGGTTGCCGGGAATCGCGTAGATCGGCTTCTGGAAGCCCTTGAACGGCAGGTAGAAGTTGAACTCGTAGTCGCGCATCGCGCCGCCGGGATAGATCACGTCGGACGCCACGACGAGGAACCTGACGTCGGGGCGCCGGCCGAGGTCCAGGTAGCGGTCGCGCAGCGACGCCTGGGACGAGTCGCCCTCGCCCGGATCGCCGATGACGACGAAGCTGAAATCCGTGGCGTCGCCGACGCCGTCCGGCCGCACCTCGAACAGGGCCGCCCGGGGCACACCGGTCGGCACCACCGCGCGCTCCACCGCCGCGATCATGGCCTCGCGCCAGTGGTCGGTCCGGGCCTCGGTGACCCGCTCCCAGAAGCCGCTCGCCCAGTTCTCCGTGTTGAAGTACCAGCTGAAGCCCCAGATGGGGTTGATGGCCACCACCACCGCCACGATGGGGAGGCCGGTCCGGAGCCACTGCTGGAGGGCCGTGCGGAGCGACCCGCGGGCCAGCCGCAGCCGCACGCCCCAACGGAGTCGGCTGTCGAGTCACCAGTTGACGGCGCGCTCGCCGAGCTCGAGGCCGTGGGCCTCCGCCTGGCCCGAGAGGCGGCGCGCCCAGGCGCGGCGCTCGATCGGCCGGGTGAGCGCGCGCCAGCTCAGCCAGACCGGCAGCAACAGCACCGCCACCAGCAGCGCCGAGAGCACGTCACCGGCGACGGCGACCGCCGGCGAGATCAGGCCCAGCCACGTCCAGTCCGACTGCAGGCGTCCGGCGTGGATGGCGAAGAACACCACGATCAGGACGACGATCCAGAACCGGTTGACCGGCAGCGCGGCCACCTCGCCCTCGACGGCGGCGATCCGCAGCCGGCCGAGCTCCGCATGCGCGGGCAGACCGAGCCGCTCGTCCGGGTGCTCGCTGGCCCCCTGGCCCCTCGACGATCCTCGACGTCTTCGTCGGGCGCCAGGAGCGCCGTCCACCCGGTGGACATGACGTAGAAGCCGAGGCTCAGGCCGAGCACCACCGCCCCGGTGGTGGCGCCCTGCCGCCAGACGAGGAGCGCCAGCAGGAGATTGACGACGCCGCTGAAGAGCGTCCACCAGCGCGCCGCGCCGGCCCGGTCCCGGAAGGCGCTGACGACCTTCGCGAGGCCGTTGACCGACAGGATGAGCGCCAGGAGCGCCAGCAGCCCGCCGATCACCATCACGGGTCGCGCGACCAGCAGCAGCCCGCCCAGGATCATCAGGACGCCCGTCAGGTAGGTCACCCACGTCGAGTCGGGCGACGACGCGCGCAGTCCCCGGACGACCTCGGTCGCCCCGGCCACGATCACGACGAGGCCCAGGATGGAGACGGCCCACCCGCCCGCGCCGAACGGGGCGATGACGACGATCAGGCCGAGCCCGAGCAGGAGCGCGCCGTACGCGCGCCGGGAGGCGGAGCCGGACCGCTTCGAGACCGGGGGGGCGGACCCGTCCTTCACCGGCCGACGAACTCCACCACGCCCGTCCGGTCCTTCTCGCACCGCACGTGCGACCGCATGGTGAAGCCGCTCGCCCGCAGGCGCTCGACCAGCGACGGGAAGCTGTAGCCGGCCCACTCGTGGTACTCGACGGCGATCCGGCGAATGCGGCCGAGGTCCCCGGGGGAGGACTCCAGGAGACATTCCATCTCGCCCCCTTCGCAGTCCATCTTCAACAGATCGACCCGCTCGGGACTGCCGATCTCCCCGAGCAGGGCGGAGAGCGACAGCACGCGGATCGTTTCCCGGTAGGGCCCGACTTCCGTGTACACGGAGTGGTAAGGGCTGGCGTGGCTGACGTCCAGCTCCTGCGTTCCGCTCCGGCCAGCCACGCCCACCGGCAGCGCGGTGATCCGACGATCGAGCCGGTTGAGCTGGATGTTGTCCACGAGACGTTGAAAGTTCCGTGACGACGGCTCGAGCGCGAAGACGTGTCCCCGGAGCGACTTGCTCACCGCGTAGATCGAGAAGCAGCCGATGTTGGCGCCGGCATCGATGATCAGCTCGTCCGACGCGAGCACGCGGTAGGGCTCACGCACCCAGCAATCCCAGAAGGACTGCCGGAACTCGTTGACGGAGTCGATGTGGATCTGGTACCCGTTGCGGAGCCGGATCCGACGGTGATCCGGAGCCCGGCCGATGCCGAGGAAGAGCCCGAGCTCGTGGAGCGGCTGCTCCACGTCCCGGACGAGCCGCAGCGTCTGCACGACACTCTTGAAGCGAACCTTGGAGAGGACTTCGGTGACGGATCGCTGGACTCTCACGCGCTCGCTTCCCTTCCCGGGACCGGCCTCGCCGCCGGGCAGACCACCAGCTCGCCGGCGGCGAACGCGAGGAGAAGCCCCAGGCCTTCCGCGACGACTGGAACCAGACCCCTCGCACGAGGTCTCCTCACGCGATCCCTCGACCGCTCACGGTACCACACGGGCGAGCCACCGGCGCTCCGCAAGGCGCTGGTCCCGGAGTCACGCAGCCCGAGCACGGCCGGGGCGGTTCTGCTAGCGTAGTCGGAGCCTGGGCCCGGGACTGGCGAGGCAGGCCCGGGCGGGAGGAGCCCACGGATGAACCTGGAGTGGTGGTGTTACCGGCCGCGTCGGGGGGGGACGGCGCGGTGAGCGGAGGACCGGCTCGGCGCGAGCTGCGGCGCATCGTGGAGCAGGTCGTCACCGGGGGGCCGCCCGGCGAGGAGGGCTACGGCCTCGAGAACATCGGCCGGTACGTGCACACGCTGGCGTGGCTCGAGGCCGGCCCCGGGCCACGGGGCCCGCTGCTGGACGCCGGCGTCTACCCCGGGCACCTGACGCTCGCGCTCGCTGGCCTGGACCGGGTGGAGATCGCGGGCGTGGGTCGCTTCGTGCCGCCTGCCTTCTGCCGGTGGATGGCCGAGCGCGGCATCCCGGTCGCGGACGTGGACCTGGAGCGGGAGCCCCTGCCGTACGCCGATGCCAGCTTCGGTCGGGTCCTCGCCACCGAGATCCTGGAGCACCTGGCGAATCCCGCCCTGTTCCTCTCCGAGTGCCGGCGCGTCCTGCGGCCAGGGGGCGCGCTGTATCTCACGACCCCCAACGTCGTGGACCTCCGCGGCCGCTTGCGCGCGCTCGGCGGGTGGTCGCCTCAGACCCACCTGTTCGGGATCGGGCGGACCTTCCGGATGAACGAGTGGGTCCACCGGCGGGAGTATGCGCCGGACGAGGTGGCGTGCCTTCTCGAGGCGGTGGGCCTCCAGATGAGCCGGCTGCACACCTGGACACCGACCCGGGCCGACGGTGGCCGGGGCGCGGGAGCGTGGGTCGCCTCGCTGCTGAACCGCCTGCCGCACCTCGGCGGCACCCTCTTCGTCGTGGCCATCCGGCCCGACGGCACCGCCGGTCCCGGCGACACCGACCGGGCCCGGATCGTGCTCGACCGTCGCTTCCTCGACGTGACGCCGGGGACCAGCGCCTCGCTCACCCTCCGCGTGGAGAACTTCGGCACGACCGCGTGGAACGCCGGGACGGGGCCGGGGGCGGTCCTGCTCGGTGCCCACCTGCTCGACCCGGACGGACGGGTCCTGGATCGGGACCTCGCCCGGAGCCCTCTCCCCCACGACGTCGGCCCTGGAGGGAGGGCGGCGATGACGCTCACGCTCCGGGCGCCCGTCGAGCCCGGTGCGTTCCTGGTCGAGCTCGACCTGGTTCGGGAGGGGGAGCGCTGGTTCGGTGACGACGGCTCGCCGACGGCGCGCCTCGTCCTCCACGTCACCCCCTGACGGTAGTCCCCCTTCTGGGAGGCGGGCCGACGCGGGTACCCGCGGCCCTTGGCCGGGCGGGGCCGAGGAGCGAGCAGCGCCCCCAGGCCGAAGGCTGTCCGATCGACGCAGGCCGAGCGCGTCGCGACCGAGATGAACGTTGCGACGCTCATCGGCCCCGCCCTAAGCAGGGCCGACGATGCGCTTGACGTGCTCCAGGAGATTCGCCAGGTCGAGCGGCTTGGTCAGAACGCCGGCCACCCCGAGCGTCCGGGCGCCGCGGTCGTCGAGCGACATCGCCAGCGACTCGCCGACCGCGGAGACGATCAGCAGCGGAATCGGCCTCGTTCCGGGGTCCGTGCGGAGCCGAGCCAGGAACTCGTAGCCGTCCATCCCCGGCATCATCATGTCGAGGAGGATCAGATCGGGTGCCACGCCGCCGAGCTCGGCCAGCGCCTCGGCGCCGATCGCGAAGCCCCGGACGGAGTAGCCCGCGACCTCGAGCGCCTCCACCAGGAGCGCGCGCACCTCGGCCTCATCCTCGACGACGACGATGCGCGGCGCTGGCATCGCGGCCAGTCTATCCAGACCGGCGACCAGGGTCAACGAGCCGCGCAGGCGCATGGCGGTCACCCCGGCGGCGCGGCCAGACGGGCGGCGGCGCGCTCGATCTGGAGCTGGACGAGCCCGGGCCGGTCGCTCGCGGGCCCGGCTGCCACCAGGACCGTGGAATGTCCGGGAGCCTCGGCGACCGGGCGCACCACAACCCGCTGGTCGCCGAGCCGCACCACCACCGACTGGAACGGCCCCACCCCACCGGGATCGCCGTCGATCTCCATGACCCGGTAGAGGTCCGCCGCGAAACGGCCGACGCCATGCGCGTCGACCCCGGGGCCGGCCAGGACGTAGAGCAGGAGCCGGCCGGTCTGATCCGTGAGGCCGAGCGGTTGCAGCGGCCCGTACGCCGTGAGCGAGCGGGCCAGCCCCTCCAGGCGCGGCGGAAGCGGCGCCTCGCCGAGTCCGGCCGGGGAGGCCGGCGCCGGGGTGGACCCGGTCGCGGGGCTCGTCGAGCCCGGCTCGCTCGCCCGGTACTCGGCCGCCACGCGCAGGGAGAGGATCTCGAGGAGCGCCAGCGCGCCCCGCTGGGGAATGGCCGCGGCCAGCACGGGACCGCCAGCGCCGAGCGGGCCGAGGGGAGTCAGCACCATGGCGCCGGCTGCCCCCCGGACCGTGGTCTGGGTCACGGCCTCGCCGCCCGGGCTCTCCGCCAGGAAGGAGAGGAACCGGAACGCGGCCCGCACCACCGCATCCTCCGCCAGCTGCGGGGAGCAGGCCGTGTAGACCACGATCCCCATCACCGCGTGGGTGTCGACCTCGAGCGGCCCCGCTCCGGCAAGGGTCCGGGCGATGTCCTCGACGGGCACCACCGGTGGCGCCGCCATCGCAGAGTCGCCGGCGGCTGCCGGCTCGACCCAGGGCGCCGGCTCGACGGGGGCTTCGGCCCCGGCCCGGGGCGGTGCTTCGATCGCGGCCTGGACCGGCGCTTCCACTCGAGCCGCGTTCGTGACCGGCGTGGTCGTCACGACCGGGCGGGCGTCCTCGGTCGGTCGTTGCGGGACGGTCACCGGCGGCGCCACGACCGTCTCCGGCGGCGCGGCGACGATCGCCAGCACGTCATCGTCGATGGACAGCGGTGCCGCGACCCTTCCGGCCGCCTCGGGACGCTCAGGCCTCGCCTCGACGGGCGTCGGCGTGAGCGGGTCGCGTCCCGCCGGCGGGGCGACCGACTCATCGATCCGAGAGACGTCCGCCGGCGCCAGCGGCGCGGCCGACACCGGCGCCCCCGGGGACGTGGGCTCGACTCGAGGCACGGGTGTGACCTCGGACGTGGGTGGCGCCGGTGGCAGCGGGAGGATCGCGACTGGCGGCGTCGCGACCTCCGGCTCCCGGGGGGCCACCACGTCGAGCAGCGCCGGAACCGGGGCTCTCGGTGGCCACGTGGGACGGGTTGGCGTCTCGGTGGACCGACTCGGCGGGAAACCGACCGCCGGCTCCACCCGCACCGGGAGCGGGCGCGTCGGCTCCCGTCGCACGAGGCGCCGGTCCGGTGAGCCTGGTGACAGGGCATCGTCCTCGCGGAACCGCTCCCCCCCGACCGTGTGGAGATCGGTCTCGTCCCAGCCCCGTTCCCGGCGTACCGGTGTCGGCGTGGCGGCCACGCCGACGGGCGCCACCGGGCGGTGAGCGGCATCGCCCTCGTCGGGCCGGACCAGGAACAGACGGAGCGGAAGGGCGACCAGGGGCACCGACAGGAGCTGCATGACCGGAACCAGGGGGAACGCCCAGGGCGCGGGGTCGAGGGGACCCGGAGCCGGCCCCAGCCGCGCCACCGCGTAGGCGGCCGCCGTCGCGAACCCCAGTCCGGCGTGGAGGCCCAGGAGCACGAGCATCCCGGCGAGCCGCCGGAGGGCCGAGGAGTGCGGCACGCAGAGGACGAGCAGGGCGTACAGGAGCGGGGGAACCACGAGCGGCGCCCAGGCCTCGACCCCGCTCAGCTGACCCGGCGTCCGGCCGGGCAGCAGCGACGGTGCCCAGAGGTAGAGCAGGACCCCGCCCTGCGCGAGGAGCCACGCTGCCGGCCGCCACAGGCTGGTCATGCCCGGCCGCCGCCCGTCACATCGATCGGAGCAGGTCGGGCAGCGCCCGCTTCACGTTGTAGCGAACCTTGCCGAGGATCGTCGGGTCGTTCAGCACCACGGCGAGCATGGCCGCGCTCCCGACCGTGTGCAGGAGGATGATCCCGCCCTCGTACTCGAGGATCATCGCCTGGAGCACTCCCTGGTTCAGCTCCTGACCCGTGCCCGCGGCCGACTGCGCCACCGAGGCGGCCAGGGCCCAGGCCACGTGGACCTCGTCCCTCGCCTCGCCGGTCGAACTCGATGAGGAAGCCTTCCCGGTCCACCAGCGCGGCCACCACCACCCCGGACACGCCCGCGAACTGGCCGAGGACGGCCTTGAGGTCCGGCGCCGCCGGCGAAGGGCTCGCCTCCGGCACCGGGTCCTGGGCCCGGGTCGGGAGTCCGGTCAGCGACGACAGGGACGGCGTCGGCAAGTCGGTCCGCCCGACCGTTCCGGTCGCCGCCGCCAGGAGCGGCGTCGTCGGCCCGCCCGGCGAGAGAAAGTTGTCGATCTTGCGCACCAGCTCCTCGGCCGCGAACGGCTTCCGCATCACGTCGTCCGACTGGACCTTGGCGGCCCGCTCCAGGACCGTCCCGTTCACGATGCCGGAGATGAGGAGCACGGGGATCCTCGAGAGGTCCGGGTGGCTCTTGACGAACGCGCAGATCTCGTAGCCGTCCTTGTCGGGCATGATGACGTCGCAGATCACGAGATCCGGGGCCTCGCGCTCGATGCGGGTGATCGCTTCGGCGCCGGACGCCGCCGTGAGGACCTGGATGCTCCGGGCTTCCAGGGCTCGCTCGACGACCTTGCGAACGCTCAGGCTGTCGTCGACGACCAGGACCTTCGGCATTTCCCGCTGACCTCCAGGCTAGTGCCGTTCCAACTTGTTCCAGCTAGTGCTTTCGAGGAATGCGGCGAGCCCGTGCTTCAAGAATCGCTTGCCCATTTTGGCTCGTGTCGTTGGAACGGCACTGAAGCCACCCCGTCAGTTGACGTTCGAACGCTCGGCCGGGTTGATCTTCGACGCTGGCGACACCGGTGACGCCGGGGGCGCGGGAATTGCCGGCGAGGACGTCGCCCCGATCTTCCCGCTCAACAGCTCGCCGACCTGAGAGACGAGGGTCGAGACGTTGAACTTGCCGGCGATGACCCGACTGACACCCGCCCGGGCCGCCGCGCCGGGAAGCGGCGCGGTCTCACCCGTCAGCAGGAGAAACGGAATGCCCTTGGTGGTCGGGTCGGCGCGGATGATCGAGCACAGCTCGTAGGCGTCCATGTCCTGGTTCTCGGCCAGGCTGACGATGACATCCGGACGGTCCCATTCGAGCATGGTCAGTGCGAAGGAACCGGAAAGCGCTACCGCGACCTCGTAGCCGGCGACCGCCAGGGCCTTCTGCAGCGCGACCAGGTTCTCCCAGTCGGCGTCGATGAGGAGCACCTTCGCCATAGTCGCCTCCTACATTCCCTGGAACGCCAGGGTTGTTGCGAACTCTCCACGATCGCCACCGCACCGCCCGCTCACCGCACCGCTCCCGCCAGCTCCCCCTCGACTCGATCGGGCGCCGTGAGCGATGCGATCAGCTGGACGAAGGCGTGCTCGTCCACTGGCTTGGAGACGTAGTGCTTGACGCCCAGCCGGCGGGCAAGGTTCAGGTGCTTCTCGCCGGCGCGCGTCGTGAGCACGACGACGGGCACGTCCCGGGTGGCCGGCCGGCGCCGGAGATCCTCGATCAGCTCGTAGCCGTTGACCCGGGGCATCTCGAGGTCCGTGATCACGGCGTGGACCGACGCGTCGTTCAGGTGCCGGAGCGCCTCGGCCCCGTCGTTGGCCGTGATGACGTGGAAGCCGGCCCGCTCCAGCATGTGGCCGACGAACCGGCGCACGCTGATCGAGTCGTCCACCAGGAGGACGCGACGAGCGGCCTCTGCCGCCGGAGCCGGCTGGCCGGGCTCGGGCTCGGCCGCCCGCGGGTGGCTCCCGGCCACCGGCGCCCGGGAGAGGCCCTCGGCCAGCGCGACCAGACGGGCTGGATCGAGCAGGAGGATCACGCGGCCTTCCCCGGAGATGGTCGCGCCCGTGAAGGGGGTGCCCCCCTGGAGGAACGTCCCGAGGCTCTTGATCGACGACCTCCTCCTTCCCGCCCAGCTCGTCGACCGCCACCGCCAGCGAGGTGCCGCCCGATCGGAGGACGACCACCGGGATCCGCTCCCGGGTCGCCCCGGGGGCCAGCCCGAGGAGTCGATCGAGCCGGAGCAGGTCCACCATCCGGTCGTCCACCCGCACCCGCTCGGTCCCATCTCCCGACTGGATTGCCCTCGGACGGACGTTCAGGATCATCCGCACCGCGCTGACGGGAATGGCCAGGGTCTCGGTTCCGGTGCGAATCATGAGGGCGTCCGAGATCAGGACCGTCAGGGGGAGCCGGAGCGTGAAGCAGGTGCCCACGCCCGGCTCGGTCTCGACGGCGATCTCCCCACCCAGCCGGCTGACGTTGGTCCGGACGACATCCATGCCGACCCCGCGGCCGGATGCGGTGGTCACGACCGGTGCGGTGCTGAAGCCCGGGAGGAAGATCAGGTCGAGCGCCTCGTGGGAAGACAGGCCGGCGACAGCCTCGCTCGAGAGGAAGCCCTGGCGCACCGCCGCCGCCTTCACCAGCTCGACGTCGATCCCCCGGCCGTCGTCCTCGACCTCGATGTTGACGAAGCCGCCGCGGTGGGCCGCGCGCAGGCGGATGGTCCCCGGCCCCGGCTTCCCGCGGGCCTGCCGCTCGTCCTCCGGCTCGATGCCGTGGGTGATCGCGTTCTGCACGAGGTGGAGGAGCGGGTCGGCGATCGCCTCGGTGATGCTGCTGTCCATCTCGACGGTCTCGCCGCTGACCTCCAACTCGACCGTCTTGCCGGCAGCCCGGGCCGCTTCCCGCACCTGCCGCCCGAATCGCGCGAACAGCCGGGCCACCGGCACCATGCGGGCCCTCGTGACCTCGGTCTTCAGGTGCCCCGTCAACCGCTGGATCTGCGCCGTGTCCTCCCAGATGGTCCGGATCAGGCCGCCGACCTGCGTCTGGACCTCGGTGAGGTCCGCCGACAGCTCGGCCACGCTGCGGGCGAGGATGTCGAAGTCGTCGTACCGGTCGAACTCCAGCTCCTCGAAGATCTGGGTCAGCGGCGTGCGAGGCTGGGCGTCCGGGCGGCCCTCAGCCGTCGCGCCCGCCGGGGACGGGCCGGTGCCGTCGCGCCCGGTGACCGGCTGCGGCGTCCACCCTCCCGCCTCCCGCTTCACCTCGAAGTCCCTGACGGCCTTCGCCATGCGCTCCTGGCTGAAGAGCAGGAGCTCCCCGGCTCGATCCAGCTCCGAGAGCCTCCGGTCCAGCCGGCTCCGGGCGATCACCAGCTCGCCGACCAGGTTCATCAGGGAATCGAGCCGGTCGAGACTCACCCGGATGGCCGGCCCCACGATGGCCGCCCGGCGCGGCGACACAGTCGCCTCGGCCGGGATCCGCGCCTCGACCGGGGCGGGCGCTTCGACCGGGGGCGCCTCCCCGGCCGAAGCCTCCACGGCGATCGCCGGGGCCACGCCCGCCCCGGCGTCGCTGGCCGGCATGAGACGTCCGACCTGCGTCACGGCCGCCTCGACCAGCGCGTCGACCTCGGCGGCCGGCGCCTCGGCCAGGCCGAGCAGGAGCCGGAGCGCGTCGGTTCCGACCAGGACGGTCTCGATCACGGAGGGGGTCAGCGGCATCCGGTCTTCCCGGATCGCGACCATGAGGTCCTCGATCCGGTGGACCAGATCGCCGACCACCGTGCAGCCGATCGTGTACGCCGCTCCCTTGAGCGTGTGGACCGCGCGGAACAGGCTCCCGAGCTGCTCGTCGTTCCGTCCGCCCTTCTCCAGGGCGAGCAGTGCCTGGGTCATGGTCTCCAGGTGCTCGGAGGCTTCGGGGCGGAAGTAGACGAGGACGTCCGGGTTCTCGGCAAAGAAGCGCTCCACCTCCCCGCGCGGCCCGCCGGACGTCCCGTGACTCGAGCCCGCCCGTGCCGGCGCGGGGGCCGGGGTGAGGAGGAAGCCCGCGTGGCCGGCGCGGAACGCCGCCACCGCCTCGGCGTCCTCCTGCCCGGTCGCGCCGATGCCATCCAGCATCTTTTTCAGCAGTGCCAGCAGGTCGGCGAGGAAGTCGGCCGCCGCTCCCCGCGCGCCGATCGGGAGCGCCGGCGCCCGCTCGAGGATCTGCTCGAGCGTCTCGGTCACGCCGGCCAGCTCCGGAAACCCGTTCAGCGCCGCCGCGCCCTTCAGCCGATGACTCACCACGAGCAGCGGCTCGACCACGACGGTAGAGACCTCGGGCCCGCGCAGCCGGCCGAGGCCGTCCTCGAGGGTGGCCAGGGTGTCCCAGGCCTCCATGAGGAAGATGCTCAGGAGGAACTCGCGATCGTGATCGGACATGACCGGGCTCGATCAGGCCGCCGTCACGCGCTCACGGCCAGCTTGAACCGGGCCAGGTTGGAGGTCAGCTCCTCGGCCAGCCGGGCCAGCTCGTCGACCGTCTTGCGGGTCTGGAGGACGCCCTGCTCGGTCTGCACGGCGACGCCGGCGATCGACTGCACCGCCGTGGCCACCCCCTCCGCCCCGCGCACCTGCTGCTGGGTCGCCAGCGAGATGTCATGGGCCAGCTCGGCGGACTTCTGGGCGATCTGGGCGATGTCCTTGAGGCTCTCGCCGGCCTGCACCGTGACCCGGTGCCCGGCCTCCACCTCGTGGGTTCCCTGCTCCATGACGACGATCGCCTCGTGGGTCTCGGCCTGGACGCTCTTGATGAGAGCCGCGATGTCCTTGGTGGCCCGGGCCGAGCGCTCGGCCAGCTTCCGCACCTCGTCGGCCACCACCGCGAACCGGAGACCCGCCTCACCGGCCCCCGCCGCCTCGATGGCGGCGTTCAGCGCCAGGAGGTTGGTCTGCGACGCGATCTCCTCGATCGTGTTGACGATCTCGGAGATCTCCAGCGAGCGATCGCCGAGGCCCTTGATCTTCTTGGAGATCGTCTGCACCTCGCCCCGGATCCGCTGCATCCCGTCCAGGCTGTTCTTGACCGCCTGGTCCCCCTTCTGGGCGGCGTCCAGCGCCTGCCGGGCAGCCCGGGCCGAGGCCTCGGCGATCTCGGCGACCTGCCGGACCGAGCGGGTCAGCTCGTCGACCACCTTGGCGACCGTCATGGCCTCCCGGGTCTGGGCCTGGGCCCCGGTGGCCATCTGCCCGGCCGAGGCGATCATCTGGTGCGAGCTCCGGGAGACCCGGACGGCGGCCTGCCGGACGTCGCCGATGACCGTGCCGATCTCGGCCACCATGACGTTGATCGCGTCGACGACGTTGCCGAGGACGTCGGAGGTCACCTCCCCGCGACGGGTGAGGTCGCCCTGGGCGATCTCCGTGACCGCGTCGAGGAACGTGGTGATGTGGCGCTGCAGCTCCTCGCGCTTCCGCTTCTCCTCGTCGCGCTCCGCCTCCGTCTGCACCTGCCCGCGCAGCCGGACGATCGTCTGGTTGAAGGTCTCGGCGAGCTGACCGATCTCGTCGCCGCTGGTCACCGGGACCACCCGGGACAGGTCGCCCCGGCCGACCCGCTCCGAGGCCCGCACCAGCAGCGCCACCGGCCGGGTGATGCGCTGGGCGAAGATGACGCCGGCCAGGACCACGACCACCGCGAAGCCGCCGAACACCATCAGCAGGTTCTTGCCGGAGCGGGCGGCGGCGGCGCTGATGATTCCCCTGTTCATGCCGACCCGCACGGTGCCGACCTGGCCGCCCAGCACGGGGACCCCGATGTCGATGATGTCCCGTGTCTGGCCGGTGGCCGGGTCGGAATACTGGATCTCCTGCACCCGCGGCTTGGTCGCGTCACCGGGGACGAGGTTCCGCTCGATGATGCCGGACGGAATGAGGGGCATGAAGGTGTGGGCGATCATCGTCTTCTGCGGGTCGTACACCATGACGTAGGCGACGCCGCTGATGGCGGCGAACTGGTCGACCAGCGACTGGACCGTGGAGGCGTCGCGGGTCAGGATCATCTCGGCGCCCGAGCTGGCCAGGCTGCTCGCGATCGCCGTGCCCTTGGACGTGAACTCCTCCGTCAGCTGCGAGCGCAGGGTCTGAACGGACATGTGCCACGTCATGAACGCCAGCGGGATCATGATGATGGCCAGGAAGAGGCTGATCTTGAGGGGCAGGCCCAGCCGGATTCCCGAGCGCATCGGCAGCTCGCCGGCCAGCCGGAGGCGTGTGGTGACCGTCGGCGTGTCCATCCGGGGGAGGACGTCTCCGTTCGCCCCGGAGGCCCCGGCGGTCCCGCCGGACTTCCAGATCGCCGGCCGCTCGTCGGAGACCGGCGCCGGCTGGGACGGACGCGGAAGCGTGACGACGCTCGATGTCGGCATGGCT
This sequence comes from uncultured Candidatus Rokubacteria bacterium, assembly GCA_963708025.1. Lineage (GTDB taxonomy): Bacteria > Methylomirabilota > Methylomirabilia > Rokubacteriales > DASRDR01 > CAVPSB01. The sequence goes on along the minus strand of CAVPSB010000012.1, from coordinate 165,759 downwards.
CAGGCCCTTACCGCGGCGGTCCAGTCGGCGACCGGAACCCACCGCTCGTTGTGCACGCGGGTGAAGTAGACGTTGTCCAGTCCCTGGTGCCGCTCGGGCCCGAAGGTCAGCGGGGCGCCGATCCCCAGGTCGAAGCCCCTGAGCGACTCCAGGGCCTGACGGAATCCCGCCCGGGTCGGGTTCACTCCGGCCCGGCGGAGGCTCTCGACGATCACCTTGGCGTTGATGAACCCCTCCAGGCTGATGAAGCTGTACTTCTGGGGCGCGTAGCTGGCGTCCCGGACCGAATCGGGGATCGCCGGGTTGTGCCGCTCCATGAGGCCCCGATACTCGACGACACCAGGCAGGCTCGCGTCGTCGTAGCTCGGCACGACCTGGGAGTTGACGAGCGCCCGGGTGTAGTCGCGGCCGGTGGTCCGGCCGTACCGGACGAGGAGCCCCAGCATCGCGTCCGACCCCACGAACGAGACGTTCGAGATCGGGACGTTCCAGCCGAGGTCGCGGACGTCGCGGACGAAGGCCGCGCAGCCCTGGTAGGCGCCGGTGCACAGCACGACGTCCACCCCCGACTCGCGGAGCGCTCGGGCCGCGACGGCCATGCTCTCCTCGAACGCGGCCCCCCTCCGGTACGTCGCCTCGGCCACGATCCGCGCTCCCCGGTTCGCGAGACCGCGGGCGACGCCGTCGGTCCCGCTCCGGCCGTAGGCGTCGGCCTGGTAGTAGACGCCGAACCGGCGCGCCCCCTGCTGCCAGAACTGCTCGACCAACGCCGCCATCTCCTGCCGGTACGAGGCCCGGATGTTGAAGACGTGCTCCACGTAGGGGGCCTCGCGCTGCGGCTGGGCGCCCGTGAAGTTCCCGACCAGGATCACGTCGCCGTACCGCTTCATCACCGGAAGGGCCCGCGTCAGAGTGGGCGTCCCGACGAAGTTGGCCAGGAAGAAGACTTTCTCCTGCTCGATGAGCTGGATCGTGTTCTTGATGCAGGGCACCGGCTCGTAGTTGTCGTCGAGCGTCTCCACCGAGATCACGCGGCCGTGGACGCCGCCGCGGGCGTTGACCTCGGTGAAGTAGGCCTGCGCGCCCCGGTAGAACTCCGTGCCGAGTCCCGCCTGGGTGCCCTTGAAGGCGGCGCTCATCCCGATCTTGATGCCCTTGGCGGTCACGCCGGGCGCGCTGGCGACGGGAACCTCCGTCCCGGGCGTCCCGGGCGTCCCGGGCGTCCTGGGCGCGGCGCCCGCCGGCGGCGCGGCCGGCGCTGCGGCATCCTGAGCCCGGGCCGCCCGGCTCCCCGCCACGAGTCCGGCGCCGATGCCGCCGGACAGCACGTGGAGGAAGCGTCGTCGCTCCATGATCACCTCCCCTCACCACCGCGCTTCAGCGCGTCCAGCACCCGGCCGACGTCGAGCAGGGTGATCGGGCCGCCCTCGTACCGCACCATCCCCACGCCGAGCTCGCCGTACGCCCGCCGGGCCGCCTCGCCCAGCGGGGCGACCCCGTCGAAGGACTCCAGGCCGAGGATCCCGTCGATGGCGAGGCCAACCTGGCCCGATCCCGGATCCACGACGAGGGCCCGGCTCCCGCGGCCGACCGGGTGGGAGGCGAGTCCGAGGAGCGGGCGGACGTCCAGGATCGGCAGGATGTACCCGCGCAGGTTCGCCACCCCGACCAGGTAGGCCGGCGCCCGGGGAACGGTCGTGAGCTCCTCGACGACCACCACCTCGCGGGCGCGCTGGATCTCGATGGCGAAGCGCTCCCCGCCCAGCCCGAACAGACAGGCCCGGACGGCTCCAGTTCCCGCGCGCTCGAGGACCTCGGTGGTCATACCCGCCTCACCCGATCACCCGCGGGGCGAAGAGGATCCCGCCGAAGAGCAGGTAGGCCAGGATCAATGCCCAGACGATGTTCACCGCCTGGGCGCCGAGGAAGGCCAGGGCGGGCCGACCCCCCTCCAGCCGGACCAGGTCGGTGAAGCGCGTCTCCAGGCCGACACAGGTGAAGGCCAGGGCGAACCAGAAGGTCCGCATGTTGGAGAGCAGATCCTTCGTCGCGGTGACGACCTCGGGCTCGAGAAGGAAGGAGAACGCCGCCGAGGCGACTATGAAGCCGAGGACGAACTTGGGGAACCGGTTCCAAATCAACGCCGGGCTCGGCCGCTCCCCCGTCTGCTCGCCCTGGCGGAAGACCCACCAGAAGGCCAGCAGAAAGGCCACGACCCCGATCAGGACGTTCTGGGACAGCTTGACGATGGTCCCGATCTTCATCGCCTGGGGGCTGATGAGCTCGCCGGCAGCGACCACCGAGGCGCTGGTGTCCAGGGTGCCGCCGAGCCACGCTCCGGCGACCAGATCGGGCATCCCGACGAGCTTGGCGATCCAGGGCTGGAGGATCATCATCGGGACCGCGACCATGAGGACCAGGGAGGTGACGTAGGAGAGCTTCTTGCGGTCACCGCGGACCGCGCCGTAGGCGGCGATGGCCGCCGACACGCCGCAGATGGAGACCGCGGTGGCCAGCATGGCGGAGAACCCGTCGTCAACCTTCAGCCGCCGACACAGCCAGAAGCAGACATACCAGACGACCGTCACGACCAGGAGCGCCTGGAGAATCCCGAATGCTCCGGCCTCGAGAATCTCGGAGAACAAGATGGTCGCGCCGAGAATGACCAGCCCGGCCCGGATGTAGTACTCGGTCTTGACGGCCTCCAGTAGCCAGGCGGGCACCCCGATCACGTTGCTCACGAACAGGCCCAGCAGCAGGGCGAAGACGACGTACTCGATCCCCCAGTAGTTCACGGTCGTGTTGCCAGCGATGACCCGCGCCAGGCAGGCGAGCGCGTACACGATCGGAAAGCCCAGTAGGTACTTGCCGACGTGGCCGCCGATCAGGCCGACGGCCAGCGCGCAGACCACCAGGTACACGATGCCCACCTGGGCGGCGCGCCAGAGATTGGTGGCGGAGAAGACGTCGCCGACCACGGCCGAAGCGGCGCCGGCGATCTTCCGGGCGATGTCGGACCCCGCCTTCACGGCCCCGGCATCCCGCGCCGTCCGGGCCGCGTCGCCGAGCTTCTTCGCGGCTGCCCCGATGGCCGCCCGGTCCCCGGCCGCGATGGCCGCCTGCAGGCCCTGGGCTGCCGAGAGGACCGGCGTCTCCCCCCGGATCCCGGCGGTCTGGATCAGCTTCTCGAGGGCCGGTCCGTTCGCGGCGACGGTGCCGGCGAACTCGCCGTCGGTCGCCCAGCGGAAGGTCGGCATCGCGACCGGCGCCCCGACGAAGAAGACGTACAGCGAGAGGACGATCATCAGGAAACCCGAGAGCACGGTCAGCCAGTCCTCGACGCCGACCCACTCCTCGGTCTCGTAGAGCGTCGTCGCCCGCTCGTGCAGCGTCACCGCGTGCCGGTCGTCCGCGATGCTGATCCCCGCCATGCCGCGATCCCTCCCGTCGGTGCCCCGCCGCCCGCCCGTGCTACTTGACGAAGCGCCGGACCACCGTCAGCAGCTGCTCCGGCGTGAACGGCTTCGTCACGTACTCGTCGGCGCCCTGCCGCTTCCCCCAGATCCGGTCGCTCTCCTGGTTCTTCGAGGTCACCAGGACCACCGGGGTGTGGCGGGTCCGCTCATCCCGCTTGAGCGATCGCAGGATGTCGTAGCCGTTCCGGTTCGGCATGACGATGTCGAGCAGGACCACGTCCGGCTGGTCGGCCAAGAGTCGCTCCTCGAGGCGGACCCCGTCGGCGTAGGAGACGACCTCGTGGCCGGCGCCGGCGAGGATGGACTCCATGAGCTTGAGGTCCGCGAAGGCGTCGTCCACGACCATCACCTTGGCCATCTCGCCTGAACCCCCCTCCGATCCGAGACGGACCTACGCAGCTGAAAACGGGCGGGACGCGGATGCGGGAGTGCATCCCGGGTGCCAGCGGGCGATGAGAGGAAAGCCACGAAAACACTGGCGGGACCAGCTCCGACCGAGGGGCTCCTGGTGCCGGAATGGCACCCGTGACATGTCAGGCTGGCACGCGACTTTTCCTCGTAGTAGGCCTGCTTGGAAGGGTTCGGCGGGGCGCCGCCTTTCGATCAGGCGAGCCCCTCCGCCGGCCCAGGCTAGACGACGGTGACCGAGGGTCGAGGCGCGCGCGAATCGTGGAGCGTCGTGACGGACCGGCTCCGTCGTGGTGTCACGCTGACACGCCTCCCCCTGCGCTCGCGCGGACCGTCAGCCGAGCCGGACCGCGAGGCTAGAGCAAGCCGTAGGACTTCAGGCGGCGGTAGAGCGTGCGGCGGGAGATGCCGAGGGCCCGGGCAGCGCGGTCCTTGTCGTTGTCGTACTGCCGGAGCGCGCGGAGGATCAGCTCGCGCTCGGCGTCGGCGAGGCGCGGCAGGTCGGCCAGCGGCGTCACGGTCGGCGTGCCGGCCGACAGCGCCGGCAGATCGGCGAGCGTGATCTGTTCCCGGGACCCGAGCGCGTAAGCGCGCTCCAGCAGATTCTCCAGCTCCCGCACGTTGCCGGGATAGTGGTACGCCACGAGCGCCGCCGTCGCCTCCGGGGCGAGGCCGCGCACGTCCCGGGCGAAGCGCTGGTTGAGCTGGCGCAGGAAGTAGCTTACCAGCGCCGGGATGTCACCCTTGCGCTCGCGGAGCGGCGGCATCACGATCCGGACGACGTCGAGGCGGTAGAAGAGATCGGTCCGGAGGGTCCCGTCCTTGACCGCCTGCTCCAGCAGCCGATTGGTGGCGGCGACGACGCGGACGTCCACGGTGTAGCTGCGGGCCGAGCCGACGGGGCGGATCTCCTTCTCCTCCAGGACGCGGAGCAGCTTCACCTGGAGGGGGGGCGGCAGCTCGGCGACCTCGTCGAGGAAGATCGTCCCGCCGTCCGCCGAGCGAAAGAGGCCGAGGTTGTCGGCCACCGCCCCCGAGAAGGCACCGCGGATGTGGCCGAAGAACTCGGACTCCAGGAGATCCGGGGGCACCGCCCCGCAGTTCACCGGGATGAACGGCCGCTTGCTGCGGTTCGACAGCCGGTGAATGGCGGCCGCCACCAGGTCCTTGCCGGTGCCGCTCTCGCCCTCGATGAGGACCGGGGAGTCGGTCGTCGCCATCTTGGCGACCACCTCTTTGACGCGGACCATCTGGGGCGAGGCGCCGATCAGCTCCTTGAGCGGGAGCTGCTCGCCGAGCCGGGTGCGCAGCGAGCTGACCTCGCGCCGGAGGAGGCGGCGCTCGGTCAGGCGCGCCATCAGGTGCTGCAGCTCGTCGAGCCGGACCGGCTTCGCCAGGTAGTCGTAGGCGCCGAGCTTCAGCGCCTCCACGGCGGTGTTGACGGTGGGATAGCCGGTCACCATCACGACCTCCACCGAGGGGTCGTGCCGCTTGATTTCGCGCAGGATCTCCAACCCGTCCATCTCCGGCATCCGGATGTCGCAGATGATGGTGTCGAAGAGCTGGCCCTGGATCAGCTCGATGGCCCGGCCGCCCGTGCTGGCGGTGGTGACCTGGTAGCCGAGGACGGAGAGGGCATCCTCGAAGAGCGAGCGGATCCGCTCGTCGTCCTCCACCACGAGCACCTTCGACAGGTCTGACATGGCAGGCCGCCCTCAGTCGGGCCGGGAGCAGCTAACCCACGACCTCGGGCCACGCCGGCGCCGACCCGGACGGAAAGGTGAACTCCTCGGCGGTGGCCTGGCCGAGCCCGGTCTCCACCAGGCGCGCCACGGGCAGCCCGGCCTCGGCCCGGGCCAGGGCGGTGGCGCTGGCGTGGGTCTCCGGGTGCTTGGGCACGAAGAGCGTGCAGCAGTCCTGATCGGGCTCGATCGAGATCTCGTAGGTGCCGATTGCCTTCGCCTCCCGGATGATCTCCTCCTTGTCGCTTCCGATCAGGGGGCGGAGGATCGGCATCGTCACCACCTCGGTCGAGCGCGCGAGGTTCTCGAGCGTCTGCGAGGCCACCTGCCCCAGGCTCTCCCCGGTGACCAGGGCGAGGGCGCCCACCCGGCGGGCCAGGCCCTCGGCGATCCGCGCCATCAACCGGCGGTAGACGATCACTCGCAGCGGTGGCGGCACCGCCAGCAGGACCTCCCGCTGGATGTCGCCGAAGGGGACCAGCCAGAGCCGGGCGCCGAACTGGTGGCGGACCAGCCGCTCGACGAGGGCCCGGGCCTTGGCCTGCGAGGTGGTCGACAGGTACGGTGCCGAGTGGAAGTGGACGAACTCCACCTGGCAGCCGCGCTTCTGGAGCCGGCGGGCGGCCACCGGCGAGTCGATCCCGCCCGAGAGCAGGCTCACGACGCGGCCGGAGACCCCCACCGGGAGGCCGCCGGGACCGGCCAGGCGATCGACGTACAGCAGCCCCTCGCGCGGCAGCAGCTCGACGTAGACGGTGAGCGCCGGTCGGCTCAGGTTCACGCGCGTGGAGAAGTGCTTCAGGACGAGCGCCCCGAGCTCCCGGTTGACCTCCTCGGAGGTCATCGGAAACACCTTGAACGTGCGGCGCGCCGTGATCCGGAACGTCTCGAAGCTGCGGCCGGCCAGGAGGGCGAGCATCGCCTCCTTCACCGCCTCCAGCTCGGCCGGGACGGCGAGCCCGGGGGCGAAGTTCGCCACCCCGAAGACGGTCGCCACGCGCTCCTGCAGGAACGCCACGTCGGCCCCGGGCTCCAGATCCAGGACCACCCGGCCGGGCAGGCGGCGGATCGCCCGCACGCCCCGGCCCGCCGTCGCCCGGTGAAGGTTCTCGGCGAGCCGCCGCAGGAAGAGTGGACGGTTGCCTCCCTTGAGGCTGATCTCGTGATAGTGAACGACGAGTGCCGGCTTCATCAGAGCGTTCAGTCTACCAGGGGAGGCCGGGAACCCCCGCCCCGAATATTTCGAGCCGGGCGGCCGAGAGTCGGGTGGGCGACCGTCTACTGGGCGGACTCGGCGAGACCCGGGGGCTTCCGGTGCTTCGCTCGTCGCCGATACACCGTTTCCGGCACCTGGACCTTCGGAGGCTTCCGCGGCATCGGCTTCCGGGGCTTGGAGGCCGCCGGCTTGCCGCCCCGTCGCCTAGGCATCGGCGCCGGCCCGCTCGGAGCCCCGCAGCGGGTACACGAGCGCGTCCCCCAGCTGGGCGTCGGCGACCAGCTCGCCCAGGCGCGCGTGCTGGATCTTGCCGCTCGTCGTCTTGGGGATGGTGCCGGGCCGCACGAGGAGCACGCGGGAGGGACGGAAGCCGCGGATCCGGTGCACCGCCGTGACGATCCGGCGGACGAGGCCGGAGGCCTCCGCGGGATCGGCGTCCGGGCGGCGCATCTCGGCCACCACCACCAGGCGCTGGGTGCCCAGGCGCTCGGAGATGATCCCCACCGCCGCCGAGTAGCGGACCCCGGGCACGGCGTCCACCACCTTCTCGACGTCGAGCGGCATCAGGTTCTCGCCCCGAACGATGATCACGTCCTTCTGTCGCCCGACCACGAAGAGGTAGCCGTCCGGGTCGCGGTAGCCGAGGTCGCCGGTGTGGAGCCACCCCGACCGGAAGGCGTGCGCCGTCGCCGCCGGATCGCGATAGTAGCCGCGCATCGCGGCCGGGGTCCGGACGACGATCTCACCGACCTCCCCCGGCGGCAGCCGGCGGCCGGGCCCCTGGCCGTCCCGCTCCTCCCAGATCCCGACCTCGACCCCCGGAATCGGCCGCCCGACGCCCACGAAGCGACCCGAGCGATCGCCCCGGATCGGGGCGCCGAGGTCGCCGAGGGCCACCGCCAGGGTCGCCTCCGCCAGGCCGTAGGCGGGCAGCATGACGTTCTCGATCCCGAACCGCGCCTCGAACTCTCGCACGGTGTCCGGCCGGATCGGCTCGGCCCCGGTGAAGGCCACGCGAAGGGAGGACAGGTCGAGGCCCCCCACGTCGTGGATGTTCCGGAGGCAGTTCCGATAGCCGAAGTCCGGCGAGGCGGTGATGGTGGCGCGTGTCCGGGTCACCAGCTCGAGCCACTGGCGCGGGTTCCGCAGGTCGGGCGGGAGCAGGTGCAGGTGGCAGCCGGCATAGAGGGTGCCGAGGCCGAGGCCGATGAGCCCCATGTCGTGGTAGAGGGGGAGCCAGCTCACCACCGGCTCCCCCGGCTTCGCCTGGACCGCCTCGACGAAGGCCCGGATGTTGGCCAGGAGACTCCGGTGGGGCAGGTCCACGCCCTTCGGCTGGCCGGTCGAGCCCGAGGTGTACTGGAGGAAGGCCGTCTCCTCGCCGCCGAGCGCGGGCCAGACCGGCTCGGCGGCCGGGTGATCGAGCTCGTCGGGCTCGAGGATCCGGCCGAGCGAGGGGGCGTGCTCCTGGGCCTTGCGGATCGTGGCCTCGAACCACGAGATCGTGACCGCCGCCCGCGGCTCGGCGTGAGCGAAGATGCTCGCCAGCTCGTCGGGGCCGAACGTCGGGTAGAGCGGCACCGGAATCGCGCCCACGGCCATCACCCCGAAGAAGGTCGCGAAGAACTCCTTGCACGTTGGGAGCAGAATGACGACCCGGTCGCCGCGCGCGATGCCGGCCGCGGCCAGGCCGGCGCCGTAGCGGCGGGCCATGTCCCACAGGGCGCCGTAGGTCATCGGCTCGTCGAACAGCTCGAAGAACACGCCCGACGGCGCCTGGCGGGCCCGGATCGTGAGGATGTCGACGAGCGAGCGTGCCTCGGCGAGCTCCATCAGTAGGCTCCGTCGGGGAAGGAGGACAGGCCAGCCGGCCGGCCGAGCTGGCGGTACATCTTCACGCCGCCCCACGGCGCGTCGCCGAGCACGCTCAGGATCCCGTCGTGGATCGCCCAGCTCCGCTTGCGTGCCGTCCGGTCGAAGCCCGGCTGGCGAAACGGCTCCCCGGCTTCCAGCGCGGCATGCAGTCGACCGCCGGGCTGGAACTCGTCGTGGATCCGCGCCATGAGGTCCTCCCCGAAGAGGTACGCGCAGCCGTGACGCTCGTAGAGGAGCGCCGAGTGGTAGAAGAGCGGCTCGACCAGGAACAGCTCCTTTCCGAGGAGCCGGCAGAAGTCCTCCATCGCCGCCATCACGCCGCCCAGCATCTTGAGGCCACGGCGGACCTGACCGGGCGCCAGCCCGGCTTCGAGCGCGCGCCGCTCCTCCTCTCGATTGCGGGTCGCCGTGCCGAAGAGCGTGTCCTGACCCTCCTCGTCCCGGTCGATCCCGAACCGCTCGGCGGTCGGATCGGTGATCTGCACGAAGGACAGCTCCGGCACCCCGAAGGGGCTCATCTCGACGTCCACCAGCAGCACCGCGTCCCGATCGTCGCGAGAGGCGCGGACCTCGACCCGGGTCCACGGCTGGCCGGCGGCGGCAACCACCCGGACCAGCCCGTCGCCGGCCGCGTTTCGCCCGCTGCGCGGATCGGCTCCGAGTCGGGTCAGCAGCTCGGGCGGGACGAGCCGGCTGTAGAGCCCTTCGCGCACCTCGGCCGGCAGGCCATTCAGCTCCTCGATCGAGCCGACCTCGAGCCCGGCGACCCGTGCGTCCACGTTGGGCTACCGACGACGCCCGCGGCGCGCCGGCCCAGATGCGCCCGGAATCAGTCGGGCCGGGGGGGAGCTACGCGCTCCTCCGGCTCGCCGCGGCGCCCACCCGCAAGCGGGCACCCGCCTGCGGCCCTCGGTGCGCCGCGTCCCTCCGGACGCCCCGGTCCCCCCCTCCGGGTGTCTCGTCACTCGAGTGTCCCGGGTCGGTACTTCATAGCTCTAGCAGCCCCGCCCGCCTCCCCGGCTCGCCGCCCGCTCGGCCCAGGTCTGGCGGGCCCGCGCCACGTCCTCGGGCGTGTTGAGGTTCATGAAGGCCAGCTCGGGTGCGTCGAACCGAGAGACCTCCGCGTCCGGGATTCGCAGGATGCGCACCTCCTCGAAGAACCCGGTGATCTTGAGCCGGCCGGCCCGGAGCCGCCGCTCCATGACCGGGAGGCAGCGCTTGCCGTATACGGCGTGGAGCGGCTGCAATTCGCCGGCCGCGTCGGGGATCACGACGTCGGCCTCCCCCGCCCGCTCGGCCAGGTGGCCGAGGAGACCGGCGGAGACGAAGGGCATGTCGCAGGCGAGGCAGAGCGCGGCGTCCCCCGGCACGGCGGCCAGGCCCGAGTAGATCCCGCCGAGCGAGCCTCCCTCCGGGAAGGCGTCGCCGATCATGGGAAGGCCGAGGAAGGCGTACAGCTCCGGCGAGTTGGTGACGACGAGACAGTCAGGCAGGACCGCGGTCACCTTCTCCACGATGTGCGACACGAGCGGTCGGCCATCGAACGGGATCAGCGCTTTCGGGGATCCACCCATCCGCCGGCTCTGGCCGCCGGCCAGGATGACGCCGCTGACATGAGGCATCGAGTCACAAGAATCATAACACGGGTCATTCGTCGCTCAAGTCATCCGGTCCCAGGCGCACCGCGCCCGGGCGGATCACCCGGGGATCGGCCCCGGTCAGGTTGACCAGCGTCGAGGGTAGCCCGCCCGGTGTCGGGCCGGCGTCGAGGACGAGGTCCACGGCGTCCCCGAGACCGGCGAGGACCTCGGGCGCCGTGCGCGGACTCGGGGCGCCGTGCGGGTTCGCGCTCGGCGCGGTGACCGGCCGGCCGGCCGCGCGCACGAGCGCCCGGGCGACGGGATGGCCCGGAACGCGCACGCCGATCGTGCCGGTGCCGGCGGTCAGCGCCGGCGGGAGGTGGGGCCGGGCGTTGAGGATCAGCGTCAGCGGCCCCGGCCAGTAGCGCGCCATCAGCCGACGCGCCCGCTCGGGGATGTCCACGGTCACCTCGCCGGCCATCGCCGGCGAGTCCACCAGGACGAGCAGCGGCTTGTCGGCCGGCCGGCCCTTGGCGTGGAACACCCGGGCCACCGCGGCCGGGTCGAGGGCGTCGGCCCCGAGGCCGTAGAACGTCTCCGTCGGGAAGGCGACCAGCCCGCCGGCGCGGAGGCAGTCGGCCGCCGCGATGATGTCCGCGGTCGCCGGGCGCTCGGCGTCCACCACCCGGACGCGGGCGTTACGGGCCGGCCCGTCAGGGAGCCGGGCGGGCATGCGCCTGCTCGACCTTCCGGGCGCGGGCCTCCACCTCCCGGGCCATCTCGGCGCGGTGTTCGGTCAGCCGCCGGGACAGGTCGGGATCGGCGAGGGCCAGGATCTGGGCGGCGAGGATCCCCGCGTTGGCGGCACCGGGCTTGCCGATGGCCAGCGTCGCCACCGGGAGCCCCTTGGGCATCTGCACCATGGAGAGGAGTGAGTCGAGCCCGTTCAGCACCGACGGGATCGGCACGCCGAGGACCGGCAGCGTGGTCTCGGAGGCCACGAACCCGGGCAGCGCGGCGGCGCCGCCCGCCCCCGCGATGAAGACGCGGACGCCGCGCGCCATCGCGTCGTGCACCCACCGGCGGGTGCGCTCCGGGCTCCGGTGGGCGGACGCCACCGTCATCTCGTAGGGCACGCTCAGGGCGTCGAGGATCTTCGCCGCTTCCTGGAGTACCTCGAGGTCGGAGTCGCTGCCCATCACGATTCCGACCCGCGCGTCACGTGCCCCGGTCATGCACCCCTCCCCAGTCGGCGCAGCGCTCGACGTCCGATGTCCCGTCGATAGTGCATCCCTTCGAAGTGAATGTCGGAGACGGCCCGGTAGGCGGCGGCGATCGCCGCCGGGATGTCGGCGCCGAGCGCGGTCACGCCGAGCACCCGGCCGCCCGCGGTGACCAGGCGGCCGTCGCGCTCCGCCGTCCCGGCGTGGAAGACGGTCACGCCGGGGCGGGCGGCGGCCGCCTCCACGCCCGCGATCGGGTGCCCCGTGGTGTACGTCCCCGGATAGCCGCCCGAGGCCAGCACCACGCAGACGGCCGCCTCCGAGCGCCAGGGAAGGGACTCGGGCAGCCCCTTCCCCTCGGCCACGGCCCGGCAGAGCGGCAGCAGGTCCCCGGCGAGCCGGAGCACGAGGGGCTGGCACTCGGGATCGCCGAAGCGAACGTTGTACTCGAGGAGCTGTGGCCCGTCGGCGGTCAGCATGATGCCGGCGTAGAGGACGCCACGGTAGGGGCGGCCTTCCGCCGCCATGGCCCGCACCGTGGGCCGGATCACGGTCTGCACGATCCGCCGGGCGAGGGCGTCGTCGACGACCGGGGCCGGGGAGTAGGCGCCCATCCCGCCCGTGTTCGGCCCCTCGTCGTCGTCGAAGACCGTCTTGTGGTCCTGGGCCGCTGCCAGCGGACAGACTTGCTCGCCGTCGGTCAGGGCAAAGAAGGACAGCTCCTCCCCTTCCAGCCACTCCTCCACCACCACGCGCGCGCCCGCGTCACCGAAGAGGCGGCGCTCCAGCATGTCGCCGATCGCCCGCTCCGCGGCCGCCAGGTCCCGGCAGACGACGGCGCCCTTCCCGGCGGCCAGGCCGTCGGCCTTGACGACGACCCGCCCGCCGAGGCCGCGGGCGAACTCGCGGGCCCTCGCGGGGTCATCGAACGCGCCGAAGCGGGCGGTCGGAATTCCGTAGCGGGCGAAGAGCTGCTTGGCAAAGACCTTGGAGCCTTCCAGCTCCGCGGCGGCCCGGGTGGGGCCGAAGACGGCCAGGCCCCGATCGGCGAAGTGATCGGCGAGCCCGAGCGTGAGCGGCAGCTCGGGGCCCACGACGGTGAGATCGATCCGCTCGCGGAGGGCGAAGGCAGCGAGGTCCGCGACCGCCTCCGGCTTGATGGCCACGCAGCGGGCGACGGCGGCGATTCCGGGGTTGCCCGGCGCCACGAACAGCGTCGAGAGCTCCGGGCTCCGGGCGAGCTTCCAGGCGAGCGCGTGCTCGCGCCCGCCACCCCCGACCACCAGCACTCGCATTCTAGGTCTCTCGAAACGCCAACGTCACGGCGAAGGAGTGACGCGCTCCGAAGCGGGGCCGAGGAGCGAGCGCCAAGGCCGAAGACCGTCCAATCGACGACGCGATGCGAAGCTCATCGGCCCTGCCCGATCCTGGCGGAGGGGACCAGAGCGCGGGGGCAGGGCCGAGGAGCGAGCAGCGCCCACAGGCCGAAGGCCGTCCAACCGACGCAGGGAGTCCCCGACCGCAGGCGTATGCCGCATACGCCGAGGATCGGGGACGACCCCGCAGGCCGAAGGCCGTCCGAACGACGACGCGATGCGAAGCTCATCGGCCCTGCCCCCCTAGTCGGGGCGGCCCTCGGCGCGGGCCCTGGCAATCTCCGCCCAGCGGCTGTCCGGATCCAGCTCCACGTAGCGGAGCCAGTGGTGGCGGGCGGTCGCCAGGTCGCCGCGGCGCTCGAGGGCCGAGGCCAGGTTGAAGTGGGCGTCGGCGTAGTCGAGACGGATCTCGAGGGCCCGCCGGTACCAGACCAGCGCCTGGCTCAGGTCGGCGAGGTCGTCCTGCAGCGAGCCTAGGTTGTAGGCCGCCTCGGCGCAGGTCGGGTCGGCGGCAAGCGCCACCTCGTAGTGGCGGCGGGCGTCCTCGTAGCGGCCGAGCCGGTGGTGCAGCAGCCCGAGGTTGTTCCACGCCGCGCCGTGCTGCGGATCGAGCGTGGTCACGCGCTGGTAGGCGTCGATCGCCCGCTCCCACTCGGCCGGTTCCCCGTCCCACTGGGAGGCCAGCTCGAACCAGCGCTGGGCCTCGTTCTCTGGCCGGGCGATGGGCCGGACGAGGCCGCGGAGCGCGTTGTCCCGGACCTCCTCCGCCAGCTCCTTGCCCGAGAACTCCATCACGACCTGTCCCGAGGGCTCCAGGAGCTGCGAGTCCTTCTCGATGAACACCTCCCCGCCGCGGACGGCGACCCGCAGCTCGGCGAGGGGCGCTTCGGACTCGGGAAGAAGCCGCTTGAGGGCGGCCAGGGCCTTGGCGACCTGGCGCACCGTGAGCCCTTGCTCGAGAAGCGTTCGGGCCACCCGGAGGCTGACCACCTCGCGGAAGCTGTACGAGCCGGGCCGATCCACCGGGTGCAGGAGACCGAGCCGCCGGAGCTGGCCGGCCCGGCGCGGCGTCAGGGCCAGGAGGCGGCTCACCTCCCGGTCCGTGAAGACCCACACGGGAACCTCCGAGTCCACCGCGCGCCCGTCGCGCGCTACTTCCGGGCCACCTTTCGGGCGGGGCCGGCGTTGGCGACCGCGGCCCGCTTGGGCTTCGCGGCCGCGGCCGTCCGCGGCGTCGTCTCGGCTTTCGCCAGGGGCTTCTTCACCTGCTCGACGGACTGCCGGAGCGCCTCCATCAGGTTCACGACCTTCGCCGGCTCGCGCCGCTCGGCGGGGGCCGCGACCGACCGGCCCTCGGCCTTGGCCTGGATCAGCTCCATCAGCTTGGTGCGGTGCTCGTCGTGGTACTTGGTGGGATCGAAGTCCTGGGCGAGCGCCTCCACCAGCTTGATGCCGAGCTCGACCTCCTGGGGCGACGGCTTGACCGGCTTCCAGCGCGCCTCCAGCTCGCGGACCTCGTCCGCGTAGTAGAGCGTGTGGAGGACGAGCTTCCCGTCGCCCGCGCGGACCAGCGCGTGGTACTCGCGCGTCCCCATCACGAAGCGGACCACGGCCGCCTTCCGGGCCTCGGCGAGGGCGCTGAGCAGCACGTGGTACGCCCGCTCGCTCCCCTCCTGGGGCGCCAGGTAGTAGGACCGCTCGAGGTAGACGGGATCCACGCTCTCGGCATCCACGAACTCCAGCACCTCCAGGGCCCGGGAGGACTCGCGCTCGCCCGCCTCGAAGTCGGCGTCGTCCATGATGACGTAGTCGTCACCCTGCTTGTAGCCCTTGACGATCTCCGAGCGCTCGACGTCCCGCTCGCAGGTCGGACAGTAGAGCTTCTGCCGGAGGCGGGAGTGACAGACGGAGTGGAGCTGGTTGAACGACACCGTCTCGGGGCGGGCCGCGACGTACAGCTTCACGGGGATCGACACCAGCCCGAAGGTGATGACCCCTGCCAACACGGACGCCATGCGCGCCTCCTCGGAACGGAAGGATCAGGCCCGACCGCGACGCGGACAGGGCCTCATCATAGCAACCGGGTGCGCCTGTCGCAAATTCAGCGGGCGGTGCCTGCCCGCCCGGCCGCCCGCGGCTCGGCCGCCCGGAGCCGGACCACGACCCAGGTGGCAAGGATCGAGACGAGGAGATACATCATCAGCCAGTAGGCGGTCAGGGCGCGGCCGGGGAGGCCGCGGCCGGTGGCGGTGAGACCCGCCGTCACCAGCACGTTCAGCGTGGCCGCCGCCAGCGCGAGCCGGAGCGGGATCGGCACCATCTTCCGGATGCGGAGCAAGCCGCCGACGCCACGGAACCCTGCCGCTCGGATCCGCGCCGCCACCCACCAGCAGCCGCCGATGGCTCCGCCGTGGATCAGCCAGGACCACGGAGCGGCCGGGGGGCCGGCGGCGGCGAGGGTGCCCAGATGAAGCGCGAGGGTGAGCGCCAGCCCGAGCCCGGCGCCGACGAGCACCAGTCGGTCCAGGACGGAAGTCAGCGGATCAGACCCGCGGCGGCACCGGGGGCGGCAGCGGCCACGGCAGCGCGTCCCGCCAGTCTTCCATCAGCTCGCGGGCCTGGCGATCGGGGGCCGGGGTCGGCGGCGTCGGGTGCGGGACCACCGCCCGCGGCGCCCGGTGGATCGGCTCGGCGCGCAGGAGATCGCGCAGGACGTGCCGGCCCTCGCGCAGCTCGCCCATGAAGCGGCCGTTCAGCTGGTAGACATCGGCGCCGTCGAGCCAGCCGACCTGGCGCCCGTGGCGGTCGTAGAGCGCGCCGTCTGCCACGAACCCCCAGTACTTTCCGTCCCACCGGAACAACGGCTGCAGCCCTGCCATCAGTGAGCCTCCCCCAGGAGATACGCCGAAGTCGTGGCCGATGAGCCAAGCTCCCGGGGGCGGGGCCGAGGAGCGAGCAGCGCCCACAGGCCGAAGGCCGTCCGAAGGACGCAGGGAGTCGCCGACCGCAGGCGTACTCCGAGTACGCCGAGGATCGGCGACGACCCCAAAGGCCGAAGGCCGTCCGAACGACGACGCGATGCGACGCTCATCGGCCCCGCCCGCTAATGCTTGAAGTGGCGGATGCCCGTCAGCACCATCGCCATGCCATGAGCGTCGGCAGCCGCGATCACCTCGTCATCCCGGATGGAGCCGCCCGGGTGGATGACCGCGGTGGCACCGGCTTCGGCCACCACGTCCAGCCCGTCACGGAAGGGGAAGAAGGCATCGGACGCCGCGACGGCGCCCGCGGTCGCGTGCCCGTGCTCCCGGGCGCGCAGCACCGCCAGGCGGGCCGCGTCCACCCGGCTCATCTGGCCGGCGCCGACCCCGAGCACCTGGTCGCTCGACGCCAGCACGATCGCGTTGGACTTGACGTGCTTGGCCACCCGCCAGGCGAAGCGGAGCGCCTGCCACTCGGCCGCCGTCGGCTCCCGTCGGCTGACCACCTTGCAGGCCGACGCCTCGAGGTCGGCGAGATCCAGCTCCTGGACCAGGAGTGCGCCAAGGATGCCGCGCACCTCGGTCGGACGGGGCGGCCACCCCCGGCGATCGCACGGCAGCTCGATCACGCGGAGCTTCTTCTTCGTCCGGCGGAGCTCCTCCAGCGCGGCCCCGGTCACGCCGGGCGCGAACAGGATCTCGAGGAGGATCCCGCCCAGGGCCGGCAGGAGCGGCAGGTCGACCGGCCGGTTCACCCCGACGATCCCGCCGTAGATCGAGACCGGGTCGGACGCTCGGGCCCGCTCGAAGGCGGCGACGACGTCGGCGGCCACCGCGGCCCCGCAGGGGTTCGTGTGCTTGACGACCACGGCCGCCGGCTCCTCGAACTCGAGCAGGAGGCCGAGCGCCGCCGACAGGTCCAGCAGGTTGTTGTACGACAGCTCGGGCCCGTGGAGCTGGCGGGCGGCGCCGACCCCGAGGGCCGGGCCCAGGGGCCGGTACAGCGCCGCCTGCTGGTGCGGGTTCTCGCCGTACCGCAGGGACAGCACGCGCTCGGCCTCCAGCCGGAGGACCGGGGGAAACAGGGGCGGCGTCTCCGCGGCCGGGGTCCGGGGCGCCGCCGGCGTCCGGAGCCAGGCCGCGATCGCCGCGTCGTACTGGGCCGTCCGGCGGAACGCCTCCTGGGCCAGGCGGCTCCGGGTCTGCGCGGACAGCTCGCCGCCGCTCCGCCGGAGCTCCTCGAGCACCGGCCCGTACTGGCCCGGGTCCACCAGGACCGCCACCCCCGCGTGGTTCTTGGCGGCGGCCCGGATCATGGCCGGCCCCCCGACGTCGATGTTCTCGAGAATCTCCTCGAAGGCCGCCGCCGGCTTCGCCACCGTCTGCTCGAACGGGTAGAGGTTGACCGCCACCAGGTCGATGGGCTCGATCCCGTGGAGGGCGAGCTGGCGCATGTGCTCGGGCTGGCCGCGGCGGGCCAGGAGGCCGCCGTGGATTGCCGGGTGGAGGGTCTTGACCCGGCCGTCCAGCATCTCGGGAAAGCCGGTCAGCTCGGCGACCTCCCGGACCCGGAGCCCGGCCTCGGTGAGGGCGCGAGCGGTGCCGCCGGTCGAGACCAGCTCGACGCCGAGGGCCACGAGGCCGCGCGCGAACTCCACCGCCCCGGTCTTGTCGGCCACCGAGATGAGGGCCCGGCGGACCACGCTCACCGGTCCATCCGGATGCGAACCCGCCGCCCCTCGATCGCGAGCCGGCCTTCGGCGTAGAGCCGGATCGCCTCCGGATAGAGGCGGTGCTCCTCGACGAGGATCCGGGCCGCCAGCGTGGCCTCGGTGTCGTCCTCCCCGACCGCGACGGCCGCCTGCAACACGATGGGGCCGGTGTCCACCCCCTCGTCCACCAAGTGGATGGTGGCCCCGCTCACCCTGGCCCCGTGGTCGAGCGCCTGCCGCTGGGCGTGGAGTCCGGGAAACGCAGGCAGGAGCGCCGGGTGCACGTTCAGGATCCGGTTCCGCCAGGCGGCGATGAACTCCGTCGAGAGGAGGCGCATGTAGCCGGCCAGGCAGACCAACTCGACCCCGTGCTCGGCCAGGACGGCGGTGACGGCCTCGTCGAAGGCCGACCGGTCGGGATGGCTCAGCGGATCGACGTGGACCGCCGGGAGGCCGGCCCGCCGAGCCCGGTCGAGAGCCCCGGCTTCCTTGCGGTTGCTCACGACGACGGCGACCCGCGCCGGACAGCGGCCGGCGTCGATGGCGTCGATGATAGCCTGCAGGTTCGACCCGCGGCCCGAGGCCAGGACGCCGAGGCGAAGGGGCGGGACGGGCATCGTCACCCTCGATCGAACAGGGCGAGCTGGGCCGTATCCTCCTGCGGAAACCCGACCTTGTACTCGCCGGTGAAGCAGGCGTGGCAGAAGCGGGTCTCGTCCCCACCGACCGCCTTCAGCATGCCGTCGAGCGAGAGGTAGCCGAGCGAATCCGCCTCCAGGTAGCGGCGGATCTCCTCGACCTTGTGGCTGGAGGCGATGAGCTGCTTGCGGGTCGGGGTGTCGATCCCGTAGTAGCAGGGCCACTGGATCGGCGGGGAGGAGATCCGGAGGTGGACCTCGCGGGCGCCGGCCGAGCGGATCATCTTGACGATCTTCCGGCTCGTCGTCCCCCGGACGATCGAGTCGTCGACGACCACCACGCGCCGGCCGTCCAGCGTCTCCCGCATCGGGTTCAGCTTCACCCGGACGCCGAAGTGCCGGATGCCCTGGCGGGGCTCGATGAAGGTCCGCCCGACGTAGTGGTTGCGGATCAGGCCCAGCTCGAACGGGATGCCCGAGCGCTCGGCGTAGCCGAGGGCCGCCCCCACCCCCGAGTCCGGCACCGGCACCACGATGTCGGCCTCGGCCGGGTGCTCCTCGGCCAGCCGGTGTCCCATCGCCTTCCGGACGTGGTAGACGTTCTGGCCCCATAGCGTCGTGTCCGGCCGGGCGAAGTAGACGTACTCGAACACGCACTGGAGCTGCCGCTTGGCCGGGAACGGCTTCGTCGAGTGGAGCCCGTTCCGATCGATGACGACGATCTCGCCCGGCTCCACGTCGCGGACGAACTCCGCCTCCAGGAGATCGAGGGCGCACGTCTCGGAGGCCAGCAGCCACGTCTCCCCCAGCCGGCCGATGACGAGGGGCCGGAAGCCATGGGGATCGCGGCAGCCGACCAGCGCCTCGGGGGTCAGCATCAGCAGCGAGTAGGCGCCGCTGACCTGGGCCAGCGCGTGAGGCAGGACCCGCGGCAGCGGCAGCCGGTCGGCCCGGGCCAGAAGGTGGAGGATCACCTCCGAGTCCGAGGTGGACTGGAAGATGGCGCCGGCCGCCTCCAGCTCCCGGCGCAGGGTATCGGCATTCACCAGGTTGCCGTTGTGCGCGAGCGCGACGGGTCCCCGCGCGAACGTCGCGCTGATCGGCTGAGCGTTCCGCAGGGTCGAGGAGCCCGCCGTCGAGTAGCGGACGTGGCCGATGGCCAGCCGCCCCTGCAGGCGCTTGAGCCGCTCGGGGCCGAAGACGTCCGAGACCCACCCCATCGCCTTCTCGACGTGGAGGCCGGTGCCGTCACTGGCCGCGATGCCGGCCGACTCCTGGCCGCGGTGCTGCAGGGCGTAGAGCCCGAGGTAGGCGAGGTTCGCCGCCTCGGGGTGGTTGAACACCCCGAAGAGACCGCACTCGTCGTGGAACTTGTCGTCGTGATCGTCCGTTAGGGGGGGAGTCCCAACCGTCCGATCGCCGGGACGCGCTCGGCCTGCGGCCTCGCGTCCGTCCCGCCCTTCCGGTGGTCCCCCCCTAGACCCCCCCACCTGGGGGTTTCGGGCACCCGCCTCTGCCGCCATCTCGTTTTGCTCTTGCTGCCGCTCGGTGCTCATGCGGCATCCTCCGACGGTTGACCGGGAGACGGCGCTCCCAGCACGGCCTCCAGGGTTCCGTAAAACGCGTCCGCCAGCGCCCCCACGGCCAGATCGATGGCCAGCCGCTCGCCGACGCGAACCCGCAACCGGTCCCCGCCAACCCGCCCGAGCACCGTGACGGGGATGGCCCACTCCCGGACGATCCGCTCGAACCGCGGCCACTCGCCCGGCTCGATGGAGACGACGATCCGGGACGGCGCCTCGCCGAAGAGGAGGGCGTCGAGCCGGGGCGCGGCGGCCAGCGCCAGGTCGGCCCCCAGCCGGCGCGGCCCGGTCATGGAGCACTCGGCCAGCGCCACCGCGAGCCCGCCCTCCGCGCAGTCGTGAGCCGAGCGCACGCAGCCCGCCTCGATGGACGCCAGGCAGGCCGCCTGGACCGCTCGCTCGCGGGGGAGATCGATCGGCGCCAAAGGGCCCGCCACCCGTCCCTCGCGAAGGGCCAGGTACTCGCTGCCCCCCAGGCTGCCGGCCGCGTCCCCCAGCAGGACGACCAGGTCGCCGGCCTCCTTGAACCACTGAGTGGTCCGGCGGTCGGCGTGCTGGAGCAGGCCGGCGACGCCCACGATGGGCGTCGGCAGGATGGCCTGGCCGAGCGTCTCGTTGTAGAAGGAGACGTTGCCGCCGACGACGGGGATTCCCAGCACCCGGCAGGCCGCGGCGATCCCCGCCACCGCCTCGGCGAACTGCCACATGATCTCGGGTCGCTCCGGAGAGCCGAAGTTCAGGCAGTCGGTCAGCGCGAGGGGCCGGCCGCCCGCGCAGACCACGTTGCGCGCCGCTTCGGCCACCGCCATGGCGCCGCCCTGGAAGGGATCGAGGTACCCGTAGCGCCCGTTCCCGTCGGTCGCCACCGCGATCGCCTTGCTGGTCCCCTTCACCCGGAGCACCGCGGCGTCGGAGCCCGGGAGCACCAGCGTGTTGATTCCCACCATGTGATCGTACTGGCGCCAGATCGCGGCCTTCGAGGCGATGGTGGGGGCGGCCAGGAGGCCGAGCAGCGCGGCGGCCGGGTCGTTCGGCTCCGGCAGGGCGGTCGGGTCGAAGGCCCGCGCCGCGTCCAGCCAGTCCGGCCGGCGCCGGGGGCGGTCGTAGACCGGGGCCTCGTCGGTCAGCGCCCGCACCGGCACCTCGGCCACCACCTCGCCGTGCATCCGGACCCGCAGAAGGCCGTCGCCGGTGACCCGGCCGATCGGCACCGCGTCCAGCTCCCACTTGGCGAAGACGCCCTGAACCTCGGCCTCCCGCCCCCGCTCGACGACAAGGAGCATCCGCTCCTGGGATTCGGACAGCAGGATCTCGTACGGCGTCATGTCGGCTTCGCGCTGCGGCACCCGGTCGAGCTCGATCTCGGCCCCGGTGCCGGCCCGGGCCGGCATCTCGGAGGCCGAGCAGGCGAGCCCCGCCGCGCCCATGTCCTGGATCCCGACCACCGCCCCGGTCGCCATCGCCTCCAGGCATGCCTCGAGCAGGAGCTTCTCGGTGAACGGGTCCCCGACCTGGACGGTCGGCCGGCGCTCGCTCGAGGTTTCGTCGAAGGCCTCGGAGGCCATGGTGGCGCCGTGGATCCCGTCGCGCCCGGTCTTGGCGCCGACGTAGACGAAGGTGTTGCCGACCCCGTCGGCCCGGGCCCGGAAGATCCGCGCGCGCGGGACGAGGCCGAGGCACAGCACGTTGACCAGGGGGTTCCGGGCGTACTCCGGCGCGAACGCCACCTCGCCCCCGACCGTGGGGCAGCCGAAGCAGTTCCCGTAGTGCGAGATGCCGGCGACCACGCCGCCGAGAAGGTAGCGGCTCTGCGCGCTCTCCGGGGGCCCGAAGCGGAGGGAGTCGAGGAGCGCGATCGGCCGGGCGCCCATCGTGAAGATGTCGCGGAGGATCCCGCCCACCCCGGTGGCCGCCCCCTGGAACGGCTCGATGAAGGAGGGGTGGTTGTGGCTCTCGATCTTCAGGGCGAGGGCGAGGCCCTCCCCCAGGTCGACGATGCCGGCGTTCTCGCCGGGACCCTGCAGGACGTGGGGGGCCTCGGTCGGCAGCTCGCGCAGGTGGCGCCGGGACGACTTGTAGGAGCAGTGCTCCGACCAGAGCGCGGAAAACAGTCCCAGCTCGGCGTAGCTGGGATCGCGGCCGAGCAGGTGGATGACCCGGTCGTACTCCTCGCGGCTCAGCCCGTGGGCGACGGCCAGCTCCGGCGTCACCTTCGGCGCGGACCCGGGCACGGCCTTACCCCTCCGGCGTCCCCGGGTCAGCGACCGAGGACGGACCCGTTCTCGACCAGGCTCCCGAGAAGCGAGTGGAAGAGCTGAAGCCCGTCGGTGCTGCCCCCGACGCTCGCCTCCGCCGCGCGCTCGGGATGCGGCATGAGCCCCACCACCGTCCCGTCCTCGTTGCAGACGCCGGCGATGTTGAAGAGCGAGCCGTTCGGATTCGCGGTCTTGATCACCTCACCGCTCTCGGTCGCATAGCGGAAGACGATCTGGTTGCGATCCTTGAGCTGCTGGAGGAGGGCCGGGTTCGCGTGATAGCGCCCCTCGCCGTGCGAGATGGGCATCTTCAGCACCTGGCCCCGCCGGAGTCCGCGCGTGAAGGGGGTGTCGGTCTGCTCGACGACCAGGTACGTGGACTGGCACCGGAACTGGAGGCACTCGTTCCGGAGGAGCGTGCCGGGAAGCAGCCCCGCCTCGCAGAGAATCTGGAATCCGTTGCAGCTCCCGAGGACGAGGCCGCCGCGGGCGACGAAGCCGGGGATCGCGGCCACGACCGGTGACCGGCCGGCGATGGCACCGGCGCGAAGGTAATCGCCGTAGGAGAAGCCGCCGGGCAGGATGAGACAGTCGTAGCGGGAGAGATCGGTGTCCCGGTGCCACAGGTACTCGACCGGCTGGTGGAGAACCTCGGAGATGACATGGTGGAAGTCCATGTCGCTCCACGTGCCCGGAAAGATGACGACGCCGAACCTCATGCACCCTCCTCCCTCAGGGGTTCTCGCGCGCTCTCGCCTCCTTCGCCAGGACTCCGAGGCGATTCTACTATGCGGGAGTCCGATCCACAAGCACGACGGACGTGGCGACCAACGTGCGCTATGGCGCGTCC
Organism: uncultured Candidatus Rokubacteria bacterium; assembly: GCA_963708025.1. Taxonomy (GTDB): domain Bacteria; phylum Methylomirabilota; class Methylomirabilia; order Rokubacteriales; family DASRDR01; genus CAVPSB01. The sequence continues at coordinate 142,844 of CAVPSB010000012.1, read as the reverse complement.
TCGAGCTCGACGGTGTAGTCCTCGATCACCGGATTCGCGAGGAGCTTCCGGCACATCTCGTCCAGGCGGGCCTGGGCGCGCGCGCGATCCGTCGCGTCGAGGGTCAGCTCCAGCACCCGGCCGACCCGCAGCTCGCGCACCTCGGGGAACCCGAGGCTCTCCAGCGCCTTCCGGATGGTCGTCCCCTGCGGGTCGAGCACCCCCCGCCGCAGCCGGATCACGATGCGGGCTCTCATCCGGCCGCCAGGAGGCCGAGGCGGCGAAAAACCGTGTCCACGTGTCGGAGGTACCAGGCCGGATCGAAGGCGGCCTTCAGGGCCTCGGGGGTGAGGCGCCGGGTGATCTCGGGCTCCTCCTGCAGACACTCGAAGAAGGCGCGCCGCTCGCGCCAGGCCCGCATCGCCGCCCGCTGGACCAGCTCGTAGGCCGCCTGCCGGGGGAGCCCGGCCTCGGCAAGGGCGAGGAGCACCCGCTGGGAGTAGACCAGGCCGTAGGAGCGGTCGAGGTTCTCCCGCATCCGCTCGGGATCGACGGTGAGCCCATCGAGGATCCGCGTCATCTGGGCCAGGAGGTAGTCGAGCAGGATGGTCGCGTCCGGCAGGATGATGCGCTCGACCGACGAGTGACTGATGTCGCGCTCGTGCCAGAGCGCGATGTCCTCGAGCGCGGCGCCGGCGTGGGAGCGGAGGACGCGGGCCAGCCCGGTCACCTGCTCGCAGGACACCGGGTTCTTCTTGTGCGGCATCGCGGACGAGCCCTTCTGCCCCTCGGCGAACGGCTCCTCCAGTTCGAGGATCTCGGTGCGCTGCAGGCTCCGGATCTCGACGGCGATCTTCTCCAGGCTGCCGCCCACGATGGCGCAGGTGGTCACGAACTCGGCGTGCCGGTCGCGCTGGACGATCTGCGTGGAGACCGGGGCCGGCTCCAGGCCGAGCGCCCGGCACACCTCGGCCTCGATCTCCGGGGGCACGTGGGCGAAGTTCCCGACCGCCCCCGAGATCTTCCCGACCCGGACGGTCTCCCGGGCCCGGACCAGTCGCTCGCGGTTGCGTCCCGCCTCGGCCCACCACCCGGCGACCTTCAGCCCGAACGTGGTCGGCTCGGCGTGGACGCCGTGCGTGCGGCCGACCATCAGGGTGTCCCGGTGCCGCAGGGCCAGCCGACCCAGGGTCTCCCGTAGCCGGTCGAGCCCGGCCAGGAGCCGATCGGCCGACTCGACGAGCTGGAGGGCGAGCGCGGTGTCGACCACGTCGGACGAGGTGAGCCCGATGTGGACGAAGCGGGAGTCCTCGCCGATCGCCGCTTCGAGGTCGCTGAGGAAGGCGATGACGTCGTGGCGGACGCGGGCTTCGATCTCGGCGATCCGCTGCGGGTCGACCCGGGCCTTGGCGCGGACGCGGGCGACCGCCTCGGCCGGGATCGTGCCGCGCCGCGCGTAGGCGTCACAGACGGCCAGCTCGACCGCGAGCCACCCGGCGTACTTCGCCTCGTCGCTCCAGACCGCGCCCATCTCGGGCCGGGTGTACCGGGGGATCATGGCGGCAAGCGGGCGGGGCCGATGAGCGTCGCATCGCGTCGTCGTTCGGACGGCCTTCGGCCTTTGGGGTCGTCGCCGATCCTCGGCGTACTCGGAGTACGCCTGCGGTCGGCGACTCCCTGCGTCCTTCGGACGGCCTTCGGCCTGTGGGCGCTGCTCGCTCCTCGGCCCCGCCCCCGAGAACTTGACTGATCTACCATGACTCTAGGTCGTGCCCTGCTCGCCCGTCCCCGGCGTTGGGCCTCACGGTGTCTCAGAGCGCCAGGGCGTCGACGGAGACCGAGTTGGCGCCGGCGGCGGGCCCCAGCGCGACGAGCGACAGCGGGCCGCGGTCCAGCAGCGTGCTGATCAGCGCCTCCGTGTCGGCCGGCGTGACCCGATCGATGGCGGCCAGGATCTCGTCGAGCGTGAAGTACTGCCCGAAGTACAGCTCCTGCTTGGCCAGGCGCGTCATCCGGCTGGACGTGGACTCCAGGGAGAGCATCAGGCTCCCCTTGAGGTGCTCCTTGGCCCGGGCCAGCTCATCGGCGGTGACGCCGGACCGCTTGACCTTGCGCAGCTCCTCGGTCACCAGCCCGAGCACCTTGGGGAAGTGGGCGGGCTCGGTGCCGGCGTAGACGTAGAAGAGCCCGCAGTCCCGGAAGCCGGCGTTGCCGGAGTAGATCGAGTAGACCAGGCCCTGTCGCTCCCGGACCTCCTGGAAGAGCCGGGACGACATGCTCCCGCCGACGATCGTGTTGAGCAGGTACAGCGTGTAGCGCTCCGGCGCGTCCTGCTGGAGTCCAGGGCCGCCCAGGACGAAGTGGACCTGCTCCAGCGGCTTGTCGATCAGCTCGACCCTCGGCGTCAGCATAGGGGGCCCGCCGCCGTCCCGCGTCGCGCATGGACGCCGGAAATCGACGAAGCTCTTCCCGAAGAGCTCGACCAGCTCGGCGTGCTCCAGCCGCCCGGCGGCGGCGATGGTGATCCGGGCCGGGCAGTACTCCTCGACGAAGTAGGCGAGGATCTTCTCGCGGGCCAGCTCCAGGATGATCTTCTTGTCGCCGAGGATGGGCCGGCCGAGGGGGTGCCCCGCCCACACGCGCTCGGCGAAGAGGTCGTGGATCAGGTCGTCCGGCGTGTCCTCCACCATCCGGAACTCCTGGAGGACCACGCTCCGCTCCCGGTCGATGTCCTCGGCCGCGAACAGGGGGTGCAGCAGGATGTCGGAGAGGAGGTCGGCCGCCAGCGGGAGGTGCTGGTCGAGCACCGTCACGTAGAAGCAGGTGTGCTCCTTGGTGGTGAAGGCGTCCATCTGGCCGCCCACCGAGTCGACGGCCTTGGCCACCTCCTCCGCTGTCCGGGTCTCGGTGCCCTTGAAGACGAGGTGCTCGATGAAATGCGACACCCCGCTCTTCGGCGAAGGCTCGTGACGGCTACCGGTCTCCACCCAGACGCCGACGGCGACCGAGCGGACGTGCGGGATGCGCTCGCTGACCAGCCGGATGCCGTTGGGCAAGATGGTCTTCTGGTGCTCGCCGTCCACTCTGGCTCCTTCCGGCGGGGGCGACGGGCTCCCGCCGAGCGGTGGTCTCTGTCGAGAGTCGCGGGGCTCAGCGGCGGTGGCCGCGACCCCGATCCCCCCCACGGTCCCGATCGCCGCGGTCACGATCCCCGCCGCGGTCCCGATCCGGACGCGGGCCGCGGTCGCCGTCGGGCGGCGGGCCCTCGCCCGGCCGACCGGTGAGCTGCTCCGGGCCGAGCGCGGCCGCCTCCGGGTCGTTCAGCGCCGCCCGGCGCGATAGCCGGATCTTCCCCGAGGGGTCGACCTCGATGACCTTGACGAGCACCATGTCGCCCTCGTTCAGGACGTCCTCCACCCGCCGCGTCCGGTCCTCGGCGATCTGGGAGATGTGGAGAAGCCCCTCCGTCCCCGGCATGATCTCGACGAACGCGCCGAAGTCGACGACCTTCTTCACCTTCCCGAGGTGCGCCCGACCGACCTCGGGCTCCTTGACGATGCCCTGGATGATGTCGACGGCCTGCTGCACCATCCGGGAGTCGGCACCGAAGAGCATGACCCGGCCGTCGTCCTCGATGTCGACCTTGACCCCGGTCTGCTCCTGGATGCCGCGCACCACCTTGCCGCCGGGGCCGATGATCTCCCGGATCTTCTCCGGCTTGATCTTGATGGTGACGAAGCGGGGCGCGTAGGGCGACAGCTCCTCCCGCGGGGTGGCGAGCGCCTCCCGCATCCGGCCGAGGACGTAGACCCGGGCCTCGCGCGCCTGGCGGAGGGCGTCGCCCAGGATCTCCCGGGACACGCCGGCCACCTTGTTGTCCATCTGGAGGCCGGTCACGCCCTTCTCGGTCCCGGCGACCTTGAAGTCCATGTCGCCGTAGTGGTCCTCGGTCCCCATGATGTCGGTCAGGATCGCGTGGCGCGACCCTTCCTTGATGAGGCCCATCGCGATGCCGGCCACCGGCGCCCGGATGGGGACGCCGGCGTCCATCAGGGCCAGCGAGGCGCCGCACACCGTCGCCATGGACGACGAGCCGTTGGACTCCAGGATGTCGGAGACGATGCGGATCGTGTAGGGGAACTGCTCCTTCAGGGGGAGGACCGGGTAGACCGAGCGCTCGGCGAGGGCGCCGTGTCCGATCTCCCGGCGGCCGGGGCTGCCGAACCGTCGGACCTCGCCCACGCTGAAGGACGGGAAGTTGTAGTGCAGCATGAACGGCTTGAAGGCTTCCCCGGAAAAGGTCTCGATCTTCTGCTCGTCCGACTTGGTCCCGAGCGTGGCGGCGACCAAGGCCTGGGTCTCGCCCCGGGTGAAGAGCGCCGAGCCGTGGGTGCGGGGCAGGAACGAGACCTCGGCCGAGATCGCCCGGGTCTCCCACGACTTGCGGCCGTCGATCCGGACGCCCCGATCCAGGACCATCCGGCGGACCTCGTCGCGCTCGACCTTGTCCAGGTACTCCTTGACCTTCGCCCGCCGGAGGCCGTCGGGATCGAGCTGGGCCAGCACCTCTTCGGTCAGCCGGCCCAGGGCCTGCCCGCGCTGGACCTTCTCGGGGATCGCGATGATCTCGCGGACCCGGGCCTCGGCCGCTTGCCGGACCCGGCTCTCCAGCTCCGGGTCCTGGTGGGCGGTGGCGTCGAACGCCCAGCGCGGCTTGCCCGCCATCTCGGCCAGCGCCCGCTGCGCGCGCACCAGGGCCTTGCACTCGGCGTGGCCGAGCGCGATCGCCTCGAGCATCGTCTCCTCGGGGACCTCGTCGGCCCCCGCCTCGACCATCGCCACCGACTCTTCCGTCGCGGCGACGATCAGATCGAGAGTCGTGCGGTCGCGCTGGGAGTCGGTGGGATTCACCACCAGTCGCCCGTCGACCAGGCCGACCCGGACGGCGCCGAACGGCCCCAGGTAGGGCAGCCCGGCGACCAGGACGGCGGCCGAGGCGCCGTTCATGGCCAGGATGTCGGGATCGTTGTCCTGATCCGCCGAGATGGCGAGAGCGATGAGCTGGATCTCGTTACGGAACCCCTTGGGAAAGAGCGGCCGAAGAGGCCGGTCGATGAGCCGCGAGGTCAGGATCTCCTTCTCGACCGGTCGCCCCTCGCGCTTGAAGAACCCGCCGGGGATCCGTCCCCCGGCATACGCCCGCTCGCGATAGTCGACGGTGAGGGGGAAGAAGTCCTGACCCTCCACCGCCGTCTTGGAGGCCACGACGGTCGCGAGCACCACCGAGTCGCCGTACCGGACCAGCACCGAACCGTCCGCCTGCTTCGCGACCCGTCCCGTCTCCAGGGTCAGGGTCCGCCCGCCGATCTCCGCTTGCACTGTTTTCGCCATTGCCATTGCCGCTTCCTATCCTCCAGTCCAACTGTTCCAGAGGGTCACGTTCCCTCCGGCCCTACCGGCCCCTCGGGACTTCGCCCCGGGGCCTCACCGACGGATGCCGAGTCGCTCGATGACCTGGCGGTACCGCTCGGTGTCCTTGCCTCTCAGGTATTCCAGCAGGCCGCGCCGCTGCCCGATCAGCTTGAGCAGGCCGCGCCGCGAGTGATGGTCTTTCTGATGCACCTTGAAGTGTTCGGTCAGCCCGTTGATCCGCTCGGTCAGGAGCGCGATCTGGACCTCGGGGGAGCCGGTGTCGGAGTCGTGGAGCCGGTATCCCTCGATGAGCGTCTTCTTCCGGTCGGTGGGGACGGGCATACAGACAGCCTCCTTCCGGGGGCTCCCCCCCAATCGCCGCCCCTGGTGCAGGCCCTTCTGCATCGGTGGGACGGTTCACGGCGAGCCAAAATCGCACGAAAAGACGCGGGGATTGTACCATGCGTCCCGACCGCCCGCAACCGGGGCGGGCGGGCCCGATTTGCTTCGCTCGCGGCGCCGCGGGGCCGATGAGCGTCGCATCGCGTCGTCCTTCGGACGGCCTTCGGCCTGTGGGCGCTGCTCGATCCTCGGCCCCGCCCCCAGAACTTGACTCCTCGGCCATGACTTTGGCGCTCCAAGGGACCTAGGAACCGCCCGGTGTCTGGTCGACCGGGGTCCCGGCCAGGAGGCGACGGGCGACGACTACGTCCTCCGCGATCGCGCCTTCAGCGCCTCGACCGAGGGGAAGCGCACCTCGCCCCGGATGCGGGCCAGGAAGGCGAGCGTGAGCAAGCGATCGTAGAGGTCCACGCTCACGTCCAGGAGGTGCGCCTCGATCGTGGGGGTGGACTCGCCGAAGGTCGGGCGGACGCCGATGTTGACGACCGCTCGCGCCGACGCCCCGTCCCACTCGGCGCGGGCGGCGTAGACGCCGGTAGCCAGCGGCAGAGGACTCTCGGGGAGCAGGTTGGCCGTCGGAAAGCCGAGCGTCCGACCGCGCATCGCCCCCCGGGTCACGCGCCCGCGGAACGTGTAGGCTCGGCCGAGCAGGCCGGTCACGCGCTCCACGTCGCCCCCGCGGAGCGCCTCCCGGAGGGAGCTCGATGAGACCACGACGCCCCCGACGGTGAGCGGTGGCACCACGTGGACCCGGATCCCGAGCGGCTCGGCGAGCGTTGTCAGGAGCTCGGGCGTCCCCTTCGCCCCCCGGCCGAAGGTGTGGTTGAAGCCGACGACCACCTCCTGGGCCTTGACGAGCCCGGTCAGGATGTCCCCGACGAACGCCGGGGCCTCGATCCGCGAGAAGTCGAGGGTGAACGGAATCACGAGTGCCAGGTCGGGACCGAGGGCCGCGACCCGCTCCAGGCGCTCGTCGAGCGGCAGGATCGGGGGTGGGGCCTCGGCCGGGCGCAGGACGGCGATGGGGAGGGGGTCGAAGGTGAGGGCCACCGCCTGGAGTCGGCGGGCGCGGGCCCGCTCCACCGCCAGACCGATGACGGCCTGGTGCCCCAGGTGGATACCGTCGAAGGTGCCCTGCGCCACCACGCTCGGTGGCGCGTCAGCCGGATAGCGATCGAGCCCGCGAATGATCCGCATGCAGGAGGCGGAGCGCCCGGAGGCCGCCCGCATCGGCCTCGCCGATCCCCAGGAAGCTCTCCCCGGCGTACAGGCGGCAGGGCCCCGGCGGGGCCGCGGTCGTCCCGACCTCGGCGGCCGTCAGGCGCTGGCCGTGCCGGAGGCGGGCGGCGGCGACCGGGTCCAGTCGGACCGCCGCCAGGTGGGAGACCGCCCGATCGACTGGAAGGATTCGCGGGCGGATCGTCGCGGCGTCGCCGTCCCGGATGACGGACCAGGGCACGGCCTCCGCGAGCCGGAGCGCCCCGAGCCGCGTGCGCTCGAGGGCGTCAAGGGACGCCCCGCAGCCGAACGCGGTCCCGAGATCGGCGGCGAGACTGCGGATGTAGGTTCCGGACCCGCAGGCGACCCGGAGGCGGAGAAGCGGCGACGCCCACCCCAGGAGCTCGATCGCGTCGATGCGCACTCGCCGCGGCGCCCGCTCCACCTCGACGCCGGCTCGGGCCAGCTCGTAGAGGCGCTTCCCCCCGGCGTGGAGGGCCGAGTACATGGGCGGCACCTGGTCGATCTCGCCCAGGAAGCGCGCCAGCGTCACGCGGATCGTCGGCTCGTCCAGCGACGGCACCGGCTGCTCGCCCGTCACGCGCCCCGTGGCGTCCAGCGTATCGGTGGTCACGCCCAGGCGAATGGTTCCCGCGTACTCCTTGTCCTGAGCCTGGAGGTACGGCGTCAGCTTGGTCGCCTCGCCGAGCAGGATGGGCAGGAGACCGGTGGCCATCGGGTCCAGCGTCCCGCCGTGGCCGACCTTCGGGACCTTCAGGAGACGGCGCAGGTGGGCGACGACCTGGAACGAGGTGACACCGGGGCCCTTTTCGGCGATCAGGAGCCCGTCGAGGGGGGAGCCCTGGGGAGAGCGATCGGGCGACGGGTGCACGGTGGGGCCCTGGCGCACCCCCGTCATCGGATCTCGGCGATCGCCTCTCGAACCGCGGTGAGCACGGCCGCCCGGGCGTCGGCCAGGCTCCCCGACAGCACGACGCCGGCCGCATTCGGGTGGCCGCCCCCACCGAACCGCGCCGCGATCCGGGCCACGTTCACCTCGCCCTTCGCGCGCATGCTGACCTTGACCTCGCCGGCCAGCTCGCGGAAGAGGACGGCGACCTTCGCCGTCCGGAGGGACCGCGGGTAGGTGATGAAGTCCTCGGCTTCCAGGAGGTCGGGGGACGCCGCCTGACTCCGGTCGATGACCACCCAGGCCATGGTGCCCTCGGGGTTGGTCTCGACCTGCTGGAGGATGCGACCGAGCAGGTGAAGGCCCGCCAGGTGCCGCGTCTCGTAGAGCGAGATGGCGACCGCGGCCGGGTCGGCCCCGGCCTCCACCAGGCGGGCGGCGATCCGGAAGGTCTCCGGGGTCGTGTTCGAGTACCGGAACGACCCGGTGTCGGTGACGACGGCCGTGTACAGGTTGATCGCCACCGCCGCGGTCAGCGGAAGCCCCGCCGGCTCCAGCAGCGCGTAGACCATCTCGCCGGTGGCGGCGGCGCCAGGCTGGATCCAGTTGACGTCCCCGTAACGCCGGTTGTCGCCGTGGTGGTCGATGTTGAGCACGCGGGCGCCCGGCTGGCGCAAGCCGTCGAGGAGCCCGCCGACCCGACCGGGATCCGGGCAGTCCAGCGTCACGACCACGTCGTACTCCCCCCGTCCCTCCTTCCACTGCTGCACCTGGTCGGCGCCGGGCAGGAACTGGTAGGGGTCCGGCACCGGGTGCCGGCAGGCGAAGGTCGCCGATCGGCCGACCTCGCGCAGGGCCAATCCGAGGCCGAGCTGCGAGCCGAGGACGTCGCCGTCCGGGTAGAGATGCGCCAGCAGGACGAACCGCCGGCCACCCCGCAGCAGGTCAACGACGTCGGCGGGAACCGCGCCGACCGGCGTCACGGGTCCGCTCCCGGTTCGGCCGGGGGCTCGGGCCTCTCTTCCCGCAACCGCTCGAGCACGCTCTGGATGTGGGCGGCGTGGGCCATCGAGCGGTCCGGGTGGAAGGTCAGGTCGGGAACGGCCCGCAGCCGGAGCCGGGGACCGAGCCAGCTGCGGATGAAGCCCCGCGCGCTGCGGAGAGCGTCCAGCGACCCGCGCCACTCGGCCTCGGTCCCGAGCACGCTCACGTACACCTTGGCGGTGCGGAGGTCCTTCGAGACGTCCACCTCGGTCACGGTGACGAACCCCAGCCGCGGGTCCTTGAGCTCTCGCTGCAAGAGATAGGCGATCTCCTCGCGCACGAGCTGATTGACCCGATCGAGACGCTTGCCTTGCATGATGGCCCGGCTTCCAGCCGGCGCTTCACAGGACCTCGACTCGCACGTCGATCACGGCCCCGTCCGACAGCGACTCGATGAAGTTCACCGCCTTCGAGACGACCTCGTTGGCGAAGCGGGCGTCGTTCGCCACGCACGCCACCGCCAGGGTCGCTCGCTGCCAGAGGTCCTCGTGGTCAACCTCGGCCACCGACACGTTGAAGCGGTGCTTGACCTTCTCCTTCATGCCCTTGAGGACGTGGCGCTTGCCCTTCAGCGAGTCCACCTCGCCGAAGTGCAGCTCTATCAGCCCCAGCGCGACCGCCGCCGACATCAGGGCTCCCTATCCCAATCCAATCACGAAGGCGCGCTGGGCCGGTCGCGCCGCGCATGGGGTCACGCCACGCACCACACAGGCCAAGTTCCTGGGGCGGGGCCGAGGAGCGAGCAGCGCCCACAGGCCGAAGGCCGTCCGAAGGACGCAGGGAGTCGCCGACCGCAGGCGTATGCCGCATACGCCGAGGATGGGCGACGACCCCAAAGGCCGAAGGCCGTCCGAAGGACGACGCGATGCGAAGCTCATCGGCCCCGCCCCCCCTACAGCGTGCGGGCGACTTCTTCGGTCGTGTACGCCTCGATCACGTCCCCGACCCGGATGTCCGACACCCCGTCAACCCCGATGCCGCACTCCTGACCCTGGAGCACTTCCCGCACGTCGTCCTTGAAGCGCCGCAGCGAGCTGATCTGCCCCTCCCCGACCGTCTGACTGCCGCGCACCACCCTCGCCTTCGCCGTCCGGGTGATCTTCCCCTCGCTGACGAAGCAGCCGGCGATGTTCCCGAGGTTCTTGATGGGGAAGAGCGCGCGCACCTGGGCGCGGCCGAGCGGCACCTCGCGGATGATCGGGGCCAGCATGCCTTCCAGCGCGGCCTTGACGTCGTTGATCGCCTCGTAGATGACGTTGTAGGTCTTGATGTCGACCCGCTCGGCCTGGGCCTGCTGGAGCGTCTTCGGCTCCGGCTTGACGTTGAAGCCGATGATGATCGCGTTGGAGGCCGAGGCAAGCATCACGTCGGTCTCGGTCATTGTCCCGACCGCGCCGTGGATCACCCGCACCTTGACCTCGTCGGTGGAGAGCCGCTCGAGGGCGTCCTGGAGCGCCTCCAGCGAGCCGTGGACGTCGCCCTTGAGGATCACCCGCAGCTCCTTGACCTCGCCCGCCTCGATCTGCTTGTGGAGGTCGGCCAGGGTGACGCGGACGGTGGCGGTGACCTTCCGCTCCTTCTCCTGGCGCACCAGCGCGATCTGGCGGGCCTTCCGCTCGTCGCCGACGACGACCAGCGTGTCACCGGCCGACGGGACCCCGCCCAGCCCGAGGATCTCGACGGGGTCGGCGGGACCCGCCTGCTTCACCCGCTGGCGCCGGTCGTTGAACATGGCGCGCACGCGGCCGGAGTGCGGCCCGGCCACCAGGATGTCGCCCTCGTGGAGCGTGCCCTGGTGGATGAGCACCGTCGCCACCGGGCCCCGGCCCCGGTCGAGCTTGGCCTCCACGACGACGCCCCGGGCCGCCCGGTTGGGGTTGGCCTTCAGCTCCATGACCTCGGCCTGGAGGGCGGTCATCTCCAGCAGCTGCTCGATCCCCGTCACCTTCTTGGCGGACGTCGGCACGAAGATCGTCTGCCCGCCCCATTCCTCGGGCACCAGCCCCAGGTTGGACAGCTCCTGCTTCACCCGGTCGGCGTTCGCCTCCGCCTTGTCGATCTTGTTCAGCGCCACGATGATCGGCACGTTCGCAGCCTTGGCGTGGTTGATCGCCTCGACTGTCTGGGGCTTCACGCCGTCGTCGGCCGCCACCACCAGGATGACGATGTCGGTGGCCTGGGCCCCGCGGGCCCGCATCGCGGTGAACGCCTCGTGGCCCGGCGTGTCGAGGAAGGTCACCTTGCCGTGGGAGGTCTCCACCTGGTAGGCCCCGATGTGCTGCGTGATGCCGCCGAACTCCTGCTCGGTGACCTTGGTCTTGCGGATCGCGTCGAGCAGCGAGGTCTTGCCGTGGTCGACGTGTCCCATGACGGTGACGACCGGCGGCCGGAGCTGGAGCTGGGACGGATCCACCTCCTCCTCGATCGGCTCCGGGCCCTCGATCGGCCGGATCTCGACGTCGTAGCCGAAGCGCGCGGCCACCGCCTTGGCCTTCTCCGCGTCGAGGAGCTGGTTGAGGGAGGCCATCACACCCATGCCGACCAGCTCCCGGATGACCTCGCCGATCTTCTTTTGCAGACGCTCGGCCAGCTCGCCCACCGTGATCGATTCGGGCAGTCGGAGCACCTCCCGCTTCGGAGGAGCCGGCGGCGCCTCGGGCGGCGCGGCGGGCACGAGCGGCGTCTCGGCCGGGGCGGCGGGGACGACGTCCGGCGTGACCGCGGCGGCCGCGGCCGCCGGACGGGCGGCCGCCGGCTCCGGCACCTCTTCGCGGCGCGGCGGCCGGAAGGGAACGACCTTGCCGTCGGCGGGCGGCCTGGGCGCCTCGCGCACGGGCTCGGTGGAGACCGGCTCCTTCGGCGGCGCCGGGCTGGCCGCCGCCGCCTCGCGGCGTGGGGGCTCCTTGGCGATCGGGGCCGCGGGCTCCCGGGCCGGCGGCGGGGTGGGCGGCGCCGGTGCTCTGGCGGCGGGCTCCTCTCGAACCTCGGGCGGCTTCGGCGCCACCTTCGGGCGAGCGGTCGGCGCCGCGGCTGCCGGCGTGGCGATCAGCGGCGTGACCGGCGGCGCGGCGGGAACCTCGACCGGCGTCGCTGGCGGAGCGGGCGACGAGGGGGCGGCCGCAACGAGCACCTCGGGGGCGGCGGCCGCCGGCACCAGAACCTCGGGCTTCTCGGCGGCGACCGCCGGCTTGACCACCCGCTCCTCGGTCCTCGGGGCCGGCGTCGCCACCTTCTCGGGCGCCTTCGGCGCCTTGGCCACGACGAGCGGTTTCTCGGCGGTCTTGGCCATCACCTTGCCCCGGACGGGGGCCTTGCCGGTCTTCGGCTTCGTCCCGTCCGTCTTCTTCGTGCTAGCGCGCGCCGCCTTCGCGGCGGCCGCCTTCGCCGCCTCGACCTTCGCCCGGAGGACAGCGGTCCGGACGGATTCCAGCCGCTCGGTTTCTCGCTGCGCGAAGGCGCTCGCCTTCTCCTCGAGGGCGGCTCGGAGCTGGGCCAGGAGCGCGTCATCGAGGGCGCTCGACGAGGTCTTCTCCCGATGGCCCATCGCCTCGAGCTGATCGATGATCAGCTTCGGCGCGATGCCCATCTCCTTGGCCAGCTCACCGACGCGCGTCTTTCCCGCCATACTCACCATCCCCCTTCGACAGATGCTCCCGCTCGGCCGCCGCCGCGGGCCACCGCGTGGATCCCGTCGTCACACCGCTGACTCGCGAGCTCACGCCCGATCTCGCCTTCGATCAGGGCCCGCACGCCCTCGGACACCTCCGGCGTGAGCGTCGCCGGCGCCCGAAACGCCTGCGTCCATCGGCCCCGCCGCACCGCTTCTTTCAGGCAGCTCTCGCTTCGACACAGATACGCCCCGCGGCCACCGCGCCGGCGGAGCGGGTCCGGCTCGACCAGCCCACCCGGCGCCCGGACCAGCCGCACCAGCTCCGCCTGCGGCCGGGCTCGCCGGCATCCGAGACAGGTCCGCAGGGGCCCGGGGACGGCGGCGGTCGCCGCCGGTCGGGATCGCGAGCCTCGCCCTGGCGTCACCGCGACCCGGACTCCGCCGGGGGCGCGCTCGCAGCCCCGGGTTCCGCCGATTCCTCGACCAGCACGGCGGGGTTGCTCGCCTCCGCCTGCCGGGTGGCGAGCCACTCCTCGGCGGCGGTCACGATGGCGACCGCCTCCCCCTCCCCGATCGTGCAGACATCCCGCAGGGCGGCGGCGCCGGCCGCCTTGATCTTGGCCGGCGAACCGAGGCCGTGGCGGGCCAGGGTGCTGGCCAGCTCGGCATCCACGGGGCCCAGTTCGGCCAGTGCGGCCAACCCCTGGGCGCGCTGGCGCCGGTCCTCTTCCAGCTCACCCTCGCTCTTGACGTCGATGCGGAGCCCGGTGAGCTTGGCCGCCAGCCGGGCGTTCTGGCCCTTCTTGCCGATGGCCAGGGAAAGCTGGGTGTCGGGGACCACGACCAGCGCGGCCCGCTCCTCGCCCTCGCCCTGAATCGTGACCGACGCCACCTTGGCCGGCGACAGAGCCCGCGCCACCAGCGTCGGCACGTCATCCGCCCACTCGATGATGTCGATCTTCTCGCCGCGCAGCTCACGCACGATCACCTGGATGCGCGTCCCGCGGAGACCGACGCAGGCGCCGATCGGGTTGACGTCCCGCTTGGTCGAGGCGACCGCCAGCTTGGCCCGCTCCCCCGGCTCCCGGGCCGCCCCCTTGACCTGGACGATCCCCTCCGCGATCTCGGGGATCTCGGTCTCGAAGAGCCGGATCAGGAAGCCGGGATGACTCCGGGACAGGATCACCTGGGGGCCCTTCGGCGTGTTCTTCACCTCCAGGATGAATGCCCGGATCCGATCGCCCGGCGAGTAGCGCTCGCCCGGGATCTGCTCCCGCTCGGTCAGGACCGCTTCGGTGCGCCCGAGATCGACGATCACGTTGCGCTTCTCGATGCGGTGCACCGCGCCCCGCACCAGCGTGCCCTCGCGATCCTTGTACTCCGAGAAGATGCCCTGACGCTCCGCCTCCCGGACCCGCTGGAGGATCACCTGCTTGGCCGTCTGGGCAGCGATCCGGCCCAGGTCGCGCAGTTCCAGGTCCACCTCGACGGTGTCGCCGGGCTTCGCGTCGGGCTTGATCCGCCGGGCGTCGGCCAGGCCCGCCTCCAGCTTCGGATCTGCCACGGTCTCGACCACCGTCTTCTCGGCGAAGACCCGGATGGCGCCCGTCTTTCGGTTGACGGTCAGGCGAACGTTGTCCCCCACGCCCATCGTCCGCTTGGAAGCGGACAGAAGCGCCGACTCGAGAGCCTCGAAGAGGACCTCGCTCCCGATGCCCTTTTCCCGGCCGATCTGCTCGATCACGTAGAGCAATTCGCGGTTCATGTGGGCCTCCCGGCTCAGGCGGAGCGCTTCCGCTCCGCCTCCAGGCGCACCTTCGTGAGGAGCGCCCGGGGGACTTGGCGCCGACCCGCCGCCTCCGCCAGGGTCAGGAAGGCCTCTCCGACCTCCAACAGTCGCCCGACGAACTCGCGCTGGCCATCTACCGGCTCGCGGGTCCAGGCCCGCACCTGCCGTCCCACGGCCCAGGTGAGCTCCCGGTCCTTCTTGAGCTCCCGATCCAGCCCGGGTGAAGACACCTCCAGGTCGAAGCTTCCGGGCAGGAGATCCGCGACGTCCAGCAGGTCACCGATCTCCCGGCTGAAGCGCTGGCACTCGTCGATCGTGACGCCGCCCGACCGGTCGACGAAGAAGCGCACCAGGCTCCGCCGGCCAGCCCCGGCCAAGTCGAGGTCCACGAGCGTCAGGCCGTGGGCCTCGAGCACCGGGGCTGCCAGGCCTTCGACGGCCTCGGCGAGCGGCTGCGTCACCTTCCCGACCGACACCCTGCACCTCCACCGATCATTCGGTTCCTCAACAAAAAAGAGTGGGCAAGGCCCACTTTCGCCAACAGCATAGTATACCGTGGGAGGTCGGGCCGGGGAACCCGGAAACGACCGGACGGGCAGGCGGGGCTAGGAGTCCTCGGCGAGCCGGCGGGCCAACTCGCGGACGGCGGCGACGACCTCTTCGGGCGCGACCTTCTGATCCTGCTTCTCGCGGCGCGCCCGCACCTCGACGCGCCCCTCCTTCGCGAGCAGGGCGCCGACCGTCACGCGGATGGGCACCCCGAGGAGGTCCGCGTCCTTGAACTTGACCCCCGGGCGCTCGTCGCGGTCGTCGAACAGGACGTCGAATCCGGCGCCGGCCAGCTCCCCGTACAGCCGCTCGGCGGTGGTCCGGACGGTCTGGTCTTTCACGTTCACCGGGAGCACGTGCACCTGACAGGGCGCGATCGACCACGGCCAGACGATGCCGTTCGCGTCGTGGCGTTGCTCGATGGCGGCGGCCGCGATGCGGGCCGGTCCGATCCCGTACGAGCCCATGACGATCGGCCGCTCCTGGCCGGACTCGTCCAGGTACACCGCACGGAGCGGAACCGAGTACTTGGTGCCGAGCTTGAAGATGTTCCCGATCTCGATCACGCGCTCGACCCGCAGGGGCGCGCCGCAGTGGGGGCACCCCTCGCCGGCTTGCGCCAGGTGGAGGTCGGCGTACTGCACCACGGTGAAGTCGCGACCGGGTCGCACGCCGGTGAGGTGATACCCGTCACGGTTCGCGCCGCAGACGTACACGCCCTCGCGCAGGCTCTCGTCGGCCAGGATGCGCAGCCGGACACCCACCGGGCCGACCGAGCCGACCGCGGCCCCCAGCGCGTCCTGGACCTCGTCGGGGTGCGCCGGCCGGACCTCCCCACCCAGGAGACGCGCCAGCTTCTTCTCGTGGACCTGCTGGTCTCCGCGGACGAGGACCAGCGCGGGGCCGGTGGGGGTGGCGAAGACGAGCGTCTTGATCGTCCGGGTCGGCTCGACCCCCAGGAGCGCGCACACGTCGGCGATCGTTCGGACGTTGGGGGTCGCGACCTCGGCCCGCGCGCCCTGCCCGTCCGGGGACGCCGGGACGATGGGCCGGGATCCGGCCAGCTCGACGTTGGCCGCGTAGCCGCACGCCGCACAGAGGGCGATCTCGTCCTCGCCGGCCGCGCTGGGGGCCATGAACTCGTGGGCGCCGGCGCCTCCCATCATGCCGGGGTCGGACTCGACGACGTGGAAGACGAGCCCGCATCGGCGGAAGATCCGGACGTACGCCTCCTTCTGGCGCTCGTAGGCGGCCGCCAGCCCGGCCTCGTCCGCGTCGAGCGTGTAGGCGTCCTTCATCCAGAACTCGCGCGTCCGGAGCACGCCCGACCGCGGGCGCGCCTCGTCCCGCTCCTTGGTCTGGATCTGGTACCAGACCTGCGGCAGCTCCCGGTAGGAGCGGATGTCCCTGGAGGCGAGCCAGGCGATCACCTCTTCGTGGGTCATCCCGAGACACATGTCGCGGCCGTGCCGGTCCTTCAGCCGGAACATCTCGTCCTTGATGTCGTACCAGCGGCCGGACTGCTGCCAGAGCTCGGCCGGCTGCAGCACCGGCATGGTGATCTCCTGGCCGCCGATCGCGTTCATCTCTTCACGGATGACCGCGTTGACCCGGTCGATGACGCGCTGGCCGAGGGGCAGGTACACATAGACGCCCGCGGTGAGCTGGCGGACGAGCCCCGCCCGGACCATGAGGCGGTGGCTCGCCGCCTCGGCGTCGGCCGGGTCTTCGCGGAGGGTCGGAATGAAGGACTTACTCCACCGCATGGTCGAGACGCCTGGTCCGGCCCGAAATCAGTGCTTGTCCTTGGAAACGATGACGTTCGGACCCGGCTTGCCCGGGCGGTAGAGGAGCCGCTCGACCGGTTTGCCGCCGAGCAGATGCGACTGGACGATCTCCTCGAGGTCCTCCGCCTTGACCCCGGCGTACCAGACGTCCTCGGGGTAGACGACGACCATCGGGCCGTTCCCGCACTGGGAGAAGCAGCCGGACTTGTTGACGCGGATCGCCGTGTGGAGGCCGGCCTTCGAGATCGCCGCCCGCATCTCCTTCACGAAGGCCTCGGTGTCTCCCTGGGTGGGACAGGTGCCCCCGGTCGTGCAGACGAAGACGTGCTTCTGATACTGGCCCACCGCCTTAATTCGGGACCTCCCGCCCACCCGATCCGTCGACGGCCTTCGGCCTTTGGCCCCCTCCCCCACCCACTGGGGGGAGGGGGGCCGGAGGAACTGATTGCTGCATGGTTCTTAGCCCTCCGGCTGGGCGGCCTTCTCGGCCGCCTCCCGCTCGGCAAGGAAGATCTGGGCCTCCTCCCACAGGGCGTTGACGATCTGGGCCTCCGGCACCTTGCGGACCACCTCGCCGCTCCGGAAGATGAGGCCGATCCCGCGGCCGCCCGCCACGCCAACGTCGGCCCCGCGCGCTTCGCCGGGCCCGTTCACTTCACAGCCCATCACCGCCACGTGGATGCTCTTCCCGACCCCGGCCATCCGCTTCTCCACGGCCGCCGCCAGCCCCACCAGGTCCACGTCCATCCGCCCGCAGCCCGGGCACGAGACGAAGGTGATCCCCTGCTTCCGCAGCCCCAGCGCCTTCAGGATCTCCAGCCCGACCCGCACTTCTTCCACCGGGTCGGCCGAGAGCGAGACGCGGATGGTGTCCCCGATCCCTTCCGCGAGGAGGGTCCCGATGCCGACCGAGGACTTGATGGCGCCCACGGTCGGCGTGCCGGCCTCCGTCACCCCGAGGTGGAAGGGGTAGTCCACCTGGTCGGCCAGCATCCGGTAGGCCTCGATCATCATCGCGGGATCCGAGGCCTTGAGCGAGATCTTCATCTCCGGGTAGCCGCAGTCCTCGAGGATCCGGATGTGGCGGAGGGCCGAATCGACCATGCCGCGCGCGGTCGGACCGTTGTCGCGGGCCAGGAGGTCCTTCTCCAGCGAGCCGGCGTTGACGCCGATCCGGATGGGGATCTGTCGCTCCTTGGCCAGGCCGACGACCTCCATGACGAACGGCTTGCCGCCGATGTTGCCCGGATTCAGCCGGAGGCCGTCGACGCCCTGCTCGAGGGCGATGAGCGCGAGCTTGTAGTTGAAGTGGATGTCGGCCACCAGGGGAATGCGGATCTGCTTCTTGATGGCGGCGAGCTTCTCGGCGGCCTCCTTGACCGGAACCGCCAACCGGACGATCTCGCAGCCGGCGGCCTCGAGCGCCCAGATCTGGTCGACGGTCGCCTCCACGTCCCGGGTGTCCGTCTTCGTCATGGACTGGACGGTGATCGGCGCCTCGCCCCCCACCTGCACCTTGGCGAGCTGGAGCGGGCGGGTCCGCCGACGCGATCCGAGGAAGCCGCCGGTCGTCATGTGCACCTCTATTTGAAGAGCTTGTCCACCAGCGGGAGGCGGAGGAGGTCGTTGCCGAGGGCGAACACCATGAGCAGGAGCAGGAGCGCGAGCCCGATCTGCTGGGCGATCTCCCGCTTCCGGACCGAGAGCGCGCGTCCCATCACGGCCTCGATGGCGAAGAAGAGCAGGTGGCCGCCGTCGAGCATCGGCACCGGCAGCAGGTTCAGGATGGCCAGGTTGATGCTGATGACGCCGACCAGGAAGGCGTACGGGCCGAACCCTTCCTGGGCCGCCTGGCCGGCGGCCATGCCGATCTGGAGGGGCCCGCCGATGTTGGAGGCCGGGATGATCCCGGTCAAGAGCTTCCAGAACGACAGGAGCGTCAGCACCGACACGTCCCAGGTCCGCTGGACGCCCCGGGCGATCGCCGACAGGGGGTCGGTCCGCTCGAAGGTCTGGGGCAGCTCGATCCCGATCCGTCCCACCTTCGTCTCGCGACCGAGCGGATCCCGCTCCGTCACCGCCTGCGGCGTCACCGCGATCTCGAGACGCTGACCGCTCCGCTCGATGGTCAGCGCCACCCGCTCCCCGGCGCGCTTGCTGATGAGCTCCGCCATCTCGTCCCACGTCCGGATGGGCTGCCCGTCGATGGCCAGGATGCGATCCCCTGGCCGCAGGCCCGCTTCGGCGGCCGGCATGCCCGGGCGCAGCCCGCCGACCACCGGCGGGAGGTAGGGCGTGGCTCCGAGGCCCCAGACCTCGGTCGGCTCGCCGAACGGCGTGCGGCTCGGCATCCGCCGTGCCGCGACCGACACTTGCTGCCGCTGACCCTCCCGGATCACCGTCAGGGTGAGTGGCTGCCCGTTCGATCGGGCGACCGCCTCCTCGATCTGGCTCCAGTACCGGATCGGCTGGCCGTTCACCGCCGCCACCTGGTCGCCCGGCTGCAGGCCGGCGGCCACGGCCGGCGACTCGGGGAGGACGCGGCCCACGACGGCGTTGGGCGGGACCGCGACACCGACGGCCAGGGAAATGGCCGCGAAGATCACGGCGGCCAGGACGAAGTTCATGGCGGGGCCGGCGAAGACGATGAGGGCCCGAGTCCAGAGCGGCTTCAGGGCAAACGACTTCCGGGGATCGCTCCGCACCTCCCCGGGCGTCGCGGCTCCCGGGTGGATCGCGTCCTCGCCGTGGGCCTCCTCCCCGACCATCTTGACGTACCCGCCGAGCGGCACCACCGAGATGCAGTATTCGGTCTCCCCGCGACGAAAAGACCAGAGACGGGGCCCGAAGCCGAGAGAGAACCGCTCCACGCCGACGCCGACCGCCTTGGCAACCAGGAAATGGCCCAGCTCATGGATGAAGATGAGGACGCCCAGGGCGATGAGGCTCACCACCACCGTCGAACCGGGGAACGCCCCCCCGCCGAAAAGCTGGAGGGCGCCCACGACCAGGACTGCACTCACCATGATGCTCACGACGTCATTCTCCCGGCGACAGCGGCTCCCGTCCAGCGGCGCACCTCGGCATCGACCGCGAGACAGCTTTCGAGATCAATCGCCGTTGCGGCCGCGTGCCGGTCGAGCGCTTCCCCGATCAGCCGCGGAATGTCCATGAAGCCACAGCCGCCGTCCAGGAAGGCCGCCACCGCGACCTCGTTGGCGGCGTTCAGCACGACGGGTGCCGCCCCGCCGGCCACCCCCGCCTCCCGGGCCAGCCGGAGACAGGGGAACCGGATGGTGTCGGGCGCGTCGAAGGTCAAGGCCCCGACCTTCACCAGATCGAGCGTCGGGGCCGGACAGGGCAGCCGGTAGGGATGGCTCAGCGCGTACAGGATCGGAATGCCCATGTCCGGCATACCCAGCTGAGCCAGCACCGAGCCGTCGATGAACTCGACCATGGAGTGGACGATCGACTGGGGGTGGATGACCACGTCCACCCGCTCGAACGGCGCGCCGAAGAGCCAGTGGGCCTCGATCACTTCGAGGCCCTTGTTCATCAGCGTGGCGGAGTCGATGGTGATCTTTGCCCCCATTCGCCACGTGGGGTGCTGGAGCGCCTGGGCGACGGTGACCCCCTCCAGGGCCTCCGCCGAGAGCCTGGCGAACGGGCCACCCGATGCCGTCAGGACGAGTCGCTTGACCTCGCTCATCCGGCCACCGGCGAGGCACTGGAAGATGGCGCTGTGCTCCGAGTCCACGGGGAGGAGCGCCACGCCGTGCTCGCGGGCCGCCGCCGTCATGAGGGCGCCGGCCATCACCAGCGTCTCCTTGTTGGCCAGGGCCACCGTGCGGCCGGCGCGAATCGCGGCGAGCGTCGGCAAGAGGCCGGCCCCGCCCACCAGCGCCGAGACGACGACGTCCGCCTTCACCGAGGCGGCGAGGGCGACGAGGCCCTCGGGCCCGGCCAGGAGCTCCGGCCGGGGCTCGGGCAGCGCGCGGGCGAGGGTGTCGGCGGCGACCGGATCGAGCAACGCGACGGCGTCCGGACGATGGAGCCGGACCTGCTCGGCGACGAGCGCGACGTTCGACCCGCGGGCGGCCAGGCCCCCCACGCGAAATTCGTCGGGGAACCCGGCAATCAGCTCGAGGGTCCGCCGACCGACGGACCCCGTCGAGCCCAGCACGGTGACGGCCTTCACGCGGTGCCACCCATCACGCAGTCTTGTTTCATCATGAAGCGCTAGCAAAAACTTTCACATAATAATACAGGGCCGGCACGTTGAAGAGCAAGGAGTCCAGCCGATCGAGCAGGCCGCCGTGCCCCGGAATGAGCCCGCTGGCGTCCTTGGTCTCGGCGCTGCGCTTGAGAAACGACTCGGCCAGGTCGCCGACCTGGCCGAGCAGTCCCAGTGTCGCGCCGATCCCGAGGCCGTGGAGCGGCGTGATGGCCGGGAGCGGCGCCCAGAGCGCGGCAACCAGGCCGGCGCCGACCGACGCCACCACCTGCGCGATGCCGCCCTCGACGGTCTTCCCCGGGCTGATCCGGGGCGCCAGCTTCCGCCGCCCCCAGCGTCGGCCGACGAAATAGGCCGCCGTTTCCCCGCACCAGGTGACGCCGAGCACGAGCACGGTCAGTCCGGCGCCATGCGGCAGCGCCCGCAGCCAGATGGCGTGGCCCAGCAGCCAGGCGCAGTAGCAGATGCCCAGCAGCGTCAGCGCGATCCCGGCCGAGTCCAGCCGGGGCCCGACCACGCGACGGAGCCCGAGCGCGAGGGTTCCCGCCACCGCGAGCGAGAGCGCCAGCGGCACCAGCCAGGGTCGGGTGGCTCCGTCGAGGGCGAAGGCCAGGACCACGACGCTCCCGAGGAGGAGACCCGAGCCGGCGTCGGCCCGAACCCCGACCCGGGCGAACATCCGGTACAGCTCCCACTGGCCGACCAGGACCAGCCCGAGAATGAGGCCCGTGAACAGCCAGGACGGGCCGAACGCGACGACGATCACGACCAGCGGGATGCCGACGACGGCGATCACCACGCGCTGAAGGAGTGGGGTCAGGCCTTTCAATCTATACAATCTCGAAGTATCGGCCGAGACGGAAAGGCAAGATTGAAAGGCCTGACCCCTCAGACGCCGCCGAAGCGGCGACTCCTGCGCTGATACTCCGCCACCGCCAGGCAGAGGTCCCGGGGGGAGAAGTCGGGCCAGAGGACCGGCAAGACCAGGAGCTCCGTGTAGGCGACCTGCCAGAGCAGGAAGTTCGAGAGGCGGAACTCGCCGCTCGTCCGGATGAGGAGGTCCGGATCGGGCATGCCCGCCGTGTCGAGCGCCGCCGTCACCTCTCCCTCGCCGATGGTCTCGGGTCGGAGCTCCCCGCGCGCCACCCGGCCGGCGACCGTCTGGATCGCCCGGACCAGCTCCCGTCGCCCCCCGTAATTCAGCGCGATCAGGAGCGTCAGGCCGGAGTTCCCGGCGGTGGCCCTCATCGCCCGGTCGATGGCCGCCCGCACCCCGGCCGCGAGGCCGCTGGTCTCGCCGAGCACCCGCAGTCGGACGTTGTTTCGGGAGAGCTCGGGCAACTCCGCGTCCACCGAGCTCTCGAGGAGCCGCATGAGGAAGTCGACCTCGGCGACCGGCCGGGTCCAGTTCTCGGACGAGAAGGCGTACA
This sequence comes from uncultured Candidatus Rokubacteria bacterium, assembly GCA_963708025.1. Classification (GTDB taxonomy): domain Bacteria; phylum Methylomirabilota; class Methylomirabilia; order Rokubacteriales; family DASRDR01; genus CAVPSB01. The sequence goes on along the minus strand of CAVPSB010000012.1, from coordinate 120,480 downwards.
GCGTGAGGTACTCGAGGCCCAGCCGGGAGGCGGTCCGAACCGTCGCCCGGGCCGCCTTGACCCCTTCGCGGTGCCCGGCGACTCTCGGCAGGCCGCGGGTGCCGGCCCACCGGCCGTTCCCGTCCATGATGATGGCGACGTGGCGAGGGAGGGGCCGCTCGCGGAGGCTGTCCAGCAGCTCGGCGTCCGGCTCGGTCGACGTCGGCGGCTCCGGGTGTCCGGATACCAGCCCGTCAGCGCCGAACGCCCGCTCCCCCCCGGGCCCCGGGGCGGTCAAAACTCGAGGATCTCCTGCTCCTTCTTCTCGAGGAGCTCGTCCACCCGCTGGATGAAGCGGTCGGTCAACTTCTGCAGCTCCGTCTCGCCGCGCTTCTCGTCGTCCTCGGAGATCTTCTTGTCCTTGCCCAGGGCGCGGAGCTTGTCTTTCGCCTCGCGACGGATGTTCCGCACCGCCACCCGACCCTCCTCGGCGAGCTTGCCGACCGCCTTGGCCAGCTGCTTCCGGCGCTCCTCGTTCAGCGGCGGCATGCTCAGGCGGATCACCTTGCCGTCGTTGGCGGGAGTCAACCCGAGATCCGACTTCTGGACCGCCTTCTCGATCTTGGAGAGGAGGCTGGCGTCCCAGGGCTGGATCAGGAGCGTGCGGGGGTCGGGCACCGACAGGCTGGCCACCTGGGAGACGGGCGTCAGCGTGTTGTAGTAGTCGACCCGGATGTGCTCGAGGAGGGCCGTGCTCGCCCGACCGGTCCGGACCCCGGCGAACTCGCGCCCGAGCGTGTCGATCGCCCCCTGCATCCGGGTCTCGGCGTCTTTGTGGACCGCTTGCGTCGTCGTCGCCATGTCTCTACCTCGATCCCGGACTACGCGCCAACGAAGGAGCCGACGCCCGGCTCTCCGATCACCACCCGGCGCAGGTTGCCCGGTATATTGAGATTGAAGACCCCGATCGGCAGCTTGTTTTCCATGCACAGGGAGATGGCCGTGGTGTCCATGACCCGGAGCCCGCGGTTCAGCACCTCGATGTAGGTGACGCGCGGCAGCAACACCGCATTGGGGTCGACGACGGGGTCTCCCGAGTAGATGCCGTCCACCTTCGTCGCCTTGAGGATCACCTCCGCCCCGATCTCCACGGCGCGGAGCGCCGCCGCGGTGTCGGTGGTGAAGAAGGGGTTGCCGGTGCCGGCGGCGAAGATGACGATCCGCCCCTTTTCGAGGTGTCGGATGGCCCGGCGACGGATGTACGGCTCGGCGACAGCCGGCATGTTGATCGCCGACTGGACCCGCGTCAGCAGCCCGGCCATCTCCAGGGTGTTCTGCAGGGCGAGTCCGTTGATGACGGTGGCCAGCATGCCCATGTAGTCGGCCGACGCCCGGTCCATGCCCGACGCCGAGGCCTGCAGGCCCCGGAAGATGTTGCCGCCGCCGATGACGATGGCCGTCTCCACGGCCAGGTCGTGGACGCCGCGGACCTCCCGGGCGATTCGCTCGAGCACCGCGGGGTCGATGCCGTACCCTTGCTCGCCGGCCAGCGCCTCGCCCGACAACTTGAGCAGGATTCGCTTGTACTTCGGCGCGGGCTCTCTGGCTTCGCCCACCGTGTCTCCCGGGGCCGCCGTCCCCACCAGGGGACGGCGCCCGTCTCCGGCAGCGTTACTCGCCGACCTGATACCGGACGAAGCGTCGGACGGCGATCTTCTCCTTGGTCTTGGAGCCGAACTCGTCGACCAGGTCCTTGACCCGGATCTTGCCAGTGGCGTCGCGCTGGTAGAGCTGATCGAGCAGGCAGGTCTCCTCGTAGAACTTGCCGAGCTTCCCCTCGATGATCTTCTCCAGCACCTGCGGGGGCTTCTTCTGGTCGGCGAGCTGCTGCCGGTAGATCTCCCGCTCTCGCTCGATCACCGCGGCCGGCACGTCCTCCCGGGAGACGTAGGCAGGATTCGCCGAGGCGACCTGCATCGCCAGACCCCTCACCAGCTCCTGGAACTGGTCGGTGCGCGCGACGAAGTCGGTCTCGCAGTTCACCTCGATCAGGACCCCGATCTTTCCGGTATGGTGGACGTAGGTGCCGACGCTGCCCTCCCGCGTCTCCCGGTGCGCCCGCTTGGCCGCCGAGGCCAGGCCCTTCTTGCGCAGGTAGTCGACCGCCTGCTCCAGGTCGTCCCCGCTCGCCGCCAGGGCTTCCTTGCAGTCCATCACGCCGGCTCCGGTCTTGTCCCGGAGCTCGCGCACGCGCTCCGCCGTCGTGGCCATGGTTCCTGGACTCCTCCTCGGGATCGACCGGGGCGCCTCTCGCGACCCCCGTAACGCTAGGAGCTGGCGGACACCGGCTCCTCGACTCCGGGCATCTCCGCCGCGACAGCCACGGGGGCCGCCGGCAGTTCCGGCTCGGCCGGCGTCTCCCCGCCCCCACCCTTGCTCACGGCGCCCTGCCCCTCGATCACGGCATCCGCGATCCGGGAGGTGATGAGGCGGATCGCCCGGATGGCGTCGTCGTTGCCGGGCACCGGGTAGTCGATGCCCGTCGGGTCGCAGTTCGTGTCGACGATCGCGATGATCGGGATCGTCAGCTTCTGGGCTTCGGCCACCGCGATCCGCTCCTTGCGGGGATCGATGATGTACACTGCCGACGGCAGCCGCTCCATCTGCTTGATCCCGGACAGCGCCTTCTCGAGCTTCGCGCGCTCCCGCTCGAGCCCGAGCACCTCCTTCTTCGGGAGCCGTTCGAACTCGCCGGTCTCCTGCATCTCGTCCAGGCGCTTGAGGTGGTTGATCGACTTCCGAATGGTGGTGAAGTTCGTCAGGGTGCCGCCGAGCCACCGCTGGTTCACGAAGAACATCCCGCAGCGGGCGGATTCCTCGGCGATCGTCTCCTGCGCCTGCTTCTTGGTGCCGACGAAGAGCACGCTCCCGCCCTCGGCGGCCAGGTTGCGGGTGAACAGGTACGCCTCCCGGAACTTCTTCAACGTCTTCTGGAGATCGATGATGTAGATCCCGTTCCGCTCGCCGAAGATGTACTTCGCCATCTTCGGGTTCCAGCGCTTCGTCTGGTGACCGAAGTGGACCCCGGCCTCCAGCAGCTCCTTCATCGTGATCTGGGACATTCCGCCTCCTTGGCTTCGGTTTTCGCCTCCGCGCCCCGGGCCGACGCCGTCAGGTCGTCGCCACCGATGCTGGGGCGCGTGCGGGATCGGGCATCAACTGGTGCCCGTGTTTATCTTAACGTAGTCCTGGGTCAGGTCGCAGGTCCAGACGTGATCGTGGGCGCCGCCCAGGCCCAGGTCCACCGCCACCGTGATGTCGGGCCGGGCCAGCTCGGCCTTCACCCGCTCCCAGCGGACCTCGTCCTTCGGCTTGCCGTTCGCCGCCACCTGCTCGTCGCCGTACCAGATGCCGATCCGCTCCTCCTGCACCGCCACGCCGGAGGCGCCGATCGCCGACATGATCCGGCCCCAGTTCGGGTCCCGGCCGGCCAGCGCGGTCTTGAAGAGCGGGGAGTTGGCGACGGCCCGGGCCGCCACCTCGGCGTCCCGCCGGGTCTTGGCGCCGCGGACCTGGATGTCGACCACGCAGGTGGCGCCCTCGCCGTCCCGGACCTGCATGACAGCCAGCCGCTGGGTGATGGCGTCGAGCGCCTGCTGGAAGATCCGGAGCCGCCGGTCGCCCCGGGCCAGCCGTCGGTTCTCAGCCAGCCCGTTGGCCAGGACCAGCACGCTGTCGCTGGTGCTCCGGTCGCCATCGACGCTGATCCGGTTGAAGGAGCCGCCGACCGCCCGCCGGAGGGCGGCCTGGAGGGCGTCCCGGTCCACCGCCAGATCGGTCGCCACGAAGCAGAACATGGTCGCCATCATAGGGTGGATCATCCCCGTGCCCTTGGCGATGGCGCCGATGGTGATCGGCCGGCCCCCGATGTCCACCCGCAGGGCAGCCTCCTTGGGATGCGTGTCCGTCGTCATGATGCCTTCGGCGGCGTGCCGGCTGCCCTGGGGTCGCGGCGAGAGCGCCTTGACGAGCTTGGGCAGAGCCGGGCGGATCCGATCCATCGGCAGATACCGGCCGATGATGCCGGTCGAGGCGACCAGGACCCGCTCCTCCGGGATGCGCAGCTCGCGGGCAACGACGTCGGTCATCTCCCGGGCGTCGCGGAGCCCCTGCTCTCCCGTGCAGACGTTGGAGCAGCCGCTGGAGGCGACGATGGCCTGGGCGACGCCGCTTCGCACGCGCTCCCGGGTGACCTTGACCGGCGCCCCCTGGACGCGGTTGGTGGTGAACACGCCGGCAACCGTCGCCGGCGCCGACGAGTAGACCAGCGCCAGGTCACGCGCGCCCGGCGTCGGCTTGATCCCGCAGTGGAGACCGGCCCCGAAGATGCCGGGAACGGCGGTGATCCCCCCCTCCAGCCACTCGAGGTCGGCCATCGCGCCACTCATGGGTCAACCCTCGCGTAAGACATGTTTGGCACGCTGGCCGTGGTACCGGGCCGAGACCCGAGCAGCCCCCTCAGGCCGAAGGCCGTCCGCCACAGGCCGAAGGCCGTCCAATCGACGCAGGGAGGAGGCGGGCCGAGGCGTATGCCGCGATTGACCACCTGGTCGCGACGCTCCGGGCCTTCGGCCCTCCGGGCGTCGCTCCCTTGCGGGAGGCCCGTCGACGACCGAGGACGACCATAGGCCGGGACGTCCGCCCCCAGGCCGAAGGCCGTCCGCCACAGGCCGGAGGCCGTCAATCGACCCAGGCCGACCGCGTCACGGCCGAGATGGAGGTTGCGACGGGTATCGGCCCGAGCCCGCTCATGGGTACACCGGGGGGGCTTCGAGACCCGTACGCTCGTCCCAGCCGTGCATGATGTTGAGGTTCTGGACCGCGTTGGCGGCGCCGCCCTTGCCGAGGTTGTCGATGGCGGACAGGCAGACCGCCCGGCCGTTCCGCTCGTCCACGACCACCGTGAGGTCGCAGAGGTTCGAGCCGAGGACCGCCCGCGTCCGGGGCAGCTCCCCCTCCTCGAGCACCCGCACGAAGGGCTCGCCGGCGTACGCCTCCCGGTAGACTCCCAGGCAGTCGGCCGTCGAAGCCGGGCGCGCGAGCGACACGTAGGCCGTCGTGAAGATGCCCCGGTTCATGGGGACCAGGTGCGGCGTGAAGCTCACCGGGACCGGGGACCCGACGATCCCGGCTAGCGCCTGCTCGATCTCCGGCGTGTGCCGATGCTTGGCGATCCCGTAGGCCATCAGGTTCTCGTTCTGCTCCGCGAAGAGGTACATCGGGTCCGGCTTCTGGCTCATCGACCCGGCGCCGGTGACACCGGACTTCGAGTCGATGATGATGCCGTCCGGCCGGCCGAGCCCGGCCTTGATCAAGGGAACGATCGCCAGCAGCGCGCCCACCGGGTAGCAGCCCGGATTGGCGACGAGCCGGCTGGCGGCGATCTCCTTCCGGTACAGCTCGGGCAGCCCGTAGACCGCTTCGGCCAGGCCCTCGGGATCGGTATGGGCCGTCCGGTACCAGGCCTCGAACTCGGCGGCGCTCCGGAGCCGGTAGTCGGACGAGAGATCGATCACCCGCCGGCCGTGACGGCGGAGCACCGACACCACCGGGTGAGTCTCGCCGTACGGCAGCGCCAGCATCACGCAGTCGGCCTGAGCGGCGAGCCGCTCGGCGTCGACCGGCTCGACGGTGAGGGAGAGCTGACCCCTGAGGCTGGGGATGAGCCGGCCGACCGGCACGCCGGCCGAGCGCTCGGACGCCATCACGGCGGTCAGGCGCACCTTCGGGTGCACCAGCAGCAGGCGGAGGAGCTCCGCCCCCATGTACCCGGTCGCTCCCGCGACCGCGATGCTCGTCTTGGAGACCTCAGTCATCTCGCCACCTCGCATACAAAAATGGGGAAGGTCGCGTCGACCTTCCCCCGTCGCCTCCGGATCGGATCTCGGCTACCGCTTGGAGAACTGGAAGCGCTTGCGCGCGCCCGGCTGTCCGTACTTCTTTCGCTCCTTCATCCGGGGGTCCCGGGTCAGGAACCCGGCCCTCTTGAGCTGGGGCCTGAGGTTCCCGTCGAACTCGAGGAGCGCCCGCGCGATCCCGTGCCGCACGGCACCGGCCTGGCCCGAGAGTCCCCCGCCGGCGACGTTCACCCGGACGTCGAGCTGCGCGGACGTCCCGGTCAGCTCCAGCGGCTGGGCGACCATGAGCCGCAAGGCTTCCCGCGGGAAGTAGTCCTCGAACGTCCGCTTGTTGATGGTGACCTGTCCCTGACCGGGCAGGAGGAAGACGCGCGCCACCGAGGTCTTCCGCCGGCCGGTACCGTAGAACCGCTGCAGCTCCGCCATCACGACTCCTTCGATCTCTTGGCCGGGGTCCGGGTGAACTCGAGGGCTTCCGGACGCTGGGCGGCGTGCGGATGGTCGCTCCCGCCATAGACCTTGAGCTTCTTCGCCATGGCCCGCCCCAGCTTGGTCTTCGGCAGCATCCCGCTCACCGCCCACTCGACCACCCGCTCCGGATGCGTCTTGAGCATGGTGTCGGCCGTGACCTCGCGGAGGCCCCCGATGTACCCCGAGTGCCGGCGGTAGACCTTGTCGGTGCGCTTCTGGCCGGTGAGGTGCACCTTGGCCGCATTGATCACCACGACGTGATCGCCCACGTCAACGTGGGGCGCGTAGATCGGCTTGTGCTTTCCGATGAGGAGCGAGGCCACCCGCGCGGCGAGCCGACCGAGGACCTTCCCGTCGGCGTCGAGGACGTACCACTTGCGGGTGACACTGCCTTTCTTCGGCATGGGCGTGGACATGTCGAACCCTGTCTCCGATCGCCAGGAAATTTTCCGCGGGCCGGAAGAGGGGGTCGGCCCACCTCTTTTTGTCCGTCAGTCCGGCGGCTTTCAGGCAACACGATACGATAGCCGACGTCGGAAATCGTGTCAACCCCGACGGGTCCGCGCCGGCCGCCGGCCGGCGGCCGGGGATCGGGCGGCGGTCTTGCCCGGCCAGGGGCAGAGGGCCCGGAGCGGGCAGGTCGGGCACGCCGGATTCCGGGCCAGGCAGACCCGGCGGCCGTGAGCCTGGAGCAGGTGACAGAAGCGGGTCCAGCGGGGGCGGGGGACCACCTCGGCCAGCTGGGACTCGACCCGGTCGGGGTCGTCGGCCTTGGCCAGGCCGAGCCGCTGGGATACCCGGAACACGTGGGTATCGACCGCGATCCCCGGGACGCCGAAGGCGTTGCCGAGCACCACGTTGGCCGTCTTGCGCCCGACGCCGGGGAGCGCCGTCAGCGCTTCCATCGTCCGTGGCACCTCACCGCCGTGGCGCTCGACCAGGGCCTGTGCCATCCCGATGATCGCCCGGGTCTTGGCCCGGAAGAACCCCGTCGAACCGGACCTCGCCCTCGAGGGTCGCCGGACTCGCCCCCGCGAAGTCGGCCGCCGTGCGGTAGGTGGCGAACAGGCCCGGCGTGACCTGGTTGACCCGCTCGTCGGTGCACTGGGCAGCCAGGATCGTCGCCACCAGGAGCTGGAGCGGCGTGTCGAACCGGAGCGCGATGGTGGCGTCGGGGTAAGCCCTCTCCAGCCGGGCCATGATCGCGCGGGCCCGCACGCGCTGGGCGGCGGCGCTCTCGGGCATGCCGGGCGGGGCCGCCGTCAGCGCCGGGGCAGGGTCAGGTAGACCCGGACCCCGACGATCGTCAGGTAGGCGACGAAGGCCCCGGCCAACAGCGCCGACGCGAGCTGACCGATCAGGGGCACCACGTGGAGGATCGCCGAGACGATGGCCATGATCACGGCAGCAACGATGGCGCCGATGACGAGCCCCAGGCAGGGGCCCAGGTTGTCCTTGACCAGGATCGCGCTGCGCTTGATGGCGTCAACGGCCCCGAAGCGATCGAGCACGACGGCCGGGAGCGTGAACATGAGGAAGAACCCCGCGATGAGCCCCGGGATGAAGAGGAAGAGCGAGAGGACGCCGACGATGACGGCGAAGAGCACCGAGGCGACCACCACGTCGCTCAGCCGGGCGGTGACGGCGTTGAAGGCGTCCCCCATCGAAGGCTCCCGACCGGCCAGGGCGTCACGGGCCATCACGACCACCACCGCATGGGAGACCAGGTTGATCAGCATGGCCAGGGCGAAGAACACGAGCCCGAGGAGAATGCCACCCGCCATCGCCCCGGCCATTCCCGGCCCGCCGCCGGTGAGCCCGCCGACCGCAAACATGGCGAACACGCCGCCGCCGAGGAGGAACATCAGGAGGAAGACGACCACCATCGCGATGAGGGGCGGCGCCACCATGACCGGGTAACGCTTCAGCAGGTCGAAACCCAGCCGGAAATCCGCGACGATGTCCGAGCCCGCTCCGTTGGTCATGGCCTCTCCCTCCCCGTCGTGTGGTGGCGTGATCGTCCGTCGCGGCACGGAGGTCGCCAGCGGCCCCGAGATGCTCCGCCCGCGCGGCCGGCTAGCGCTTCCCTCGCGCCTCCTCGTAGAGCGGCATCACCCGTTGCGCGTAGGCTTCGAGGTCCCGGATCCGGGTCTCGTGGGACGGGTGCGTCGAGAGCCACTGGGGCGACTGTCCCTCACCAATGGCGCTCATCTTCCGCCAGAGCGTGACGGCCGCCCTCGGATCGTACCCCGCCCGGGCGGCCAGCTCCACGCCGATGCGGTCGGCCTCGGTCTCCTGCCCTCGCGAGTTCGGCAGACCCAGCGTCACGTCGGCGACGAGGCTCGCGAGGTCGGCCACCCCACCGATCCCGAGGATGGCCGCGCCGAGCCCGATCACCGTGTTCTGGGCGAGCTGCTGGGACGCGCGCTCGCGGCCGTGCTCGCGCAGGGCGTGCGCGATCTCGTGACCCATGATCGCGGCGACCTCGTCGTCGGTGAGCTTCAGCTTGTCCAGGATGCCGGTGTAGAACGCGATCTTGCCGCCCGGCATGCACCAGGCGTTCACCTCCGGCGACGAGATCACGTTGACCTCCCACTCCCACCCGGGCGCATCCTTCCGGAACACCCCCGTCTGGGGAATGATGCGGGCGGCGATGGCCCGGACCCGCGCCACCTGCTCCGGATCGCGATTGACCGCTCCCTTGCCACGCGCCTGGCCCAGCATCTTCTGATAGGCGAGGGCGGCGCCCTGGTTCATCTCTTCCGACGACACCAGGAGCAGCTGACGCCGCTCGATCCCTACCGCGCCCTTTTCGGTGGTCGTCGCACATGCCACGGCGAGCATCAGGGTGCCGCCGCAGCCCAACGCGATCCAACGGGCTCGACACCGGGATGCCGACCGCTGAGGCATGCGCGCCACCTCCCCGCGCTGGGCTCGTCCGCCGCCGCTGGGCCTTCACGAGGAAACGGGCTCGGCGGTTCCTGGCCCAGCAGGCATCACTGCGCTCGGCGCAGACGGAACGCACCTCGCCGTAGGCCATGATGGTGATACGGGGAGCTGCGATCCCCCGGGTGACGAGGACGTCACGCGTCGCCCGGGCGCGCCGCTCGGCCAGGTCCCGGTTGTGGACTGTGGTGCCCCGCTCGTCCGCGTGCCCCTCGATCAGGAGACGGGCCCCGGGATGTGGTCCCGGTATGCCCCGACCGCTCGCCCGACACTACACCAGGACTCGGGATCGCGCACCCGGCCGGGACGAGGAAGAGTGTCCGGATCCGCCCGGTCCCCTCCGGCTCGCATCGGGATCTCCCGCCCACCGGGGCCGCCGGACGAACCGTGCGCTTCATACGTCTCGCTTCGGTCCGCGCTCCCGGAGGAACGCGTCCAGCCGTCGCATCGCCTCCCCGATCCGCTCGAGTCCGCTGGCGTACGAGACGCGGAGGTAGCCCTCGGCAGCGGCGCCGAAGTCGATCCCGGGCGTCACCGCCACGTGGGCGCCGGTCAGGATCTCGAACGCGAAATCGTAGGATCGGGCGGCATACCGGCGCGCGTCGGCCAGGACGTAAAAGGCCCCGGTCGGCTCCGGGCCGACGCCGAGGCCCACCGCCCGTAGGCCGTCCACCATGGCCCGCCGCCGCTCAGCGAAGATCCGCCGGAACCGTACGACCTCGTCACCTGCGGCCCGCAAGGCCGCCACGCCGGCCCACTGCGAGACCTCCTGCGAGGAGATGAAGAAGTTCTGGTGGAGCTTCTGCAAGGTCCGGATGTACGCCTTGGGGGCGATCAGGTACCCGAGCCGCCAGCCGGTCATCGCATAAGCCTTGGAGAAGCCGTTCAGCACGAAGGCGCGGTCGGTGAACTCGAGCGCGGTGTGATCCGGCCCCTCGTAGCCGAGCCCGTGGTAGATCTCGTCGGAGACGAGCCAGGCCCCGGCCGGCGCCTGCTCGACCAGCTCGGCCAGCGCGGCCAGGCGCTCGGAGGACAGGGTGGCGCCGGTCGGGTTGGCCGGGGAGTTCACCATGATGGCCCGGGTGCGCGGGCCGAGCCGCGATCGGACCGACTCGGGGTCAACGACCCAGCCCTCGGCCTCGGTGGTCGGGACGTAGACGGCCACCCCCTCGGCGTAGCGGACGAAGTTCGGGTAGCAGGCGTAATGGGGATCGGTCAGGACCACCTCGTCCCCGGCGGCCAGTAGCGCCCCGAACAGCAGCAGCATCGCCGGCGAGGTGCCGGCGGTCACCAGCACCTGGTCGGGGGAGACGGCGACGCCGTAGGTGGCGAGGTAGTGCTCGGCGATCGCCTCGCGGAGGGGCAGGATCCCCAGGCTGTGGGTGTATTTGGTGCGGCCGTCCCGGATCGCGCGGATGGCCGCCTCCCGGATCACGGCCGGCGTGTCGAAGTCCGGCTCCCCGAACTCGAGGTGGACCACGTCGTGCCCCTGCCGCTCGAGCTCCTCCGCGCGCTCGAAGACCTCGACCGCGAGGAACGGCTTGATCTCGTCCACCCGGCGGGCGACCTCGGCGAACGCGTCGGACATGACTCTCCCTACCAGGCCCGGCGGGCCGGTCGGCGCTTGCGTCGCGCGACGCCTGCCTTGTTGGCGGCCTTGACCACCTCGCGGGCCACGGTCGGCGCCACCTTATGGTTGAACACGCTGGGAATGATGTACTCCTCGTGCAGCTCGTGCCGGCTCACGATGGAGGCGATCGCCTGGGCCGCCGCGATCTTCATCTCGTCGGTGACCTGGCTGGCCCGGCAGTCGAGCAGGCCGCGGAAGAAGCCGGGGAAGCACAGCACGTTGTTGATCTGGTTGGGATAGTCGGAGCGACCGGTGGCCATCACGCGCACGTGGGGGGCGGCCTCCTCGGGCATGATCTCGGGCACCGGGTTGGCCATGGCGAAGACGATCGGGTCCCGGGCCATGGCCTGGACGTCCCGCGCCTTGAGCACGCCGGGGGCCGAGACGCCGATGAAGACGTCGGCGCCCTCCAGCGCCTCCCCCAGCGTGCCCCGCCGGTCGGCGGCGTTGGTCTCGCGGGCCACCCAGGCCTTGATCGGATCCATCGGCGCCGCCCGCCCCGGCGCCAGGATGCCGTGCTCGTCGACGGCCAGGATGCGGGTCACGCCGACCGCCTGCAGGATCTTGATGGTCGCCGTCCCGGCCGCGCCCACCCCGCACACCACGGCGCTGATCCCCGGCGGCTCCTTGCCCACGATGCGCAGGGCGTTGAGGAGCGCGGCCAGGACGACCACCGCGGTGCCGTGCTGATCGTCGTGGAAGACCGGGATGTCCAGCTCCGCCCGAAGGCGCTCCTCCACCTCGAAGCAGCGCGGGGCCGAGATGTCCTCCAGGTTGATCCCGCCGAAGACGGGCGAGATGAGCTTGACCGTCTCGACGATCTTGTCCACGTCGGTGGTGGCCAGGCAGATCGGAAAGGCGTCGACGTCGGCGAACTCCTTGAACAGCATGGCCTTGCCCTCCATGACCGGCAACGCCGCCTCCGGCCCGATGTCGCCGAGCCCGAGCACGGCGGTGCCATCGGTCACGACCGCCACCGCGTTCTGCTTGATGGTGAGCGTGAAGACCTTCTCCCGATCGTCCCGGATGGCCAGGCACACCCGGGCCACCCCCGGCGTGTAGGCCATCGACAGATCGTCGCGGGTCTTGACCGGCACCTTGTTGTGGATCCCGATCTTGCCGCCGAGGTGCACGAGGAAGGTGCGGTCGGAGACGTTGACGATGCGCACGCTGTCCAGCCGGCGGAGGGCCGCCACGATCTCCTGGCCGTGCCGGTCGTCCCGGGCATTGATCGTCAGGTCACGGACGACGCGATCCTTGAGCAGCTCGACGATGTCCACCGCGCCGATGTCGCCCCCGGCCTCGCCGATGGCCGAGGTGACCCGCCCCAGCATGCCCGGCCGGTTCCGGATCTCGACCCGCACCGTGATGCTGTAGGACGCGCTGGGCGTGATGGCCACGGCAGGCTCAGGTCGCCGAGGCCAGGCCCCGGACCACGACCGGCAGGTCCGGGTGCCAGCGCCGGACGATCCGCAGGGTGTCGTCGAGCTCGTCCAGCACCTGGACGCGGAACCGCCCGACGGAGAGGCGGAAGCGCAGGGTGCCGATGTAGACCGCCGGCTCCGCCCCCACCTCGAAGGTCACCGGGCTCACGTCCCAGACCATCTGATTGGACATCGTCGATCCGTCCTTGCCGCCGCGCAGGCGCGTGACGCGGTACCGGCCCGGGGGCAGCATGATGGCGAAGTCGGACGTGCCCCGGGAGATGGCCAGCGGGTAGTCGAAGGTCCCGTCGTCCCGGGCCATCTCGATGAACCCTTCCGGGATGTCGGTCGCGTTGAGGTCGACCCGCCCCACCACCACCCGCTGGCCGGGCGGCACGTCGAGCGGCGCCGGCCGGGCGAGCCCGCAGCCGGCGGCGGCCAGCCAGAGGACCAGGACGAGGGCGGCGGGCCGGCGGCGGCTCACTCGCCGGGCTTCTTCCATATGCCGCGATCCTGGAGGAGCTTGATCTGGCGCTTGATGACCTTCTGCCGGTACTCGGCGTGCTTCATCGGCTCCCGCTTCAGGTAGAGGTTCTTCGGGTAGATGGGCCGCTCGTAGAGGAGCTGGTAGAGCTCGGTCCGGACGTCCTTCAGCCAGTTGTCCCACTGGGCGGAGGCGCGATGGTGGCGCAGGGCCTCGATGTCGATCGGCCCCGCCACGTAGGTCGAGCCGGCCCCGTAGTCCTGGCGGCCCACGATCCGTCCCCTGTAGTCGATGATGAAGGACCGCCCGCCGAAGGTGTCGATCGGGGTGGTCTCCTCCGGAAAGAGGTAGTAGGTCCCCATGTTGGGGGCCACCAGGTACATGTTGTTGTCGAGCGCCCGGGCCCGGCTCTGGATCTCGAAGTACTCGTTGCCCGTGGCCGGGTGCGGGTACGAGGCCCGGTAGACCACCTCGGCTCCGTTGAGCGCCAGGGCGCGGGCGTTCTCGGGGTACGATCCCTCGTTTGCCATCATGATGCCCAGGCGTCCGATCTCGGTGTCCACCACCGGCCAGAACGCGTCCAGCGTCCGGCCGTACTTCTCGACCCACCAGTCGTAGACGTCGTGGGGACAGACGGAGTGCTCGACCGGGAACAGCGGCGAGACCTTGTAGTGCTGGAGGATCAGCTTGCCGCGTGGGTTGAGGATGAAGCCAACGTTGAAATAGCGGTCCTTGAGGTCGGGGTGCCGGGCCTTGGCCTGGGCCATGACGAAGACGTTGTACTCGCGGGCGATCTTTCCGAGCGCCTCCGTCTCCTCGCCCGGGATGTCGATGGCGCACTCCCGGGCGAACTTCACGTGGTCGAGATCGAGCACCTCGTCGTTGAAGGCCTGGAGGGCCCCCTCGGGGAACGCGATGAGCCGGACCGGGATGGAGAGACTCGACAGCCACGCGGCCGCCTTCACCAGGTGGGTGAGGTGCTCGAGGTTGATCTTGATGTCGCTCCGCTTCCGGATCCCGCGCACCGTGGGCACCAGGCCCACCGCCATGTACGGCTTGATCATCGTCGCCTCCCCGGGGTCAGCCCGCCCGCTTCTTCGAGTGCTTGAAGAACTGGACCTGCCGTTCGCGGCGAAGCGCCTCTTCCCGCGTCCGGTACGGCCCGCCGAGCTTCTGGGAGCCGTCCTTCGAGTAGAGCACGTAGCCCTTGGCCGTCTTCTTGATCAACCCGAGGCCTCTCCCTGCTGGCGGATCACTTCCTCCATGATCACCTGGTTCAGGTGGTCGACCAGCGCGTGGGCCTGGCGGGTCGCCCCGTCCTGCTCGATCCGGATCAGCTCCCTCACCCGGGCCGGCCGGGCCGACAGCATGACCAGGGTCGTCCCGATCGCGACGGCCTCCTCGATCGAGTGGGTGACGAAGACGATGGTCTTGCCGGTCTCCGCCCAGATGCGCCGGACCTCGGCCTGCATGATCCGGCGATTCTGGGCGTCCAGCGCCCCGAACGGCTCGTCCATCAGGAGGACGTCGGGCTCGATGGCCAGGGCCCGGGCGATGGCGGCCCGCTGGCGCATACCGCCCGAGACCCGGTTCGGGTAATAGCCCTCGAAGCCCTGGAGCCCCACGAAGCGCAGGTATCGCCGGGCCGTCTCCCGCCGGGCGGCGGCATCGCGACCGAGGGGCTTCAACACGAGCGCGACGTTGTCCTCGAGCGTCGTCCACGGCAGCAGCCGGTCCTCCTGGAAGACGACCCCCACATGGAACTCGGCCCGGCCAGCATAGCGTACCGGCCGGCCGTCCAGCCGCACCTCGCCGGCGGTCGGCGGCTCCAGTCCTCCGATGATCCGCAGCAGGGTGGTCTTGCCGCAGCCATTGGGGCCCAGGAGACAGACGAACTCCCCCTCCGCCGCCTGGAAGCTGACGGCGTCCAGGACCGGGATCTGGTATCCCTTCGAGACCGAGTCGACCTCGAGCTTCACGGCCGTCTCCGGGAACCGTCCGCCGGGAGCAGATGGAAGCGCTTGCGATCGAGCGTCCGGACCACGCGGAAGTGCCGCTCATCGAGGGTCAGGATCTCCCGCGCTCCGTGCCGCTCCGCGAGCACGACGAGCGACGCGTCAGCCAGGCCCAACCGAAGATCCCGATATCGCCCCATGATGTCGCGAGCTAGGACAACGTCCTCGACGCCGAATTCTTCGAGCCGGTAGGCTCCCCGGATGACTTCGTCTAGCAGCGCGAACTGCGCCGCGGGCCCCACGCGCGTGGTAAGCAGGTAGTCCAGCTCAGCGAGAACGAACGGTGAGAGCAGCAAGGGCACATCGGCCTCGGTCAGGATCGCCGCGCATGCGGCGTGGTGACGCTGACTTCCGTCGATGGCGGAAAGCAGCCCGCTCGTGTCGAGGAGGATCACGCCTCGCCGAAGCCGTGGAGGGCTTCGTCCACGCGCTCGGCCAGGTCCGACTTGCCACTCTCGAACAAGGGCAACCGGGGACGGGGTGGCGTAGCGCGCTCGACGAGCGTGCGGAGGGCCTCTCGCACCAGTTCGGCCACGGTGCGACCCTGCTGGGCTGCGGCCCGCTCGATTTTGACCTTCAGGTCATCCGGGATGTAGACCGTCGTCTTACGCACGCCATACATCCTACCATACGTGGCGTCGGCCCCTGGCGTGGGCCGCCGCTCGCCGCCCGAAACGCCCGAGTTCTCTCAGAACGTATGAGCGATACCGGCGGCTCTCATCCCTGCCGCCCGTTGGCTTCTCGCGACGTGCTGGCTCCCGGCCTCGCGGCCGGGCGTTCCACTCCGAGCCGCGGCTTCGCCGCGGCCTCCGCGGGGGGGTGTCGGGGGGGTCTTCCGAGACCCCCCCGAAGGGCTCATCGCCAGCGCTCCAGGCGCCGGGTGAGCGACTCGAAGACGAGCTTGTCGGTCACCAGCATGATCGCGATCATGACGATCGCCCACGCGAACACCATCTGGGTGGCCAGGATCTCCCGGCTGTAGTTCATGATGTAGCCGATGCCGCTGGTGACGCCGAAGATCTCGGCCACCACCGAGACCTTGAGCGCCAGGCCGAAGCCGACCTTCATGCCGGCCACCAGGTGCGGGACGGTGGACGGGATCACGATGGCCCGGAACTTCTCCCAGCCGGAGAGCCGGTAGACCTGGCCCATCTCGAGGAGCCGCCGGTCGACGCTCTCCACCCCCTCCACCACGTTGGCCCCGACCACCGGAAGGGTGATCATGAACGTGGTGAAGATCGGCGCCAGGTCGCTGAGGCCGAACCAGATCAGCGAGACGACGATCCAGACGAAGACCGACGTCGAGTTGAGCACGGTCACGACGTCGCGGACGACGATGCGGGCCGAGCCCCACAGGAACGACGCCAGCCCCATCAGCACGGCCAGGGCCAGGGCGCCGCCGAAGCCGACGGCGATCCGGTACAGCGAGGCGCCGGCGTGCTTCCACAGCTCCCCCGACTGGACGATGACGGCCAGACCCCGGACGACCGAGCCCGGGGGCGGCAGGACGTAGGCGCCGTAGCGCCGGGCCACCGCCTCCCAGACGACCAGCACCGCCAGGAAGAGGAGCACGGTGGGAAGCCGGAAGCGCCGGACCCAGCCCTCCCACCTGGCCCGCCGCGCTATCCGCGCCAGAAGAACTCCTTCTTGACCCGCTCGGCGTCGTCCCAGACGTCCGACTTGAGGAACCCCGACTCCTTGATCAGCTTGAGCTGGAGCGACGAGGGTGTCGATCTGCTCGTCGGAGAGCCCGTGGAGCATCTGCACCGTCTGCCCGTAGGCGTACTCGACGACTTCCCGGGGCAGCTTCGTGATCTCGGCGGCGATCTCGATGGCGCGACCCTTCTTGTTGTACCAGACGTCGACCGCTTCCTTCTGGGCGTCGTTGAGGTCCCGGGGGAACGACGGGTTCTTCTCGATGAACCCGGGGTTCACCACGTAGCAGACGTGGACCGGGTAGCCGGTCGCCCGGCCGGTGGCCTTCCGCCACAGGTCGATCTGCTTGGCCAGGTAGACGCCGTCGCCGCGCAGGACGACCTGATCGGAGATCGGCTGCCAGGCGACGATGGCGTCCACGTCTTTCTTGGCCATGAGCGTCGCCATGTCCGGCGGCGCCTGGGCGGTGACGAGCTGGGTGTCCTTCTGAATGTCGAAGCCGTAGCCCTTGAGCGTGAGCGTGCGGATGTCGAAGAACGTGGTGGTCCCGACGACGGCCGCGATCTTCCGGCCCTTGAGATCCTCGACCTTGCTGATGCCGGAGTCCTTGCGGGCCACGATGGCGCCCAGGACCGCCGTGGCCACTCCGGTCACCTTGAGCGGCACCCTGTCCTCGAACATCTTGGCGCTGAGCGCGAACGACATGTCGATCGCGTCCACCTGGCCGGCGGCGAAGGTGTTGACCAGCCCGGCCGGCGAGCCGGCCACCACGTTGTACTCCGCCAGCCAGCCGCGCTTCCCGAGCAGGTCCTCCTTGTGGACGATCTCGCAGGCCGCCCAGCCGAGCTGGAGGTAGGCGAAGCGGACCTTCCCCTTGCCGCCCTGGGCCTGCGCGCGGCGCGGCCAGGCCGCTCCCGCCGCCAGCGCCCCGGCCGTCGCGCCGGTCGCCTCCAGGAACTGCCGCCGGCTGAGTGCCCTCGTGTCACGCCCCATCGTTCCCTCCTTGGTTGGTTCGGTCGACGATCACCAGCGCGTCCACGGCGACCACCTGCGCGCCCCGCGCGATGAGCGGGTTCACGTCCAGCTCCACGATCTCCGGATGCTCGGCCAGGAGATCCCCGACTCCCGTCAGCGCCGCCACCAGCGCGGACTCGTCGCAGGCCGGCCGTCCGCGAAAGCCGCCGAGCAGGGCCGCCCGTCGTCCCTCCCGCAGCATGGCCCGCGCCTCCGCCGCGTCGAGCGGGGCCAGCCGCAGCGAGACGTCCCGCAGGATCTCGGTCAGGACGCCGCCGAGCCCGAAGAGGACCGTGGGGCCGAACACCGGATCGCGGCGGCCTCCGACGAGCAGCTCGAGTCCGCCATCGACCTGCCGCTGCACGAGAACCGGCGCCGGGCCGAACCGGGTGGCCAGCGCGCGACAGGCCTCGCGGAGGGCCGCATCGTCGCCGATGCCGAGAACGACCCCGCCCGCGTCCGTCTTGTGCAGGACGGCGGCGCTGGCCGTCTTCACCACCACTGGGTAGCCGATCCGGGCGGCGACCGAGCAGGCCTCCTCCGCCGAGGTCGCCAGGCCCTCCTCGGGGAACGCGATCCCGTAGTGACCGAGGAGGGCCCGAGCCACGTCGTAGGGGAGCGGCCCCTCGGCCCGCCGGAGGGGCTCCGCGATCGAGGCGGGGAGCGCCCGCGGGACCGCGCGAGCGGGGATCGGCCGCGCCCGCGATCCGGCGACCGCGCGGGCCCGCAGGGCGCGGTACGCGCGCACCGCGCGCTCCGGGGTCGGGAAGATCGGGATGCCGGCCGCGCGGAGTCGCGCGTCCACGCCCGGCGTGTCCGCGGTACAGGCGACGACGGGCTTGCCGGTGGCCGCCTGAGCGGCCACGACGGCCTCGCCGTACGCCGGCACGTCCAGCCCGACGTCGATCGCGATCACCCCGGCCACCTCGTCGGCCTCGAGGACGAGCCGGATCGCCGGACCGAAGGCGGCCGGCTCCATCTGGGGGGTCATGTCCACCGGGTTCCCGTCGGCGCCGAAGCCCGGCAGGTGGGCCCGGAGCTGCCGGCGGCGCGGGTCGGGGAGCTGCGGCACCCGGAGCCCGGCGGCCTCCGCCGCGTCGGCGGCAGCGACCGATGGCCCGCCGGACACCGTGAGGATGGCGACGCCGTCGTCCTGCGGCGGGCGGCCGCCGTCGGCATCGAGGGCGACGATGGCGTCGAAGAACTCCTCGGTGTCGCCGGTCACCACCACGCCGGCCGCGGCGAACGCCGCCAGGTAGGTCTCGTAGGCGCCGGCGAGCGAGCCGGTGTGGGAGCCGGCCGCCCGGGTGCCGGCGCTCCCCCGCCCGACCTTGAAGGCGACGACCGGCTTCGCGGCGGACAGCCGGCCGGCGGCCTCCACGAAGCCGCGGCCGTCCCGGATCCCCTCGACGAACAGCGCGACCACGCGGGTGTCGCGATCGCCGGCCAGCCAGTCGAGGCACTCGACGAACCCGAGGTCGGCCTGGTTCCCGATGGAGAGGAACTTGGCCACGCCGAGGCCGCGGGCGCGCACCTCACGGAAGAAGAGGCCGCCGTAGGCGCCGCTCTGGGAGACGAAGGTGATCCCGCCCGCCTCCCGCGGCGCGTTCCAGAAGTAGGAGCCGTTGAGCCGACCCGGCACGTTGACGACGCCCATACAGTTCGGGCCGACGATCCGCATCCCGCTCGACCGCGCGATGGCCGCCAGCTCCCGCTGAAGTGCCCGGCCGGCCTCCCCGGTCTCGCCGAAGCCGGAGGCCAGCACGACGGCGGCGCGACAGCCCAGGTCCCCCAGCTCGCCCACCGCCCCCACGACGGCGGCGGCCGGCAGGCTCACCAGTGCCAGGTCGAGCTCGCCGGGGATGTCGGCCACCCGCGCCACGCTCTTTATCCCCCGGATGGCCTCGCCGCTCGGGTTCACGGGCACCACCTCGCCGGGAAAGCCCGCCTCGAGGAGGTTCTGGAGGAGCCGGTGCCCCAGCTTCTCGGGGTTTCGCGACACGCCGAGCACGGCCACCCGGCGCGGCACGAACAGCGGGGTGAGATCGACGGTCATTTGGATCCACCCCCACCCCCGACCCCTCCCCACCCGCCGGGGGGAGGGGGGGCGACCGTCCGAATCCCGTCGATCCTGGACGTACCAGTGGCCGGCGGCCTTCCTCGAGACGTCCCGCGTGACCACCGGGGAGTCGGTCTCATCGGATGCGGGTCAGCTCGCGCAGGTCGTCGAGCTTCGTCGAGCGACTCGAGCGCGGCGTGAAGTCGCTCGGTGGCCGCGTCCCCCAGCCGGGGCGCGACCAGGTCGCGGAACTTCGCCGTGAGATCGCGGCGCATTCCGTCCGCGTCGCTCTCGGCCGCGAGGTCGGCCAGCCGCTCGCGGGTCTCGCCGCCGGCCAGACGCACGCGGACGTGCGCGCGGGTCTCGTCGAGGGCGGGGTTGGCGACGAGCGCGACCCGCGCGGCCAGCGCCTGGGCGGCGGGCTCGGTCACGGCCGCGTCGGCGAAGTCAGCCTCGCTGACCCGGCCGCGCAGGAGGGCGGCGGCGGCGCAGTAGGTGACGCTGAACTTGCCGCCGAGCCCCGTGCTCGGCCTCCGCTGGTCGGCCACCTGGAGCGTGGTGGGCGAGACCTCCAGCTCGACGGCCTCGATCGCCCGATCGGCGGGCACGGCGGCGCGCAGGGCCAGGAGGCCGCTGATGGCCGCGTGGGTGGCGAAGCAGCAGGGGTAGCGCTTGAAGTGGAGCTCGCCGACGGCGTAGCGGCGCCCCAGGTCCTCGGTCAGGCGCGTGGGCTCCCAGGCCGGGGAGAGTCGGCGGGCCCAGCCCTCGCGGTCGAGGATGGCCCGTGGTCCCGTCATCCCGCCCTCCGCGGCGAGCGCGCCGAGGAGAGCGTCGGCGGCCGCCCGCCCGACCTGGAAGGGCTTGGCCATGCTGCCGAAGGCCTCCTGGATCCCGCCGGCCTGGACAGCGGCGAGCCCGATCGCGGCCTCGAGCCGCGCCCCGTCGAGTCCGAGGAGGCGCCCGACGGCGGCGGCGCCGCCCAGGCGGCCGACCGTCGCGGTGGCGTGCCAGCCGGCCCGGTAGTGCCCCGGCGCCAGCGCCCGCGCCACCCGCGAGGCCACCTCGACGCCCAGGACGAAGGCCGTGAGAAGCGACCGGCCGCCGAGCCCGCGGGCCTCCGCGACGGCGAGGAGGCCCGGCAGGAGTGGGGCCGTCAGGTGACCCGGCACCGCGAGCGTGACGTCGTCGTAGTCGAGGGCGTGGGACGCGGTGCCGTTCAGGAGCGCGGCGGTCAGCGGTGTGGTCGCGTGCGGGGTGCCCAGAACGGCGGACGGGCCCGGCGGCGCGCCCACGGTCTCTCGCAGGATGCGCGCCACCGGCTCGTCGGCGCCGCCGACGGTGACGCCCCACCAGTCGAGCACCGCCAGCCGGGCGTGCTCGAGGGCGGCCTTCGGCAGCTCCTCGTCGCGTGCCTCGACCACGAAGCGGAGCAGGGTCTCGCCGGGCCCGCTAGTCATGCCGCCTCCTTCGGGGGAGTCTCGGAAGACCCCCCCGATGCCCCCCCGTCGTGGCGGCGGCCATTGGACGGCCTTCGGCCTTTGGGCCGCCGCTCGGAGGCTCTTCACGGCCCACCTCACACTGAACGCGACTCGGCATGCTCGGATGGACCGTCAGTTCAGGTTAGCCCGCCGGCTTCTGGGCCATCTGCTTCATGAACTCCTCCCCGCGCTTCCGCTGCTGCGCCGGGGTGAGATCCTCCTTGTGCGTGGCCAGCCCCCACTCGTGACCGAACGGGTCCTTGACCTTGCCGTAGCGGTCACCCCAGAACATGTCGGTGACGGGCATGGTGGGCTGGGCCCCGGCGTCGACGGCCCGCTTGAACGCCGCATCCACGTTGGGGACGTAGACGTGGAGCGAGCCGGTGGCGCCACCGAGGGTCTGAGGGGACTGGCACCCCTCGGCGGGGAACTCGTCGCCCAGAAAGAAAATCGAGTCCCCGACCTTCAGCTCGGCATGCATCACTTTCCCGTCGGGCGACGCCATCCGCATCAGCTCCCGGAACCCGAAGGCCCGCTTGTAGAAGTCGATCGCCGCGGCGGCCCCGCGGACCGTGAGCTGTGGCGTGACGCTGCGGAAGCCCTGGGGGATGGGCGACACGCGAGCCTTCGCGGACTTCCGGGCCTTCGGGGCCGACTTCTTGGCGACCGCCTTCGGAGCCGCCTTCTTCCTCGACGCTTGCTTCTTCATGAGACGCCCGTCCTTTCCGCGGCCGTGCCCCGGTGGTCCACGACACGCACCGCCTTGCCCTGGGGCCGGGGAATCTCGCCAATGGCGAGCCGCCGGATCTCCGGGGTGATCCCGAGGAAGTCCTGGAGCTCGCGCCGGAGCCGCTCCTCCGCGGCCGTTCCGCACCCGGGCTCCGCCTCGACGCACAGCACGATCCGCTCGCCGCCGCCCGCATCGCGCTCGAGCACGATCTGGTACTCGTGCCCGAAGCCCGGCTGGCGCAGGAGCGTCCGCTCCACCTGACTCGGATAGAAGTTGACCCCTTTGACGATCACCATGTCGTCGGTCCGTCCCCGGATGCGGTCGAGCCGGATCCCGGTCCGCCCGCAGGCGCAGCGCTGGCGGGAGCGGATCCGGGTCAGGTCGTGGGTCCGGTACCGGATCAGCGGGAGCCCCTGGCGCGTGAGCGTGGTGACCACCAGCTCACCCACCTCGCCGTCCGCCAGGACCGCCCCGGTCGCCGGGGCGACGATCTCGGCCAGGTAGTGATCGCCCCACACGTGGATCCCGTCGCGGGCGTCGCAGTCGATGCCCATCCCGGGGCCGCCGGTCTCCGTCATGCCGATCAGGTCGTAGGTCCGCACGCCCATCGCCGCCTCGATCCGCTCGCGCAGCTCGTCGGACCACATCTCGGAGCCGAGGATGGCCACCCGCAGCCGCGTCTTCCCGAAGTCGAAGCCTTCCTGGCGGGCCACCTCGATCATGCGGAGCGGATAGGTCGCGATGCCGGCGAGGGCCGTGACGCCGAGATCGCGCAGGAGCTGGAGCTGGAGAAGCGTCCGCCCGGCGCCGATCGGCACCACCATGGCCCCGACCGCCTCGGCGCCGTAGTGGAAGCCGAAGCCGCCGGTGAAGAGGCCGAAGGACGCGGTGACCTGGATGACGTCCGTGGCCCCCACGGTCGCGGCCGCGAGGCACCGGCCCATCACCTCGCGCCACTGCTGGACGTCGGCCGGCGTGGAGGGGTTGACGATGGGGGCCCCGGTGGTCCCCGACGACATGTGGACGCGGAGGATCGGATCGGGCCCCAGGCAGGCCAGGCCGTACGGGTAGGCGTCGCGGAGAGCGGTCTTGGTGAGGAACGGGAGCGCGCGGAGATCGTCGAGCGAGGCGAGGTCGCGGGGGGCGATCGAGCCGAGGTGCCCGTGGTAGCGGGGGTTGTGGTCCGCGATCCGCGCCACCGTCGCCCGGAGCCGCTCGAGCTGAAGGCGCTCGAGGCGCTCGGGGTCGCGGGTTTCCTCAGCCGGCTGGAACGTTCGAGACCTCCCGCCCACCCCTCCACCTACTCTACCGACTGCTTCACGCGCACGCTCTCTCGGGCCTTCCATTCTACCCGGCGCCGGCGCCGCCGCGCTACGGGGCGGAGCCGGTCAGCGCGAGACCGCCGGCAGCGCACCCCCCGCGCGGGCGGCCCGCCGCCCGGCGCGCAGGCGCTCGGTGGCGCCGGCGTCCAGCGCCAACGTTCCGGCGTCGATCACGACGCCGTAGTCGTCCCGGGCGGCGGCCACGCTCACGAACCCGTTGCGGACGTCGGCGAGCACGCGCTCGGGCTCCCGGGCCAGCGGATCGCCCCACCCGCCGCCTCCCGGCAGCTCGTGGCAGAAGACGTCCCCCCGGCGGATCGGCATCGTGAGCTTCGCCGGCAGCGCGCGCGCCGCCGGCCCCGGGTTCAGGACGTTCCGCGACGGCCGGCCCGGCTGCCCGCCGTAGAGGCCGTACGGGCGGAACGTGTGGCGGTCCGAGCGAACCTGGAGCGTTCCCTCGTCGGCGAGGAAGCGGTACACGCGCCGGAAGCCGGCGCCACCCCGGAAGCGACCCGGCCCGCCTGAGTCCTCGATGAACTCGACGGCGAGGATCTCCGCCGGGCTCTCGGTCTCGCACACCTCGGCCGGCAGGAGGGAGATGTTGCCGAAGAGGTGGGCGTTGCCGTCGAGCCCGTCCGCCCACGGCCGCCCGCCCCAGGCCCCGCAGAAAAACTCGACGTGGATGAACGGCGTTCGGTCCGGGTAGTACCCGCCGATGGAGACGCCGGTATTCCCGCCCTCGGAGGCGGCCGGCACGCGATCGGGCAGGAGTTGGGCCAAGGCGCCCAGGCAGCAGTCCACCATCCGGAAGCCGGTCAGCGCGCGGGCCGCGGTCGCCGCCGGCGGCACCGCGTTGGCGATGGTCCCCGGCGGCGCGATCACCTCGATCGCCCGGTAGAAGCCGGCGTTCGCGGGGATGTCCACCGGCAGGACCGCCTTGAGGCATGTGAAGGTGGCGGCCTTGGTGAAGGACAGGGTGCTGTTGATGGCGCCCCGGACCTGGAGGGCCGAGCCGGTCCAGTCGGCCACCAGGCGGTCGCCCGTCTTGGTCAAGGTCACCGTGAGCGGGATCGGCCGGCCCAGGTCGATCCCGTCGTCGTCGATCCAGTCCTCGAAGTGGGCCGTCCCGTCGGGCAAGGCCATGATCGCGGCGCGCGTCAGCCGGTCGGTGTACTCGATCAGCTCGTCCATGTAGGCCTTGACGCCGTCGGCGCCGTGGCGCGCGACCAGGCGCAGGAACGCCGTCTCGGCCACGTGACAGGCGGCGAGCTGGGCCCGGAGGTCGCCGAGCACGCGGCCGGGGAGCCGGACGTTCTTCTCGATCAGCGCGAAGAGGGTCGCGTTGGGCTGGCCGGCCTCGTACATCGGGACGGGCGGGATGCGGAGCCCCTCCTGGTAGATCTCGGTCGAGTCGGCGGCGTTCGAGCCGGGCACCCGCCCGCCGACGTCGGTCTGGTGGCAGAGGGTCCCGGCGAAGGCCAGCCGCTCGCCCCGGTGGAAGATCGGCTTGAGGATGAACACGTCGGGCAGGTGCATCCCACCCTCGTAGGGGTCGTTCAGGCAGTAGACGTCGCCGGGTCGCATTCGGTCCCCGTAGCGCTCGAGTGTCGCCTGGAGGGCCTCCGGGAACGCGAAGAGGTGAGCCGGCTGGGTCAGGCCCTGGGCGACGGTCCGCCCGGCCCCGTCGCAGAACGCCGTCGAGAAGTCCATCACGTCCTTCAGCACGCCGGAGTACGCCGTCCGGAAGATGGTGAGGGCCATCTCGTCGGCGATCGCGAAGAGCGCGTTCTTGAACAGCTCGAAGGCGATGGGATCCAGCCGCGGCAGCGTCACGGCAGGTCCACCAGGATGTTCCCGTACCCGTCGAGCGTCGCGGTGGCGCCCGGCGGCACCAGGCACGTCGCGTCGTATTCCTCGACGATGCACGGCCCGGAGCGCCGGGACCCGAGCTCCTCGCGGCCGAGCACCGGCGTGTCGAGCCAGCCGTGCTCGGGGCCGAAGTAGGCGCGCCGGACCCCGCCCTCACCTGCGCTCCGGTCGAGGTCGAGGCGCTCGGGCAAGCGCGGCCGGTCGGGCACCACCTGGACCACGACGCGCAGGTTGACCAGCTCGATCGGCTCCTGGGCGCCACCCCGCTGGCCGTACGTCCGCTCGTACTCCCGGCCGAAGGCCTCCTCGAGGGCGGCGACGGCCGCCGCGTCGAGCGGGCCGTCGGCGACGGGCACCGTCAGCTCGGAGGTCTGGCCCTGGTAGCGCAGGTCGGCCAGGCGCCGGGCCCGGATGGTCGTCCCCGGCTGCGCCGGCGCCGCGCCGGCGGTGAGCCGGGCGCGGCCCTCGTCCTCGAGCGCCTGCCAGACGCTCGCCACGTGGCCGGGGTCCAGCTCGCGCGTCCGGGCCCGGTGGGTGCGGACGCCATGACACTCGACGTCGGCGTACAGGAGGCCGAACGCCGAGAAGAGGCCGGGCGCCGGCGGCACGACGATCCGCCGCATCTCCAGCGCCCGGGCCATCCCGGCGGCGAAGAGGGGACCGTTCCCGCCGAACGCGAAGAGGACGAACTCGCGCGGGTCCCGGCCGCGCTCGGTGGTGACCGCCTTGATCGCGCGGATCATGTTCGACGCCGCGATCAGGTGGGCGCCGTGGGCCGCCTCGGCCCGCGGCAGGCCGAGCGGGCCAGCGATCCGGGCGTCGAAGACCTCGTGGGCCCGCGCCGCGTCGAGCTTCACCGCGCCGCCGGCCAGCTGGCGGGGGTTGAGGTAGCCGAGGATCAGGTTGGCGTCGGTGATCGTGGGCTCGGTCCCGCCCAGGCCATAGCAGAGCGGTCCGGGCGCGGCCCCGGCGCTCCGGGGCCCCACCCGCAGGCTGCCCCCGGCGTCGATCCACACGATCGAGCCGCCGCCGGCCCCCACCTCGGCCAGGTCGATCGCGGGGACCCGGAGGCAGTACCCCGCCCCGGTCAGGAGCCGGGAGCCCTGGGTGATGCCGCCGCCCACCTGGATCTCGGCCGTCCGGTTGATCTCGCCGTCGTCGATGCTCGACGCCTTCGCCGTCGTGCCGCCCATGTCGAAGGTGATGACCCGGCCGAGCCCGAGCCGCCGGCACAGCGCCTGGGCGCCGACCACACCGGCGGCCGGTCCCGACTCGATCATGTGCATCGGATGCCGGGCGGCCGCCTCCGCGCTCATGAGCCCGCCGTTCGACTGCATGATGTGGAGCGGCGCCCCGACCTCCATCGCCGCCAGCCCGGCGCCCAGGCTCTCCAGGTAGCGCCGGACGACCGGCAAGACGTAGGCGTTCACGACCGTCGTCGAGGTCCGCTCGTACTCCTTGATCTCCGGCAGCACCTCGGCGCTCAGGCAGACCGGGAGATCGGGGACGCGCCGGCGGACGATCGCCTCGATCGCCCGCTCGTGGACCGGGTTCGCGTAGGCGTTGATCAGGCAGACGGCGAGGGTCTCGACCCCCTCCGCCAGGAGGTGATCGAGGGCGCGCTCGACCTCGTCGGGGTGGAGGGGCTCGACGATCTCGCCGCGGGCGTCGACCCGCTCGGTCACCTCGGTCCGCAGCCGGCGCGCGACGAGCGGGACCGGCTTCTCCCAGGCGAGGTCGTAGAGCCGGGGCATGCGGAGGCGCCGGATCTCGAGGACGTCGCGGAACCCGTGGGTCGTGATCAGGCCGGTCCGGGCCCCGGCCCGCTCCAGGACCGCGTTCGACGCCACGGTCGTCCCGTGGAGGACCTCGACGATGGCGTCGGGCCGGAGCCCGGTCTCGCGGCAGAGGGCGCGGATGCCCTCGAGGATCGCCCGCGCGTAGTCGTCGGCGCTGGAGGAGACCTTCCGGGTGTACACCGCCCCGTCGGCGCCGAGGGCGACGATGTCGGTGAACGTGCCGCCGATGTCCACCCCGACCCGGACGCCGGCCCCCGCCGGTCGCGCTACCACGCCGCCTCCAGCAGGCCCCGGACCTCGGCCTCGCTCACCGGGCGGGGCGCGTGGGCGATCATGGAGTCGCCCAGCGTCGCCGCCGCGATGGCCGCCAGGTCGGCCGCGCCGACGCCGGCTTCGCGGAGGCGACGCGGCAGCGGCAGGCCGGCGTGCAGCGCGGCGACGGCGTCGGCCAGCCCGGCTGCCTCCGGGGGGCCGTCGCCGAGGCTCGGCCACAGCAGGCGGAGCGCGGGCGGCAGCAGGATCCCGTGCGCGACGCCGTGCGGCAGGCCGTAGCGTCCCCCCATCACGTGGCCGATGGCGTGGACCAGCGAGGCCATCGCGTTGTTCGACGGCGACGCCCGACAGCAGGCAGCCGATCTGGCACTCGGCGCGCGCCGCCACGTCCTCGGGCGCGGCGACCGCCCGCGGCAGCCCGCGGCGCAGCAGTCGCCAGCTCTGGAGCGCGAGGGCCTCCGAGAGCGGCTGGCGGTCCCGGGAGTAGAGCGCCTCCACGCAGCGCGCGACCGCGGTCATCCCGGAGCTGGCGGTGAGCGCGGGCCCGGCGAAGACGGCCAGCTCGGGATCGAGCAGCGCGGCCCTCGGCTGGAGGCGCCGGTCGCGGAAGAGTACCCGGCGGCCGGCGGCCACGTCCCGGAAGCCCGCCCCCGGCATGACCTCGCTCGCCGATCCCGCCGTGGTCGGCACCGCGATGTGCGGTAGTGTGGATGCCGGCAGCGCGCGCCGCGCCTCGCTCCCGGTCTCGCCGTAGCGGAGGGCGTAGGGGGTGACGTCGCCGTTGACGGCGACGAGGAGCGCGATGCACTTCGCGGTGTCGATGGCGCTGCCGCCCCCGACACTGACGAGGCCGTCGGCGCCGTGCCGGACCGCGGCGTCGGCGCCGGCGCGCACGCTCGGCAGCGGCGCGTGCGTCTCGACGCCGGCGTAGACGACTGCCGGGATCCCGGCGAGCGCGGCCACCACCCGGGGCAGGACCGGGCTGCCGGCCACGCTCCGGCCGCACACGACGAGCGGCCGGCGCACGTCGGCCGCGTCGAGGAGTGCCGGCAGGTCCGTGACCCGCCCCGGACCGAAGGTGATCGGCGTGGGCCAGTTGGCGAGGTCGAAGGGGCGGATCATCCGCTCAGGAGGAACCCCGGCGATGGCGGAGCGACTGGCCCTGACGCTGGCGGAGTGGAGCAGCGCGCTCCGCTGGGGGGATCTCACGGCCGACCACCAGACGGCGGTCCGGCTCTGGCTCCTGGACACGCTCGGCGTCATCCTGGCGGCGGTCGATGAGCCCCCGGGGCGGGCGGTGCTCGCAGTCGCGACGCGACAGGGTGGGCGGCCCGAGGCCAGCGTCGTCGGGCGGGCCGAGCGGCTCCCCGCCACGTGGGCCGCGCTCGCCCACGGCACCCTCGCCCACGCTCTCGACTTCGACGACACGCTCCCTGCCCCGGTCGTCCACCCGGGAAGCCTGGTCGTTCCCACCGCCCTCGCCGTGGGCGAGGCGGCCGGGACCGACGGCGCGGCGGTCCTGGCGGCGATCGCCGCCGGGTACGAGCTGGCCGCGCGCCTCGGCGCGCCCGCCGGCCGGCGGCTCCACGCCCGAGGGTTCCACGCCTCGGGTGTCGTGGGGCCCCTCGTGGCCGCCGCGGTCGCCGCGAAGCTGGCCGGCCTGGCGTCGCGGCAGACCGCCGAGGCGATGGGGCTCGCCGGCAGCATGGCGGGCGGGCTGCTCGAGTTCCTCGCCGACGGATCGTGGTCCAAGCGCCTCCACCCCGGCTGGGCCGGCCACGGCGGCATCGTGGCGAGCCAGCTCGCCGCAGCCGGCTTTCCGGGGCCGGTCTCGGTGGTCGAGGGCCGCCACGGGCTCTACGCGGCCTTCCTCGGCGGCGCCGAGGCGGCCGACCTCGCCACCGTCACGCGGGGCCTGGGCCGCGAATGGGCGAGCCGCGCGGTCCTCCCCAAGCTCTACCCGTGCGCTCACGTGATCCATCCCTTTCTCGACGCAGCCCTGGCCCTCCGGAGCCGGCACGCGCTCGCGCCCGACGCGATCGCGACCGTGCGCTGCCAGGTGGCGCCCTGGCAGATCCCGATCGTCTGCGAGCCCCGGGCCTCGCGGATCGCTCCCGAGACCGAGTACCAGGCCCGGGCCAGTCTCCCGTTCGCGCTGGCGGCCGCGCTGGTTGACGGCCGGGTGGACCTCGACACCTTCGGGGAGGGCGCCATCCGCCGGCCGGACCTCCTGGCGATGGCCGCGCGCGTCGGCCACGCGGAGGCGGCCGACGTCGCCCACGACTTCGCGGGGGCCGTCACGCTCCAGACTCGTGACGGCCGCACGCTGGCGGCCGAGGCGACCGGCCACGGCGTGGTGACCGCCGAGCGACTCCTCGCCAAGTTCGAGGCGACCGCCGGCCGCGTCCTGCCGGCTCCCGCGGTCGCGCGGCTGGCCGCGGCCGTGGACGCGCTGCCGTCGGGGACGCCGGGCGGCCTCATGGCGCTCTGCCGGGTTTTCGGGACCTGACTGCCCACCCGGGTCCTCCGACTCCCCCCTCCCCCCCGGTGGGTGGGGGAGGGGGGTGGGGGGGTGGGCGGAGAGGTCCGCGCAACAATCTGCCCGGCCACCTCCGCCGCCCGGCCCCCGCACGCGCTCGCACGTGAGCGGCAGCGTGCAGAGCAGCTCGTCTCCGCCGTGGACCCCGGGGCCGAGCGCCCGGCCGATGGCGTTCGCGAGGGCTGCGGCCACCGGCAGCGTCCCACCCTCCCCCACCCCGCGGACGCCGCACGGGTTCGTCGTCGGCCGCGTCTCCAGGTGGTCGAGCCGGAGGGGTGGCAGCCCCTCCGCGCGAGGGACCGCGTAGTCGAGCAGCGTGCCGGCGCGCGGCTGGCCACTCTCGTCGTAGGCGAACTCCGCCCAGAGCGCGCCGCCCAGCCCCTCCACCACGCCGCCGTGCACCTGGCCGTTGACGATCTCCGGGCTCAGGCGCCGCCCGACGTCGTGGACGACGGCGTAGTCGAGCAGTCGGCACTCGCCGGTCTCCGGGGTCACCGCCACGGTGGCGACGTGGGCGCTGAGCGCGTAGGTGCCGGCATCCCCCTCGGTGCCGAAGATGCACGTCGCCTCGAGGACCCCCTCGCCGCCGAACAGGGGGCCCCCCGGCGCGACGGCGCGCGCGATCTCGGCCAGCGTGACCGCCGAGGCGGGGCTGCCGCGTGGATGGACCCGTCCCCCGGCGAGCACGAGGTCGTCCGGTCGGGCCTCGAGGAGCCGGGCGGCGGCGGCGATCACGCGCGTGCGGAGCCGAGCGGTGGCCTCGGCCACCGCGCTGGCCCCCAGGACGGCCCCGCGGCTGGCGAAGGTCCCCTTGCCGTACGGCAGGAGTGCCGTGTCGCCCATGCGCACCGTCACGGCCTCGAGCGGGACGTCGAGGATCTCCGCGCTGACCCGGGCGAAGGTGGTGGGCTGGCCCTGGCCCTGCGTGCACAAGCCCGAGTAGACCGTGACGTGCCCGTCGGTCCCGATCCGCGCCAGCGCGCTCTCGTGGTTGCCGAAGCCGGTGACCTCGAGTCCGAGAGCCAGGCCCTGGCCGACGCGCTCCCCGGTCTCCGCCCGTCCGGCGGCCCGGCCTCCGAGCTCGACGGCGCGCGCCAGGACGGCCGGGAAGTCGCCGCTGTCGTAACGCGACGGGACACCGGCCAGCGTCGTCCCCGACGCGTAGGGCAGGTCGCGCGCGGTGAGGAGATTGAGCCGGCGCACCTCCTCCGGGGGGAGTTCGAGGTCCTTGGCGACGAGATCCAGGGCCCGCTCGAGGGGGAAGGTGGCCTCCGGCTGGCCGGCGCCCCGGTACGTCCCGAGCGGGGTCTTGTTGGTGCCCACGCACGAGACCCGCGCCCGGTAGTGGGGCAGGCGGTAGGGGCCGGGGAGCTGGGCGGCCACGACCTCCGCGGTGATGATGCCGTTGCCGTGGACGTAGGCGCCCACGTCGACGACCACGCGGGCGTCCAGCGCGGTGAGCCGGCCCTCGGTGGTGTAGCCGAGGTCCAGCTCGACCTCGACGTCCCGCGAGTGCGCGGTGGCGAGCATGTGCTCGCAGCGGCCCTCGATCCACTTGACCGGGCGGCCGAGCCGGAGCGCCGCGTAGGCCACGAGGACCTCTTCCCAGTAGGTACGCGACTTGGCCCCGAGTCCCCCGCCGACGTGGGGGGCGACCACCCGCACCTGGTCCTCGGGGAGATCGAGGAGCGCCGCCACGTTGGCGCGGACGTGGTAGGGCACCTGGCTCGAGACCCAGACGGTCAGCGCCGGCCCCCCCGCCGCCGCCTCGGCCACGGCGCCGCGGGGCTCGAGCGGCACCGGGGCCTGCCGGGGAAACCGGAAGCGCCGCCGGAGGCGGCGCTCGGCGCCGGCGAGCGCCGCGCTCACGTCGCCGACTCGCTGCTCGAAGCTCGCGGCGACGTTCCCCTCCCAGCCCGCGTGGAGCGGCGGCGCGTCCGGCCGGGCCGCGGCCTCGGGGGAGGCCACGACCGGGAGCGGGGCGTACTCCACCCGCACCCGCTCGGCGAGGTCGGCGGCGGCGTAGGGATCGGGGGCGAGCACGAACGCGACCGCCTCCCCGACGTAGCGGACGCGGTCCTCGGCCAGCGCGGGCGGGGCGCCGCCGCGGATCGCGGGATGCCAGCGGCGGGCGAGGAGGCGCCGCGTGCGGAAGGGCAGATCGGGGGCGGTCAGGACCAGGACCGCCCCCGCCCGGAGGGCATCGGTCCCATCCACCCGGACCACGCGCGCGTGGGCGTGAGGGGAACGGACGAAGACGCCGTGGAGCATCCCGACCCGGTGGAGGTCGTCGACGAAGCAGCCCCGCCCCGTCAGGAGCTCCAGGTCTTCCCGAGGCCGCGGCGGCTGGCGCGCCACGTCGGAGCGCCGGCCGCCCGCACCGGGCGGGGGGCTTCCCCCCGCTACTTCTTCCACTGGACGGGCAGGAACTTCTTCTCGACCCACCGGTCGAGCGGCGGGATCTCCTTGAGCACCTCGGTGTCGACCAGCGACTGGGCGGCCGCGCGCAGGGCGGGCTCACTGAACACCCCGTCGTCCACGAAGGTCAGGCGGTCGAGGTCCCATACGCGGGCCCCGATGTCCCGCGGCGTCTCCATCTTCCGCTCGAAGAGCGCGACCGTGTAGTCCTTGTTGGCCTTCATGTGGGCCTGGGCCTCGTACCAGCCCTCCAGGAAGGCGCGGACGACCTCCGGCTTCTCGTCGATCATCTTCTTGGTGCCGATGATCACCTCGAAGAGGAAGTCCGGGAACTCGTCCCCGAAGCTGAGAAGATACTTCCCCACCCCCTGCTTCTCGACCTCGAAGATCCCCTCCAGCGTCCAGACGAAGGCCTGGATCTGCCCGGTCTTGAGCGCCGCCACCTGGTTCTGGAAGGCGCCCAGGTGGGCGCGCCGGATCCCGCGCTCGGCGTCCCCCGTCAGCTTCTTCGACAGGTACTTGACCAGGATGTCGGTCAGCGCGTTCGGGCTGGTGGCGCCGATGGTCTTGCCCTTGAGGTCCTCCTTCGACTTGATCTCGGGAGCGGCGACCAGCCCCATCAGCTTGACCGAGTTGCTGATGGACCCGATCAGCCGGGTGTCGAGCCCCTTGGAGATCGCCGCCAGGGCGCCGCTGGCCGAGCCCAGGCCGAAGTCGACGGCGCCGGCGGCGAAGGCCTGCTGGAGCCGGGCGTCGCCCGGGAACGCCACGATGGACACCTCCAGGCCCCGCTTGGTCCAGGTGCCGAGGTCGTCGGCCGCGTGGGCCGGCAGGAACTCGAAGGTCTTGGCGACGGACAGGCCCAGGGTCACCTTGCCCAGGGGCTTGGGCTGACCGGCGGCGCCCGCGGCCAGGCCCGCGACGAGCGCCCCGACGGCGACGAGAGCGGCCAGGTTCCGAATCGTGCGTGGCACGAGGACCTCCTTTTGCGTTGACTTCGGTTAGCGCGCGTACTCCAGCCGGCGCTCGATCCAGGACAGCGTGCCGCCGACCAGGGTCACCATCACGATCGTGATCAGGATCCAGGCGAAGGCCTCCGCCGACACCAGGCCCTCGACCGCTCGCTTCAGCATCTGCCCGACGCCCTCCAAAGCTCCGAGCATCTCGCCGGCCACCACCGAGAGGAGGCCGAGGACCGCGCCCAGGCGCACGCCCGTCAGGATGACCGGGAAGGCGGCCGGGATCAAGACCCGAAGGAGCAGGAGCCGGGGCCCGGCCCCCATCGACACGGCGGCCCGGATGAGCCCTCGGTTGACGTGGCGGATGCCCTTGAGCGTGTGGATCGCCACCGGGAAGAAGGCGTAGAGCGCGCCGAAGGCGATCTTGGAGCCGGAACCGATCCCCAGGAAAAGGATGCAGAAGGGAAAGGCCATGACGATCGGGATGGCGTAGAGCGCGAGCAGCACCGGCTCGATGAGGTCCCCCACGTACTTGACGGTGCCAGCCACGATGCCGACGGCGAGGCCGGCCGACAGGGCGAACAGCATGGCGACGGCGAACTCGTACGCGGTGACCCCGACGTGGTGGTAGGTGTCGGCCCGGCCCAGCAGCGCGACGAACGTGGTCGCGAGCCGGCCGAGGCCGGGCAGGATGAGCGGCGAGACCGGCGTCCACGGCGAGCGGGCGACGGTGGCCAGGTGCCAGACGACCAGGACGGCGAGCAGGGTCCCGGCCTGGATCGCCAGCGGCCCGAGCGCGTTAGCGGGCCTGCGGAGCGTCATTCGAAACCACCCCCACCCCTCGACGGCCTTCGGCCTGTGGCGACCCCTCCCCATTCTTCGACGGCCTTCGGCCTGTGGCCGGGGGGAGGGGGGGCGACCCGCTGTACCGGTGCGGCGGGATGCCAGCCGCAACGAACGGGGTGATCCGCATGTTCCCTCATGAGCGGCCTGCTGCGAAGCCGCCGCGGTCCCGGCCGAGAACCGAGGCCCGCATCTCGTCGTGCAGCAGGCGGAAGATGTGGTCCCGGAGGTCGTGGAAGACCTTGGAGGTCATGAACTCCGGGGTGCGCGGGTGCGGCGCCGGGACCTCCATGACCTCCCGGATCCGCCCCGGCCGGCCGCTCATCACCGCGATCCGGTCGGACAGGAACACCGCCTCGGCCAGGCTGTGAGTCACCAGCAGCATCGTCTTCCGGGTCTGGGCGAAGATCTGCGAGACCTCCTCCCCGAGCACCATGCGGGTCTGCTCGTCGAGGGCGCCGAAGGGCTCGTCCATGAGCAGGACCGGGGTCTCCAGGCTCAGGGAGCGGGCGATCGCCACCCGCTGCTTCATGCCGCCCGAGAGCTGGCGCGGCACCGCCCCCGCGAACGCCTCGAGTCCCACCATCCGGAGGTAGCGCATCGCCCGCTCCCGCCGCTGGTCGCGCGGCACGCCCCGGAACTCGAGGCCGGCCTCGATGTTCCCGACCACCGTGCGCCAGGGGAAGAGCGAGTAGTCCTGGAAAACCACCGCGATCGTGTCGGGTCGCGGCCGGGCCATCGGCTGGCCCGAGACCGTCGCGGTGCCGGAGGTCGGCTGGCGAAGCCCGGCCGCCAGGTTCAGCAGCGTGGACTTGCCGCACCCGCTGGGGCCGATGAGCGAGAAGAGCTCGCCGCGCTCGATCGTCAGCGTCACCCCCCGGAGGGCCTCGACGTCACCGAGCCCGCCCTGGCCGGCATAGACGACCCCGACGTCCCGGAACTCGATCATGCGCGTGCCGCCGGACCGGCTACGCCGCCGGCGTCTCGGCTTCCTCTTCCCGCCAGCGGCCGGCCCACCGCTCGATCGCCCGCAGCGCCTCGTTCACCACGATCGAGAGGGCGGCGACGGCGAAGAACAGCGCGAAGAGCTGGGCGGGCTTGAAGCTCTGGCTGTAGAGCTCCACGTAGTAGCCCAGGCCGGTGTTGGCCGCGTACAGCTCGGCCAGCAGGACGCCGAGCACGGTCTGGGTCATGCCGACCCGGAGCCCGGTGATGACCGACGGCAGGGCGGCCGGCAGCACCACCTTCCCGAAGAGCGCGAGGCGGCTCGCCCCCATGCAGTAGGCCGCGGTCAGGAGGGTCTGGTCCACCATGCGGGTCCCGGCGATGACGTTGAGCAGGATCGGGAAGACGCCCAGGCTGAAGGCGAAGACGGCCTTGGAGGTGAGCCCGATCCCGAAGAACAGGATGAAGAGCGGTAGCATGACCATCTTCGGAACCGAGAAGAGCAGGAGGACGATCGGCCGGAACGTCCGGTAGGCGAACGGCGACAGGCCGATCACCAGGCCGAGGCCGACCCCCACCCCCGCGGCCAGCCCGAAGGCCGCGGCCACCTCCAGCGCGGTCACCCGGGCGGCAGCCAGGATCGGCGGCGTGGCGAGGCCGGCCAGCGCCTGCGCCACCTTCGTCGGCGGACTGAAGAAATCGGGATCGAGCCAGTGGGCGCGCGTCGCCGCCTCCCAGAGGGCGAGGAGGGCGAGGACCAGGAGCGTCCGGTGCCAGCCGATCGACCTCATCGGCCCGCGCGGCACGCCTACCGGCACGCGAGCGTCACGCGCGCCCCGGTGGTCCCGGAGAGCGCGACTCCGGCGATCGACGACTCGGGCTGCGGCCGCGCCACGGCAGTTACGATAACATGGGCTTTTGCCGTCGCCGGGTCAGCGGGATCGTCGTCTATCGGCTTCTCGCGATCCCAGACCCCCCGAAGATCTCAGTTCGGGACCTCCCGCCCACCCCCCCAACCCCCCTCCCGATTGACCGGATCGCCGGGACGGCTCGGGCCTACGGCCCTCGCGACGTCCCGTCCCTCCGGCGGGCACCGGGGGGAGGGGGGAGCCGGAGGACCCCATTCCTTCACACGCTCTCATGTCCCGGTGAAGCGGGGCGGCCGTTTCTCCAGAAACGCGGTCAGGCCCTCCCGCGCATCGGCCGTCTCGATCAGCTCGAAGACGGCCCGCGCCTCCTCCTCCAGGCCATCGGCCAGCGGCCGGCCCCACCCGCCGTAGACCGCGCGCTTGAGGAGGCCGATGGCCCGGGTCGGGCGCGTCGCCAGCGTGCGCGCGTACGCCTGCGCCTCCGGCAGCAGGCGCTCGCCGGGCAGCACGCGGTCCACCAGGCCCAGGCGGGCGGCCTCGTCGGCGCCGAGGCGCCGGCCCTCCATCATGAGGGCCAGGGCCCGGGCCGGGCCCAGGAGGCGGGAGAGACGCTGGGTGCCGCCGGCCCCGGGGAACAGCCCCAGCTCGATCTCCGGGAACCCGATCCGGGCGTCCGCGTCCATGAGGCGGACGTCGCCGGCCAGCGCCAGCTCGGCGCCACCGCCGAGCGCGTAGCCGTTGATCGCCACGATCACCGGCTTCGGCATGGCCTCCAGGCCGGCCTGCACCTCGACCCACCGGCGGACCCTCCGGTGGTTGGCCGCCGAGAGATCGCGCATCATCGACACGTCCGCACCCGCGCAGAACCGGCGACCGGCGCCGGTCAGCACGACCGCCCGCACCGACCGGTCCTCGCCGAGCCGGGTCACCATGGCCAGGAAGTCGTCGATGACCTGGAGGTCCACCGCGTTCACCGGGGGGCGGTCGAACGTGACCGTGGCCACCCCACCGTCCACCCCGATCTCGAGAAAGCGCATCGTCACTCCAGCACGCCGGCGGCGGCGTAGCCGTCGATCTCGGCGTCGCTCAGGTCGAGCAGGCCCGTGAGGACCTCGCGCGTGTGCTCGCCGAGCCGCGGCGCCGCGTGCCACACGCGCCCCGGCGTCAGCGCCAGCCGCGCCACCACGCCCTCGTGCAGGAACGCGCCGGCGACCGGGTGGGTCGCCGCCTCGTAGAAGCCGCGGGCCCGGAGCTGGGGATCGCGGTCCACGAGGTCACGGGCGTCCTGGACCACGCCCGCCGGCACGCCGGCCGCCTGGCAGCGGGCCATGACCGCCTCGGCCGCGTGCTGGCGCATCCACGCCGCGACGTCCGCGTCGAGCGCGTCCTCGTGGGTCTTCCGCGCCGCCAGCGTGGCAAACCGGGGGTCCGCGGCGAGCCCCGGCCGGCCCATCGTCGCGCACAGGGCCTCCCACTGCGCGGCGTCCTCGACGGCGATCGCGCACCAGCGATCCGTGCCCCGGCAGGGGAAGGCGCCGTGGGGCGCCATCGCGGGATGTCGGTTCCCCCATGGCTCGGGGCGCCGCCCGGCCGCGGTCACCTCGAGCACCGCGGTGCCGAGATGGGCGGCCACCGCCTCCACCTGGGACAGGTCCACGTGCTGGCCGCGCCCGGTGGCGTCGCGATACTCGAGGGCGGCCAGCGTTCCGAGCGCGGCGTGGGCCCCGGCGATCATGTCGCCGAGACCGAAGCTGAAGCCGGCAGGGTCCCGGCCGGGGACGCCGGCCTGAGCGGTGAGGCCGGCGATCGCCATGACGGCGTCGGCGTACGTCACCTGGTCCCGCCACGGTCCGGTGTGGCCCATCCCGGCCATGCTGACGAGCACGATGTCCGGACGCAGCGCGGCCAGCCCGGCATGGTCGAGGCCCCACCTGGCCAGGACGCCGGCGCTGAAGTTCTCGATCACCACGTCGCTCACGCGACAGAGGCGGCGCAGCAGGTCCACCCCCTCGGGTCGACCGAGGTTGAGCGCGAGGCTCCGCTTGCTGCGGTTGAAGTTGTTGAAGTACCCGCTGGTGTCCGGGTGCCGCGCGGGATCGCGTGAGATGTGGAGCGCGGCGGTGAACCGCGAGGCATCGGGCCGGTGACGGGACTCGACCTTGATGACCTCCGCGCCGTGGTCGGCGAGGATCCGGGTCGCGTAGGGGCCGGCCAGCACCCAGGTGAGGTCGAGCACCCGCGTCCCCGCCAGCGCCCCGCGAGGCCCGGCGGAGCTCTGCCGGGCCGGGACCGCCGACCGACTCTTCACCGCGTCGAGCTTTCCGTTCCCCTCGCCGGGCGCCGGCACGGTCAGCCGCGCCGGCCGCCGGCCCTCGGGGAACGCGAAGGCGAAGCCGACATCCCGGGCCACGGTGCCGTTCCAGGCCACGTCCACGAAGAAGCCCCGCGCGGTGAGCTGCGGGTTGGCCGCGACGTCCTCCGGACGCTCGACCGGCGCCCAGGGGAGCCGCCGGCGCTGCGCCTCCGCGCAGAACTCGGCCCGACCGAAGGTCGCGGTGAAGCCCTCGATGCAGGAGAAGAGGCGCTCGCGCTCGGCGAGACGGACCGCCTCGTCGCCCCACCGCGGGTCGGCCAGCTCCCCCGCCCGCCCCGTCTCCCGCATCCAGGCGAGCAGCCCCTGCCACATGCGCGGGCTGCCGCTCACGCCGCCCGCCACGTACCCGTCGTGGGCGCGGAAGAGGCCGTGGAGCACGTGCGGGTAGCGGCTCCCGCGGCGCCGGTGCACGACACCCGCGTGAATGTAGCTGATCGCCCCATATTCCAGCGTCGCCGCCACCGCCTCCTGCACCGACACGTCAACGGGCTGGCCCCGTCCGGTGAGCCGACGGGCTCGAAGTCCCAGCAGCGCGCCGATCGCCGCGTTGAGGCCGGCGAGGTGATAGCCCTGCTCGCGGGGCGGCTGGAGCGGGGGGCCGTCGGGGTGGCCGCAGAGGCTCATCATCCCACCGAGCGCGACGGCCGTGAGGTCGGTCCCGACCCAGCCCGCCCGGGGACCGATCCGGCCGAACGGCGTGACCGACACCACGATCAGCTCGGGCCGGGCCGCCCCCAGCGTGGCCGGGTCGAGACCCAGTCGCTCGAGGTGGCCCTGGGGGAACGTCTCGACCAGGACGTCCGCGGTGACGACCAGCGCCAGCAGCGCGGCGCGGCCCTCCGACGTCTCGAGATCCACCACGACCGACCGCTTGCCGGCGTGCCAGTGGGCGAAGGCCAGGGGATCCGCGCGCAGCGAGTCGCCTCCCGGCGGCTCGATGCGGACGACCTCCGCCCCGAGGCCAACCAGCAGACGGCCGCAGAAGAACCCCGGAGGGCCGGCCAGGTCGACGACGCGGATGCCAAGCCCCTGGTCGAAGGCCACTAGCGTCCTTGACGCCTCAGATCGGCGAAAGGTGAGTCAAGCTCCCGGGGGCGGGGCCGAGGAGCGAGCAGGGCCCACAGGCCGAAGGCCGTCCAATCGACGCAGGGAGTCGCCCACCGCAGGCGTATGCCGCATACGCCGAGGATGGGCGACGACCCCAAAGGCCGAAGGCCGTCCGAACGACGACGCCCTGCGACGCTCATCGGCCCCGCCCCCTACACGCCCCAGCCGCCGCTCACGTGGATGTTGGTGCCACTGACGTACCGGGCCTCGTCGGAGAGGAGGAAGCGGGCCGCCGCCGCCACGTCGTCCACGCTCCCGACGTAGCCGGCGGGGATGCGGGGCACCATCTTCTGGAGCTCCGCCGGGTCCGACCCGCCGGAGTCGATGAAGCCGGGTGAGATCGCGTTCACGGTGATCCCGTGCGGCCCCAGCACCCGAGCCAGCGAGCGAACCAGGACGAGGATCCCGGCCTTGGCGATGTAGTGCGCGGTGACGTTGGTCTGGGCCGTGAGCTGGTCCGCGGTCGCCATCGCGAAGGCGAGGACCCGGCCCCACTTCCGCGCCATCATGCCCGGGGCGACGGCGCGGCTCAGGTAGAAGACGGGGTGGAGGTTGTTGTCGATCATCTCGCGCCAGCCGGCCGTGGTCTCCTCCAGCAGCTCGACCTTGTGGAACGGCCCGGCGCAGTTGACCAGCGCGTCGATCCGCCCCCACGTCGTCTCCACCTGGCGGACGAGCGCCTCCGCGACGGCGGGATCGGAGACGTCGGCCCGCACCGCGAGCGCACGGGCGCCGGCCGCCTCGATGGCGGCGGCGGTCTCGGCGGCCGCGCCCTCGCTGGTCCGGTAGCACAGGGCCACCGACCACCCCGCCTGGGCCAGCTCCAGGCCGATCGCCCGGCCGATGCCCCGCGCCCCGCCGGTGATCAGCGCGACCCTATCCAAGACCCGCCGCTCCCAATCCAACCGCCCATCGGCTTCTCGCAAACCTCCGGCTCGGGCCACGCGGCCGTGGCGTTCAGTTCGGGACCTCCCTCCTACCCCCCCAGCCCCCCTCCCCCGACCCGACCGGGGGGAGGGGGGAGCCGGAGGGACCCGATTGATTCACACCCTCTCAGTTCAGCTGGCCGCGCAGCGTGTGGAGCGCCTTGCGCGCCTCGGCGTCCTGCGGCGCCAGGCGGACGGCGCCCTCGAACTCACGCAGGGCCTCCAGCCATTTCCCCTGCCTCAGGTGGATGCGCCCCAGGTTCAGGTACGGGAAGTGCCGCGGCTCGTAGCGCCGCGCGCCCTTAGCCTTCTCCAGCCAGAGGACCGCCTCGTCGAGCCGGTCCTGCTGCATGAGGTAGACGCCGATGTCGTTGTACGGATTGCCGAAGTCCGGGTCGATCGCAATCGCCTTCAGGCACTCGGCGGTGGCCTCCGGGATGCGGTTCTGGAAGCTGTAGCTCCAGCCGAGGAAGGTGTGGGCCTCGGCGGTGGGCTGAACCTCGATCGACCGCTGGTACGTCTCGATCGCGCGATCGAGATCCCCGGCCATCTGGTACCGGTAGGCCTCTTGCCACAGCCTGGTCGCCCGCTCGAGCGCGTCGGGATCCGCCATTGCTCGCCGCTCCGCATCCGCCCCCGGGTGCCTACCGTATCCTACCCGAGCCGGCCGCGGCGCCGCCACACCCGACCCCCGGCGCCAGGTGGCAGGCGACACGATGCTCTGGCTCGATCTCGCGGAGCGCCGGCACCTCGCTCCGACATCGCGCCTCGGCGAACGGGCACCGCGGGTGGAACCGGCAGCCGACCGGGACCTCGATCGGGCTCGGCGCCTCCCCCGTGAGCGCCGGCGGCTCCCAGGCCACTCCGGGATCGGGGACAGGCACCGACGCTTTCAGGATCTGCGTGTAGGGGTGGAGCGGCCGCTCGAACAGGGCACCCGTCGGCGCTTCCTCGACGATCCGGCCCAGGTACATCACCGCGACCCGATCGGCGATCTGGCGGACCACCGCCAGGTCGTGGGAGATGAAGAGGTAGGCGACGTGGAACTCGGCCTGCAGCTCCCGGAGGAGGGCCAGCACCCGCAGCTTCACCGTCACGTCGAGTCCCGAGGTGATCTCGTCGGCGACCACCAGGTCGGGGCGGAGGGCGAGGGCGCGCGCGATCGCGATGCGCTGGCGCTGGCCGCCGGAGAACTCGTGGGGATAACGCCGGGCCGCCTCGGGTGACAGGCCGACCCGGGCCAGGAGCGCCGCCGCCATCGCCCCGTGGTCGCCCGGCACCCGGTGTGTCCGGAGCGGCTGGCGCAGGATCTGCCGGACCGTCTTGCGCGGGTTGAGCGAAGCGTACGGGTTCTGGAAGACGATCTGCATGCGCCGGCGGAGGGGGCGAAACGCCCGCTGGGAGATGCGGGTGACGTCCCGGCCGTCGAGCAGGATGCGCCCGGCGGTGGGCTCGACCAGGCGGAGCACGGTCCGGCCCAGGGTCGTCTTGCCGGATCCCGACTCTCCGACCAGGCCGAGCGTCTCCTGGCGGCCGATCGTCAGGCTCACGCCGTCGACCGCGCGCACCCGGCGCGCCGGGCCCAGCCAGCCGCCGATTCGATAGTGGGTGGCGAGATCCTCGACCGCGAGCAGCGGATCGCCGGTCATGAGGCGTAGAGGTGACAGGCGACCCGATGGCCGGGACCGACCTCGCGAAGGGAGGGCATCGTCGCCTCGCAGGCCGTCATGCGCTTCGGGCACCGCTCGCGGAACGGGCACGCGCTCGGCGCGTCGTCGAGCAGGGGCATCCAGCCCTCGAGCGAGCCGGCGTCGTCGCTCCGCCGGTCGGCGCGGGGCACCTGGGCCAGGAGGGCCTGCGTGTAGGGATGGGCCGGGCTGCCGAACAGCGCCACGGTCGGCGCCACCTCCACCAGGCAGCCCGCGTACATGATGGCGACCGTGTGGGCCACGTGGGCCACGACGCCCATGTCGTGCGTCACGAAGAGGCTCGCCACACCCCGCTCGGCCCGGAGCCCCTCGAGCAGGCGCAGGATCTGGGCCTGGGTGGTGACGTCGAGCGCGGTCGTCGGCTCGTCGGCGATCACCAGGCTCGGGTCGCAGGAGAAGGCCATGGCGATGAGCACGCG
This sequence comes from uncultured Candidatus Rokubacteria bacterium, assembly GCA_963708025.1. Classification (GTDB taxonomy): domain Bacteria; phylum Methylomirabilota; class Methylomirabilia; order Rokubacteriales; family DASRDR01; genus CAVPSB01. Next base: position 78,305 of record CAVPSB010000012.1, on the reverse strand, counting down.
CTGGCGCATCCCGCCGGACAGCTCGTGCGGGTAGCGCCGCAGCAGCTCGAGGGGGCCGGGAATCCCCATCCGACCGAGCAGCGCGGCCATGGCCGCCTCGGCGTCGCCGCGCGACAGCCCGCGGTGGAGCCGGAGGGCGTCCGTGGCCTGGAGCCCGATCCGGAAGGTGGGGTTGAGCGCCGACAGCGGGTCCTGCGGGATCAGCGCGATGTCGGCGCCCCGGAGCGCTCGCAAGTCGGCCTCGGGGAGCGCCAGGAGGTCGCGGCCCTTGAAGTGGATGGTGCCGGAGCCGGTCCGGGCCGAGTCCGGCAGCAGGCGCACGATGCTGCGCCCGACCGTCGACTTGCCGGCGCCCGACTCCCCGACCAGCCCCAGCACCTCGCCCGGCCGGATGGCGAGGTCCACCGCCCAGACGGCCAGCCGCGCGCCGTAGCGAATCGTCAGCCCGCGGATCTCCAGCAGCGGCTCGATCACACCGATGCCCTCAGGTGGTCCGGAGCCGGGGGTCGAGACGCTCGCGCAGGCCCTCGCCCAGCAGGTTGAAGCCGACGACGGCGACGACAAGGGCGAGCATCGGCAGCCCCATCCCCCACCAGCTCACCATCAGGTACCCGCGCCCTTCCGCGATCATGGCGCCCCAGGACGGAACCGAGGCCTGGACGCCGAGGCCGACGAACGAGAGGAGCGCCTCGACGCCCACCGCGATGGCCATCTCGAGCGAGGCCAGCACGATGATGAGCGGGACCAGGTTGGGGAGCAGCTCCTCGGCCATGACGCGGAAGGGGCCCAGCCCGATGGCCCGCGCCGACTCGACGAACTCTCGTTCGCGGAGGGCCAGCACCTCGCCGCGGATCACGCGGGCGAAGCGAGTCCAGTCCACGACGACGATGGCGAGGACGACCTTCCAGAGGCCGAGGCCGAGGACCGCCATCAGCGCGATGGCCAGAAGGACCGCCGGGATGGACATCCAGGTGTCCACCACCCGCATCAGCACGCTGTCAACCCACCCCCGCCAGTAGCCGGCCACCAGCGCCACCGGCACCCCGACCAGGGCCGAGATGACGGCGCTGGCCAGGGCCACCACGAGAGCCACCCGGGCGCCCCAGAGGAGGCGCGAGAGGATGTCGCGCCCGAGGCTGTCGGTCCCGAGCGGGTGGGCCCAGCTCCCGCCCGCCCACAGGGGCGCCAGCCGGATGGCGCCCAGGTCCTGGCGGTTCGGGTCGTAGGGCGCCGCCCACGGGCCGGCGAGGGCGACGGCCACCAGCAGGAGCGCGATGAGCCCGCCGGCGACGAGTTTGCCGTTCACGCGGTCAGCCGGACTCGCGGGTTGAGGAACGCATAGGCCAGGTCCACGGCCAGGTTCGAGAGAATGACCGTGACGGCGTAGACGATCACGATCCCCTGGATCAGCGGGAAATCGCGGTACTGGAACGCCTGGAGCGTGAGCTGGCCGATGCCGGGCCACGAGAAAATGGTCTCGATGAGCACGGTGCCGCCGATGACGAACCCGAACTGGACGCCGACCAGCGTCGTCGTCGGGATGAGGGCGTTCTTGAGGGCGCGCCAGAACAGGATCCGCGCCTCCCCCAGCCCCTTCATCCGCTCGGTCACCACGTACTCCTCCTGGAGCGCGGTCAGGAGGTCCGAGCGGATGGTCCGGAACACCGCGGCCAGGAGCGGGAGCGCCAGGGCGGCCGCCGGCAGGAGGAGGTGCGCGAGCACCGACCCGAAGGCCGGCCCGTCCCCGCGCAGGACCGTGTCGAGCAGGGCCGAGCCGGTCAGCTCCTCGGCCTCCAGCTCGGGGGCGACCCGGCCGGAGATCGGCAGGAGCCGCAGGATGGCGCCGAAGACCACGATGAAGAGCAGTCCCCAGATGAAGTTCGGGATGGAGATCCCGAGGGTGCCCACCCACACCGTCACCGACTCGAGCCAACTCCGCCGCCGCCAGACCGAGACGACCCCGAGCAGGACCCCGCCGGCAACCGCCAGCGTCAGCGCGGCCAGCGCCAGCTCGAGGGTCGCCGGCAGCCGGCCCAGGATCACTCGGAGCGCGTCCTGTTGGAGCCACAGCGAGGTGCCGAAGCGGCCGCGCACCAAGCCCGCGAAGAACGCGCCGTACTGCTGCCACCAGGACCCAGCGAGCCCGAACTGCTCGCGGATCCGGTCGATGTCCTGGGCGGTCGAGCCGACGGGCGCCATCAGGAGCGCCGGGTCGCCGGGCACGATCCGGAGGATGGCGAAGGCCAGCACGCTGACGCCCCAAAGGGAGAGGATCGCCAGGAGCAGCCGGCTCGCGAGGAATCGAAGGGGACGGCCGGTCATCGCCTGTCAGGATAGCCGATACGGGAGGCTCGCGCCGTGCCGTGGCACGAGGCCGACCCCGGGCCGGCCCGTCGCTTCACACGGCGAGAAGCTGGTGGAGCAGCGCGGTGTCGGCCTCCAGGTCGCGGGCCGGTGCAGCGTGCACGATGCGGCCGTCGTCGATGACGTAGGCGCGGTCGGCCAGGCTGAGGGCCATGGCCGAGTTCTGCTCGACCAGGAGGATCGCGATCCCCTCGGCCCGCATCTCCGCGATCACCGCCATGATGTCCTCGACGATCTTCGGGGCCAGCCCCTGGGAGGGCTCGTCGAGGAGCACCAGCCGAGGATGCATCAGCAGCGCCCGGGCGATCGCGACCAGCTGGGCCTCGCCGCCCGACAGGTGCTCGCCGCTCCGCTGGCGGAGGGCGGCCAGGATCGGAAACCGCCGGTACACGCGGTCGAGCGTCCAGCGGTCCCCGTCCCGGCCGGGCGGGAGCGCCCGGTTGAGGGCCATCTGGAGGTTCCGCTCCACCGTGAGGGTCGGAAAGATGCGCCGGTTGTCGGGCACCCACGCGATGCCGCGCCGGGCGATCAGGTGCGTGGGCAGCCGGGTGATGTCGGCCCCGTCGAAGCGGATGCGTCCGGCCCGGGCCGGCACCAGGCCCAGGACCGACTTGATCGTCGTCGTCTTCCCCCGCCCGTTCCGGCCGAGCAGGCACACCGTCTCCCCGGCACCGATCGACAGCGTCACGCCGTGGAGGATCTGGGCGTCGCCGTAGAAGGTCTGGACGTCCTCCAGGGTGAGGAGTGGACGGCGGCCGTCACCGGCTCCGCCCCGGGACCAGCCGGCCGAGGTACGCCTCGCGCACCTCGGCGTGGTCGCGGATCGCCTCTGGCGGCCCCTCGGCGATGACCGTCCCGCGATGCAGCACCGCGATGTGGTGGGAGAGCGACAGCACGAAGTTCATGTCGTGCTCGATGACGACGATGGTGAGCGTCGAGGCGAGCCGCTGGACCAGGTCGCGGAGCGTCTCCATGGGGCGGCTGCCGAGCCCGCTGGTCGGCTCGTCGAGCAGGAGCAGCTCGGGCTCACCGGCGAGCGCCACGCCGATCTCCAGGAGCCGGCGCTGGCCGTAGGAGAGGTAGCGGGCCTCGACGTGCTCGCGACCGGCCAGGCCGACCAGCCGGACGACGGCGGCCGCCCGGTCCTCGGCCTCGCCGAGCGACGACGCCGGCGTCCAGCAGTCGAAGCCGCGGGCCCGCATGGCGGGCACCGCCACTCGGAGGTTCTCCAGCACCGTGTAGTCGTCGAAGAGGTTCAGGATCTGGAACGAGCGGCAGATCCCGAGGCGGGCCCGGCGGTCGGGCGGGAGCCGGGTGATGTCCTGCCCCTTGAAGCGGATCTCCCCGGCGTCGGGCGGGAGCAGGCCGCTCAGCAGGTTGAAGCAGGTCGTCTTGCCGGCGCCGTTCGGTCCGATCAGCGCCGAGAGGCGGTTCGCCTCGAAGGCCAGGGTGACGTCGTCCAGGACGACGTGGCCGCCGAAGGCCTTCCGGAGCCCGCGGGTCTCGAGGACCGCGCTCACCGCGCGACCCCGGTCGGACGGCCGGCGGCCGCCGGCGCCCGGGTGTCGTGGAAGCCGGTCGGCCGCCGGGCGCGCCTGGCGAGCCCCAGGATGCCCTCGGGCATGAAGAGGATCACGCCCATGAAGAGCAGGCCGTAGAGGAGCATCCAGTGGTCGGTGAGCGTGGAGAAGACGTCCCGGAGGACGAGGAAGACGACCACGCCGAGGACGGGGCCGTAGAAGCTGGCGAAGCCGCCGCCGATCAGGCACATGAGGACGACGTTACCCGACTGCTGGAGGCTCATCGGCTCGGCGAACGCGCCGAAGCGGGCCAGGGCGTAGAGGCCGCCGGCCAGGCCGGCGAAGGCCCCGGTCAGGGTGAAGACCGCCCACTTGTACCGCGCGGTGTCGTAGCCCAGCGCGCGGGCCCGCGTCTCGCTCTGCTTGATCGCGCGGATCACGCACCCGAACGGCGAGTTGACGATCCGCCAGAGGAGGGCGGTGGCGACGACGAACCAGGCGTAGACGAAGTAGTAGAAGGCCACGTTGCCGCGAAGCGGGACGCCGAGGGCCGAGAGTCGGTTGATGCCGGTCAGCCCGTCCTCGCCGCCGGTCCACCGGTCGAAGACGAAGACCAGGAACCAGAACATGACCCCGAAGGCGATCGTCAGGAGCGCGAAATAGATCCCGCGCTTCCGGGCGACGAACAGGCCGACCAGGGCGGCGCACAGCGCGGTCCCCGCGATGCCGGCAAGGAGCGGCAGCCAGAGCCCGCCCGTCCACCACTTCTGGCTCATCCCCAAGAGGTAGGCGCCGGCGCCGAAGAAGGCGCCGTGGCCGAAGGCCGGCAGCCCCGTGTAGCCGAGCAGCAGGTTGTAGCCCAGCGCGAAGATCGCCCAGATCATCACCTCGGTGCCGAGGTAGGTGTAGCCGCCCAGCCACGGGAGCACGGCCGGCAGGACGAGGAAGACGGCGAACATCGCCAGCATCGGCCGGGGCGCCCAGGCGTCCATCAGAGCTCCAGGATGCTCTTCTGGCCCGCGAGCCCGCGGGGCCGCCACAGGAGGATCACGGTCATCAGGACGTACATGACGAGGATCGACCCGCGCGGCACGACCAGGTTGCTGAGGCCGCTCACGGTGCCGAGCATGAGGCCGCCGAGGACGGCGCCCCAGAACGAGCCGATGCCGCCGATCACCACCACGATGAACGCGGGCATGACCGCCTCGGCGCCCACAGTCGGCTTCAGGCTCCACATCGGCGCCGCGATGACCCCGGCCACCCCGGCCATGACGGTCCCCAGCCCGAAGACGAGGTTCCGCATCCGGGCCAGGTCGATCCCCAGCGCCATCACCATCTCGCTGTCGTGGGCGCCGGCCTTGATGATCGCCCCGTACGGCGTCCGCTCCAGGAACCACCACACGAAGGCGAGCAGCGCCACCGCGAGCACCGCCACCAGGACCCGGTACTTCGAGTAGAAGAGAAAGCCCCAGTGGAACGGCCCGGCCACGAAGGCGGGCGCGGCCACCGTGTAGCCCCGCGGACCCCAGACCATCCGGATGACCTCCTCCAGGGCCAGCGCGGCCCCGAACGTGAAGAGGAGGCCGAAGAGGGGGTCCTTCCCGTAGGTGCGCCGGACACCCCGCTCGAGGACGAGCCCGACCAGCCCCACCCCGAGCGGGGCCAGGACCAGGGCGCCCCACCAGCCGACGTGGGGCTGAAGCGTGAGGGCCAGGTACCCCCCCAGCGCGAACAGCACGCCGTGGCTGAAGTTGATCACCTCCATCGTCCCCAGGATGAGCATGAAGCCCAGGGCGATCACGGCGTAGAGGAGGCCGAGGACGACGCCGTTCAGGAGCTGGGTGACCAGCTCGGCGAGATCGGGCATCAGTGGACGATCCGTTCACCATATGGTCATCGGGGCGGAGATCCGCGACCGACTCCCCCTCCTGGACCTCCGCCACCTGGGGTCTCGCAGCCTACCCCCCGTAGACGGGGGTGTCCGCGATCGGCTGCAGCTTGCACTTGGACAGCTCGCGCGGGGGCGAGGCCAGCTCGGGCGACACGTCGGCGATCATCTCGATCATGTCCCACTTCTCCTTCATGTCGCCGGGCTTCTTGGTCCGGGCCAGGTAGAGCATCTGGCCGACCAGGTGGTCCCACTCGCGGATGACCGAGGGGTACTTGCGGAAGTTGTCCTTGATGACGTGGCCCTCGAGGGCCTTGATGACCTCGTGGTTCCGGGTGGTGCCGGCGCGCTCGATGGCCCGGAGCAGCTCCCGGGCGGCCAGGTAGCCGTTCACCGAGACGTTGTCGGGCACGGGAATGGGCGCGTCGGCCCAGCGCTTCCGGAAGCGCTCGGTCAGCTCCTTGACCCCCGGCTCGTTCAGCGTGTAGTGCCAGGTGGTGCAGAAGTAGCCGAAGGCCTTCTTGGCCCCGAGCGTCACCAGGTCCGGGAAGTCCTGCTGGGGGAAGACCCAGGCGGAGTCCTTGTCGGAGCCGAACTCGCTGGCCTGCTCGCGGAGGGCCGTCTGCTCGATACCGGCCACGTTGGCGATCACGACCTCCGGCTTGACGCTCCGCACCCGCAGGAGCTGGGCGCTGAAGTCGCGGGTGCCCTGGGGCACGAACAGCTCGCCGACCTCGTCGGCCGCCACCTTCTTCATCACGTCGCGGGTCACGGCGGTGGCGTTCTTGCCCCACACGTAGTCGTGGGTCAGGATGAACCACTTCTTGCCCAGGTTCTTCACCACCAGCGGCCCCAGCGCGTTGGCGAACATCCAGTTGTTGGCGTCCCAGACGAAGTTCACCCGCTGGCACTTCTCGCCCGACACGGTGTCGGCGCTCGAGTTCGAGTTGAAGTAGATGATCCCGTGGCGCTGGGCCAGCTCCGACAGCGGGGCGGCCACGCCACTCGACAGAGCGCCCATCATGAAGTCGATCTTGTCCCGCTCGATGAGCCGCTGGGCCTTCCGCACCGCCACCGAGGCGTCGGTCTCGGTGTCCTCCCAGCGGTGCTCGATCGGGCGGCCCAGCACGCCGCCCCTGGCGTTCTGCTCCTCGATGGCCAGGATCATGCCCCGGCGGTCGGCCTGGCCGCTGTCGGCGAAGGTGCCGGTCGCGTCGCAGGTGAGGCCGATCACGATGGGCTTCTTGGCCTGCGCTCGCGCCCAGCGCCAGTTGCCGATGAAGCCGACGCCGGCGCCGATGGCGGCACCCCCCTTGAGCAGCTCGCGTCGGGTCAACCCCCGGGTTCCGTTCGACATGATCGGCCCTCCTTGGTGACGTGGTGGTGGAATGACGCGCTCAGCTGGTTTCCGCGAGGCGGTGCATCGCCGGCGAGCCGGTGGGCCTCGATGGCCCGGGCGGCCCGGGCCGACGTCCTGCGCCTCCAGCGCCTTCAGGACCTCCTCGTGCTCGGCGATCGACTCCGCGGCGAAGCCACCCCGCCGCGCGTGCATGATCACCCGGTAGTACTCGCCCCGGTCCCAGACGTTCTGGAGCACCTGGACCACCTGCTTCAGCCCCGAGACCTCCCACAGCAGGCGGTGGAACTCGCTGTCGGCGGCGACGGCCCGCGCCGTGTTGCCGGCGGCTCGGGCCGCGATGATCTCCTCCTGGAGTCCCCGCAGGCGCTCGAGCAGGGCCGGCGCGATCTTGCCGTCGGCCTCCCGGAGGCAGAGCGCCTCCAGGGCGCCCATGAGGAGGAAGCGCTCCCGGAACTCCTCGGGGGACAGGCTGGCGACGACGACGTCCTTGTGCGGGTTGATCCGCACGAACCCTTCGCTCTCGAGCCGCCGCAGCGCCTGCATGACCGGGATGCGGCTGATGCCGGCGGCCTTGGCGACGGCGGCGGCGACGATCCGCTGGCCGGGCGCCAGCTGGCCCTCCACCAGCGCCCGGCGGATGTGGCGGTAGGCCATCTCCTCCAGGGTCTGGTGCTGGAGGGGCTCGGGAAAGAGCGCCGTCGCCTCGGCCGGCCGGGCCGCCCCCGGCCGAGCCGGCGGGCGGCGGGGGGCCGAGCGCCGGGTGGTCGGGACGCGGCGCAGGGTCGAGCGGCGGGTCACGCGCCTCTCCGGCTGCACATTGTATGCGCTGTATACAATATGCGATGCGCCGGATTGTCAAGAGGCTGGTTTGGGAGCTGGCAGGCCGGGCTACCGAGCCCCGCGGCGGCTGAGGAACTCGGCCATCGCCAAGTGCCCGGCTTTCCTGGCGTCGAAGAGCGGCGTGTGCCCGTGATCGTCCTCACCGCCTCCTGGAGCGGCCGACGACCCTCGCATCCGAGGAGGCGCGTTCCGACGCGAGTCAGAATACCGGGGTCTCCACGTAAGAGCCGAAGACGCCGCGGAGGCGAGCGACGATCTCGCCGAGGGTGGCGCGCACCTTCACCAGCTCGATGGTCACCGGCAGGAGGTTCACCGCGGGGTCGTGGGCCTCGCGCTCGAGGCGGTCGAGCAGCGCCGCCACCTGGGCCGGGTCGCGGCGGCGGCGGACCTCCTGCACCCGGGCGACCTGGCGGGCCTCCACGCCCGGATCCACGCGGTGGATCTCCAGCTTCGCCGGCCCGTCGGGCTCGGCGTAGCGGTTGACGCCGACGACGACCTGCTCCCCGGCCGCCTTGCGCCGGGCGAACGCGTAGGCGGCGTCCGCGATCTCGCGCTGGAACCACCCCGCCTCGACGGCGGCCAGCGTCCCGCCCATCGCGTCCACCTTGGCCAGGATCGCGACGACCTCGGCCTCGATCCGGTTGGTCAGCGACTCGACGTACCAGGAGCCGCCGAGCGGGTCCATGACGCTCGGCACCCGGGTCTCCTCGGCGATGATCTGCTGGGTCCGGAGGGCCAGCTTCATCGCCTCCTCCGACGGGATCGCGTAGGCCTCGTCGAGCCCGTTGGTGTGGAGCGACTGGGCGCCGCCCAGGACCGCCGAGAGGGCCTGTAGCGCGGTGCGGACGACGTTGTTGTAGGGCTGGGTCTTGGTGAGGGTGGCCGCCGCCGTCTGGCAGTGGAAGCGGAGCCGCATCGACTCGGGCTTCCGGGCGCCGAAGCGCTCGCGCATCAGCTTGGCCCAGACGCGCCGGGCGGCCCGGAACTTGGCCACCTCCTCGAAGAAGTCGGCCTGGGCGATGAAGTAGAACGCCAGCCGCGGGGCGAAGGCGTCCACGGCCAGCCCGGTGGCCCGCACCTCCTCCACGTAGGCGATGGCGTTCGCCATGGTGAAGGCGACCTCCTGGACCGGGGTCGCCCCCGCCTCCGAGATGTGGTAGCCGCTGATGTTGATCGGGTTGTAGCGGGCCAGGCGCCCGGCGCCGAAGACGATCAGGTCCCGGACGAGCCGCATCGAGGGCCGGATGGGGAAGATCCACTCCTTCTGGGCGACGTACTCCTTGAGGATGTCGGCCTGGACCGTCCCCGACAGCTTGTTCGGGTCGAGCCCGCGCGCCTCCGCCACCGCCACGTACATGGCGAGGAGGATCCAGGCGGTGGGGTTGATCGTCATCGAGACCGAGATGCGCTCCAGGTCGATCCCGTCGAACAGGGCCTCGACGTCCTCGATCGTGTCGACCGCCACCCCTTCCCGCCCGACCTCCCCCAGCGAGCGGGGGTCGTCGGAGTCGTAGCCCATCAGGGTCGGCATGTCGAAGTCGACCGAGAGCCCCGTCTGCCCCTGGTCGATCAGGTAGCGGAAGCGGCGGTTGGTGTCCTCGCCGGTGCCGTAGCCGGCGATCTGGCGCATGGTCCAGAGCCGGCCCCGGTACATCGTCGGGTACGGCCCCCGGGTGAACGGGTAGCGGCCGGGCAGGCCGATCTCCTCGAACGGGGTGCCGGCGACGTCCTCGGGGGTGTAGACGCGATGCACCGGGATCCCCGAGCCCGTCGTGTACCGCTCCCGCGCCTCGGGCTGGCGGGCGCGGAACGCCCGCAGCTCGCTCGCCTCCCAGTCCTTCCGCATGGCGGTGATCCGCTTGATCGCCTCAGCGTCGTACATCCGGGACCTCCCGCCTCCCCCCCAACCCCCCTCCCCCACCCACCGGGGGGAGGGGGGAGTCGGAGGAACGATTCCTTCACACGCTCGCGGCCTTCCTCATGTCTCGGTAGAGCTCCCGGTCGTCCACCACCCGGCGGGCCTTGAACTCCGAGCGGGACAGCGTCCCGTGGGGGACGAGGTCCACGACCGGATGGACCCCGAGCCGCGCCCGCAGCCGCTCGCGCATCGCCCGCTGGAGCACTTCCTGAGCCGCGGGGGCGGCATGGGCGGGCGCGTACTCGGCCCGGACCAGCAGCTCGTCCATCGCCTCCCGCCGTGTCACGATGACCCGGAACTCGCCGCCGAACCCGTCGATGGCCCGCAGGGTGTCCTCGATGGCGCTCGGGTAGATGTTCTCACCCCGCACGATCAGCATGTCGTCGAACCGGCCGTAGATCCCGTCGGGGAGCCGCGGATACGTCCGGCCGCACGGGCACGGCTCGTTCACCCACCGGGTGCGGTCACCGGAGACGAGGCGGATCATCGGCTGCGAGACGCGCTCGAGGTGGGTATAGACGGGCGTCCCCTCCTGGCCGAAGGGCACGGGCGCGTGGGTGTCGGGATCACAGACCTCGGTGTAGACGATGTCCTGCCAGAGGTGCATGCCGGTCCGATGCCGGCACTCGGCGCTGCTCATCCAGGGAGTCATCTCGGCCATGCTCCCCATGTTGACGCAGACGCCGCCGAAGGTCGCCTCGATGAGCCCCTTGGTGGCCGGGATGCCGGCGCCGGGCTCGCCCGAGAAGAAGAGCGTGCGGAATCCCAGCGACCGCGGGTCCACCCCCTCGCGCCGCGCGGTCTCGGCGAAGTGGAGGGCGTAGGACGGGGTGCCGTAGAAGGCGGTGGGCCGGATCTCCCGCGCCCACTCGACAGCCATCAGCGTCTGGCCGGCGGCGCCGGCCCCGAACGGGAACATCGTGGCCCCGAGTCGCTCCCCGCCGGCCAGCGCGCCCCACGATCCCAGGTAGAGGCTGAAGAACGAGCAGATCAGGATGCGGTCTGCGGGCCGGAGCCCGGCGCCCCACATGACCCGCGCGTGGGCCTCGGCGGTCCGCGCCCAGTCCTCGGCGGCGATGCCGAAGACGGTGGGCCGGCCGGTGGTCCCGCTGGTCCCGTGGATGCGGGCGACCTGGCCGGGCTCGACGCAGAGGTAGTCGCCGAACGGAGGGGCCTCGGCCTGGGCAGCCCGCAGGTCCGCCTTCTGCACCACCGGGAAGCGCCGGAGGTCGTCGAGCCGGGTCAGGCTCGCCGGCGAGACACCGGCCGCCTCCCAGCGCCGGCGATAGAAGGGGCTCCGGGTCCAGGCGTACTCGAGCTGGCGCTCGAGCTTGGCGAGAATGACCGCGTCGCGCGCGGGCGGCTCCGCGCACTCCAGTTCGGGCAGCCAATGCTCGGCCTCCGGCGGCGGCCGGTAGGCCGGATCGTAGCGGGGCGGCCAGACTGTCAGGTCAATGCCCTGCCGCCGAAGAGCCTCCAGGTCGATCCCTACGCTCACGCCGTCCTCAGCGCCGGGTCTGCTCCTCGACCAGCTCGCGGATGCGGGCGGTGATCGCCTCCGGCGGGGTCTCCTGGAGGAGCACGTCGGCGACCCCCATCGCCTTGAGCGCGGGCACGTCCTCGTCCGGCATGACGCCCCCGGCCACCACGAGGATGTCGCCGGCCCCGGCGCCCCGGAGCAGCTCGAGCACCCGCGGGATGACCGTCATGTGGGCGCCCGACAGGATGCTGATGCCCAGGACGTCGGCATCCTCCTGGACCGCCATCGCCACCACCTGCTCGGGTGTCCGGTGGAGCCCCGTGTAGATGACCTCCATGCCGGCGTCGCGGAGGTAACGCGCCACCACCTTGATCCCGCGGTCGTGGCCGTCGAGGCCGACCTTGGCCATCAAGACCCGGATCGGCTTCATCGCGAGACTGGATGCCCCCCTCACCCCCGCCCTCTCCCCCTGAACGGGGGAGAGGGAGCGGAAGGGAATCGTGCCAAGGCTCAGGTCCAGGACATCTCCTGGGGGACGAGGACGCCGGTCGGGAAGGGCTGGTAGTTCAGCTCCTTCTTCATGATCACCGGCTGGACGACCTGGAAGAGCGGGATGACGTAGCCCCGCTCGATCACGTGGCGCGCCGCCTTCTTGGCGGCGGCGATCCGCCTGGCGTCGTCCTTCTCGTCGAACACCGGGTCGATCAGCGCGGGCATCTCCTCCGACTCCCAGACGCGGAACGGCCCCTTGGCGTTGTTCTGGAAGCCGACCGAGTTGATCGGGTCGCCGGTCGGGTTCGACCAGAAGTAGAGCGACAGCGGCGCCAGGTCCTGGCCGCCCTGCCCGCGGGCGCGTCCGGAAGGAGAACCACTGGGGAATGGTCACGACCTCCAGCTCCCCCTCGATCCCGACGTCCTTCCACATCTGGGTGATGGCCGTCATGACCTCGAAGTCCTTGGCCCGGACGCCGCGCGTCGTCATGACCTTGAGCCGCAGCGGGCTGGCCGGCGTGTACCCGGCCTGCTGGAGGAGCTGGCGGGCCCTGGCCGGGTCGTAGGCGAAGGCGATGCCCGGGTCGTAGGCGTCGTAGAGCGGGCCCTCGGTGGAGGAGGACGGGATCCCGAAGCCCAGCAGCACCTTCTCGACCAGCGTCTTCTTGTCGATGGCGTGGTGGACGGCCAGGCGCACCTCCTCCTTCTGGAACGGCGCGAAGCGGGGGTTGAGGAAGATCTGCGCCATGTCGGCGATCGGGTTCCGGAGGCCCTTGAGGCCGGGCTGACCGGCGAGCCGCCCGAACTCCTCGACCGGGACCTCCGAGGTGATGTCGGCGCTCATCGACTGGATCTCGGCCACCCGCGCGGTCGGGTCCGTCACCATCTTGAAGACCGCGCGCTTGATCGGCGGGGCGCCCTTCCAGTACCGGTCGAAGGCCTCGAGCACGAGGGTGCTGCCCGGCGTGAAGGAGACCACCCGGTAGGGGCCGGAGCCGATCGGCTTCCGGGAGAACTCCTCGCCGCGCGCCTTGTCGTCGGGACCGAGCTTCGTGAAGTAGGCCTTGGGGATCACGAACGACGCCAGGAAGCCGATCCAGCGCGGAAACGAGGGGTCGAACCGCTCGAAGACCAGGTGCATCGTCGCCTTGTCCCGGACCTGGTACTCCTTGACCTTGGAGTAGGTGGCCTTGTAGATCGAGACCTCCTTGAGCCGCTCCATGCTGAAGGCGACGTCCTCGGCGGTGAGGTCGGACCCGTCGTGGAACTTCACGCCCTGGCGGATCTTCATGTCCATCGTCATCTTGTCGGGGCCCCAGCGCCAGGACTCGACGATCTGGGGCTGGTACTTGAGCTGGCGGTCCTGCTGGAGGAACCGGTCGAAGACCGACTCGTACATCGACTCCCGCGGGGTGTTGCGGGGCACCGGGTGGGGGTCGAAGGAGGTGATCGTTTCGGGGAACGCGATGGTCACCACTTGCTTCTTCTGGGCCAGCGCCGCCCGCTCCCAGCCCGCCGCCGCGACCGCCGCCGCCCCCGCACCCGTCGTCCGAAGGAAACCTCGCCGGCTCATCGCCATGATGTCGTCCCTCCCCTGGGGGTCAGGCCCCGTGCTCCGGTTCGATCGACGCCCGTCACGGGTGCTGGGCACCCGGCTGTGCCTGGTGAGGGGCCTGACCCCTGGCCCGCATCGCCCGGTACACGCGCTCCGGCGTCATCGGCAACTCCGTCATGCGCACGCCGACGGCATCCTTGACGGCGTTCGCCACCGCCGCCGAGATCGGGATGGTCCCCGACTCGCCCAGCCCCTTGGCCCCGAACGGCCCCGCCTCGTCCACCGTCTCGATGAGCGTGACGAGGATCTCCGGCATGTCGGGCGCGGTCAAGAGCTTGTAGTCGAGGAAGCCCGGGTTCAGGACCCGGCCGTCCCGGAGCTTCAGCTCCTCGGTCAGGCAGTAGCCGAGCCCCATATGGATGCCGCCCTCGATCTGGCCCTCGCAGCCGACCGGGTTGAGCGCCCGCCCCACGTCGTGGGCGGAGGCCACTCGCAGCACCTCGATCTTCCCGGTCCCCTCCTCCACCTCGACCAGCGCGGCCTGGGCGGCGAAGGCGTAGGTCACCGACACGTTGCCTCGGAAGTCCTTGTCGAGCATCTGGGTGGGCGGGTCGTAGAAGGCCTGCCCCATGAGGATCCGGCCGCCCTCCCGGAAGTGACCCGCGCGCACGACCCGCTCGTACGCCATCCGGCGCTGGGGGGCGCCCCGGACGAGGACGAAGCCGTCCTCGCAGTCCAGCTCCTCCACGGGCTCGTCGAGCTGCTCGGCGGCCAGCGCGAGGAGCTGGCGCCGGACGTCGCCGGCGGCCAGGAGGGCCGCGTTGCCGGCGATGAAGGTCGTCCGGCTGGCGTGGACCCCGACGTCCCAGGGCTTGATCGCGGTATCGTCGTTGAGGACCTGGACCCGGTCGAGCGGGATCCCCAGCTCTTCGGCGACGATCATGGCCAGCACCGTCTCCGAGCCCTGGCCGATCTCGCTGGCGCCGGTGATCAGCGACACCTTGCCGAAGTCGTCGAGCTTCACGATGGCGCCGCAGCCGTCGGAGCGGTACACGCGGGCGCCGCCGCCGACGTGGAACATCCCGGCGTAGCCGATCCCCCGCTTCCAGCCCGGTCGCGGCGGGCGCGCGAGAGGCTTCATGATGTCGCGCTCGACCGCGTCGAAGCACTCCGCCAGCGCGCAGCTCGTGATCCGGAGGCCCTGGGGCGTGACGTCGCCCGGCCGGTTGGCGTTCCGCTTCCGGATCGCCAGCCGGTCGAGGCCGAGGCGCTCGGCCAGGTCGTCCATCTGGGCCTCGATGGCGAAGGTGGACTCGAGGTTCCCGTAGCCGCGCATCGACCCGGAGTAGACGTTGTTGGTGTAGACGATGGTCGAGTCGAATCGGACGTTGGGGCAGCGGTAGAAGCCGGCCGCCGTGGTGAGCATCACGTAGGGGGTCGTGGACCCCCACGAGACATACGCCCCGTTGTCGATGACGACCTGGGCGTCGCGGGCCAGGAGCGTCCCGTCGGCCCGGGCAGCCGTGCGGAGGGTGAAGACGCACGGCTCGCGGGTCGGGCTGGCCAGGAACTCCTCCTCGCGGTCGAAGACGAGCTTGACGGGTCGCTGGACGTGACGGGCCAGGAGCGCGGCGATGATGTCGATGGGATAGAGGTCGAGGCCGCGGCCGAAGTTCCCACCGACCGGGGGCTGGAGAACCCGGATGCGGTCGCCCGAGATGCCGAGGGCCTCGGCGAGGTCGCGCTGGTAGAGGAACGGGATCTGGGTCGTCGACCACATCGTGAGCTGGCCGCGCGGGTCCCAGGCCGCGATCGCCGCCATCGTGCCCAGGCACGCGGTGGTGACGTAGCGAAGCGTGTACCGGCCTTCCACCACGACGTCGGCCTCGCGAAGCGCGCGGTCCACGTCGCCGGCCTGGAACCGGTAGGAGAAGTTGACCAGGTTGCCGGGGAACTGCGGGTGGATCTGCGGCGCGCCGGGCTGGAGCGCCTCGCTGGGATCGAAGACGGCCGGGAGCTCCTCGTACTCGACGTCGATGAGCCGGCAGGCCTCGGCCGCGATCTCCTCGGTCTCGGCGGCCACCGCCGCGACCTCGTCCCGGATGCAGCGGACGACGTCCCGCTTGAGGGCCAGGTGGTCCCGGGCGTAGCCGAAGGGGCGCTGCTCCACGTTGTAGCCGGTGACGACGCCCAGGACGCCGGGGAGTGCCTCCGCCTTGCGGGTGTCGATGTGGCGGATGCGGGCGTGCGGGACGGTGGTGCGGAGGATCTTCCCCCACACCATGCCGGGGACCTCGAGGTCCGGCAGATAGCGGACGGCGCCGGTCACCTTCTCGACCGCGTCGAGCTTGGGGACCCGGGTCCCGATGACCCTGAACGGCTTCGTGCGGGCCGGTGTCCCGCTCATGGTGCCCGCACTTCCGTCAGGGGGGGAGTCCCAACCACTCCCCCCTGGACCCCCCCACCTGGGGGCCGACGTTCCGCGTCGTCCGCGTCATCCTCGTCATGCCCGGCCGGCCAGCGCCGCCCGCATCTCCGGCAGGGGGGGAGTCCCAACCAGCCGATCACCGGGACGCGCTCGGCCTGCGGCCTCGCGTGCGTCCCGCCCTTCCGGTGGTCCCCCCTGGCCCCCCCCACCTGGGGGCCGACGTTCCGCGTCGTCCGCGTCGTCCTCGTCATCCTCATCATGCCCGGCCGGCCAGCGCCGCCCGCATCCGCTCCGCGGCGAGCTTGACCGCCTGGATGATCTTGGTGTAGCCGGTGCAGCGGCACAGGTTGCCCTCGAGGCCCGCCCGGATCTCCGCGTCGCTCGGCGCCCCACCGGACGGCAGATACGCCTCGAGCAGCCCGGCCGCGGCCATCACCATGCCCGCCGTGCAGAAGCCGCACTGGGCGCCGCCTTCCTCGAGGAACCCCTGCTGCACCGGATGCAGCTCCGGGGGCCGCGCGCCTGACCGGGCGTGCCAGCGCCCGGCCAGTCCCTCGATCGTGGTCACCTCACGGCCGTCCACGTCGAGGGCCAGGACGATGCACGCGGTAAACGGCCGGCCGTCGACCAGCACGGTGCAGGCGCCGCAATCGCCGGTATCGCAGGTGAGGTTGGTCCCGGTCAGCCGGAGATCCTCACGCACGAGCTGGAGCAGCGTCCGCGAGCCCGGGACCTCCCGCGCGATCGGCCGGCCGTTGACGAGCAGGTGGATCGGGTACCGCTCAGCCGTCACGGAGCGCCTCGAGGCCGCGCCGGACGAGCGTCCCGACCATCTCCCACCGGTACTCGGCGCTGGCCCGGACGTCGCTGATCGGCCGGGCCGCCGCCATAGCCCGCTCGGCGGCCCGCTCGATGGCGGCAGCCGTCAACCCTTCGGCCACCAGCACGGCCTCCGCCTCGCGCGCCCGGAGGGGCGTCGGGGCGACGGCGCCGAGCGCCACGCGGGCCTCGCCGACCCCCCCGCCGTCGCGGCGGATCGAGAGCGCCGCGCCGGCGATCGCGATGTCCATCGCCCGCCGGACGTCGAGGCGCTCGTAGCGGATCGGCCACGGGGGCCGCCGCCGGGGGAACTCGACCCACGTGAGCAGCTCACCGGCCCGGAGCGCGGTATGCCCCGGTCCCCGGAAGAACGCCTCCAACGGCAGCCGCCGCTCCCCGTCCGGGCCGGCGATGCCGACCTCGGCGTCGAGGGCCAGGAGCACCGGCGGCAGGTCGGCGGCCGGCGAGCCGTTGCAGAGGTTGCCGCCGACGGTGGCGAGGTTCCGGATGGCCGGCGAGCCCATGTAGCGGGCGGTGAACGGGAGCACGGGGTACTCGCGCCGGATGACGGCGTGCTCGATCAGGGCCGTCAAGCTGGTGAGCGCGCCCAGCCGGACGACGCTGTCGGTAACGCCGATCGCGTCGAGCCCGGGGATGCGCTTGACGTTCACGACGGCCGGTGGCCGCCGGCCGCGCCAGGCCTGGCCCAGGTGGACCATCAGGTCGGTGCCCCCCGCCAGCACCGCCGCCTCCGGCTCGCGGGCGAGGAGCCGGCAGGCCTCCTCGACGCTCGACGGGCGGTGATAGGCGAAGTGTGGGCGCATCAGGGCCAGACGGCCGAGGGATCGAGGGTCAGATCGGGAAGCGGCGGCAGGGCAGCCGATCGCTTTCCCTCGAGCCCGCCGGCCGGCCGATAGCCGGCGCCGGCCAGCTCGAACGCCTCGACGGTCCGCGCCTCCGCGTCGACGATCCAGTAGTACGGGACCCGGTGCCTCGCGTAGAGCTGCCCCTTGACGCTCCGATCGATCAGGATTGTCGAGGGTGAGAGCACCTCCACCACCAGGGTCGGCGGCCCCTCGATGCCGCGCTCGCTGATGGCGTCGAGGCGCGACTGCTCGACGTAGACGAGATCCGGCTGCACCACCGTGGTGTCGCTGAGAATGCAGTCGATCGGAGAGACGAACACCTGCCCCATGCCACGAGCCCTGACGTGTTGGGAGAGGAGGATGAACAGCTCTCCGACCACTCGCTGGTGCCTGGTTCCCGGAGCTGGCGTCACGGATAGCTCCCCCTCGTGCAGCTCGTAGCGCCGCCCGTTGTTCGGGATCGCCGCATAGTCCGCGTAGGTCAGGACGATCCGGGTCGCCATGCTCAGAGTCTACCCGATCGCCCCGCTCCGCCGCAGGGCCTCGACGCGGTCGGCCGGGTAGCCGAGGAGGTCACGGAGGACCGCTTCGGTGTGCTCGCCGAGCACCGCCGGGGGGGCCGGGCGGAGGGCGGTGGCGCCGGCCGGCCGGACCGGGGTGCCGAGGGTCTTCACGGTGCCGAGCTTCGGGTGCTCGAGATCGACGACCATCTCGCGGAGCAGCACCTGGGGATCACGCAGGACCTCGTCCACGCGCTGGATCGGCGCCGCCGGCACCCCGGCGGCGTGGAGCCGCTCGAGCCACTCCGCCGTCGGCCGGTCGTGGAAGATGGCCTCCAGGATCGGGACCAGCTCGGCCCGGGCAGCGACGCGCTTGCCGTTGGTGTCGAACCGCCCGTCCGCGGCGAGATCGGGGCGCTCCAGCGCCCGGCAGAAGCCGCTCCAGAACTTCTCGGCGAAGACGGCAACGATCAGGAAGCCGTCCCGCGTCTCGAACGCCTGGTAGGGGACGACCGAGGCGTGCCCGGAGCCGACGGGCCCAGGAACCCGACCGTCCGCCCAGAAGTACTGGGCGACGTAGGTGAGCAGGGAGACCTGACAGTCGAGGAGCGAGAGGTCGAAGTGTGCGCCCTCGCCGGTCTGGGTCCGGCGGAAGAGCGCGCCGGCCACGGCCAGGGCGCCGAACATCCCACCGGCCAGGTCCCCCATCGGCAGGCCCATCCGCACCGGCGGGCGGCCCTCCTCCCCGGTGATGCTCATGGCCCCGCCCATCGCCTGGAGGGCCAGGTCGAACGCCGGCCAGTCGCGGTAGGGCCCGGTCTGGCCGAACGCCGAGATCGAGCAGACGACGAGCCGCGGATTGAGGCGCCCGCAGCGCCTCGGGGGCGCAGCCGAGGCGCGCCATCACGCCCGGCCGGAAGTTCTCCCACACCACGTCGGCCACCCGGCAGAGGTCCAGGAAGACCTCGCGCCCCTCCGGCCGCTCCAGGTCGAGCGCCACGCTCTTCTTGTTGCGGTTGATCGAGAGGAAGTAGGCGCTCTCGCCATCCAGGAACGGCGGTCCCATGACGCGCATGGGATCCCCGCCCCGCGGGTCCTCGATCTTGATCACCTCGGCCCCGAGATCGGCCAGCAGCATCGAGCCGTAGGGCCCGGCCAGCATGCGGGAGAGGTCGAGGACGCGCACGCCCTCGAAGAGGCTCACTTCAGCAGCACCTCGAGCAGGACCAGCCGGCCGCCGCCGACATTCTTGGTGTAGTGCGTGACGCCCTTGCCCTCCCAGTAGACGTCGCCGGTCTTCTTGCTCCAGCGGCGGCCGTCGGCCTCCTGGAAAAGGATCTCCCCTTCCAGCACGTAGCGGACACCTGCCACGTCGTGGCTGTGGACGCCCGGCGAGGCGCCCGGCGTGAACACGACCTCGTCCACCTTCAGGGTGTCGTTCTCGAAGAGGTTCCTCCGGGTGATCTGGCCCTCGCGCTTCAGGTCGGGAGCCCACGTGCTCATGATCACAGCCTCCGAGCCAGGACGTCGTAGGACGGTTGGTTCGCGCGGTAGCCGACGCCGTCCCCGTCGTAGAGGTCGGTCAGCGCAAGCACTTCGAAGCCCGCGCCGCGGAGGAGGGCTTCCATCTCCTCGGTCGTGTACAGCCGCAGCACATGGCGCTCGTGGGCGACGTGGTCGGGTGCGGTGAGGGTGAGGTCCACGCGGAGCAGGCGGCCCTGCTCGTCGAAGCGGCCGCGGCTGTCGGCGGTGATCCGGGCGGCGCCGACTCGCCGGGAGTTCCGGAATGTGTAGCGCTGGCGGCCGTCCGGCGTGATGAAGTCGAAGAGGAACACACCGCCGGGACGGAGCCGCTCGCGCAGCTCGGGCAGGAAGCGCTCCAGGCCGCCCGGTTGCGCCCCCACGTAGGCCGCGACGTCGTCGATGGCGGTCGCCAGGTCGAAGGCCCCGCTCGGGCGCAGGCACTCGATGGTCCCGCACACGCGGCGCAGGCGTCCCTCGGTGCCATCGAGCCGGGCGCGCGAGAGCATCTCGTGGAGCAAGTCCAGGCACACCGACTGGAACCCCGCCCGGGTCCAGTAGCGGCTGTAGCGACAGGTGCCGGCCCCCACGTCGAGGTGACGGCCTCCGGTGACGCCGGCCGCGGCCACCAGCGTCCGCGCCCGGTTGAACCAGCTACGGATGCCGTGGGGCTCGAAGAGCCGGGCGAAGTACGGCGCCAGCGAGGCGTAGGGCGCACCGTCTCGATCCGCCTGGCGCCCGTCCGCCCCCGCGAGGTGCGTCACGCCTCCCTGCCCGATCAGTAGTGCGTCACCGACAGGCGGGTCCCGGCGATTTGCCGGACCAGTTCCATGTCGGTGGTGTGCAGCCGGGCCCCCAGCTCCTGAGCGGTGGCGGCAGCAAACGCGTCCGCGAGTGAGGTGCGAAACTTGACGACACGGCGGGCCACGGTCTCGTCCGGTGAGTGAAATCGCACGCCGCTGGCTTTCAGAAGAGCGACCGGATCGACCCCGCTCGAACGAGCGAACTCCGCCGTGTGGAGCAGTACCTCAGCCAGGTTGACGACGGAGATGACGAGCGCGATCTTTCCACCGCGAGACTCCGCGAAGAGATGATTGAGCTTGGGGAGCGACCGATGGCGGCCGTGCATCCAGCCAATCGCGATACCGGCGTCAATTACGCCAACGTTCAGCGGTCTTGTTCTCCCGCTCGCGCTCTGCTCGGCGGCGCCGATGCAGCTCTTCTACGGGATCCCGTCGAGACTTCGCCGCCGCGGCACGGATCCGTCCGAGCATCGCTTGCACGTCTCCGGCATGTTCTTCGATCGGAACGAACACGACTTCGCGGCCGTTCCCGGTCCGCACCGCGAGGGGCTGACCGGTCCGAAATCCGAGCTTGCGCCTAATCGGAGCGGGGATCACGATCTGCCCCTTGGAACTCACACGCACGACTGACAGGCGTCTCCGCATGGCGTAAGACTACCCCGTCTTACCAGCGGATTCAACTCTTGCCGGGATCGACACGGCATGGCCGTCAGAAGACCAGCGGCTCCTTGTGCTCGCCCCACACTTCGCGGAGCACGCCCGCCATCTCGCCGAGCGTGGCGTAGGCCCGGACCGCCTCGATGATGGGGGGCATGAGGTTGTCGGTCCCTCGCGTCGCCTCGCGGAGCCGGCCCAGCGTCCGCTCGACCGCCGCCCGGTCCCGGTCCCGGCGCAGCCGCGCGAGCTTGGCCGCCTGGGCCTCCGCCGCCTTCGGATCGAAGCCGTACAGCTCGAGGGCCTGGGACGCCTCCCGCTCGGCGTCCGGGGCCACGTGGCGGTTGACGGCGACCTTCGGGTACTCGCCGGAGAGCATCATCTGCTCGAAGCGGTAGGCCTGCCGCGCCACCTCGGCCTGGATGGCCCCCGACTTCACCGCCTCGATCATGCCGCCCATGCCGTCCACGCGGGCCATCTCCTCCCGGATCTTCGCCTCCATCTCGCTGGTCAGCGTCTCGACGAAGTACGAGCCGGCCAGCGGGTCCACCGTGTCGGCGACGCCCGTCTCCTCGGCACAGATCTGCATGGTGCGGAGCGCCAGGAGCTGGGCCTTGGGCGACGGGATCGTGTAGGCCTCGTCGTAGGTGGGCAAGGCCATCGTCTGGGCGCCGGAGAGGGCGGCCGCCAGCGCGTAGTAGGCGCCGCGGACGATGTTGTTCTCCGGCTCCTGCACGGTGAACCCCGAGCCCCCGCCCCCGATCAGCGATCGGAACATCATCGACTTCGGGTTCGTCGCGCCGAACCGCTCCTTCATCATCCGGGCGTAGAGCCGGCGCCCGGCGCGGAACTTCGCGACCTCCTCGAAGAGCCGGCCCCAGCAGGTGAAGTTGAAGGACAGCCGGGGGGCGAAGTCGTCCACGCTGAGGCCGCGCCGGATCAGGAGCTCGGTGTAGGCGGCCACGATGGCCAGCCCGTAGGCCATCTCCTGGGCCGGCGTGCAGCCGGCCTCGCGGATGTGGTAGCCGCAGACCGAGATCGGGTTCACCCGGGGCGCCTGGCGGGCACAGAACTCGGCGATGTCGCAGACGAGGCGGAGCGAGGGATCCACCGGGAAGACCCAGGTGCCCCGGGCGACGAACTCCTTGAGGATGTCGTTCTGGGGCGTCGTCACCACCCGGTCCCACCCGACGCCCTGCTTCTCGGCCACGACCAGGAACATCGCCTGGATGAAGGCGGCCATCGAGTTGATGGTGAACGAGATGGAGACCCGGTCGGCCGGGATGCCGGCGAAGGCCTCCTCCATGTCCACGAGCGAGTCGACGGCCATGCCGACCCGGCCGACCTCCCCCTCGGCCCGGGGGTCGTCCGAGTCGAGCCCGAGCTGGGTCGGGAGGTCGAAGGCGACGTTCAGGGCATCCTGGCCGTGGGCCATGAGGTACTTGAAGCGGGCGTTCGTCTCGGTGGGGGTCCCGAACCCGATGTACTGCCGCATGGTCCAGGTCCGCGCCCGGTACATCTGGGGGTGGATCCCACGCGTGAACGGGTACTGGCCGGGCTCGCCCAGCTCCCGCGCGTGGTCGAAGCCGGCCAGGTCGGCCGGCCCGTAGACGGGCTTGATCGAGATCCCGTCCAGATAGGTCGCGTCCCGGAGCTTCGGCTCGCTTCGCTTCGCCGGCTGGTCCGCCATCGTTCGGGACCTCCCGCCCACCCCCAGCCCCCTCCCCCACCCACTGGGGGGAGGGGGTGTGAAAGCGAGCGATTCAGTCACACGCTCTCAGTTCGCCCCTCGCTCGATGGATTTGAAGAAGTCCACGATGTCGGGCAGCGGCGTCCCCATCGGGAACACGCGCCGCACCCCCAGGTCCACCAGCGCCTCGGCGTCCCGGGCCGGGATCGTGCCCCCAACCACCAGGGCCACGTCGTCGGCCCCCGCCTCCCGCAGCCGGTCGAGGACCTTGCGCGAGAGCGTGAGGTGCGCCCCGGACAGGATCGATAGCCCGATCACGTCCACGTCCTCCTGGACCGCCTCGGCCACGATCTCCTCGGCGGTGCGCTTGAGCCCCGAGTAGATCACCTCGAAGCCGGCGTCGCGGAGCCCGTGGGCAACGACCTTCGCGCCCCGGTCGTGGCCGTCGAGGCCGGGCTTGGCGACGAGGACGCGGAGCGGCCGATCACTCATGGCCCTGCCGTGGCCCAAGAGACGTCCGGCACGGTGACCGTGGTGCCGGGCCGAGACCCGAGCAGCCCCCGCAGGCCGAAGGCCGTCCGAACGACGCAGGGAGTCGCCGACCGCAGGCGTACTCCGAGTACGCCGAGGATCGGCGACGACCCCAAAGGCCGAAGGCCGTCCGAACGACGACCATAGGCCGGGACGTCCGCCCCCAGGCCGAAGGCCGTCCGATCGACGCAGGCCGAGCGCGTCACGGCCGAGATGAAGGTTGCGACGGGTATCGGCCCGAGCCCGATCATGGACCCGCTTCGGCCAGGGTGAACGCCGGCAGATAGCGCGGCTTCCCGGCTGGGTCGTCGGCCACCCGCACCCGGGTGAAGCGCACCGGCATGCCGACGGCGAGCCGCGCCGGATCGGGCACCTCCAGCAGCGGGGCGAAGATCCGGAGACCCGCCACCTCCACGATCGCGAAGACCAGCGGGCGCGGATACCCCGCGGGGACGCCGGTCTCCTGCACCGTGAAGCCGTGGAGCCGCCCCTGGTGGGGGAGGTCGATCCACTCGTACGCGTCGCTCGTGCACGCGGGACAGAAGCCCCGGGGCGGCCAGTCGATCCGCCCGCAGCCCCGGCAGCGGGTCGTGGTGAGCCGCTCGGCGGCCAGGAACGAGTAGAACTCGTGGAGCTTGTTGAAGTCGGCGGACTCGAGCGGGAAGGCGTCGACCACCCGAAGGTAGACCGGTGCCACCGCCTTCTCCGGCTGACTCATGAGAGGATCGGCCCCTCCCGGCCGACCGGACGGCTCCAGTCGATCGTCATGGGCGCCTCATGGGCTTCCGTCGGACCGGAACAGCAGACCCCGGACGAACGCCTCCTGGACGTCCCCGCGCATGGCGTCGGGCTCGTAGATCCGCCGGATCTCCTCCACCGGGTCACCGGGATGGCCGCAGCCCTTGAGGAGGGAGGCCAGGAAGACGGCCGTGCGCCCGAGGCCGGCGTTGCAGTGGGCGAGGAGCGCCTGGCCGCGGGCGAGCCTCACGCGCGCGTCGGCCACGAAGACGCAGAAGTCCTCCGCCTCGGCCGGGGCCGGCGCGCCGAAGTCGGGGATCGGGAAGCGGAGCGACTCGAGGCCATGCCGGTCGAGCGACTGGAGGAAGCCCGGACAGATCCGGACGATCTCGGTCTCCTCCATCAGGGTCACCACCGCGTCGACGCCGGCCCCCGCCCAATCCCGCACCGTCGCCTCGATCTGCTGCGGGGTCGCCGGCGTGGCCGGATAGCCGGGGCGGCTCGCCCCCCACAGGCGCCCGCCGGGCGGCAGCCGCGGGTGATAGAGCGCTCTCATGCGGCCTCGCTCCCGTACACGACCACGACGTGCTCGCCCATGCCCGAGTTGTTGTGGGTGAGCCCGATCCGCGCGTCCGGAACCTGGCGAGCGCCGGCCTCGCCCCGGAGCTGCCAGAAGACCTCGGCCGCCTGGGCGATCCCCGTCGCCCCGAGCGGATGGCCGCAGCCGATCAGCCCGCCGCGCGGGTTCACCACGACCTGGCCGCCGTAGTCGGAGAGCCCCTTCTCGACGAAGGCGCCGCCCTCCCCCTTGGCGCAGAAGCCCAGCTCCTCGTAGGCGATGATCTCGGCAATCGAGAAGCAGTCGTGGACCTCGGCCACGTCCACGTCAGCCGGCGTGACGCCGGCCATCCGGTAGGCGTCCTCGCCGGCCCGCTTCAGGGCCGGCCAGTGGGCGTAGTCGGGATGGAGCGACGACAGCATGAAGCCGTCCAGCGCCTGGCCGGTTCCCCGGAGCCACACGGGTCGGTCGGTCAGATCGCGCGCCCGCTCCTCGCTGGCCAGGATCACGGCGGCCGCCCCGTCGGTGATCGGCGAGCACATGAAGAGCCGGAACGGCGTCGAGATCATCCGCGAGCACAGGACCTGCTCGAGCGTGGCGCCCTTCTGGAAGTGAGCGTTGGGATTCCGGGCGGCGTGGTTGTGGTTCTTCACGCTCACCATCGCGAGCTGCTCCTCGGTCGTCCCGTACTTCGCCATGTGGGCCTGGGCGGCCAGGGCGAAGACCGGCGGCGCCGTGAGCCCGTGGGCGGCTTCCCACTCGCGGTCCACGCCGGTGCCCATGTTGAGGAGCGCCTCCTCGCCGGCCGGCACGTTCAGCTTCTCGACTCCCAGGACCATGACGAGGTCGGCCAGGCCCGCCGCGATGAAGGCGTAGGCGTAGCGGATGCCGACGGTGCCCGAGGCGCACATGTGCTCGGTGCGGGCCGACAGGCGGCTCGGCTTGATCCCGAGCGCCTCGGCCGCCAGCGACGAGATGTGGCTCTGGAAGACCGTCCGCTCCGGCATCACCGAGCCGACCACCAGCCCCTCCAGGTCCGCCGGGCGGAGCGCCGGCAGCGAGTCGAAGCAGGCCTTGCCCGCCTCCCAGATCAGGTCCCGGTACGTCGCCTTCCGCACCCCGAACTTCGACACACCCGCGCCGACCAGCGCTACCTTACGCATGGGGTCAGGCCTTTCATTCTCGACATTTCATCGCCCGCCGGCCACCGACAGCGACACCGATGCCATTGTAAGGCCTGGGCCCCTGGGCGCGGCTCAAGCAGAATCTCCTCATGCATACTCGTACACGGGCGCCGTTCGCTGAGGCGTGCCGGCCTCACGCAGGATCGCCTCGATTCGTCGCACGGTGTCCGGCTTCAGGAGAACGTCCCCGCACACCGAACAGACCTCGGCCGGAACCCCGTCAATGACAATCACTTGCCCGGTCCGCCGAACGGTGTGAACGATCTTCTTCCCTTCGTAGGCTCCGGAGCACCCGCTGACAGAAACACTTCATTCTGCCCTCCCCCGTCTCAGCCTTATCAGATGCCGACCGACATGCCGCCGTCGACGAAGAGAACCTGGCCGGTGATGTAGGCGGCCTCGTCCGAGGCCAGGAAGGCGTGGACCGCCGCGATCTCGGCGGGGTCGGCGATGCGGCCCACCGGGATCTGCGCGGTGATCTTCTCCTTGATGGGATCGGGCACGCCGGCCAGCATCGGCGTCAGCACCGCGCCCGGCGCGATGCAGTTCACCGTGATCCCGTACTTCGCGTACTCGAGGGCCAGGGTCTTGGTCAGCCCGATGACGCCGGCCTTGGAGGCCGCGTAGTTGGCCTGGCCGATGTTGCCGAGCGAGCCCACCGAGGAGGTGTTGACCACCCGTCCCCAGCCTCGCTCGCGCATCCTCGGCAGGGCGGCCTGGGCACAGAGGAAGGTGCCCTTCAGGTTCACCGTCAGGACCTGGTCCCACTGCTCCTCGGTCATCTTGTGGCTCATCGCGTCCCGGTTGATGCCGGCGTTGTTGATGAGGATGTCGAGCCGACCGTGCTCGGTCACCACGCCCGCCACCATCCGCTCGACCTCGTCCCGCCGGGTCACGTTGGCGCCGACGGCCGAGGCCTTCCCGCCATCCTTCTGGATGGCGTCGGCGACAGCCCGGGCCCGGTCCACGTCCACGTCGTTCACGACCACGACCGCGCCCTCGGCGGCGAACCGTCGGGCCGTCGCCTCCCCGATCCCGCTCCCGGCGCCGGTGACGAGCGCGACCCGACCGGCCAGTGGCATCGTCCGCCCTCCCGTCAGGCCTTCCGGGCCATCAGCGTGGTCCACTCGGCCGTCATCACCGCCTCGCCCCTCTGGTTCCTGACCCCCACCTCGGTCGTCAGCACCCCCCGGTCGGGCTTCGACGACTCCTTCTTCTGGCGGATCGTCAGCTCGACGTGGACGGTGTCCCCGGGACGGACCGGCGCGGTCCACTTGATCCGGTCCATCCCCAGCAGGGCGAGGGTCGTCCCCTCGAAGAGCCCGAGCTGGTTGGCCAGGCCGGTGGCCACGGACAGCACCAGCATCCCGTGGGCGATCCGGCCCTTTCATCGGGGTCTGGCGGGCCTGCTCCTCGTCGGTGTGAAGCGGGTTGAAGTCGCCCGACAGCCCGGCGAAGAGGTCGACGGCGCCCTCGGTCACCGTGCGGGCCGCCGTGGTGAAGGTCTCCCCTTCCTTGAAGTCGTCCCAGTACCGACCGCGCGGCGTGTAGGCCATCCGGCTGCCTCCTCAGGCCGACCCCAGGGTCGGCGGGCGATCGAGGTCACGGCTGATGATGACGCGGAGAATCTCCGAGGTGCCCCCACCCCACAGCAGGAAGCGGGCGTCCCGGAAGTAGCGCTCGACCGGGTATTCCCGGGCGAACGAGTACGAGGCGAACACGCGGGAGGCCTCGTCGCAGATCCGGTTGGCCGCCTCGGAGGCGAAGAGCTTGGTCATGGCCGCCTCGCGGGTGACCGGGAGCCCCTGGTCGACGGCCCACGCCGCGTGGTAGACGAGGAGCGTCGCCGCGTGGAGCTGGGTCAGCATGTCAGCCAGCTTGAAGGCGATGGCCTGGTGCTCGCCGATCGGCTTGCCGAACGTCACCCGCTCCTTCGAGTAGCGGAGCGCGGCCTCGTAGGCGGCCCGGCCCAGGCCGACCGAGAGCGCCCCGGTCATGATCCGGATCTCCGACAGGATCGTCCCGACCTTCTCGACCCCGCCCGTCTCCCCGCCCAGCAGGTGCCCGTCGGGGACGAAGACGCCGTCGAGGAGGATCTCCCCGGTCGCCGAGGCCCGGACGCCGAGCTTGTCGATCTTCTTGCCGAGCGTGACGCCGGGGAACCCGCGGTCCACCAGGAACAGGGCGATGTGCTTCATGCCCCGCTCCTTCGAGGTCTTGGCGCAGACGGTCAGCATGTCGGCCACCGGCGCGTTGGTGACCCAGGTCTTGGCGCCGGTGAGGCGCCAGCCGCCCTCCGCCCGCTCGGCGTAGGTCGTGATGTTGCCGATGTCGGAGCCGGCGTTCGGCTCGGTGAGGGCGAAGGTGGCGACCTTCTCGCCGCGGAGGGCCGGCACCAGGTAGCGCTGGCGCAGCTCCTCGCTCCCGTACTTGAAGACGAAGTACGTGCCCATCAGGCCCTGCATGGCGGCCAGCGCGGCCAGCGACATGGAGCCCCGGGCCATCTCCTCGGCGAACAGGCAGTAGGTGACCATGTCGGCGGACGAGCCGCCGTAGGTCTCGGGGTAGCGGAGGCCGAGGTAGCCCTGCTCGCCGAGCTTCCGGAAGAGATCCCGGGGAAACTCACCGGCCTCGTCGATCCGGTCGGCGATGGGCACGATCTCGGTGTCGACGAAGCGGGCGACGGCCTTGCGGAAGGCCTCCTGCTCCTCGGTCAGCCGGAAGTCCAACCGGGGCTACACCTCGACCTTCGGCAGCCCGGCGAGCGCCTCCCTCACCTTGTCCGTCGGGTACTCGAAGTCCTCGAGCTTCCCGCTGAGGTAGCGCTCGTAGGCCGACAGGTCGAAGTGCCCGTGGCCGCAGAAGTTGAAGGCGATCACCTTCCGCTCGCCGGAGCGCTTGCACTTCACCGCCTCGTCGATCACGGCCCGGATCGCGTGGGCGGCCTCCGGTGCCGGCAGGAAGCCCTCGGCCTTGGCGAACGTCAGCGCCGCCTCGAAGGTCGGGTTCTGGTGGACGGCGGTCGCCTCGATGACCTTCTGGTCGTAGAGCGCGCAGACCAGCGGCGCCATGCCGTGGTAGCGGAGCCCGCCGGCGTGGATCGGCGCCGGGATGAACGAGTGGCCGAGCGTGTACATCTTGACCAGCGGGGTCATCTGGCCGGTGTCGCCGAAGTCGTAGACGTACTCGCCCTTGGTGAGGCTCGGGCAGGCCTGGGGCTCGACGGCGATCACGCGGAGGTCCTTCCGCTTGCCGGTGAGCTTGTCGGCCAGGAACGGGAAGGCGAAGCCCCCGAAGTTCGAGCCGCCGCCGATGCAGCCGATCAGGATGTCCGGCCGGTCGCCGGCCAGCTCGAGCTGCTTCTGGGCCTCGAGGCCGATGACCGTCTGGTGCATCAGGACGTGGTTCAGGACCGACCCCAGCGAGTACTTCGTGTCCTCGCGCTGGGCCGCCTCCTCCACCGCCTCCGAGATCGCGATCCCGAGGCTCCCGGGCGACTGGGGGTCCTTGGCGAGGATGGCGCGGCCGGCCTGGGTGTCCATGGAGGGGCTCGGCAGGACCTTCGCGCCCCAGCACTCCATCATGATCCGGCGGTACGGCTTCTGGTCGTAGGAGACCCGCACCATGTAGACCTTGCACTCGAGGTCGAACGCCTGGCAGGCGAACGCCAGCGCCGAGCCCCACTGGCCCGCGCCGGTCTCGGTGGAGAGTCGCCGGACGCCCTCCTGCTTGTTGTAGTACGCCTGGGCCACGGCCGTGTTGGGCTTGTGGCTCCCGGCCGGCGAGACGCCCTCCCACTTGTAGTAGATGCGGGCCGGCGTATCGAGCGCCTTCTCCAGGCGGTGCGCGCGGTAGAGCGGCGTCGGCCGCCACTGGCGGTAGACGTCCCGGACCGGCTCCGGGATCTCGATCCAGCGCTCCTGGCTCACCTCCTGCTTGATGATCTCCATCGGGAAGAGCGGGGCCAGGTCCTGGGGCCCGATCGGCTGCAGCGTCCCGGGATGGATGACCGGCGGGAGCGGCTCGCGCAGGTCGGCCTGGATGTTGTACCAGCGGCTCGGCATGTCCTTCTCGTCGAGGAGAAACTTGGTCTGCGGCACGTCAGCCTCCCTTCGGGGCGATGCGGGCGGGTCGGCGGGACGCCGGAACTCGGGCCCGTGACGATGCGACTCGGCGTGCTCGACTGTAGCCCCCGTCGCCCGGGAGTGTCAACCGCGCCGCGGGGTTGGGCCGTTGGTCCACGAGATTCGCCGCTCAAAAACTTCGCCCCCTCATCGCCCCCGGCTGGGGCGCCGCGGCCAACGCGTGTGCTGCACCCGGCGACCTCTGACGTGACCGTGTTCGAGATCCACAGGGGCCGCCTGATGCTGAAGATCAAGGACGAGGAGGCGATTGGGCTGCGCATCGAGTTCATCGGGCACCGTGTGTGTCGATGCTAGCCGTTGGCCCGCCGGTCGCCCTACGGTTTCGCGTTCGTGCCCTGGCATGTCGCCGGATGAGGTTCGTGTGGTTCGCCGTGAGCGCGTGGTTCCTGGTGTCGAGCGTGATCCTGGCGGGTCCCGGACACGCGTGGCACGAGGCGGGCTCTGTCGCCCTGACCATCCAGCCGCGACAGCTCCACCAACTCCTTGACCCCCCGCGGTCGGAGCCTGTCACCATCGTCGATCTGCGGGACCAAGCGGCTCACCGGCACGCCCATGTTCCAGGGGCTCGGTCAGTGCCGGCTGCTACCCTGCCCCAGGAGCTGACCCGGCTACCTCGCACGGGAATCCTCGTGATCTACGGCGAGACCACCCTAGACGCCATTGGTGCTTACCGTCGGTTGCAGGAGGCGGGCTTCCGGAACGTCCGGGTTCTGGCCGGCGGCTTAGGGCAGTGGGTTCGCGAGGGGCTCCCACTCGAGCCCCGATGAGGTGTCACTATGCCGGTCCGAGTCGCCTGGTGTGCGCGCGGGCGCCGAATGCGCCCTGTCGGCTCACTTCGTCCTTCGGTCGTGGCACCTCACTCGTCGTGTCACCGCGTCTGGCAGGCAGCTGGCTCACGAGGGCTCGGGCCCGTCGCCCGTCCTGCGCTCGGCGCTCGTAGGCGTGTCACGGGACGCCGAGCCGTCGGGCGAGCTCGCCGGGCAGCGTGTCGCGGTTCGCGGGCGTGACGGTGACCAGCGTGACCGAGGGCATGGCCTTGACCCGGTCAGCCCACGGGTGGGGCGCGGCGAGGATCGTGCCGAGCACCGGCGCCGGGCTGGCCAGCGCCTCCTCCACCGCCTGCCGGAACGCCGCCGAGGCCATCTCCATCTTCCCGATCTCGTCGATGACCACCAGCCGGCGAGCGCGGACTGCCTCCCGGATGGCCGGCACGCCGATCCGCTCGAGCGTCTCGAGGTCCACGCCGTACTTGCCGACCCGCGGCTCGCCGGGCCGGCGCGCGTCGGCGAGCATCCCCCGCTCGCCGGCCAGCGTCACCAGGGCGAAGCCCACCCGCGCCCCGCCCTCGCGCACCTCCTCGGTGAGGAAGCCGCCGGCCGGCCGCCCGACGAGCTCGAGCGTGCGGCGCAGGCACGTCGTCTTGCCCGCGCCCGGTCGGCCGGTCAGGAGCCAGGCCCGTCCCATCGCGATGCGTTATCCTGGGCAGGATGGAGATTCGGGCCGCGCGCCCCGAGGAAGCCCCGCGGTGCATCGACCTGGCCGAGGCAGTGGTCGGCGGCCGGCGGAGCGGCGGCCTCGTCCAGGCGGCGCTCGACCGCCAGCAGCTCCTGGTCGCCCTCGACGACGGCGAGGTCGTCGGCACCCTCGCCTACCGCACCGACTGGTTCGCCTGCACCTTCGTGACGCTGGTCAGCGTCAAGCCGGACCGGCGCCGCCGCGGCGTGGCCCGCGCCCTCTTCGAGGCCGCCGAGGAGCGGAGCCCGGGACCGCGGCTCTTCTCCTCCACCGAGGAGGTCAACGCGGCGGCGATCCAGATGCACCGGGCGCTCGGCTTCGTCCAGACCGGGTACATCGACAACCTGCCCCAGGGCTACCGCGAGCTGCTCTTCTACAAGCGCGTCCACCCGACGCTCTAAGCCGGAGGGGGCCTCGACGGCCCCCTCCGGAACCTCCCCCAGGAGGGAGGGCGGCGGCAAAGCCGCCGCTCGAAGTGGAACGCCGTGGCCGCGAGGCCAAAATTCGATGGGTTGCGAGAAGCCAGACCGAGCCGGATTGCGGAATGGGTGCGGTCGTCCACGGCCGACTCGATTCCTTCGGATTGAGGCTAGACGACCGGCCAGCGGGGGCGCGGCCTGAGTCCGGCCCGGGCGACCAGCCCCGGCGCCAGCTCGCGGACGCGGGCGTAGAGCGCCGCCTCGTCGATCGTGAGGACGCGGCGGCCCTCCATGACGACCCGGCCGTCCACGATGACCGTGTCCACGTTCCGCCCGTCGGTGGCGTAGACCAGCGCGTTCGCCACGTCCCAGAGCGGCGTCAGCTCGGGGGCGCGCCGGGTGAGCAGGACGAGGTCGGCCCGCTTGCCGGCCTCGAGCGAGCCGACCTCGGCCTCGAGGCCGAGCGTCCGGGCGCCGTCGAGCGTGGCCATCTCCACCGCCCGCTCGGCCGGGACCAGCGTGGCGTCCTGGCGGGCGTCCTTGAAGAGCCCGGCGGCGAGCTGCATCGCCTTGAAGAGATCCTGGTTGTCGGAGCTCATCACCCCGTCGGTGCCCAGCGCGACCGTCACCCCCGCCGCCAGCATCTCGGGGAACCGCCCGACCGCGGTCGCCCCGTAGGCCAGGCGGAGCGCCGTCTGCGGGCAGTGGATGACCGTGGCCCCGGACGCCGCCAGCGACCTTCAGCTCGTCGTCGTCCAGGTGGACCATGTGGGTCGCGCGGGCGTTCCGGGTGAGCAGGCCGAGGTCGGCCCCGTCGAGGAGCGGGCGGCGGCCGTGGGTGGCCACGTACTGCTCGACCGGCTGGCGCGAGCTGGCGTGGTGGAAGGCGAAGGTGACGCCGCGGGCCCGGGCCAGGTCTCGGAGCCCGAGCAGCAGCTCGCGCGAGCACGACATCAGGTGGATGCAGGCGGCCGCGACGCGGACCCGCCCGCCGGCCGTCTCGTGGAACCGATCGATCGCCGCCTCCGTCCGGCTCAGCGCCTCGTCGGCCGAGCGGCGGAGCGCGGCCGGCTCGGGCACGCGGTCCCACGTCCAGAGCCCGAGGGTCCCCCGGATCCCCGCCTGCTCGACCGCCGCCGCCACCACGCCCATGTCCCGGACCGTGCCGCCCTCGCCGAACGCCGTCGTCCCGTTCTTGATCATCTCCAGGCACGAGAGCAGGGCCGAGGCGTGCTCCTCCTCGGGGGTGACGGCGGCGTAGAGCGGCACCGCCCAGTCCATGGTCCACCGGTGGCCGGCGTCGTCGGGCGCGAGGCCACGGGCCAGGTGCTCGGCGGAGACGTGGACGTGGCCGTCCACGAGGCCCGGCATCACCACGAAGTCCGTCGCGTCGATCACCCGGGCCGGGCGGTAGCGGGCCCGGAGGTCCGCCGTCTTCCCGACCTCGACGATCCGCCCATCCTTCACGGCCACCGCCCCGTCGCTCAGCACGCGCCGGGCCAGGTCGAGGGTCGCAACGAGCCCGTCGGCGACCAGGAGGTCGATCGGGGCTGGCGCGGTGGTCACGGCTCAGCGCCGCCAGCGGACCGGGAGGAACCGCTTGTCCACCCAGGCCGGGAGCGGCGGCACCTCCTTGATGGCGCCGGTCTCGACGATCGCCTGCGCCGCCGTGACGAGCGCCTTGTCGCTGAACGCCCCGTCGTCCACGAGCGCGTGGGCGTCGAGGTCGAAGACGCGGGCGCCGATGTCCCGGGACACGTCCATCTTCCGCTGGAAGATGTCGAGCGTGTACTCCTTGTTGGCCTTCATGTGCCCGACCGCCTCGTACACCCCTTCCAGGAAGGCGCGCACGACCTCGGGCCGCTCCTCGATCATCTTGCGGGTCGCGACGACCGACTCGAAGGCGAAGTCCGGGACCTCGTCGCCGAAGCTCAGCAGGAACTTCCCGATCCCCTGCTTCTCGACGTCGAAGATCCCGTCCAGTGTCCAGGTGAAGGCCTGGATCTGCCCGGTCTTCAGCGCCGCCACCTGGCTCTGGAAGCCGCCCAGGAAGGCCCGCCGGATCCCGTGCTCGGCGTCCCCGGTCAGCTTCTTGGAGAGGTAGCGGACCAGGATGTCGGTGACGCTGTTGGGGCTCGTCACCCCGACGACCTTGCCCTTGAGGTCCTCCTTGGAGCGGACGTCGGGGGCGGCCACCAGTCCCATCAGGGTGACGGAGTTCGCGAGGCCGCCGACGAGCCGCGTCTCCTGGCCCTTGGTGATCGCCACCAGGGAGCCGGCCACGCCGCCCAGGGCGAAGTCCACGCTGCCGGCGGCGAACCCCTGCTGGAGCTTGGCGTCCCCCGCGAAGGGGACGATCTCCACCTCCAGCCCCCGCTTCTTCCAGGCGCCGAGGTCCTCGGCGACGTAGGCCGGCAGGAACGTGAAGGTCTTGGCGACGCCGAGCCCGACCGTGACCTTGCCGAGCGGCTTCGGCTGCGCGACCGCCACGGTCACGGCGCCGGCCAGCACAACGGCCATCAGGACGCACGCGAGAGACCACCGCACCCGGACCATGCTGGACCTCCTTTGGGCTGCGAGCCGATCAGCCGGTCCGCTCGGCGGCGAGCGCCGCCGGGCGCAGGCCGGCGTAGAGGGCGAAGAGCGCGGGCGTCGGGATCCCGTGCCCGGCGGCCAGCCGGATCACGTGGCCGTGGAGCCAGTCCAGCTCGAGCCGGCGCCCGTGCGTGACATCGTGGTACATGGACGAGTAGGAGTCGGGCCGGAGGGCGTCCCCGGTCGCCATGGTCCGGGCGACCACGTCGTCGCCGAGGTCCACGCCCTCGGCCTGCGCGACGGCCGCCACTTCCTCGAAGACCGTCCGGTAGAGTTGCCGCGATTCCGGGCACGCTCGGATCTCGCCCATCGGCCGCCGCGTCAGGGCCGACAGGCCGGACAGGCCGAGGATCATCAGGTACTTCTCCCACTGGGCGCGCCGGATGTCGGCCGTCAGCTCCATCCGGATCCCGGCCTTGCGTCCCGCCTCCAGGAAGCGCGCGGCCCGCTCGCTGGCCCGGCCGTCCCGCTCGCCGAAGACGATGCTGCCGCCGTGCGAGTGTCGGATCACGCCCGGGGCCTCGATGGCGACGAACGCGGAGGAGAGCCCGCCCATGACGGGCTCCGGGCCGAGCACGCGGGCCAGCACGTCCTCCTTGGCCACGCCGTTCTGGAGGGAGAGCACGGCCGTGCCCGGACCCATGAGCGGGCGGAGCGCCTCGGCGGCGGCCTCGGTGTCGTAGAGCTTCACGCAGAAGAGGACGAGATCCACGGGCCCGATGAGCGCCGGCACCTGCGGCGGTCGATCCGTGGCCGGGGCGTCGATCGTGAAGTCGCCCTCGACGCTCCGGATGCGGAGGCCGCCGGCCTGGATCGCGCGCAGATGCTCGCCGCGCGCGACGAAGGCCACGGCCTCGCCGGAGCGCGCGAGCCGGGCTCCGAAGAAGCCGCCGATGCCGCCGGCCCCCATGACCGCGATGCGCACGGCCGGTACTCTAACACGGGGTCCGGGCCGCCATCGGCGGCGGGCCGGCGGAGTATCATCGGGGAGACATGCGCTTCAGCATCGGCCTCCCCCCCAACCTGCCCTTCGCGGCCTACGCCCGGCTGGCCGGGCTCGTCGAGCGCCACGACTTCTCGCTCCTGGTGATCGACGACATCCCCAACTTCAAGTCCTGCTGGGGCATCCTCTTCGACCTGGCGCGCCACACGCGACGCGTCCACCTCGGCCCCTCGGTCACGCATCCCTACCAGCGCCATCCGCTGGTCACGGTGGCGAACGCCGCCACCCTCGACGAGCTGAGCGGCGGCCGCGCGTTTCTGGGCTGGGGCCGCGGCGACGCGAGCGACCACCGGGCCCTGCACCTGGCGATGCCCCGCCCCCTCCGGGCACTGCGGGAAGCGGTGGCCCTCACCCGCCACGCGCTGGCCGGGAGCCAGGACGCCTTCGCGGGGGAGCTCTTCCCCGTCGCGGCGAACTTCGGCCTCGGCTTCCGCCCGCTCCGGCCCGACGTGCCCGTCTACCTGGGCACGACCGGGCCCCGCGGCTTCCGGCTGGCCGGGGAGGTGGCCGACGGGGTCCACGCCGCTGGGCTCCTGAACGCGGCAGCGATCGCGATGGCGCGCCGGGAAATCGCCGCCGGCGCGGCGGCCGCCGGCCGCTCGCCGGAGCGCGTGGAGCTGGCGTCGAGCTGCTGGACATCGATCGGCCCCGACGCGGCCGCCGCCGTCGCCCTGGTCAAGCGCCTGCTCGTGCACCGGCTTCCCCTGATCCCGGCGCTGGCGGAGGCCGCCGGCGTGGACCGGCGGGACCTGGACGCCATCGCCGCCGACGTCGGGCGCCGCGACGTCGACGCCGCCGTCCGTCACGTCGGCGACGATACCGCCCGCGCCTTCGGCTTCTGCGGCACGGCGGCCGACGTTGTCCGGGGCGTCGAGACGCTGGCCGCGGCCGGCGTTCGTCACGTCATCTTCAAACCCCCGCTCGGTCCGGACCACGCCGAGGCGGTCCGGCTGCTGGGCGAGCGCGTGATCCCTCACTTCGGGGGGCGGGCGCCGTGACGGACCCCGTCGCGACGGCGGGCGGCGCCCGGCCCCGGATCCGGCATCCGCTGCCGCCGGTCCGCTGGCCCACGCGCGAGGAGGCCGCGGCCTCGCGGTGGTTCTCGCCGATCCGGATCGGGCCGCGCCTGGTGGCGCGGGAGCGGACCTGGGTCCCGGCCATGGTGCCGTGGCGGGCCACCGAGGACGGCTTCGTGACTCCCGAGGTGATGGACTGGTACGCGCGCTTCGCCGAGGGCCAGCCGGGCGTCCTCGTCGTCGAGGCGACCGGCATCCGCGACATCCCCTCGGGCCCGCTCCTCCGCATCGGCCACGACCGCTTCGTCCCGGGCCTTCGCGAGCTGGTCGCGGTGGTCCGGGAGCGGAGCGAGGGGCGCACACGCCTCTTCATCCAGCTCATCGACTTCCTGACGGTCCGGCGCCGGCCCGAGCCGGCCCGGTACTTCGAGCGCTACCTCGCCGTCACCCCCGGGCTCCGCCGCCGGCTGGCCGACGCCCTGGCCGACGAGCGCTGGCGCGAGACGCCCGAGCCGGAGGTCCGCGCCCGGCTCGTCGCCGCCGAGCGACCGCTGGTCGAGGCCGTGCTCGACGCGGGCGAGCTGGAGGCGCTCGACTACGGCTACCGCGAGCGCGTGTGGGACACGGACCTCCCCCAGATCCAGGAGCTGCCGGAGATCCTCCCCGGCCTCTTCACCGAGGCCGCCCGGCGCGCGCGGGAGGCCGGCTTCGACGGCGTCGAGCTCCACTACGCCCACGCCTACACCATGGCGTCCTTCCTGTCCCGCCTCAACGTCCGGGCGGACGGCTACGGCGGCGACCGCGCGCGGCGCGTGCGGCTGCCGCTCGAGGTCCTGGCCGCCGTGCGGCAGCGGGTCGGCGCCGACTACCCCGTCGGCATCCGGTATCTGGGCCACGAGGTGGTGGCGGGCGGGAGCGACCTGGAGGATGCCGTCTGGTTCGGGGTCCGGTTCGCCGCCGCCGGCGCCGACTACCTGTCGGTGTCCAAGGGCGGGCGGTTCGAGGACGCCAAGCAGCCGAAGATCGGCGAGACCGTCTATCCCTACACGGGCGAGTCGGGCTGGGAGTGCATGCCGACGATCCTCGCGGACGCGCGGGGGCCCTTCGGCCGGAACGTCCCGCTGGCGGCCGCCATCCGCCGCGCGGTCCGCGGCGCGGGCCACGAGACGCCGGTCGTCACCAGCGGCGGCATCTTCTCGTTCGACCAGGCCGAGGCGATCCTCGCCGGCGGCGAGGCGGACTGCGTGGCGGCCGCGCGCCAGACGCTGGCCGACCCCGACTGGTTCCGGAAGATCCGGCTCGGCTACGGCCCCCTGGTCCGCCGCTGCGAGTTCACCAACTACTGCGAGGGCCTCGACCAGCGCCACAAGCAGGTGACCTGCAAGCTCTGGGACCGCGTCGCCGCCGTCGAGCCCGGCGTCCGGCTCGCCAGCGACGGGAAGCGGCGCCTCACCGCTCCGCCCTGGCATCCTCCGGCCGGCGGCTGACCTCCGGCGCCGTGGCCCGCCGGGCCACGCGAAGCATCGCGGCGAGGCTCTTCTCGACGTCGTCCTCGGTGGTGGCCCAGGTCCGGTGAGGGGTGACCGGGGTGATAGCATAGCCGTGCACCTCGAAAGGAGGCGCGCGATGGCTCGAATCCTCGTCCGCGGCCTCGCTCCGGTGGCGGGCGGGGGCCGCTGAGGCGGCCGTGCGGCTCGTCGATCGCGTCGCTCTGATCACCGGCGGGGGGCGCGGCATCGGTCGCGCCATCGCCCTGGCGTTCGCCCGGGAGGGCGCGAGCGTCGCCGTCGTCGCGCGCACCGCGGCCGAGGTCGAGGCGGTCGCCGCCGAGGTGCGGGCCCAGGGTCGGAAGGCCATCGCGCTGCCGGGTGACGTGACCGACTCGGCCCGGGTCGAGTCGGTGGCGCGGGCGGCCGCCGAGGTCCTGGGGCCGATCCAGATCCTCGTCAACAACGCCGGCCTCGCGGTCTCGGCGAAGGTGCTCGACACCGACGACGCGCTCTGGGAGCGGCACCTCCGCGTCAACCTCACCGGCGCCTTCTACATGAGCCGGGCCGTCCTCCCCGGCATGCTGGCCGCCCGGTGGGGACGCATCGTCAACATCGCCTCGACCGCGGCCCGCGAGGGCTTCCCGTACGTGGCGGCGTACGTCGCCTCCAAGCACGGCCTGCTGGGGCTGACACGGGCGCTGGCCATGGAGGTGGTGACGGCCGGCGTCACCGTCAACGCGATCTGCCCGGGCTACGTGGCGACCGACCTGACCCGGGAGAGCGCCCGGCGGATTCAGGAGAAGACGGGGCGCTCGTACGAGCAGGCGATCGAGTCGCTGGCGGCCTTCTCGCCACAGCGGCGGCTGATCGAGCCGGAGGAGGTGGCGGCCCTGGCCGTGGTGCTGGCCTCGGACGAGGCGCGCGGGGTGACGGCCCAGGCCTGGAACGTGGACGGCGGCGCCGTTCAGTCGTAGGGTAGACTACCGGCATGAAGGTCCACGTCGTCGGCGGCGGGCCGGCCGGGCTCTACTTCGCGATCCTGCTGAAGAAGCTCGACCCGGCTCACGCCGTCACGATCTTCGAGCGCGACGGCCCGAACGACACCTTCGGCTGGGGCATCGTCTTCTCCGACCGGACCTACGGCTTCCTGCGCGACCACGACGAGCCCACCTACACCGCCATCACCCGGGCCTCCCAGACCTGGGACCCGGTGGACGTCGTCCACAAGGGCACGCGGATCTCGGTCCACGGGAACCGGTTCTCGGGGATCGCCCGCCTGGCGTTCCTCAACATCCTTCAGCAGCGGTGCCTCGACCTGGGCGTCGATCTCCGCTTCCACGCCGGCGTCGGCGGTGTCGCCCCCGGCGACCCTGTCGAGGCCTGCGATCTCCTGGTCGGCGCCGACGGCGCCAACAGCCTGGTCCGGCGGACGTACACCGACTTCTTCCAGCCCTCCATCGACGTGCGCCAGAACCGCTACATCTGGCTGGGCACCCCCCAGCTCTTCCGCGGCCTGACCCTCGGCTTCCGGGAGACCGACGCCGGGCTGTTCATCTACCACGCCTACAAGTTCAGCCCCGAGACCAGCACGTTCATCGTCGAGTGCCCGCCCGAGACGTGGACCCGGGCCGGGTTCGCCCGGATGTCCGACCCCGAGACCTGCGCGTACCTGGCCGAGGTCTTCAAGGACGACCTGGAGGGCCAGCCGCTGCTCTCGAACAACTTCGTCAAGTGGCTCAACTTCCCGCTGATCAAGAACAGGCACTGGCACCACCGCCACCTGGTCCTGCTGGGCGATGCCCTCCACACCGCCCACTTCTCCATCGGCTCCGGGACCAAGCTGGCCCTGGAGGACTCGATCGCGCTGGCCGGCTGCTTCGCCGAGCACCAGGCGGTGCCGGACGCCCTGGCCGCCTTCCAGCGGGTGCGCAAGCCCACCGTGGACGAGTTCCAGGACGCCGCCTACGCGAGCCTGATCTGGCTCGAGCACGTCGAGGACAACCTCCACCTGGAGCCGGTGCCGTTCACCTATCGCCTGATGACGCGGAGCCGCCGGGTCGGCTACGAGCGGCTCAAGCGCCGGGACCCGGCCTTCATCGCGGCCTACGACGCCTGGCGTGCACAGCAGCCCAGCACCGGGCCGATCCCCTGGGAGTTCCTCGACCTCTTCCAGAAGCGGACGTTCGCCCACCTGGCCACCTTGATGCCCGACGGCACGCCGCACGTGACGCCGGTCTGGGTCGACTACGACGGCCAGTACGTCCTGGTGAACTCCGCGGCCGGGCGGCAGAAGGATCTCAACATGGCCGGGCGGCGACACGTCGCCATCGAGATCCCGGACCCCGACAATCCGAACCGCTACCTCCACGTCCGGGGGCCGGTGGCGGAGATCACCGAGACCGGGGCCGACGCCCACCTCGACCGGCTGGCCCGGCGGTACCTCGGCCTGGACACCTACCCGGCGAGCTGGCGCTTCCCGGGCGAGGTGCGGCGGATCTACAAGATCGCGCCGAGGCGCGTCAGCACCTGGGATCCCTTCGGGTGAGCGAGCCCGGGCCGGGCACCATGGTCAGCATGCCGGACAGCGTGTGTACCAGGTAGAGCCGAGCCGGTGAGCGGGTACCGCACGTTCGACTACCGGGTGGAGGACGGGGTGGCGACGGTCACCTTCGCGCGTCCGGACACACTGAACTCGCTCACCTTCGAGGTCTACGCGGAGCTGGAGCGGCTGGCGTGGGCCTGCCAGACCGACCCGGCGGTCCGGGTCCTCGTGCTGACCGGCACCGGCAAGGGCTTCTGCTCGGGCGGCGACGTGCACGCGATCATCGGGGAGCTGCAGAAGCGCGACGTCAAGGGGATGCTCGAGTTCACCCGCATGACCGGCGCCGTGGTGCGGAACCTGCGCCTTCTGGAGAAGCCGGTGATCGCCGCGATCAACGGCATCGCCGCCGGGGCCGGCGCGGTGCTGGCCCTGGCCTCGGACTTCCGCCTCATGGCCGATTCCGCCCGGTTCGCCTTCCTCTTCACGAAGGTCGGGCTCACGGGCGCCGACATGGGCGCGGCCTTCCTGCTCCCGAAGGTGGTCGGCTTCGGCCGGGCGACCGAGCTGCTGATGCTCGGGGACACCATCGACGCGGCGACCGCCGAGCGCTACGGCTTGGCCTACCGGGTGGTGCCGGCCGAGCGGCTGGCCGGAGAAGCCGGGACCCTCGCGCGGCGGCTGGCGGACGGGCCGACCCAGGCGCTCGGCACGACGAAGCGCATGCTGAACAACGAGTGGGGCATGGACCTCGTCGCAGCCATCGAGGCGGAGGCGCAGGCCCAGGCTCTCCTCCTGATGGCCGAGGACCACAAGGAGTTCTACCGGGCCTTCACCGAGAAGCGGCCGCCCCGCTTCACCGGCCGATGACCGACAGCACGGAATCGGTTCGTCCGGTCCTTGTCCGGCCCCCCCTCCCCCCCGGTGGGTGGGGGAGGGGGGTTGGGGGGTGGGAGGGAGGTCGCGATCATGGGAGGTTTCAAATAGTCAATCCGGCGAAGCTCGCCCGGCCGTCGGGGTTCTCGCACGGAATCGAGGCGCGGGGCATCCTGTTCCTGGCCGGCCAGACGGCGCTCGATGCCGAGGGCCGGATCGTGGCCCGGGGCGACCTGGTCGGTCAGTTCCGCCAGGCGCTGGCCAACGTGGGCGCGGTCATCCAGGCCCGGGGCGGCACGCTCCGGGACTTGGTGAAGGTGACCTTCTACGTGCGCGACAAGGCGGACTACCGGGCGAAAGCCAAGCCGATCGGCCAGGTCTACCGGGAGATGCTCGGCGGGCACTACCCCGCGACGACGCTGGTCGAGGTCCGGGCCCTCTGGGACGACGACGCGCTCATCGAGATCGATGGGATCGCGGTGGTCGGAGAGGAGACGACGGGGCGATGAAGGTCGAGAGCCTGTACCACGTGGGGTTCACGGTCACCGACATCGAGCGATCCATCGAGTTCTACCGGGACCTTCTCGGGATGACGCTGTACGTGCGCCAGCAGGGGACGGCCGAGTATCTCTCCCGGATCACCGGCTTCCCGGGGGTCCGGCTCGAGATCGCGCTGCTGAAGACCCCGGACGGGGGCGCGCTGCTGGAGCTGCTCCAGTACGTCACGCACCCGGCCCCGCCGACCGAGCGGGAAACCAACCGGCCGGGCAACGGCCACGTGTGCTTCAAGGTCTCCGACATCCAGGAGGCCTGCGCGGAGCTGCGCCGGCGGGGCGTCCGGCTGATCTCCGACGAGCCGGTGAAGATCACCGCCGGCGTCCACCAGGGAGCGTACGGGGTCTATCTGCGCGATCCCGACGGGTTCACCGTGGAGCTCTATCAGCCGTCGTCGGCCGGCGCCGGCGGCTGACGTCGTTCGCGAGACGGGGGCCGGCCGCTGGCCGTGTCAGCCGCGGGCGAACCCGCGGGTGACCGGGCGCCTACCGGTTGCGCAGGGCGACCAGCACCAGCATGAGCGGGAGGCCGTAAATCGCGAACACCCCGGTCAGGGTGAGCGCGGGCCCGCCCTGGGTTGAGGAGACCATGAGCCCGTTCGCGGCCGGCACCCACTCGGAGATCAACTGGGCAAGCATGCCGTTGAGGACGACGCCGAGGACGTTCAGGATCGTGTCCGGGTACATGAAGGGCACGAGCGATGTGAGGAATC
The DNA here is from genome assembly GCA_963708025.1 of uncultured Candidatus Rokubacteria bacterium. Classification (GTDB taxonomy): domain Bacteria; phylum Methylomirabilota; class Methylomirabilia; order Rokubacteriales; family DASRDR01; genus CAVPSB01. The sequence continues at coordinate 35,730 of CAVPSB010000012.1, read as the reverse complement.
CGAGGGTCAAGACCGCCAGGAGGATGAGGAGCAATCCCACCGCCTTTCCGGCGTGTCCGGTTCGCGCTCCGACCGACCGCCGCCCGGACCTTCCGGATCGCTTCGGCCGGGCGCCTCGGCGCCTTCGTGTCGGTCGTGATGCCCCCGGGCCTCGGGCCGACCGCGCATCGCGGCCGCCTGGCTCGGCCCCAAGGCCTCCATATCGTTACGCCTTCGGCGCCGGCGCTGTCAACAAATTCGCACGTCCTGGATGGGAACCCGCCTACCCCCCGGGGCCGCCCCCGTTGACGTACACCACCTGGCCGGTGAGGTAGCTGGCCGCCTCCGAGACCAGGAACCGGACCACCGCGGCGATCTCGTCGGGGCGGCCGGCGCGGCCGAGCGGCACCGACGCGATGAACGCCGCGGCCCGCTCCGGTCCCATGGCGGCCAGCGATTCGGCCATCATGTCGGTGTCGATCGGCCCGGGCGCGACCGCGTTGACCCGGACCCCGTGGCGCCCCTCCTCCTTGGCGAGGATGCGGGTCAGGGCCTCCAGCCCGCTCTTCGACACCGTGTAGGGCCCGTAGGTGGCCGGGAAGCGTTGGGTCACGTTGGACGAGAGGTTCACGATGTGTCCGGATCGGCGCGCCCGCATGTGGGGGAGCACCGCCTGGATCAGGTAGAAGGGCGCGGACAGGTTCACCCGGACGATGCGCTCCCAGTCCTCCGCCGCGACGTCGGCCAGCCCGACCCCCGGCAGGTGGACGCCCGCGTTGTTCACCAGCACGTCGACCTGCCCGAAGGCGTCGAGCGCCTCCCGCACCAGCGCCTGGCCGGCCTGCCGCTCGCCCACGTCTGCCTGGAAGGCTCGCGCCCGTCCTCCGGCCCGCGTGATCTCCTCGACCACCGTCCGGGCATCGCGCTCGCGGTCCCGGTAGTTCACCGCGACGTCGTAGCCGGCGGCCGCGACCGCCCGGGCGATCGCCCGGCCGATCCCCCGCGAGGCGCCGGTGACGATCGCCACCCCTGCTCGCGTGCTCATGCTCCCCTCCTTGGCGCCGGACCCCGTTCCCGCGACCCGGCGCCTGTCCGGCAGCCCTGATGCGTATCACCCGACCGGGGCGAGCCTACCTGATGGGCGCCGCGATCGCCATCGTCCTCGCGCTGCTCGGCGTCACCCTGCGCTTCGGCGCCGCGCTCGGCCTGACGCTCGCGCTGGCCGCCCCGTCCCTCGACGCCTGGCTCGACGGCCTGTCGCCGGCACCGATCCGCGACGAGGTGACGATCCCCGCCGACGGCGGCCGCCTGCTCGCGGACCTCTACCGGCCGGCCGCGCCGCGAGGCGCCCTGCTGCTGGTCCACGGGCTCTCCCGGGCCGGCCGGCGCCACCCCGAGCTGGTGCGACTCGCCCGGCTCCTGAGCCGGCACGGCCAGCTCGTCCTCGTTCCCCAGTTCGACGGCCTGGCGGCCTTCCGGCTCGGCGGCCGCGAGGTCGAGGAGATCGAGGCCGCCCTCCGCCACCTGCGCGGCGCTGGCGACCGGACCGGCATCGCCGGGTTCAGCTTCGGGGCCGGACCCGCCCTGCTGGCGGCGGCGCGGCAGCCGGGCCTCCGGCTGGCCGGCAGCTTCGGCGGCTACGCCGATCTCCGGCACGTCATCGACTACGTGACGACTGGCGTCCATCGGTTCGGCGGGCACCGCTACACGGCCCGGCAGGAGGAGTACAACCGCTGGAAGCTGCTCGCCCTCCTGGCCGCCTTCGCCGACGAGGAGCGGGACCGCGCCCTGCTCGGCGAGATCGCCGAGCGGAAGCTCGCGAATCCCACCGCGGAGGCCGGCGCGCTCGAGGCCGAGCTCGGCCCCGGCGGGCGCGCCGTGCTGGCGGTCGCCGTCAACCGTCGCGAGGAGGACGTGGCGCCCCTCCTGGCCCAGCTCCCCGCATCGGCTCGCGAGGCGCTCGTCCGCCTCTCTCCCCTGCCTGCCGTGCCTCGACTGCCGGGGCGTTTCCTGATCGCCCATGGCGCCGCCGACGACTCCATCCCCTTTACCGAGAGCCTGCGGCTGGCCGAGGCGGCCGGTGGCCGCGCGCGCCTGGCCATCCTGCACAGCTTCCACCACACGGGCCCGCGGCCCTGGTGGGGACTCCTGTCCGAGCGCGCGCGCGACGGGGCGGCGCTCGTCGCCCTGGTGGACGACCTCCTCGCCCCGTAGCCCGGATCTTGTCACGGCACGGCCCGGCAAGGCTACAATCGGGGCGTGGCACGCGCTGTCCGGGGTCCACTCATCGACCAGCTCCGGAGGGACCAGGTGCATGCTCGCGACATCGCCGCCGTCCTCGAGTCGCTGCGCCGACGTCTGGCGGACGAGGGCATCCCGTTTGCCCTGATCGGCGCCCTGGCGCTCAGGTACTACGGCTATGTCCGCCTGACGGAGGACATCGACATACTCACGACGCGGGATGGCCTCGATCGGATCCACGCCAGCCTCGTCGGTCGGGGGCTAGTCACCCGCGCGCCCGGACTTCGCAAGAGTCTTCGCGAAACCGAGCACCAAGTGGACATTGACATCGTCACGGCGGGCGAGCACGCCGGTTCGCCGGAGAGCCCCGTCGAGTACCCGTCGCCCGACTCCGCCGCCTTCGTGGACCTCGAAGGACTCCGCCTGCCCACCCTGGAGGCGCTCGTCGGGTTCAAGATTGCCAGCGGCGTCTGGGGCCACCGGATGCGCGACCTGGCCGACGTCCAGAGCCTCATCCGGGCCAATGGGCTCACCGACGCGTTCGCCGACCATCTCGCCCCACCGCTCCGCGAGACGTTCCTGAACCTCCTCCGCGAATCACGACTGGAGCGCGGCCTGGAGTAGCCCTCGGACACCGAGAGCCGGGAGGGGTCCTGAGACATCAGTTCGGGACCTCCCGCCCACCCCCCCAACCCCCCTCCCCCACCCACCGGGGGGAGGGGGGGGCGGAGGACCCGAATTCCTCCACCCGCTCCCTTCCAGGGAGCGGGTGGGGAGAGTCAGTCTTGCGGCACCTCTCGCGCGGCATCCGAGGACGCGTTAGCTGTCACCTAACGGTTCGCCGAAATCTGCCCGACCGCGGCCGGACTCGACTCGGGACCTCCCGCCCCCCCAAGGTGGAGCGACCGGTTCCTTTCAATGGCGTCAGTGAAGGAGCTTCGCGTATTGATCGAGGAGCGGCAGGACGCTGTCCCGGCCCTCGGACGGCAGCCGGAGGATGGCCCGGGTCACCCCGGCTCCCCTGAAGCTCTCGAGCGTAGCCGGCTCGGGCCGGGCGCCGAAGACGGAGACGCTGATCGTCGCCATGTCCCGCCCGACCTTGGCGGCCCGGGCCCGGAGGTCGGCCAGCCCGGCCAGGATGGCCGCCTCGCCGGCCCGCCCGCGCGGAAACCAGCCGTCGCCGAACTCCACCACACGCTCGAGCGTGTGGCCGCTCTCCCCGGCCAGCAGCACCGGCGGGTGCGGCTTTTGGTGAGGCTTCGGATACGACCAGATCGGGTCGAAACGGACGAACTCGCCGTGGAAGACCGCCTCGTCCTTGGTCCAGATCTCCTTCATCGCGAGGATCCGCTCCCGCATGAGGCGGAAGCGGGTCTTGAACGCCGTGCCGTGGTTCTCCATCTCGTCGGCGTTCCAGCCGGCGCCGACCCCGAAGAGGAAGCGCCCCCCGGAGAGGAGGTCGAGGCTCGCCACCACCTTGGCGGTGACGATCGGGTCCCGCTGGATGAGCAGGCAGATGCCGGTCCCCACCCGGAGCCGCGAGGTCGCGGCCGCCGCCGCGGTCAGCGCGACGAACGGATCCAGGGTGTGGGAGTACTCCCGGGGCAGCGGCTCGCCTCCCGGAAACGGCGTCCGCCGGCTGACCGGGATGTGGGTGTGCTCGGGGACGAAGAGGGACTCGAAGCCCCGCTCCTCGAGGGCCCGGGCCAGCTCGTCGACCCGGATGGCGTACTCAGTCGGGAACATGAAGGCGCCGACGTGCATGGTCACCTCGCAGGCAAAGGGTGAAGACAGGGTCCAGCCGAGACGCTACCTCCGCCCGCCGCCGCCGGTCAAGCGGCGAGGTCACCGATCCGGGCCGGGGCGGGCCGGATCAGGCGCGCCAGCGGACCTCGTACACCGTCGGCAAGCCGGTCGGCCCGCACGCGCCGCCCCGGCAGCGGCTCAGACCGTAGCGGTGACGGGCGATCCAGTCGTAGCCGCGCCCCGCCAGCGCGGCGAGGCCGGGGCGCTCGGCGAGCCAGCCCAGCGGGGCCGTCGGCCCGAAGAGCCGCGCCAGCGCGGCCACGGCCGCCGCGCCGACGTAGAGCCGGCCGTCGGGGGCCTGGACGTGGAGGTGGCGGAGCAGCGCCTCCTCCTCCACCCTGAGTTCGGTTCTTGTGAATCAGCCAGAAGGGGCATGTCTTCGTTGTCCCTCCCCGCCGAGTCCGCTACCATGAAGCCGGGATCGCCGGTCGCGACCACTTTGTGGAGGGCCCGATGCCTGTCGCGCTCGAGGAAGGACTGCCGCCCCGGCACCTCTGGCCGGAGCGGGTCTACACCCTCGCCGAGCACCGCTACCCCGTCCGGCTGAACGTCGCCCGGGAGCTGCTGGACGCCCACGCCGACGGCGGCCGGGCCGGCCGGCCGGCGATCCACTTCCAGGACCAGGTGCTCACCTACGGCGAGCTGCAGAAGCGCGTGAACCGGCTGGCCAACGGCCTCCGCGCGGCCGGCGTCGACCGCGGCCACCGGGTCCTGATGCGGCTGCCGAACTGCCCCGAGTTCGTCGTCACCTGGCTGGCCTGCCAGAAGCTCGGCGCGATCACCGTCTCGACGATGCCGATGCTGCGCGCGCGCGAGCTGGCCTACATCGCCAGCGACGCCGGGACGGAGACCGCCGTGGTGTGGGGCGGTCTCCGGGAGGAGCTGGAGAAGGCCCGGGCCCAGGCGCCCGAGCTCCGGCGGCTGATCGTCGTCGGCGAGACCCGCCCGGGCGACGTCGCCTGGGCCGGCCTGATGGACGGGCAGTCGGCGCGCCTCCAGGCCGCCGACACGCTGGCCCGCGACGTCGCCATGATCGCCTACACCTCGGGCTCCACCGGCGTCCCCAAGGGATGCGTCCACCAGCACGTGGACATCCTCGCGTCGGCGGACTCCTACGCTCGCCACGTCCTGACGCCGTCGGAGGAGGACCGCTTCGGTGGCCACCCGACCCTCGCCTTCACCTTCGGCACCGGCGGTCTCCTCGTCTACCCGCTCCGGTTCGGCGCCTCCACCGTCCTCTCGGGCCCCTTCGAGCCGGAAGGGATGCTGGAGACGATCCAGCGCCATCGCGTCACCGTCGTCTTCTGCGCCCCGACCTCGTACCGGCTCATGCTGCGCGCGCCCGAGCTGGAGCACCGGTTCGACCTGGGGAGCCTGCGCCTCTGCGTGTCGGCGGCCGAGCCGCTCCCGGCCGCCACCTACCAGGAGTGGGTTGCGCGCACCGGCAAGGAGTGCCTCGACGGCATCGGCTCGACCGAGCTGTTCCACATCTTCATCTCGTCGCTCCCCGGGAAGGTCCGGCCGGGCGCGACCGGGGTCCCCGTGCCGGGGTACGACTGCCGCGTCGTGGACGAGAGCGGCGACGAGGTGCCGCGCGGGACCGCCGGCCTCGTCGCCATCAAGGGGCCGACCGGCTGCCGGTACTGGCGCAAGCCCGAGCGCCAGGCCGAATACGTGCGCTTCGGCGGCTGGAACGTGACCGGCGACGTGTACGTGCAGGACGAGGACGGCTACTTCACCTACCAGTGCCGCTCCGACGACATGATCGTCACCGGCGGCTACAAGATCCCGGGGCCCGAGGTCGAGCACGTGCTCGACGAGCACCCGGCGGTGGCGGAGTCGGCAGTGGTGGCCGCGATCGACGAGCTGCGGGGCTACGTCGCCAAGGCCTTCGTCGTGCTCAAGGCCGGGGTGCCGCCCTCCGAGGCGCTGGCGGCAGAGCTGCAGGAATACGTGAAGGCAGAGCTGGCGCCCTACAAGTATCCGCGGCGGATCGAGTTCGTCACCGAGCTCCCCCGCACCGAGACCGGCAAGATCAAGCGCGTCGAGCTGCGCCAGCAGGAGGCCCGGGGATCCGAGCGCTGAATGCCTCGCCCGAATATCAGGGTTTCGTCGCGACGAACAGGTAGCGGTTCACGCTGAAGAAGTAGTCCCCGTCGGCGGTCCGTCCCCGGAGATCCGCCTCCCACGCCTCGGCCTCCTCGCGCGGGATGCCCTGCTGGATCGCCCAGTCCCGGGTCGAGCCGATGATCCCCACGCTGAACGAGCCGGCCTCGTAACGGAGGTTGACGACAGGGATCGCCGCGACCTCGGTCGGCGTGAGACCAGCCGTGCGCAGGAGCCCCGGCAATCTCGGCGGCAGGTGCGCGTGGACGAACCGGCCCGCGTGCGCCTCCATCACCCGCCGGTGACGCTGGCGGTCGGCCGTCAGCCACACGCAGGAGTCCCAGTCGGTGTCCACGACCACCAGCCGGCCCCCGGGGCGGAGGACGCGCGCCGCCTCGGCCAGGGCCTGCTCGACGCCGGGAACGTAGAGATAGACCTGCACGGCGACCACGAAGTCGAAGGCGCCGCTCGGGAACGTGGAGCCGGGCCGCGTCGCCCGCGGCCAGCTCGACGCGATCGGCCAGGCCCTCGCGGGCGACCCGGGCCCGGGCCGCCTCCAGCATCTCGGGGCTGGCGTCGATCGCCACGATGCGACCGGTCGGTCCGACCTCGCTCGCCAGCTCGCAGGCCAGGAAGCCCGGGCCGCAGCCGACGTCGAGCCCGCGCTCCCCCGGCCGGGCGCGGAGCGCCGCCCGGGTCCGCGCCCGCTGCTCGACGATCTCCGGCGCGGCGTACATCCGCTCGAGCCGGGCCGCGGCCTGCGCGTCGAATCGGACCGGCATGACCGCGCGAGTGTAGCATGGGTCGGTTGACCCCGCGCCCTACCGGGCGCTAAGCTCGCGGCACCGCCCGATGTGGCGAGACTCCAACGTGGAGGACCGATGGCAGCCTACTTCATCGTCGAGATCGACATCGCGGATCCCGCCGGCTTCGAGGACTACCGGAAGCGGGTGCCGGCGACCATCGAGCGGTACGGCGGCCGGTACCTGGTGCGCGGGGGCACGCTGGAGACCATCGAGGGCGCCTGGACGCCGAAGCGGGTCGCCGTCCTCGAGTTCCCGAGCGTGGCGCAGGCCAAGCAGTGGTATCACTCGGAGGACTATCGCGAGCTGAAGGCCCTCCGGCAGCGGACTGCCCGGGGGAGCATCATCCTGGTCGAAGGCGTCGCCTGATCCGAGAACTCGCTCGGAAATGGCCTCCTCCGGCACCCCCCTCCCCCCAGTGGGTGGGGGAGGGGGGCTGGGGGGGTAGGAGGGAGGTCCCCAATAGACAACGTCAGGCTCGCCCGCGACGGCCGGATCGCGACGGTGACCCTCGACCGGCCGGAGCGTCGCAACTCGCTCAGCGACGCCATGCTGACCGAGCTGGCCGCGGCGTTCGCCGAGCTGCGGGACGACGCGACGACCCGCGTCGTCATCGTCACCGGCGCGCCCCCGGTCTTCTCGGCCGGCGCCGACGCGCCCCTCACCAGCCGCATGTCGGCCGAGGAGCGACGGCGGGTCTTCGCCGAGCGCAAGAGCCAGTTCCGCCGCCTCTTCGAGCGCGCCAACGGGCTCCTGGAGAGCCTCGAGCAGGCGACCATCGCCATGATCAACGGCCACGCCGTCGGTGGGGGATGGGGGCTGACCCTGGCCTGCGACTTCCGCTGGGCGGCCGAGGAGGCCCAGCTCTGGATCCCCGAGGTGGATCTCGGCGTCCCCCTCGGCGTCGCCTCCACCACCCGGTTCGTGCGACTGGTCGGCCCGGCTCGCACCAAGGAGATCATCATGGAGGGCCGGCGCTACCCGGCGACCGAGGCCCAGGCGCTGGGGCTCGTCCACCGGGTCCTCCCCGGCGCCGGGCTGGAGCAGGCGGTGCGGGAGTATGCCGCGCGGCTCTCCGCGAAGCCCTTCCGGCCGCTGGCCGAGGTCAAGGCCCGGATCAACGCGATCGCCCGGACCGGCATCCCGGAGGTCAACGCGATGACCGAGGGCTTCCTCGACCACGAGTGAGCGGCGTGACCGAAGGACGCCCGCCGTCTTCCCCACCCCTGCCCCACACCTCCACCTCACCCTCCGACTCCCCCCTTCCCCCGCCAAAGGCCGAAGGCCGTCAAACGGTGGGGAAGGGGGGTCTGGGGGGGTTGAGGGAGGACCCAAACATCGGTTGAGGGAGGTCCCGAACAATTCTCCAGGGCATCCGCGTCCTCGACCTGTCCCGCGTCATCGCCGGCCCGTACTGTGCGATGCTCCTCGCCGATCTCGGCGCCGACGTGGTGAAGCTCGAGCGCCCCGGGCGCGGCGACGATCTCCGAGCGCTCCGGGGCGATGGCCGCATGGGCGCCGTCTTCGCCGGGGTGAACCGGAACAAGCGCGGCATCGCGGTGGAGCTCGGGCATCCCGAGGGCGCGAAGCTCGCCTTCGAGCTGGCGCGCCGCGCCGACGTGGTCGTCGAGAACTTCCTGCCCGGCGTGGCCGACAAGCTGGGCCTCGGCTACCCGGCCGTCCGGGCCGCGAATCCCCCGGTGGTGTACCTCTCCGTCACCGGGTTCGGCCAGACCGGCCCGTACGCGCGGCGGCCCGGCTACAACTCGATCGCCCAGGGGATGAGCGGCATCATGGCGATCACCGGGATGCCCGGACACCCGCCGACCAAGGTCGGCGGCTCCGTGGCCGACGTGGCGGCCGCCTTCGTCGCCTTCGGCGCGGTCAACGCGGCGCTCGTCCACCGCTTCCGGACCGGGGAGGGCCAGCACCTCGACGTGAGCCTCCTGGCCTCGACCCTCGGGCTCCTGCCGGACCCCGTCGCCCACTACTTCGCCTCGGGGGTCCGCCCCGGGCGTGAAGGCAACCGGAACCCGAATCTGACGCCGGCCGAGACCTACCGCACCGCCGACGGCTACCTCACCGTCGTCCTGATGAACCCCGACCAGTGGGGCCGGTTCTGCGGCGTCCTCGGGGACGAGCTGCTCCGCACCGAGCCGCGCTTCGCGACCAACGAGTCGCGCCTGGCGAACCGCGCGGAGCTGGTGTCCCGGATCGAGGCCGCCCTGGGGAAGGCGCCCACGGCCGAGTGGGTCGCCCGCTTCGAGGCGGCCTCGATCGCCGCCGGGCCGCTCTACGAGTTCGACGAGGTCCTCGCCGACCCGCAGGTGCGCCACCTCGGCCTCGTCGCCGAGCTGGAGCAGCCCGGGTACGGCCGCGTGCGCACGCTCGGCTTCCCCTTCCGCGCCTCGGCGACGCCGGCGGCGATCCGGCGGCCGGCCCCCCTGCCGGGCGAGCACACCGCCGAGGTGCTGGCCGAGCTGGGGCTGACGCCGGCCGAGATCGACCGCCTCGCCGCCGCCGGGGCCATCATGCTCGCGTCCCCGGCCTCCTGATCGCCAGGCTCCATTCTTTGAGTTGGTATGCCTGATCGCGGTATCATGTATGCACATGGTCTGAGCATTGGAGGTAGCATGCCGAGGTCGGCGGTCTTGAAGCGCAAGTCGTTCTTCGTGGATGAAGGGGCGCTCCGTCGGGCGAAGAAGGCCCTGGGCGTCACGACGGACGCCGAAGTCATCCGGATGTCCGTGGAGCGAATCGCCGAGATGGAAGCGTTCTGGCAGTTCATGAAGCGGACGCGCGGAACGCTCAGGCCGGGAAGTCTCAAGGCTCCGTAGGATGCCCTGGGCCATTCTGGACACCAGTGTCTACATCGGTCACTGGGAGCGCGGCCTCCATGATGAGGCATTGACCGCGGTGCAGGACGCCTTCGTCGTCCGACACTCGGCGGTCGTGCTGTCGGAACTGCGCCGGGGAGCCAGGACCCGGGAGGCTCAGCGGCTCGTGAACACCCTCCTTCGGCTGGCCGCGGTCCTGTGGGAGCCGCACGCCGCGGATTGGTGGGAGGCAGGAGACTTGATCCGAAAGATCGGCGATGCCCAGGGATGGGAGACGTCCAAGCGGCGAGATTTCCAGAACGATACCCTGATCGCCCTGACCGCTCGCCGCCATGGAGCCACGATCGTCACCGCGGATCGCGTGGACTTCGGTCTCCTCGCCGAGGCGCTGCGGATCCCGGTCCTCCACGTTTGAGCGACGCCCCGGGGGAACCCTTGATTCCCCCGGGCGATTCCCTTAGAGTGAGGCCACGGTTTCAGCTGTTCTGACCGACACTTCCCGAGCACGGAGGACCCTCATGCACTACCGGAGCGTCGCGCCCGTCCTCATCGCCGTCCTCCTCGTCGGGGCCGCGCTGCTCGGCCCCGCCACCGACGCGACAGCCCAGGCGCCGACCGAGATCCGCGTGGGCGCCACCGTCGCCGTGACCGGGCCGGCGTCGGCGGAAGTCGGCCACTTCAAGAAGATGATGGAGCTGTGGGCGGAAACCATCAACGCCCAGGGTGGCGTGATGCTGAAGGAGTACGGCAAGAAGCTGCCCATCAAGATGGTGGTGTACGACGACACCTCCAAGCCCCCCGACGCGGTGCGCCTGTATGAGAAGCTGGTGACCGAGGACAAGGTGCACGTCCTCCTCGGCCCCTACTCCTCGCCGATCACGGTGGCCGCCTCCACGGTGGCCGAGAAGCACCAGGTCCCGATGATCGCCCTGGAGGCCAACTCGACCGGCATCTTCAAGCGCGGATTCAAGTGGCTGGTCGGCGTCATCGACGACGGCACCAAGTGGTCGTATCACTACTTCGACATGCTGAAGGCCGAGGGGAAGGCCAAGTCGATCGGCTTCGTCATCGAGGACACGCCGCATCCCAAGGAGGTCGGCTCGGGCTCGATCCCGAAGGCGAAGGAGATCGGCCTCGAGGTGAAGGTCGAGGAGTACTTCCCGGTCGCCACCCAGGACTTCACCCCGATCATCACCAAGCTGAAGGCCGCCAACCCGGACATCGTCTACATGGCGGCCTTCCCGCCCCGGGAGGTGACCTTCTTCAAGCAGGCCCTCGAGCAGGGCCTGAACCCCCGGGAGTTCCACATCATCCACCACGGCGTCGCCTTCTACGGGGCGGTGGGGATCAAGAACGCGAACCTGGTGACCGGGGAGGCGTACTGGATGCCGGGGGTGAAGGCCGGGAACCCGAAGCCCTTCGAGGAGCTCATCCAGAAGCTCGGCGTCAAGATCGAGGACTACCCGTGGTCGGGGATCCACTACTTCGGCTTCGAGGCGCTGGTAGCCGGGCTGGAGAAGGCGGGGACGCTCGACCGCGACAAGCTGATGGCCGCGATCCGGAGCCTCGACATCGAGACGATCGGCGGGCGGCTCCGCTTCGACCCGGCGACCGGCCAGGGGACCCTGAACGCCTTCCCGACCCAGATCCAGGACGGCAAGTACGTGACGCTCTGGCCGGCCGAGATCGCCTCGGGCAAGCACGTCTACCCACGGTAGGGGGTCAGGCCTTTCAATCTTACAATCTTGCGAATTCGGGGTGACGGTCTCGCATCGTCAAGATTGAAAGGCCTGACCCCATGAGGGTCGGCTTCGACGTCGGCGGGACCTTCACCGATTTCGCCCTGCAGGCGGACGACGGCAGCCTCCTGACCGGCAAGCGCCTCACCACTCCCCACGACCCGGCCCGGGCCTGCCTGGAGGGGCTCCGGGAGCTGGTGGCGGGCGCCGGGCTCGGCTGGGCCGACCTGGCCCAGGCCATTCACGGGACGACGCTCGGCTCCAACGTCGTCATCGAGCGCAAGGGGAAGGGCGTCGCGCTCCTCACCACCCGGGGCTTCCGAGACGTCCTGATCATCGGGCGCGAGAAGCGCTACCAGCTCTACGACCTCTTCATCGAGAAGCCGGCGCCGCTGGTGCCGCGCTCGCGGATCCGCGAGGTGACCGAGCGGATCGCCTTCGACGGCGAGGTCCTGACGCCGCTGGACGAGGCGGAGCTGCGGGCGACCGTGCGGGGGCTGGCCAAGGAAGGGGTCGTGTCCCTCGCCGTCTGCTTCCTCCACGCGTACGCGAACCCGGCCCACGAGCGGCGGGCGGCCGAGATCGTCCGCGAGGAGGCGCCCGACATCGCGGTCAGCCTCTCCTCCGACGTCTCCCCCGTCCTCCGGGAGTACGAGCGCACGTCGACGACCGTCGTCAACGCCTACGTCATGACGGCGGTGCGCGATTACCTGGAGCGGCTGGAGCGCGCGCTGGCCGACATGCCCGGCGGTGGCTACCGCGGGCGGCTCTTCGTCATGCAGTCCGGTGGGGGCATCGCGACCGCGGAGACGATGGTCCGCTTCCCGGTCCGGATGATCGAGTCGGGGCCGGCGGCCGGCGCGCTGATGGCGGCGGCCTACGGGAAGCTGACCGGCCACCCCGACCTGGTGGCGTTCGACATGGGAGGGACGACCGCCAAGCTCTCGCTCGTCATCGACGGCCGGCCGCAGACCATCCGCGAGTTCGAGCTGCACCGGGTCCGTCTCCAGCCGGGAAGCGGGATCCCCATGAACATCCAGGCGATCGATCTGGTCGAGATCGGGGCCGGCGGCGGCTCGATCGCCCGGGTCGCGATGGGCGTCATCACGGTCGGCCCCGACTCGGCCGGCGCCGACCCGGGGCCGATCTGCTACGGCCTGGGCGGCCGCGAGCCGACCGTCACCGACGCCAACGCCGTGCTCGGCTACCTCAACCCCGACTACTTCCTGGGCGGCCGCATGCGGCTGGACGTCGAGGCCGCCCGACGCGGGATCGAGGCGCAGGTCGCCCGCCCGCTCGGGCTCTCGGTGGCCGAGGCGGCCTGGGGCACCCACCAGATCGTGAACACCAACATGGAGCTGGCCACCCGGGTCGTCTCGATCGAGCGCGGCTACGACCCGCGGCGGCTGGCCTTCGCCGCCTTCGGCGGCTCGGGTCCGGTGCACGGCTGCCGGCTGGCCCGGGCCCTCCGCATCCCGCGCGTCGTGCTCCCCGCCGCCGCCGGCGTCACCTCGGCAATCGGGCTCCTCGCCGCCGAGGTCAAGTTCGACCTCTCCCGGTCGTACGTGGCGCGGCTCGGCGCGGTGGACCCGGGCCACCTCCGGCGGATCCTCGACGAGATGACGGCGACGGGGACGGATGTGATCCGGGAGGCGGGCGTGACGGGGCCGCTGACGGTCGTGCGGACCGCCGATCTCCGCTACGCGGGCCAGGGGTACGAGCTGACCGTGACCCTTCCCGAGGGGGCGGTCGGCGACGGGATCGCCTCGGCGCTGCGCGACGCCTTCCACGCCGTCTACGCCCACCGGTACGGCTACGCCGACCCGAAGGCCGAGGTGGAGCTGGTCACGGTCGGCGCCACCGTGATCGGCGCCGGGCCGGAAGTCCGGCTGCCCACGCATCGCCCGGGCACGCGGGACATCGCGGAGGCTCGCAAGGTGGACCGGCCCGTCTACTTCCCGGAGCTCCACGGCTACGTCGCGTGCCCGATCTACGACCGGATCCGGCTACCGGTCGGCGCTCGCGTCGCCGGGCCGGCGGTCGTGGAGGAGGCGGAGTCCACCACGGTGCTGCCGCCGGGCGCGACCGCCGAGGTGGATACCTGGGCGAACCTGCTGGTGACATTCGATTCCTCTTCCCTCTCCCCCCCTGGAGGAGAGGGACAGGGTGAGGGGGGTCGTCGGTGAGCTGCGGAACCCTCACCCCTACCCTCTCCCTGGAAGGGAGAGGGAGAAGCGGTCGAGGCCGATGAATCGGGTCGATCCCATCACCCTGGGCGTCGTCTGGGGGGCGCTGCAGTCCATCACGGTGGAGGTCGGCACGACCGTCCACCGCACCGCGCACTCCCAGCAGGCGCGCGAGGGCCAGGACTTCTCGGTCTGCCTCTTCGACCCGGCCGGCCGGATGGTCGCCCAGGGCCCCTACAGCCCGGGCCACATGGGCGCCATGTCGTTCGCCGCGAAGAACGCCATCGCGGCGTTTCCGGGTGACGCCCTCCACCCGGGGGACGTCGTCCTGTTCAACAGCCCGCATCTCGGCTCCGGCCACTTCCCCGACTTCTTCATGATCCAGCCGGCGTTCGATCGGGAGGGGGAGGGCCGCCGCCTCATCGGCTTCGGCGCGAACATCCTCCACCACACCGATGTCGGCGGCATGCGGCCGGGGAGCCAGGCGGTCGAGGGCGTCTCGGACTTCTTCCAGGAGGGCCTCCACATCCCGCCGGTCAAGATCTGGCGGGGCGGTGAGGAGCAGGAAGGGATCCTGGCCATCATCCTGGGGAACACCCGCATGCCCGACTCGATGCTCGGCGACCTGCGCGCCCAGCGGAACTCGCTGCGAGTCGGCGAGCTCCGGCTCCAGGAGCTGGCGCAGCGCTACGGCTACGAGACGGTCCAGGCGGCGATGGTGGAGATCATGGACCGGACGGAGGCCAAGGTCCGCGAGGCGATCCGCGCCATCCCGGACGGCGCCTACCCGTTCGAGGATTTCATGGACGACTACGGCCCGGGCACTCCGCCGATGAGGCTCCGCGTCACCGTCACCGTCCGCGGCGACGAGATCCTGATCGACTTCGACGGCACCGGCCCCCAGACCGAATCGGGGATGAACTCCTACATCAACTACACGCGCTCGTACTGCTACGCGGCGGTGAAGTGCCTCACCGATCCCGCCGGGCCCCAGAACGACGGCGCGTTCCGCGCGGTCCGGATCGAGGCGCCGCTCGGCTCGTTCCTGAACCCCCGCCCGCCGGCCGGGGGCGGGCCCCGGGCCGTGTTCTGCTACCGGCTCTTCGACGCCGTCATCGGGGCGCTCGCCCCCGCCCTGCCCGACCGCGTCACCGCCGCCGGCTCGCACTTCGCCAACCCGACGTTCGGCGGCTTCGACCCGCGGCGCCGCCGGCGGACGGTGGTCTACGAGCTGGTGCTGTCCGGCACCGCCGCCCGCCCCGACCGGGACGGCTGCGAGGCGATGTCGATGGCCTTCAACGCCTCGAACATCCCGGTGGAGTCCCAGGAGGCGAACCAGCCGGTCCTCATCGACCGCTTCGAGCTGATCCGCGACTCGGCCGGGGCCGGCCGCTTCCGGGGCGGGACCGGCATCCGGCGGGACCTCCGGCTCTTCCTCGAGGGCGGCAAGCTCACCAACAACACCGAGCGACAGCGCTTCGCCCCGTGGGGCCTCTTCGGCGGCCAGCCCGGGCAGCCGGGGGTCACGCTGCTCAACCCCGGCACGCCGGGCGAGCGGCGCGTTCACTCGAAGGCCTCCGACACCTTCGAGCACGGCGACGTGGTGTCGTTCCAGCAGCCTGGCGCCGGGGGCTACGGCCCGCCGGCGGAGCGGGACCCGCAAGCCGTGCTGCGCGACGTGCTCGAGGACTACGTCTCGATCGAGGGCGCCCGACGCGACTACGGGGTCGTCATCGACCCGACGGCCATGACGGTGGACGAGGCCGCCACCCGCGCGGCCCGGGCCGCCATGCCCACCCCCGACCCGCTCCCCGTGGTCACCCCCCGCGGCCCGCTCTGGTGATCTCCGCGCCGGGCACGGCGTGCAGACGTTCGTCCAGCTCCTGATCGGCGGCGTCCTCCAGGGCGGCATCTACGCGCTGGGGGCCTTCGGCCTCTCCATCATCTTCGGGGTCCTCCGCATCCTCAACGTGGCCCACGGCGACTTCCTCATGCTGGGGGGCATGGTCACCTACTGGCTCTACACGACCTGGGCGCTCCCGCCCTGGGCTGCGCTGCTCGCGGTGTTCCCCCTCTTCTTCCTGGGCGGGCTCGTCGTCGAGCGCGGCTTGATCCGGCCCATCGCCGGCATGCCGCACCACGAGTTCCTCGTCGCCTCGATCCTGATCACCCTCGGCATCTCGCTGGCCATCGAGGACGTGACGGCCTTCTCGCTCACCCAGCCCATCAAGGGCATCGACTACTTTCTCCCGCCCTTCCGGATCGGGACCGTGGTGATCTCGTCGCTCCGCCTGATCCTGCTGGCGATCATCATCGGGCTCACGGTGGTCATCCACCTCTTCCTGCGGCGGAGCTACATGGGCAAGGCCCTCCGGGCGGTCATGGAGGACCGGGAGGGGGCGGCCCTGGCCGGGATCAACATCCAGACCGCGTCCACCGTCGCCTTCGCTCTCGGCACCGGCCTGGCCGCCACCGCCGGGGTCTTCTTCGTGACGCTGATCCCCGTGGACCCTCACATCGGCATTCCGCTCACCCTCAAGTACCTGGCGATCATCGTGCTGGGCGGGGTGGGCAGCCTGCCGGGCGCACTGGCCGGCAGCATGGTCCTGGGGCTCTCCGAGTCGATCGTGTCCTTCTACGTGGGGGCCCAGTGGTCGCTCACCGTCGCGTTCCTGATCCTGATCGCGATCCTGCTGGCCCGGCCCCGCGGGTTGCTCGGCTGATGCGAGCCGCCCTGGCCGGGCTGGGCCTGGCGGCGCTGGCGTTCTTCGCGGCCCTGCCGCTCCTCACCCCCTCGACGTACCTGGTCGCCTTCTTCCTGGTGGTCTTCATCGCGGCGATCCTGGCCCAGAGCTACGACTGGGTCGGCGGGCACCTCGGCTACCTGAACCTCGGTCACGCGTCGTTCTTCGGCATCGGCGCTTACACGTTCGGCATCCTTTTCAAGGCCGGCCAGCCGCTCGTCGTCGCCTTCGCCGCCGGTGTGCTGCTGGCGGCCGCGTTCGCGCTGGCCATCAGCTACCCCTTCCTCCGGCTGCGCGGGGCCTACTTCGCCCTCGCCACCTTCGGCCTGGTCGCGCTGCTCGAATTGCTGGCCTCGAACCTCTCCGGGCTCACCGGGGGCTCGGAGGGGCTCACGATCCCGACCGGCGACCGGCTCTACCACGCCTACTACGCGGCGCTCGTCCTCCTCGCCGGGCTCGTCGCCGCCACGGCGTGGCTGGCCCGCTCGCGGCTCGGCCTGGCCCTCGTCTCGATCCGGGACGACGAGGAGGTCGCGGGCGCCTTCGGGGTCAACGCGTACGGAGTCAAGTGCCTGGTCCTGGTCGCGAGCGCCGGGGTGGCCGGGCTGGCCGGCGGGCTCTACTGCTGGTACCTGACCTACATCATCCCGAGCACGGTCTTCGGCCTGGACGTCGCGATCGGCCCGGTGGTCATGGCCATGCTGGGCGGCTCGGGCACCGTGATCGGCCCGGTGCTGGGCGCCATCGTGGTCGACACCATCCGCGAGGTGCTCCGCCTGAAGACGCCGTATCTCGCGCTGACCATCTACAGCGTGATGCTCGTGCTGGTCGGCCTCTTCCTGCCGGGCGGCCTCGCCGCGCCCCGACGCTGGCGTCGCTTCGTCGCGCTCGCTCGCCGGCGCGCGTAGCAGCGGCCTGGCTACGGCCGGGGTGTGGCGAGGGTGCTGGTCGGCGGCGTGCCGAGGAGATGCGCGAAGCCCGATTCGGTGAGGAAGCGGCGGACGGCCGCGAGCGGCGTCACGTAGGTCTCGCCCGGCACCGGCACCTCGAGGTAGCGCTGGGCGCCGTCGCCCTTGAACGAGACGCGGGCGGTCCGGTAGCCTTCGATCAGCCCCACCAGCCGGCCGCTCTCCGCGTCGAAGACGCCCCCGCCGCTCGCGCCGTAGCTCACCGAGGCGTCGATCATCAGGCGTGACTCACCCTCCTGGCCGGTGGGCGGATCGGCGTTGAGCTGGCTCACGATCCCGCCGACGAGCGTCATGTTCCGTCCCCACGGGAAGGCGACGACCCAGATCGAGTCGCCGAGCGCGGGCGGCTCGCCGAGTCGGGTCACCGGGCAGTGACGGGCCTCGACGGCCAGCAGCGCCAGGTCGACGCCTTCGGCGTCGCGACGGGCCAGCAGGCGGGCTCGAATCTTCGCCCCCTTGCCCTGATGGCGGTCCAGCAGCACGTAGACCTCCTGGGGCGCGGCGAAGCCGGCCAGGGTGTGCCCGCTGGTGAGGACGAAGCAGTCGCTGCCGTGGGCCGCCGGCCGGCTGGCGATCAGGACGCCCGATCCGCTGCGGAACCGGCGGCCCTCCTGCTCGAGCGAGACCTGGACGGTGGCCGGGAGGATGCGCTCGAGGACCTGGCCGCGGGTCGGCGGGCGGGGCGGATGGAGGGCGCACCCGGCCGCGAGCGCCAGCGACGCGGCGCACAAGGAGCGGACCCGTGAGGCGCCCTCCCCTGGCCCCCACCATACGCGGCATCCTACCGCAAGCACCCGCGCCGCGCGAGCATTTGCTTCACTAGGGGGCGGGGCCGAGGAGCGTCGCATCGCGTCGTCCTTCGGACGGCCTTCGGCCTGTGGGCGCTGCTCGCTCCTCGGCCCCGCCCCCGGAAAGACAACCCTGCCGCGTCCCGGATCGAAGCAAATGGATCCTAGTCTGCTGGCAGCCGGCGGCGCGCCTCCGCAAAGACTGCGTCGAACATGTCCCAGGTGAGCTTGCCGGTCTGCGTGTTCTGCCGGCTCGGGTGGTACGACGCGAGCAGCGTCATCCCGGCCGGCAGCTCCACCACGGCCCCGTGCCCGAACCGCGGCGCCGGCCGGAGCCGCGGCCAGCCGAGCGCCGCGTGCGCGCGGAGGTACGCGTCGAAGCCGATCCGGCCGAGGGCGACGACGACCCGGACGCGCTGGAGCAGGACCAGCTCCGCGCGGAGGTAGGGCGCGCATCGCTCGAACTCTTCCGGCAGCGGCCGGTTGTCCGGCGGCGCGCAGTGGACGGGGGCGGTGATGTAGGCGTCGATGAGGCGGAAGCCGTCGCCGCGGTGGCGGGAGGTCGGCTGCGTGGCGAAGCCGTGGGCGTGGAGTGCCCGCGCCACCCATGCCCCGCTGCCACCGGCCGCGTCCCCGGTGAACATCCGGCCGGTCCGGTTGCCGCCGTGGGCGGCCGGCGCCAGCCCCACGAGCAGGAGCCGGGCGCCGACCGCGCCGAGGCTCGGCACCGGCCGTGCCCAGTACCGCTCGCCGCGGAACCGCCGGGGCGGGTCGGCGCCGATCGCGCGCCGGTACGCCACCAGGCGCGGGCACCGGCGACAGCCGACGATCCGCGCCTGGATCGCCGTCAGGGC
Source organism: uncultured Candidatus Rokubacteria bacterium (assembly GCA_963708025.1). GTDB lineage: Bacteria > Methylomirabilota > Methylomirabilia > Rokubacteriales > DASRDR01 > CAVPSB01. Next base: position 16,679 of record CAVPSB010000012.1, on the reverse strand, counting down.
GGCGGCCGGACGCGGGCGCCGGTCAGGGACGGGCGGCGCCAAGGTAGGCTTGGACCACGGTGGGGGCCGTGGCGACCGCCTCCGGCGTGCCCTCGGCGATCTTCTCGCCGTGATGGAGGACGACGACGCGGTCCGAGAGGCTCATGATGGCCTTCATGATGTGCTCGATCATGACGATGGTGGTGCCGGCGGCCCGGATGTCCCGGATCAGGTCCATGAGGAGGCGCGCCTCGGCGGCGCGGATGCCCGAGAGCACCTCGTCGAGGAGGAGGAGGGCCGGCCGGGTCGCCAGGGCCCGCGCGATCTCGAGCCGCTTGCGGTCGGCCAGCGGGAGGGTCTGGGCCAGGTCGTCGCCCCGGGCCTCGAGGCCGACCCGTTCGAGGAGTCCGCGAGCCTCGACCGGCCCGGGGCCGCCGGCCCGCTCCCGGGCGCCGAAGTAGAGCCCCACCAGGACGTTTTGCGTGACCGTGAGGCTCGGGAGGATCCGCACGAGCTGGAAGGTCCGCGCGATCCCCAGGCGCGCGATGCGAAACGGGGCCAGCCCCGTGATCGGGGCGCCACGGAAGCGGACCGCGCCGCGGTCGGGACGGACCAGGCCGGAGACGACGTTGAAGAGCGTGGTCTTGCCGGCGCCGTTGGGACCGATCAGGCCGACGATCTGGCCGGGAGCGACCTGGAAGCTGACGCCGGAGAGCGCGGCCAGCCCCCCGAACCGCACGCTGAGGTCTTCGACGTCGAGGAGTGAAGGTGTCAGACCGTGGGCCTCCCGCGGAGCGCGAGCGAGTATAGCACGCGCCGCCTTGACAGCCGGTCCGGCCGGCCGCTACCGTGGCGCCATGCTGCCCGTCCTGATCGCTCACGGGGGCGCCGGCGCCGACCCCGACCACCGGGCCGGCTATCGTGACTCGCTGCGGGCGGCGCTGGGGGCTGGCTGGGGCCGGCTCGTGACCGGAGGCTCGGCGCTGGACGGCGTCGAGGCGTGCGTGGCCGCGATGGAGGACGACCCCCGGTTCAACGCCGGCTACGGCTCCGTCCTGACCGAGGCCGGCACCGTCGAGTGCGACGCCTCGATCATGGAGGGCGCGCGCCTGGCCGCCGGCGCCGTCGGCGCGGTCACCGGGGTACCGAACGCCGTCACGCTCGCCCGCCGCGTCCTCGAGGATGGCCACCACGTCCTGCTGGTCGGCGAGGGCGCGGTCGCCTTCGCGCGGGAGCACGGTGTCGCCCTCTGCGACCCCGCCGCCCTCGTCACCGAGCGCCAGCGCGACCGGCTCCGGGAGCGGCTGGCCCGGCGCGAGCCGGCGCCGGCGGCGGGCGGCACGGTCGGCGCCGTCGCCATCGACCGGCGCGGGACGATCGCCGCGGCGACGTCGACGGGCGGCATGATCGGGAAGCGGCCGGGGCGCGTCGGCGACTCGGGGCAGATCGGCGCCGGCACCTACGCCGACAACCGGCTGGGCGGCGTGTCGACGACCGGGGACGGCGAGGCGTTCATCCGGACGGCGCTGGCCAAGACGGCGGTGGACATCCTGAAGGACCTCGACGACCCGGAGCTGGCCGCCCAGGTGGCGATCGACATCCTGCGCGAGGACGGCCGGGGCGTGGGCGGCCTCATCCTGATGGACTGGCGGGGCCGGATCGGCTTCGCCGGCTCCACGCCCTTCATGCCCGTCGGCTGGTGCCTCCCGACGGCCCCCGAGCCGATCCTCCCCTTCTGAGCGGCCGCGGGAGCCACCGGCAGCCTCGGGTCAGCTCAGGCGTCGCATCCTGACCACCAGGCCCGTCACCGGCCCGGGTGGCACCGGTACGCTCTCGGCGTTCCGGTAGTCGCCGACGCCGAGCCGGCCGTCGCCGTCCACGTCCACCACGACGCGGAGGCTCTGCCGCCGGTGCGGGGCGGAAGCGTCCCGGCGCAGCGAGAACGGGATGCTCCCGCCCGCCCGCCCGTCGTGCGTCACCGCCCTGAGCACGAGACGGGCGAGCCGCACGGCCGGCGCGTCCGCGTAGGTCGTGTCCTCGATGGTCACCTCGACGGAAGCGCCTTCGAAGGGCACCGAGTCCTCGCCGAATACGATGCGTCCCTCGACGACCTCTTCGGCCACGTGGCTCAGGCGGAGCGGGCGCTCGCCGCCGGCGGCGGGTCGGTCCCTGGCCCCGGAGCCGAGGGGGCCACCAGCCAGTCCAGCTGGAGCATGCCCGGGAAGGCCTCGCCCGCCCTCAGGAGGCGGGCGTCGGGCCGGGCGGGATCGACACCCGGAAAGCTGGTGAGGGGGCGCTGCTGGTGCACGACACCCGCGAAGCGCTCGAGCTTCGCGAGCACCGCGCGGGCCTGCTCCACGCCGACGCCCTCCGACCGCTCGGGAGACAGGCGCGAGTAGAGCTTCATCCGCTCGACGGCGTAGAACAGCCCGTCGGCCACGACCGGGAGCCCGCGCTCGGGGAGCCTGGCGAAGGCGGCAAGCGCCTCGACGTGCCGCCCGAGCCGGGCCAGATGCTCGCCACGGATCGCGGCGCCGTCCGGCAGCCAGGGGAACATCGCGTCCAGGTTCGCCGTCCAGTCGTGGAGGCGCTCCAGCGCGCCGATCCGGAAGAGGCTGTACGCCCCGATCGCGGCGGCTACCGGATCGTCGATCTTCTCGTACAGCAGGCGCTCCGACTCGGCGGCGGAGCCCGCCCGCCGGTAGGCTCCCTGGCGACAGTAGCGGAGCTGCAGGTTGGCTATCGGGTTCCGGGTGAAGGCTTCCAGCTTGAAGAGGCTGCCGGCCTTGATCTCCGGGGTGGGGCGGTGGCTGACCGCAAGCCGGGCGCCCGGCGGCACGACCTGGTTCAGGGCGGCGGACCCCACCTCGAGGAGCTGCACCACGACCGGGGACGACGCCTGCACCCCGAGGTACACGACGCGGCCGGCCTCGAATTGCTGCAGGCGCAGCACGACGGTCGCCGCTTCGAGCGTCCCCGGCCCCAGGAGGAGGTTGCCCGAAAAGACCCGCAGGGCGCCGCGGCCCTCGACGAGGGCCGACTCCGCGCCGGCACCGGCCGGCGGCGGCGCGGCGTCCAGCGTGCCCGGCGCCGGCGCCGCCTCCTCCGGAGCGGCCCACTCCGCCCGGCCGCGCGCCATCGCCGCCGGGCGCGCGGGGTCGAGGAAGTGCCGCTGCTCGTCCCACTCGTGGTCCCCGGCATCCTCGGGGTCGGGCTCGAGCCGGAGCTGGCGCGACCCCCCGGTGAGGTCCACCGAGCGCGTGATCTGCTGGCCGGCCGGCAACCGGGTCGTCACGTAGTACACGCCCGGCGGGAGGTCGACCGCCTGCGACGACCGCGTCCGGGCCACCAGAGCCGAGCTGGGCTTGCGGACCTCGATCGGCAGGTCGAGGGCGTTCATCTCGGTCGAACTGGAAGCCGAGCGTGAAGGACAGGCGCGGCATCAGCCCACCTTCACTTTCTTCTCGAACCGGAAGGGTCGGACGTACCAGTCCCGGCTGGCCTTCTTGAAGACGGGATGGGGTGGGTCGAACGAGAGCTCGAGATGGTAGATCCCGGCCGGCAGCGACCGCTCGTAGGGATGGGGGTCGATCGGAGGCATCGCTTCGAGCACCACGCCGTCTCCCTGCCGGACGAGCGTCAGCTTGCCCACCAGGCACGCCTCCGGCGGGATCACCTCCAGGCGCAGTCGGACCTCGGGCACGGCGTTGAGCCGGCAGATGGTACCCGTCCGGAACTCCCCACCGGGCGCGTAGGTCTGGTCGGCCTGGAAGTCGCGGTTGAGCTGGTCGATCTTCACGGTCTGGAGCTGCTCGCTCAGCGAGCTGACCGTCACCGCCCACTGCACCTCGCCGGCGGGCGTCTCGCCCACCTCCTCCGCCGCTTCGCCCTCGAGACACTCGAGGACGGCCCGACTGAAGAGCGTCTGCTGTCCCGGCAGCGCCTGGGCGGCCTGGTTGGAGATGGCCCCGAAGAAGATGGGCGAGCACCGGTCGTCCTTCCCGGCCAGGGCCACCTCGAAAACGTCGCTCGTGCCCATCCGCTCGAACTCCGCGAACCGGTCGGGGCGCACGCGACAGGCATCGAAGAAGTAGAACTGGGTGCGCGCCATCTCCTCGAAGCCCGGGGCCGGTGACATGCCGCCGCGAAGGTTCGCGAGCGCGACCGAGTGGAAAAGTGTGCCGAAGCCGGGCTTCCGGAACTCCTGGAGACAGAAGACGGCGTCGTCCTTCGTGCGCTGGACGCCGTGCCCGGCGAAGTAGAAGAACGCCACGCTGCCCCGGTCGGCTTTGCAGTCGTCACGCCAGGCGTGGGCCGCGGGGCCGAAGTTGGCGAGCGTCGCCGGGAGGCCGACCCCCGCCAGGTGGGCCTCGGCCGGCATCGGCGAGAGCAGGACGCGGCAGGTGGCCAGCGGGACCGGGAGGCGCTTCTCGTCGTCGGCCTTGCGGAGCCACTCGTAGACCCTGTGGGCGGACGAGGCGGTGGAGGAGAGCTGGCCCATGTCCCACGGCTCCGCCACCGTCTCGGCCCCGCCCTGCAGGCTCGGGTAGGAGCCGACCCCGACGATCAGCGCGTGAAGCCCCGGGGCCCGGCCCAGACCGGCCCGGGCGTCGAACAGGAGGGGCGGGGCCGGCTCAGGCATAGATCTCGGCCACCGCTGCGATGTCGCCCGGGCTGAGCCCATTGCGCTGGCCGATCTCCTCGCCGTTCCGGGTGACGAGGGTCGGCTTGGCCGGGTCGATGGCGAAGGCGACCTTCGGGTAGTGCATGATCGAGCCGTAGTCGTAGGGTCCGATGTCGTCCCCGTCGGTGATGTGCTGGTCGAAATTGTGCTGATAGAGCGGCTCGATGTTGTCCCACATGATCGTCAGGTGCTCGTCCCGGTCCGCGCGGCTCTGCTCGTGCCAGAGCCCCACCGCGTGGCCGATCTCGTGGATCGCGTTGCCCGTCGAGCACTGGGCGCCGAGGGTGATCCACTGCACGCCCCCGATGCGGCCCACGGCCGAGCTGCAGCCACCGCCGTCCCGGAAGAACACGTAGTCCTGCTCCGCGCTCCGCTTCTTGAACCTGATCACGGTCGTCGCTTCCCAGTGGGCGATGGCTTCGGTGACGCGCTGGGTGCCCGGCAGGGCGGCGTTGACATCGTAGACGATCGTACGGCCGGGCCATCGTGCGCCGGGCCGCACGACCCCGATCCCCTGCAGCTCGAGGCCGCGGGCGAGCACGATGTCACCCTCGAAGATGCCGATCCCGTCGATCTCGGAGTACCGGTACTGCCGCCCGGCTCCCGAGCGGAGCGTGAGGACGCCCACGCGGGGATTCTTGGTGGTCCGGAACTCTCCCGCACCGAACACCTGGTCCGCCATGGCCATTCCCCCGGCAGCCGCCGGTGGCCTCGCCGCGGGTGCCCGGTGGCCCCACGCTGGCGAGGGCGCGGCGCCCGCGTCAAGTGGATGAGAGAGGCGCCGGACGCGCCGGCCGGCGCCGGCCCGACGGGAGCGTGCCGCGGCTCAGCGCGTCACCTGCCGGCGGCGGGCCAGGACGGACTCCACGGAGGGCACCACCGCCGCCAGCACCCCCACGTCCCCCTCCGCCTCCCCGACGCAGCCGTCCACGGGACCGACCGCGCTCTGGCCAAGGCGGGTGGCGAGGCCGGTCAGCTTGATGGTGATGAAGTCGGCGATCTGGGCCCCGTACTCGATCCGGCGGCCCCCGATCGTGATGTCGCCGACAGCGAAGCCGCGGCCGGCTGGCACCTCGTAGACTGCGCGCACCACCTTCTCGGGCGTCCCCCGCGTCACCTTCCAGTAGTCCAGGGGATCGGAGCCGTCGGGTGTCTGCCAGCCCGCGACGCTCAGTCCGGCGATGCACAGGCCGACGGGGTTGGCCAGGGTGAGGTCCGCCTTCTGCCGCGCGAGCGCGTTCACCTCGGCGCCGATGTGGGGATCGCTGAAGCGCTCGGGCTCCCCGTATCGCCCGCAGTCGATGAGCTCGCGCTCCGAGGTGAGGAGGACGCCGTTCCGCCGGCGCACGATCGTGGCCGCGGCCGCCAGCTCGATCTCGGCGCCCAGGGTGTTGGCGCCCTGGATGAGGTGCATGGCCCCGCCGTCCGTGGAGTTGTTCCAGCGGTTCCGCGCCTCGTAGGCGCCATCGGCCCGGAAGAGGTCCTGCCGCTTGACCGACGGATCCACGTGCTGCCGGTAGAGCTCGACCAGCCGGTCCGGGCTCACGGCGGCCAGGAACTCCCAGTACTCCGGGCCCTCGCTGGTGAACGTCACCTTCACGATCTTCTGGGTTCCCGCATCCCGGAAGACGCTCCACTCGCAGTACTCGTCCTGCCGGTCGCGGCTCCCATCCGCCCGGCGCCAGCGCTGGACGTCGCTGACCGAGGTGATCTTGACGACCCGGGGGAACGCCGACCACGTGATGTCCTTTTCCACCGCGTCGGTGGCGGGCGCCGTGTCGAGCGGGTTGAAGAACTGCAAGCGTGGTCCGTAGGCGGCCGGCCCGCCGGTCCCGCGGGCGCGCGCCTCGTCCGAGCTGGCTGCGGCGATCCAGTCGCTCCAGGCCTTCTTCTGCGTCTCCTGCAGGTCATCCACGAACCCGGGGGGGTCGAATCTCTCCAGCGCCATGTCGCCTCCGTTTCAGCTCTTGGGGCGGATGCCCGAGTCCGGGAGGAGCTCGAGAAGGGGCGCCTCCTCGGGAATGTTCGTCGTCGGGGTCGTCAGCCGGAACTCGGCCAGGCGCTGCCGGCGAAACTCGCGCCGCCGGGACTCCGCCAGCTCGAAGAGAGGCGCGAAGCTCTCGGCACTGGCGAGCCGGGGGGCGAGAGCCGCGAAGAACGCGGCGAGGCGGCGCTCGAACTCCGGTCGCCAGGCCGTCTCCGGCAGTCGCCAGTTGGCCAGGAGCTCGTGCTGCGGGCTTCCCGGCGGAAGGCCGGCCGCCGCCGTCTCGACGGCGGTCACGAACCGGTCCGGGAAGTCGCTCGCGGGGCCCTCCGTCGCGGAGTCGGGCACGTGGCGGAGGAGCTCCGCCCGGCGCCGGGAGAAGACCGGGTTGCTGAAGTCGACCATGAGCAGGCTGGCGGCCAGCTTGTCGGGCAGGACGCCGAGGGTCCGCAGCGCCCGCAGGACCAGAAGGTCCTCGAAGGCCGGCTCGGGGACGACGAAGGCGAAATGGGTGTCGCCGGAGAACCGGTGCGCCCGGTCGGCGATGGCCACCTCGTACGTCCGCAGGCAGTGCAGGTAGGCCGCGCCATCCACCGCGAGGGGCGCCGCCAGGCCCGGGTCCAGACCCAGATCGTCCACCAGGGCGTCGCTGTTCACGAAGAAGGTCAGCGGCAGCGGCACCCGCTGGCCCGGGGTGATCTTGCGGCTCTCCACCGGGGAGGACACCAGGTTGACCGTCGACGTGCCGAGCACCTGGCGCAGGAACTCGGGCAGCCTGGTGAGACGGCCGTCTCGCCGGCAGGCGCGGAAGCGTGCCTCGTTCCACCGCTGGATGCCCGGGCGGACGACCTCGGTCTCGAGGCGCTCGGCCCCCTCGCGGGCCTGCCAGAGTGGGTCCGTCCGCAGCGGGTCGCTTCCGGCCAGCGCCTCCTCGCGGATGCCGGCCGCCTGGCTGTGCCAGTGGAGCCACGGCGCCTTCAGCTCCTTCATGTTGAGGGCGCCGTTGACGTGGCTGTCGAACGGTCCCTGGCCACGGCTGTCGGCGGCGAGCGCGTCCCAGGAGCTGCCCGCCCAGATCCAGGCGCCCTGCCGCCGGTCGTAGAACTGGTAGGCCTCGCTCACCGGATCCCAGCCGATGACCTGCAGGAAGGCCGACTCGGAGTCGAAGGGCGCGGTCGTGCTGACCAGCAGCGCGGGTTCCCGGTCGGGCCGTCCTCGCGCCACGAGGAACCGGAACGCGCGCTCCACCCCGGCAGTGTCGGCACGCCAGGGGATCTGTCCGCCGTCCGCCACCAGGAAGACGCGCTGTCGCGGCAGGCCGCCGGTCTCGCCATCGGCCTCGGCGAGCACTCCCAGGAGCGCGGTGGCGGTCCGCGGCGACCGGTCGCGACCGAGCACGAGCCGAGCGAACGGGTCGTGCAGCGTGGTGCCGACTTCCTCGGCCGAGAGCTTCCGGGGAACGGGGTCACGACCCATGATGAAGCGATAGGTCGCTCCCGCCTCGAGGACGGGGAGCGGGACGTCGAGCGCCTCGTCGGCGCCGGCTCGCCGCGTGTAGGCGTACTGCCGGGTGGGGAACGGCTGGGGTGACGACATCACTCGGGTCCTCGCTGATACATGGGCGGGGCCGATCGCGCTGCGGCGAGCGGTGCGACCAGCTCACGCGCCGAACGAGCCCGTCCGACTCGACTCTGTCGCCGGTGCGGCGAGGAGTCAAGCGTCTATTGCGGTAGGACCGTTTCCAGCCGGCCGGTCGGTCCCGCGATCAGCGCACCTCGGCGACGCGGACCGGCCGGTGTTCCCGCAGCGCCCGGGTCGCGGCGACCGCGATCTCCAGGGCGGCCAGGCCGTCCTTCCCCGTGCACGGGCTCGGCGCCTCGCCGCGGGCCACGCGGAGGAACTCGCCCAGTTCGGCGCGGTAGGCGTCCTCGAACCGGACGAGGAAGTTCTGCCAGGCCGGCCCCGCCGGCGGCGGGACGCCGGGCTCCAGGGAGCGCATCGGCGTCCGCGGCCCGAGCCCGACGCTCACGCTGTCCTTGGAGCCGAAGATCTCGGTCCGGATGTCGTAGCCGAGCGGATCGTGGCGGGCGACCGTCAGGACGGCCAGCGTCCCGTCGCCGAGCCGGAGCGTCGCCACCGCGGTGTCCACGTCCCCGTACTTCGCGAAGACCGGGAAGCCGACGGACGCCCCCGTCGGCGTAGACCTCCTCGACCTCGGTGCCGGTGAGCCAGCGGATCACGTCGAAGTCGTGGATGGAGAAGTCGCGGAAGAGCCCGCCCGAGACCGGGATGTAGGCCTCGTGGGGCGGGGCCGGGTCGTGGCCGGCCAGGCGGATCGTGTAGACGGTGCCGAGGGCGCCGGTCGCGATGAGCCGCCGGGCCTCGCGGTACGCGGGGTCGAAGCGGCGCTGGAAGCCGATCTGGAGCGGGATGCCGGCGGCCTCGACGTGCTGCACCACCCGGCGGGTCTCGTCCAGCTCCAGGGCGATCGGCTTCTCGCAGAAGACCGGCAGCCGGCGGTCGGCGCCGGCCCGGATGAGGGCGGCGTGGGCGTCGGTGGCGGCCGTGATGACCACCGCCTCGGCCCGGTCCAGCGCCGCGTCGATCGTCTCCACGGCGCGGGCGCCGACGGCAGAGGCGACGGCCGCCGCCCGGGGCGGGTCGACGTCGGCGACGAGCAGCTCCGAGACGCGGGGGTCGGCCTTCAGGAGCCGGGCGTGGAGGGCGCCGATCCGGCCGGCGCCCAGGAGCGCGATGCGCATCAGCGCCTCCGGGTGGCGAGCTGGTAGAGGAGCGGCCCCACCAGCAGCAGGGCCGCGATGGCGAGGAGCGTGGCGGCGATCGGCCGGGTCAGGAACACCGCCGGGTTGCCCTGGCTGATGGCCAGCGCGCGCCGGAGCTGCTGCTCGGAGAGCGGGCCGAGGATCATCCCGACCAGCACCGGCGCCACCGGGAAGTCGTACACGCGCATGAGGTAGCCGACGACCCCGATGACGAGGAGGATCGCGACGTCGGCCGTCGAGTTGTTGGCGGCGTAGGCGCCGAGGAGCGCGAAGACCACGATGCCGCCGTAGAGGAGCGGCCGGGGGATCATGAGGAGGCGCACCCAGATGCGGCGCCAGCGGCAGGTTCAGGACCAGCAGCATCACGTTGCCGATGTACAGGCTCGCGATCAGCCCCCAGACGAGGTCGGGGTTGTTCTGGAAGAGGAGCGGCCCCGGCTGGAGCCCGTACCCCTGGAAGGCGGCCAGCAGGATGGCCGCGGTGGCCGAGGTCGGGCAGCCCGAGGGTCAGGAGCGGGGCCAGCACGCCGGCGGCGGCCGCGTTGTTCGCCGCCTCCGGACCGGCCACCCCCTCGATGGCGCCCTTGCCGAACTCCTCCGGCTTCGCTGCAGAGCCGCTTCTCGACCAGGTAGGAGAGGAAGGTCGGGATCTCGGCGCCGCCGGCCGGCAGCGCCCCGATCGGGAAGCCGAGCAGGGTGCCGCGCAGCCACGGCTTCCACGAGCGCCGCCACTCCTCGCCGCGTCATCCAGGGCGAGCCGTGGATCGCGATGACGCCGGACGCGCCGCGGAAGCGGCTCGCCACGTAGAGCGTCTCGCCCACCGCGAACAGGCCGACCACGACGAGGACCACGTCGATCCCGTCGAGGAGCTGCCGGAACCCCCAGGGTGAAGCGCGCCTGGCCGGTCTGGGTGTCGATGCCGATCAGCCCGAGGCCGAGGCCGAAGAAGAGGCTGATGGCGCCGCGCAGCCGCGACGCGCCGAGCACGGCGGAGACGGTGGTGAAGGCCAGCACCATCAGGGCGAAGTACTCGGCGGGGCCGAAGCTGAGCGCGACCCCGACCAGCGCCGGCGCCAGAAAGGTCAGCCCGAGCGTGGCCAGCGTGCCGGCCACGAAGGAGCCGATGGCCGCCGTCGCCAGCGCCGCCGCGCCTCGCCCGCGCTGGGCCATGCGGTAGCCCTCGAGCGCGGTGACGATCGAGGCCGACTCGCCCGGCGTGTTGATCAGGATGCGAGGTGGTCGAGCCGCCGTACATCGCGCCGTAGTAGATGCCGGCGAACATGATGAAGCTGCCGGTCGGCGCCAGCTGATAGGTCGCCGGCAGCAGGAGGGCCACCGTCAGGGCCGGGCCGATGCCGGGCAGCACGCCGACCGCCGTCCCCAGGGCCGCGCCGACGAGGGCGAAGAGGAGGTTGATCGGCGCCAGGGCGACCGTGAAGCCGTGGCCGAGCGCGACCAGGGTGTCCACGGACTAGCCCAGGAACGGACCGCCGGGCAGCGACACGCCGAGGCCGCGCGCGAAGATCAGGTAGGTCAGGGTGGCCAGGACGAGGCCGATCGCGGCGTCGCGCAGCAGCCGGCGGGAGCCGAATGCGCGGGCGGTCAGCGTGAAGACGATGGCGGCGGTGACGGGGAACCCGGCCCGCTCCAGGATGAAGACCGAGAGCGCGATGCCGGCCACGATCCAGCCCAGCGGGCCGCAGGTCGGCCTCGCGGCTGGCGTCCACGTCCTCGCCGCTCTCGGGCTCGATCTCCAGGCCGCGAAGCAGCGCCACGGCGAGCGCCACTCCGAGGACGACGAGGGCGCCGCCGATGGTGACCGGAAAGGCCCGGGGGCCGACCCCGGCGTAGGCCGCCTCGCCGGAGAGCCGGAGCGCGCCCAGGAGGAAGAACAGGCCGAGGCCGATCACGCCGGCGGCGATCGCCAGCGGACCGGCTTTCGCCGTGCTCAGTTCGGGACCTCCCTCCTACCCCCCCAACCCCCCTCCCCCACCGTTGGACGGCCTTCGGCCTGTGGCCGGGGGAGGGGGGAGTCGGAGGACCCATTGCTTCACACGCTCTCAGCTGGAACCTCCCCCTCCCCGCCGCCGTTGGACGGCCCCCGGCCTATGGCCGGGGAGAGGGGAGCCGGCCGCCTGCGACTTCGTGGCTACCCGGGCAAGGCGACCGCTTCACGGCTCCTACTTCGCGAGGCCGACGCTCTGCAGCACCTTGTTGACGCGGTCGTTCTCGGCCTTGAGGAAGGCGGCGAAGGGGTCGCCGGCGAGATAGGCGTCGTCCCAGTTCTTCGTCTTGAGCTGCTCCTTCCAGGCCGCCGACTTCACCAGCTTGTCGATCGTGTCGAGGAGCGCCTTGCGGTCGGCGGCGCCGATCGCCTCCGGGGCCACCACGCCGCGCCAGTTGCCGAACTCCACGTTGATGCCCTGCTCCTTCAGGGTCGGCACGGTGATGCCGGCCAGGCGCGCCGGCGAGCTGACGGCGAGGGCCCGCAGCTTGCCCGAGTCGATGTGCGGCTGAAACTCGCCGTAGCCGCTGACCCCCGCCGCCACCTGGGCGCCGAGGAGCGCCGCCACCGCCTCGCCCCCGCCCGCGAAGGCCACGTAGTTCACCTTGGCTCCCGGCACGCCGACGGCCTCGGCGATGAGCGCCGCGAGGATGTGATCGCTGCCGCCCCGGGACCCCCCGGCGATCGCCACCGCGCCGGGCTCGGCCTTGAGCGCGTCGGTGAGTTCCTTCAGCGTCTTGAACTTCGATGCGGCCGGCACCGCGATCACCTCGTACTCGGAGGTGAGCCGGGCGATCGGCGTCGTCGCCTCCAGCGTGACCGGCGACTTGTTGGTGATGATGGCGCCGACCATGACCAGGCCCATGATCATGAGCGAGCCGCCCTGCCCCTTGGACTTGGCGAACTCGGCCAGGCCGATGGTGCCGCCCGCGCCCCCCCGGTTGTTCAGGCGGATCGCGCCGGTGACGAGCTTCTCGGCCCGCAGCGCCTGCTCCATCGCCCGGCCAGTCTGGTCCCACCCGCCCCCGGGGTTGGCGGGAATGAGCACATTCAGCGAGGGGAGATCGGCCTGGCCCGGCAGCGCGGCGACCAGGACGAGGGCGGCGACGACGAGCGCGACGAGACGCGTGCGCATGGGTCCGACTCCTTTGGTGTCGTGGTGGTGGACAGCCGACCGTGCGAGCGTGACAGCCGTGCGGTCAGAATAATCGAAGACGCGCCGGAGGAGCAAGGCGGGGGCGGGCTCAGCACCCTCCCAGGGGACTCCCCGGCGGACGGCGCTCGCGCGCCGGGAGGATGCAGCACCTGCCGCTCCCGGGGGCTACGCTACGCCCCGTTCCACCCGATGGCCAGCCTGCCAGACGTCGAGGACGTTCCAGAGCGCGCCGAGGTCCCGGGTCGGGTCCCCGCACACGACCAGCACGTCGGCCTGGCAGCCGATGGCAAGCCGCCCCGCGGTCGCGCCCACGCCGATGGCACGCGAGGCCGCCCGAGCTGGCGCTGTCGCCGTCCCCGGGGCCCACGCCGTTGACGCCTGTTTCCCGGCCGTGTCGGTATGCAGCCGGCTGGCCACTCGCGCGGTGTCGCGGCCGGTCACGAGACACCCCGCGCCGTGGTGACCGGAGCATCGGGTCGCAGTCCGAGCAGCCCGGCGGTCGAGGACGACCATAGGCCGGGACGTCCGCCCAGGGCCGAACGCCGTTTTAACGGCGCAGGCCCAGCGCGCCACGGCCCAGATGAAGGACGCGATGGGTACCGGCCCGAGCCGGCTGCCCGCGGGGAGGTCCACGATGACGATCCGAATCCTTCGGGTGCTGGCCGCCGCCCTGCTGATCCTTGCCGCGAGGCCGGCGCCGGCGGCCCATCCCATCGACATCAAGATCGGCGCCGGCACCGCCAGCGACCACGCGCCGGGGTTCGTGGCCATGTCTGCTTCCACCAGAGCCCGCGCTCGCCGAGCTGGTCACCGTGGTCGGTCGTGTAGACGACCAGGGTGTCGTCGGCGAGGCCGAGGGCCTCGAGCCGGTCGAGGAGCCGGCCGACCATCGCGTCGAGCCGGGTCACCAGCCCGTAGTAGGCCGTGCGGGATCTTAGAATCTCCGCCTCGGTCACGTGGCGCGTGTCGGTGCTGTCCCGCCACCACCGGAGATAGGGGTGCTCGCGGGCGGGGTCGGGGGGCGCGGTGTCCGGCAGCCCGACCTTGCCGACGTACGGCTCGTAGTCCTCCGCGCGGGCCACGTACGGCTGGTGCGGCAGCATGAGCCCGACGGTGAGGCTGAAGGGCGTCGCGTCACCGTCCCGGCGCCGTTGCGCGATCGCCTCCAGGCGGGCGCAGGCGGCCTCGACCACGTCCACGTCGTGCAACTCGTAGGCGCTCTGGCCCGCGCCGGACTTGCGCAGGCTGTCGCGGAACGGGTCGTTGGTCTTGTCCAGCGCCCCCATGTCGTGCCGGGGGACGCCGACCCAGTTGGGACTGTGGTCCCCGACCTCGCGCTCCGCGTACCCGTGAAGCTGATCGGGCCCCAGCGCGTGGAGCCGGCCCACCAGGACCGGCCGGTAGCCTGCGGCGCCGAGGGCGTGGGCCATGGTGGGCCGGTCGGAGGCCAGCACGTCGCCGTTGGTCCAGCACTCCTGGGTGGCCGGATGACAGCCGGTGAGGAGGGACATGCGCGAGGGCACGCAGATGGGCGAGGGGCAATACGCCTCGTCGAACACGACGCCGCGAGCGGCCAGCCGGTCCAGGTTGGGCGTCCGCACCACGCCGTCGCCGTAGCAGCCGGTCACCCGCTGCGTGTGCTGGTCCGACACCAGGAAGAGCAGGTTCGGTCCGGTAGCGCTCAGGCCATCCTCCCCGCGCGTTTCATCAGGCCGCCGGTGAAGTCGATCTACATCGGTGCAGGACGCGGCGGGCCCAGAATTCGGTTCAGGGGAGCAACTCGAAGGCTTTGCAATGACGGGGCCGGATGAGTGAAAAATCGCGTCGGTCAGTCGTCAGAATGCGCGAGATCTTCAGGCGCTCGGCGGTCGCGACGACGGCGGCGTCGACGAACCCGATTCGCGCGGCCGCATAGCGGTCGAGGAGCTCCAGTGTGCGCCGCAAGTCTTGGAGTGTGAGCTCCTCGAGCGCCATCTCTCCGTTCACTACCGACCGGATCAGCTCCTGCTCGGCCTCGGGTCCAAGGTGGGTGGCCAGCAGATAGGCGGCTTCTGGCAGTACGGCAACGGGGACGATCAACTCGTCAGGTGAGTGTTTGAGAAATCTGAGGACCCGAGAATGCCAGTCGTCATCCCGATCGGCCATGGCGTAGAGCGGACCGGTGTCAACGAGGACCGGCGGCATCAGCGGGCGAATCCCTTACCCAGCAACTCTTCAGCGTGCTCGGCGACGTCGCGGCGTCCACTCCGCCCGATTCCGATGAGCGAGAGACGGGAGCGCTTGGGGCGGCGGCGCGAGACATAACGTTGAAGCGCGGTCCTGATGGCATTGGACAGGGTGATATTCTCCCGCTTGGCAATCTCGCGCAGCTTTCTCAGTACCTCTTCGTCCGCGAAGATCGTCGTTCGTCTATCCGAACCTCCTCGGGCCTCGGCTCATACGTATGCTAGCATACCTCGCCGGCTGGGTGGCGCCAAGCCGCCTGGAGGGACACGCCGCGGCCGAGAGCCCAGGAGAGCGAGCGCGCGCCGGCGCCCTCGGCCAGGCCCAAGGCGCTCACTGCCGGAGGCTGGGGTCGAGCAGGTCCCGCAGGCCGTCGCCCAGCAGGTTGGCGCCCAGCACCACCAGCGAGATGGCCGCTCCGGGCACCGTGGCCAGCCACCAGGCGTTGGACAGGTAGTCCCGCCCCTCGGCGAGCATCCCCCCCGCACGACGGCTCGGGCGGCTGGACGCCCATGCCGAGGAAGCTCAGGCCCGATTCCAGCAGGACCATGGTGGCGAACTGGCTGGAGCCGATGACCAGGATCGGCGCCAGCGTGTTGGGCAGGATGTGGCGAGCGATGACGCGCAGATCGCTGGCCCCCAGGGTGCGGGCGGCATCGACGTACTCGAGCTGGCGGATGGTCAGCACGTTGGCCCGTACGGTGCGGGCGTGGAGGACCCAGCCGCTCAGCGCCAGGACGCCGACCAGCGTCGCCGGGCTGGTGCCGACGACGGCCACGATGGCGATGGCCAGCATGATGACCGGGAACGCGAGCTGGATGTCGCAGACCCGCATGACCAGGTCGTCCAGTCGGCCCCCGACCGCGCCGGCCAGGAGCCCGACCGCCACGCCGGCACCGGTCGCCAGGATCACCGCGCAGGTGGCGAGGACGAGGGAGATCCGGCCGCCGTAGAGGACGCGCGCCCAGATGTCCCGGCCCAGGTTGTCGGCGCCGAGCGGGTAGGCGGGGGGCCCCCCGAGCGCCCAGGGCCGGGACAGCCGCTTGCCGAAGCTCGGCTTCACCGGATCGGCGGGCGTCAGGAGCGGCGCCCCGGCGCTGGCCAGGACGACAACCAGCAGGATGAGCCCGCCGACCACCGTCATCGGGCTCCGGCCGAGCCGCCTCATTGGTACCGGATCCGGGGATCCAGCACGGTGTACAGCACGTCCACGACGAGGTTGATCACGACGAAGATCGTCGCCGAGAAGATCAGGATCGTCTGCACCACCGGGAAGTCCCGGAAGAAGATCGCGTCCACGACCAGCTTGCCCATGCCGGGCCAGGCGTGCACCGACTCGGTGATGACGGCGCCCCCCAGCAGGGTCCCGATCTGGAGCCCGATCACCGTCAGGACCGGGATCGTCGCGTTCTTGAGGGCGTGGCGCAGCACCACCATCCGCTCGGCCAGCCCCTTGGCCCGTCCGGTCCGGATGTAGTCCCGGCTCAGGATCTCGAGCATGCTGGAGCGGGTGAAGGCGGGCGACCAGCGCGGTGGGGTACGCCGCCAGGGTGACGCTGGGCAGGATCAGGTAGGACCACCCCTGGAACCCCGAGGTCGGGAGCCACCGGAGCGTCACCCCGAAGAGCAGGATGAGCATGATCCCGACCCAGAAGTTCGGGAGGGACTGCCCGAGGACGGCGAGGACGGTGCCGGCGTAGTCGTAGCCCGTCCCCTTCCGGACGGCGGCCACGACTCCCGATGGACACGCCGACGGCGACGGTCAGGGCCATGCCCAGGGTGAGCTGGATCGTCGCCGGCAGCCGCTCCACGACCACCGTGAGGGCCGGCGAGCGGTATTGGAACGACTGGCCGAAGTCGCCCC